>NZ_QSFA01000020.1 GCF_003467125.1 Megasphaera sp. AM44-1BH
AAAAAAATCTTATATTTTTTATTGTCCTCTTGACGGGGAGCAGTTCAGAGTTTTTCAGCTCACTTTGTTGTAGCCTTTTTTCTTCTGGCGCAGGTCGTTATTTATCCCGTTTCCTGCGGAAAAAATCTTTCAGGAGTGCGGCACATTCATCGGCCCGGACGCCGGCGGTTACGGCTGCCCGGTGATTGAGGAGAGGACTGTCGGCCAGCTGGAACAAGGAACGGACGGCGCCGGCCTTGGGGTCAGCGCAGCCGTAGACGACCCGGTCCAGGCGGCTGTTGACGATGGCTCCGGCACACATAGGGCAGGGTTCGCAGGTAACGTAAAGCGTGCAGCCCGACAGGCGCCACCGGCCCAGGACGCGGCAGGCCTTTTCGATGGCCAGCAGTTCGGCATGGGCTGTGGCACAGGGCAGGCTTTCCCGCAGGTTGTAGGCACGGGCAATGGCTTTCTTTTGATAAATAATCACGGCGCCGATAGGGATTTCACCGACAGCAAAGGCCGTTTTGGCTTCTTCCAGGGCTTTGCCCATATAAAATTCATCTTTTGTCATAATGATGTCCTTGATTCTTTTTGGTATTCATGATAGGTTACTATCAGATAAACTGATTTTATTGTACAGGATGGTGGAGTATAATGCAATCACTCTGGTGGCAGCTTTTCGATATTCTGGGGACCGTGGCCTTTGCCCTGTCGGGGGCACTGGTTGCCGTATTGCGGCGCATGGATATATTTGGCATTTTTGTTCTGGCTGCAGCGACCGCTGTCGGCGGCGGAATCGTGCGCGATCTTATCCTGGGACGGATCCCTCCGGCCTTTTTCCAGAATAGCATGTATTTCTGGCTTATCATCGCGACTATAGGGCTGACTATTTTTTTCCTGCGCTATATGGATACGCACCGCCGCCACCGCCTCATGCATGCGTCTATTAACCTGTATCTCATATGTGATGCCATCGGCCTTGGATCATTTACCGTTACGGGTACGCTGCTGGGCTGCTATATGTTTTCTGATTACTGGGTCCTGTGCATCGCCCTGGGACTGATTACGGCCGTCGGTGGCGGCATCATCCGCGATGTCCTGGCCGGACGCATTCCGGCGACACTGATTCAGGACGTCTATGCCACGGCTTCCTTTATCGGTGCTATCGTCCTCTATGTCCTATATATTCCCCTGGGCCAGCCGGCTGATGTGGCGTCCATCATTTGCTTTGCCGTGACCGTTGGTGTCCGTCTCCTTGCCATCCGCTATCACTGGAATCTGCCCCGGGTCAAGCGGCGCAAGAGGGGACAGCGTTTCTGAAATCACTTCGCTATTGTATTTCAAATAACTCTTTTATCCCCAGCAGCCTGGCTCCTTCACGATTGGCACGGTCGATGACGGGATGGGTATAACCTCCTTTGCTGAAAAAACAGAAGTGTTTTTGTGTTACGTTGGGAAAGGCTGCGGCAGCCTGTACTAAATCATCATATTCTTCCATGGGCATAGGGCGGTTCCGGAATTTACACTCGCAGAACAGACCTTCCTTTCCCGTTTTATCCAATGCCAGAATATCTATATCATCTTGTTGCTTGCGGATGGGATTGGTGCCCCACCATTTGCCGATAGCTGCCGGGATAAAAGGGAGTGCGTGATTTTTAGCCTGACGCCGGAGATATTCCGTACAGATTTCTTCAAATACAGGTCCCATATAATCGGAAATTCTGTCCATGATTTCCTGGGCAGCTTTTCGTTCTCCTAAGAGAAAATAGTAACTTTTTTGCGAGAACGTATAACGATACCAAAACCGATAATAATGGTCAGCTATCGTATATATTCCCTTTTTACTGGTGCTGGGCTGGCCACAGGGGATTATTTTTTTTACGAGGCGGATATTTTGCAGTACTTGCAGATATTTTGTGCATTTGCTGCGGTCTTCGTGGATACGGTCAGAAATGGCGGTAACCTTATTAGCTCCATTGGCGATGGCCTCAAGGATGCTGTTGTATATGCCCGGCTCCCGTAGTTTCATGCGTAAAAGCAGCTGGGGTTCATCATGGAGATAGGAATTTTCCGATAAAATGTGTCCGGCAATATTTTCCGTAATACTCTGAGAGGGATTGAATGCCCTGAGATAGCGGGGAATTCCTCCGAGAATGCCATAAGCCAGTAATTTCTCTTCCTGAGAATAGTCAGGAAAAAAAGCAGCGCTTTCCAGATAATCAAATGGTCTGACTTCCAGATGGGATGTAATCCTGCCATACAAGGGACTTTTGTATCCCATGATTTCATTGATCATGAAACTAACACTGGAGCCACAGAAAATGAGAAAAATATTTTTATTTTGCCAGCTATGATCGATGGTGTGCTGGAATATACTTTTTATGGAAGGATTCTGCTCAGCGAGAAAAGGGAATTCGTCAATAATCAGCACGGTACGTCTGTCTGGCCCGGAGTGTTTATCTATGAACGACAGGGCTTTTTCCCAGTCAGGAAATGGAGCAATATAATCATCCGTATAATATTCCTGGACCGTTCGTGAAAAATCTTCCCGATTGAGGGCATCATTCTTTTCCTGGGCTGGGAAGAAAATACAATCATGGGTCTGGGCAAATTTTTGCAGAATTGTCGTTTTTCCGACGCGGCGGCGACCATACATAATCAAGAATTGAAAAGAAGGAGACGTATACAATTTTTCTAAAAGGTCTAATTCCTGTTTTCTGCCAATCATGATAACCTCCACGAAATAAGGTGAAACACAAGTATAATACTTATAAGTATTATACTTGTGTTTCACCTTATTTGCAATAACCAAAGCCTTAAAGAGACGACGCGACGACGTTTCTGAAATTATTTGCATGGCAGACCGTAAATCTGGTATAATAAACTGATAATTTTTTCTATTTCTGCGTCTTCAGAGGTGATAGTGTTGAATAGTTTTCGTAAGGTCTTAGGCGCCGTTGTCGTATCCCTGTGCCTGTGTTCCGGCCCGGCAGCCCTGGCTAAAACGATTTTATATGTGCCGCAGGATAATCGTCCCGTTGACTTTGCCTATACGGTCAGTACGGCCGAAGATGCCGGATATACAGTGATAACGCCGCCAGACCGGTATTTGTCCGGATCTAACTTCCAGGGTTCTCCCGATAAGCTGATGGAATGGGTAGAAGAAAATGCCGGCAAAGCCGATGCCATGGTACTGTCAGTGGATTCCCTGGTCTATGGGGGACTGGTCGATTCGCGCAAACATAACCTCTCCATGGATACCCTGCTGGCCCGTCTGGAAAAGGTGGAAAATCTGCACAGCAAATTTAATAAGGTGCCGATTTATGCCTTTAGTACGGTCATGCGCAGTCCCTGGGCAGGTGGCAAGGGCGTCGAACCGGATTACTATCTCAAGGCTGGCAGTGATATTTATGAACTGGCATCGCTTCAGGCTAAAATGGATGAAGAAGGCCTGACACCACAGGAACGAAATGACTGGTTCAGCATTATGCGCCGCGTCCCGGCGGAGTATCTGCAGGACTGGTTCAGCCGCCGCAAGAAGAATATGGCCATCAATTACCGCCTGATCAATGATGCCAGGAAAGGCATATTCACCTATTACAGCCTGGGCCATGATGATAATTCTGTCCGTACCCAGTCGTCGTTAGAGTCGAAGTATCTGGAACAGGCAGGTGCTGACATCCCTAAGACCAGTTTCGGGTCGTTCCCCGGGGCCGATCAGCTGGGCCTGCTGCTCATTACGCGGGCGAATAATGACTTCAACAACTATCATCCCAAGGTGACGGTCATTTATCCTCTCGGCGGAGGGGAAAAGACCGTACCGAGTTATGATGGGCAGGCCATTGGCAAGACCATTGCTGCCCATATCGAAGCTATCGGCGGAACGATAACGGACAAGGAAAAACCGGACCTGCTGCTGGCCGTCAATACGCCTCTTACGACATCGACGCGGGAATCGGGCAATTTTGAAAATTTCCCCATCATGCTCGATTCGACGCGGACATTCCTTACGCAGATAGAAAAGGCGATAGCCCAGAATATTCCTGTCAGCCTCGTCGATATGGCTTTTTCTAATGGATCGGACAATACCCTGATATATGGGCTGTATCAGGATAAGATGATGTATCAGCTGGCAGCGTATAATGGATGGAATACAGCCAGCAACTCTGTCGGCTATGGCATATCCCAGGGGCTTCTGGCCCGGTATATGACTCCCGATGCCCATCAGCGTATGCTGACGACCCAGTATCTGGACAACTGGGCGTATCAGGCGAATGTCCGGGATTATATTTACCGGCTCCAGCAGAAGGTAGAGGCCAATACGGAGCAGAAATACTATCCGACGGTCATGAGTGAAATGCAGAGCCGCACGAAAGAGCAGCTTCAGCGGTATGCCCAGACCTATCTCGGCATCGATCCCCGTACGGTCAATGTCACATTCCCGTGGAACCGGCTGTTTGAAGTCTATGTCGATGTCCATGCCCAGCCCGATGTGAGCCTGGAAAGTGACGTGCGGCAGGGACTGCGCCAGAAAGAACTGGATCGTCTGGCAGCCCAGCAGGAAGCAGCCCGCAAGGCTCTGGAAGCAGAAAAACAGAAAACGGTCAAGGATAAAAATGCCAAAATAGATCCGAAAGTAAAAGAAGAGCTGGAACAGGCCGAACAGGCTGCCCGGGAACAGTATGAAGCAGAACTGCAGTCCCAGCAGCTGGCCCGGGAAGAAGAGCAGGCTCAGAATAACCGTACCTGGGTGCCTAAAGATTAGGACAGAAAAAGATAGTTTACAGATTGCAGTTTTAGAAAAAACGGGTGCAGAAGAAAATAGAAGAAAATATATGAACCGGCAAAAAGCCCCTGAATGTGCACGAGGGAAGATGTGCACATCCAGGGGCTTTTTTTGCCGGTTTTGTTACGTTCGTACGACGGGGATGACCCGTGTCTTTTCTGCCGTGCAGACAGCTATGCCATTAGTCGCGTTCGTAATGGCCTGGATTGCCGTATCAGTCTGTTCTTCCGGTATTTCAAGGGTAAACGTCACATCGGCGGCAAAGTTTCGGTCTGCAATGCGTATGGCATGCGCTGGTGCCAGCCGTTCTATGGTACTCACAAAGGAGTAGGGAACAGAAACTTTTATGACCTGATAAGGAAGATAATCGGCAATGGATGCGGCCGCAAGGCCCAGGGAAACACTATGGCTGTAGGCCCGTATGAGGCCGCTGGCGCCAAGTTTGATGCCGCCAAAATACCGGGTGACGACAACTACGGTGTTGGTAATCCCGTTTTTTTTCAATACTTCCAGCATCGGCCGTCCGGCCGTTCCCGAAGGTTCGCCGTCGTCACTGGATTTCTGGATGGCACCACTAGGACCAATCTGATAGGCGTAACAATTGTGCCGGGCATCCCAGAATTCTTTGCGTCGGGATTCAATAAAAGCAGAGGCTTCTTCTTCGCTGGATACTTCTTTAAGATGGGCGAGAAACCGTGATTTCTTTATGGTATATTCCGCTTCGGCACTGCCGTAAACGGACGTAATGTGCGGACTGGTCATAATCGGATTTCCTCATATACGTATATAAAAAGACCGCCGGATTCCGGCGGTCCTGGTTTCATTGGTGGGAATAGTTGAATTCGAATCAACGACCTTCACGATGTCAACGTGACGCTCTAACCAACTGAGCTATACCCCCATGCGACTCGTTTAGTATACTCAATTCTGCGCGTATTGTCAAGCATCTTTTACAAAAAACGTACAAAATTTTTTCTTTCCCCAAAAAAAGCCCTGTGCATATGCGGAAGGTCGGGGCTTTTCGGGCGGAAGCGTGTTGGCAGAGGCATCTGTTCAGTAGTATAATATGTCTATCGTGCTGGAAAGGGGGAAGGAGAATGGCCCGCATTGTTTTAGTTACGGGAGGCGCCCGCAGTGGCAAGAGTCAGTTTGCTGAGCAGTATCTGGAGGCGTGTCCTGGACGCCATGGGTATATTGCAACAGCCCAGGTCCTGGATGACGAGATGGCTGACCGGGTAGCCCGGCACCGCAGCCGCCGTCCGGCATCGTGGCAGACCTTTGAAGTCCCGTCGGGACTGAGAGACCGCATTGCGTCTATTTTGCAGCAGGCGGATCACATCCTGCTCGATTGTCTGACCCTGTATTTTTCCAATTTCCTGCTGCAGCGGGACGGAGATGATTTCTCCCATATCCTGAAAGAAGCGGAAGAAGAATGGGACAAGGTGCTCCGGACGGCAGGGCAGCGCCCTGGCGGGACCTTTGTCATTGTTACCAATGAACTGGGGTCGGGCATCGTCCCCATGGCGAAAGTGAGCCGCCAGTACCGTGATCTCATCGGCTTTCTGAACCAGCGTACGGCTGCCGCTGCCGATGAAGTCTACCTGAGTGTGTGTGGCATTACTATAGAAATCAAAAGCCGGCAGGTTACGCTGCCAGTCCGGGAGGAATAGCCATGACGAGTTTTCTCATCGCTCTCCAGTTCCTCACGCGCATACAGCTGGCCCGGCATCTGATCTGGACGAATGAGGCCTTTGGCGCATCGCTGCGCTGCTTTCCCCTGGTAGGATGCTGCATCGGCCTGTGCCTGTGCCTGTGCTGGTTCGTCACGGGAATGGCCCTCTCCGGGTTTTACCGGGCCGTATGCGTCATCATTGCCTGGTTTCTCATTACAGGGGGACTCCATGCCGACGGATTCATGGATACGGCCGATGGCCTCTTTTCCGGACGCAGCCGGGAACGGATGCTGGAAATACTGAAAGACAGCCGGGTCGGTTCCAATGGTGTCATGGCGTTCTTCTTTCTGGCATTGCTGAAAATTTGTTTTCTGGCAAACATAGAAGGACCGGCAGCCTATGCGGCACTCCTTGGCATACCGGCGGCGGCCCGTTATGGCACATTGGTGAGCGTACTGGAATTTCCCTATGCCCGTCCGGAAGGCTTGGGAAAGGCCTTTGCTGCCTATGCCCCGCCGTATACGCTGGCTCTGGGATTTCTGGCAGCCCTGCCGCCGGCCCTGGTGGGAGGATTCTTGTACCTGGCCTTCCTCGGCATTGCCATGGCAGCCAGTCTGATACTCAATACCTATATTGTGCGGCATCTCGGCGGCGTAACCGGTGACACCTATGGTGCCGTTACGGAATGCAGCGAATTGCTGTTACTCGGCTTCTGTGCCGCTATATATTGATTACAGGAAAGGAATATAGATACATGATCAAGCTTTATCTCGTCCGTCACGGTGAAACCGATGGCAATTCCCAGCAGTGGTTCCAGGGCGCATCGGACGTGCCCCTCAATGCTACGGGAATAGAACAGGCCCGGCGCCTGAGCCATTTTATGAAAGATATTCATTTTGATGCAATTTATACCAGTACGCTGTCGCGTGCCTATACGACGGCCGAAATCATTGCAGAACCACATCATCTGCCGGTGCAGCAATATCCGGAATTGCGGGAAATCAGCTTTGGTGTATGGGAACGCCATACGTATGACGAAATCACCAAAGAATGGCCGGGAGAAATCGAAGCCTTTTATGCATCGGAAGGCAAGATGCGGGCTCGGGGCGGCGAATCGTTCCTTGAAGTCCGGGACCGCATTACAAAGAAGACGAAGGAACTGCTCAGCCATCATGCAGACGGGGATTCGGTCATGATCGTCTCCCATGGTGCAGCCATCCGCTGCCTGTTGTTTGGCCTGCTGGAACTGGATTTCCGCAAGCTCTGGTGCTTCCAGCAGTATAATACGGCGTTTACGATTATCGAATATTACGGCAGCCGCAGTGTCATGACGCTCATGAATTGTACCCAGCATCTGGAAGGGATGAAAGGGTATGAGCCGCAATGGTACGGCCGGCAGCACAATGTCATGTAGGTGATGGCATGGCAGATACAATACGTCTCGATAAATTACTGGGCCATACGGGATGAGGAACCAGAAAAGAAATCAGGGAGCTGTGCCGGTCCGGTGCCGTAGCCGTCAATGGCATATCCTGCCGGGACAGCAGCCTGAAAGTACAGCCCGGCCGTGATACGGTGACCGTCAAAGGAGAGCCTGTATCTTATGAGAAATTTTATTATCTCATGCTGTATAAGCCGGAAGGTATCCTGTCGGCGACAGAAGACCCTCATGCCCGTACGGTCATCGACCTGCTGCCCCGCCAGTTTTCTGGTGCCGGGCTGTTTCCCGTAGGACGCCTCGACAAAGATACGACGGGGCTGCTTCTCCTCACCAATGACGGGCAATGGGCTCATCGCATTACATCGCCTAAAAAACACGTCCCCAAGGTCTACATAGCCCGTGTGGCAGGTTCTGTTCCCGGAGATATAGGGGAACGGTTTGCCGCCGGCCTGGTCCTCGACGATGGGCTGGTGTGCCTGCCGGCAAAGGCGGTCTGCTCAGGAGAAGGGGAACTGACCATCACCGTACAGGAAGGGAAATTCCATCAGGTAAAGCGCATGTGTGCCGCTGTAGGACTTACGGTGGAAGCCTTGCACCGCGTGCGCATCGGAAGTCTCTCTCTCGATGAGACACTGACGCCGGGCACGTGGCGCTCCCTTACAGAAACGGAACGGGATGCCGTATTCCGGTTAGCTGAAACGGATTGAATGAGAATTTTTCCTTTTCAACGCCTCTGTTATATGATATGATAAGGTGTAGACTGAAAAAATCAGGTGATAGCATGATTGGAGAAAGAATAGACCGGCTGCGCCAGTTCCTTCAGGAACATACGGCAGACGGTGTCATCATTATGCAGCCAGAGAATCTTCGGTACTTCAGTGGCTTTACCGGTGGAGAAGGTGCGCTGGTCGTGACCGGCACGACGGCCGTTCTCTGGACCGATTCGCGGTATACGGAACAGGCAGCTGGTCAGTCCGGCACCTGGTATGCCATCGGGAATCACCAGGGCCGGCTGGCAGAATGCATAGCCCGGAGCCTGTATGAAGGCGGTGCCCAGGCTGTCGTATATGAAAGCAATTTTCTGACTCATATGATGTTTGAACAGATTGCACAGCAGACAGAATGTGACTTTGAAGGGTACAACCTCAACGTCCTGCGTGCTGTCAAAGAACCGTTCGAACTGACGGCTACGCGGAAAGCCAGTGCCATTGCCGGCCAGGCATTCGCCGACCTTCTGCCGTATATCAAGCCGGGAGTGACGGAAAAAGAACTGGCAGCCCGGTTGGAAAGCAATATGCTGCTTGCCGGATCGGAAGAAAAATCGTTCACGACGATTGTTGCATCCGGTGTCCGTTCCTCTATGCCTCATGGCACAGCCAGTCCCAAAGTCATCGAAAAAGGAGATTTTATTACCTTTGATTTCGGGGCCGTCTGGGAAGGGTATCATTCCGACATTACCAGGACCGTCGTTGTTGGTAAAGCGAGCCGGGACCAGCGGGATTTCTATAATATGATTCTCGCTGCCCAGAAAGAAGGCGTTGCCGCCGTCCGTGCCGGTGCCAGCCGGAAGGATGTCGATTTCGTCGTCCGCAATTATTTCGCTGCCCGTCATGTATCACAGTATTTCACCCATTCCCTGGGACATGGGACGGGGCTTGAAATCCATGAAGAACCGGTCCTGTCACCGCGCAGTACCGGTGTCCTGAAAGAAAATATGATAGTCACGGTAGAACCGGGGCTGTACATAGAAGGCAAATATGGGGTCCGCATCGAAGATTCCGTTGCCGTGACAGCCAATGGCTGTGAAATCTTAACCAAAACGCCAAAAGATTTGATGGAGTTATAGTAGGAGGAGTTAACAGATGATTACAAGTAATGATTTCAGACCAGGTGTAACGATTGAAATTGACGGCCAGGTATGGCAGGTTGTTGAATTCCAGCATGTAAAGCCCGGTAAAGGCGCTGCCTTTGTCCGTGCCAAAATCAAGAATCTGGAAACCGGTTCGGTTGTCGAACGTACATGGAATGCCGGTGAAAAAGTACAGGAAGGCCATGTAGACCGCCGTCAGATGCAGTATCTCTATGAAAACGAAGGCATGTACTGTTTCATGGATAATGAAACGTATGAACAGATCGAACTGAACAAAGAAAGCCTCGGCGACGCTGTTAATTTCCTGAAAGAAGAAATGAACGTTTCCGTCATGATGTTCAAAGGCAAAGTCATCGGTATCGATCTTCCGGCCGCAGTCGAACTGAAGGTCGTCAAGACCGATCCAGGCCTGCGCGGTGATACGGCTACAGGCGGCAGCAAACCGGCTACTCTCGAAACCGGCTATGTCGTCAAGGTACCTCTCTTCATCAATGAAGGCGAAGTTCTCCAGATCGATACCCGTACAGGGAACTATATCGGCAGAGCATAAGTTGTCATGGCAAGGGGCTGTCGTGAGAAGTGAAAGTCTTCTTGCGCCAGCCTCTTTTTTATAGTCAGGTGACGCATATGGAAACGACAAAAACGAATGCTCTGGGCAGTATTCATATCAGTGACAAGGCTATTTCGTCTATTGCCGCCCGGACGGCAGCCCTCGTGCCCCATGTCCATGCCCTGGATGCGACACTGGCCGAATCGGCAGCCCGCCGCCTGGGACGGGGCAGTTTATCCCAGGGAGCCGAAACCCATATCAGTGGCAATGCGGTGGAAATCACGCTGCGCCTCATCGTGGAAAGCGGATACCGTATCCCCGATATAGCCCTCAAGGTGCAGAAAGCGGTCAAAGAGGCGGTAGAACGCGATACGGGCTGCCAGGTCGATGCCGTCCATATTCTGATAGCGGGGATTGTCTTCCCGGCAGACAAGGAGGCAGGACAATGACTGGCGAAACAAAAGACGTTGAATTTTTTGTCAATGATTCCGTATATGTCCAGGTCGTGTCACTGGCGCTGCAGGAACTCTCTGATCAGATTCCCGCCAAAGGCCGCAGTGTGGCCGTACGCCAGCACGAAGGGTGTACTGACTGCCGATATCCACGTATATGGATATTACGGTGATGATTTGTGTGTACTGGCACGGACTGTCCAGGAGCATGCAGCGGCAGTACTGCAGGAAATGGCAGCTCCTCAGACACTGGAAGTCCATGTGACAGTCGATGATGTTGTATTGAAGGAATAATCCGGATAGGAGGTCCGCGTGAGCAGACATAAAGCACGCCAGATGGCGATAGAAATTTTATTTTCCAGAGAATTTCATGGAAAAGACGATATCCAGTATCAGGAAAAAGAAATCCTCAATTCTGTGAATGGTACAGACGAGGAACATAATCCGGCCGTACAGGATGAAGAGGAATATTGCAATTACCTGGTTACGACGACGACAGAACATATGGACGAATTTGACCAGATTATCCAGTCTCTGGCCAAAGGCTGGGACGTCTCCCAGATGAACCGGGCGGACAAGAATGTCATGCGTCTGGCACTGTGTGAGCTCATTTATCCGAAAGATGCCCGTATGGCCGATGCCGTCGTTCTCAATGAAGCCATTGAACTGGCCAAGGAATTCAGCGGCCATAAGTCATCCCGGTTCGTCAATGGTATTTTAGGTGCCTATGTGCGTCAAAGGAAGTAAGAGAGTATGAATCTCTATCTGGGAATCGACACAAGCTGCTATACTACGTCAGTCTGCCTTCTCGGTGACGATGGCCGTGTCGTACAGGATGAACGGCGTATTCTGACTGTACCCAGTGGCGGCCGCGGTCTCTCCCAGTCCCATATGGTCTACCAGCATACGCGTAATCTGCCGGAACTCATGGAACGGCTGCGTCCGGCGCTCAAGGGCAACCGCATTGGTGCCATCGGAGTGACCGATCAGCCCCGGCGCCGGGAAGACAGTTATATGCCGGCATTCCTTGCCGGATTGGGGTGTGCCCGGAGCCTGGCAGCGATGCTGCAGGTGCCATTGTACCCTATCAGTCATCAGGAAAACCATCTCCTGGCAGCCCTGAGACCGCTGGGGACTGTACCGGAAGCTCCGTTTACGGGACTCCACCTGTCCGGCGGGACGACGGACTTATTGCATGCTGTTGCCGACGAGGAGGGCCTTTCTATTTCCCGTATCGGCGGGACCAGTGACATCAGTGCCGGACAATTTATTGACCGCGTCGGTGTCGCCCTGGGATTTCCCTTTCCCGCAGGCGTGCATCTCGATGCAATGGCCCGGAAAGGATCCATGGACATCAAAGGGAGCCGTGTCTTCTGCCGCGATGGTGAAATTAGCTATTCCGGTCCGGAATCGCAGGCCCAGCGTCAGATAGCCAGCGGTACAGCCGATTGCTGTGCCATGAGCTGCTGGACCCTCAGGACCGTATGGAACGGCCTTCAGGAGCTGCTCGATGCAGGACTTGCCAGCGGCATGGACAAGCTGGTTGCCGTAGGTGGCGTCATGAGCAACGGATTTCTCCGCAGCCAGCTGCTGCGTTATGCGGGCCGGCACCATGTCCAGGTCATCCTGGCCCCCGACGGGTACAGTGCCGATAATGCCTCTGGTGCCGCATTCTGGGCATTCTGGAAGGAAAGGGGCCACTTATGAAATATGCATCGGTAACAGAGGTCGTACGGCGCATCAAAGACGATCTGCAGAGCGATTACCGCCTGCAGAGTATTGCTATGGAAGGCAGTATCATCGGTCTGAAACGGGCGTCGAACGGCCATTACTATATGAATCTCCATGACGAAACGTGTTCTATCCGGGCCATTCTGTTCCGAAGCCGTGTGGGTCATTCCATGGACGGCGTGCGGGAAGGAGATCAGGTCGTGGTCATAGGGGCTGTCAATGTCTATGAAAAAGGCGGTACCGTGTCTTTTATCATAGAAAAGCTCTTTGCCCGCGGCGTAGGCACGCTACAGCAGCAATACGAAAAGATTAAGAAAGAACTCTATGAAAAAGGGTATTTTGCGCCGGAGCACAAAAAATCCATTCCCCGGTTTCCCTGGACTGTTGGTGTCCTCACTTCGGCAACAGGCGCAGTCCTGCACGATATCCATAAAATAGCGGCAGAACGCAATCCCTATGTGGAAATCCGCCTGTTTCCCGTTCCCGTACAGGGGACGGGTGCCGAAACGGTCATTGCCAGGACGCTGGAGAAAGCCGGCAGGGATCCGTCTCTCGACGTGCTCATCCTGGCCCGTGGTGGCGGCTCCATGGAAGACCTGTGGTGCTTCAACAGCCCCCAGGTCGTACAGGCCATTTACGATGCGCAGGTGCCGGTCATTACGGCAATCGGTCATGAAACCGATACGACTCTGGCCGACTATGCTGCTGACGTCCGGGCTGCGACCCCGACCCATGCGGCGGAGTTGGCATTTCCCGATTTTGAAGAAATCCAGATGGACCTGGCGGCTATGGCAGATCAGGCGTATCAGTCTGTTATCCAGCGGCTGAATCGCCTGGAACGGGAACTGGGAAGGACCGTAGCGGCGCTACAGACCCGGCGCTACGATGACTTCCTGACGATGAAGGATGAATCTGTTTCCCAGCTGATCCGTCTGGCCCGGCAGCATCTGGATCTGAAGCTGACCCGGGAGACGGGACGGCTGCAGGCACTGAAAGCATCGCTCAGTGCCATGAATCCGGCTTTGCTCGTACGGAAAGGGTACGGACAGCTGGAGCAGGACGGTCATGTCCTGACGGATATGAAATTGCTCCGGCAGGAACGGCCGCTGACGATACAACTTCTGGAAGGAACCATTCTAACGGAAATAAAAGAGGTAACGATCCATGGCAGCGACAAACGCAAAACTAAAAAACTTTGAAACGAATTATGCAACACTGGAAAAACTGGTCCAGAATCTGGAATCACCGGATCTGACACTGGCCCAGTCACTGGAATTGTTTGAAAAAGCGATCAAAGTGTCCCAGTCCTGCGAAAGTGCGCTGGAATATGCCCGGCAGCGGGCTCAGGTCCTGGCAGACATGCAGAAAGGGCCGGATACAGATACGCTGACAGAGGAGGGGACTCTCGACTTATGACGATACAGGATTATTTACAGGATAAAAAACGGATGGTCGATCAGCGCCTGACGACGTTGCTTCAGACGAATGTACCCCAGTTTTCCCGTCTATACGAATCCATGAATTACAGCCTCCTTGCCGGTGGGAAACGGCTGCGCCCTGTTTTGTTCCTGGCTACGCTGGAAGCACTGGGAAAAGACCCGGAGCCATATCTCGACGTAGCCTGCGCACTTGAATGCGTCCATACGTATTCCCTGATTCATGATGATCTGCCCTGTATGGATAACGATGATCTGCGGCGGGGCAAACCGACCAATCATGTCGTATATGGAGCGGGACTGGCAACCCTGGCCGGGGACGGTCTCCTGACCTTTGCCTTTGAACTCATGGCACGCCAGACCGGGCTGGACGCAGATAAGCTGCGCCAGTGCATCGCTGTGTTTGCCAGAGCAGCCGGACCGGCCGGTATGGTCGGCGGTCAGGCTTTTGACCTGGAAAGTGAAGGGAATAAGTCTATCGGCCTTGACGGGCTGAAGCTTCTGCACCGCATGAAAACAGGTGTTATCTTTGAAGCGGCCATCAATCTGGCAGCCATTCTGGGAGACGCTACAGAAAAGCAACGGCGTATTTTTGATACCTATGCCCTCCAGATGGGACTGACATTTCAGATTACTGACGATATTCTGGACTTTACAGGCGATGAACAGACACTGGGCAAGCCTGTCGGCAGCGATGCCAGAAATAATAAGGCAACGTATGTCACGATTTTTTCTCTGCCAGAAGCCCGGCGTATGGCAGAACAGGCCGCTGCGGAAGCTGTCAAAGCAGTACAGCTGCTGGGCGACGACGCCTGGTTCCTGCGCGATCTGGTGACATATATGCTGACACGGGTCAGCTGAGGAGGCGGGAGCATGCAGCATAAGGAACGATTGGATGTCCTGCTCGTAGAACGGGGCCTTTCGGAAAGCAGAGAAAAGGCCAAGGCAACGATTATGGCCGGCCTGGTATTTGTCGATGGCCAGCGTCAGGATAAGGCGGGGACTAAATTGTCTCCCGATGTGGATATTATTGTCAAAGGCAATCCCATCCCCTATGTCGGCCGGGGCGGTCTGAAACTGGAAAAAGCGATGGAAGTATTTCCTATTGACCTGACCGGTGTGACCATGATGGACATTGGCGCCTCTACGGGCGGATTTACAGACTGTGCCCTGCAAAATGGTGCCGCCCGCGTCTATGCCGTCGATGTGGGCTATGGCCAGCTGGCCTGGAAACTGCGTACCGATGACAGGGTGATTAACATGGAACGGACCAATATCCGCAATGTAACCGTGGCGGATATCGGGGCTCCCGTCGATTTTATTTCTGTCGATGTGTCGTTTATTTCCTTGCTCAAAATCATGCCGGCAGCTTCCCAGCTGCTGCGTATGGGCGGCAGCATGGTTACACTGATCAAGCCGCAGTTTGAAGCCGGACGGGAGCATGTGGGAAAAGGCGGCATTGTCCGCGATGTAGAAGTACATCGCGCTGTGCTCCGCCAGGTTATCAGCGGCATTGCCGGTTTTGGCATATCTCCGCTCATGCTGACTTTTTCTCCTATCAAGGGAGCCGATGGCAATATTGAATATCTGTTATACAGCCGTAAAGAAGAAATATGCCACGATGACATCACGGACGATATCATTGATGAGGTGGTCCGTCTGTCTCATGAAATGTAGGTGATTCTATGCGTATCGGTATTTTTCCGAATCTGGTCAAAAAAGAAAGCACTCATGTAGTGCGCAAACTCATCGGATTGTGTGAACACCATAATCTGCCGTATTTTCTGCCGGCCTACGTGGCACAGAGTACACAGGATTTTTATCATCATATCGATGCCGCACATCTGCGTCCCCGGATGACACTCTTTGATAATATCGATATTGCTATGGTTCTCGGTGGCGACGGAACGATTCTCAAACTGGCCAACCAATTTGCTGACAGCGGGATCCCTATCTGCGGCGTCAACCTGGGTTCGCTGGGTTTCCTTTATGAAGTGGAAACACGGAATCTGGAACAGCGGTTTCACGACATACTGGACGGACATTATTTTCTCGAAGAACGGATGATGCTCCATTCCGAACTGGATTACGAAGACGGGACAGTCCAGGTACTGCCCGATGCTCTCAATGATATCGTCATCGGCCATGGCAACGTAGGCAAGCTCATCCGTGTCGATATGAGCATCAACGACCACTTTGTCCAGCAATTCCCCGGTGACGGACTTATCGTATCGACACCGACGGGATCGACAGGCTATACCTTCTCGGCCGGCGGTCCTATTGTATCCCCGGAAGTGCGCTGCCTCATGGTGACGCCCATTTGTCCCCATCTGCTCCTAAAAGTGCCACTGGTGCTGCATCACAAAGACCGGATCTCCCTGTCTGTCGCCAACAGCCGCAACGGTATCCGCATATCCGTCGATGGCATGATGGATCAGGAATTTACCAAACACATGATGCTTCAGATTCATGAATCGGATAAAACGCTGAAGCTGGTCCGGTTCAGCAAAAACTATTTTTATAAAAATCTGTTTACAAAAATGATGGGAAATGATTGATATGGAATGGTATCCATTGAAAAATGCTGTCAATGTGTCGCATATGCTGCTGGAACCGTATGTCCCCATGGCCAGGGTTCTCGTCGATATGACCTGTGGCAATGGGCACGATACGGCGTTTCTGGCAGAGCGCATGGCCCGGGACGCGTCCCTGTATGCCTTTGACATTCAGGATAGTGCTATTGCGGCGACCAGGCAGCGTCTCCGTGATAAGCAGCTTCTTTCGGACCGGGTACATCTGTTGCAGGGCTCCCATGACCAGCTACTGGAACAGGTGCCGGACATAGTGGATCTGATCGTATTTAACTTAGGCTATCTGCCCTCGGGAGACCACGCCCTTCATACGACGGGTGAAATAACTGTAAAAGCTATAAAAATAGGCTTGCATAAAATTGCGAAAAATGGGATAATTATGTTAGCAGCGTATCCCGGCACGGATGCGGGGGCCGCCGAAGCGAACGCCGTCCGCACCTATCTGCAGACAGTGCCCCAGAAAGACTACGATGTCTCTATGTGGCAGCCGCTGAACCAGATACATTGTCCGCCGCAACTATATATTGTACAGAAAAGAGGGTAATTATGAAGAGATTCCGCTACACGAAGATAAAAGAAATTGTGCAGTCCCGTCCGATTGAAACACAGGAAGAACTGGCCAAGGCCCTTCAGGAAGAAGGAATTGAAGTAACACAGGCTACAGTATCCCGGGATATCAAAGAACTGATGCTCATCAAAGTTCCGACCAGTGACGGCCATTACCGCTACGCCCTGAGCCAGGAACAGAATATGCTCATGTCCAAAAACCGTATGGCCCGCCTGTTCCAGGATTCTATCGTCCGTGTCGATTCTGCACTGAACCAGATCGTCATCCACACTATGCCGGGGTCGGCCAATATGGTAGCTGCTGCTATCGACCTGGCAAAATGGGAAAATGTCATCGGCACCATCGCTGGCGACGATACCATCCTGATCATTACGAACAGTACAGAAAGCGTTCCCAAGATTACGAAAGTCATCGTAACGCTCATGAAGGAATGATGGATGATGCTCCAGTCACTGCATATCCATAATTTCGCCCTGATTGAAGACCTGCACATCAGCTTTGCCGATGGTGTGACCATCCTGACAGGGGAAACAGGGGCCGGGAAGTCTATCCTTCTCGATGCCATCGGCATGCTCTGCGGCAAACGGGCTTCTGCGTCCTTTGTCCGCCAGGGGACAGACGCATTCCTCGTTGAGGGTGCGTTCTTTTTTTTAGATAAAACCGGCGCTATGAAGCAGGTATTAGAGGCGAATCACATTGAATGGGAAGACGGGCAGCTTATTATTTCCCGTAAATTCCACAAGAGCGGCCGCGGGTCTATATTGGTCAATGGCACACTGGTACCAACCAGCGTCGTGCGCACCATTTCGGCTTTTCTCCTCGATATCCACGGCCAGTTTGACAATCAGCTCATTTTTGATCCGGCATACCATGTGACGATTCTCGATTCCCTGACACCGGAATTGAAACAGGTGCGTCAGGAGTATGACAATATGTACTCCCATTGGCATGGCCTGTGCCGGGAAGCGCAGAAGCTGCAGAAAGATGAAGGGGAAAAGGCACGCCTCCTGAGTATCCTCGATTTCCAGATTAAGGAAATCGAAGGGGCACAGCTCAAAGAAAAAGAAGATGAAGAGTTGGAAGAAGCCATCAATAAGGCGTCTCACTCGGAACATATCAAGGATACGCTCCGGACGGCGCTCTATGCCTTCGAAGGAGGGGACAGGCAGAAAGGCATGACGGAACAAATTGATGAAGTCCATCGCAGCCTGGAAAAGGCATCGGCGTATGAGCCGTCTTTTGCCAGACTGGCTGCGCGTGTCGAGACACTTTCGTATGAGCTGGAAGATATCCATGACAGCGTAGCGCGTTATGCCGATACGTTTACCTTTGATGAAAACGCTCTGGACCGGATGCAGTCCCGTCTGGCTTCTATCGAAAAACTAAAACGGAAATACGGGTTTACGATTTCCGATATTATGACCTTCCTGAAAAAAGCGAAAGCTGATTTCAGCCGTCTGGACCAGTCGGAAAATACGCTGGCAGAACTGGAAAAGCAGATACATCAGGAAAGCCGTGCCCTCCGCCAGAAAGCGGGACAACTCATGGAACTGCGCACGGCTGCCGACAAGGTGTTCCGGCAGAAGATGGAAGATACTTTGTTCCGTCTGGGCCTCGTCAACAGCCGTATTGCTTTTCACATGGAACCCATGAAGGATATTACGCCAGAAGGGGCAGCAGCTATTGAGCTGTATTTTTCTGCTAATAAAGGGGAATCCATGCAGCCTCTGGCTAAAATTGCCTCCGGCGGGGAAGTATCCCGTATTGCTTTGGCACTAAAGGCTAACGGTCCCGATTCAGTCGAAGGACGGACGATGATTTTTGACGAAATCGACGTCGGGATCAGTGGACAGACGGGATTGCAGGTAGCCGCGGAAATACGTAAACTCAGCAGCCGCGGTCAGGTGCTCTGCATTACTCATCTGCCACAGACGGCCGCCAGCGCGGATCACCATTATTTCATTTATAAGAAAGAAAAAGATAGCCGTACGGTCACCCAGGTCCGGGCTCTGAGCGAAGAAGACCATATCCGGGAAATTGCCCGCATGTTTGCCGGTGACGATACAAGCCCGGCCAGTATCACGGCAGCACGGCAGCTGATCTCTCAGGTACGGGAGCATAAGCCGGCCTGCAGCCAGCAGTAATGACTGATATAGAGATATACTATGACAAATCGGACGATTTATGTATACATAATATGTTATGTATACAGGCGTTTACCTTGACTAAGATGAATATAAGGTATATTATTTTTATATATTAGCAGGGTAAGGGGATACATAAATCCTTACCGTGACTGCATTAGGGAGTGTGATAGTATGCTGAAGGTACTCGTAAACGGTGCAGATGGCCGCATGGGTAGCCAGGTAGTAAAAGCCGTGTATGAAGATAAAGATCTGGAACTGGCAGGCGGTGTCAGCATTACACATATCGGGGAAGACCTGGGTGATATTGCTGGGATCGGCACGCTGCATATGCCTGTCCGTGACAATCTGGGAAAGACGATTGATGACGTAAAGCCCGATGTTGTCGTTGATTTTACATCGCCCCGGGCTATATTTGATAATGCTAAAACGGTCATTGAACATGGTGTCAACATGGTAGTCGGTACGACAGGCCTTACGGCTGACCAGCGGGACGAACTGGGGAAACTGGCACTGGCTAAGGGAACATGCATTTTTATTGCTCCTAATTTTGGTCTCGGCGCTGTCCTCATGATGAAAATTTCCACGGAAGTCGCAAAATATCTGCCGGATGTCGAAATCATCGAAATGCACCATAACAATAAGCTGGATGCACCATCGGGCACGTCTATCATGACAGCTAATATGATTGCCGCAGCCCGGAAAGAAGCCGGCATCGAACCGGCACCGGACAAGACCCATGAAAGCCTCGAAGGGGCCCGCGGTACCAAAGTAGATGGCATCCCCATCCACAGCGTCCGCCTGCCCGGCTATGTGGCTCATCAGCAGGTACTCTTTGGCGGTTACGGGGAATACCTGACAATCCGTCATGATTCAATCGACCGCAAATCGTTCATGCCAGGCGTAATCCTGGCTGTAAAGAAAGTCGGTTCTCATCCGGGCCTGACATTCGGTCTGGAAAATTTCTTATAAAACCATGCGAGAACCGGCATAATAGGGGGAATTCAGAATGACAAAGAAACCGGTAGTAGCTATTTTGGGCGCCACAGGTGCCGTAGGACAGGAATTTATCCGTCTCATTGAAGAACGGAATTTTCCATACAGCCAGCTGAAGTTACTGGCTTCGTACCGTTCAGCAGGGAAAAAAATGACCGTAAATGGCCAGGAATATACGATTGAAGAAGCCAAGCCGGAATCTTTTGATGGTGTCGATATCGGTTTGTTTGCCGGTGGCTCGATTAGTAAAGAACTGGGGCCGGAAGCGGCAAAACGGGGATGTGTCGTCATCGACAACTCCAGCACGTTCCGCATGGATCCAGAAGTACCTCTCGTTGTACCGGAAGTCAATCCGGAAGATATTGCCTGGCATAAAAACATCATTGCCAACCCGAACTGCTCGACGATTATCATGCTCATGGCACTGAAACCAATCCACGATCTGTCGCCAATCAAGAAAATCGTGGTCAGCACCTATCAGGCTGTTTCGGGAGCTGGCAAGGAAGGAATCGATGAACTCAAGGAAGAAACGGAAGCATATCTTAAAGGGGAAGAAATGCAGCCGAAGATCCTGCCGAGCAAGAGCCTGCCCAAGCACTATCCTATCGCCTTCAATCTGATTCCGCAGATTGATAAGTTCTTGGACAACGATTACACCAAAGAAGAAATGAAAATGGTCAACGAAACCCACAAGATGCTCCACGATGACAGCATTGCTATTACGGCGACGACCGTCCGCGTACCGGTATTCCGCAGCCATGCTGAATCCATCATGGTCGAAACGGCAGACGAACTGGATGTAGAAGCCGTACGTAAAGCCATCAATGCATTCCCTGGTGCACAGGTGCAGGATAATCCGGCAGAAATGGAATATCCTATGCCTCTCTATACATCGGAAAAATATGACTGCTACGTCGGCCGTATTCGTAAAGACCTGTATAATCCGAAGGCCATCAACCTCTGGGTTTCCGGCGACCAGATCCGTAAAGGGGCCGCACTCAATGCCTTGCAGATTGCTGAATACATGCTGGCCCATGATATGATTAAGTAAATCAATGAACTGGGAGATGAATGTATATGTTAACTTTTCCTAATATTATTACGGCGATGATTACGCCGTTTCATGAAGATGGTTCTGTCAACTATGAAGCCTTTGTCGATCTGGCAAAAAAATATGCCGATGAAGGCGCTGGTATCCTGGTAGCGGCGACGACTGGCGAAGGCGCCGTCATGACGGAAGACGAAAAACTGAAACTCTTCAAGATGACAGCCAATGCCCTGAAAGACAAGACGCTGGTCATGGGCAACGTCGGAACGAATAATACGGCCCAGTCTATTGCACTGGCAAAAAAAGCAGAAGAAACAGGTGTCGATGCCATTCTCTGCATCGTGCCGTATTATAATAAACCGAATCAGGAAGGCTGCTATGCCCATTTTGCGGCTATTGCCAAATCGACGAAACTGCCTATCTTCATTTACAACGTACCGGGGCGTACAGGTGGCAAAATTGAACCGCCGACAGTATGCAAGCTGGCCCACGATTTCCCGAACATCATTGGCCTGAAGGATGCCAGCGGCGACCTTGATTATGCCGGGTATGTAGCTGCCAATGCACCGGAAGGGTTCCATCTCTATAGCGGCGATGACAACCTGACACTGCCCATCGTTGCCGTAGGCGGCGAAGGTGTCGTATCCGTAGCAGCACATGTCATTGGCAAAGAAATGGATGAAATGATCCAGGCCCATAAAGATGGCGATGTCCAGAAAGCAGCCAAACTGCATCAGAAATACCTGCCATTCATGAAAGGGATTTTCTGCACCGTCAGCCCCGTTCCCATCAAGACAATGATGAACATGCTCGGCTATCCTGCCGGCCCGTTCCGTCTGCCCCTCGTCGATGCCACACCGGAAGTACGGGCAAAATGCGAACAACTGTTGAAAGACATTGGCAAGATGTAAGCTTCCATGCATATGAAAGAGAGACTGTCTCTACGGCAGCCTCTCTTTTTTCTGTCAGACCATGACTTTAGGGGCACGATATGGTACAATATTATGTGATTATATGCCCATTTATACAGGTTGCACACAGAAAGGAATTCACTGTGAATTCATTAGCTATATTGATTCTGACAAAAAATGAAGAAATAAATATTGTCGATGTCGTCCAGAATGCTAAAAAGTGCACGGACGAGGTGATTGTCATTGATTCAGGAAGTACGGACCGTACGGTAGAGCTGGCAAAGGCGCAGGGAGCGAATGTTGCTTTCCGTGCCTGGGATGATGATTTTGCCGCACAGCGCAATTTCGCTCTGGAACAGACAGAAGCAGACTGGGTCCTCTATCTTGATGCAGACGAACGGCTTAACGATGAACTCATTGCAGCCATCCATCAGATTCTTGAGAATGGTGATAAGGGAGCACAATATGGAATGAAAAGAAACATGGTATTTAATGGATACCATTTCCATCATGGTATTTTTGCGCCGGATACAGTATATCGGATGTTTCCACGTACCCAGGTAAAGTGGGTAAGCAAAGTACATGAACATCCAGAATGCCCATTGGACAGAAAAACATTGCAGGGAAACATTGAACATTACACCTATAATAGTTGGCATCAATGGTTAATGAAAGCTGATTATTATACAACGATTTGGGCGGAGGAACGATATCAACAAGGAAAAAGAGTAACTTTGGGAACTGCCTTTTTACATGCAAGTTTAGGGACTTTGCGTGCCTTACTTATCAAAGGTGCTTTTTTAGATGGCTGGATGGGAATTATTTCGTGTGTACAGCATGGATTTTATACTATGTTGAAATACGTCAAATTATACGAATTACAAATGCGAAATAAAGGAAAGAAAAGATGAATAAAATTTCTATTGTATTTGCATCAGATAATAAATACGCACAGCATTTAGCGGTAGCATGTGCTTCTGTCTTGAAAAATACAGCACGTCCAGAAAAGATTCATTTTTATATTTTGAGTGATGATATTTTACCAGAAAATCAAAATCGAATTGCACAGACTGTACATAATTTAAAAGGAGAAGTTCAGTTTATCTCTGTAAATAGTGATGACATTAAAGGTTTTACGAGTGATCATATTAGTAAAGCTGCGTATTTGCGGCTTACTATTGATCAAGTGCTTCCAGAAACAATAACAAAGGTTATTTATTTTGATACAGATTTAGTTGTGCTGGATGATGTGGAGAAGCTATGGGCCCTTTCCCTGGAAGGGAAACCGATAGGTGCAGTTTGTGATTTTGGTATTTTGAAATCTAAACGGATGAGACGGCAAAAGTTTGAGACTTTAGGATTGCCAGAAGGAACTCCTTATTTTAATTCGGGGGTTCTTGTCATTGATTTGCAACAGTGGCGGCAAAAAAAATATGGGAGTTTAGTCATTGATAATGTAACTAAACATTCTTTTCGTCATCATGATCAAGATGGATTGAATAAAGTGTTTATGAATAATTGGAAAAATATTCCACTTAGATGGAACGTTATTCCACCTGTGTTTATGATGCCTTTAAAAGTATTATGTCGTACCTCGCTTAGAACAAGGGCTTTAGAAGCAATAAAGAATCCGGCTGTTTTTCATTGGGCTGGAAGATATAAACCTTGGGAATTTTCTTTGAACGGACCTTTTAATCAGTTCTATTATGATTATTTACCTTGGACCACTTTTAAAAATAGTCCAATGCCAAAGCCTGGTGCAGATATGAAAGGAAAATCCATTGTAAGACAGAATTTACGTATGGAATGGGCGGGCCTTTGGAAAAAGATTTTAGGGTGAAAGAGTGAAGGTTAATGGCGTTAAATAATTTAACATTTTTAATTTGGGGGAAGAAGATAATCGGTCCTATACATAAAGTAAAATTCAATCATTTATGCCTTATCATGCTTACTTTGGCAATATGTGTACAGCGTCTTACTATTGCTGTCGGAAATGTATTCTATGCATTTGCTATCGTGTTTTTTATTATTGACACCTGTCAGAGATATCGTTCTGGTGAAAAATTATTTTTATCGAAACAAATTAAAAGATATTTTTTAGTTTATGTATTTTTTGCACTAATGATATTGCCTTCTGCAATTTTTAGTTTGAATCCTGAATATTCAATTGCTAAATACATTGATTATTTTGTGCTACGGTTTCTTGTACTAATTATGTTGGTCTTTTTAAAGATTGATAATGAGGCTATCAAGAAGGCTTTAATTTTCTTTATTGCTTTTATGGCTATAGATGGACTTGTAACACTTGCTGAGCGGGTTATCACACAGGCCCCTCGGGCACAAGGACTCGGAGATGGTTGGCTTCGCCATGCCAGCATAGTTGCTACGATTTTCCCAGCTAGTATTATCTTTTGGATTTCACGGAGAAAAGATATACGGCATAAAAATTGGATGTTATTCTGTGCCGTGTGCATTGTCTTTGGGGCAATTGCTAGTGGAACGAGAAGTTCCTGGGTGGGAATTTTATCTGTTATGCCATTTGTGCTCTATCAAGGTGCGAAATGGAGCCCTAAAAAATTTTTTGCATTAGTGACGATTCTTATTTGTATAGGCGGTGCAATAGTAGCAACTCCTCAATTACATCAACGTGCAACTTCTATTGTGAATATAACAACGGATCGGTCAAATGGCGACCGTGTTGAAGCTTGGAAAAGCGCGGTAGTCATGGTACAAGAAAAACCTGTTATCGGTTATGGAATCTTACAAGGCGGAAAGGTCTATCTCCAAAGTTATCGCACTGCAGCGGATACGCAGGGACTCGGTCACTTCCATAATATCTATGTCCAGACAGCTGTAGACAGCGGGATTTTGGGGTTTATTGGTTTAATAACATTCATGGTCTATTCTCTTTGGATGTTCAGGAGATGGGATAGCCCATATATCTTAATGGGTTTTTGTGCTTGGGTTGGTTTTATCGTTGTAGGCTTTTTTGATTACACATGGGGAATGTCAGCCGCAGTAAAAACCCTTTGGTTTGTTACAGGATGTAGCTTACGATTGTATGATGATGCCTGATGTGTTGTTTTTATATATCATAAATTGTTATATTGCAGGTTTGATTACGGAATGCTTCGGTTTCTTTCCGAATTTTTACACAGTTGTATCATCCACGTTTAAGAAGACTGGCATATTAGAAAGTATAGCTGGAATCAAATTGCAAGTTAACCCAGCGATACATTGGCGGCGTGATTGTGTTGTCAGCATTTGATTTTAGAGTACCCGATAATAACTATGATACGTTCGTCAGGTAATGACAATTCTGGAATTGAAGGGAAAAAACATAGTGCTGACATATCTGGCAGTATTGAAACTAGTAATAAGTTGGATTGCTGGGGAGTTATGGTTTGAGTAAACACTGAATAAGGTGGGTAGAAGATAGATGGAAGAAAAGGGGTTATTATCAGTTATCGTTCCTGTGTATAAGGTCGAACCTTATTTGCGACGGTGCGTCGATTCGATTCGGAATCAAACGTATAAAAATTTACAAATCATTTTAGTTGATGATGGTTCACCAGATGGTTGTGGAGCCATCTGCGATGAATATACGAAGATTGACAACCGGATTATAGCCGTTCATCAGGAAAATGAAGGCTTGAGCGGTGCCCGGAATAATGGACTTTTATTTGCCAAAGGGGAGTATATTGCTTTCGTTGATAGTGATGATTGGCTCCATCCCAGCATGTATGAGACGTTAGTCCGTTTGATAGAAGCACATCAATTAGATATAGCTCGTTGTTCTGTCGTTAGTTCTGATGGACAAACGGAAGATTCTATCTTGCCGCGAGATAAGCATACTGCCAATCAATTGATTACGGGAGTCCACGTCTTTGAATTATATTTCACCGAGTTCTTGTGTAAAGTTGTCTGGAATGCTGTGTATCGTCGGCATATCGTTATGGGAATCATATCGCCGGAACGCTGCCATTCGGAGGATAATTATGTCTCAGGCCGGTATCTCTATCGCAGTAAGCGTATGATGATTACGGACAAATGCTTATACTATTATTATAAAAATCCGACTAGTATAGCTCGTGGTGGGTATAAACGGTTACTTGATATCTGTATCTGTACGGAAAAATTGCGTGATGATCTGATTCGAGAAGAACATATGACCGATACGTTTTATATCGAACGGCTTAATAAGAAGCTAGCCCGTGAATTTTTCCATTTTGTACGGTCTGATAATGACAGGTATCGACTGCGGTCTATGGCGTATTCACAGAAAAAATTTATTGACCAGTACTTAGATTTCTTCCGGCGTATCCGTTTTGAATATATATTGCGGAAAAAGAAGATACAAATTATTTAATGGGGGAAAGGAATTATGGCAAATCAATTTACGACAGATTATTTTGAACATGCAAAATTATATACGGAAAAACACGATTTTAAGTACTTACCGACTGATGACGAACGGTCGCCCATGCATATCGGTTTTAATATCAACGATCTATTTTTTAAGCCTTTAGGAGCTGAAATCACATCAATCCTGGAAACGAATAAGGACATCGCTTTTTATTTTCACGTTTTTGTTGATAGTTATAGCCCAGAAAATAAGGATAACTTGGAAAAAACGGCGAAAAAGTATGGTTGTAATATTTATCTCTACGTCATGGACATGAGTATTTATCAAAATTTCCATATTAAAGTCGCTCGTTTTTCACGGGTTACGTATATCCGTATCGTCATGCCTTGGATTCTGCGGCATTATACGGATCATTATTTATATCTCGATTCCGATATGATTTGTGTCGGTAGTCTGAAACAATTCTTGACGACCGATTTAGAGGGTAAAGCCATCGGGGCACTGACTTACCATACGCCGGACCGCGTTGCTTTCCTCAAAATGAAGCAGGACGTCTACTTCTCTGATGGACTTATGTGGATTGATGTCAATGAATGGATTCGGGAAAAAATCACAGAAAAAGTTTTCAGTTATCAAGGTGCTGATCCGCGACGATTTAAGGGGCAGACGCAGGACTTGCTGAATCTTGTCATTGATGGTAACATGAAGCCTATTCCATATTTATTCCATCATAAAGATAAAGATTTCAGTGTCCAAGGAATCTTGATTCATTATTCAGGCCGTGACAAGCCGTGGGAATTGGTCCTAGATTCGGATGATGAATTATGGCGCCATTATTTGGATATTTCTTTTTGGGAAAGTATGCCAAATCCTATGCCACCAAAGAAGCCTTCATATTATCACAGTTTTAAGAAATTAGCCGAAGTTTATGGTGAAAAAGGGAAAACGTGGAAGCGGATTCAATGTCTATTCTGGTACAGTGTTTTGAGAATTCGATATAAATTATAAAAAAATTATTTAAAGAAGGTAATGAAATGAAAATAGCGATTGCCGGGACAGGATATGTTGGGCTTTCCAATAGTATGCTTCTGGCACAGCATAATGAAGTAGTAGCACTGGATATCGTTCCTGAAAAAGTAGATATGCTGAATCAGGGAATATCGCCCATCATTGATGATGATATTTCCCGGTTTTTACAGCGCAGTGACATCCATTTCAAGGCGACACTCCGCCCCGAAGAGTCTTTTGCCGGAGCTGGTTTTGTCATTATTTCGACGCCGACCAACTATGATCCGGATAAAAATTTTTTTGATACCTCATCCGTCGAATCTGTTATTGAAGAAGTACTGGATATCAATCCGGAAGCGGTCATGGTCATCAAATCGACAGTTCCTGTTGGATATACACAGCACATCAAAGAAGTTTACCATACAGACAATATCATGTTTTCTCCGGAATTTCTGCGGGAAGGCAAGGCCTTGTATGATAACCTCCATCCATCACGTATCGTCGTAGGCGAACGGTCGGAACGAGCTCATGTTTTTGCCAATCTTTTGGCAGAAGGAGCCATAAAAAAAGATATTCCTATGCTATTTACCGGATCGACCGAAGCGGAAGCCATCAAACTCTTTGCCAATACGTATCTGGCATTGCGTGTTGCCTATTTCAATGAACTCGATTCGTATGCCGAAATGAGAGGACTTAGTACAAAAGATATCATTGATGGTGTCTGCCTTGATCCACGCATCGGAGATTTTTATAATAATCCTTCTTTCGGATACGGCGGATACTGCCTGCCAAAGGATACAAAGCAGCTTCTGGCCAACTATCAGGATGTACCGCAGAATCTGATTTCTGCTATTGTTGCGGCCAACCGCACACGGAAAGATCATATCGCTGATATGATTATTGCCAAAAATCCCCGTATCGTCGGCGTCTATCGGCTGACTATGAAGAGCCATTCCGATAATTTCCGCGCTTCCGCTATACAGGGTGTCATGAAACGCATCAAGGCGAAAGGCATCGAGGTCGTCGTCTATGAACCGACGTTGAAAGACGACGAATTTTTCCACTCTCGTGTTATCCGTGATTTGAATGAGTTCAAGAAACTAAGTGATATTATCCTTACAAACCGCTGGTCTGATGAATTAGCAGATGTAAAAGATAAGGTCTATACAAGGGATTTATTTACCCGGGATTAATCTAGTCAAGGAGTGTATTACCATGGCAACATATAAACCATTTGATACATCGAAAAAAATATTGATTACCGGTGCTGCCGGTTTTATTGGATTTCATCTGGCAAAACGTCTGCTGGATATGAGGACGACTGTACTGGGATTGGATAATCTCAATGACTATTACGATGTCAGTCTGAAAGAAAGCCGTCTGCATATATTAGAAGATTATCCGTCTTTTACCTTTGTCAAAGGAGACCTGGCTGATGCGGATACGGTGAATGAACAGTTTGAAACATTCCAGCCGGATATTGTCGTCAATCTGGCTGCCCAGGCGGGAGTACGCTACAGTATCGACCATCCCCGTTCGTATATTGATTCCAATATCATTGGATTTTTTAATATTCTTGAAGCCTGCCGTCATCATCCGGTTGAGCATTTGCTGTTTGCTTCCAGTTCTTCTGTATATGGTAATCAGCAGAAAACGCCTTTTTCCACGAGCGATAATGTAGACCATCCTATCAGCCTCTATGCGGCAACCAAGAAATCAGACGAACTCATGGCCTATACGTATAGTCATCTCTATGGCATTCCTGCGACGGGACTCCGCTTCTTCACTGTGTATGGCCCTTATGGACGGCCAGACATGGCCTATTTCAAATTTGCCAATAAAATCCGTAAAGGCGAACCTATCCAGATTTACAATCATGGAGACATGTACCGGGACTTTACCTATGTCGATGATATCGTAACGGGGATTGAGCACATGCTTTGCAATCCACCTAAAGCCAATGAACTGGGAGACTTGTACAAAGTATATAATATTGGCAACCATAAACCGGAACAACTCATGCATTTTATTGAAGTACTGGAACATGCACTGGGCCAGACTGCAGAAAAAGAATACCTGCCCATGCAGCCGGGAGATGTATATCAGACCTACGCAGACGTCACAGATCTGCAGCGAGACTTTGATTTTAAACCGGAAACGACGATTGAAGAAGGATTAGGGGAATTTGCTGTCTGGTATAAAAAGTATTATGATATAAATTGATAAGTTGGTTTATTTTTTATATATATGTAACTCTATGTATCGTTGTATATGAGGTGTCATTGTGTTTGAACAATTCTTTTTATCTATGCAGCAGGATATCAAATTATTTTTAGTTTTTCCTATTTTATGTGCCATATTCCGGGCCATTTTTATAAAGGTGTATTCTCCCTATCCCAGCTTAAAAGGTCGTTGGAAGGTAGTATGGCATTGTTTTCGATATGGATTCTGGTGGGGCATGGATTTTAATGCCTATGTTTTTTTGCTGCCTTTGGTTCTGGTTTCCATTCCAGGTTTGTTCATCACTTCTTACCATGCGTTAGAAAATGATATCTTATTATATGCAGGATTAGTGTATGCACTGGTATTATATGCTGCTTTTGTGGGAAAAATGATATTTTATAATCATTTTCATGATACGTATAATCAGATAGTCCGTTTAGGTGCTAAAGCAGAAAAGCATAATCTTGTTGATGTTTTCTTTCATCAGGATCATGGCCTCCTGTTTATACTGGCAGGGATTCCGTATTGGTGGATTGTTAAGTACTGGATAATAAGTTTTTTATCCTTGCCAAGTATTCCATATCCTGTTTTCACATCTTCTATAGGTATGTATCTATTTAATATACTGGTATGTGTGGGTATTATCCTTGGATTTTACTGGTTTCGATATGGCGGTACGCTTTCGCATGACGACAAGCCAGAATGGGATACTATACCGAGTATTGTAAAAAAAGATATTTTTTTTGCTAAAGCAACTGTCGATGATTTAGTTGCCTTGGAACAAGTTAAGAAACATAAATTGAATGATGCATATACCCATAGCGATGAAGAAGATTTACAGTCATTGCAGTCTGTATTACCTGCTGGCACAAACGATATTATGTCATACCATAATCCTGTGTATGCATTCAGACATATTGCAAACGGTCCGAGGATAAAAAAACCATCTCATATTTTTTTAATTGTTGGTGAAAGTTATTTACAGCAGTTGTTTGATCCTGCTTATGCTTGTTTGAATCTGACATCAGGCGGCAAAAGATTAATGAATGATGTTCATACGGCTGTTTTGTCTAATTCTCTTTCATCAGGGATTATTTCCAGACCTTCTATTGTAAGTCTCATGTCGGGGATTTTTGATGCAGGACTGGAACTGAATGAAAAAGAAACATTTTGGAAGGGAACGGTGCCTACCGCATTTCCGCTACAATTAAAAAAATTAGGATATACTTCTACTTATTGGTATGGTGGAAACGTGACGTATGGTAATTTTAATCAATTTGCACCAGCTTGTGGTTTTGACAGGGTAATGACAGCTACTGACTTCTGTGGCCCGAAAGCTCCTAAAACGTGGGTAGGGGTCTATGATAATGTGTTTTTAGATAAAGCAGCTGAATTGATTCAACAGACTGATTCTGGGAAGCCGGAATTTCATTTTGTGTATACCACATCGTATCACGGGCCGTTTAAAATCAATCTGAGAAAGTATGGATATAATACAGAAAGTGTTATGCCCGATGCGCCTGATGATATCAAGCATAATAAGAGTTTGCAGGAAAATTTAGGTACGTTCTGGCTTTCTGATCAGGCCATTGGTACTTTTATTGATCGTATGCGCGCTGCCTATCCGGATAGCCTTTTTATTGTTACAGCTGATCATGCTATTAATATGACGCCACTGCAACATACCTCTATTATGAATCGGGATTGTTCCATACGGGAACAGCATTGTCCGGTTTTCATGATGTATCATAAAGACTTGGATCAGCATATTTTTGCTGGAAATACTATAGGCGGCCATATGAATATCATGCCTACTGTCATTGAGCTGATTGCGCCAAAAGGCTTTACATATTATTCTTTATTTTCATCGCTTACGGAACCTATCGACCATTTAGTTACGCCATATCATTGGCTCAGACCAGATGCATATGGAACTTTTGAAAATGAATTTTACCAGCCTTTGGGAAATCATCATAAAGAAGATGAACTTTGTGAAGGACCGATTCCCTATGTAGATGAATGCACGGCGTGGAAGAATTTGACAGGTTATATGGTGCGTCATCCGGAACTGCTACAAAAAAAAGAAGACATTCTTCAGCAGTAGAAAGGCATTTTGGCAGTCACCGCTCCTGTGTGTGCATTTGTGTTTAGCAAAGCTCCAACCAATGTGTTTGTTTTCAATCACATTGGATGGAGCTTTGTTGCTTGTTCCATGCAGGCTATAGCAATGTCGGATATTTTGTCGAGGAAACGGATGATTTTCCGTATATATAGCAACGAATAGCAAAAAGTGATAGCATTTTCATATTGTTAACCAATAAGTTGTATATAATAAGTTGACGTATAGAGTGCAAGGGGGTATAATAGAGGTTGTCATATCAGTCTGATAATAATGGGAAGGAAAAGCAGACAATGGAGTATAGTATTGCAGAAATAACGGAAAAGGTATTAGCCGGCTATCGGTTCAAGCGGGGTGATGATTTACAAGTATTTCTTCAGGCGCCTCTTGAAGAATTGCAGCACGGGGCCGGTGTATTGCAGAAACATTTTTGCGGGAATCATATCGATTTCTGCACGATTATCAATGGCCGCAGTGGCCGTTGTGGAGAGGACTGCAAGTATTGTGCCCAGGCGGCTTGTCATCATACTGATTGTGAGGAATACGGGTTTCTGCCTAAAGAAGAAATCCTTGCCAATGCCAGAGCCAATCAGGATGCTGGTGCCAACCGGTTTGCTATTGTGACATCAGGACGGGCCCTGGCAGGGGAGGATTTCGAACGGGCTCTCGATGTGTACCGTACAATGCATCGCACTCTTCATATCGGTTTATGCGCGTCTCACGGCCTGCTTTCGGCTAAGCAGCTGCACCGGCTTCATGAAACGGGAGTGACCAGTTATCACCATAATATCGAGACGTCACGGCGGTTTTTCCCCCAGATTTGCACGACTCATACGTATGATGACCGTATCCGGACGATCCGCCTGGCCCAGAAGGAAGGTTTATGCGTTTGTTCCGGCGGAATCATCGGTATGGGAGAAACATGGGAAGATCGTCTTGATATGGCCATCAGTCTGGCTGAATTAGGCATCCAGTCTATTCCTGTCAATGCCTTGATGCCGATTCCTGGTACACCGCTGGAAAACCGTCCCCAGCTGGATGGGAAAGATGTGCTGCGCACGATTGCATTTTTCCGGTTTATCAATCCGGAAGCCAATATCCGTCTGGCAGCAGGCAGAAAGTTGTTGCCTGAAAATGGAGCAACGGCTCTTTTGAGCGGCGCTTCTGCATCGATTACGGGAAATATGCTTACCACATCGGGAACGACGATTGCCGAAGATATGGTAATGCTCAGGCAACTGGGCCTTACGAATGATGACGGGGCAGAAACGTGCGGAACCTGTTAGAAAAAAACGGAATCATCTCTGCAAGGTGTGATGTCTTGCAGGGATGATTCCGTTTTTTACTTACTACTGGTTTACTGTTTTTTCCGGCGCCGCCGGTTGTCGCCACCTTTATGGAGCGTTTTGTGGCGTTTTCCCTTCGTAGCCTGATAGGTGCTGGCCGGGAGCTTGTCTTTATATACTTTCTTTTTCTTTGGCGCCTCGTTTTTCGATTTGATCCGTATCTGGCCATTGGCTGCGTATTTGGTGATTGTCGCTTTTATGGTGTGTTCAATACGACGTACCCAGTTTTCGTCGGCAGCGGTAGCATACATGATAGCCAGCCCTTCACTGCCGGCACGGCCTGTACGGCCGATGCGGTGAATATAGTAATCGACGTCGTGGGGTACATCGTAACTGAAGACGTGAGTGATGCCTTCGATGTCGATGCCCCGGGCGGCGATATCAGTTGCGACCAGAATCTGGGTGCGGGCCCTGGCGAAATCGCGCAGTACCTGGCTGCGCCGCCCCTGGCTCATATCGCCATGGAGTTCACCAATATTGAATCCCCGGGCAATGAGTTCCCCGGCCAACCAGGACGTGCGGTCCTTTGTATTACAAAAGACAATAGCCAGATAGGGATTCATGTCGGTCAGCATCTGGCAGAGAAGGTCCAGTTTCTTGTCTTCCTGTACCATATAAATCCGTTGTTCAATCGTTTCCAGCGCAATCGTATCGCCTTCAAGGATATTGAGGACCAGTGGATGAGTCATATGCTTTTTTGCCAGACTGCGGATTTTATCGGGAATCGTGGCAGAGAAGAAAAGCAGCTGCCTGCTGGCCGGTGTCATGGCAATCAGCGTATCGATGTCTTCGAGAAATCCCGACTGGAGCATCTGGTCGGCTTCATCGACAATCACCCGGCGGACATGGGATAAATCGAGGGAATTGCGGCCACAGTGGTCGAGAAGCCGTCCGGGGGTACCAATAATAATATGAGGGTGGCGATGGAGCTTCTGAAGCTGATTTTCGATTGTTTTGCCGCCTATCAGGCTGAGGACATCCACAGACAGAGCCGGTGCCAGTGAAGAGGCGACGTCGGCAATCTGCTTGGCCAGTTCGCGGGTCGGTGCGACGATCAGGACCTGTTCACGCGATAAATCGGTGCGGATCTGCTGCAGGGCCGGCAGGAGGAAAGCCAGCGTTTTGCCTGTACCGGTCTGGGCCTGGGCCAGAATGTCGCGGCCTTTGAATATGGCAGGAATGGACTGGGCCTGGATGGCCGTCGGTTCGTTGATGCCCTGCATATGAAGAAGATTGGTCAATTCCGGCGTGATGCCGAGTGTCTGGAATGTTTTCATGGGAGTATACCTTTCTCTATTCAAAAAAATAATGTATGTCTCTTTTACATGTGTTTATTTATTATACCATAAGATTCAACTCTAGGCATTCTTTTTGAAATTTGGTATACTAAACTGTAAATGACTTTTCTTTCAGGAGGCAGATAGCATGAGCTGGTGGCGCGATATTTTCCGTCAATGCGTATTTATGAGCTTTTTTATTATTCCCATTCCCATTGGATCCTATACGATTCACAGCGGGTCCAGTGCGGCTGTTGCGCTCATATCCCATCTGGCTCTGTCCTTTCTGATTCCCCTGGCTTATGTGGGCACGAAAGAAGCGACGTTTGGCCTGAAACAGGCCCGTATCAGCCGTACAAGCTTTGTCATTGCCTGGCTGGTACTGGTAGCTGTCGGAGGGGCATTTAGTGCCTTTATGGGGCAGATATGGAAGACATCTTCTTTCTGGGAATGGCCTACAGTCGGCCGTGATATTGTTTTTATCGGTATCATGTATGGTGAACTGTGTGCAACTATGCTGGGAGCCTATGTCCTGAGCCGGTTTCATGATACCTGCAGAAAAGAGAGTGTGTAAATGAATAACCCATCGTGGCGTCCCTATGGGCTTCATCTGGCCTGGCAGTGCGTCTGGCTGATTCCTGTCCCTTTTGGGGCGTTTGTTTCTGATAAAGGATTTCTTACGGTTTTATCTTTTCTTGTCTTTTCCCTGGGTTCTTTGACGGTGCCATTGTTACAACGTCATCGCCAGGTGAAAAATCAGGGATATACCTTGTATGCCTCCCCGGGGATGTATTTTTATGGCGCCCTGACAGGACTTATGCTGATTACAGGCTTTTTTGACAGCCTGATAGGTACGAGTCTATGGCAGAATTACTATAGCCGGGTCATTCTGTATGCGTGCTGGATGATCGTAACGATCCTTGTACAAAATCTGCTGGCCTGGGGCTTTGATTTCTGGAAAAAACGGCGCAGGAAATATGCCTGGTCGGAATTTCTCGACCCGGTGCTGTATGCGCTGCCTGTCCCCCTTTCGTTTATGACGATGTGCTTCTTTCCTGTACTGGACACGACGAATCTGGATGGGCCGCTCATTGGCGTCTTTATTCTCCTCGGGCTTTGCGTTTTCCTGCTCATCGCCTTTGTTCTGGCTTCGTTCGCACTATATTTTTATCCTGCAAAAGAACGATTTCCCAAAACGGGTGACCGTATCGTTCAGCTCATACGGATTCTCTGTATGAGTCTGGCCTGGCTGGCCCTCAATATGCCGGCTTCTCCCTATATCCGGTTTGTCGTAGGTCATACGCCACTATCGGAAAATAGTATTCTGACGCTGCTTGTCCCTCTTGCTGGAGAAACGATTTCTATCATAGCTGCCGTGGCTTGCAGCAATCTCATTCCACTTATCTGGAACCGGTTGCACCGGAGCCAGGCATAGGGACTCATCTTATTGCCAATCACATATTGCAGACAAATACAAAAAAGCTGCCCTTTGTTGGACAGCTTTTTTGTACATACAGATATTCAGCTTTTTACCCGCTGTTCATGCATAAATGGCTGCTTCATAACGACAAAACGCACGACGTAGGTCATCCAGCCGATGAAGACAGCGGCACAGCCACCGAGGAAGGTGGGCAGATCCAGTGTGGTCATGGCATAGAAGCAGTAGATGATAGAAACGCCGGCAAAGAAATAAGCCGTATTCCGGTTGCACTGGGCATTGGAGATACCTTCTGTGTCCAGAATGGATTTGAGGGCTGCAGAACAGAGAATGTAGGGAATAACGTTGGTAACGACAGCCAGGTTTGCGAGGTTTTCAAATTGTTCGGCCAGGGTCGGGCTGATGGTCATAAGAGATAAGAAGCTCTGCATGACCAGGATGAGCATCATGCCTTTGAGAGGAACATCGGCATCGGTGACCTTGGCAAATACCTTCGGGAACAGACCGCGCTGGGCGCTTGTTTTAAAGACCCGGGCCAGTGTGAACTGCCAGGAAAGAAGAGAACCGGCACAGGAGAAGACCATGAGGCCCATGACAGCTTTTCCTGCTGTAGAACCGAGCATGGTGGCGAAAGCCAGGCCGAACGGAGCGCTTGAATTGAGAATATCGTTGTTGGGAACGACACCGGCAATGACGTTGGTCGATGCTACGTAGATGATGGCAACGGCAACGGTGCTGACAAACGTCGCAATGGGGACGGCACGCTGCGGGTTTTCTACGGCATCCATATTGACAGCTGCCGATTCAAATCCCAGGAATGACCAGAGGGTGAGGGCGATAGAATTGCCAATAGCGTCTCCCAGACCAAATTGGTTCGGATTCCACGAGCTGACCCACAGCTGGGGATCGAACCAGTACCAGCCGATGAGGGAAATGCCCAAAACAGGAATGATGGCTCCCCAGATAGTTATGGTGCTTAATTTGCCGGAGTAGCGTGAACCGCTGAAGTTGAGTGCAGCAGCGATCCAAAGAAGTGCTATGGTATATAGACATGTCTGCAACGGCGTCAGTTCAGCGCCGAAGAAACCGGCGCCATAACCGACTGCTGAAATAGCAATGGCTACGTTTGCAATGACAATAGAGACGGAATAGGAATAACTTGTCATGAAATGTCCAAGACATCCGAACCGATACTCGGCATAGCCTCCCATGCCACCCGGCTTGGTAGAGAACATACCACATCGGGCGAAGGTCAGTGCCAGGGCTAAAGAGCCGAGAGAAGTAATAATCCAGGAAATAATCGAAATCGTGCCTACTTCGGCAAGTTTCGTCGGCAGCATGATGATACCGGCACCGAGCATGTTGGCCGCTGCTACAAAAGTCAGCTGGACCAAAGACATTTTACGACGTGAAGTTTTCATTATCAGTCCTTCTTTCTTAGGGCTGGGGGCGTGTCGTATCAGGCCGTCCCCATTGTCATAGTATTGTAAAAAATAGCCCGTTTTTTAAAGCTAGTACATTGTAGCATGTTTGCTATGAAAATTAAATGGTTTTTCGATAAAAAAATAGAATGATATAATAATTTTTTGAAATGTATAACCTGGACGTTTTTGGCATTTTTAGTAAAAAATTTTCGAAAAAAAGACAGCCACTATAAAGTGACTGTCTTTTTTAAGACCATCTAGTCGGAATTAGTCGCACATTTTGATTGCTACGGCTGTACCCTGGCCACCGCCGATGCACAGGGAAGCGAGGCCATAACGGGAACCATTGCGGCCCGGTTCTGCCAATGCATAGAGCAGAGTCGTGAGGATACGGGCACCGGAGCAGCCTACGGGATGACCGAGGGAGATACCGGAACCATAGATGTTTGTTTTGCTCATGTCAGCGCCGAGCTGCTGGCAGCAATATACAGCCTGAGCTGCGAAAGCTTCGTTCAGTTCAACCAGTTCGAAGTCTTCCATTTTGAGGCCGGTCTTCTTGAACAGTTTATGGCAGGCCGGGATAGGACCAGTACCCATGATAGCCGGTTCAACACCTGCGGAAGCCCAGTCAAGGATTTCAGCAATCGGTTTGATACCGAGTTCTTCGGCTTTTTTCTTGCTCATGAGAACCAGTGCGCAGGCAGCATCGTTGATACCGGAAGCGTTACCAGCTGTAACTGTGCCGTCTTTTGTGAAAGCCGGTTTTAATTTAGCAAGGCCTTCCATTGTGGTTTCCGGACGGATATGTTCATCTTTCGTGATGACGATATCGCCTTTTTTGCGGTTGTGAATCGTTACAGGAACAATCTGAGCGTCGAATTTGCCTTCAGCCTGAGCTTTGGCAGCACGCATCTGGGAATTGTAAGCGCATTCATCCTGCTGCTGACGGGTTACGCCAAAGCGGGATGCGATGTTTTCTGCCGTTACGCCCATGTGGTAGCCATTTTCTGTGCAAACCAGGCCGTCACGGAGCATCGTATCTTCGAGGACGCCATTGCCCATACGATAGCCGCGGCGTGCTTTTGCGATAACATACGGAGCATTGGACATGGATTCCATACCGCCGACGATTACGCAGTCAGCGTCGCCGAGTTCGATCTGCTGAGCGCCGAGGGATACAGCACGAAGACCGGACCCGCACAGTTTATTGATAGTAAATGCAGGAACTTCCTGAGGAATACCGGAATGGAGAGCTACCTGACGGGCTGTGTTTTCGCCGCAGCCGGCTGTCAGAACATGACCCATGATAACTTCATCAATCTGATCTACAGGAACTTTAGCACGTTCGATAGCAGCTTTGACAGCAACGATACCGAGCTGAACAGCTGTTACGTCTTTGAACTGGCCGTTGAAGCTGCCGATAGGAGTACGAGCTGCACTTACGATGACTACATTTTTCATTGAAAAACCACCCTTTCTGAATACAAATAAAATAGTATATCTGTTAGTAGATGTAATATCTGCCACATGAACACTATTTATATCCTGTTGCTTGGGGATTGTGAGGGGAGCCGCTTTTCCCGATGAAAAAGTTGAGTTCTAAATTTCACAATCTCTATGTGTATATAGTACATTTTTTCACATGGATTTGCAAGTAAAAATTGAAGGAATTCTATACCAAATACTCATATTTATTCTCCAACATTTCCTAAACAGAATACACAATTACCTTTTATATTCAAAATATGCATTTACGAACGCGTTCGAAAATACAGCACATAATAAACGGTATATGTCAAAATGCGCTAATTGGGATAAATTTCACAAACTGTATAAAGATCTCCATCTAGAAATTCAGGCTGATTCCTTCCTGATTATTCATGGAATATCCGCCTTTTTCGACAAAGAAGAATTCGGCAGCCGAGTTTTCTTCTTCCAGCGGATGAAGCCGTTTGACAATGCCATAGGGGTTGTCGAGAGACAGGTCATCCCCGTTGCCGCCAATGAGCCAGAGGATTTTGTAGCCTGATGGAACGGTACGCAGCTTGTCTTCACCTTTGCCATCGGTAAAATAGAGAAGAAGGTCTATTTTATGCTTATTGGCATATTCGATGACCGGTGCGTAGCAGGTGCCGCCCCGGCCGGCAGGACGTGCCTGCAGGTCTTTGATTGTCCGGACGGTGTATACTTTGCGGATGTGATCATCACATTGGATAATCGTGATTTCTGTCTTATATTCCCGTACAATCTGGAAGACTTCTTCCATGGCCTGTTTAAATTCGTCGTCACTGATGCTGCCGCTGATATCGAGGGCAATATAGATTTTGGCCTTGTAATTGCGCAGCTGCCCCCGCAGATCCAGCCGTTCGGGCTGGCGGCGATTGCGGCGGGCCGTCGTTTTCTTGTTGCCGCTGGCTACGGTACCGGCCAATTTCTTCAGATAGAAATGCCAGGGAAGGGTATGGTTGCTGTCCTTGATCTGGGCTATGGCATTGGCGATATGATCTGAAAGATTGCCCCGGCTTGCGGCATCGACGTACTTTTCCGTAAATCGTCCCAGGAGCTGGGCGTCTATCGTATCCGATTCGTTCCAGACGTCATGGGTGCGCAGGGGATCGAATTTTGTCAGGATATCCGTATCAGCTGTATTATCTTCATCGGTAACCGTCGTCGTCTTTTCCCGTTTGTCGATGGCTTCCTGGATTTCCTGTACGTAGTCTTCCAATGTACCAAACGGTGTCAAGTACAGGTGGTATTGCAGATTGACCCAGTCCAGCGTAGCGGCGTCATCGGGCATGGGACGCAGATAGGTGTTGACGACGATATCCATGGCCAGGTTCAGGGCCAGCTTGCTATAATGGTCCTGCAGGTCTTTGGCACGCTGCAGGTGCTGGAAGACGATGTGCAGGATTTCATGGCGGATGCAGTTTCCCATCTGGTCAATCGTCAGGGGAAGGAAAATGAAGGGATTGAAATACATGACATACTTTGCTCCCTTGAAATTCGTCGCCGTGGCAGAACCGATGTTAAGGCGGATTTCTTTTCCCATCTGGAAGAAGAAATATCCATAAAAATTATCTTTGTCATCCAGGAGTTTCAGGCTGATTTTGCTGACAAATTCAAAGAATTCCCGGACAAAGTCTGCCGGCAGATCCTCTGCGCGACAGGCTTTATCGGAAAGGCGCATTTCATTATCGGCCCAGAGATTGAGTTTTTGGTCGAGGAGTATAGCCTCAGTACGGAGTTGTTTATCCAATACAATCACCCGATTGCTTCGTAGGTTTTAAAATAAGCATCAATAAAGTGGTCATTTTTGAGGGCGTATTTTCCGACTTCTTTCGTATTGTTGCGGATATCTTTCATTACGCCTATCATGAGATCGACCGGATAGTAGTGCAGGAATGTCACCAGCCGTTCGATGGCCTGGTCGGGATCGATGGCACCTTCTGCGAGTTTGCTGTCGAGCTGACGCAGGATATTTTTGGCAGCCAGATACAGACGGGTATGGGATTCGTTTTCGATTTTGCTGATTGTTTCTGCTGTCATAGACGGACCGGCAAATACATCGGCATAGGATACGAGTGGCTGTGCGTCAGACTGGATGAAATTGACGAATTCTTCAGCAATGACTTTTCCGACATTACCACGGATTACATTGAAAAAGACGTTTTTTGAATAGGATTCGGGATGTTTGGCATAGATGCGGTAAATATCGGAAATCCGTTCGTAACTGCGCGGTGTGGCATTGATATCGTCTTCATTGCGCTGGGACAGGTAGTCTGGGAATGTAGAAATAAATTCCATGACCCGTGGTTCGATTCCTTTGGCGGCAGCCCAGTCCAGCCATTGCATATAATCCGGTTCCATATATAACCAGACGAAACGGTTCTTTTGGGCGTCATCCATTTCTACGGTCTGATAATCGTAGGTATCGGTCGGATTCATGGCAGCGATGATGCGTACGCTTTCATCCAGGTGGTAGCCGTTGATTTCATGATTGAGTATGAGGTTCATCAATTCCTGCTGTACAGCATGTTCACAGCGGTTGATTTCATCAATGAAGAGAAGGACCGTTTTACCGGCAGCCAGAGCTTCATCGATTTCCCGCAGTTTGTGGTGGATTGCGTAGACGGTCGTGCGGTTTTCTACGGTAGGCAGGCCGCCGATTTCCCCTTCTTTTAAAATATTGCCATCGATATCGATGAGTGTCCATCCATTTTCTGCAGCCAGATCGGTTGCCAGAGCGGTTTTACCAATCCCCGTTTCACCAATGAGAAGCGGAACGGCCTGAGCGGCCAAAACGAGTTTTACACTTTGCAGTGTGTCATTGTAATTCATGAAATTTCCATCCTATCTTTATAAAATCTAATAAAACAATAATATATGATGTAACAAATGATATCCTACTACATACTAATATAATAAACGATGACCAGCAAATGGTAAAGAAGAAACGGTGTATCTCCTAAAGCATGTGGTGTGACTTTTACTGGATCTTCAATTTCTCATCGACGGTAATCTGCTTGGCCTTCCGGCTTCCATAGCGATATACAAATAACAATTTGTCTACAGGACTCCAGCCGTAATCTGTCTCGATACGGCGGCAGTCAATAAAGTCCCGTACATACTTTTCGGGGACATCGTCCCGCGATAAGGTTTCTTTCAGGACGCGTTTCAGGTCATCGTTACTGACGAGCCGGTTGCGTGGCAGATAGCGGATGACCAGAATATTGATTTTCAAAAACGTCAGCAGCGTTTCTGTATCCGTATCGACGAATAAACGGATGGCCTGCTCGTTATTGGCGATGGCAATACACTGGGCTTCAAAGGAAGGCTTGTCTATATAGCGCAGGGCCGTGTAGTTGATGGCCGCCGCGGCCGCCTGGACGCGGGGCGTCGGATGTTTGATATACCGGATGGCATCGTAATTCTGCTCTATGGCAGCCATCTGCAGCTCTTCGCTGGGATTTTCTGCATACTGGATGGCCCATCCCGATTGACTGATGGCTTCCATAATGAGCCATTCCGGTGGGTGTTTGATGTAAGCCAGATTTGTCCAGCTTTTGTGCACTGCCTGTTCCAGTAACTCTTTGGGAGCATCGGGAATGAACTGAATGGCTTTGGCGGTATTTTTTAAAGCGACTAGTTTCATTTCTTTTGTCGGATGATCGATAAATTCAAGGACCAGTCCGTTTTCGCGCAGGGCCGTCAATTTCATTTCTTCCGTAGGATTGGGAATATGCTGCAGAGAAAAAGGATTGATTTTGATCATCCGCATATAATCTTCTGTGCTTTTTGTATTTGGCGGTGGAACCGATACGCTGGTATTGTACATGGTTTCAGGCACCTCCTTTACGATAAACGTTTTTCTATATCTTTTATTTTACGTTTTTTGCAGCTGTTTTACAACTGCTAAATCTCTTTGCG
>NZ_QSFA01000021.1 GCF_003467125.1 Megasphaera sp. AM44-1BH
TGTATGTAGCTGCGTAAAAAGGCCGGCAGACGAATCTGCCGACCAAAGAAATCTTATATTTTTTATTGTCCTCTTGACGGGGAGCAGTTCATACTTCATGCGGCAGCCTGTTCTTTAGTTATTCCTTTGCAATGATCCAGCTGTCATTCCTCCTTCTGGGAACGAAGGAAAAGCGTACGCAGTTCTTCTGCCGGATCTTTGTGCTGGAAAATGATATCGTAAATAGCCTGGGTGATGGGAAGCTCTACCTGCCATTGAGACGACAAATCCATGAGCGCTTCACAGGTATATACCCCTTCGGCTAATTTATGGAATGGTTTCTGCAGAATAAAATCTTCACCAAAACGGCGGTTATTGCTGTGCTGGGAAAAGAGTGTTGCTTCATAGTCCCCAAGATGGCTCAGTCCATATACGGTCATGGCACTGCCACCCATAGCGGCGATGAGATGGGATAATTCATGGGTACCCCGGGCCATAAGAGCACCTTTAAGACTGCTGTAATGAAATCCATCGAGCATGCCGGCAGCAATGCCATAGACATTTTTGGCAGCTGCGCCGATTTCCGTACCCAGTAGATCCGTTCCATAATAAAAGCGGATGAGAGAACTGCTGAAAATGTCGGCAATGCGCCGCGTCCGTTCTTTATTATCCGAGGCCATGACCATGCAGTTCGGCATGCCGGAAAGAAACTCCTGTACATGGCCGGGACCTACCCAGACGACGGTACGGACATCTTCTCCCAGTTCTTCTTTCATAACAGTAGAAAGCCGTTTACCGGATCCCTTTTCCAGTCCCTTCATGCATAGAACAAAGGGCATATGAGTCAGACGCGTAGCTCTGATTTGTTTTGCCAGACTGCGAAGCTGCTGGGCACTGATACTGATAATGACGATATCGGCACCAGCCAGGGCTGCTGTAAGATCTGCCGTGAGGGCAATGCCGAGAGGCAGATGAAGATATTCATTCTGACGCTGTGAAATGAGTTCTGCCAGATGGGGAGAACCGGGACGGCCCCAGAGCGTGACATTATGACCGATACGATGGGCATACCAGGCGTGGAAAGATCCCCAGCGGCCACAGCCTAAAACGGTAATATTCATAAAGAGAAAACCTCCGGATGATACAAGAATCAACAAACAGGATGTATTCCTGTGCGTTTATATTATACCATGAATCAGGAGCAGGATAAAATTAGGCAGACTAACAGGATTCATGATACAATACATATATCAAAATAATTCTGAATGGAGAAAGGAGTCCTTGTCATGAGTTTACATATTGAAGCCAGAGACGGAGAGATTGCAGACCGTATTTTACTTCCCGGAGACCCTTTGCGGGCAAAATATATCGCTGAAACATTTCTGGAAGGCGCCCGGTGTTTTAACCGCGTACGCAATATTCTGGGATATACAGGTACGTATAAAGGACAGCGCGTTTCTGTCATGGGAACGGGAATGGGAATCCCATCCATTTCTATTTATGTCCATGAACTCCTGGAAAGCTACGGAGTAAAGACCCTGATCCGCGTCGGTACGTGTGGCGCCATGCGGGAAGATATACAGCTGCGGGATGTCCTCATTGCCCAGGGGGCTACGACCGATTCATCCATTGTCCGCAATATTTTCGGCCCGTCTATCAACTATGCTCCTCTGGCTGATTTTGATCTGCTCCGCACGGCCTATGAAAAAGCCAGAGCCAACGACCTTTCCGTCCGCGTCGGCAATATCGTATCGGTAGACCGTTTTTATGATGAAGAAATCGATAATAAAAAACTCACCGATTATGGTATCATGGCTGTAGAAATGGAAACAGCCGCTCTGTATATCCTGGCAGCGAAATATAAAGCCCATGCCCTGGGGATTTTTACGGTCAGCGACCATCTCCTGACGGGGGATGCCTGCACGGCAGAAGAACGGCAGACTTCGTTCAATGACATGATCCGCATTGCCCTCGATACGGCAGTGAGCGAATGAAAAAATCCGTACGGCAGAAGGCAGCGATATGACCGTTTTACAGGATGACCTGATTTATGAAATTCTTTCCGTGGTCAGTGAAATACCGGAAGGCCGGGTCGCTTCTTACGGACAGATTGCACGGCTCATCGGCAGAGATAACAATGCCCGTCTGGTAGGAAAAGTCCTGAGTATGGCAGAATATTATGGCAGATATCCCTGCCACCGGGTTGTCAATAGTGCCGGCAGACTGGCACCTTCTTTTTCATCACAAAGGAAGCTTCTGGAAAAAGAGGGCGTTGCATTTAAGAAAAATGGCTGTGTGGATATGAAAACGTATCAATGGGATGAGGGTATGATTTGAACCAGACAGGTTACGCAAAAAAAGCGATGTATCTGTAATAGACGTTATTACAGGTACATCGCTTTTGTCATATCTTCTGTTTCAGAGTTTGGCGATGATAGCGTCGCGGTATTCTTCTGTTTTAGCTGTTCCCCCCAGATCCGGTGTGAGGCATTTCTTTTCAGCCAGCACCTCATCGACGGCACGGCGGATTGCTGAAGCCGTGTCTGTTTCTCCTATGTATTCGAGGAGCATGCAGGCCGACCAGAGAAGGGCTGTAGGATTGGCAATGTGTTTGCCGGCAATATCAGGAGCACTGCCATGGACGGCTTCGAACATAGCGTAGTCGCTGCCGATATTCATGGACGGAAGAAGACCCAGGCCGCCGATAAGGCCACTTGTCAGGTCGGAAATGATGTCGCCGTAAAGATTCGGCATGACCATGACATCGAAGTTTTCGGGATGCATGACCAACTGCATGCACGTGTTGTCTACGATTTTGTCATCACTTTCAATCTGGGGATATTCTTTGGCTATATCGCGGAAAATGGACAAGAACATGCCATCGCTGAGTTTCATGATATTGGCTTTGTGGACGCAGGTCACTTTATGACGATTATGGGACAGGGCGTACTCAAAAGCGGCGCGGATGATGCGGCTGCTGGCATGACGGGTAATGATTTTGATGGAATGCATTTCATCATCATTGATTTTTTCTTCTACGCCGGCATAGAGATCTTCTGTGTTTTCACGGAACGTCACCAGATTGACGTTGGGAAATGGCGTTTTGACGGCTGTGTTGGATTTTGCCGGGCGGATATTGGCAAAGAGATCGTATTTTTTGCGCAGCATGACATTAATGGAACGGAATCCTTTGCCGACCGGTGTGGTAATTGGCGATTTGAGCAGGATGTGCGTCTTTTCAAAGGACTGGAATGCGGCATCCGGCACGAGGGCACCGTGGCGTTCGTATTCAGCAGCACCTACGTTGAAAAATTCATAATCAAGAGGGGCTTTGGCAGCATTCAGGATGTCAATGACGGCATCGGTGATTTCCGGGCCAATGCCATCGCCTTTAAATACAGTAATCGTTTTCATCGTTATCGATCCTCCATAGGAATATATTCGCGGATTTCGCCGACATACTTGGCAGCCGGACGGACGATGCGGTCGTCATATTGTTTATGTTCGATATTATGAGCCAGCCAGCCGACGAAACGACTGATGACAAAGAGCGGCGTATACAGATCACGGGGAATCCCCAGAAGCTGATACGCAAAGCCGCTGTAGTAATCGACATTGCTGCACATGTGGGTTCCTTTGGCTTCGGAAAGAGTTTTTATGGCTACTTTTTCAAAGCGGCGGTAGAAATTGTATATTTCATCCATGCCTTTTTCTTTGGCAACGATGCCGCAGAAGTGGCGCATGATTTCGGCACGGGGATCGGACAGCGTATAAACGGCGTGACCGAATCCGTAGACCAGACCGCTGTGGTTCTTGAATTTCTTCTGCAGTATTTTATGTACGACATCTTCCATCTGGGCATCGGTCGCCTTGATACCGATGGCATCGATAATGCGTTCCATCATGATGGATACTTTGACATTGGCACCGCCGTGACGGGGCCCCTTGAGGGCTGCGATAGAAGCGGCCATGGCAGAATAGATGTCCGTATTGGTAGAAGACACGACGAGATTGGCAAAGGTCGAGTTGGTACCGCCGCCGTGATCGGCATGGAGAAAGAGGAGAATATCGAGAAGATGCGCTTCTTCTTCAGTAAATCTGCCGTCCAGGCGGAGCATGGAAAGGATATTCTGGGCCGTCGAGTAATCTTTACGGGGATAGTGGATGACCAGACTCTGCCGGTTGTAATAATGTACTTTGGACATATAGGCGTAGACGGCAATAGAGGGCAGTTTACTCATAATATTGAGGCCTTTGCGCAATGTCTGATAGACATCGATATTATCCGGATCGGGGTCATAATTGTACAATGTGATGAGTGCATGCTGTAATTTGTTCATCAGGTTCTTGCCGGGCAGACGCAGGAGATTCATTTCCAGAAATTCGTCAGGCAGGTCATAGCCGCTCTGCAGGACTTTACAGAAGGCATCGAGTTCTTCCCGTGTCGGCAGGTAGCCGAAAAGGAGAAGAAAACAGGCTTCCTCATAGAGAAAACCGTGATAATCTTCCCGTTCGATGAGAGTACGCACATCGATACCACGATAGTACAGGATGCCGTCACAATCTATTTTATGGCCTTCGGCGTCGCGTTTATAGCCGACGACATCGGCAACCCGGGTCAGACCGACTAATACGCCTGTATGGTCTTCATTACGCAGACCCCGTTTGACGCCAAACTTAGGGAACCATTCACGCGGAATCTGTGTGTAGTTTTGTGATTTGCCATAAAATTGCGCCAGATAAATATTCTTATCCATGAAATTCCTCTCTTTCCGATAACGGTATAAATAACGAAATGAAAACTTTTAAATATTTATCATTTTTTATATTTATACATTCATAGATTTACTCCGCCAAGCTCTCTGAGAGTATAAGTTATTATAGCATAATTACGGGAAAAGTAAAACGAATGGCGAAAATAATTTTCCCATTTCTGACACTAGGCAGGATAAGAATAATTATGATATAATATGGACGTAACGAATAATATTTTCAATATGTGAAAATTATTTACGTTCATTTCAATATCAGCAAACAAAAACAATTGTACAATAAGGGAGGAATCAAGGCGATGATAAAGCTATTTGACGGTGGTGCCTGGCTCATCCATGGGACAGAAGTCGTTCCGGAACAAGAAGAAAAAAAGGCAGAGGCTCTGGCAGGTCATGCTCTTTCTAAAAAAGAAGGGCAGAAGGGAACGATTGCCTATTCTATTTTAAAACAGCATAATACAGCTCCGGATATGGATCATCTGAAAATAAAATTTGATGCTATGGCTTCCCATGACATCACTTTTGTAGGGATTATCCAGACAGCCAAGGCATCAGGCATGACGAAGTTTCCACTGCCGTATGTCATGACCAATTGTCACAATTCTCTTTGTGCCGTCGGCGGTACGATCAATGAAGATGACCATCTTTTTGGATTATCAGCGGCTAAAAAATACGGCGGCATCTATGTACCGCCCCATATTGCCGTCATCCATCAGTATATGCGGGAAAAAATGGCCGGCTGCGGCCGCATGATTCTGGGCTCGGACAGCCATACACGGTACGGAGCCCTGGGAACGATGGCTATGGGGGAAGGCGGCGGTGAACTGGTCAAACAGCTCCTTTGCGATACCTATGACATTGCCTATCCCGGCGTCGTCGGCGTATATCTGACGGGCCGGCCCCGCCCCGGCGTAGGACCTCATGATATTGCTATTGCCATCGTCGGTGCTGTATTCAAAAATGGCTACGTAAAAAATAAGGTCATGGAATTTGTTGGTCCCGGCGTTGCTTCCATGACGACAGATTACCGTAACAGTGTCGATGTTATGACGACAGAAACGACCTGTCTGTCGTCCGTATGGCGTACCGATGATGACACGAAAGCCTACCTTACCCAGCACGGCCGGCCCGATGCATACAAAGAATTAAATCCGGCTGATGTGGCATATTATGATGGGTTTGTCGAAGTAAATCTTTCGACGATCAAGCCGATGATTGCCCTTCCATTCCATCCGAGCAATTCTTATGAAATCGATGAATTTAATCAGAATGCCGGTGATATTCTCCGGGAAGCAGAAAAACGGGCCCAGGAACTCATCGGGGACAGGGACATTCCCTTCAGTCTGACCGATAAACTCGTCGATGGCCGGCTCCATGTCCAGCAGGGCGTCATTGCCGGCTGTGCCGGAGGCAATTATGTCAATGTCATGGCAGCAGCGCATATACTGAAGAATGCATCGTGTGGCAATGGCGTATTTTCCCTCGATGTATATCCGTCCAGTCAGCCCGTTTATATGGATCTTGTCAAAAAAGGTGCTGTTTCAGAACTTCTGGCAGCTGGTGCTGTCTTTAAGACGGCTTTTTGTGGTCCCTGCTTTGGTGCTGGTGATACACCGGCCAATAACGCGCTCAGCATCCGTCATACGACGCGGAATTTCCCGAACCGTGAAGGCAGCAAGCCCGGTCAGGGACAGTTCGCTGCTGTGGCACTCATGGATGCCCGTTCTATTGCGGCAACCGCTGCCAATGGCGGTGTCCTCACATCAGCGGAAGCCTATGCCGATGACTATGAAGTACCGCCTTATGACTATGATGACAGTGCCTATGCAGCCCGTGTATACCACGGATTTGGCAAAGCAGAAACCGGTGCGGATCTCATTTATGGGCCGAATATCAAGGACTGGCCGGCTATGGAACCATTGGCCGATGATATCCTCCTCCGGGTATGTTCCAAAATTACCGATGCCGTCACGACGACAGACGAACTGATTCCGTCAGGAGAAACGAGTTCTTATCGTTCCAATCCCCTGGGTCTTGCTGAGTTTACCCTGTCCCGCCGCGATCCTGGTTACGTGGGACGGGCCAAAGACGTCCAGAAACTAGAACAGGCACGTCTTTCCGGACAATGCCCGGCAGGAGTGGACCCGGATATGAAAGGTGTGTACCAGACGATCAGCCAGCATTTCCCACAGACTTCGATGAAGACGACGGAAATCGGCAGCATGATTTACTGCACCCGTCCCGGTGACGGTTCTGCCCGTGAACAGGCTGCCAGCTGCCAGCGCGTCCTGGGAGGACTGGCCAATATATGCCAGGAATATGCAACCAAACGGTACCGTTCCAATGTCATGAACTGGGGGATGCTGCCGTTCCAGATGCGGGGAGAACCGGAATTTGAAGTAGGCGACTATATCTTTATTCCCGGTGTACGCCAGGCCCTTTCGGGCGACCTGCAGCATATCAGGGCTTACGTTGTCGGCTCATGGAAAGAACTGGATTTGTATATTGCGCCTATGACCGATACGGAAAAGGAAATCGTCAAAGCCGGATGCCTCATTAATTTCAATCGCAACCGCTGACATGTCCACAGAATCTGAGATTATTCCGTAAAATCTGAATCGAGAATCTGATTGCTGTATTTGGGCGCAATGGCATATTGCTTTTTCCAGGCACGGTAAAACGTGGAATAATGAGTGAAACCGCAATCGTAACATACGGTAGTGAGAGCCCGTCCCTCTTCGATGAGGTGACGGGCTTTTTGCAAACGTTTAGTAGTTATATACTGGCCGATAGAAAGTCCCGTTTCTTCTTTAAACAGATGCATGATGTAGTCCGGACTGAGAAAGCAGGCCCGGGCAATAGAAGAAATGGTCAGCTTTTCGGTCAGATGAGCAGCTATGTAATCCATGACCTGCACGATTTTTTCATTTTTTTTGTCCTGATGGACATAACCGATTTTTTTATCGTTGACAGCCTGGGTGAGATATATGAGGAATTCCGTAAAAATGGCCTCTTTCAGTATATCGCCGGCCGGCCCGCTGACGGACCAGGCCTGACGGAGCCGGCAGGCCGTGCTGTATACGCTGCCTGCTTCCTGATGCTGGCGCAGAATAGGCGAGGGAGTCTGAAATACAGGACGGACAGGGAAACCGCGGCGGGCAAAAGAATCTATGAAGGAAGGAGACAAATAAGCGATAATCCGTTCATAGACGTCATCGCCACTGATGACAGGACGATGAATCTGGCCAGCGGGAATGACGACGACATCGAAAGGTTGCAATACATAGGACGTGCCTTCAATATCATAGGTGACATGGCCCTGCAGAAACAGTGTGATTTTGTCGAAGTCATGATAATGATAGGGACAAGTCCAGGACTTTTTATCGCAGACATGGAACAGCCGGAATTTTTCGTAGAGATATCCTGTTTTTTCTGCCATCGGTTTCTCCTTTTTTACTAAAATTCACTCTTTGATTAAACAGAATTTGCAATATATAAAGCATTATTTACATATATTTGTCACTTTCGGTTATTGTATAATACTGCTTGTAAGATTTCAAGAAGAAATGAATGTGTCTATATAAAACTAGATAGAGTTTGGAGGTATATCCTATGAAATTTGTAAAAATGCATGGGTTAGGCAATGATTTTGTATTCCTGGAAGATAAAAACGGAGCAGATAAAGATTTTTCCGGACTTGCCAGAAAGATGTGTGCTCCTCATACGGGCATTGGCGCCGATGGCATCATCGTAATCGTCCCTAGTGATACAGCCGATGTACGCATGCGGATTATTAATGCCGATGGCAGTGAAGCGGAAATGTGCGGCAATGGCATCCGCTGCTTTGCCAAATATGTATATGATCATGGCATTATCCAGAAAAAAGAATTTGCTGTAGAAACACTGGCAGGCATTATGAAACCGAAAGTAACCGTAGGGGATGACGGCAAAGTCAGCCTGGTCACCATCAATATGGGAAAACCCTTTACGGACCGTGCCCAGATTCCTATGGAAGGCCCGGCAGGCCCTGTCATTGACGAACCTGTCGAAATCGATGGAAAAACCTATCGTATTACCAGTCTTCTCATGGGCGTACCCCACACGATGACTTATGTCAAAGATGTAGACGCTGTCAATCTTCCTGAACTGGGACCTAAATTTGAAACGTATAAAGCCTTTCCCCGCAAGACGAACATGAATTTCGTACAGGTCATAGATGATCATACGATCAAAGTCCATACGTGGGAACGCGGAGCTGGTGCCACCCTGGCCTGCGGAACCGGTTCCTGTGCCTGCGCTGTCGGTTCGTTCCTCAATGGCTTTACGGGACGCAGCGTCGATGTCCAGTTGTATCTCGGTACTCTTCATATCGAATACAATGAAGAAGACGGCAACGTATATATGACCGGTCCGGCTGCTGTTACCTTTACCGGTGAATGGCTGGAAGACTGAAAACTATAGAAGAAATGAAAGGGCTGTCCTGGAGACGGCTCTTTTTTTCGTGTCACCGGAGCAGTAAATATGCTATACTAGAAAAGAATGCCAGTAAGGTTTTCTGTCAGATATAACCGATATGCGAAGGGATGTGTGCCTATGAACTATATATGTGCCGATATCCGTACGGATATGATTGTTTATAGTCTGGCTGACGAAAGGGGAACGTTGTCAGACTCCAAAGGAATCCCTGTAACGGAGAAAGACTGGAAGTCGGTAGTGCAGGCACTTCATTCTATAGTCCGTTCTTATGACGGAGAAGAAAAACTGGACGGACTGGCTCTGTCGGTTCCCTGTCTGGTCGAACCGGGAGAAGGTATCATCCTTTCCGGAGAGGAACAGGGTCAGGACTATCATCTGGCAGAATCGGTGACGGCAGCCTGCGGACTCCCGTGCAGTGTGGAAAATACGGTCAAATGCACGGCTCTGGGGGAATACTGGCTCGGTGCCGGACAGCGGTCCCATCTGCTGTTCTGCCTGAGCATGGGAAACCGTATCAGCGGTGCTGCTGTCATCGATGGATGTATACTCCATGGTGCTTCTTTCAGCGCCGGAGAAATCGGTTATATGAAAATCGGTTCTTCCGTGACCTTTGGCGAAGCCGCCTCCATACAAGCCCTTCTTCAGAATGTCGCTGCAGCCCGGCAGGTTCCGGCATCCTCGCTGGATGAGAAAAAGCTGTTCCGTCAGGCAAAAAGCGGTGATGCTGTGGCAGTCATGGCAATCCGCCGCCTTGTCGATCATATGGCTGCCGGGATTGCCAATATCTGCTATCTTTACAATCCCGATATGGTCATCATCAGCGGCAGTCTGGCGGCCCAGATGCGGTATGTCCGGCCCCTTCTCATGGGAGAACTCAAAAAAAGACTCCGACCCATGGTATATGAACATACGCGCGTCACCTTTGCTCATCTGGGAGAAACGGCAGCCCTGACCGGCGCACTATATTGGTTATTACAGAAAGTACGTCACCATGATATATAAAGAACCTGTAGAAATTGGATATTTTATCAGCCGGCCCAACCGGTTCATCGCCTTTGTTTCTATCCATGGCAGAGAAGAACGCTGTCATATGCCGAATCCGGGACGGATGTGGGAATTGTTGTACCCGGGTACGAAGCTCTATGTCCGGCACAGTGCCAAGCCGGGACGGCGGACGGCCTGGGATGTAGTGGGAGTGGAGCGGGACGGCGTGCCCATCCTCCTCGATACCCAGTATAACAACGATACGGCGGCCCGCCTGATTGCAGAAAAAAAGATTCCGGGATGGGAAGACTGGCAGCTCCTGCGCCGGGAAGTTACCGTCGGGGACAGCCGGTTTGATCTGCTTCTGGGACGGGGAAAAGAATTATTTTATGTAGAAGTCAAATCGTGTACTCTGTTCAGTCGCACGGGGGCTATGTTTCCTGACGCAGTCACGGCACGGGGACGCAAACATATCCTGGAACTGGCGGCCATGCACCGTCAGGGCATTCATACGGGACTGTTGTTTCTTGTACACTGGGACCGGGCCCGCTGGTTCCTGCCCGATTATCATACAGATCCCGATTTTGCCTCGGCGTTCATGGAAGCTGCGCCGGATCTGGACTGGAAGGCGCTGGCTCTTTCGTGGGACCCGTCCTTTACGGAACCGTCACCGGCACGACTTCTTTCCTATCCTGAAGACGTTCTTATAAGGGAACATCATGACTGTGGCGATTATCTCTTTGTCATGCATCTGAAAGAGACGGAAGACATTGTCATCGGGGCCAGAGGCAGCCTGCATTTTCCAGCCGGATATTACGTGTATACGGGATCAGCCCGGAAACATCTTACTGCCCGTCTGGCCCGTCATCAGCGGCGCCGCAAGAACATGCACTGGCATATCGATTATCTGCGTCAGTATGCTGATGTTGTTGCGGCCATTCCCATACGGACGACTCAGGACCTGGAGCATGATCTGGCTCATGCCGTCGATAGTATTGCCATGTGGCGGATAGAAGGCTTTGGTTGTACCGATTGTGACTGCGCCAGTCATTTATTTGGCTTTTCAGAAAATCCCGTCCATCTGCCTTCCTTCATTCAGATCGTCGAAGATTTCCGCATGAACCGTCTGGATGACGAGATATATGCCGGTATTTGAATTACAGTTATAGAATTATATTCTAAAAATATAGAAGCCGTGGCAAAAAAGGCTGGCCACGGCTTATTTCTATGGTATAATAAATACTAATCTAATGTAAATACAGGGGGTATATAAAACATGGAAAGAGCAGAAGCACTAGCTTTACTTCGCAAATATAACGGGGAACCGTTCCATATCATGCATGGCCTTACCGTCGAAGGTGTCATGCGCTGGTATGCCAAGGAACTGGGATACGGCGATGACGTCGATTTCTGGGGGCTCGTAGGACTGCTCCATGATATTGATTTTGAAAAATATCCGGAACAGCATTGCAAAAAGGCGCCGGAACTCCTCGCTGAAATCCATGCCGATGATAAACTGATCCACGGTGTCGTCAGCCATGGATACGGCCTGACTGTCGATGTCAAACCGGAACATATGATGGAAAAGGTGCTTTACGCTGCAGACGAACTGACTGGCCTTATCTGGGCCGCTGCCAAGATGCGTCCATCGAAAAGCACAAAAGATATGGAAGTCAAAAGCCTGAAAAAGAAATTCAAAGACAAACGGTTTGCCGCCGGCTGTTCCCGGGACGTCATCAAAAACGGTGCAGAAATGCTGGGCTGGGATTTGAATGACCTCTTTGAAAAAACGATTCTGGCTATGCGTTCCTGCGAAGATTCGGCACGGAAAGAATGTCTGGAACTGACAGGGGTAGAAGAATAAAAATCGTTCAGGAGACCGCCTGATGGATTGTCATCGGGCAGTCTCCTTTTTCATTCACTGTAATCCGGTACAGGCAGTGTCTTCAGGAAATAATACGAAGGCAGGGTTGCCAGCCGTTTGTCTTTTTCACAATCTTCATCAAAAATAGCAAAGAAAGAAGCCCGCACGTTTACATTTTCCAATACGTTGTGGATGGCAATAAGGGTCTTGCCTGTGCTCGACACGTCGTCGAGGACCAGGACTTGTTTTCCTTCCATCATCCGTGCCTTATCTTCTGTCAGATACAGGTGTTCCAGTCCGTTATGGGTGCGTGACTGATAGGTGCCGCTCCAGAACGGATGCTGTTCCTCATCAGCAGATAAGGATTTGCGGAGCATAATGACCTGGCAGCCATTCATAAAGGCCAGCTGTGTTGCCAGCGTAATGCAACGGCATTCGGGCGTTACGATGATATCGATATGATTGCTGATATTGTGGTTCATGTAACGGTTGGCTTCCACTGCGGCATCATGCATCAAATATGGGTTATGTATAAAATCGACCTTGATCAGGCTGCTGCCGCCGGCTCCCTGGCAGACAGGCAGCGTATATACGTGATGGTTAAATTCTACTTTATAGGTTGATTCAGGCGATGGGGCCATATTCTATCACCTCCCTGGGACACTACACACATTAAGTATACATTTTTTTAAATAATTATGCTATAGAAATGATAAAATTTATAGCATTTATTTTTTATATGTCCTATAATAAAAATATACTATAACAATCGCTGGCACAGATACAGGAAATCACTGCGGAAAGGACCGTATGAAACAGAAAAAGATTTTTGGATTTGACTATACAAACAACGAGTACATGAAATTGTTCATGTATCTTCTGGTCGGCGGCAGCGCGGCTCTCCTGGAATGGGGGCTGTTCTATCTGATTTTCCAGGCCCTGACCGGAGCATCCGTGTTTTCTCTGCAGACGCAGAATGTACTGGCAGCGACGACCTTGGCTTTTGCCATTTCGACATTGTACCACTATATTCTCTGTAACGTCTTTGTGTTTGACAGTGGCAGCCGCTATCAGCGCGGTGCGGAAATTTCTCTCGTATTTCTCGTCAGTGTCATCGGACTGGGGTGGAACCTGCTTCTCATGTGGATTTTCACATCGCCGTCCATCCTGGGACTGCCGCCGCTTCCGGCAAAAATCATGGCCAGCGCTATTGTGACCGTATGGAATTATTTGTCACGTAAAAAATGGATTTTTAAATAAAAAAAGGGGATGGGGTTATGGAAAAAGAGCAGCGTGTATTAGATATCCTGAAAGAAATGATTGCCATCGACAGTGAAACAAATACGGCCAAGGAAGTCGATATGGAAAAGTATCTGCAGAAAAAACTGTCCTCCATGGGAGATATGGTAAAGGTCAGTCTCATGCGTGTCCCCAACGATCCGGCCGGCCGGTCTGTCGTCTGCGGGTTTATACCGGGGCGGAAAAAAGACACGGTCATTTTCCTCAATCATCACGATGTCGTCGGTACAGAGGCGTATGGCATCCTGCGGGATGATGCCTTTTCTCCGGACAGACTACTGCAGGAACTGATACAGTTTGAAAAAGACGAATCCGTCCTTTCCGACTTAAAGAGCGGCGAATGGATGGTCGGACGCGGTTCCTGCGATATGAAGGGCGGAGCGGCAGCCCAGCTGGCGGTATTCGAAGAATATGCGGCCCAGGGGGGCGGTGAAGCCGGACTGCTTTTTGTCTCCCTGCCTGACGAAGAATCGTACTCGACGGGAATGCGGACAGCAGTGCCTGTATTGAAGGAACTGCGTGATACGTATGGACTCATTTACCGCGTCCTCATCAATAGTGAACCAAACGAAAAAGAAAACGGGAAAATCGTGGCTTTTACTGGTTCAGTAGGAAAGCTCCTGCCTGTTGTCATCGTACAGGGAAAATCAGTTCATGTAGGCAATTATCAGCAGGGAATCAATCCGCTGGGGGTGTTGTCACGTATCGTAGCGGAAACAGAAGGAGATGCGTCTCTGGCCGATACCTGTGGTGACGAAATGACGCCGCCGCCGGCCTGGATTTTTCAGCGGGACCGCAAAGACAAATATGACGTATCCCTGCCGCACCGGGCTGCTGCCTGTGCCAATTTCATGACCTATACGAAGACACCGGAGGACGTCATGTATCTGCTGAGAAATGTGGCCCAGAAAGCCGTTGCAGACGCCCTGAGCCATACCGGTCCCGGCCTTTCGATGGAAGTCATGACCAGTGCCGAACTGCTGAAACGGGCGGAAGACTATCCGGGATTTGATGTATTCTATGAAAATGCCAAAAACAACAGTTTTATCCGCTTTCAGAAAGGAGAAACGTCTTACGCCCAGGAAACGATACGCCTGATAGAAGCCGTCCTCGATTTTACGGGCATGAATCAGCCTATGGTCATCATTACCTTTGCCCCGCCATATTATCCGGCAGCAGATAGTCTGATTCTCCATGATGGGCGGTACGACGGGCTGCGGCAGGTCATCGGGGAAATGACGGATATCCGCTATGACCATTATTTCAACGGTGTCTCCGACTGCAGCTATTGCTGTGTCGATCCGAATCTGGATGAATCACTGCTGGAACATAATTTACCTCTGTGGGGAAAGTCCTATGGATTTGATTTCAGCGCTATGGAAGAAATGCAGATACCCTTCCTGCTCCTGGGGCCATGGGGAAAAGACCTGCATGAACGGACTGAACGGGTCAATATAGACAGTGTATCCTCCCGGCTTCCTAATGTATTGCGTAAGGTTATAAGCTATGTAGGCGAAACGGCAGAATAGAGCAAACCGTAATTCTTTTTTATTGTACTTTCTAGAAAATTGTAACAAAACTGTAACAATCAAGTGGTAGTATAAAGACGTAACAAAGGTCCGTAATGATTTTTTATTAGAAATTGTTATGAATCAATGATGCATTTATTTATGAAAGCGTGGGATACTTATGATGAAAAAGAAAGTATTGGCACTCGTTGCTGCGGCAGCGTGCGTATCTTCGTTTGCGTTTGCAACTCCGCAGACACAGTTTGAACAGGGCCAGTGGCAGATCGACCTCGGCGCCTGGAATCCGAAGGCTGAAGTAGATTCTTCCAACTGGTATAATGGCAGTGGAGATGTAAGCTCTGATTCCAAATGGAATTTCCAGGGCGGTCTTTCTTATGCTTTTACGGACAAATTGGCCTTGCAGTATAACTACTATGGCCTGAAAACTGAAGGCAATCATGAAACAGCAGGTTATAAGACAGATGGCGACGAACACGAAGTCAACCTCGTCTATGGCCTTAACAAGAACTTTGCTGTATTCGCCGGCTGGAACCGTATCAATAACGACCTCGGCGGTTGGAGCGATACCAATAACGTTGCTCAGATCGGCCTTATCGCCAAAGCTCCGCTTGCCAAGAATTTCGACATCTATGCTAAAGGCGCTCTCGGCACGAAGAACACTTCTATGTGGGAAGCAGGCCTCGGCTACAGCATTACGCCGGACCTCGACATCAGCGCCGGTTACCGTTACCTCAACACGAAACTGGCTGACAAAGGTGAAATCGGCCTGAAAGACGATGCCAACATTTCCTATAAAGGCTTTATCGCCGGCCTGTCCTATCGTTTCGGTGGCGGCCACAAAGCAGCTCCGGTAGAAGAAGCTCCGGCTCCTGTCTATGAAGCTCCGGCTCCGGCTCCCGTAGAAGCTCCGCATGTATATAATGATTACTATCTCGACAGCATCCACTTCGGATTCGACGAAGATCAGCCGCTTGCTTCTGAACAGGGCAAACTCGACAACTTCGTATCCGTTGCCAAAGCCAACCCGACAGAACAGTTCAAACTGACAGGTAATACAGACTCCAAGGGCAGCGATGCATACAACACGGATCTTTCCAAACGCCGTGTAGATAATGTAGCTCAGTATGCTGTCAATAATGGCGTACCGGCTTCTCAGATGATCCTGGATTACAAATCCTTCCATGATCCTGTAGCCAGCAACGATACCGATCAGGGCCGTGCTGACAACCGCCGTGTTGATATCTGGGAACATAAATAAGAATAAGATGTATAAAAAGGCCTGCCTTATGAGACGGGCCTTTTTTATACCGGTTTTACAATGTAAAAATGCTTGCTATTTTTCCATTTATACGATATAATTACATAGCTAACAGAATAAAAGTACTGGTGCGTGGCAATCCGTTGGGACTTGTGCAATGGGAACCTATGAACCTCGTCAGGTCCGAGAGGAAGCAGCGATAAGTAGTCATTTCCATGTGCCATGAGGCAACCTGACGGGTTGTCATACACGAGTACTTTTCAGTTGGTCAAAGCAGCTATGCCGTTAGCTGCTTTTTTTTACATCTTTCCGAAAGGACTATCATGGCATATATCGCGCTATATCGTAAATGGCGTCCTAAGACCTTCGAAGACGTAGTGGGCCAGCGCCAGATTACGGAAACCCTGCAAAAAGCAATAGATACGGATAAAGTAGCCCATGCCTACCTGTTTTCCGGTCCCCGTGGCACAGGCAAGACCAGTACGGCTAAAATCTTTGCCCGGGCCATGAATTGCGTTCATGGGCCGACGTCCCATCCATGCAATACGTGCGATGTATGCCGTCATATCCTTGCCGGGGAATCCCTTGATGTCGTAGAAATCGACGCGGCATCCAACCGCAGCATCGAAGATATACGAAACTTGCGGGAAACAATCAAATTCATGCCAGCAGAAGGCCGGAAGAAGATTTACATTATTGATGAAGTGCATATGCTGACGACAGAAGCATTTAATGCCCTTCTCAAGACTCTGGAAGAACCGCCGGCCCATGTCATCTTCATCCTGGCTACGACAGAGCCGGAAAAAATCCCGATGACCATCCTGTCCCGCTGCCAGCGCTATGAATTCCGCCGCATTACCAGTCATGACATAGCAGAACGGATTCTCTACATAGCTGATCAGGAGCACATTGATATTACCAGAGGGGCTGCCCATATCCTTTCGGTGCAGGCTGACGGAGGTATGCGCGATGCCCTGAGCCTTCTGGACCAGTGTGTAAGTAATGCCGATGGGACCATCAATGAAACGCTGGTCCGCAATCTACTGGGACTGGTGGGCAGAGACTGGCTGTTTTCCTTGGCCGATGCCGTATTTTCCCATAAAGGGGACGTCATCATCAGTGCTGTCGATGATATAGTCCGTATGGGAAAAGAGCCCCGGGTCATACTGACAGAACTATTGGAACACCTGCGGGCACTCATGCTGTATCAGGCAGCGCCCAAATCGGATACACTTTCGGCTTATGCTGATTCGATGAAAGAACTGGCAGCCCAGGCAGAACGGGTCGAACCGGGACAGGTCTTCCGCATTCTCGGCGTACTTCAGGAAGCGCTCATGACGGCTAAAAATTCGCCGGCCCCGCGCGTTGCCGTGGAAATGGGGCTGCTCATGGCAAGCCAGGGCGGGACGGCCAGTACTCATGCCGGTTCGGAACCTTCGGCAGATGCGGCGCAGATCCAGGCACTGACAGACCGGGTGACACGGCTTGAACAAGCGTTGTCCCGGATCCGGATGCCATCGGGAAATGTCAAAAAAGAAACGGAAGAGATTCCGTTGCCAGACGATGAATTTTCCAGTTCCGGAGCATTGCCGGACGAACCGTATGACGATGCCGGATTTTTCAAGGCGCCTCCAGAAAGGATGTCTCCTGTTCCATCCGTACAGGAAAAGGAACCTTCTGTAAAAGTGGAACAGTCCGTACCAGATACTCCGCCGGTACAGGCCGCTCCTTCCCGTACATCCCATAATACCTCAGCGGAAACGGCTCCATCCCATCCGGTACAGGTACCGGAAAATTATGATGCAATCTGGAAACAGGTCTGCCAGATACTGGAAAAGAAGAAGAAGATGCAGGTCGTATCCTGTATACGACTGGGCAAGGTCATATATATTGGAGAAACAGAAGTTATCCTGGTATTAAAATCGGCCTTTATGGTCAAGAGGGCCAACCGGGAAGATTACTATAAATATGTCGATGAAGCCCTGGCCGGTATCCTGGGCAGAGGCTATCATATGCGGGCCTATCAGGAAGGAGATCCCGAACTGGCAGGCTACGAAAAAAAAAACAGTGAAATCACGGTGACCCGATCTCCCGCTTCTCCGGAAAAAACGGAATCACATGCAGTATCCGTTCCGGAAGAAGAGGCGGCCATGGAACCGGTGGCTCCCGGGGACATCCCTCCGGCAGCGCGCCAGGTTCTGGAACCGGTGCTCCAGAAGCTGGGAGACTGTCATATATATATAGAAACTAAAAAATAAGCAGAAAATCAGGAGGATATGAATATGTTTGGTGGAAATATGCAAGGTATGATGAAGAAAGTACAGAAAATGCAGAAAGATATGAAAAAACTGCAGGAAGAACTGAAACAGCGGACCGTTGAAGTGACGGTCGGCGGCGGTGCCCTGACCATCGTCATGAATGGTGAAAAAAATGTGGAAAGTGTAAAAATCAACGATAAAAGTGTCATCGATCCGGAAGATACGGAAATGCTGGAAGATCTGATTGTCGCCGGCGTCAACGAAGCCAGCAAAAAAGTCGATGATCTCATGGCTCAGGAAATGAGCAAAATCACGGGCGGCATGAAGCTGCCGGGCATGTTCTGATGGATACGCCTCTGGACCGTCTGACAGAACAATTCCGGCGCCTGCCTGGCATCGGCATCAAGACGGCGCGCAAGCTGGCTTATTATATGGTACAGCAGCCGGAAGAAAGCGTGGATGCCTTTATCGGTGCTATCCGCGATGCCAAAGCGCAGATGCATTTTTGTTCGGTCTGCTTCAATTTATCGAGTACCGATCCGTGTCCTATCTGCAGTGATCCCCGGCGCGATCACTCCATTATCTGCGTCGTCGAAACGCCGCAGGATGTGATGGCTATCGAACGCAGCGGCGATTATCATGGCCTTTATCATGTCCTGCACGGTGCCCTGTCGCCCCTCGACGGGGTAGGCGTCGATGACCTGCGGATCAAAGAACTCCTGCAGCGCCTGCAGGATACAGAAGTCAAAGAAGTCATCCTGGCGACCGATCCGGACGTAGAAGGGGAAGCGACCGCTCTGTACCTTGCACGTCTGTTGAAGACGGCCGGCATGCGGGTTACCCGTATTGCCCGGGGACTTCCCATGGGTGGCGATATTGAATATGCTGATGAAGCTACTCTGGCTGGTGCCGTAGCCAATCGGCAGGAAATGTGAGGACCTTATGGATTTCTACGGCATTGGCATCGGTATCGTCATTCTCATACTGGTGCATAAACTGATTCTGGCACCGTTGCGCCATCTCCTGGGTAATGTCGTCGTCGGTCTGCTGCTCCTGTATGGTGTCAACCACTTCGGCTATCTCCTGGGCCTGGCCCATGTGCCCATTACCCTCATAACGGGGATTCTGGTCGGTATTTTCGGCCTGCCCGCCGTAGCTGTTCTTACTTTGTTCTATACGTTTTTCTGAGATTCCGAAAGAAGGAAATATGGTGCGAATCAAAAAATGGGCAGTTGCAGCCTGTGTTGCCATCTTTGCTGCCGCAGTCCTTTCAGGGTGTGGCAACAGTGTGACTACTAAAACAGAAAGTGTAACCAAATCGGATCATCCCGTGGCCCTGACCCTCGATGCCAATATTACAGCCCTGCACATGACCAATGTAGTGCCCAAGCTTTCAGGCAAACTCGTCTCGACGCCCCTTACGGTAGGGCAGGAAGTCAAAGCCGGCGAAGTAGTCGTACAGGTCGATTCGGCTCCATACCAGCAGAGTGTCAGTGATGCAGAAGCCCAGCTGGTAGCGGCGTCTTCTGCAGCGGCAACGGCTCCTGTATATCAGGCTCCGGCTGCCAGTGGTGGCGGTGACAGTGCCCAGCGGGCAAAACTCGACGTCTGGTATAATGAAGGAGCTATTTCCAAAGTCGAATACAATCAGATGATGGCCCGTACGGCGCCACCGGTCCAGTCCGCTCCCGTCCAGGAAGCTGCCCCGGCTGTCGATTCGGGACGTATTGCCCAGCTGCAGCAGGCGGTACAATCGGCCCGGGAAATGCTGAGTAATGCCACGATTTATTCGCCTATTGACGGCCGCGTCACATCCGTAGCCGATAACCCGTCTGTTGCCGTCGCCGGCAATGTCCTGGCTACGATTCAGCAGATGACGCCGCTGGTAGCGACGTTTGCCGTACCGGAAGATTATATAGATGCGCTGCAGACTGCCAAGAGTAATGGCACAATCAAAGTATCTATCATTGCCCCGTCTGGTGAATCGGAAACAGGGGAACTGACCTACCTTTCTGAAGTGAAGGATCCGGCAACGGGCTCCTATATGGCCAAAATTACCTTCAATAACGATAAGAACCTGTTTGTGCCCGGCGAATTTTACCATGTCCGCCTTTCAACACCACAGGAAGTATCCCAGATTACTGTACCCAAAACGGCTGTCAAAACGAAAGACAGTGGAGATTTCGTCTATATCGTCAATGACAAAGGACTGGCTGATGCCCGTTCTGTCCTGACAGGGGACGAAGAAGCCGGACGGGTAGTTATCCTGAACGGCCTCAGCGAAGGGGAAAAGGTAGTCATCGATCCGCCCGATTCACTGGAAATCGGCATGAAAGTCAATACGTAGGAAGAAAGCAGGCGATTCCATGAATATAGAAGACACAGGTAAGAGAGGACGGCAGAACAGTCTGCTCAAATCGCTGGAGAAAAGTCTCGATGTCCTCGATATCTTTGTCGAATGCAATACCGGTCTGACCCTGAAAGAAATAGCGGCCCGGACCGACCTCAATACTTCGACAGCTTTCCGCATCGTCAATACGCTGGAACGCCGCCAGTATCTGACGCGCAATGAAGCGTCCAAGCAGTACCGGCTGGGTCCGAAAGCACTGGCTCTGGGATATTCTTCCCATTGGACAGAAAACGTCGTGACCCTGGCAAAACCGTATCTGCGGCGGCTTCAGCAGATTTTTAATGAAACGGCAAGTATTTATGTAGCCGAAGGGGATAACCGTATCTGTCTGGACCATGTAGAAAGTACCCATTCCCTGCGCCGCGTCATTCCTATGGGTGAATCACTGCCTATCTACAAAGGCGCTGCCGGCAAAGTACTTCTGGCCTGGGCAAGCAAGGCTGAACGGAACCGGGTCATCGTCCAGTATGGCAATTTGTCGGAAAGTGAATTTGCATCTATCCGGCATAATGGTTATGCCATTACCCAGGATGAAAGCGAACACGGTCTGTTTGCCCTTTCCGTTCCGATTTTCAATTTTGAGGAACAAGTCATTGCCTCGCTGACTATTGCCGGACCGAGCATGCGGTTTTACGATTCTATCCGGCAGAAAATGCTCTTTACCATGAGCCAGTACGCCTATGAAATTTCCTATTCACTGGGCTATCGGAAAGACAAAGATAAGGACAGATAAATGAATGACGGGATCATAGGACAGAAATGGCCGCAGGAATGGTACGGGGAAGGCGTCTGCCAGGCTGCCCGTCATCTGCTGGGAGCTATTCTGATACACGTCATAGGTGATAAGTTCTATGCAGGCCGCATCGTCGAGACTGAGGCGTATGGTGGAAGTTTTCAAGGCTGTCCTGATGATGCGGCCCATAGCTTTCGTGGCAGGACGGCCCGGACAGAGCCTATGTTCCGGCCCGGGGGCTGCAGTTATGTCTATCAGATTTATGGCATGTACTATTGCATGAATGTCGTGACCGGTCGTGCCGGTAGTGGGGAAGCCGTTCTTATCCGTGCTGTCGAACCGCTATCCGGCCTGGAAGATATGTTCCGGAACCGTCATATGGACATCCATACACAGAACCCGCAACATCTGACGAACGGACCGGGAAAACTCTGTCAGGCTATGGAAATTACGAAAGCCCAGAATATGCTGGATCTCTGTGGCGATGAGTTATACATTGCTGAGCCGGCTGTGCGCAGACCGCTGAAGGTATCCTGTTCTGCGCGCATTCATGTAGACTATGCCGAAAAGGGGAAGACATTTCCCTGGCGTTATTATATTGAAAATAGTAAATCCGTATCCAGACCCTGAATTATTTATACTCATGGATACGTGTTCATATATTTAGGGGGAGATTATTATTATTGAATTCAGAGAAATCCGTCTGGAAGATAAACCAATTATAGATGATTATTTTCAGCAGAAGCGGTATGAACAGGCTGATGCGACGTTCATGACGCTGTTTGCCTGGCAGAAGCCTTATGAAATCCAGTGGGCCGAAGAAGACAATGTCATGTATATCCGTTCCGGCCGGGGAAAAAAGCAATTCTGGATCCCGCCGTTTGCCAAAAAAGATGGCAGTTTTTTAAAGGGCGTGCAGCGGATGCATGAATGGTTCGATGAACACGGCTATCCCTTTCTCATGAAAGGTGTCACACCGGCAGCTGCTGAACGGATCCGGACACTCTGCGAAGACTGTTATGAATTTACGCCGGACCGGGATAATTACGAATACGTGTATCTCACACAGGACCTGATTAACTTATCAGGAAAGAAATTCCGTCAGAAAAAGAATAACCTCAATCATTTCCGCAATCAGTATATCGGAAAATGGGAATACGTGCCTATTACAGAAGACATATTTGATGAATGCCTGGCAGCGGAAAAGACATGGTATGACCAGCATGAGGAACAGGATGACGATGAAGAACTGCTGGGCGAACGCCACGCCATCGAAGAAGTATTCAACAATTGGGAAATCCTCCAGCCGACAGGCGGCGCTATCCGCATGTATAATAAAATCGTCGCTTTTTCCATTGGGGAGATGCTCAATGACGACACGGCTATCATCCATTTTGAAAAGAGTGACCCAAATATCCGCGGCCTGTATCAGGTCATCAATCATGAATTTGTCGTTCATGCCTGGCCTCATACGACCTATATCAACCGGGAAGAAGATATGGGCATACCGGGCCTGCGCCATTCAAAAGAATCGTACAACCCGCACCATTACGTAGAAAAATTTGATGTGACGTTGAAAAAATAAAAACAGGGGGCTGTCTTTGCACGACAGCCTCTTTCTTATAGAGAAAGGGGATGTTTCTATGAATTTCCGTTTAGCTGGTGAACAGGACCGGGGCCTGGTAGAAAGCCTCTGGGATTACTGTTTCGAACATCGGGAAGATCCGTTTTTTCAGTGGTATTTTACGAATTTCTATAAGCCGGAACAGGTCCTCATGGGCTTTCAGGGTGACCAGATGGCCTGTCTGACCCATCTCAATCCCTATACACTGAATCTCCGGGGCAGACAAATACCGACGTCCTACATTGTCGGCCTGGCAACGCATCCGGCAGCCCGGCGCGGCGGCGTCGGCGGCAAACTGCTTACGGCAGCTTTGAAAGAAATGAAACGGCGCGGCCATTATATCAATATCCTCATGCCCAGCAAAGCTGGTTTTTATCAGCCCTACGGTTATGAATTGTACTGCCATCAGTGGAAAGAAACGATGCCACTCGATGCCCTGCGCCCCCTTACAGACCGGACGCTTCACTATGGATTTATTACCAGCCCCGATGAATGGACCTATCTGGCGCCGGTATACGATGCTTATACGCGGAACCTTTCTGGTTATGCCGTCCGGGATGAACAGAGCTGGCGCAGTCATATCAGCGCTCAGCTGGCAGAAGGCAATATCGCCGTCTGCCTCGATGGAGACCGGCCGGTCGGATATCTTTTTTATCAGCTTGGTGAACCGACTATCGTAAGCGGCGAGTTTGTGTATGCTACGGCAAAAGGGAAAAAAGGGCTGCTTAATTATATCTATAATCACCGCTCACAAGGCGATACATTTCAGTGGAACGAAGGAATCCATGACCAGTCGTACCGCTTCTATCCCGATGGCAAACAGGGCCATGAAACTATGCCTTTCATGACCGGACGTATTGTCGATGTCCAAGGCGCACTGGAAGAACTGCCGTACCGGGCGGAAGGCAGCCTTACCTTCCGCACAGACGATCCTCTGGCGGACTGGAATACAGGGATATGGCGCCTGACGGTGCAGGACGGCACGGCCAGAGTAGAAAAACGGCCTGATGATGAAACACCTGATGCTGTTATGCCTGTTGGTACACTGGCGCTCCTCGTATTTGGGGCGATGGATGTTAGCGACCTGGTATTCAACGAAAAGATACAGGGAACGGATCAGGCACTGGAAACATTACAGGCCCTGTTCCCGACAGAAAAATGCTACATCAATGAATGGTACTAAATTGGACCGGCAGAAGTTTCGATACGATTTATGTGTCATTCAGAATTTGGGAATCATAAAAGAAGGACTGTCCATGATGGTTTTGTTATCATGGGCAGTCTTTGTATTACCGGTATATGAAATAGATGACCGTACCGATCAGTATACCTGTGCCCATATATACAGCCATCAGGGTCAGAATGAGATGGCGCCGGGCAGAAAATACGGGCTGGGAGGCACCGGGTACAGAACCGGCAAGCATGACATAGGTGTCACGTCCTGTATTGAAAAAATGGTGATGGAACTGACCACATTCTGCCAGGTCAGAAGCTGGGATAAAACCCATTCGGAGCGCGGCATAGTTTGGTTAGTCATGATATCCCTCATTTATGCTATAGTCATTTCTATAGTACGAAATGTTATCAGAAAAAGCAAGTAAAAAGAGGCTGTCCAGATACAGTGACCCCCATACATTGGATTCCAGGTCTGATGTATGGGGGTCACTCTGCTTTTTATGCGATTTTTGGCGCTATTTCTCAGCGGATGAAATTGGTCATGATTTTGGCTTCTGTTTCCGGTGCTGTAATGCCAGCCTTTTTACCGGCTTCGATGCACTTCAGTATCCACGCCATGTTGCGGCCAAGGACGCGCATGATCTGAAGTCCTTCGGCATCCTGACGGACTTCATCAGGCGTATTGCCATGTACCATGGGCCAGTAGTTGGAAGCGACGCTTACCATCTGATGATAGGCCAGGTATTTATTGAGGACATCGAGAGTAGCTGTCGTTCCGGCACGACGGGCGGATGCGACGGTTGCCCCGACTTTGTGTACGAGGGCCGCACCGGCTTTTCCGGCGAGCTGATCCATAAAGGAAACGATTTCTCCTGACGGGGAAGCCCAGTATACGGGAGAACCGATGACGAGACCATCGGCGGTCTTCATTTTTTCAGCAACGGCATTGACCGTAGCCGTATCCGGAACAGCATGGATGATTTCTGCATCAATACCGTTTTCTTTCAGCGTATCAGCGACGACGGAAAGTGCTGTATAGGTGCAGCCTTTTTCACGGCGGCTGCCATTAAGCAAGATAACTTTCATGAAAATCCCTCCTGTATGTCATTGCAAATTTTTATCAATTTTGCATATTTACTATATCACGCAAAAGACAAATAGTCAAACAAAAAAAGAGTAAACGTAATTGTGCCGAAATAAGGGTGTTTTTCATCATAAAAAAGTATATACTAAAAATAAATACGAATACAGATATCATCGTGTATATGTCAGATAAGGAAGTGAGTATTATGGCGTATCGGGAATGTCCCGGCTGTGGATTTTTTTATGTCAGTGATGAAGAAGATACGTGTCCCGAATGCGGATGGCTCGTGCCCCGGAAATGCCCGTTCTGCGGCAGTGAATATACAAATAGGGATATCATTTGTCCGGGATGCGGGAGACAGATCGATACCCTTACCCATCAGATACTGCCTGATTCCGATGAAGCGGACGATGACTTTGATACAGGATATGACAGAGGGTTTGACACAGGATTCGATAAAGGCTATGAGTACGGCCATGATCAGGGCTTTGAAAAGGGATTTGAAGCGGGCCGCAATAATGATATGACAGCGCTGGGAGCTGTGCAGAAACGAAGACAAGACCGAAAAACAAGGCAAACCATGCAACAGACAGATGCGGCTGTGACAGAAGAAGCAGGAAATGCTTCTGCAGAGGAAACGTCGGTGGTGGACCCGGTATCAGCACAGGAGACACCGACGCCATGGACATCCAAAGTGATTGGCGTCCTGCTCGTTCTCCTCTGTCTGGCTGTCGTTATCGGCATTGTAGGCCTGGAACCAGTGGCCGTCGTCTTTGTTCTCCTTGTTATATACGTCCTGCTCCGTTGAATAATTTCTTGCCAGAGCCTGTGGGGAAACGAAAGTATAGAGATGAAAAAAGACTGTTTTTACCGGTTTCTTATGCTAAAATGGTAAAAACAGTCTTTTAATTTTTATATGTTGAGGGAGTGATGACCTATGAAAATCATGGTAACGGGAATTGGCGGTATCGGTGGATATATGGCGTCGTTTTTATGCGCCTATTATGATAATGTAACGCTCATCGCCCGCCGCAAACGGAAGGAATCTCTCATAGAAAAGGGGCTTATCCTGCACAGTGACTTTTTTGGTGAACACGTAGCTCATCCTGCCGTTACAGACAATCCGTCGTCGTGTGGCATCCAGGACGTGATTTTTGTCTGCGTCAAGAATTATTCCCTGCCGGCAGCATTACAGGCCGTGATTCCCTGCATAGACGATCATACGATGGTTGTCTGCATGCAGAACGGCGTCGATCATAGTGAGGTCGCCCGGTCTATCCTGCCAAAAGGGAAAATTATGGATTCGACTATTTACATCAATACGGAAGCCCAGGATGACTTTTCTATCCGCCAGTCCGGGGCCTTTGCCCGCATGTATATCAGCGGTTCTGAAGGAGAATACAGCAAAACTCTGCATGACCTCCTCGACCACCCGGGGCTGAAAGTACGGTATGCCGACGATATCCGCGTCGAAGTATGGAATAAGTTCATTACGAACTGCGCCATCAACGTAATTACAGCCTATTATGAAGATACCTTTGCCGGCGTATTTGCCCGTCCGCAGGGAAAAGAGGAATTCCATACCCTTCTCCATGAGGCCTATACGATTGGAAAAGCCCAGGGAGTCAATCTGGCCGATGACCTGGTCGATACGATTTATCATCGCGTCATAGGACAGAAAAATCAGAATGTGACCAGTTCCCTTGCCCACGATGTCATGGCCCGCCGGCCTAATGAACTGGAAACGTTCAGTGGCTATCTCGTAAAGACAGCCGCGAAACTGGGAATAGATATTCCCTTGTCAAAGAAATTTTATGAGGCGTTGAAAGAACGGACTTCTTCAAAGTAACCAGTCCTTTTAGTAAACAGATTGAACAAGCAGGTTCTGTCGCATGCGACAGGACCTGTCATTTTCGGTATACAAATATTATTTGCTTTCAAAGAAGGCTTTATAGGCGAGATATCCGCTATAGGCATCGGATTTGGCAACGATTTCCAAGGGAGCGTGCATGCTGTGCATGGCGACGCCGCAGTCTACGACATCGCAGCCCCAGTCGGCCATGATATAAGCAATGGTGCCGCCACCGCCCTGATCGACTTTTCCCAGTTCCCCAATCTGCCAGGGGACATCGGCGGCGTTAAAAATCTGGCGTACCTGGGATAAAAATTCTGCATTGGCATCGTTGCTGCCGGCTTTTCCGCGGGCTCCGGTGTATTTGCACAGGCAGATGCCATAACCGAGCCGTGCCGCGTTTGTTTCTTCGTAGGCATCGGCGAATACAGGGTCCAGGGCAGCGCATACGTCGGCGGATAAAACCTGGCTGTTCCGCATGGTCCGGCGCAGCCATAGTTCTTCCGTATGGCCCTGCAATGCCAGGAGTTCGGCGACGAAATCAGGGAAAAATGCCGAGTGGACACCGGTATTGCCGACGGAACCTATTTCTTCCTTATCGGCAAACAGGGCTACCTGTGTCTTAGTGCCGGCATGGGCCGTGAGGATGGCTGCCAGATTGCCATACGAGCATACCCGGTCATCGTGGCCGTGGCTCATGATCATAGAACGGTCCAGGCCGACATCGCGGCTCTTGATGGCCGGGATAATTTCCAGTTCGGCACTGGCGAAATCTTCTTCTTCGATACCGTATTTCTTTTTCAGCAATTCCAGGACAGCCGGCTTTGTCTTTTCTTCTTCGCTGTTGGTTCCGACGAGGGGCATGAGCATTTCCCCGCTGATGGCTTCGGAAAGTTTTTTGGCTGCCTGGTCTTTACCGAGGTGGGGGAGCAGGTCATTGATGAAAAATACGGGATCGTCAGGGTCTTCACCAATAGAAACGTCAATGCGCCGGCCGTCTGCTGTATACACGACGCCAATCAGGGACAGGGGCAGGCAGACCCACTGATATTTCAAAAGACCTCCGTAATAATGGGTCTTGAAATACACAATGCCATTTTTTTCCGCAACAGGCATGGCTTTCAGATCGAGCCGGGGGCAGTCGATATGAGAACCGACGATTTTCATGCCCTGGGCGACAGGTTCGGTGCCAATGACGGCGAGGATGACTGATTTGCCTTTCTGGTTCCAGTATACTTTGTCACCGGCCTTGAGGGTGGCATAGTCATGGAGTGGTTTAAAACCAGCAGTTTCAGCCTGACGGATGATTTCCTTATTGGCCAGCCGTTCCGTCCGGGCTGTATCGAGGAAGTGACGGTATTTTTTGCTGTATTCTTCCATTTCCAGACGCTGTTCTTCAGAAAAACGGGCCCAGACACTGTTTTCTCTATCAAATGTTTTCATTTATATTCCTCCTTATGGTATAATTAACCAAAATGGCAGGACGGCCATTTTTACATTATGCATGTCTAACATCACCATTATAGTGATATTTCCTGATAAATAAAAGGGGGAACAGGAAAATGGCACAAGATATAATAAAACAGCTGGTTGAAAAATATACGTCCCACATATGTGAGCTCCGCCGTACGATTCATGCTCATCCGGAGCTTTCGTATCAGGAAGAGGGGACGGCGGCCCTGGTGGATGCGGAATTCCGCAGTCTGGGGCTGGAAGTGCATGAACATGTTGGCGGTATCCATGCCGTTGTGGGAATTCTTCATGGCGGTAAGGGAAAGGGACTGACCATTGCGCTCCGGGCCGATATGGATGCCCTGCCGGTCACAGAAGAAACGGGACTTCCTTTTGCTTCAGAAACGCCCGGCGTCATGCATGCCTGCGGCCATGATGCACACACATCGATTCTCCTCGGCACGGCCCGTGTCCTGACGGCACTGAAAGATACTTTTGCCGGAACGGTCCTTTTTATCGGCCAGCCGGCAGAAGAAAAATCTCCCGATGGCGGGGCTAAAGCCGTCGTCAGATCGGGAATCCTCGAAGGGACCGATGCCGTGTATGGCCTTCACGTATGGCCCGGGCTTCCTACGGGTCAGGTCGGGATTCTGGCCGGTCCCATGATGGCGGCTTCGGATCACGTGACCGTTACGATCTGCGGAAAAGCCAGTCATGCTGCCATGCCGCATCGTGGTACCGATGCTATCGTAGCGGCCGGACAGTTCCTGACGGCAGTACAGAACATCATCAGCCGCCAGATTAATCCGCTCTATCCGGCAGTCCTCACTTTCGGGACCATTCACGGAGGTACACGGTATAACATCGTAGCCGATAAGGTCATCATCGAAGGTACGTGCCGCACGTATCACAAAGAAGCCCAGGATATGGTGGAAGATAAGCTGCAGCGGCTGCTGAGCGGTCTCGACACGATGCTCGGTACAGAAAGCACGCTTCAGTATGACCGGGGCTATGATGCGGTCTTCAATGATGCGGAGCAGGCGGAATTTATCAAAGATGTCGTACGGACCCGGTTCGGGGGAGACGCTCTGGCAAACGTCAGGGAACCGGCCATGACGGCAGAAGATTTCTCCGGCTATCTCAAAGCGTATAACGGTGCTTTTTTGTGGCTCGGGGCAACGGCACCGGGAAAACCGGTCTGGCCGCTCCATAATTCTCATTTTGCCGCCGATGAAAACTGCCTGCCCTTCGGCATGGAACTCATGAGTTCTCTCGTGCTGGCGGCGCTTTCCAATCAGGATGTCAGCATCATCGCACCGGATGCGGCGCATAAAGCATAGATAAGTTAGAAAAAAATCATAAATAAAAAAGGAAATCGCCTCCATATCACGAATATATATAGTAACGTGATTTTTAGGAGGCGATTTATATATGAAAGAATATGCTAGTGACAAGATCCGCAACGTGGCTGTACTCTCCCATGACGGAGCCGGTAAGACGGCCGTCGTCGAATCCCTGTTGCTTGCCTGCGGCGCAGTTGATGCCGTCGGTGTGGGCAAGGACAACAAACACATCATGGACTTTGAACCGGAAGAAATCAAGCGCAATGTAACTATCCAGCTCGGTATCGCGCCCTGCGAATGGCAGGGATACAAGCTGAATTTCATTGATACGCCGGGGTATTCTGAATTCTGCGGTGAAGTCCGGGCTGCCCTTAGGGCCGCTGACGGTATCCTCATGGTCGTTTCGGCCGATGCCGGTGTAGAAATGGATACGGAACGCGCCTGGGATTACGGTGTGGAACTACAGCTGCCGCGCATGATTTACGTCAATAAAATGGATGCTGAAAACGCCGATTTCTTTGGCTGCCTCGAAAAGATGCGCGCTGTTTTTGGCAAATCTATTATGCCGCTTCAGATCCCGATCGGAGAAGGCAATGATTTCCGCGGCATTATCGATGTCTGCAAAATGATTGCCTGGGAATGGAAAAATGGCAAAGCTGAAGAAATCAAAGTACCGGCAGAATATATGCCCAAAGCCCGTGAAGTCCGTGAAATGTGCATGGAAGCCGCCGCTGAAGGCGATGACGAACTGCTGGAAAAATATCTGGAAGGGGAAGAACTGACTATCGACGAACTGCGCCAGGGTCTGCGCCAGGGTATGCTGACCGGCCGGGTATGCCCGGTCATGTGCGGCAGTGCCGTCCATCATATCGGAACGACAGAACTTCTGGGCCGGCTCATCCGTTATATGCCGGACGCATCCCAGAAAGTCATGATGGGAACGGATAAAAAGACGGGCGAACCGGTCATGGTATATCCCAACAAGCCGTTTACGGGATTTGTATTTAAGACACTCATCGATCCCTTTGCAGGAAAATTGAGTTACGTCCGCATTTTCTCCGGTGAACTCAAAGAAGGGAATAAGCTGTATAATGTGACCCAGGATACGGAAGAAAAACTGGGCAAGATGTTTACCCTCGTCGGCAAAGAACAGGTACCAGTCAAAGAAGCTATTGCCGGTGATATCGTCGTCATTCCGAAACTGGCCCATGCTCGTACAGGTGATACCTTTGCTACGGCAGAATTCCCTGTAGAATACGATCCGATCCGCTTCCCCAATCCGCTCCATACAGTTGCCATGGTCCCGGAAAAGAAAGGCGACGAAGAAAAACTGATGACGGCGCTGTCGAAAATCAGTGAAGAAGATCCTACCTGCCAGGTGGAAAAGAATGCCGAAGGCAAGCAGATACTCGTCCGCTGCATGGGCGACGTCCATCTGGAACACATCATGAACAAGATGGAACGCAAATACGGCGTCAAAGGAATCCTCGAACCGGTCTATATTCCGTACAGAGAAACCATCAATGGTGTTACGGAAGTAGAAGGCAAACATAAGAAACAAAGCGGTGGTCATGGCCAGTATGGTCATGTCAAACTCAAACTGGAACCGCTTACCAACGGGGAAGACTTCGAATTTGTCGATGCTATCTTCGGCGGGGCTGTGCCGCGCCAGTATATCCCGGCTGTCGAAAAAGGCGTAAAAGAAACGCTGGAAAAAGGCCTCATTGCAGGCTATCCTATGATTCATGTCAAAGTCACTCTGGAAGACGGTTCCTATCATCCTGTCGATTCGTCGGAAATGGCCTTTAAAGTAGCGGCAGCACTGGCATTGAAGAAAGGCGTGCCCGAAGCGAAACCAGCGATTCTCGAACCGGTTTATAACGTCGATGTCATCGTGCCGGAAGAATATATGGGTGATGTCATGGGCGACTTCAGCGGACGCCGTGGACGCATCCTTGGTATGGAACATCATCCCAGCCATAAAAACCTGATTGTGGTCAAAGCGCAGGTACCGCTGGCAGAAATGAGCGGTTATGTAACGATTCTGCGTTCGATGACCCAGGGGAAAGGTACATTCAACATGTCCTTCTTTGATTATGAAGAAGTACCGAAAAAGACAATGGATGAAATCATTGCCGCTTCACAGGCTGGTAAGGAAGAATAAATCCCTCCTCACGTATCCTCGCCGCATATTGTGTGCGGCGGGGATTTCTTTTGGGAATGGAACCCTATGCTGTCGATTCTTTTGTAATTGAAAGGAGCTATTGTCATGGATGTAATGCAAGAATATGCCGATAAGAAAAAGACGCCGGAACAGATTGCCGCCTGTGTGGAATCGGGCTGGTCCTGCTGTGCTGATATTTCGGGAGCGATTCCACCGGTCCTGGCGGAGGCACTGGGGAAACGGGCCGCTTCCGGGGAAATACAGGATGTGACATGTCATACTCTGCTCGATGTAACGCCTCTGGGAACGCTGTCTCCCGAAGCCTATCCGAATATTACGCCAGTTACCTGGTTTTCCGGTGGCGGTCTGCGTAAAGCGGCCAATGAGGGGCGCTGTGATATCATGCCCTGCTATTATCACGATGCGCCGGGACTGTTTGAACGATATATCGATATTGATGCTTTCTTTGCCCAGGTCTCTCCTATGGATAAGCACGGGTATTTCAGTACCAGCCTGAGCGGTTCCTGCAGTGCTGCCATGATACGGAAAGCCCGTCATATTTATCTGGAAGTCAATGACCAGCTTCCACGGGTACTTACGGCACCGCAGATCCATATTTCCCAGGTCGATGGACTGTGTGAAACATCCCATGCCCTGCCGATTGTGCCGCCGGTACAAATCGACGATATCAGCCGTACCATCGGTGGATATATCGCCGAAGAAGTCCCCGACGGGGCGACACTGCAGCTCGGTATCGGCGCCGTGCCGGAAGCCGTAGGGCTGGCCCTCAAGGATAAGCATGATCTGGGAATCCATACGGAACTGTTCACAGACAGCATGGTAGAACTCATAGAATGCGGAGCCGTCACCAATGACAGAAAACCGATTCACCAGGGAAAGACGGTGGCGACACTGACCTTTGGTTCCCAGCGTATCTACGATTTTATCGATGATAATCCGGCATTTCTCATGCTGCCTGTCGATTATGTCAATGACCCGGCAGTCATTGCCCGCCATCCTGATTTTATTTCCGTCAATGCGGCTATTGAAGTCGATTTCTTTGGCCAGGCCTGTTCGGAATCGACGGGGACACGACATATTTCTGGTACAGGCGGCCAGGCTGATTACGTGCGCGGCGCCATCTGCTCACCGGGCGGAAAGAGCTTTATTGCCTTCCCATCTACGGCAAAAGGTGGTACTATCAGCAAAATCGTGCCGACTCTGACACCGGGGGCCATCGTTTCGACGAGTAAAAATGATATTGATTACGTCGTTACAGAATACGGCATAGCCAAATTGCGGGGGAAAACCCTTTCCCAGCGGACAAAAGCCCTGATAGGGATTGCCCATCCGAAATTCCGGGAAGAACTGACCTTTGCTGCTAAAAAAATGCACATTCTGATTTAATATGCGGGTATTGCGTATAATACAAAATATAAATATAAATTTCGCATAGATATCTTGCGTAAAACGTTTTAATAAGCTATACTGTATCTGTGAATTTTAGAACAATATTTTCGTAATACGTGTAGTGGTAAAACCACACAGTGGGAAAGGTTTGGTGAACAGAATGTCAGAATGGACGGCCATGTATAAACAGAAACTGACGACTCCGGAACAAGCAGTTACACTCGTAAAGGACGGTGACTGGGTCGATTATGGCATGACGACCTCCCAGCCGGTACTGCTCGATAAAGCGCTGGCGGGCCGCAAAGATGAGTTACACGATATTAAAGTACGGGAAACCATGTCCCTGTTTCCCCGTCAGGTCTGCGAATGCGACCCCGGTTGTGATACCTTTACGGTCATGAACTGGCATCTCAGCGGATATGACCGCAAACTGGCAGCACAGTCGCGCATGTTTTTTAATCCCATGTGTTTCCGCAATGAACCGTCGATTTACCGTAATATCATTGATGTCGATGTCGCTATGATCACCGTAGCGCCCATGGATAAACATGGCTATTTCAACTTTGGCCTTTGTGCCGCCGTGACCGAAGCTATTACGAAAAAGGCTAAAAAAGTCATTGTCGAAGTCAATCCACATATGCCGCGTTGTCTTGGCGGCCGTGGGGAAGCTATCCACATTTCTGACGTCGATGCCATCGTCGAAGCACCGGATGTGCCGGTGCCGACCATTCCCTTTGTCCTCGGCAATGATATCGATCAGAAAATCGCGTCTTATATCGTCGATGCTATCCCTGATGGGGCTACTCTGCAGCTGGGCATTGGAGGCCTGCCCAACAGCGTAGGTGCCATGATTGCCAAATCGGATTTGAAGGACCTCGGTGTCCATACAGAAATGCTCGTCGATGCCTTCTACCTTATGGCTAAGGAAGGCCGGCTGACAAATAAAGTCAAAAACCTGAACCGCGATAAAGGCGTCTTTGCCTTTGCCCTTGGCTCTCAGGACTTATATGACTGGGTAGATGACAATCCTGCCCTGGCAACGTTCCCTATCGATTACGTAAATGATCCGGCTGTCATCGGGCAGATTGATAATTTCATTTCCATCAACAGCTGCATCGAAGTAGACCTCTATGGACAGGTATCGGCCGAATCCATGGGGACCCATCAGATCAGTGGCAGCGGCGGCCAGCTTGACTTCACCGACGGCGCGTACCGGTCCAAAGGCGGCAAATCGATCATTGCCATGCATGCGACCCATACAGATAAGAAGACCGGTACAGTTACATCCAATATCAGCCCTGTCCTGAAAGCGGGTACAACTGTCACCGATCCCCGCTCCCAGACACACTGGATTGCGACAGAATACGGCATGGTAAACCTTATGGGCAAATCGACCTGGCAGCGTGCAGAAGCCCTTATCGGCCTGGCACACCCTGATTTCCGGGACGAACTCATCAAAGAAGCGGACAAGATGCATATCTGGCGCAAGAGCAACAAACGGTAATTGACATTCCTTTGCAGAATCTAAAAACACTGCTGTATATCGTTAGATATATAGCAGTGTTTTTAGGTCAGGCTGGAAGCCGCGTTCCCCGTTGTGGGGAGTATCATTTATAAATGGACCATGGTGCTGGTTTAATATTGCTGAAATGCATCCTAAATGGCCCGGCAAGGCGTTTTTTTGCTATTTGGGTTTATTTACCTATCTATTTCCTCTGATTTTTGGTATAATAGTACAGATGCTCTATATATAGATATATATAAGCGATTATTTTTTTTATTATATATGAGGTGACATTGTGGACGAACAAAACGTTGATAAAATTTTGCCGGTTTGTCTGGAAAGTGAAATGCAGACCTCGTACATCGATTATGCGATGAGCGTTATCATCACGCGTGCCCTGCCGGACGTGCGCGATGGTCTGAAACCTGTTCACCGCCGCATTCTGTATGCGATGCACGAAGCGGGCATGACACCGAACAAGCCCTATAAGAAATCAGCACGTATCGTCGGTGAAGTTTTAGGTAAATATCATCCCCATGGTGATAGTTCTGTATACGATGCAACCGTCCGCCTGGCCCAGGATTTTTCTACCCGGTATCCACTGGTAGATGGTCATGGCAACTTCGGTTCTGTCGATGGCGACTCGGCGGCAGCTATGCGTTATACAGAAGTCCGCATGGCTAAAATTACAGGTGAAATGCTGGAAGATATCGACAAGGATACCGTCGATTTCATGCCTAACTATGATGGTTCTCTTCAGGAACCGACGGTCCTGCCTTCCAAGATCCCGAATCTGCTGGTCAATGGTTCGGCTGGCATTGCTGTCGGCATGGCGACGAACATCCCGCCCCATAACCTGGGCGAAGTCATCGACGGCTGTGTCATGCTCATCGATAACCCTGAAGCCAGTCTGGAAGAACTGATGACAAAAATACAGGGACCGGATTTCCCGACAGGTGCTAAAATCATGGGCCGCGATGGCATCATCAAAGCCTATGCGACGGGCCGGGGCAGCATAAAGATGCGCTCCTGTGCAGAAATCGAACCGATGAATAAAGGTAAGCATCGTATCGTCGTTTCGGAAATCCCTTATCAGGTCAATAAGGCACGGGTCATTGAAACCATTGCCGATCTGTCCCGGAATAAAGAAATCGATGGCATTACGGCACTGCGGGATGAATCGGACCGCAAGGGTATGCGCATTGTCATCGAACTGCGCGCCGATGCCAATCCGGATATTGTGCTGAATAAGCTCTATAAGCATACACAACTGCAGGAAACGTTTGGTGTCATTATGCTGGCCCTCGTCGATGGGCATCCCCGCGTCCTGACATTGAAACAGGTACTGCATTATTATCTGGCGCACCAGCAGGATGTCATAACCAGACGGTGCAAGTTCGAACTGGAAAAGGCACTGGCCCGGGCCCACATCTTGGAAGGCCTGCTCATCGCCCTTGACCATATTGATGAAGTCATCCGGACGATCCGCGAATCCCAGACAGATGAAATTGCCAAGACGGCTCTCATGAGCAAGTTCGGTCTCAGCGAAAAACAGTCGGTGGCCATCCTCGATATGCGTCTGCGCCGCCTGACCGGACTGGAACGGGAAAAAATCGAACAGGAATATAAAGAACTGGAAGATCGGATTGCCTATCTGCGCGATGTGCTCTCCGATACGCATAAAATCATGGGTATAGTAAAAGACGAACTCCTGGATGCCAAAAAGCGGTTTGCCGATCCGCGGCGGACACAGATTGTGGCCGATACATCGGAATTTGGCGTAGAAGATATGATCCCTGATGAACGCATGGTCCTGACACTGACCCGTCGTGGATATATCAAACGCATCAATGCCAATGTATATCATACGCAAAATAAAGGTGGCCGGGGCATCAAAGGGATGGGGACGAAAGATGAAGATGCAGTCAATCATCTGCTCTATACCTCGTCGCTGAACACGGTGCTCTTCTTTACCAACCTGGGCCGTGTCTACCGCCTCAAGGCATATGAAATCCCGGAAGCCAACAGCCGTAATTCCAAGGGAATCGCTGCGATTAACCTGCTGCCTCTCGACAGCGGGGAAAAAGTCAATGCCCTGATCGATCTCGATCAGGTGGATCCGTCCATGAATCTCTTTATGGCTACGGAACAAGGCAGGGTCAAAAAGACGGAACTGCAGGAATTCAAAAATGTCCGCCGCAACGGTCTCATTGCTATTTCCCTCGTCGAAGGGGACCATCTGGCCAAAGTGCGTCTCACGACGGGCGGGCAGAACATCATCCTGGCAACGAAACTGGGGATGGCTATCTGCTTCAATGAAGACGATGTCCGTCCGATGGGCCGCAATACCCGCGGTGTCCGCGGCATTGATCTGGCTCCGGGCGATATGGTCATCGGGGCTGATATACTCACACCGGGCTGCCAGGTCCTCACAGTCAGTGAAGAAGGATTTGGCAAGCGCAATAACGTGGAAGCCTACAAGGTGCAGAACCGCGGCGGCAAGGGCGTCAAGAACTTCAAGATTACTGAGAAAACCGGCGATGTCGTCGGCGTCGAAGTCGTCCGCGATAATCAGGAACTGATGCTCATTACCGGCAATGGAATCGTCATCCGCACCGATGTGGAAAGCATTGGCATCAAGAAAGGCAAGATTACATCAGGCGTCAAGATCCAGAGGCTGGAAGAAGACGACAAAGTAACGGCCCTTGATACGATTGCCATCGATGGAGAAGATGAAGAACAGGATTCTCCGCAAGATTTGTTTCAAAAACAATAAAGAATTCAGAAAGAGGCGTCCCTGAGGGGCGCTTTTTTCTATGCAGAAAATGAAACATTATGTCTTGTTCTATACCGATTTTGATAAATCCGGATATACGGGGATTTCCTGACTCTTTTACCGGTACGGATATGATAAAATAGTAACTGATCATAGCGGTAATGGGGTGAACAAAGTGGACAAGCAGTCGGTTGAACGTATGAGAAAACAAAATCCGTTCCTGTCTCTCAGCGAGATAGTGTATGATATTTTACTTCAGGAAATTGTCAGCTTCCGTCTGGCCCCGGGCAGCCGTGTCAATGAAAGTACCGTTGCCGAAGTACTGGGCGTCAGCCGGTCCCCTGTCAAGAATGCTCTGACAAGGCTCCTGCATAACTCTTATGTTGTCCGTCAGCCGGGATACAGGGTTGCCGCATTTTCTGAAAAGGAATATACAGATATTGCAGAGCTGTCGGAGCTGATTGAACCCTATGCGGCAGGCCGGGCTGCCATTGCCATTAAAGGTGAGGAACTGGACGCCCTGTATGACATAGCAGAACAACTTCACCGCATCTGTGTAGAGAATGGAAATTTACAGCACCGGTATATTGATATCGTAGACCTGGAATATCAGTTTCATTCCCGCATCGTCCATCTGGCAGATCATCCTTTGCTGGAAGAATTTTATGAACACATTAAATATAAGCTATACCGGTATAGAAGCTATCTGAATTATGATCCGCCCGTAGGATATTTTAAAGTCGTCGGGATGGAACATCTGACGATTTGTGACATCTTGAAAATGCGGGATCAGGGTATGGCTGAAGCGATTATGCGGCGGCATCTCTCCCTGGCCCGGGCCGAGTTCAAACGCAAATTTCCTGCCGGAAGCAACCGGGATTGCAGTAAAAAAAGTCCTTTTTCGTCACAATAATACAAAAAAGAAAGAAATTATCTGGCAAAATATTAATTTATTATGATATTTTGCCGGATTTTTTTATTATATAACGATAAAAGGAAGAACCAAAATGTAATAATTTATACAAAAATGGACGAAAAGGAGTCCCGAATGAGAAGAATAAAATGAACACAAACGTCATACTGGTCGGAGTTTGACTCTTTAATTGGATAATGTTAACATAAATGCATGAAAGAAATTCGATTCGGTAATAATTAAATAAGGCAACGATGTTTTCAGGTATCATTTTATGTGTAAGGAGGTATGAAGCATGAGTGGTTTCGAAAAGTTCGTAAAATTTGTCACTAAATATGTGACGCTGTGGGTCATTTTATGTGCCGTATTTGCATATTTTGTGCCGACACCGTTCAAACCATACGGTGGGACGATTCCCTGGTTCCTGGGCATTATTATGCTGAGCATGGGCCTTTCTATGACGCCCAATGATTTCAAGCTGGTTCTGACCCGGCCGAAAGATGTCATCGTCGGTATCGTGACACTGTATGCGTTTATGCCTCTCGTCGGGCTGGGGCTGGGAACGGTATTCAATCTGGATCCGATGCTGACTGTCGGCCTCGTGCTTCTGGGTTGCACACCGACAGGGACATCTTCCAATGTCATGACCTTCCTGGCTAAAGGCGATAAGGCTCTGGCCGTTACGGTATCGAGCCTGAGTACCATCGTAGCGCCGGTCGTCATGCCTATGCTGCTTCTCTTTTATGTGGGAAAATATCTTCCTATTGATGCGGTAGGCCTGTTTATGAGTATCATTAAAATCGTTATTATTCCTATTGCACTGGGACTTCTGATTCACAAATTCTTTAATAAACAAATGCCGGTTATTCTGAAAGTCGTGCCGTTGGCAACAGTAGCTGCCATCGTCTGCATCATTTCCGTCATCGTTGCGCTCAACGTAGAACGGCTGCAGGCTGTAGCAGGAATGGCTGCTTTGACATTGGTACTGTATACGGGTATCGGTCTGGCTATCGGATACGGTGTAGCCCGTCTGCTGCGCATGAAAGCTCCGAAACGGAAAGCCATGACGTTTATCGTCGGTGTACAGAACACGGCACTGGCAGTTACTCTGGGCATTACGTATTTTGATCCTATGTCGGCAATTCCGGGAGCTATCGGCGTTGTCTGGACGACCGTATTCTGCTCCTTTGTTGCCTCACTCTGGGGGAACAAGACAGAAGATGCAGCAGAAGCAGCTCCCCCTGCACAGGGAACCGCTCATTGAGCTCAATGATATGGATACGATGCCGCAGTGTATGAGGCATTAATATAGGAAGGAGAGATAGGTTATGGCAAGATTTAACAAGGTATCGGCAGAATTATTGGACGAACTGAAAAAAGTACTGGGAGAAAAAGGCGTAACCGTAGATCCGGAAAAATTGCAGACGTATCAGACTGATGAAGAAGGCAACCCCTATTGGTTCCGTACCCCGGAAGTAGTCGTATTCCCGAAAACGACAGAAGAAGTAGCAGCGGTCATCAAATTGGCGAATAAGTACCTCGTACCGATTACTCCACGCGCTGCTGGTTCCGGCGTTGCCTGTGGTGCCATCCCTGTCTATCATGGCATCGTCATGGAACTGGACAAGATGGATAAAATCCTTAAAATTGATGAAGACAACCTCTACGCTGTCGTCCAGACAGGTGTCCGTACGAGTGTCATCCAGCAGGAATGCAAGCAGCGGGGACTCCTGTATGCTGGCGATCCCTGCAGTGCTGACAGCTGCCAGATCGGTGGTAACGTAGCAACCAATGCCGGCGGCAACAAGGCCGTAAAATATGGGACGACGCGGAATCAGATTTATGGTATGAAAATCGTTACGCCGACCGGTGATATTGTAGATGTCGGTGCGCGGCTGCAGAAGTGCTCGACCGGGTATTGCCTGGAACAGCTCATCTGCGGGTCTGAAGGTACCTTGGGCGTGGTAACGGAAATTACGCTTAAACTGCGTCCGCTGCCGCCGTATAAATTTGACCTGGTAGCTATCTTTGATGAAGACGCCAAAGCCTTTGCCCTGCCGAATAAGATTTTAAAGGCCGGTATCGAACCTACCAGTATTGAATACATGGATAACAAGGCACTGAAGATGTGCAGCAATTTCTGCAAGGTAACGCTGCCCCATGTAGAAGAAAACTGCTGCTATGTCATCATTACCGTAGAATCCTTTGATGAAGATGAACTGGATAAGAAGATGGAAAAAATCAGCGATCTCTGTGACGATATGGGTGCTGTAGATGTCATCCAGGCTGATGACCGTATCTGGGGATGCCGCCGTCAGTTTGCAGAAGCAGCCCGCGATATCGATATCATGTTCGTAGCAGAAGACTTCGTTGTACCACTCGACAAGATTGCTGAAATTACAGCAGAAGTGCCGGGACTGGAAGAAAAACACGGAATCTACACAGTAACATCGGCCCATATCGGCGATGGCAATATTCACGTACTGCCGCTTAATAAAGACGGCCTGTCACCGGAAGACTGGATGAAGAAGATGGCCGGTTTCCATAAAGACCTCTTTGAAAAAGTATATGCCCTGGGTGGTAAGATGTCTGGTGAACACGGCATTGGCTACAAGAAACTCGTTGATTTCAAACGCTGCACTCCGCCGGGTGAATATAAGATGATCCGGGCTATCAAGAAAGCACTGGATCCGAATGATATCCTCAATCCGGCCAAGATTGTCGATCTGGAAGACAGCATCTGATGTAGTATCTACCCCTCCATGTATGAATTAGATATCCCGAAGCAGCAGACAGGCGTCCGTGTTGGGCGCCTGTTTGCTTTTTTTGAGATTTTGTAAAAAATCCCCCTTGACAAGAGGGGCAGAGTGGGATATACTAAA
>NZ_QSFA01000022.1 GCF_003467125.1 Megasphaera sp. AM44-1BH
GGCCGAGGAGACGCTGCATCCGGACTTTGTTGATGAGGTCCTGGGTGTTCTGGTGGATGTGGGTGAAGCGGTTAATCTTTTCACCGGTCAGGGACGACGTAGCCGTCATGAGATCTTCGTATTCCGGCATCTGGGCCAGGTCGTAGGTCATGCGGACCGAATTCAGGGACGGACGCAGGATGGGATCATCGACGACGTTGTCGATTTTTTTGCCGAACATGTATACCTGCAGGTTGAGTTTACGCATGCTTTCGATATACTGTTCACCAGTCATTAATGCCATGAGTGTAACCTCCTTGTGCTTTTCAGATAACGCACAAGGAGCTCAGGCCCCCTGCGCGTCAAACCAACTTAGAATTTTAAAATCATTGCTTTGCCGTCTGTAACGACCACACCATCCTGATTCGTGACGACCGTGCGGTAAATAAGACGGTGTTTTTCCGGAATCTTTTCAATGAGTTCTGCTGTGCAGGTAATGGTATCACCAATATGTACAGGAGCTTTGAATTTCAATTCCTGTGAGCAGTAAATCGGCGTGCCGCCATGAGCTGCCTTCGTCATGGTCGTAGAGATGATGCCGGCACTGAGCATGCCATGGGCAATACGGCCTTTAAACATGGTTTTGGATGCTTCTACTTCATTGACATGCATCGGGTTGAAGTCACCGGTGACACCTGCAAATGCATATACATCACATTCACCAATCGTTTTGCCGAAAGTGGTTTTATCGCCGACTTTCATTTCATCATAGGTTAATACATCACTCATCGTTATCTCCCTTTCTGTATGAACGATTTACTGTAAAAGCTGGCCGGAAATAATCAGTCTCTGAATCTGGTTCGTACCTTCATAAATCTGGGTAATCTTGGCATCACGCATGAGCCGTTCTACAGGGTATTCGCGAATGTAACCATAGCCGCCGAGAATCTGTACGGCATCGGTCGCAATGGACATAGCCGCATCAGTTGCATACAACTTGGCCATGCACGATTCTTTGGTGTACGGTTTGCCCTGTTCTTTGAGAGCTGCTGCACGATAAACGAGCAGGCGGGCTGCATCCAGTTTTGTTGCCATATCAGCAAGCATAAAAGAAATGGACTGGAATTTGCAGACCGGTTTGCCAAACTGTTCCCGTTCTTTGGAATATTTGATAGCCGCTTCCAGAGCAGCACCGGCAATCCCCAGGCCCTGGGCAGCTACGCCGATACGGCCGCCATCGAGGCCCTGCATAGCGATTTTGAAACCTTTTCCTTCTTCGCCGAGAAGATTTTCTACCGGAACTTTGACATCCTGGAAAATCAGTTCTCTCGTCTTGGAAGCATGAATCCCCATCTTCTGTTCTTCTTTGCCAAAGGAGAATCCTTCCATTCCTTTTTCAAGGATAAAAGCAGAAATACCTTTCGTGCCTTTTGTCTTATCCGTCATGGCAAAGACGACATAAATATCTGCTTCCCCGCCATTGGTGATAAAGATTTTGCTGCCGTTGAGGATATAATGATCTCCTTTGCGGACAGCTGTGCTCTGCTGACGGGCAGCATCAGAACCGGCATTGGGTTCTGTCAGGCCGAAAGCACCCAGTTTCGTTCCTTCTGCCAGCGGTGTGAGGTATTTTTTCTTCTGTTCTTCTGTACCAAATTTCCAGATAGGCCATGCGCAAAGAGAAATGCTGGAAGCATAGCCGGCGGCTACAGCATCATCAACTTTGGATAATTCTTCATTAGCCAGGATGTAGCTTACATAGCTGCCATCACTTCCGCCGTATTCTTCCGGGAAAAATATGCCACACAAGCCTAATTCGCCGATTTTATCAAAAATTTCACGGGAAAATTCTGCTTTTTCATCCCGTTCCTGGACAGTCGGTGCAATTTCCTTTTCTGCAAATTCGCGTACTAATTTCTGAATCGCCTGCTGTTCATCAGAGAATTCAAAATTCATAAAAAAATACCTCCTTAAATTATACGCCTCGTAAGGCATTTATTCAAAACTATTTTCATAGTTTTAAAGCAGAATTATCACTATTAAGAATAGATAAACCGGATAATTTCTTTGCATTTTGTTCGTATATGAGTTATAATTTGTATATACGTTTTACGACTATATTTTACCATTTTTCACATAAAATAGCAATATTCGCCGATGAATTCCTTTTATATTTTTATGCCGCCCTGTACCGTGGACAGGCATGGAATCCTTCTTGTATCAGTTATTAGCATTTGCAAGAAATCCTTATTTTCGCTATACTGGTGATTGTAAACTCTGATATGCTACCTGTGATTTACCATCATCCCATATATACATTAAAGGAGGTAATATAGGATGCCCTATACCACGCACCGCCCTACCGCCCGTGTATTGGACATTATGCAGCTTCTTTCTACATCAAAGGAAGGCTGCTCCCTGACAGAAATTGCCACGGCTATCTCTGTCCCCAAAAGTACGATTGTTCCCATTATCCGGACATTATGTGAACGCCGTTTCATCACCCAGCATGGATCCAACAAGTATACGGTCGGCATCAGCGCTCTCATCGTCGGGTCCGCCTGCCTGCAGGATATGGACATACTGGAGCTCTTCAAATCCCAGATGAAGCGCATCGTCAGTGCCACCTCGGAAGCCTGCCAGCTCGGTGTTCTTGTCGGCGGCGATGTACTCTACCTGGCAAAAGAAGAATCTCCTGAACCAATACGGCTCATTTCCTTCGTCGGCAAGCGGCTTCCCGCTTACAGTACGGCTATCGGGAAAGCCCTGCTAAGCGAATACACCCTGCAGGGCCTGCAGACGCTCTATCCTCAGGGGCTGGCCCCGGTAACAGAACGGACCTGCACGGATTTTAACCGCTTCTACGATGAATGCCAGCAGGGCAAGACGCTGGGATATTTCACGGATAAAGAAGAGATTTCTCCCGGCATCAATTGTTTTTCCGTCCCCCTCTCGTATCATGGTCATTATATTGCTGCCATGAGCGTCAGTATCCCTTCTTTCCGCCTGACGGAAGAAAAAAAGGAGAAAACCATTACGGCATTAAAGACATCTAAAGAAAAGCTGGAACACACCTTTACGGAACTAAATATCAACGATATTGATTTCTTTGCCAAATCGTTCCAGTCCCAGCCGATGTAATTTAAGTCAATACAAATATAAAAAGACCTGTTCCCGGAGACAGGCCTTTTTTATATTTGTATTTTGTTGTTATTTACTATACACCTAAAACTAAAAAGGCATCGTACAAAGCAAGCCTGCTTCGTACGATACCTTTTTTCTACCAGCTGCGCACTAGCATGAATTACTGAAGATATCCGCCGGACATAGCCGATGTGGCATATTTGCTGTACCGTGCCAGATAACCTTTCTTCTTCGGGAAATCAGGCATCTTCCAGTTTTTCTTACGTTCAGCCAGAATAGCATCTACTTCTTCAGCCGTCTTCTTTTCACCCTTTACGCCAATCATGTTGATTTTGCGGTTCGGGATGTCAATTTCGATCATATCGCCATCTTCCAGGAGCGCAATAGGACCGCCTTCTACAGCTTCCGGCGATACGTGGCCGATAGCCGGGCCCTGGGTAGCACCGGAGAAACGGCCATCCGTTACGAGGGCAACCGTGCCGTCCAGGCGTTCGTCAAAGGCAATGGCATCGGTCGTCATGAGGCTTTCAGGCATACCGGCGCCCTTCGGGCCTTCATAACGGATAAAGAGAACGTCACCCTGGTTGACCTGACCGGTAATGATGGCCTGCTGGCAGTCTTCTTCAGAATTAAAGACCCGTGCCGGACCGATGTGGTGCATCATATCGGGATTCTTGATAGCCGAGAATTTAACGACACTGCCATCAGGAGCAATATTGCCGTCAAGAACAGCCAGAGAGCCATATTTATTGGAGTGTTCCGGTTTGCGGATGATATCTTCCGGATTGATACCGTAAGTCTTGAGATACCCAAGACCGCGTTCAAAGAAGTCGCTCTTTTCAATCATTTCCAGATTTTCACCGAGCGTACGGCCCGTAACGGTCAGGACGTTGAGGTCCAGTTCGTCTTTGAGGTACATCTGGATCATAGGAATCCCGCCGGCATACCAGAGGAATTCTGTAATGTATTTGCCACTGGGTTGTACATTCGTCAGATACTTGATGCTCTTACCGATTTCATCAAACATGCGCGGATGAATGTCAATGCCGAGCTGATGGGCAATCGCCGGGAAATGAATCGTCGCATTGGTAGAACCGCTGATTGCCTGATGGACTTTAATGGCATTGATAAAGGCTGCTTTCGTCATGATTTTCGACGTCGTGATGCCTTTTTCCGCCAGTTCCATGATTTTCTGGCCTGCCAGACGGGCATAACGCTGGCTTTCCATCAGCGTGGCCGGTACGACAGCATTGCCAGGAAGGGCCATACCGAGTGCTTCAGACATGCACTGCATCGTGCTGGCGGTCCCCATGAACTGGCAGGAACCACAGGTCGGACAGCCGGTCAGTTTGTAATCGCGCATTTCATCTTTGCTGACCAGACCGCGTTTGTCACGGGCCGTAATCGGGCCGGCAAGGTCAGACGTCGTGCACCCCGGGCCGCTGCGCATGGAGCCGCCGGGAATGTGGATAACAGGCATATCGAGGCGGGCCGCTACTTCCAGATGGGCCGGTACAGCCTTATCGCAGCTGGAAATCAGAATAACCCCGTCCCAGGGAATAACATTGGCATGGATTTCTACCATATCGGCAATGACTTCACGACTGGGCAGGATAAAGTTCATGCCGTCATGGCCCTGCGCCCATCCGTCACAGATATCGGTAACATGGAAATTAGCCGGCTTGCCACCTGTTTCATATACGCCAATGGCTGCCTGTTTGGCATATTTATCAAGATGAACACTGCCAGGGTGGCTTTCACCCCATACATCATCAATCAGAATCTGCGGTTTCGCAAGATCGCCTTCGGAGAATTCGGTGCCGAGTTTCAATGCATCCGACTGGGCCCATACTTTACGTACGCCTTTACATCTCTGTTCCATTCATGTTCCTCCTTGTGTATTGGACTAGGAATCTCAATATAATAGGTTATATATGACAGGCCGTATGCTGCCCGGTGCAGCATACGGTCCTTCATCGGCTTTAGCGATTAAAACAAGTTGCCTTTTTCATCAAACGGCATAGGAGCCAGTTCACCGGCTACTTCCATATCCGGATTGGCTTCCACTTCCGGGAGCAGGGCTTCCGATACATAGATATCCTGTACTTCCATGGTGTTTTTGATACGGACGATTTTCGGAGCCTTTTTATCGGCCTTTGTCGCCGTCTTCAAAGCAACCTGGATAGCCAGTTTATCATTTTCTGTCCAGAACGGGATCTTGACCATTTCCAGAATTGTCGAGGTAACGGCATTGGGATATGCTGCAGCATTGACAATCTTGTCAACACAGCGCTGTGTCGTTACATCTGCCAGCCCCAGGCCATTGGCATTGCCATGTGTTTCTTCCGTAAGATCCAGGACAATCTTACGATCAGCATTGAATTCACATTTGGACGGGAATTCGCCGTTCGGGCCAAAGGGAACACCCGTTTCGCGGGGCAGCATATTGGAAACGTTGGGGTCATGGCCGTCGCCACTGATATTCTTGCCGATTTCATCAATGATGAGGAGATCGGCATGTTTAATCATGATATGACCCATGAGTGCTTTTGCTTTTTTCAGATATTCCGGTTCCTGTTCGATGATTTCATCCGGAGTGAGGGCGACAATGGTATGCGTCTGATCGGCTGCATTTTCCAGAAGGCCGACGCCGCAGATAATCGGAGCATTCTTCAGAATAACCTTGCCATACCGCTGGATGTTTTCTGCCATATGGATAAAACCCTGTTCATGGACTCCTTCAGCACCATGCTGTTTCCCCATACCGATGACAGCCATCTTCATCAGGCCGCTTTCATAAGGGCCGACAAACTGGGTATGTGCTTTGATACGGCCCAGCATGATGATGCCATCCGATTCGGCAGCATATTTATCAATAAATACAGGGCGGCCATCATCGGTCGTACCAATCTGTTTCGTTTCCATAGTCGCACGGATTGGGCATCCTACATAATCTTCCACGACACCATAGCCGTTTACAATCTGAGTCTGTCCTTCCGGCGTAGCACCGCCATGACTGCCCATAGCCGGGAATACGAACGGTTTGGCGCCCTTTTCTTTGACATAAGAAGCAATGGTCTTGATAATGAGAGCCGTATTGGATACACCACGGCTGCCGCAGGTAATGGCAATCGTCATGCCTGGTTTTATTTTAGAGGCTATAATATCACGATCGAGCTGGGCCCGGACGACACCGGGGATATCTTCCGGTTTAATATACGACAAATCAAATTTCTGATGTACTTTCACCATCTTAGGAATAAATACATCCTTACATAATTCTCCTACAACACCTGTACCTTGTTTCATCATACTACTCCTCTCTCTTTACAGCAACAGAATGAATCTATACCAGTTCCAGCCTCATAGAGTTGCACAATGATTCGCATATGCACATATGTATACATTTACGAATTCACACACTATTATTGTACTAGAATGGCAGTATCTGTCAAATAACGGGATTGCACTTTCCCTTCACAGGTTATGATATTTCAGCATATATAAAGCAGTCATTCATTCCCATATCTACGGGGATTCAAGACCGTTTTATCAAAAATTCATTCTGACACGTATGATATACGTATATATTAGCATATTCTAGTGTCCCAGTCCATAAAAAAGTCATAAATAGTATGATTTTTTCGATACCATTCCAGCATTCTATGTTATTCCTTTCACATTCATTTATTATGTGTCATTGCTCTAACCCATTCTAAAACTGGGACACTAATTTTGCGATAATCCATACAAAATAGTTGCAAACAAAATGAAAAAAAGTTATAGTGAAGAAAGGGACATGTACGATTTCATTTAGAAAGCTCCGGCTTTCTGCTGACACCGGATGGTGGGAAAGGATGAAGAAAATGTACAGAAGTAAAGAAATTTTAGGAAGACCGGAATGGTCTTTTAACCGCAGTGTGTTTAAATCCATCGGCTATTCTGACGACGATCTGAAGCGTCCATTGATTGGCATCGCCAATTCCTGGAACGAACTCGTACCAGGTCATTACAATCTGCGCCAGATGGCAGAAGCCGTCAAAAAAGGAATATACCGTGCAGGCGGCACAGCCTGTGAATTCGGCGTCATCGCCGGCTGTGACGGTACGGCCCAGGGCCACGCCGGCATGCATTATATCCTGCCTTCCCGTGACCTGATTGCCAATGACATCGAAACGATGGTAGAAATCCATCACCTGGATGCCGTCGTGCTCCTTGGCTCCTGTGACAAAATCGTACCGGGTATGCTTCTTGCGGCGGCCCGCCTCGATATTCCAGTCATCTTCATGGGCGGCGGTCCCATGCTGGGAGGCAAAGTATTCGACAACCGCAAATCTGACCTGACTTCTATGTCTGAAGGTCTGGGAATGCTCCATGCCGGAAAGATAGATGAACCTACATTCAACAGTCTGGAAGATGTCTGCGGGCCGACCTGCGGATCCTGCTCATTCTACGGTTCAGCCAATACGATGAACTGTGTCGCCGAAGCTATGGGGATGTCCCTTCCTGGCGCCGCCCTGATTCCGGCCGTCTACGCAGACCGCACGCGCTGTGCCGAACAGACTGGGGAAGCCATCGTGCGTCTTGCCCAGCAGGGCATCACCAGCCATGACATTCTGACCATGGACGCCATTGAAAACGGCATCCGCGTCCTCATGGCAACTGGAGGCTCTACCAATGGCGTACTCCATCTGACCGCTATGGCACATGAATTAGGCATTGATCATGAAACCATGCTGGCCGTCTTCGATAAGCTCAGCGCCACTACACCACTCGTTGCCAAAGTCAATCCGGCATCGTCCTACGACATGGAAGATTTCTACAAAGCTGGCGGCATCCCCAAAGTCATGACAGAAATCCTGCCGCTGCTGCACAAAGACTGCATGACCGTCACGGGCATGACCGTTTCCGAAAACCTGCAGAACTATACCTATAAATACGAATTCAATCCCCAGGTCATCAAAACCATGGCCGAACCATTTGAATCCCGCAAGGGTCTGGCTATCCTCCGCGGAAATCTGGCACCGGAAACGGGTGTCACCAAACCGGCCGCTATTGATCCCTCTATCCTGACATTTACCGGAACGGCCAAATGTTATAATTCGGAAGAAGAAGCCGAAAAAGCCATCTTAGGCGGAGATATCGTAGCCGGCGATGTCGTCGTCATCCGTTATGAAGGCCCGAAAGGCGGTCCCGGTATGCGGGAAATGTTTAAGGCCATGAAATATCTGTACGGCCGGGGACTGGCTAAATCGACAGCCCTTGTCACGGACGGGCGTTTCTCCGGCACCAATAACGGCTGCTTCGTCGGACACGTCTCACCAGAAGCCGCTGACGGAGGTCCCATTGCCCTCGTGAAAGACGGCGATAAAATCACCATTGATATCCCCAACAATACACTGACACTTCATGTATCGGATGAAGAGCTGGCACAGCGCAGAAAGGAATGGGTCCGTCCCAAACCTAAATTTACACACGGCTGGCTGGGTCTGTACTCCCGCATTGCAAAGTCGGCAGCAACCGGCGCCATCCTCGATCTGAATGAAGACTAACAGCAAAAAAGGCATCCCGTGGCTATGGGATGCCTTTTTTTGCTGTTATGAAAACTAATTATTTGCCTTCAGTCTTCTTCGGCAGGCTCAAGGTCAGGAAGAAGCCGCAGGCAAGCATAGCTGCCAGGAAATAGATGCCCGCATAAATGGACATGAACTGAGTGGTCAGCCAGCCAACGATGAAGGGACCAACAAAACCGCCGAGGTTACCAAGGGCATTGATGATGCCCAGGCTGTCACCAGCAACTTTAGCCGGGAAAAGCATGGTCGGGATTGTCCAGAAAATGCCCGATGCGCACTGCAGGAACAAGCCGCAGCCGCAGAGGAAGGCAAAGGAAACCCAGGTGTAATCTTTCAGGAAAGCCGATGCCAGGAAGCAAAGGGCGAATCCCAGGAGAGGCAGGGCGACATATTTCTTACGGTTGCCGCTGCGGTCCGACAGATGGCCAAAGATGTACAGGCCAGCCATGCAGGCAAAATACGGGATAGTGGAAAGGAAACCAATACTGGTCATGCCACTGTTTGTAAGGCTCTTGAGGATGGTCGGCAGCCACATAGCAAAACCATAGATACCTACCTGATAGAAGAAATAGATAAGGATCAGTTTCCACATGTTGACACTGCTGAGGATAGTGGAAAGGGACGTAGGAGCATTATCTTCCGCGCTGAGTTCTTTCTGTTCTGCAGCCAGCGTCGTTTCCAGATATTCCCGTTCTTCTTTGGAAATCCATTTGGCTTCAGACGGGCGGTTGCTGATAAGAGGCCACCATACGAAGATGAGCAGGAAAGAAACGGCACCTTCGGCGATGAAAACGGAACGCCAGCCAAAGGTCGTAACCAGCCAGCCTGAGATAGGACCAGTGATAATAGAAGCAATTGCTACGTTCATGATGAAGTAGGAATTAGCCCGGCCACGTTCGGACGAAGGGAACCAGTGGCTGATGATGACCAGGATAGCCGGCCATACGCCGCCTTCTGCGACACCGACGAGGAAGCGCAGGACTAAAAGCTGGGTAGCCGTCTGTACAAATCCAAGGCTGGTGCATATGACGCTCCAGGCCAGAATAGAAACGGCAATGAATTTCTTGGCATTGCCTGTTTCCGCAATATGACCGCCTGGTACCTGAAGAACCATATAGCCGATAAAGAAGATACCTGCTGCCAGGCCGGATAAGGTTGCCGTCATCTGCAACGCATCGCTCATACCGCCAGCCATGGCGAAACCGATATTGGTACGATCCATAAACCCGAAAATATAGACGAGGATCGCCGGTGGAATAATACGCCCCCAGCGTTTAGCCGGGATAGCTTCTGTTGATGCCATAGTAAACACATCCTTTTGACAAAATAACCGCAATGTATAGCCAGATACAGAAAATAAAAGTATAAATACGTTTTTATATTCCTAACCAGAATGATAAATGTTTATTTTCTATAGCTATTATTCATAACAGCGGTGTACCTATTATAGCACCATTGCCGTGTTTAGCAAGTAGTATCCGGTAAATTATCGGCATTCTTGTATCCCAATTTTTTATTGTTATCATTCTATTTGTACATAAAAAAAAACAGGGATTATATTGTTAATGTTAACAATATAATCCCTGCTTGCCTGTCACAAAGAATTACTGCATGGTCCAGCCACCATCCAGAACGATAGGCTGACCGGTCATATAATCAGAAGCCGGCGATGCCAGGAAAACGGCAGCACCTGCAATATCTCCTACTTCACCGAAACGGCGCATGGGGATTTTTCCTGTAATGTGTTTATAAATCTTTTCTTCACTCAGTGCTTCTTTATTGATATCCGTAATGACATATCCCGGGCAGATGGCATTGACCTGGATATTGTATTTAGCCCATTCCAGTGCCAGAGCTTTCGTCATCTGCAGGACACCGCCTTTGGCTACACAATATGGCAGCACCTGCTTTTCTGCAACAAGACCCAGCATAGAAGCAATATTGATGATTTTCCCGCTCTTTTGGGCAATCATATGTTTTCCGGCAGCCTGTGCCATGAAAAAGACAGCCTTCATATCCATGTCGATTACACGGTCCCAGTCGGATTCGGTCAGATCTTCCGCTTTTTTCGTAATCGCGCTGCCGGCATTATTGACAAGAATATCAATATGACCAAAGGCATCTATTGTTTTCTGCATCAGATTGGCAACATCACTGGCAATGGTGACATCGCATTTGACGCCCAGACCTTTGACGCCATACTGTTCCATTTCTTTGGCAACGGCGTCACATTCATCCTGATGACGGCTGACGACGACGACATTGGCACCACTCTGGGCCAGGCCTTCCACAATACCTTTGCCGATACCTTTCGTACCGCCTGTTACAATAGCTGTTTTCCCTGTAAGTTGCAATTTTTCAAACATGAGTCCGTCTCCTCTCTTAGTCGCACCAGGCAGCGCCATTTACATCCAGGATTTCACCAGAAATATATTTTGCCTTATCGCTGGCAAGGAAAATAATGGCTTCGCTGATATCATCGGGTTCACCAAATTTACGGCCCAGGGGAATAGTCTTGACGAGTTTTGCACACATTTTAGGATCCCATACGGCAGTCATCTTCGTCTGGATGGGTCCCGGAGCTACGGCATTGACACGGATGCCATAGCGGGCAGCAAAGGTAGCTGCTGAAATCGTTACATTGACAATGGCTGCTTTACTGGCCGAGTAATCGACACCAACAGCACCGGACCCTGTTTTGGCCGCAATGGACGTGACATTGACAATATTGCCTTTTGTTCCCGTGCGCATCATGGATTCAATAGCCTTCTGGTTGGTGTACAGTGTGCCAAAGGCATTGATTTTCATGACCCGGTCCCAGCTTTCCGGTGTAACACCGAGGAAATTCATGCCACTGGTGCAAATACCGGCAATATTGGCAAATATATCAATACGGCCAAATTTCTTTTCTGTATCTGCTACGAGGGCATCCACATCGGCCGGCTTGCTGACATCACACGCCATGACGCTTGCCGAAAAGCCGTCTTTTTTTAATTCGGCAGCACATTCTTCACATTCAGACAGAACATTGCTGGAAATAACGCAATGAGCCCCTTCTTCACAAAAACGACGGGCTGTCATGGCACCGATACCGCGGCCGCCACCAGTTACTACTACAATTTTGTCTTTGAAATCATTCATGCTGATCCATACCTTCCTTTTCCATAGAATATTATTAAATAAAACTTAAATCCTGTTGTAATCCTGCTGTCTGTTCGGCAATTTCCCCTTTATGACGTTTCAGGATGCGGAGTATTTCCTGCTGCTTTTCCGGCGTAGAGCGGTAAATCGGCAGGCTGACACTGATAGCCATCGTCTGATTGGCCACCTGGACGGGAATGGAAATACATTCAATATCTTTATTCACTTCGCCATTTTCCAGTGCGTATCCCTGCTTTCGGATAGTACGCAGCTGGGCCAGGAGCTCATCGACGGTGCGCACGGTCCGCTCCGTATACTGCTTTAATACAGGAGGGCAGATGCGGCGTACTTCCTCGTCAGTATAACAGCTGAGAAGGCTCTTTCCCAGACTCGTGGCATATGCTGCCAGCGTCGCCCCTACAGACGAACTGACCCGGATGGCCTGCTGGGGTTCCATTTTGGCAATATACAGGACATTCATTCCTTCCAGAATCCCGAGCTGACAAATTTCATTGCAGGCTGTAACAATTTCTTCCATATGCGCTTTGACAATATCGAGACAGCTTAGCGTGCGGGTGTACGCATATCCCAGGCGGAAGCAGCTTTTACCCAGTGTAAAAAGCGAATGCTGGCACTGCAGATATCCTTTGGCTACGAGGGTTGCGACAATGGGATGCAGGGTCCCTTTGGAAATTCCGGTCTGCCGGGACAAATCGGTAAAAGATATACCTTTTTCGTGACTATACGCCGTTTCCAGAATATCCAGAACCCGTACAGTCGGATTATGCAGCTTTTCTTCTTCCATCTCTCCCCTCCTTCTGTTCGAATACACAATATAAGTTCGTATATTCTAACTACAAACACAGAATACCATAGCTGATGTATAAAGTCAATGAAATCTGAGTGAACGGCATATTATGCATGCATCCGCCGTCTACCATGCCATTTTGTCATGGTGTGTCTGATAAAAAAAGCTGCCGCGCTATATGGCGCAGCAGCTCCTGAAAAATCGGTCTTAGTCTTCGTCGTATGTAAAAATTTTTCCCGGATTCAAAATCAGATTCGGATCCAGTGCTTTCTTGATAGCCTTCATCATATTGAGGGAAACGGGATCGGTAAACTTCTTCATTTCATTGATTTTCCGCAGACCAATGCCATGTTCACCGGAGAGGCATCCACCCAGGCTGTAAACCAGGGTATACAATTCATTGTGATATTTAGGAATGACTTCATTCCACTGTTCCATCGGCATGTCCATCTTCAGAGCATTAACGTGGATATTTCCGTCACCGATATGGGCAGAAGTGGTCGTAGCAATGCCATATTTCTTTTCAATAGCCGGGATCTGAGCCATAAGGTCCGCAATCTTATCGACAGGAACGACAATATCTTCTGCAAGCCAGATCTGGCTGTCATTACGGGCCGCTTCACCAATATTATACCGGGCTCCCCAGATACGGTCATCAGCAACCAGTGTTTCCACAGAACCGTTCTTTTCGCAGATTTCATCAGCCGTAGCCACACGGTTATCGAGGTCATCCTGATCATAGGAATCGATGGTAATGATGATATAGTTTCCGTTGTCTTTGGAATGAGGAAGAGTCATGTTCATGAACCGTTCTTCACTCTGGATTCCTTTATTGTCCAGGAATTCAATGGCTGTCGGCTGGACACCTGCCATCAGGAGCTGGTTCGGTACGGCCAGTGCTTTTGTTTCATCCGTAAAGATAGCAACCATATCGAAATGATACGGAGCAATGGGGCGGAGTTTCAGGCACAATTTAGTAATAATGCCCAGCGTACCTTCACTGCCGCAGATGAGTTTTTCCAAAGCATACCCGGTGGTATTCTTCTGCAGCCGTTTGCCAACCTGGGTAATTTCACCTGTCGGCGTTACGATTTCAGCCCAGTACACCTGGTCGCGGGTCGTCCCGTATTTTACAACGCGGCTGCCGCCGGCGTTGGTAGCGACGTTACCACCGATTTCACTGGATGCTTTCGAGCTGGGGTCTCCGGCGTAATACAGACCAGCTTCTTTGGCTGCAGCCTGTACGGCAGTCGTAACAGCACCGGCTTCGACAATCATATACAGTGCATCTTTATTGACTTCAATGACTTTATTCATCTTTTCCAGGCAGAGAACAATGCCATTGTACACAGGAATTGCCTGGCAGGCCAGACTGCTGCCGCCGCCACGAGGCGTTACAGGAACCATGTATTCATTGGCCAGTTTCATAATAGCAGCTACTTGTTCCGTCGTTTCCGGGAAAACAACGACCTCCGGCGTATGGAAATAGGCCGGATTAGTTTCTTCATCCGTCTTATAGACATCCAGTTTTTCCGGATCTGTCGTCATATTGTGCTTTCCAAGTAAATCAAGCAGTTTTTGAGTCAGTTCAGGTGTTACTTTGTTGTATTTAGGCATAAGTCAGCCCTCCCCGTTTAAAATAGAACGATTGACAAACCATCCGTTCTCACAAAATAATACATGTCACAAGTATATTATCCCCGATGTGATATATATCATTGGATACTAACATGTTAGTTCATTATGACTTATTTGTCAATACGATATGCAAATGAAGCATTATATACTGACAGATTATGAAAACCAGTAACACCTGTAAAATAAAGAAAAGTCCTCACGCTAAAAAACGCGAGGGCTTTGTTCTTACCAGGGAATACAGGCATATAAAATACCTATCCCAATTGCCGGAAACATATTAGAAACACGTATTTGTTTATCAAAGGCCAGATTTAATCCAACACAAAAAATCATGACCGATCCAGTTAACACAATATTAGATAATATGGCCGCAGACGCAGCAGCTTTAAACCATAATCCTATCAGCGTAATCAATCCCTGTATGATACCCATGGGAATGGCTGCAAACAAACAGCCCTTGCCATTCGGGATAGTAATGACCATGATGGTTAAAAAATCGATTACCGTTTTGGTAATCAGCAGGGAACTATCTCCATAGATGCTCTCGGATAAAGGCCCCATAACGGCCAGCGAACCAATACTGACCATTAAAGATGCCGATACAAAGGCATTGATGAATCGTGCATCATCGCGATTTCCACTATGTGCCCGGAGCCATGTCCCTAATCGTAATACCCGTCCTTCAATATTAATCAATTCTCCCAAAAAACTGCCTGCAGACATGCAGACGAGCAAGGTTACAGCCCCTGTCGATACCAGGCGCCCGTCCTTAAAGACCAGCATTTCTGCCAGGACACCTGCCGCACCAATAAAAATCAGGCAGATGCCGCACGCTACCATCACCATTTGTCTGTAGGCCTCGGAAATCCGGTTTCCGATAGTCAGGCCCAGACCGCCACCTGCAATAATTCCTACCATATTCAGCAACGTACCAAATCCAACCACAATGTTCCTCCATGTATATCTGATTAGTTGGAATTATACACTGTTAAAAGAAAATACACCAGGAATATATTTACTTCTATATCAAAAATCTTCTTTTGATGAGGCCGCACTAGTTTCTTTCATCTTGTTCTGCGGAAGAACATCACTGGGAGAACAGGAATAAAACTTTCTGAAAACAGTACTAAAATAACTGGCATCCTTGAAGCCAATCCTGCCTGCCACTTCTGTAATGGTGTACTTCCCACTGCTTAAAAGTTCTCTTGCCTTTTTCATCCGTACTTCTGTCAGATAGGATACGAACCGCTTACCCGTATATTTTTTAAAAACGCGGCAGAAATATCCTTTACTGACAAAATATTCTTTCGTTATCTGATCCAGCGTCAATTCTTTATCATAGTTAGCCTCGATATACTCCAGAACAGATTCAACAACCTTATCTGCATTGTTCTGTGTAGAAACCATGTCATATGTCAGCATATCAATGAGATTATTCACATGTGTCAGGGCAGCTTGCGCACTGAGTGTGTTGTTGATGTCAGAAATATACTTCTTTTTAGCACGGATGACTTCTTCATCACTGAGGACGTTTCGTCCATATCTGTCTAATAAATCACATCCAAACCTGATGATATTAACAAGGAGCAGATTACGCGGGTATTCCAGCCGTTGCATTTCCTGAAATATGTCACAAATGAATTTTTTCCCTGATGACAGGTCATTATCCAGTAAAAATTGCTGAAACTGTTCATATGTATGGGTCAAATCTAACTGGGAATTGTCAGCGATGGTTTTTGTCTTGCACGCTCCTAAAATAATAAAACGCTTTAACTGCCAGAACATGCCAATGTAACAATTTTCAACGGCCCGTTTATAAATAAAGCTGAGCATCTCTTCGTGTTTCATGTACACCACAGCAGACAGGGAAACATTATAATCTGTTTCATATGTTTCAATCATTGACTGCAGCATACATCGGATCTGGCTGTTCCATCGATCAAAAATACAGACCTGTAAATCGCCCTTACGGATTATGACCGCATACTCACGCAATTTTCTGAAGGCGCCTCCATGAATACGCACAGGAACGCTGTTTCCATTTTCATTATCATGCCAGCCCCCTATTGCGCATACTGCGATAGGTTTAAAATTCTTCCGGTGCGATAACGAACACAATAAAGGCAATACTTTTTCGTCGCGGCTTCCAATCCGCAGTAATTCCGCCAATTGTTCCTTGATAACGACAGGATATTGTTCTTCTAATTTCTTTTCTACCTGTTCCAGATGAGTCTTATCAATCCGCATCTTCAGGGCCTGTCCGATGCCTGCTTTTAATATTCGGACCAGGTCATGCGGTTTTATTGGCTTTACCAGATAATCGGTTACTCTCGCATGCATAGCCCGGTGAGCATATTCGAATTCTTTGTACGCCGTCAGAATATAAATAAATGTGTCTGGATTGGCTTCGCGTATTTTCTCGGCAACGTCCAATCCATTAATTTCAGGCATATTAATATCCAGCATAACGAATTCAGGCTGATATATTTGTACCAATCGCAAAGCTTCTTTCCCATTACTTGCCGTACCGCAAATATGCAAGGGCAGATGGTTTTTTTCTATTACAGCCTGTATGTATTGAAATACTAATTGTTCATCATCGGCTATGACGAGATTATACATCTCATTCCCTCCAGTTTATCGCTCTCTTAGTATGTCTTTGGAATCGTTAGCGTTGCTAACGTTCCTTTATCGGGCAATGGATCCAGCAATAACGTGAAATTCCCTTTAAAAAACAGCTTAAGCCGCAAATAGATATTTTTTAATCCAATACCACTGAGATGTATTTTAATATCGTCAGTCTCAGGCAGCTTCCGGACCATATCAGACAGTTCAGGCGAAATGCCGCATCCGTTGTCTTCCACCTGCAGAAGGATATGATCTCCTTCTATATTGCCTGATATAATCAGCTTTCCCGGATAATCGATATTTTGAAAACCATGTAAAATAGCATTTTCCACCAATACCATAAGACTCATCAACGGTATCCTGACTCCCATGATTTTCGGGTCCACATGAATTTCCGCCTTAAATTTATTGGGGAACCGCGTATTCTGAATATACAAATAGTCCCGTATATAATTGAGTTCTTCCTGAATCGTTACTTGTGCTTCTTCTTTCCCCAGACTGAGACGTAAAAGGTTAGATAATGCATAGGTCAGCGACGCAACCGTATCGGCGCCTTCCAGATAAGCCTGCTGGGCAATCGTATTCAGCGTATTGAATAGAAAATGAACATTGATCTGGGATTCCAGGAATTTTAATTGCGTCCTATTTAAAAGCGTTTCCAGACGGCTTTGGGCTTCCCGTTCACGGTTCAGGTCATTTTTATACGTTTTCAGTTCATCTTCTCTTTGTGAATTCAAAAAGAGATCGATAAAATCATTTGTCAGCAGCGATAAATCTCTGGCTATAGAAATAAGATGATTGGGTGATAACAAAGGCAGCGTATCGTACGCAGCCTGCATTTCATCCCGCATCGTATGCAATAATTCCTGATCGGGAATATCTGACAGTCTGCCAAAGCCGCAAATGAGATATCCCAGGGGTACACCTTTCACGAGAACGGGAAGTTGATTGACTGCCACGCCAAAATGACATTGGAATGTACCCAATTGCGGTTGTTGCGTTTTCTTGTGCAACAGACAGTCTCCTTGCTTATGTTCTATACAATATTTACATAAATCAGGAAGATCCTTCTGACTGCCATACACCTGGCCCGTGGGATACAAAAGGAAACACTTCATATGGACTAAATCGGCAAAATTAGAAATAAGCTGATTCAGATTCAGTTTTTTTGCCATGATATCAATGTCGATATGATCCAAATATTCGCTTTCTTCCAGCGGTTTTGTTATATCCGAATAGATGATACTGATAAAGGAAGCGGGTTCATCGGTTGTATTGACAAAACGATGATTGCAATCGTTGCTTATATGTCCGATTTTGCCTTTCGTCAATACTATTTCGCGGTCATTACACCAATGGGTACACTGTCCACTTATACCAATTATAATTTCATGATATCCAAAGTGACCATGATATGGCTGCCCTTTGCGGGGATAAATAGTGGCCACAGAAACAATGGGCTGGTTCTTTGTCCTGTCCGGTTCAAGCTGGAGCCAGTGCTGTTCTCCCCAATCCCGGACAACATCGCGGATAACATCTACGCCATAAAAATCTTTAATGTAGTTTATGGTTTTTCTTGTCATATTCGTTCTCCCGGTACAATCGTTTTCCATGCTGTAGAAACTATCGTAACGTATATTTCTATTACGAACGTTACCAAGTAATAAAAACATTTTTATATGTAATATCAATTTTATCAGTTTAATGACAAATTTCAAGATATAACTCCGTACTGACAAGGAATAGCAGTTTACAATATATTACTTTTTTTCACAATAATGCCGTAATCCAGTCGTTTATATGTCATATAGGATCGGTTTGAATACTGGTTATTCATGAACTAGCTGCATTACGTATGTAATAGCAGCGCTGACCAAAATAAAAAGGCCCAGACAGTACAAACAGCCATTGCCATTTGTCTCTCTGAGCCTTTCTTTATTCTTTTAACCAGTTATGGTAATCAATCAGAATCTGCCGAGGATAGCACGGGAAATAACGAGGCGCTGAATCTGGTTTGTGCCTTCGTAAATCTGTGTAATCTTGGCATCACGCAGATACCGTTCTACCGGATATTCGCGCGTATAGCCGTAGCCGCCAAGAACCTGTACAGCGTCCAGAGCAACCTTTACAGCCGTATCGGATGCCATTGTCTTAGCCATAGCCGCTTCTTTTGCAAACGGTCTGCCAGCATCTTTTAATTCTGCAGCATGGCGTACCAGCTGGCGGGATGCTTCAATCTGGATAGCCATATCAGCGAGCATGAAGCTGATAGCCTGCTGTTTTGCAATCGGTTTGCCAAACTGGATGCGGACCTTGGAATATTCCAGAGCCGCTTCATAAGCAGCCTGTGCAATGCCGACGGCCTGGGAAGCAATACCAATACGGGCGCCATCCAGGACGGCCATTGCACCGGAGAAACCTTTGCCTTCAACGCCGAGAAGATTTTCTTTCGGAATCCGGCAATCCTGGAATACCAGTTCCCGTGTAGCCGAAGCGCGGATGCCCAGCTTGTGTTCCTTTTTGCCAAAGGTAAAGCCCGGTGTTCCTTTTTCTACGATGAAAGCGGAAATACCTTTTGTACCTTTGCTCTTGTCGGTGCTTGCCAGGACCGTATAAACTTCTGCTTCGCCACCGTTGCTGATAAAGCATTTGCTGCCATTCAATACATATTCATCACCATCGAGAACGGCTGTCGTCTGCACACCGGCCGCATCAGAACCGGCATTCGGTTCCGTAAGGGCGAAGGCACCGACTTTTTTGCCCGTAGCAAGATCAGGAATATATTTCTTTTTCTGTTCTTCCGTGCCGTTCATGAGAATCGGCATAATACCTGTCGATGTATGAATTGCCATGATGCCGCCCATAGCCGCATCTGCTTTGGCAATTTCTTCAATAGCTGCAACATAGGTTACCGTATCGGTTTCAGCGCCTCCCAGGCTTTCCGGTACAGGCATTCCCATGAGGCCTAATTCAGCCATTTTGTGAATATCATCCCAAGGAAATTCTTCTGTTTCATCATAATGTGCTGCGTTAGGAGCGATTTCCTTTTTAGCAAAATCTGCTACTACTTTAATCAAATCTGCCTGTTCTTCATTCAAAAATGACATATTCAAACCTCCATCAATATAAATCAAAATGTATGTTATGGAAAAGAAAGGACAGTATTACTGTTTTTTCTTCATAACCATGACTACCGCTTTGCCGTCTACGACGACTTCATCGCGCTGGTTCTTGATGACAGTGTGCATAACAATTCTGCGTTTCGCATCTATTTTTTCGATAACTTCGGCAGTAGCTGTAATGGTATCGCCAATTTTTACAGGTTTTACGAATTTCACTTCCTGCGATAAATACAGGCCATTCCGGCCGGGAATGCCACAGCCGACGAGAGTCGAAATAAACGATGCTGTCAGCATGCCATGGCAAATCCGTTCGCCGAACATGCTGTCCTTGGCATAGACCGGATTCACATGGAGCGGGTTAAAGTCGCCGATGATGCCTGCAAAATTTACAACATCTGCTTCACTGATCATTTTCGTGATGCTGGCGGTTTCCCCCAGTTCAATATCTTCATAGGCTCTTTCTGCTACAAACTCTCTATGCATTACCATGGGATTCACTCCTTATTTTGTGTACTGATGAAACGATTAGTCCTTAAATACGGCACCTTCCATAGCCGATGTGACCAGTTTGGAATACCGGTCGAGATAACTGCCCTTCTGCAGATAATCCTGTTCCGGCCGTTTCCAGGCAGCTTTACGGCGCTGAAGTTCTTCTTCCGGTACGTGTAATTCTACCCGGCGTGTATTCAGATCAATTTCAATGATGTCCCCTTCTTCTACGAGGGCGATAGGACCACCTTCTGCCGCTTCGGGAGATACGTGGCCTACACAGGCACCGGAAGTAGCACCAGAGAAGCGGCCATCTGTAACCAGACCTACTTCTTTGGAAAGACCCATCCCAACGATAGCAGCCGTAGCCGTCAGCATTTCGCGCATACCCGGGCCGCCTTTCGGGCCTTCGTAACGGACGACGACGATATCGCCCGGATTAATCTGGCCGCCATAAATAGCTTTTACGGCTTCTTCTTCCTGATTGAACACGCGGGCAGGACCCTGATGATGCATCATTTCCGGTGCAACTGCCGCTTTTTTGCAAACAGCTCCTGCAGGAGCCAGGCTGCCATAAAGGACTTCCAGGCCACCCGTCTTAGAGTATGCATGGTCAATATCACGAATTATTGTATCATCAATAATTTTTCCATCAGCTATATTTTCCTTCATTGTTGCTGTCGTTACTGTCAGGCAATCACCATGAATCAGGCCCAGGTCATCCAATTCTTTCATGACAGCCTTTACGCCGCCAGCATAATGAAAATCAGCCGGGTAACATCCATTAGTAGCCGGTCTGATTTTTACGAGATGAGGAACCTTTTCTGCCAGTTCATTGAATGTATTAATATCAAAATCAATGCCTGCAGCATGAGCCAGTGCTGTCAGATGGAGCACTGTATTGGTAGAGCCGCCGATTGCCATATCGAGGGTAATGGCATTTTCAATGGCTTCTTTCGTAACAATCTGACGGGGCAGGATATTTTTTTCAAGAAGTTCCATGATTTTCATGCCCGTCCGTTTAGCCAGTGCCAGCCGCTGACCGGTTGCAGCCAGATTATCTGAACCAGGCAGGCACATGCCCAGAGCTTCCGTCATATAGTTCATCGTATTGCCTGTGCCAAGCAGGTTACATGCACCACATCCCGGAAGGGCTACCTGTTCACGACGGGATAATTCTTCCCGCGTGATGATACCGCGGACGACATCGCCCTGATCGGCCATCAGATCTGTATAATTGATTTTTTTACCATCAATGCATCCCGTTGCCATCGTACCGCCGCTGATCAGGATAGCCGGTACGTTCAGCCGTACTGCAGCCAGGAGCATCCCCGGAGTAATTTTATCACAGTTGGAAATCATAACCATTGCATCGTACTGATGAGCGTTCATCATACATTCAACAGAGTCAGCAATCAGTTCACGGCTGGCCAGGGGATAATGCATGCCAAAATGGCCCTGGGCAATACCGTCACAAATGGCAATGGTCGGAAATTCTACCGGCGTACCTCCTGCGGCAATAATACCTTCCTTAACGGCTTTGGCAATCGTATCCAGATGAACATGTCCCGGCATGGATTCGTTCTGGGTATTTACAACTGCTACGATTGGTTTTTCCAAATCTTCCGGAAGGAAGCCCATGGAATAATACAGTGCACGATGGGTAGCGCGTTCAATGCCTTTTGTCGTAATTTCGCTTCTCATTTTTTACAAGTCTCCTTTAAATGATAAATTTCACATACTTAATCATTTCATAGTACTCACGGACCCGGTACGTTCTGCATATAAAAAATTGCATTTGTTACATCCGATTTCTGAATACCTTTGTTAAAAGGATACCATGTTATCTGTTTTTTTCTCCATAATATCTTGACTTCTACTTTAATTTTATTGCTCTGTTAGAAATGAAGATAGCAAAGGCGGTTACGTTAATCGTAAAAAGAAGAATATGCTGGATAACTTATTCTTCGACCGTAAATATTTTTCCTGGGTTCAATATGTTTTGGGGGTCGAATACTTTCTTTATTGCCCGCATATACTGAAGCGGAACTTTTGGGGTAAACATTTCCATTTCCCTGATTTTTTTGGAACCGATGCCGTGTTCTCCCGAAAGGCGTCCTCCTAACTGGTATACATACCCATAGAGATCTGCATGGAAATCGTCCAGTTTGCTGTTCCATACCTCATCGGGAGTATCGCACTGCATGGCATGGACATGAATATTTCCATCCCCGATATGAGCTGCTGTCATCGTGCGAATTCCGTATGTCGCCTCCAGTTCCGTCAATTTTTTCATCAGATCACTGATTTTATCGACAGGAACGACAATATCTTCTGCATAGAAGACAAGACTTTCAATACGGGTTGCTTCAGCAATATCTCTTCTTGCTCTCCAGATACGGTCCTGGTCCGCCATAAGCATATCTACCACACCGACCTCATCGCAAATGTCTGCTATTTTTTCCATTTTTTCGTCCGCTTCATCTGCCGTAAGCCCGTCAATGGTAATAATGACATAGGTTACACCTTTTTCATCGGCGTGAGGGAGATCGATTTCCAGATTTTTTTTGCACAACTGAATACAATTCGTATCCATAAGTTCCAACGAAATGGGATTAATGCCGGCTTTTAATATTTTATTTGGCAATTTCAATGCCTTATCTACATCATTAAAAATAGCCAGCATATCGATGGTGTTTTGTGGCAAGGCCTGTAATTTCAGCGTCGCTTCGGTAACGATAGCCAAAGTCCCTTCAGAGCCAATAATCAGTTGTTCCAATGCATAGCCCGTACTCTGTTTTTTTAACCGGGCGCCTACGTCCATGATTTCTCCCTGGGCTGTAACGCACCGGAGCGAATATACCTGATTCCGTGTCGTGCCGAAACGGACGGCTTTATTTCCACCGGCATTCGTAGAAATATTGCCACCGATTTCACAACCGGCATCGGTACTGCAGGGATCCCCGGCATATAAAAGTCCATGTGCTTTGGCCGCATTCTGGATTTCCAACGTGGGAGTCCCGGCCTGTACGCGGACATAGAGATTTTCCGGGTCCAGTTCAAGAATTTTATTCATGCGGTCAAAAACCAGGACGATACCACCACGGACGGGAATTGCTCCGCCGGCAAGACCGGTACCACCGCTGCGCGGCGTAACAGGGATGCGCTTTTCATTCGCCAGCTTCATGATTTCAGCAACTTGTTCCGTCGTTTCCGGATACACCACGGCTTCCGGCATGTGCTGAAAGATCACATTTTCTTCCTGGTCCGTTTTATACGCCACTAATTTATCGGGATTATTCGACGCAAAACGGTCTCCCACAATGTGTTTCAAAGCTTTCATTATATCATCGGTTACAGGATTGTATTGAGTCATGATGAACTCCTATCTACTTTTCAGGATTTTTATTATGTGTTTTAGTCATATATTCTGTCTAAAAAAAGCAGAATTCGTCCCTGCCGGGGAAAGGGAGAAATGAAAATACCGGCAGGAACTACAATCTGCAATGCAATCGTCATCTAATCAGAGTATACTCTCTGCAGATGTGACAGAACTATATTTATTTATTATTTAACTGCCAATCGAACGCTTCTTTTGTGCGTACATAGCTTTCATAACGGTCTTTAGCGTCTTTTTCCGTCTTCTTGTACAACGCTTCAGCCTGATCGGGATCCACCTTCTGCAGAGAAGCAAACCGTACTTCACCCATAAGGAAATCACGGAAATTGGCTTTCGGTTCTTTGGAATCCAGGCTGAACGGATTCTTGCCCTGATCCAGAAGATCCGGATTATAGCGGTACAGCTGCCAATATCCGGCATCGACGGCCCGTTTCTGTTCCAGCTGGCTGCTGCCCTGACCGGCTTTCAGGCCGTGGTTGATGCACGGTGCATAGCCGATGATGATGGAAGGACCATTGTAGGCTTCAGCTTCTGTGATAGCTTTCATGAACTGATTCGGATCTGCGCCCATAGCGACCTGGGCTACATAAATATAGCCGTAGCTCATGCACATCATGCCGAGGTCTTTTTTCTTCGTACGTTTGCCCATGGTTGCAAATTTTCCTACTGCTGCGGTCGGCGTAGCTTTGGATGGCTGACCACCTGTATTGGAATATACTTCCGTATCGAAGATAAATACGTTGACATTTTCATCCAGTGCCAGGACATGATCAAGACCACCATAGCCGATATCATAAGCCCAGCCGTCACCACCAAAAATCCATGTGCTGCGTTTGATCAGGTACTGCTTCATGCTGTAAACGCGTTCCAGTTCAAACTTGCCGTCTTTTTCTTTTTCCAGGGCGGCAATGACAGCATCAGACCGCTTACGCGTGCCTTCTGCTACTTCCATATTATCTTCCCAATCCTGCAGGATGGCGCGAAGTTCGGGAGAAGCAACTTCTTTGGCATCATCGACGTAGCCTTTCAGGAGTTCCCGGTTGCTGCGGTCGCCGAGGAAGAAGCCGAAGCCATATTCGGCATTATCTTCAAAGAGGGAATTTCCCCATGCAGGGCCATGGCCCTGCTGATTTATCTTATAGCCCTGTGTCGGTGCGCTGCCGCCCCAGACATTGGAGCAGCCGTGAGCATTGGCTATGATCATGCGGTCGCCATAGAGCTGTGTAATAACCTTGGCATACGGAGTTTCCGCACAACCAGCACAAGCACCGGTAAATTCGAGGTACGGCATTTCAAACTGCGAACCTTTGACAGTCTTCTTGTCCATGAAATTCTTCTTCTGCGGAAGGTCCACAAGATAATCCCAAAGCTTGGCTTTGTATTCTTCATCATCGAAGTCGGCCATTTCCAGGGCGCCTGTCGGGCAGACTTTGACGCAGGACGTGCAGCCCAGGCAGTCTTTTACCGAAATAGCGATTGTGAAGTTATATTCTTTTGCACCTAATGTTTCTTTGTATGTTAAGCCTTCCGGAGCCTTTTCAGCTTCTTCTGCCGTCGTCAGGAAGGGACGGATAGCAGCGTGCGGACAAACGAAGGAACACTTATTGCACTGGACGCATTTTGTCACATCCCATTTAGGAACAAAGACAGAAGCGCCACGTTTTTCTTCTTTTGCTGTATCCAGAGGATACGTACCATCTTCCCAGCCGTCATAAATGGAAACGGGGAAGGTGTCACCCTGAAGGGCTTCCATCGGAGCTGCAAACTGTTCGAAGAACTTGCTGTGTTTTACCGGTTCTGCCGGAGCATCCACAGCATCCGCCCAGGAAGCAGGATAATCTACAGGAACGATGGCCTTAACGCCGGCATCAATAGCTGCCCAGTTCATGTCCACAACATGCTGGCCTTTTTTGCCATACGAAGTAACAACAGAATCTTTCAGCTTGCTGATAGCCAGGTCCAGAGGAATTACATTGGCCAGTTTAAAGAATGCAGACTGCATGACCATATTGATACGGCCACCCAGACCAATCTTGCGGGCGATACCAACAGCGTCGAGAATATAGAATTTGACGTGGTTCCGGGCAATGCTGCGTTTCAAAGAAGCCGGTAATTTTTCTTCTAATTCTTCTTTCGACCAGGTGCAATTCAGAAGGAATGTGCCTCCATCTTTAATGCCCTGAAGCAGATCGAAGCTATGAACATAGGACTGACGATGGCATGCAATGAAATCTGCCTGATGAACCAGATACGGCATACGGATTGGTTCTTTACCAAAGCGGAGGTGGGATACGGTAACACCGCCAGATTTTTTCGAGTCATACGCAAAATATCCCTGAGCATACAAATCGGTATTATCACCAATAATCTTAATAGCCGATTTATTAGCTCCGACGGTACCATCAGAACCGAATCCCCAGAATTTGCAGGCATGCAGTCCTTCCTGTCCCAGATTCAGATCACTCGTGCGTTCGAGCGAAAGATTCGTAACATCATCGACTATGCCGACGACAAAGTGATTTTTCGGAGTTTCTTTTGCAAGATTATCGAATACAGCTACGACATCAGCCGGCAAATATTCTTTTCCGCCCAGGCCAAAGCGTCCGGCATATACCTGCGGAGCATTGGCGGCCGTTGCAAAGCTGGCAGCTACGCTAAGGTATACAGGATCGCCATTAGCACCCGGTTCTTTCGAACGGTCAAGAACGGCTATCCGTTTTACTGTTTCCGGTAATGCAGCCAGGAAATGTTTTTCCGACCACGGACGGAACAGATGGATATTGATGCATCCAACCTTGCGGCCCTGCGCGACGAGGTGACGTACAGCTTCTTCTGTAACTTCAGCACCACTACCCATGATAACGATGACATCTTCCGCATCGGGCGCGCCGGTATAATTAAAGAGATGGTATTCGCGGCCAGTGATTTCCTGTACCTTTTTCATGTATTCTTCTACCATATCGGGAATGACATCATAGAATTTATTACGCGATTCAAGATGCTGCATATAAATGTCACCGGTTTCACAGGCGCCACGCCAAACCGGATTATCCGGGTTCAGTGCGCGCTGACGGAAGGCAAGCAGTGCATCTTTATCAAGGAATTTTTCCAGGTCTTTGTAATCAATGACTTCAATTTTCTGAATTTCATGAGACGTACGGAAACCGTCAAAGAAGTTCATAAAAGGAACCCGGCTGGAAATAGCAGCAGCATGAGCAACGGCAGACAAATCCATGACTTCCTGTACACTCGATTCAGCCAGCATGGCAATCCCGGTGCTGCGGGTGGTCATGACATCGTTATGTTCCGCAAAAATAGTCAGTGCATGCGAAGCAACCGTACGAGATGCAACATGGAAAACGCCGGGGAGCAATTCACCAGCAATTTTAAACATGCTCGGAATCATCAGCATCAGGCCCTGAGAAGACGTAAACGTGTTAGCCAGTGCCCCACACTGTAATGCGCCATGCATAGCAGCTACGGCACCGCCTTCAGACTGCATTTCCTGCATTTTAACAGTATGACCGAATAAATTTTTACGGCCTTGTGCAGCCCATTCGTCAATGTGTTCCGCCATCGGGGACGATGGTGTGATAGGGAATACAGATGCTACTTCTGTGAATGCATATGCCACATACGCAGCTGCCGTATTGCCATCCATAGTCTTAAACACTTTTTCCATTCTATTGACACCTCTCCTAAAAAAATGATGCAGAACCATTTCAATACTCTGCATGTACCATCATCTAATGATGAGATTTAACTTATCTTGTATTAGCATACTACAAACTATCTTCATTTCGTTAGCAATTTTTTGACATCTGTGTTAGTATTCTTGCCTTTTCCCTGTAGTTCGTGATTAAAATAACAAAAGTCCTTGTTCCCCCTATCTGGAAAAACAAGGACTTTTCATCATAGATACATGAATTACAATCAGTCTAACTTGCTGGCATCTTCGTGTGCTTTTTCGAAGTTTACCTTACCCTGGTAACGGTTGTTCATGTAGAAGCACATGATACCGCCGATGAATACGGATACACCAAGGAGTAACAGGCCATAACGGAAATCGCCTGTCGCATCTTTTACCATGCCGACAGCCGTCGGTCCGAAGAAACCACCGAGGTTACCGATAGAGTTGATAACGGCAATACCCGTTGCAGCAGCTGTACCGGTGAGGAACTGGGCCGGAATCGTCCAGAACAGCGGTGTGCAGGCAAAGATTCCTGCTGCGCCGATGCACAGGCAAACCATCGTAGCGAATGTACTTTCAACAAACATTGCAGCAACCAGAGAAATCGATGCCATCAAAACAGCCACATTCAGATGCCATTTGCTTTCCTGGTGCTTCTGCGAGCTCCAGCCAAAAATGTATACCGAAATGAGTGCGCAGAGGAACGGCAGTGCTCCAATAAAGCCGATTTCTGTCGTGCTCATGTTGGACCACTGTTTGAGCATCTGCGGAATCCACATGTTGATACCATACGTGCCTTCGCAGACAACCAGGAAGTATGCTACGCCAAGGAACAGTACGGACGGATGCGTGAGGGCTTTCATGATAGAATAATCTTCATTAGCCCCTTTGATGGCAGCTGCTTCTGTTGCCATTTCATTCGTTAGCCATTCCCGTTCTTCATTCGTCAACCACGTTGCATCAGACGGTTTGTCTGTCAGATAGTACAGCGTTACGATGCCAAAGAGGACCGTAGGAATCCC
>NZ_QSFA01000023.1:0-255 GCF_003467125.1 Megasphaera sp. AM44-1BH
GGAATGACCCAGAGCATGTCCCGTGTAGCTCATTGCATTGACAACGGCCCTATGGAAGGATTCTGGGGTATCCTTTATGGTAGGCGTTTTACCAGCAAGTGGGAACTTATGCGTTCGATAGAAGCATATATGTATTATTACAACCACAAACGTGTGCAACGTAATCTCGGCATCCTAACACCGATGGAGAAACATACCTTGTATGTAGCTGCATAAAAAGGCCGGCAGACGAATCTGCCGACCAAAAAAATCTTA
>NZ_QSFA01000023.1:265-27825 GCF_003467125.1 Megasphaera sp. AM44-1BH
GCAGACGAATCTGCCGACCAAAAAAATCTTATATTTTTTATTGTCCTATTGACGGGGAGCAGTTCACTTTTAAAGCCATTTTGCTGCAGCCTCTGTTTTCTGTGCGCATGAGTTTTACTTGCCCTTCAGTTCGGTCTGAAAAATCTCGCGCCCTATGGTCCGTATCCAGAATCCGACGAGCTGGCTGTACGTTTCCATACCGGGCTTTTTCGCCGCTCCGATGATGTATTTCATAAAATGCTCTGCCCAGGCATATCCATATCGTTCAAACACACCTTTTCCGGCCTGTGGAGCAAGTTTCTGCAAAACCGGCAAAAATACGTCGTGCGTCACTTCCAGCATCTTCGTATTCACAGGATATACATAGCCGCTTCCCTTCTGGTCTTCTTCCATGAATACCAGAGCCAGCTGATCCGGCTGATACTGATCGTCTGCATAATCGAGATGGTACATTTCCAGAGGCAGTTTTTCTTTTTGTTCCTGTTTCAGGAGCTGATATGCGCCATATTTAACCAGTTCATACAGCCGGTCATCAAAGGAACTTTCCATTTCTATAATCTTTTCCCGCCATTCTCCCCAGGTCAGCGCTACCCGGCAGTCATAACCGGAAAAATCCTGCTGTCCCAAGAAATCTTCGACTTCCCCGCTGGTAACGGTCATTTTTAAATCGGGAATATGCCATACCATGAAATGCTTCTTTTTATCAATATACAGGCATTTTTCTTCTACACGGATGGCACGCTGGCAATGAGGGCAGGTATAAAAGAAAAGCGACTGGTCATGCAGCACACGCTGGCGCATCGATGGGTCGGCGGAACCGTTAATGCAGTCCCAGGTGTGGAATACGCCCTTTTCATGACACGCCGGACAGGTCAGGGACAAATCGGTTTCGTGACTGCCTCCGCTGCCAATAATAATAGTATCCATCGTTCCTATCTCCTTTTAGTTTACCTGCGGCTTCGTCCCGGCCTGATGATATATATCCATCACCTGACGCGCCGTACTTTCCAGATTCATAATGCTCCGCGGTGCCGGTAGCGCTGCGAAAGGATGCAGAGTGTGCCGCAGGGACAAGAGCATATCCGCCTGGGCCATCGGTTCCCGGCCATCACTGGTCTGACGAAGCACGGTCAAAGCCATCAGCGCCTTTTCCAATATGGCGTGTATATCTTCTTTAGCCGCATCATTGATCTGCTGCAACCAGTAAAAAACAGCCGCCTTGGTGTAGGCATCCTGTTCTTCCCGTGTTTCACAGACGAGGTCGATATGCGAAAAGCCAAATCCTTCTTCCAGAAGGACGGGAATCGCTACATCGGCTGCCCGGTTCAGCGGAATCCGCTTATCTGCCGTCCCAAGGGAAGAAAAGGCCAGATGATGTACTTCCCTTTCCCTGGCCAGAGCCAGACTGGCCCGGTAACAGGAAAGCAGCTGCGACTCTTCATGATGGCCGCCACCACGCCAGAACGGGGCCACCGTATGAATCACATAACGGGCCGGCAGTTTATATCCAAAAGTAAGCACGGCTTTTCCTTCCGGACAGCCTCCGAGACTGCTGCAGGCAGCCCGCAGCGAAATGCCGCCTGCCTGATAAATCCGGTTATCCAGGCCGCCTGTACTCATCAGGCTTTCGCTGGCCGAGTTGACAATGGCCTGTGCCGGCCAGGTCGTTATATCTCCACATATAATGCGTAATTGCATCGTATCACATCCTTTTGTAAGAGGAGTCTCTTTATCGTATTATAACATACAATTCCTTATTCTGTATCTTATACCTGCCGGAGAAAAAGAAAAGGGGCTGCTCTGTAAAAACAGTCCCGTTTCGTGCAGGAAACATCTGGCGTTCCCTGTTCATTATCATTTTTTATCAGCTGTGACCATGAAAAGCGGAATAGAACGGAATAGCAGCCGGTATTTTTCATCATATACCTGTTCATTCAGCCGTGGCGTAACCTGCACGTTAGTAAACCCGAATTGCGGCAGATGTTCCCGGTCCCAGAGCGGCCGGTCGATGTGATTAAAAAACAGCGTCTGCTGAAACGCCTGATCTGTGGCAGCATCACCACAATACGTATCGACAGGGCTGCCGTACAATCGGCGGTATTCCGCTTCATCGCGGTCCCGTGCCACCTGCTCTGCTTCATCTTTCACATAATACCAGTTGGCATCCACATACAAAAGACGGCCTCCTGGCTTTAACAGCCGGAACCATTCGCGGAAGGCTTTTTCCGGATTATACAAAATCCAGGTAACGTTCCGGCAGACAATGTAATCAAAAAACCCGTCTGGAAAAGACGCAGCATGGATATCTTCCTGCCGGAATAAGGCATCGACGCCGGCTTCCCGGGCATTATGCGACGCCGTTTCTATCATGGCTGCCGAACAGTCTATCCCAACCGACCGCCAGCCGGCTTTTGCCATGAGAATGGCAAAAAATCCCGGCCCCGTACCTACGTCGAGAAGGGTCCCGGAACGGACGGGCCGATGTGTCATAAGAAGCTGCAGCCAGCAATCTTCCTGGGTCTTTCGCTCTTCTTCTATAATCTTGTCGTATCCGGCGGCACAATAATCCCACCGCTGGCCCACAGCCCGGGCCCTGTCCTGCAGTTCCATGAACGCTCCTATTTGATAAACCTCGTAATCGCTTTTTTTAAATTGTCCACGGCTTCCATATCATTATCTTTTACGGCATCAATGATACAGTGGTCGATATGATCGCGGAGAATGACTTTACCCACACTCACCAGCGCTGAATCGACAGCGGAAATCTGGATCAGGATATCACTGCAATCCCGCCCGTCTTCTACCATACGCTTGATGGCTTCCAGATGGCCGCTGATACGGGCCAGCCGGTTCATGACAGCTTTCGTCTGGGTATGACTATGTCCATGTGCATGAGAGGTACCATCTGTATCGGGTATGTCATCATGAACAGGGAACTCCGGATATTGTTCGTAAGGGATATACTGCTTTTTTTCCGCCTTGATGAAATAATATGAGTCCGTGTCCATGGCTATCGTTACCGAAAGCCCTGCCGTAATGAGCATCGTTGCCATAATATCTACGGGAGGGAGAATACAGGACTGCCCTTCTTCCCCCCGGGCATGCAGCGCATTGACCCGGCTCCGGGGCATATCATGCATGATGATAAGGGCCCCGTCCTGTTTGAGTGCTGCCGTCATTTTCTTGATAAAGACTTCTTTATACTGTGCAATATGAGGGTAAAAATTCAGACAAACAATTGCATCATAGGTCTTCTGTGGCAGTTTATACTTTAAAATATCTTTCTCTGTATACGTGACTCCCGGGACCGACGCAAATTTTTGTCGGGCCTGTTCCAGCATGCGATGGGAATAATCCAGTTCTTCTATCCGTCCTGTACCGGTAACGGCCCGATGAAGATAGGGCAGCAGAATTCCTGTGCCACTACCGGCATCGAGTACGGTATCACCTGCAGAAAGCCCCATCAATGTTACCAGAAAAGACAAAATTTCCGGATTTTCCTTACGGTCCCGGTCCCAAGTTCCAGCATAATTTTCAAAAAATACATGCTCTTTATCCATTGCCTTCACCATTATCTGAAAGTATTGTCACAAGTTGTCATGTCTTATAATACGTTCACAGTCGTCGTGTGTCAACGGGAACAGAACAAATTAATGGGCAGTCCAGGCCAAACTGCTTTTGTGTGCCGAAAGACAGAACAGAGGAGCCGAATCATATTGCATAGACGATGAAATATGGACTATGGGGCGGATATCTTCTGCACACTGACAATCGGTAAATCCAATATCCTGCAACCGGTACATATCCCACGCGGGACGGCATTCCCGGCTGATAGCCAGGGCGTCCTTCAGAGATTCACACTCCCGGATAAGGTCCGAATCGACATCATGATGAATATTTTTCTCTTCCGACGCAGCCGATGTAAACCGGACCGGGCCATAATCGGAATCGAAATTCAAAAGCAGTCCGCCGTCACGCAGTACACGGTACCAGTCACGGTACGCTTTCACTGCATCTGGCAGGTTCCATGTCAGATTGCGTGACAATACAACATCGAACGAAGCCGGCGCAAAAGGCAGTGCCTGGGCGTCACCGGTCTGAAAATCGACGGATACATGATATTCCTCTGCATTCCGGCAGGCTTCCTGTATCATGCCCGTCGAGGAGTCAATGGCCGTGACATCATGTCCCAGACGCGCCATGAGAATTGCCAGGAACCCCGGGCCCGTACCAATGTCCAGTATGCGCAGGCTGCGGCCCTGGGGCAGATACCTCATAATGTACGACTGCCAGGCATCGGCATCACGGCTCGCCAGTTCTTTCCGCCGTACGGCACTGAAATCCTGACTGCGGCGGTTCCAATAGCTTTGAATTTGTTTACTGATTTCTCCCATCTGTAGTTCACCCCTCATCATATGTAGCATACCCGTATATTTACTTAAAAGTATATAAGCAAAAAATTCCTTTGCCTATCCCCTCCGGGGGCATGATGAGATGCAGAATCTCTGAATCCGCTATAAGGGAATTTCATTGCTTACATCCCCCTGCCGGGCTTACCATTTTCTTTAAAATCATATTATAATTAAAGGCGATATTACTAATGAATCCTCATAGGAAAGAGGTATTTCCATGAAACGGTATATATTGCAGCGGCTGCTGCACCTTATTCCTATCCTGATAGGCATTACATTCTTGTCGTTTGCTCTGATGCATACCGTATCGACCGATACAGTCGATATTCTGTACGACCAGAACGGTGGAGCCAATGAAGCAGCAGCGGCTGCCCGCCGCGCCAGTCTGGGGCTGGATCAGGATTTTCTGACCCAGTATGCGGTATGGGTCATCAACATACTCCATGGTGATATGGGAAATTCCTTCGTTTCCGGCATGCCCGTCCTGACAACGATTATGGACAAACTGCCCGCTACTATCGAATTAATGATGCTGGCACTGGGACTGACATTGCTCATATCCCTGCCTCTGGGTATTCTATCCGCAATCCGTAAAGGCAGTATCTGGGATCATCTGGTCCGCCTGCTATCGTTTACCGGCAATTCCCTGCCTGACTTTTTTATTGCTATCATTTTATTATATATATTTGCTGTAAAATGGCATGTCTTTTCTTTTCTGGGCACCAGTTTATCCATGGTGCCCATCCTGCCAGCCCTTACTCTTTCTATAGCCATGTCCGCCAAATACATGCGTCAGATACGGGCCGTATTCCTCGACGAGCTGAGCAAGGAATATGTACAGGCCGCCTTGTCCCGGGGGCTATCATACCCATTTGTTATTACGCACTACGTACTGCGTGCCGTACTGGCTCCCCTTCTGGCACTGCTCGCCGTATCCGCCGGATCACTGCTGGGCGGCGCTGCCATAATCGAATCTATCTTCCTCTGGGACGGCATCGGGAAGCTGGCAGTAGATGCGATTATGATGCGCGATTATCCCATTATCCAGGCTTATGTCATCTGGATGTCCGTTATATACGTCGGAGTCAATCTCCTTTCGGATATCGTCTGCGGTTTTCTCGACCCGCGCCTTACCATCGGGGAAAAGGAGGACTGACTCATGCGTAGTTCAAAACGGAACCGTTTTTATTTTTTTCTCTCCCTGATTCTGCTGATTCTTGTTCTTTCTCTTCTGGCGGACTATATCATGCCCTTCGGCCCGTACGACCAGAATCTGTCTATGGCACTCAGACCGCCCGATTCAGTGCACTGGCTGGGAACAGACCGCTATGGCCGCGATATGTTGTCCCGTACCCTGTCGGGAGCCAGGACAACCGTATGTACGGCACTGGCAGTCGCCCTTGCCGCCTCTTCATTCGGTGCCTTTATCGGACTGATCTGTGGCTATCATAAAGGAAAAGCAACGACGTTGTTACTTCGCCTGACTGATGTATTCCTCGCCTTTCCCTCCATGGTCTTTGCCATTGCCGTGGCCGGCATACTGGGTGGCGGTACGTTCAATGCTGCCGCAGCCATCGCCGCCGTTGCCTGGCCCAAATACACCCGTCTCGTACGCAATCAGGTACTGCCCCTGCATCATGAATATTATATCGAGGCAGCCCGTATGAGCGGTTTTTCTCCTTTAAAAATTCTGCTTGTGCAGATTCTTCCGGAAATCATAGGGCCCGTATTGATCACGGCCGCCCTGGATATCGGTACAATCATCACGGAAATCGCCGGTCTTTCTTTTCTGGGACTCGGCGCTGCCCCGCCGGCTGCCGAATGGGGATCCATGATGAGCGGTGCACGCAACCTGCTTCAGACTGCCCCCTGGACTATTTTTGTTCCAGGTGCTGCTATATTCATCACCGTGGCCATATTCCAGCTTTTTGCCGATAGTCTGCGGGATCTGGCCGATTCTAAAACGCCGAGGTGAACTGTATGAATAACAAATTCAAGTATCTGCTCACGGCCCTTCTGGGAGCAGCCCTGCTCGTATCAGGCTGTGGCTCCGATGCAGGCAAAACAGCCAAAGAAGAAGGGAAGGTATTTCATTATGGGACCATGGCCTACGGCCCGGCTATGCAGAACGCCAGCACAGATCCTCATGATACCTACTGTGGTTGGAGTACCATCCGCTATGGAGTAGGAGAAACACTGTTTAAATTCGATAATGAAATGAATGTCCAGCCCTGGCTGGCTGAATCGTACGAACAAATAGATGATCATACGCTAAAAATCAAGCTGCGTGATGACATCACCTTTTCCAACGGGAAACAAGTAACCGGTGACGCCGTTAAAGCCTGTCTGGAAGACCTCATCAGGCGGAACGACCGGGCTCCCCATGATTTGAAAATCAACCAGATTACCGCTGATGGTCAGACTGTCACCATCCACTCGTCAGAAAAAGTACCCGCCCTGATTCATTACCTGGCAGATCCGTATAGTGCTATTATCGATATGGAAGCCGGCATCAAAGACAGAATCGCTGTCGGTACCGGCCCCTATGTGGCGGTCAAAGTGACCGACCAGGGCATGGAACTTAAAAAGAACGACCAGTACTGGGGACAGACAAAGCCAAAATTAGATAAAATCGTCGTCCGGAGCATTACCGACGGCGACTCTTTATCCATGGCTATGCAAAGCGGAGAACTCGATGCTGTTCAGGGGCTGCCCTATGCCAGTCTGCCGAATTTCCAGGATACCGGCAGATATACAATCAGTTCGACTGCTACGTCCCGCGTATATCAGGCAGCCATGAATTTCCAGACACCGGCCCTTCAGGATAACCGCGTCCGTAAAGCCATCGCCATGGCACTGGATAAAGATACATTTGTAAACGTCCTGCTGAATGGCAACGGCGTTGCCGCTACAGGTGCTTTTCCCAACACGATGCCTTATGGCAGAGGTCTGAATGGCCCTGGATACGATCCGGAACAAGCCAAAACATTGCTGAAAGAAGCGGGGTATACCGGAACGAACAGTGACGGCTATGTCACAAAGGACGGTCAGCCCCTGACGCTGCGCTGGCTGACTTATACGTCCCGTCAGGAACTCCCCCTTCTTGCCGAATACGCCCAGTCGGCCCTTAAGGATATCGGCATCAAGCTCGATGTCAACGCTACGGATAATTACAAAGATTTCCTGAAACGAGGGGAGTATGATATCTACGCCCAGGCAATCGTGACGGCGCCTACAGGAGATCCGGAATATTATCTCATGAGCAAAATCTATTCGGGACAGCCGTATAACAACGGCAACTACAGCAATCCCCGGACTGATGCAATGATAGATGAACTCCACAATACCTTTGATGCCGGTAAGCGCATAGAACTGGCACGACAGATCCAGCAGCAGGTACTCGATGACAATGCCGTATGGTACGCCTCATTCCTGAAGATGAATATTGTCATGAAAAAGAACGTAACCGGCTTTTCTGCTCATCCCTGTGATTACTATGAAATCACACCGGAATTAGATATCCAATAGAACCAGGAGCCTCTCATTATGTCCGAACCTCTCCTTACGTTTCAGCATATTACCATTTGTGCCGGAAACAAGCCTTTAGCAACCGATATCTCCTTTACTCTGCAGGAAGGGGAAATACTGGTGATTGCCGGTGAAAGTGGCAGCGGCAAATCGACACTGCTGCGCGCAGCTGCCGGCCTGCCGGCACCGGGCACGGGCATCACCGGGGGAATCATTACCTGGGACGGCCACCGGCTCCACCACCAGTCATCCTGGAAAGCACTCCGCCCTACAGGAATCAGTGTCGTATTCCAGGATGCACTGACGTCATTCTGCCCGGTCTGTACGGTATACCAGCAGCTCTGGGATGCCGCCCGCACTGCCGGGCTCTGTCATCAGGAATTTGACCGCATCCTGTCCGGTCGTGCCGCCCTTTTATCCCTGCCGCCAGACAGTCTTTCTTCTTATCCGCAGGAACTATCCGGTGGTATGATCCAGCGGGCTGAACTCTTATTTCCCCTTATAATCCCGCCACGGCTGGTCCTGGCTGATGAACCGACATCGGCCGTAGACAGCATCACCCAGAAAAAAATGGCCGATGCCCTGCTCCGGCTGCGCCGTCATCATCGCACAGCCATCATCCTCGTCACCCATGACCTGCGTCTGGCAGCCTATCTGGCTGATACCCTTCTCGTCCTGAAAAAAGGCCGGATCCAGGAATACGGACCGGCACCGGCTGTATTGAAACACCCTGGCTCTGCTTATACACGGGAATTGCTCTCTCATTCCGGACTTTGAAAGGATTGTCTTATGTTTTTTGAAGTACAGGATCTGACAAAAACCTATATCCATAACGGTCATCGTTTTGCTGCCGTAGATCATCTTTCGTTTTCTCTTTCACCTGGCGAAATTCTGGCTGTGGCCGGAGAAAGTGGCAGTGGCAAAAGTACGCTTTGCCGCCTCATTTGTCAGTTTGCCCGGGCAGACAGCGGCCATATCTTTTTTCACGATCAGGATACCACCCATGTTCCGGAAAAAGAACGGAAGAATCTGTACCATCACATACAGATGGTCTTCCAGCATCCGTACCGGTCTTTTCATCCCCGGTTTACACTGGAAAAAAGCATTCTGGCAGGGATTCACAATTATCACATTCCATGTACCCCGGAAATGCTCCGGCATCATATGGAAGAAGTCCATCTGACAAGAGATCTTATCCGGCGCTATCCCCATGAAGTCAGCGGAGGGGAATGTCAGAGAGCAGCCCTGCTCCGCAGCCTTGTCATAGGCCCGGAACTTCTCATCTGTGATGAAGTGACCAGTGCCCTTGATGCCACTATCCGCAATGACATCGCAGGCCTGATACGCCGCATCTGCCAGCATCATCACATAGCCTGCCTGTTCATTACCCATGACCTTTATCTGGCCCGGACAATGGCAGACCGGATTCTCATCATGCACCACGGCCGCGCTGTAGAGGAAGGTACGGCAGAACAGATATTCCTTCATCCGCAGCAGCCCTATACAAAAGAATTACTGTCGTCCCTGTTATAAAGACAAAAAACTATCATCGATATTCCCGGATTCGTCCGGTATATCGATGATAGTTTTTTGTTGGCATCACCGGCCGGTAAAGGACCGGTCCGGTTCTGTTTCCTTTGAATCACTGGCCAGCCAGTACAACGGCCGCTGTTTCGTTTCTTCAAAAATACGGCCGATGTATTCACCTAATATGCCCAGAGCCATGAGGTTGACACTGCCGAAGATTGCCAGGAGAATCACCGTCGTTGACCAGCCCGGTACGGTAATGCCTGCAATGTGACAGTAACAAACGTATATAATCATCAGCAGCCCGGCAAAGGCTCCCAGGAATCCGATATAAAAGGTCATACGAAGCGGTACCGTCGAATTGGTAATGATGCCATCCATAGCCAGATGAAGCATTTTTCGCAGGGAAAATTTCGACGTGCCCGCATGTCTGGCCGGTGCTTTGAATGACAGCGTCGTCTGCTGGAATCCCAGTCCTCCTACAATACCACGGATAAAACGGCTGTGTTCGCGGAAGCGCCGGAAGACGGAAATGGCTTTCCGGTCCATGAGCCGGAAATCAGATCCTCCGGGAACGACAGGCGTCGTAGATATGGCATTCATGAGCTTATAATAGGCAGCCGATGTAACCCGTTTGAAAAGGCTGGCATTTTCCGTCGTTTCCCGTACGGTCTGGACGATATCATATCCTTCCTGCCACCGGGCTATCAGCGCAGGAATCAGGGCCGGTGGATGCTGCATGTCCCCATCCATCGTGATGATGGCATCTCCGCTGGAAAGATCCATTCCGCAGGTAAGTGCAATCTGATGACCGAAATTCCGTGCCAGCGAAACAGCCCGGACGTGAGGATCGGCAGCTGCCAGCCGGTTGATTTCCTTTTCGGTCCCATCGCGGGATCCATCGTTGACATATATCAGTTCATAATCCATTCCCACTTGTTTCATAACGGCCGTGACGGCATCATAAAAGCAGTTTATATTTTCTTCTTCATTGTACACGGGGGTAATGATCGATATCATAGAATCACCTTTCATCATTTCAGGGAATGAAGCTATCTGAAATCAGAGAATTCTTTTTTCCTGTGCCCATAGTATAAGAATATTTCTTTAAGAAAATATAAACTGCGTTGTAAAAAAAGTTATATTGTTGCTGATTCTGCCCCACTTTGCGTACCCGTTATCCGGTAACGCGCCGTTTCTCTGAATCAGCCCCTTTCCTGCCCGGTCTGTGGTTTTCAATAAAAAGGAACAGGATAGGAATAATCACAAGGGTAAATACGGTCGATGTAATCAGGCCGCCAATGACGACAACGGCCATGCTGGACCGGGTCTCTGAGCCGGCTGACATAGATAATGCCGTCGGCAGCATCCCCACAATCATCGTAAGAGTCGTCATGAAAATAGGACGGAGCCGGACCCGTCCGGCTTCGATGACGGCGCTGCGTACATCCATATGCTGCTCATGAATCAGCGTCAGTGTGTAATCCAGGAGCAGAGTCCCGTTTTTCGCCACCATGCCGTCCATGACCAGAATACCAATCAATGAATAAAGATTGAGCGTATTATTCGTGAGGAACAGAAGGAACACAGAACCAATCAGGCCCAGAGGGAGAGAAAACATGCGGATAAACGGTGTTTTGATGGATTCATAGAGAATCGCCAGAATCATGAATATCAGGATGAGCGATAATCCAAGGGCTTCGCCCAAACTCCTGAATGCCGTCGTCATCTGATCTGCCTGTCCGGTAAACCGGTAGGTGATTCCCTGCAAGTCCATCGTCTGCAAATGGGCCGTTATGTCCTGAATGATATCGCTGAGCGGTCTGCCCTGTGGCACGGCTCCCAGGGTAATACTCCGTTCTTTGTCCGTACGACGGATTGTGACCGGCCCTGTAGCCGATACAATCTGAGCCACGTCACTGACAAAGATGATATGACCATTGGCATTGAGTGGGATCCGTCTGAGATCGGATACGCCGAAGGAATCGGCACCTTTCAGCCGTACATAAATGTCCGTATCGTTATTATCGTTTTTAACATCGTTTGGCAATACTCCCGCTTTCTGTCCACTGATAGCGTTGGAGAAGTTTTTATTGAGATCGTCCAGTGATGCCCCGTACTGTTTTAATTTTATCCGGTCCACGACAAGCCGGTATTCAGGCATGCCATCTTCATACGAACTGCTGACTCCGTTGAGGCCGGCAATATCCGTCTGCATCCATGTTTCGATTTCTTTCGATTTCTGGAGCAGTCGTTCATTATCCTTGCCGCGGAGTTCCAGCCGGAGATTCCCGGATCCTCCGCCATAGCCGCCGGATGTACCGGCTACGGAAGCCTGGTCTTCCCGGACCCGCACCGTACCATCCCACACATGAGCTGCAGCGAATTTACGCACCTCATTGGTCACATCCCAGATAGACCGGGAACGGTTGCGACGGTCATCCAGCGTCACTTTGACAGTCGCTTCATTCTGCCGCTTTCCTCCTACCATAGCCGTGTAATAAGTGACTTCCGGTACGGTTTTCAGATAATCTTCTATCTGCCGGGCAACGCCATTTGTTCTGTCCAGGCTGGCATTTGCCGGCAGCTGGATGGATACGCGGAACCCGCTTTCATCTGTCTGCGGCATAAATTCCGACCCTACGGCACCGCTGACCAGGAGTCCCAGAGCCGCTGCAAACAAAAACAGGATGGGAAGGACCAGTTTCCGTGGATGATCGATACTCCATGTCAGTATCTTCGTATATTCCTGACAGGCCCGTTCTTCCATGCGGTCCATAAACTGCCACAAAGGCCGCTTCTTTACCTCTGCCCCTTTTTTAAACAGCCGGGATGCCAGCATAGGAGTCAGGGTGAAGGAAACAAAGAGAGAAAACAAGGTAGCAAATACGATAGTCAGGCCGAATTGTTTGAAGTACTGTCCTACCATATCCGTCATAAAAGCGATAGGCAGAAAAACGACTACGTCGCACAGCGTAATGGCAATGGCGGCCATGCCGATTTCCATACGGCCGTTGAGGGCTGCCGTCTCCGGCGGCTCTCCGCTCCGGATATGGCGGTGTATATTTTCCAGAATAACGATGGAGTCGTCTACGAGGATACCAATGCAAAGAGTCATCCCCATGAGAGACATCATATTAAAGGTAAAACCGGCCATATACATGGCAAAGAACGTAGAAATAAGAGATGTCGGTATGGCTACCATAACGGCCAGTGAAGACCGCCAGCCCCGCAGGAAAAAGAACAGGACCAAGCCGGTCGTACAGAGTCCTTCGATAAGTGTCTGCAATGTGTTATGCAGGGAATTACGGATATAGGAAGCTGATTCACTGGTCACGGTAAAAGTATATTCCGGATTGTCCTGCCTCAGCGTTTCCAATTTCTTATTGACATTATCTACTGTCGAGACGACGTTGGCATCACTGTTTTTATATACTTCCATGACAATGGCGTCTTCACCGTTTACACGGGCATAGCGGGTGACCCGCTGATCCTGCCGCTTGATGGAAGCGACGGCTGTCAGTGGAATCCGGGCGCCTTTGGCATTGGTGATTTCAATCTGCGATAATTCAGCCTCATTGGCATACTGTGCCTTCACCCGGACGTCCGTCGCTGTGCCGGATGAATAGACCGTTCCGGACGGCATAAGCAGATTTTCTGACTTTAACGCAGAAATCACTTCTGCCAGGGTCATGTCAAAATGAACCAGCTTGTTTTTGTCGATTTCAACGGCGATTTCTTTATCCCGTCCACCATTGAGATTGATTTCCGAGACACCGTCAGCCTGCTGGAGCACATCCTGAAAATCATTATATGCCTTGGCATATATATCATCTAGTGGCCGGGACGACTGCACGGCAATATACATGACAGGAGTGGCATTGATATCCCGCTTAATGACAACCGGCTCTTCAATTCCTGTCGGGAAACTGCCCCGTATGGCATTGATTTTCTTCGTCGCATCAATGGCCGCCGCATCAGCATTGGCAGAAAAATCCAGCTCCAGTGTAATCCTCGCCTGCCCGTATGAAGCCTGGGAAGTCATGTGTTTGAGATTGGCAACGGAAGACAGTGCATTTTCCGCCGGCTTTACGACCTGTTGTTCCACCGAGTCCGCATTGGCCCCCGGATAGGCGATGGAAACGGTTACATAGGGCGTATTCAGCGCCGGCAGTAATTCTACGCCGATTTTATAAAAACTGAACAGGCCGAGAACGACAAAAAAAGCTACAATCATGGCAATACCGATGGGCCGCTGTATAGAAAATTTAGTCAGATTCATGGGTAACACCTCATATTAATCAACTGTAACAGCAGTACCATCTTTCAGACGTGCCAGATTGGTCGTCGCAATGACGTCTCCTTCGGAAAGTCCGTCTGTCACTTCTATATAAGAATCATTCATCAATCCCGTCTGAACCGTGCGGATTTCAACGGTCTGGTCCGGTCTGATGACGTATGCACGGGACGTCCCGTTTTGTACATCCAGAGCTTCCTTGGGGACAAACAATGTATCTTTCCTCTGCAGCACACTCATATTCATTTCAGCCAGCATCCCTCCGCGGAGCAGGGCATCAGGATTCTGCAGCGTAATGCGTATGGCATAGGTCTTATCGGCATCATTCATAGCCGGACTGACATACGTAACGATTCCATCATACGTCTTTGCCAGCGAATCAATGGATACCGTAACAGGAGTTCCCATCTGCATAAAGGCGACATCTTCTTCTGACAGGGCACAATCGACATACATGCCGCTCGTATCGGTGATGGTCAGTACTTTCGTATTGGCCGGTACAATTGTGCCTGCTTCTGCATTCCGGTACGTTATGACACCACTACGTGGGGCGCGCAGCGTCATATCATCGATCTGCTGGGCCAGGCTGTGTACGGCATAATCGGCTTTATCCTGTGCCGCATATTTTCCGGCAATACTGGCCGGGACAGATCCTACATTCTGGGAATTGAGATTGTCCAATACGGCCTGAGCATCGATAAAAGCCTGATATATCGTGTCCAGCTCGCGCTGGGACACAGCACCTTCATCGCGCAGGACCTGATAGCGGTTATAATTGATTTTGGCCATATCATAATCGACTTCGGCTTTCTTCAGATTGGCATAAAACTGGGATTCTGCCGCCCTTGAATCAGCCGTCGCCTGCAACAGTGCCGCCTGCCCCTGCTGCAGGGAAAGAGTCGCATCGACGACATCCTGCAGCAGCAGTACCTGGCCGGGCTCTACCGTATCGCCCAGATTCACCCTGACTGCCGCTATTTTGCCAGCATATTTCGTCGTGATATCAACCTGGGATACAGGTACGGTCTTCCCCGACAGGGATATGGTACGATTCATGTCCTGCCGGGCCAATGTATACGACGCCACGGGAATCGGCCCGCTGCTTCCTTTTTCTTTTGTTATTTTCTGGGAATGGCTGACGCCGTATATGATGATGCAGGCTAATAGCAGGACCATTCCCATAGCCGTCAATTTATATGCACTGCCGTGAGGTCCCCGGAATGGATTGTAATAACGGTTCATTATATATCTCCTGATTTATGCTAAGTCCGGCAGGTCCGGATTGACCGTGACCATACCAGACGAGATTGTGTTTTTAGTATAGAAGCCAAATGTAAACTATATGTAAACGAAATCGAAAAAAAGATTAAAAGATATTCTTTCATTCCGGCTTTTTCCCCTGCCGGTGCGCGTTCTTCCATTTCTTGATGCGCTGCAGCCGGGCAGAAAATTCAGCTTCCTCTCCTTTTTGTCCCGGCCGGTAATATTCCCGGTCTGCCAGTGCATCGGGAAGGCACTGCATATCCGTCAGCTTTTCTTTCGTTTCATGGGCATACTGATATCCCTTCCCATACCCCAGGTCTTTCATGAGCTTTGTTACCCCGTTCCGTATCACCAGCGGCACCGGTTCGGATAACGTCCGCAGTGCATCGTGACGGGCCTGGCCATAGGCCGTATACAGCGCATTGGATTTGGGAGCCAGTGACATGTACACGACGGCTTCCGTCAGATGAACCGTACATTCCGGCATGCCGATAAAGTGACAGGCCTGATATGCAGCGACGGCAATAGTCAGCGCCCGCGGGTCGGAAAGACCGATATCTTCACTGGCAAAGCGCGTAACCCGGCGGGCCACATACAGGGGATCCTCACCGGCTTCCAGCATGCGTGCCAGCCAGTAGACGGCCGCGTCAGGATCGGAATTACGCATAGACTTGTGCAGCGCCGAAATGATATTATAATGCTCTTCCCCATTCTTATCGTACAAGAGCGATTTCTGTGACGTACACTGCTCCAGTATATCAGAACTCACTACCAGCGTACCGTCCTCCCTGCGTTCACTGTTGAGGACAACCATTTCCAGCGTCGATAGGGCCATGCGGGCATCCCCGTTGGCAAAGACGGCAATCCGCGTCAATACGTCATCGCTTATGGATACAGATTCTTTGCCCAGTCCGCGGGGGCTCCGGACAGCCCGGCGGAGGAGTTGTACCAGATCATCTGTCGTCAAAGATTTCAGGACAAATACTTTGCACCGTGAAAGGAGAGCGCTGTTGATTTCAAAAGACGGATTTTCTGTCGTAGCACCGATAAGGATAATACTTCCCTTTTCCACAAAGGGAAGAAAGGCATCCTGCTGGGCTTTATTGAACCGGTGGATTTCATCGACAAAAACGATGGTCCGTTGTCCATACATCCTGTTTTTTTCCGCTTCTTCCATGACTTTGCGGATTTCCCGTATACCGCTGGTAACAGCTGAAAAATCAATAAATACCGACTTGGTATGATGAGCTATGATCCGTGCCAGTGTCGTTTTGCCCACGCCGGGCGGCCCCCAGAAAATCATGGAAGAAATACAGTCTTTTTCAATCAGATTATACAGTACCTTTCCCTTTCCTATGAGGTGCTGCTGACCGGCAAATTCATCCAGTGTTTCCGGCCGCATGCGGCTGGCCAGCGGCTGCGGCACATCCTGTGAAAAAAGCGACTCTTCGCGCATCTCCGTTCCTCCTCTCCTGGCGGTAAAATATGCGTCTGGAATTTCTGTTAACAATATGGTACGCTTATAGTAGTATTATATCACGTCGATTGCGAATCGTATCTGTATTCCATCCAAAAAAAGAGGTGCATTTTTATGTTAACCCAGCGTTTACGTACTCTGCTGCTGACCGAAGCAAAGAGACACGAAAGTTTCTATTTTTACGATGAACAAACACTTAAGGAATCCATTCATCACCTGCAGCAGGCCTTTCCTCATGAACAGATTCTGTACTCCATCAAATGCAATCCCCACCGGGCAATGTTAAAGACCATATTTGCCAGCGGCATCGATGCAGACGCCGCCAGTCTGGGAGAAGTATATGCTGCCAGCGATTGTGGCGTGCCATCAGACCATATTTATTATTCTGCCCCGGGAAAAAGTGACTATTGTCTGGAAAAAGCACTGGGACAATGCATTCTCATCGCCGACAGCCTGAATGAAATCCGCCGCATCGACGCACTGGCAGCCAGAAAGAATATGAAAGCTCCCATCGGAGTCCGCATCAATCCCAATTTCACCTATACCGACGAAAAAGGATGCAGTTCGAAATTCGGCATCGATGAAGATGCATTTTTCTCCGCGCTGCCGGAATTAAAAAAATTATCCCACGTCCTCATCATCGGTCTCCATACGCACCTGCGCAGCCAGGAATTGAACTGGCATATTCTCAGTAATTATTATAAGAACGTTTTTTCTCTGGCTTCACGTCTTCAGGAAAAACTGGACGGCCCGTTATGTTTCCTCAATCTCGGAAGCGGCATCGGTATCCCCTATTGTCAGGATGAAGCCGATTGTGACATCGAGTCGCTGGGCCATGAACTGGAAAAACTGCGCGTCATACACGAAGATACTTTTTCCCAGGCCCGTATCCTCATCGAAAGCGGACGTTATCTGGCTGGTCCCTGTGGCTGGTATGTCACTCATATTGTCGATACAAAAGAATCCCACGGCAGCCATATCGCCATAGCAGCCAATACCCTGAACGGCTTTCTCCGCCCCTGCCTGGAACACCTCGTCACCAGCACAAATCCGGAGGCACCGGCACGGGAACCATTGTTTTACCGCACCGGTTCGACTCCCTTCTACGTGCTGAACGACACACAGGAAATGGAAAAAGTCACCATCTACGGCAATCTCTGCACGGCAGCCGATATCATCGCTTCAGACGTACTGCTGCCTAAACTTGCAGCAGGCGACGTACTGGCATTTCCTCATGCCGGGGCTTATAGTGCCGTACTCACGCCCTTCCAGTTTTCCTCACAGGTTCCACCGGAAGTCCTGTTTTTAAAAGATGTCCAATAGTAAAGATGTGTCCTATATGTTTGAACTCACGGCTCTTACCGGCAAAACGTATTATATCGAAAGCCCTGCCAAAATCGGTGTCTGGTGCCCGGACGGGGTCCACGCCTGGTTTATTGACAGCGGCAATGATAAAGATGCCGGTCGCAAACTGCGCAAAATTCTGGATCAGCAGGGCTGGCAGCTGCAGGGGATACTCAATACCCACTCCAACGCCGACCACATCGGCGGCAACCAATATCTGCAGCGGCAGACCGGATGCCGTGTCTTCGCCGGAGGATTGGAAAAGGCCTTTACGTCATATCCAATCCTGGAACCATCATTCCTGTATGGCGGCTATCCCATGAAAGACCTGCGGCACAAATTTCTCATGGCAAAGGAAAGCGATGTTACCGATTTTTCTGATCCGTCTTTTCCCCATGAAATCGAAATCATCTCTCTGCCCGGCCATTTCTTCCATATGGTCGGATTCCGCACACCCGATAACGTCGTCTTTCTCGCAGACTGCCTGAACAGCCGTGCCATTCTCGATAAGTATGCTCTGGGATATATTTACGACGTCCAGGCCTATCTCGATACGCTGGACAAGGTAGAAGCGATGGAAGCAGACTGGTTCGTACCGGCCCACGCAGAAGCCACACAGGATATCCGCCCGCTCGTACAATACAACAAACAAAAAGTACAGGAAATCGCCGGTCTGATTCTCCAGCTCTGCCAGGCTCCCCGGAGCTGGGACGACATCTTACAGTCCGTATTTGACCATTATCATCTTACGCTCACAGTGGAACAATACGTCCTTATTGGAAACACCATCCGTTCCTTCCTTTCCTGGCTCCGCGATACAGACAAGGTAACAATTCTCATTGAAAATAACCGTCTGCTCTGGCAGGCCATATAAGGAACAGCAAAGAAGCTATAGAAAAAACAGTGACATGAAATAATCCGGGCTTTCATGTCACTGTTTTTTTATGCCTGTACAGACCTAGATTCTATAATCTTTTTCTGTTAACTCCGCAATATGCGGTTTCACTCCAATAGCCTCCATGCGGTCCAGATGACTTACAACCGCATCAGCAAAGCCAGGAACAGCCGTCAGGTCTTCTCCCCACCAGTCACAGCGGCCCATAACAGACCGTACATAATCCGCTGTTTTCTTCCCTGCCTGCTCCCTGATAAAAGCTAGTTTGTCTTCATCGTCGTGAATTTCGTATGTATTTCCCGGACGCGAACCTATGAGGCAATGATCACCGGCTTGCGTCGTACGATAAAATGCCAAAAGAGCCGCAAAGGAGTAAGTAAGCCACCGGGGAAGTTCCCCTGTTTCCGCCAGACTATCCTTATATGTCGGCAATATCCGTGCCCGCCATTTGGAAAGCGAATTCAAAGAAATGGATAACAACGCGTGTTTGACAAAGGGATTTTCAAACCGTTCATATACGGCCCGGGCAAATGCCACCGCCTTTTCTTCCGGCAGATGCACTGTCGGTACAATTTCTCCAAAGACGGTCTGATCCAGTGATTTCCGTATAACCGGATCAGCCATGCACTGTCCTACATAGTCAAGGCCTGATAAATAAGCGCCAAGGACCATCGAGGTATGCGCACCATTGAGAATGCGGACTTTTTGTTCCTTAAAGGATTGAATCTGGTCTGTAAATTCAACATGGAATCTGCTGGAATCCAGTGGTAGACGGTCTTTCAGTTCCGGACTGCCAATGACCCAGAGAGAAAAGGGTTCTGCCTGTACCAGGAGCTGATCTTCATATCCCAGTTCTTCCTGCAGGCTGTCTATCGTATCTGACGGATAGCCTGTGACAATACGATCCACCAGTGTATCAACGAAAGAGCAACTGGCATCCAGCCATTGGCAGAATCCTTCCCCCAGCTGCCAGCAGGCTGCGTACTGCTGTACGCATGACCGGAGCAATTCCCCATTATGGTCGTTCAATTCCGTCGGCAGCATGACGAGTCCCTTATGAGTGTCTCCTTCATAATACGTATACCGTTCATACAGAATCCGTGTCAATTTAGCCGGAAAGGTAACCGGAGGTATATCGGTAAAGGAATCACTTTCATCAAAAACAATACCCGCTTCCGTCGTGTTAGATATGACAAATTCTAATTGCTCTTCATGAGCCAGTCCGAGTACGGCATCGAATTCATCGCGGGCGCTGAGTACGGTCTGAACCGAAGTAATGACCCGGTTTTCCGTATACACTGCCCCATCCTGCTGTCCCCGCAGGCATACCGTATAGATATTGTGCTGTTTGGAAAAACGGTCTGATTTCCCCGCCCGGGGCATGACGATAGCAATACCAGCGTCAAAATTACGTTCTTCATTGGCTGCATCAATAGCATAATCAGCAAATGCCCGCAGGAAATTTCCTTCTCCGAACTGTAAAATCCGGATGGGATGAGCTGACGTCTGATAGCGTTCACTTACATTCTGCATCTCTGTTTCTCCTGTCCGCATCAGAATTTGATGATGACTTTCAACATATGGGCCGCATTCTTATCAAAATCATTAAAAGCCCGGGGGGCATCATCCAGACTATATGTATTAGTAATGATTTTTTCCAGGTCCACACCACCTGCTTTTACAAGGTCGATCAATTCCAGAAAGTCTTTTTTCAATGCGTTCCGGGAACCAAATATATTCAGTTCTTTTTTCTGGATGATAGTGAAATTAAAATCCATATTTTTCTTTCCTACCCCAATAAGAACGACATTGCCACCAAAAGCAGCTGCGTCAATACAATTCTGGAACGTAGCCGGCGTTCCCACTGCTTCAATAGTCACATCAAAGCCATTACCTGTCGTGATATCCATGCATTGTTTAAGAAATGCCTGGTCATCCCCGGTATTCACAATTCCCCCGGCCAGACCAAACGTCTGAACGGCATAGTCTACTTTTTCCCGTGCCAGATCACAAATATAAACTTCAGCACCTTTCGATTTGGCCGCAATGGATGCCAGAGTACCAATTGTCCCGGCACCGACGATGAGAACTTTATTTCCCGGTTTTATGCCAGCCCGGCTGACACCATGGTAGCTGATGCAGAACGGTTCGATGACTGCCAGTGTTTTAGCCGGCAGGCCTTTGCCATCATATAGCCGTTCCACAGGAAGTGTGACGTATTCAGAAAAGACACCGTCCCGCTGACAACCTAATGTTTCATTGTGTTCACAGCAATTGAGCAGACCTCTTTCGCAGGAATAACAATGTCCACAATTAAAATAGGGATTGGCCGTGACGACCATACCGGGTTTCAATCCCTGGGGATTATCGTCGATTTCAACAATTTCAGCAGAAAATTCGTGGCCAGGAATGCGTGGATAGTCTGCATAGGCAAAGGTTCCTCTGTATGTGCCAAGATCACTTCCACAAATGCCTCCATACAACACCTTCAGCAAGGCTTCTCCCGGCTTGCGGACAGGCATGTCCCGTTCAATGACTTGTACATCTCCAGGCTGATTTACAATGATTGTTTTCATTATTCTGACTTCCTTTCTCGTATAAAATAGCAATAACAATTTTATGACAATAGTTTCACAATAATGCAAGTAATATCCATGCCAACAAAAGATCTTTATATACCATTCATCCACAAAAGGGGCATTCCCTCTCCATCATGCCCTATATTCTCCTGTTCCATACAGAAAAAAAAATCAGGACAGACTCATATGGGCCTGCCCTGAACCATGTAATGATCCTGCATGGATTCATTGTACGTTTCAAATTTGTACATAACTATTTCTTTTCTGAAACATCATGTAACTTTCGCCATAATGTAATCCGGCTGATGCCCAATTGCCGGCACACCTCCGCCTGCGACTTACGCTGCAACAGCGATGACGCAAAAATTTTCTCCGCTTCTTTCAGTGTGACATGATCCGGCACGGCAATGACTGCATCATCTGCATCAGATTGAGGCAGATCATCTTCTTCCAAAATAGCCGCAACACGTTTTTCCGTTATCGTTTCCTCTTCAAACGCCAGCACTTCTGCTACATTTTTCAGCTCTCTTATGTTTCCCGGCCAATCATAGTCCTGCAGCCTCTGTCTGGCGCGGTCCGTTATATGTATCATTCCCCCGCTTCCACTGTACTTCCTGAAATATTGCTGAAAAAGCGGCCATATATCTTCAGACCGTTCTTTCAGGGACGGCAGGCTGAGACGCAGGACATTGATACGATAGTACAAATCGAACCGGAACTTCCCATGCCGGGCCAGTTCTTTCAAATTCCGGTTTGTCGCACAGATTACACGTATATCCAGCGGGATGATCCGGTCATCCCCGATCCGCATCACTTCCCGTTCCTGCAATACACGCAACAACCTTCCCTGCACATCCAGGGGCAGTTCTCCTATCTCATCCAGAAAAATAGTTCCCTTATGAGCCATTTCAAAAAGTCCTGGTTTGCCGGAGTGCCTGGCTCCGGTAAAAGCCCCTTCGGCATAGCCGAAAAGCTCACTTTCTATGAGATCTTCCGGCAGGGAAGCACAATTCACCGATACGAACGGATGCGCTGACCGGGGACTTGCATTATGGATACTCTGAGCCAGTCCCTCTTTTCCCGTACCCGTAGCTCCATAGATAAGAATATTGGAACGGGTCCGGGCAAATTTTTCTGCCCGTTCCAGCAGATGTTTCATTTCCGAAGAAGTGGTAAAAATATCAGAAAACCGGGTTTTAGCATAAAAACCGCTTTGTCGCGACGACAAGCGGATACGCCGTTCCTGTTTTTCAATTTCCCGTACTTCCTGAATGACAAAGACGTCATTGGCATGATGATTCATCTGCAGCGGGATGCGTTTAATCAGAATTCTGCTGCTTCCCAGAACTGCAACAGTTTCTTTCTCCTCTTTCCTGATAAAACAGGAAAGGACTTTATACCAGTCCTGTTTATGTTCCCGTTCCAGAATCTGTTGGGCCGTCGTATTAAAATACACCGGCTGATGGTCCCCGGAAAAAATTACGATGCCTTCCCGCACCGTATTGATAACGGCATTGAGCCGTTCCATCTGAAAATTCGTCAATCCGCGCATCCGTTCAATCCGCAGAGCTTCATCGAGTGCCCGTTCCACGGCAATACGGCCCGACCGGATATAGGCGTGGTCAGCATGCAGTTCCTGCGCTTTTTTCACTGCCTGATGACAACCTATGATATAGTCCGCCCCTTCGCCACATACCTTCTCCACCATATGGCGGATTTCGATATACGTCTTGCAGGGACGGAGCCATATTTTTATATTCTGGAACGCAAAATCTTTTACTGTATTGTCAATGATATTATTATTGGTCACAATGCCAATCTGCGTGTATCCGGCAAAAACGGCATCCTGAATTTCTTCCAGGATATCACTGAATGTCGTCGTAATTTCTACAACCGTACGTTCCGGCAACCGTTTCAGATCATTGGCCGTGCCTCCGCGGCTAATCAGTATCGTCTTATCCGGCCGGCTCTTGGCAATCTGCACAGCCTTTTCATTTGAAGCCGTAACTATTTCTATATCCAGATTCCTGTTGTGCATCACCCGCTTCGCAGTCTTTGTCAGCTCTTCAAAAGGCGCAATAAACAAAACAGAATGCATCATGTATCCCAAAGCTCCTCCCCACCGATATCCCGGCTTAGAATAATCTTGTTTTTCCGTCACTTCTGTCACTCACGAAAAGTATACCCTTTTTTATACGTATAGAAAAGGGGCTGTAACAGAATGAGTTTCCCTCACGTCTGTTACAGCCCCTGTTGCTTTCCGTGTCCAAGTAGAATATATATTACATAAAAAATCGAACTGAGCACTTTGGGGATATTCATACAGGATTGGATGAACAATAATACTAAAACAGGACAGATAATGTATTTATACAGCGGGTCATAGAGAGACGGGATCGTAAAGGTACTGCCTGGCTTGATCCATTCTTCCCGCACCTTTTTCGCTCCCACATACCAGGCAAGAAGAATAGCCATAATAGAAGCAGTCAGTGTATACCCGACATCTCCAATAAAGAAATCCATCGCTGCCAGAAATTTCTCACTCCAGATACAGGGAATGGCCCCTAAAATAGTGACTACCGCAATAAATACAATCGTCTTTTTACGACTCCAGCCCATTCCGCCGCTAACGGTTGTCACGGAATTTTCCATGATGCCAACGGAAGAAGAAAATGCTCCCAGTGCCATAGCTGCAAAAAATCCCAAAGCAATAACAATAGAAAACGGCAGCTGGGCAAAAACAAAAGGCAGCGTAATGAATGTCAGATTAGGACCTGAATTAAGATCCAGCCCGAATGCAACGACAGCCGGTACAATAATCAGTCCGGAGAGGATACATCCTAACAGATTCCAAAAAGCTACCGTAAGAAAATCCGTAGGAATATCTGAATCTTCCGGCAAATACGCACCGTATGCCATCAGTGCCGCCGGCCCTAATCCAATAGCAAAGAGGGCCATCCCCGTTGCCCGGGCCCACATGGAAAAGTTGAGCATCTGGGACCAGTCCGGTTCAACAAAAAGCTGTATACCAGGGGCAATATTAGGGAGCGTCAAAACGCGAACCATGAGCAAGCCTAAAATAACAAATAACAGAGGAATCCCGTATTTACAGAATCGTTCAACACCACCCTGAATTCCTTTCCACAAAATGACAGCATTCAATACAATCGTGACAACGGTCCAGGAAAATACTGCTGTCTTGTTATTGCTGAAGTCATTGAAAAATCTAACGGGATCTGCCATGATTTCATTGCCATAAAAAATACTGAAGCAAATGTACGCTAGTGTCCAGGCGGTAACGACCATGTAAAACATGTTAAGCCCTGTAGGGATAATCGGATAAATCCAAGCAATACGTCCCAGTTTTTTACCCAGAACATTTTTAAAAGCAACAACAGGACCACTGTGCATTTTACGTGCAAAAGCAATTTCTGCCATCCCGGCCGGAACAGCCAGTACCAGTGTAATAATCAAAAACATGAGCACAAAAGCACCCCCGCCGCTTTGTGCCGTTACATATGGAAATCTCCAGATGGCGCCTAATCCAAAGGCCATGCCAATCATAGTAAAGACAAAGCCGATAGACGAGCCAAACTGCTCTTTCTTTTTTCCTGCCATATAAGAATCCCCCTCGTTTTATGATTTATAAAAATAATGTGCTTTACTTCGTATCCCCATACGAAGCGCCACTCTTCAGGCTGCGCCACATCGTCCAGGCAGACCCTCCACCTACGACAACAAAATAAAAGGCCAGCATACACCATGTCGTACTATCCATATCCTTCACCCCCTTCATGGAAAAAAATGAAAATGCCGTATGCAGTGTGAATCGGATTCACACCTGACATACGGCATTGTACGCATATATATTTTATTTTTCTTGAATTATTTTAAAATTCTTTGTTTTTTATTACTTTTATGCAAATATCATACAATATATTTTATTCAATGTAAAAACAGTACCTTTTATAATGATATGACATTATTTGATAGAGGTTCCATGCAATTGTAGTATGTCATCTCTCTATATAGTCAAAAACCGTTACAACACAGGGTACAAGCCATGTTGTAACGGTTTTCCATAAAGAGAAAAGGGTAGTTGATTTGTATATAATATTATTTGTACATATCACGGAGTTTCTGGAAAGCCGGCAGGGACCGTTCGATCATGTCCGGCTGCTTGCAGTACGAAATGCGGGCATATCCCGGGCAGCCGAATCCTGTCCCCGGTACGAGGAGCAGGTTGATTTTCTTGCCATTTTCCATGAGCTGCATGTCATCGCCATCGGGCGCTTTTATGAACAAATAGAAAGCTCCGCTGGGATATACACAGTCAAATCCCATTTCACTTAGATGATTGTACAGTGTCTTCCGGTTCTGGTCATAGACGCTGAAATCAGAAGTCATGCCCATGCATTTCAGGATGACATGCTGATAGAGATTAGGCATGTTGACAAACCCCAGGGCACGGCCGGCACCACAGACCGCCGTATAGATGGCTTTTCCATCTTCCACACCTTCCGGCACCAGGATATAACCGGCACGGTTTCCCGGAAGAGACAGGGACTTGCTGTACGAATAGAGGATAATCGTATCTTTATAGAACTTCGGTACATAGAGAATAGGGATGTGGTCATAAACAATTTCACGGTACGGTTCATCGGAAATCAGATAAATGGGATGGCCCAGTTCCTGTGATTTTTCCCGCAGGAGATCCCCTAATTTCGTCAGCGTTTCTGCCGAATATACCATCCCTGACGGATTGTTCGGCGAATTAATCAGGACTGCTTTCGTCCGCGGCGTGATGGCTGCTGCCAGTTTTTCCATATCGAGCTGGAAATGTTTCGTGTCTGGCGGCACGATGACAGCCTTTCCTCCCGGAACCGTAACGAATGTCCTGTATTCCGGATAATAAGGCGCAATGATGATGACTTCGTCTCCGTCCTGTTCAATCAGCGCTTTCATGATAATGGCCAATGATGCGCTGGCACCACAGGTAAGATAGAAATTATCTGCCTTAAGATCAGCCCCATAAGTCTGATTCATATAATCAGCCAGCCCCTGACGTACTTTGGGAAGGCCCATAGCCGGGGTATAGCTGTTGATTTCCATGGGAGAATACTTCGTCGCCAGTTCGACAATGGCATCGGATACAGCCTGCGGTGGCGGTACCGACGGGTTGCCGATACTGTAATCAAATACATTTTCTTCCCCTACTTTTTCAGCCTGCTGCAGGCCGAACATGTAGAGTGTACGAATCAGGTTGGCTTTGGCTCCCAATTCATACATTTTCGTTGCTACCATATCTATCCCTCCCTGATATCAGTTCAATTCATTATGAACACAAAATCTGTGCATAAGAATGAGAAATACGCTTCGTTGCAGCCAGTGTACATTGTAAAATATGTTGTACAATGTCCGGAGTAATCCGGGCCTTGGGCACACTGACACTGACAGCAGCCGCTACTTTGCCGGGGTAGGCAAAAACAGGCGCTGCCACACAATATAACCCAAGGCTGAACTCTTCATCATCCAGGTAATATCCCTGTCTGCGGGTCTGGAGAATCGTATTGTAGAGATGTTCGAAGTCCGGCTGTGCCCGGTCCGTACCCACCGTGAACGTTTCCGGCAGAAGTTCCCGGATATCTTCCCGCGGCAGATACGACAACAGACACCGCCCCAGCCCCGTGCAATACAGAGGATATCGTTTTCCTAAGATGAAATTAGGACGCAGCAGCTGGTCTGTATCGACTTTGGCGATATATTCCAGCTCACCGCCCATCCGGATTCCCAGATTGACAGTTTCATGTGTTTCTTTCTGAAGACGGATCAGTTCTTTTTTCGCATTGTCCAGCCATTGCGGTGCATACCGTGCCGATGTCAGTGAGCGAAGAATACGCAGAGAGAGGCGGTATTTTTTATTGTTTGGATTTTGAAAAATGACTCCGATAAACTCCAGTGTATTGACGAGCCGTTGAATCGTACTTTCCGGCTGTCCGGTCAATTGACTGAAATCACCGATGCCGTACTCATCTGTATCGCCATGATAGCAGTCCAGCAGGGCCATTCCTTTGATTAATGAGCTGTTATAGGCCATAAGGACCTCCCACCTTCAGGTAAAATGCAATGCTGTCATACAGACTGACTGTATTTATATATACTACAAGAGTCAGTCTTCTACTTTTACGCCGGCAATCTTGAGAGCTGCTTTCTTCTTCGCTTCCAGATTTGCCAGTTT
>NZ_QSFA01000024.1 GCF_003467125.1 Megasphaera sp. AM44-1BH
CACAAAAAAAGGTCTAGCCCAACCACAAAAGTTGGACTAGACCCTTTATTTTCCATTCCTGGGCTGAGACGTTTACTGTCTGGTCTGATGTGTTGCAGCGGAGAAGGGCTACCCGGTCCCAGTGGAAGTTGTCGCGACCGGAGCGAGCAGAGAATGTAGCCGATGTTTTTTCCGTCAAATATGGAATGGCCGTACAGGGTAAGACAATCCTTCTGGTTGAGCAAAGATGCTTGGGATTGATACAATGTTGGAAACGGTGTGCATAGCGAAAAAGTCCATATATAGCGAGGGCTAGGCAAACGTCGGCAGATGGCGGCTTTTTTTGTGCCTAAAATTAGGAGAGCGGATTTATAGCAAAAGAGAAGAAAAAACGGCAATAAGAATACGGCAGTAACGATAGCTTTTTATCGTTACTGCCGTTTTTTCATATTATGAAAGGTCATCTTATTCGGCATTAAATACATCATTTAAAAAGCCGTACCGACCTAGATATTTATCTCCGGTGAATTCAATTATATGAATGCCATTTGCTGGATTTTCTTCAGGAATAAAAGGCATACGTTCTTTTTGTTCAATCATGATTACTTGGCGCGTTAATGCATGATCGACAAGGTACTGAATGAAATTATGCTTAATAGTGTTTGCTTTCTGAATTTGCTCAGATTCTGATAATTGGGTTAATGATGAGTCGGTTGCAAAAAAATATGGGGCATAGCCGTTTTGTTCAATAATATATTTACTCATTGCATAAGTCGTTATTGTATTAAGGAGCGCACAAAAGCCACCGCCCATTGTAGCTAGTTTACTTTTTCCATTTATTTCAATGTCAAAATTTTGCATGTTTAATCGTGCGGTATCGGCACCACCAATCTTGGAAGCAGTTAGAACTTTTATTAGATTTTCTTCGAAACCATGAATAAGATTGTAGTCAAAGAAATCGGCTATTTTTCGTTTGGTCACAACTGGCTCTTCTTCAGTTTCTTTATCAAACAATTCTTTTTTGTATTGAAGTTCGTTTTTTCGTAGACATTCCAATTCGCCAGAAATTCTTATGAACTTCATTTTTTCTTCTAGTTCTTGCTGGATTTTATATAACTGAGGAGTAAGTTCATCTGAAATCAATAAATCGATTTTATTTTTTTGCTCCTCTAGTTTTTTTATATTCAGTAGCACACTTTGCTTCTTTTTTTCGACGCTGCCTTTAGCCTTAAATAATCCTTCAATATGAGATTTTATTTTTTCCAATTCTACAGACGATGCTTCTATGTATTTCGTATCAGGTGGGGTGGTTATTTTTGAATTACAAAACGGGCAGTGGGAAACTTTGGGGAAATTTTGAGATGCTAAGCTGCCATCTATTATGAATTCCAATCTATGTATATCTGATTGATATTGTTGATGGAGGATAGAAAAATTGTGAATTACAGTTTCACATTCGGAAAGTTTTCCATTTAAATCATAAATTTTAGACATAATGAAATGTCCTTTAGATATGGCTGTATCAATATGATTTTGAATCTGTTGAATTTGTTTTTTTAAGTCTTTTATTACATTTGGAATATCTACAATTTCACATTGAGATGCAGTTTTTTCTAATTCAGCTCGCTGCTTACTTAAATCATCTAATTTCTCTTGTATGTATGCGAGAAGAGCTTTCTTCTTTGCCTTGCTTATCGTCGGATCTTCTTGCTTTTGTAAATTATTAGCATCTTTACCGGTTAATAAAAATAAAAGGGTAGCTATTGACGGCGTTGGTGCATTCCATCCTGGAGTAATAAGTGGAGAGGTTTCTCTGGCAATATCGGGTTGGCGGAGAAAGAAAAAATGTAACATGGTCCGCCAAGATAGTTTTTGAGTATCTCCTTTCTCAGAAGATAATATTTTATGATCAGAATCAATTCCAAGAAGAGACAGAAATACAGAATTTATATTTTTTTTAGCTTGATTGGAAACACTATAACGTCCGTTTTCGATAGATGAATCTGAACTTATTACTTCTATTTTACTATCGCCAATTTTTCTGTTGAGTGTTACGCACCCTCCTTGCGTTATAAGTTCAAGTGATATTAGTTCATATCCATTATTGGCATCGATGACTTTAGATGGATGCGTTTTGCTTGGTGTTGCTCCAAGTACATAATCCAAACAATCCATTATAAAGCTTTTCCCGGTATTGGATGGACCAATGATGAGATTAAATCCCTGATTAAATTCAATTACAGAGCTTTGGTGTTGTCCGCCAGCAACTATTAATTTTTTCAAGTAGAATCTATTCATGAGTATCCTCCTGTAAAGATTGGAGTGTGCATCGATTGATTTCTTTTAACATATGTGACTCTGATAACCTATATGTATCAACTACAGTTTCAACTGCTAATCGATATTCTTCAGCATATGAAACTTTAAGCTTGTTAGCAAAATCAAGGCCATTAGGAGTTATCTGGAATAAATAACCTTTTTTTGATGTTTTGAATCTTATGCATTTTCTTAAGACCAGGCTTTTTACAGCTTTAGATACGCTTGCCTTTCGTGCTAAAAATTCGCTGAATCTGTAAGTTCCGTACCCATGCAGATTTTCGTCCAGCAATCCAAAATCTGCTGCGTATACCGAAATAAAATCAATTTCACATATTTGCGTAATCGTAAGTGAACGATTTTTAACTTCACTTAATAGTAGAAGAACACGCAATGCCGTTTCAAAGGCAGAACTAATAGCCTTTATATTATCCATGTTTTTTCTTGACCCACCTTAATTTACGATCATTGACAAGATGATGACATACTCCTTTTTTGATTTTTCCGCTAATCCAAAAAGGAGATGAACTTAATAGATAATTTGGTGCAGATATTTTTACGGCTTGTTCCATTACCGATAACATTCGTTCATATCCATTGGGGTGGAATTTCCTGGCTGTATCTTTTACCCCATCAAAAATTTCTTGTTTGAGTACATCAAACTGATTGGAAAGTTTATTGCTCCCTAATTCCAAGACACCTCGTTGAATAGAAGCGGCAGAGTAATAGTCGATTCGACGATCATCGAGGTCATCGGCATAATCAGGATAATCACCTAAATCTTTCTTTGAAAAGGATGGAACTCCTTCTGCATCACCATAGGCTTTATATAATTCATCAATATATGTTTTTTCGTTTTCAGTTGCTTCTTTCGGGACCGGAATAGAATTCGGGCGAGGAAGTAACTTTATTTTTTCCTCAATATCTTCAATTAAAGATATATCGCAAGTAAAGCCGGAGGAATCACTGGAAATTTCACTAGTTGCTACTGAGCCGTCTATAAGTGACAAAATGATTTTTTCAAGTAAATCAGCACAAGCGTCATCAACGCAAGGATTGTTTATCCCGTTATAGCGCAGCCATTTTGCCACAGCATCATAGGAATCACATTCTTCGGTCCTATTGGCAATCCAACGAGAGAACTTTTCCTTATCACGATTGGCGTAAAGATAACTCGCATCAGCAGGTTGAATTTTACGAGTACCTTTTAAAAATCTATATTTTGTATCGGCTTTCTTATGCAGGACAGGACACGAGTCCATAGAGGCATCCTGGATGAAATTCCCAATAATCTCATTGAAATATTGCTCTTTCTTCATCTGTCCAATGCAAAAAGGAAGTAAGCCGGAAGTAAACTCTGAAAATTCCAAATGCTACACCACCTTCAAAAGGAGTCCAGTCCGAAATTGTCCGAGGCTGTCCGTCCAGTCCGATTTTTGATGAGAGTGAATTGCTAGAATTAAAGCAGATCCAATGAGCAACTATCTGGACAACCAAGGCAACACCATGAATTACTTATATTTTATCATACCTTGGGGAAATAGATGAGCTTATGAAGACATTTAAATGAAATTTCCGTCTCGACGTTCATTCCCGGACGCGGGGGTGCCCAGAGCCGAGAGACGGTCTGGAAAGTTAATCACGTCAGCCTACTGGGATGGTTGACCATAGAAGCGAGGATGCATCTTATGGTCAAAATCGACAGGCTGCCTGCGTGGATTCTCGCTTCGCATTATGCGAAGGAGATCGCGCATGGCCAATCTACAGACAAACGAGAAGAAAAGGTATTTTATCCCTCTGGAACTGACTACAGAAACCATCATCACCGAGCCGTATAAAGACTGCGAAGTCCGCTGGTCGAAAATCGGCTGCCGTATGGTGCGTACCATCCTGATTCCGGCAACCGAAGAACAATACCGCGCTTATATGCGGCCACTCTGGCGAGAAGACAAAAGACAACAGCGGCATGGAGATGCTGAAGTATCCGCCGACAAGCTCCGTAATAAATTCGAGCTGGAACCAGAATGTGACTTCGACCTGGAGAAGATTGTCCTGGAGAAAGAGTTCCTGATAGCTCTCCGGCGAGAACTGGCTGCACTGCAAGACATCGATCGGACCATCCTGACGATGATTGCCGACGGCTTCAGCGAAGCAGCAGTCGGGGAGTCAGTCGGGCTGAGCCAGAAAGCCGTCAACAAGCGGAAACATAAGCTTTACGTGTTACTGCAGGATCGTCTCAAGGATTATCGTTAAGTAGGTAGAAAATCCGGCTGCGAAAAGAGTGGCCGGATTTTTTTTAAATCGGTACTTAACGATGATGCGGCTGTCCTACTACTGATGAAGGGCAGAGATGAAACCTTCAAGGAAGGGGGGAAAAACATGAACTACGTCCGAACGCCTGATAATCTGGTGCAGCAAAGACTGGACCAGGAACTGGCCGATGTGCTGATGGCCATCAGCATCATCACTAACAGCATCGCCAGACATCTTCAGATTCTGAATGGTCAACGAAAAGCGAAAGGAGTCAATCAGTATGACAAATGATGAAATGCAAAAACTGGCGGCGGGACTGGCCGACTGCGGGAAGGAGCTTCTCCGTATAGCCGATGCCCTGACGGAGAAAAAGGATGAAGTCCCTGCTGCCGAAGGACAAAAGGGATCGGAAAAGAAGCTGTCACTAGAAGATGTCCGCAGGGTGGCTGCCGATAAAGCCCGCCAGGGACACACGGACGAAGTACGACAGCTCATCCAGAAGTTCGGTGCCGATAAGCTTTCTGGTGTGGATGCGGCCAAGTATCCGGCTTTAATGGAAGAACTGGAGGCGATGGGCCATGCCGACTAAGCACGCGGTGCTTTCCGCTTCCTCAAGTTATCGCTGGCTGGCCTGCCCGCCTTCTGCCCAGGAATGTGCCAAACTTCCGGATACGCCCAGCGAATTTGCCCTGCAGGGTACCGATGCCCACAGCCTCTGTGAATATAAGGTGCTGTCGGCGCTGGGCCGTGATGCGGCAGATCCGACGAAGGGACTCACGCTCTTTGATGAAGAGATGGCCGAATGTGCAACTGAGTACGCAGAGTTCGTGATGGAGCAGGTCGAAGCTGCCAAAGCTGCCTGTAAGGACCCTCTGATTCTGATTGAGCAGTGGCTGGACTTCTCGAAGTGGGTGCCTGGCGGATTTGGTACCGGCGACTGCCTTATCGTGGCGGATGATACCCTGACGGTCATCGATTACAAACACGGCCTGGGAGTCCTGGTGGATGCTGAGAAGAATCCGCAGATGATGTGCTATGCCCTCGGCGCACTGAATCTGTTCGATGGTATCTATGATATCCGCCAGGTGTCCATGACCATCTTCCAGCCCCGCCGGGACAACGTCAGTACCTGCACCATGAGCAAAGAAAAGCTGCTCCAGTGGGCCGAAACGGTGTTGAAGCCCGCCGCGGAACTGGCGGCCAAAGGCGAAGGGGAGTACAAGGCTGGCGACCATTGCCGTTTCTGCAAAATCAAGGCGACATGCCGCAAGAGGGCTGAATATAACCTGGAACTGGCCCGGTATGATTTCGCCGTCCCGTCCACGCTTCAGGATGAAGAAATCGAAGCCGTCCTGGCCAAGGCCGATGACTTGGTGAACTGGGCCGGCGACGTCAAAGATTACGCCCTGCAGCAAGCCCTTTCCGGCAAGCAGTGGGCCGGTTGGAAATTGGTCGAAGGCCGGTCTAACCGTCGGTACGTCAGCGAAGACGCCGTTGCCGCCAAAGTAGAAGAAGCAGGCTTCGACCCGTATGAAAAAAAGCTGCTCGGCATTACGGCGATGACGAAACAACTTGGCAAGAAGCGGTTCGAAGAATTGTTGTCAGATTTAGTTGAAAAGCCGCAGGGCAAGCCAGTTTTGGTGCCGGAATCGGATAAACGCCCGGCCATGCACACCGCGGCAGACGATTTCAATATTGAAAATTAGGAGGAATTTATCATGACAAAAAAATTTACTAATCCTTGTAAGGTAATCACAGGAGTCAATACCCGCTGGTCTTATGCAAATGTTTGGGACCCGAAGTCTATCAATGGTGGTACGCCGAAGTATAGTGTATCTCTCATCATTCCGAAGTCCGATACGGAAACGGTCGAAAGCGTCCGAGCTGCTATCAAGGCTGCCTATGATGAAGGCCAGGGCAAACTCAAAGGTAATGGTCGGGTGGTACCGGCTCTCGAAGCTATCAAGACCCCGCTCCGTGACGGCGACTTGGAACGCCCTGGTGATGATGCGTATAAAGACAGCTTCTTCGTCAATGCCAATTCGGCTACCAAGCCGGGCATCGTCGATGCCGACTGCCAGCATATCCTGGAACGCTCTGAAGTCTACTCCGGCGTCTATGGCCGTGCGTCCATCAACTTCTATGCCTTTAACAGCAACGGCAATAAAGGCATTGCTTGCGGACTGAACAATCTGCAGAAAATCCGTGATGGCGAACCCCTCGGTGGCAAGCCCCGTGCAGAAGATGATTTTGCTACAGCTGACGATGATGATTTCCTGGCATAAGGAGGCGCGATTATGGAAACTATGATGAGACTGATTCTGGATGGTCTGTACTGCCTGGTTGCACTGTGCGCCGGCGGGTTCTTCGTGGCCATGATTTATACGGATATCAAAAAAGACCAGCGGGATGAAGAAATGGCCCGGCACCGGGAAGAACGGGAAGAAGAATATCACCGCAAGCAGATGGAATCCTTCCGGAAATAAGTAGTGGTAAATAGCGGCGGCGGGGCCTTGTGCCTCGCCGTTTTTTCGAGGTGAAGAGTATGGAAAACATCAGTATCGATATTGAAACATTCAGCGATGTCAGCCTGGTTAAATGCGGCGTGTACAAATATGCTGAATCGCCGGCCTTTGAAATTCTCCTCTTCGGATATGCCATAGATGGCGGCGAGGTGCAGGTCGTTGACCTGGCGCGGGGAGAACGCATCCCGGATGATATCCTAGATGCCCTGACCGATGAATCTGTCACCAAGTGGGCGTTCAATGCCAGCTTTGAACGGGTCTGCCTGTCGCGATACCTGCGTGACCTGAGAATGAGCCTGGATCCGTTCCATGACCATCATCCGCTTTCCCGGGACTGTGCCAGGTTCCTCAATCCGGCAGGATGGAAATGCTCCATGATCTGGTCGGCCTATATGGGCCTGCCCCTTTCCCTGGAAGGCGCAGGGGCCGTTCTGAAACTGGACAGCCAAAAGATGAAGGAAGGCAAAGACCTGGTCCGCTATTTCTGCGTTCCCTGTAAGGAAACCAAATTGAATGGCGGCAGAACGAGGAATCTACCTCGGCATGCACCCGATAAATGGACGCTGTTCAAGTCCTACAACAAACGGGATGTGGAAGTGGAAATGGCCATCCAGGAGCGGCTGAAGAAGTATCCTGTCCCGGAACCGATATGGGATGAATATCATCTCGACCAGGAAATCAACGATCGGGGCATCGCCATTGACCGGACGCTGGCTGAAAATGCCATCGTCATCGATGCCCGCAGTCGGGACAGCCTGATGGCTGTACTGAAGGGAAAGACGGGCCTGGAGAATCCGAACTCCGTTATCCAGATGATCGGCTGGCTGGAACAGCATGGGATGAAGACCGATTCTTTGGGAAAGAAGCAGGTGCAGGAACTGCTGAAGACGGCAGAAGAACCGCTGCGCAGTGTACTGCTGCTCCGGCAGAAGCTGGCCAAATCCTCGGTCAAAAAATACCAGGCCATGGAAATGACGGCCTGCGAGGATAGCCGGGCCAGAGACATGTTCCAATTCTATGGGGCCAACCGGACCGGGCGATTTGCCGGCCGGCACATCCAGCTGCAGAATCTGCCCCAGAACCATCTGCCGGATCTCGCAGAAGCTCGGGAATTGGTACGCCAGGGAAATTATGAAGCCTTGGAACTCCTGTATGATTCCATCCCCGATGTCCTTTCCCAGCTGATCCGTACGGCCTTTGTACCCCGGCAGGGGCTGAAGTTTGTGGTATCGGATTTTTCGGCCATTGAAGCCAGGGTGTTGTCGTGGCTGGCAGGCGAAACATGGCGTTCGGATGTCTTTGCCAGGAATGGCGATATCTATTGTGCTTCGGCCAGCTCCATGTTCGGCGTTCCCGTGGAAAAACATGGCGTCAATGGCCATCTCCGGCAGAAGGGGAAAATCGCAGAACTGGCCCTTGGCTATGGCGGCTCCGTAGGTGCGCTGAAGGCCATGGGAGCCCTGGACATGGGCCTTACAGAAAATGAGCTGTATCCTCTGGTGCAGTCCTGGCGGTCGGCCAATCCGCACATCGTCGATTTCTGGTGGCAGGTAGATGCCGCCGTGAAGACGGCTATGAAGGAACATATCCCCATGCGGACCGGCTGCATCCGATTCCTCTGCCAGAGCGGCATGCTGTTCATCCAGCTCCCAAGCGGACGGCGGCTTTCCTATGTGAAGCCCCAGATAGGCGAGAACCGCTTCGGCGGGGAATCCGTCACCTATGAGGGCATCGGCGCAACGAAGAAGTGGGAACGGCTGGAAAGCTACGGCCCGAAGTTTGTGGAAAACATAGTCCAGGGCATCAGCCGGGACATCCTCTGCTATGCCATGCAGACGTTGCGGTGCTGTGCCATCGTCGGCCATGTCCATGATGAACTGATCATCGAATGCAGCCGTGATGCCAGCGTCGATGCCATCTGCGAGCAGATGGGCCGGACACCGCCGTGGGCTGAAGGATTGTTGCTCCGGGCAGACGGATACGAATGTGAATTTTATCAGAAAGATTGAAACGGAGGTACTTAAAGCAGCGGATTCTGTCCTGTTACTGATAGAGGACGAGTTCCTCGGAAATTTTAACGAAAGGTGGAATCCGCTATGAAGAATTTGATTCCTGAAGATGATTACGGTGTGTTTGCTGACCAGAAAGGGGTAGCCAGAGTCGATAGCCTGTTTGTCGCTGCAACTTTTGAGAAAGGCCATCGTCACGTATTGCGGGATATCACCAGAATCATTGAGCCCAGATCTGGGCTCAGTGAAAATTTCATCCATGACAATTTTATACTCAGTACCTACAAAGATGCCAGAGGAAGAAAACTGCCGCGTTACCTGCTGACCCGTGATGGCTTCACGATGCTGGTCATGGGCTACACAGGCCCGAAGGCGATGCACTTCAAGGAACTCTACATCCAGCGTTTCAACGAGATGGAACAATGTGTCCGGTCGCTCCTGTCTGCCCGGCAGGAATTCCCGATGCTGACGGATATGATCTGCCGCCTGCATGAAAACCCGAAGCCGTACCACTTCAGCAACGAATGCGACATGTTGAACCGCATCGTTCTCGGCATGTCTGCCAAGCAGTTCCGGCTGGCCAACGGCATCGAAAAAGGGCAGAGCATCCGGCCTTATCTGACCGCGCAGCAGATTCATGCGCTGGACCGGCTGCAGCACCTGGATTACGGCCTGCTGTATTCCTGCCCGGATTTCCAGCAGCGCAAACAGATGCTCATGACCTATTACAAGACGGAACTGGAGGGATGAAGCATGTTTTACGTCAAGGAACCGATTCATGATGCCATGGAAGTCACAATCGAAATCAACGATGAGAATGTATTCTGCCGCTGCCCGGTTTGTGGCAGAGAAATCCTGGTGGATCTGGAGGAAGTCCTGGGCGATGGGAAGGGCGACCTGTTCGGTACAGCCGTCCTGTGTGAAGACTGTTCCCGGGAACTGATGGAGGTGCGCGATGGAGATGAACCCGAAGCGTAACGCCGAACATTATCCCGACCCCACAGCCTATCAGGCCATCCGGAATGCGGAACCTCCAAGGTTCCCGTTCCGGCCCGTGGTGTATGTCTGCTCGCCCTATGCCGGGAATGTGGATGCCAATACAGCCAGGGCGAGGAAATACTGCCGCTATGTGACAGACCAGGGAGGCATTCCGCTGGCCCCGCATCTGTACCTGCCCCAGTTCCTGGATGAAAAGACGGAGCGGAACCTAGCCCTTTTCATGGATATCGCCCTTCTGTCCAAGTGTGCGGAACTCTGGGTGTTCGGCGATGTCATCTCGGACGGGATGCAGAAAGAAATCGAGTACGCCCGGCGCAAAAGGAAGCCCGTCCGGTATATCAAGGAGGTTTAAGAATCATGGAATTTACCCTTTATACGGCTGCTGTTTCGGGGGCAGAGGCCAATTGCCGTTATCCGGAACAGCGGAAAATCAGCTGTGCGGAAGACCTTGGAGCAGCGGCTGCGTTTGACCATGTCTGTGTGGCATTCAAAAATGATTACCGGAAACGGGAGAACTTTCTCTCATCGGATGTCCTGGTCATGGACTGCGATAATTCGCATACGGAAAATCCTGCTGAATGGATGACCATGGAGAAATTTCTGGCCATGATGCCGGAGGTCTCGGTGGCCATCGTCCCATCACGGAATCACATGAAGCCCAAAGACGGGAAGTGTGCCAGGCCGCGCTTCCATGTTTATTTCGGGATTCCCGGAATTACAGAGGAACCGTGCTATACGGAGCTGAAACGGGCTGTTTATCACGCATATCCTTTTTTCGACGAAGCGGCTCTTGATGCGGCCCGTTTCATCTACGGCTGTCCGGCTGAGAAGGTGGTGTGGCAGGATGGGAAAATGACGATTGACCAGGTGCTGAAGTCCCGGGAAGCTGCGTCACACAGCATTCCCCAGGGACAGCGCAATAATACCATGAGCCGCTTTGCCGGCCGGGTCATCAAACGGTATGGAGCAACAGAGAGGGCATACTCTATTTTTCTTGAAGAAGCCGAAAAATGCGACCCGCCGCTTGCTGATTCGGAACTCAATAAAATCTGGCAGAGTGCTGTGCGTTTTGGTGAACGCATTGCCAGGCAGGACGGGTACGTCAGTCCGGACCAGTACAATAACGATTTTGCCAGTCAGGGCAGCCTGAAGCCGGAAGACTACTCGGATATCGGTCAGGCCAAAGTGCTGAAGCGGGAATATGGTGATGAGCTGCGGTATACGGAAAGTACCGATTTCCTCCGGTACAACGGCATCTATTGGGCTGAATCCCATCAGGAAGCTATCGGCGCGGTAGAAGAATTCCTGGAACTGCAGCTGGCAGATGCCAGGGACCAGATGGAAGCTGGCAGAAAAGCGCTGCAGGAAATGGGTGTTGCGGCAGAACTCATCGATAAGGGCGGCCGGATGCTGGAGAAAGTCATCGAAGGCAGTCAGCAGAAAGCCTTCCAGTCCTATCAGGCGACTTTGGCATATCATGCCTTTGTCATGAAGCGGCGGGACATGCGCTATATCATTTCGGCCCTGCAGGCCCTGAAGCCGATGCTGCTCATTCCCATCCAGGCCCTGGATGCGGATGAATTCCTGCTCAACACGCCTTCGTTTACGTATGACCTGCGGCAGGGGATGGCGGGCAGGCGGAATCACCGTCCGGAAGATTATATTACCAAATGTACCGCTGTCGATCCAGGAGAGGAAGGGGAAGCGGTCTGGCAGCAGGCCCTGGGCGAGTTTTTCACAGGCGACCAGGAGCTGATTGATTACGCCCAGGAAATCTGCGGACTCATGGCCATTGGCAAGGTGTATGTGGAAGCCCTGGTCATTGCCTATGGTGATGGACGGAACGGGAAATCTACGTACTGGAACTCCATCGCCCGGGTGCTGGGGAGTTATTGCGGCGGCATTTCTGCCGATGCCCTGACGGCGAACTGCAAGCGGAACATCAAGCCGGAAATGGCGGAACTCAAGGGCAAGCGCATGGTCATCGCGGCCGAGATGGAAGAAGGTGTCCGGCTTTCCACTTCCGTCCTGAAGCAGCTCTGCTCTACGGATGAAGTCGGCGCCGAAAAGAAATACAAGACGCCGTTTACCTTTGTACCGACCCATACGCTGGTCCTGTACACCAACCATCTGCCACGCGTCGGGGCCAGTGATGAAGGGACATGGCGCCGGCTTATCGTCATCCCCTTCAAGGCGCAGTTTGAAGGCCATGGCGAAATCAAGAATTATGCGGATTATCTGGTGGAGACAGCGGGACCTGCTATCCTGCGCTGGATCATCGAAGGGGCGGAGAAGGTCATTGCCAGCGAGTACCATCTGACCATGCCGAAATGTGTGCGGGATGCTATCCAGGAATACCGCGGGCAGAATGACTGGCTCCGCCATTTCCTGGAAGAATGCTGCGATGTGAATCCATCATGCCAGGAAAAGTCCGGGGCTCTTTATACGGCCTACCGCTTGTACTGCCAGCAGATGAATGAGTATACCCGCAGCACGACGGATTTCTATGGAGCCCTGGAGAAAGCCGGGTTCGACAGGCGCAAGCGGAAAGCAGGGTATTTCATTTACGGATTGAAACTGAAAGTCACAGATTTCTTGTGAGAAAAGGGAAGGGTGCAGGTCGGTGCAGGTCTATCCATAAACTCCCTTTAGGGCTGAAAAATAGAAAAAATGCCTTTAAGGAAAGTTTGCGGAACGACCTTCAACGACCTGCACCCCTGTAAAAAAGAGGTGATACCGATGCGGGAAAAAGAGATAGAACATCATCTGGTGATGGAAACCAGGAAGGCAGGCGGTATGGCAGTGAAGTTTGTTTCGCCATCGTTTTCAGGCATGCCGGACCGCTTGGTCCTATTGGGTGACGGGAAGATGGGCTTCGTGGAAGTGAAGGCGCCGGGGCAGAAGCCGAGGCCGCTGCAGCTGAAGCGGCATGCTATGCTGCGGAGACTGGGCTGCCAGGTTTTCGTCCTGGATGCCATGGAGGACATCCCCGCTGTCCTGAATGCCATCGCCCACACGCCCGATGGGAAAGGGGGCGGAGGTGCATGAAGTTCATGCCGCATGAATATCAGAAATACGCCATCGAATATATCAAGTCCCATCCCGTTACGGCCCTGTTCCTGGACATGGGCCTTGGCAAGACGGTGACGACGCTGACGGCCATCCGGGACTTGATGTATGACACCTTTGAAGTACAGCGGGTGCTGGTGGTCGCTCCGCTGCGGGTGGCGAGAGACACCTGGCCGGATGAAATCAAGAAGTGGGACCATTTGAAATGCCTTACCTGTTCCGTCGTGGTCGGCAGCGTGGCAGAACGGCGGCGGGCCTTGCAGCAGGATGCGGATATCTATATCGTGAACCGCGAGAACCTGGCCTGGCTCTATGAGAACAGCCGCCTTGATTTCGATATGGTCGTCCTGGACGAACTGTCGAGTTTCAAGAACTACCAGTCGAAGCGGTTCCGGGCCATGAAGGCCTTGCGCCCCAGAGTGAAACGCATCGTCGGCCTTACGGGAACGCCCAGCGGCAACGGACTGATGGACCTTTGGGCCGAGTTCCGTATCCTGGATATGGGAAAGCGGCTGGGGAGATATATCAGCCAGTACCGGAACCTGTATTTCCAGCCGGATAAGCGCAATGGCATGGTGGTGTATTCCTACAAACCCCTGCCGGGAGCGGAAGAAGCCATCTATCACCAGATTGCCGACATCACCGTGTCCATGAAGGCGACCGATTACTTGAAAATGCCGGAGCTGGTGAGCGTAGCGAAGGAAGTCAGCCTGAGCGAGAAAGAAAAGGAACGGTATGATGAACTGAAGAAATCCCTGGTGCTGGAACTTCCAGGCGGCGAGGTTACAGCCGCCAATGCCGCGTCGCTTACCTTGAAACTTTCGCAGATGGCGAACGGCGCCATTTATACAGATGACAAGGATGTGGTGACCATCCATGACCGGAAACTGGATGCCTTGGAAGACCTGGCGGAAAGCGCCAACGGGAAGCCGGTCCTGGTGGCGTGCTGGTTCAAGCACGATAAAGACCGCATCCAGAAGCGTATGGAATCCCGGGAACTGAAGGAGCCGAAGGACTTCGCCGACTGGAACGCAGGAAAGATTCCCGTGGCGCTTATCCATCCGGCCTCTGCCGGACATGGGCTGAACCTTCAGCAGGGTGGTTCCATCCTGGTCTGGTTCGGCCTGACCTGGAGCCTGGAACTGTACCAGCAGACCAACGCCCGGCTCTGGCGGCAGGGGCAGCAGAGCCGCACAGTCATCATACAGCACATTGTAGCCAAGGATACAATTGATGAGCGTATCCTGAAAGTCTTGGAACACAAAGACGGAACCCAGGCCGCACTGATCGAGGCGGTGAAAGCTGACCTGAGCATGACGAAAACGGGAAATGGGGGTATACTATGAAGCAGGAACCGGAAGGAGAAGGAACACGTATGGAAGCCAAAGCGTACCTGGAACAGGCACGGAACATCAACATGCAGATAGACAGCAAGCTGGAGCAGGTATCCGCTTTGCGGCAGCTGGCCATCAAGGCATCATCGACACTCAGCCCGGTCCCGCCGAGCGGGACACCCAACCCGCATCGGCTGGAAGAAACCATCGCCCGCATGATGGATATGGAACAGGAAGTGGATGAAGCCATCGACGTCCTGGTCGAACTCAAGGCAGACATCATGAAGGCCATCAGCCGGGTGCCGGATGCCCGGGAACGGGTCGTCCTGGAACTCCGCTACCTGGCCTTCAAGGATTGGGCGTCCATTGCCGATGCCCTGGGGCTTCATGTCCGCCAGGTGTACCGCCTGCATGACGAAGCCCTGAAACACATCGAGATTTCTGGCGAATGTCACTGAATGTCACTAAAGCAGCACTTGATGTCACTGGCTTCTGTAAGATATACTATAATCAGCAAGAAAAGAATGCAGGACCGAGGCTTGAACGCCATCGGTCCTTTTTTGATATCGGAGATGATACGAATGCCAAGAAGACCGCGGACACCGTGTAAGTATCCGGGATGCCCGAGGCTGGTGCCATATGGAAGAAAATATTGTGATGAACATGAACATCGGTGCCAGGGCGAACGGAAAAACGCCATGCTGCGTGGCTATGGACGGGAATGGCAGAAAGCCAGGAAGTTCTTTCTGAAACGTCATCCCTGGTGCATCCGCTGCAAAGAGAAAGGACGGCTGGTCCCGGCAACCGTCGTGGATCATATCAAGCCGCATCGTGGCGACCCGGATTTGTTCTGGGATGAGAAGAACTGGCAGCCCTTGTGCAAGAGCTGCCATGACCATAAGACGATGACCGAAGACCGGGACATCGAGTACAAGTACTGAAAAGCAAGCGGGGCGGGGGGATATCAATCTCTGCAGCCCTTCCGTCCATGACCGCTGCCCCCTCAAATGGGAAAAAACGCGAAATTCATAAGGGGGGATATAAGGACGGTCTTCAACCGAATATCAAGCAGCTCCAGGCTTCTGGCCCGGGGCTTTTTTATTGCCAGGGAGAAGGGAACCTTCATGAATGACTGCCAGCGCAGGCAGATTGAAGCCATGCGGAAACAGGGGATGGGATACAAGGCCATCGCCCGGGAAACGAAGCTGTCACGGGACAGCGTACGGAATTATTGCCGCTGGCATCATCTGAACGGATACGGAGCCGCCATCGCTGCGGCATCCAGAAAGGAAACAGTGTATGAAGACATCGGATATGGAATGGAAAGTCCTGCCCATCGGGCAGCTGAAGCCTGCGGCATATAACCCCAGGAAGCAGCTGAAGCCCGGTGACAAGGAATACGAAAAAATCAAGAATTCCATCCAGGAGTTCGGTTATGTAGACCCCATCATCGTCAACTATGACATGACCGTCATCGGCGGGCATCAGCGCCTGACTGTGCTGAAAGAACTGGGCTATGAAGAAGTCCAGTGTGTGGTCGTCCATATCGAAGACGAACACAAGGTCAAGGCACTCAATATCGCGCTCAATAAAATCACCGGCGCCTGGAACGAACAGCTCCTGGCCGACCTCATCGTGGATTTGCAGAGCGTCGATTTCAATGTAGACCTGACGGGCTTCGAGGCGCCGGAAGTGGAACAGCTCTTTTCCAAAGTCCACAACAAGAAGGTGAAAGAAGATGACTTCGATGTGGACGGGGAACTGGAGAAGCCGACTTTTTCCCAAGCTGGTGACATCTGGCTTCTGGGGGAACACCGCGTCATCTGCGGCGATGCCATGCTACCGGAAAACTACACACGGCTGATGGACGGGAAGAAAGCCAATCTGGTGTTGACGGATCCTCCGTACAATGTGGATGTGGAAGAAACAGCGGGGAAAATCAAGAACGACAATATGCCGGACGATAAATTCTATCAGTTCCTGTTCAGCGCTTTCGTCAACATGGAGCAGAACATGGAACAGGATGCATCTATCTATGTGTTCCACGCCGATACGCAGGGGCTGAACTTCCGCAAGGCCTTCAAGGACGCAGGCTTCTACCTGTCCGGTTGCTGCATCTGGAAGAAGAACGCCCTGGTCCTGGGCCGCAGTCCGTACCAGTGGCAGCACGAACCGTGCCTGTTCGGCTGGAAGCTAAACGGGAAACACCAGTGGTATTCCGACCGCAAGCAGACAACCATCTGGGAATATGACCGGCCGAAAGCCAGCAAGGAACATCCGACCATGAAGCCCGTGGCGCTCATGGCCTATCCTATACAGAACTCGTCCATGAGCCACTGCATCGTCCTGGACCCGTTCCTCGGATCCGGCTCCACGCTCATGGCCTGCCAGCAGACGGACCGCATCTGTTATGGCATCGAGCTGGACGAGAAGTTCGTCGATGTCATCGTGAAGCGGTATATCAGCGAGTGCGGGAGTGAAGGCGTGTTTGTACTGCGTGGGAATGAGAAAATTACTTATGATAAAGTGCAAGAATGACTTGCTATTATCGGCGTTCAGAGTGATATATGTACTAGCAAAACAAGGAGGTACATAGACCGTGACAATCCAGACGAACCTGAACGACCGCAAGGAACTGGCCAGACAGCTGATTCCCTTCAACCATAATGAAAAGCTCCGCTACACCGGGACGCCGGCCTTTGCCTACGAAGGGCAGGGCTTCCGCATCCTTCGCAGCGGCGATATCGAATGCGATGATGAAAAGACAGAAGCCGCCATCACGGCGTTCCTGCAGGAAGCAGGCATCCTTCCGCAGCCAGAACCGGCAGAAGAATCGGCATCCGAAATGCCGCAAGAAATGCCAGAAATGGATGCAATGCCGCAGACGGCAATGGAGCCGGACAGGATGGAAATCAAGGTCCCCATTGATGGCATGGACGGGACGCAGCTCCGCAACCTGGTCTTCATGCTCCATGCCCAGCAGCACCTGCTGAACCGGGCTGCAGGGCATGACAACATCCGTGTGCCGGACAGGCTGGTGAAAGACCTGAAAGAAGAATCAGGTACAGACAGGACATCCTTCTTTGCCATCTATCAGAACTACGGAAAGGAAGGGCAGGGGTTCCTGATTGCCGCAGATACGGTGACATTCTATTTGGTTGCGACAGGCAACGCCATGAAGAACCGTGCTTTGATTGAACTGACGGCCTTCATGGTCGGCGCGGCGAAAAAGGCGAAACGAATTAATCCCGTCACCCGGAAACCGGAGAATGAGAAATACTATCTGCGGATGTGGCTCCTGCGCATCGGCATGGGAACGAAAGCCAGTCACGAATCGCGCATGGCCCTGCTGAAAGGCCTGAACGGATGGAGTGCTTTCCGCACAGAAGCGGACGCCAAAGCCCACGCTGAACGGCAGAAGGAACGCCGGCATCTGAACCTGTAAACTTTCAATTTAATTCATAATTATTCTCAATATGACTTGCTATTGTGTGCCTTTAGAGTGATATATAGTGTACCGAAAGAACACACGCACACATAGAAAGGACAGAGATGATTATGAAAACACTGCACTTTGGAATCGAAATGGAAATGACAGGGATTACGAGAAGCCGGGCCGCCAGCCTCATGGCCCGCTTCTTCGGGACGGAATGTCGGCACGAAGGCGGAGCCTACGATACCTACACTGCAAGGGATGAACAGGGACGGAAATGGAAAGCCATGAACGACTCCAGCCTGGTTCCCCAGAAGAAGGTGAACGGAAACATTACAGATGCTTCCAGCTTCTACCGCACGGAAGTGGTCAGTCCCATCCTTTCCTACGAAGACATCCCGAAGCTGCAGGAACTGGTGCGGACGCTTCGCAAGGCCGGAGCTTTTGCCAACAAGTCCTGCGGCATCCACATCCATGTCGGGGCCGAACAGTTCACGGCAAAGACCCTGCGGAACCTGGTGAACATTATGGCGAGCAAGGAAGACATGATTTACCGCGCTCTCCAGATCAACCCCTCGCGGGAAAGCCGGTACTGCCGGAAGACGAACACCGCTTTCCTGAAGGATCTCAACCGGAAAAAGCCGGTCACCCTGGACGGCATCGCTGAACTCTGGTATCAGGAAGCGCCTTATGGACGGAATCATCATTACAACAGCACCCGCTACCACGGGCTGAACCTGCACGCCACCTTCACCAAGGGAACCGTCGAATTCCGGCTTTTCAACGGGACGCTTCACGCCGGGGAAATCAAGGCATACATCCAGTTCTGCCTGGCTGTCGCCCATCAGGCCCTCACGCAGAAGAAGGCCTCGGCACGGAAGACCGAGACGGATAATGAGAAATACGCCTTCCGGTGCTGGATGCTCCGGCTCGGACTCATCGGCGACGAATTCAAGACCTGCCGCCTCCACTTCCTCAAACACCTCACGGGCAATTCCGCATAGCGCAATGCCGCCGCTTGAAGGAGATAGCCTTCCGGGCAGCTTCGGCTGCCCTTGGGGAGGTAGAAGGGCATTCCCTTCAGAAAGGATGAGAGCGATGAAACAAAGAATCTACATTGCCTATGGCAGCAACATGAGTGAAGTGCAGATGGCGCAGCGGTGTCCCGATGCCACCCTTGCGGGGACAGGACGGGTAAATGGATATGAACTTCTCTTCAAAGGTTCCCTGACAGGATGTTACGCCACTATCGAGAAGAAGGCAGATGCCTTCGTGCCGGTCGTCCTCTGGCGCATTTCCGAGGCAGACGAACGGAGACTTGATGCATACGAAGGCTTTCCACGGTTCTATTACAAAAAAGAAGTGAAAGTGGAAACCGCTGACGGCACAATCCGCGGGCTGGTGTATATCATGCACGAAGATCGGCACTTCGGCATCCCGGAAGCATGGTATTACCAGAACATGGAGCGGGATTATCGCAAGTTCGGCTTCGACCTGTCCGTCCTGCGGTTGGGGCTACAGAACAGCCGGGCAAGGACGAAAGGCGCACGGGTGCGGCTGATTTCCATGGACGATGTGCAGGCGCCGCCTGCAGGTACCGAAGGCACGGTCCAGTACGTCGATGATGCCGGAACCATCCACGTGCAGTGGGACACGGGCGGCAGCCTCGGACTGGTACCCGGCGCCGATGAATGGGAATTTGTTTAATAAAATGCATAAATAACAGAAAAAATGACTTGCTATTATGTGCCTTTAGAGTGATATATATACATGACAAAGGGGACAAGCCCCAAAGAAAAAAGCGCATGAAAGCGAGGAAAAAACGATGAGAACAATCATTACACTGGATGGAAAGAAAATCAGCAAAAAAGCAGCCTGCGAAATGTTTGGAAAGGAAGACATGGACAAACGGATACGGGAAGCCAAAGAAGTCTTTTTCGAAGACCCAAATGAAGAAAGCAGCTGGTGGATGGGAAGCGGGATGCTGACCATTGAGTTTCGGTAAACTTCCGAACAATAAGGGGCCGATAGCAGGCCTCTTTTCTCGTAGAAAAATGCATAAATAATCGAAAAATGACTTGCTATTATGTGTCTTTAGAGTGATATATATACATGACGAAGGGGGAAGCCCCAAAGAACAAGCACATGAAAGCGAGGAATTTACCATGACAAACATTTACGCACTCCGTAACCATTTCGAACTCCACGAATACAAGACAGCAATTACAAGAGCTGATTTCGAAGCCCATTTCAAAGCCACGAAGGAAAAGGTGACCTTCACTTTTGGAGGCTGGGATGGCAAAAGCTATCACGGTGAAAGCCGCACCGCAAGGGTTTACCGGACAGATATAAAAGGCTACGAAGATGTCAGGTTTATCAAAGTGGGGAAAGGGCTTCATTACATCGAGGATGCTCTCCCGATTCTTGAAGAAGCGACCGGGGAAACTCACCCGAGTGCCGAATGGCTGGTCGATGTCCTGAAAAGCGCACGATAAGGAAAAACTGAAGACGGGGCCGAAAGGCCCTGTTCCTTGTTATGAAATAAAATACATAAATATTCGAAAAATGGCTTGCTATTATGTGCCTTTAGAGTGATATATATACATGACAAAGGGGAAAGCCCCAAAGAAAAAGCACACGAAAGCGAGGAAGCTGCGATGACAAAATTTGAAAAAGACTACTATGAAATGCTGAAGGGAGCAGGGCGGTATATCCTGAAAAAACGGATGGAAGAAATCAAGGAACTGAAGAAAGAACAGCGGTCCTGCAAGAACCGTTTCCGGTTCCAGTGCATCTGCCAGACTCTCAGCCGGTTGGAATGGGAATACGAAGCCCTCGAAGGACTTTACTAGTGCATCTGGTATTTTCTTGCAGAAAAATAAGAGGAGACCGCAGTTGCGGTCTTCTCTGTCGTACAGCCCGTAAGGGCTTTTTTTTTGGGAGGTGAGTGCCATTGGCTGTACGAGGAAGGAAACCGAAACCGACAGCACTCAAGGTGCTGGAAGGAAATCCCGGCCATCGCCCGCTCAACAAAAAAGAACCGCTGCCTAAGGGACGGCTGCCCCGCTGTCCGGACTGGCTGGAAGACGATGCCAAGAAGGAATGGAAACGCCTGGGAAAAGTCCTCGCGGAGATGGGGATGCTGACCAATCTGGATATGATGGCCTTTGCCGGATACTGCCAGGCATACGCCCGGTGGAAAGGGGCCGAAGAGTTCATCACCCAGCATGGGGATATGGTGCGGACGCCGAACGGATACCTGCAGCAGGTGCCTCAGGTGTCCATCGCCCAGACGAACCTCAAAATCATGCTGAAGTTCTGTGAGCAGTTCGGCCTGACTCCGTCTGCCCGGAGCCGCATGATCGGGGAAGAAAACGGGGCAGAAACAGAAACGGATGAAATGGAACTGCTGCTAAGGGGGTGACAAGTTTGGCGTTTGTATATAAGCCGTCAGCGTTCATGCTGCCGGCTTCCCGTTATGATGAAGAAAAGGCTGACCGTGCCGTCGCTTTCATCGAGCATCTCTGTCATACCAAAGGAAAATGGGCTGGGAAGCCTTTTCTCTTATTGCCCTGGCAGGAACAGATTGTGCGTGATCTGTTCGGCATCGTCAAGGAGAACGGGAAGCGGCAGTTCCTGACGGCCTATATAGAGATACCAAAGAAGAACGGGAAGAGCGAGCTGGCTGCCGCCATCGCCCTGTACCTTCTTTATGCCGATAATGAACCGAGTGCCGAAGTGTATGGTGCAGCCTGTGACCGCAACCAGGCATCCATCGTCTTTGATGTGGCACGGCAGATGGTCGAGATGAGTCCGGCCCTGATGCGCCGTTCCAAGATACGGTCGGCCGGGAAGCGGATCATCAACTACCACAATGCCGGGTTCTACCAGGTGCTGTCGGCAGAAACAGGGACCAAGCACGGGCTTAATGTGTCCGGCCTGGTCTTTGATGAAATCCACGCCCAGCCGAACCGGAAGCTTTATGATGTCCTGACCAAAGGCTCTGGTGATGCAAGGGAGCAGCCTCTCTTTTTCATCATCACCACAGCGGGCAATGACAAGAACAGCATCTGCTACGAACTGCATACCAAGGCCCTGGACTTGATGGCGGGCCGGAAGAAGGATGCCACCTTTTATCCCGTGGTCTATGGCCTGGAACATGAGGAAGACTGGACGGATGAAGCGAACTGGTACAAGGCGAACCCGTCACTGGGCCACACCATACAGATTGACCGCGTCCGGGAAGCGTATCGGAATGCCGTCGAAAATCCGGCGGAAGAGAATGTCTTCAAGCAGCTCCGGCTCAATATCTGGACTTCGGCCAGCATCCGCTGGATACCGGAACAGGTCTACGACAAGGGGAATCTTCCCATTGACAGGGACTTCCTGCGGGGACGGATGTGCTACGGCGGGCTGGACTTGTCCAGTACGTCGGATATCACGGCCCTGGTTCTGGCTTTCCCGCCACGGAGCGATGACGAGAAATACATCCTGCTTCCTTTCTTCTGGCTGCCGGAAGACACGCTGGAACTGCGGTGCCGCCGGGACCATGTCCTATACGACGTCTGGCAGAAGCAGGGCTTCATCCAGACAACGGAAGGGAACGTCATCCATTATGGTTTCATCGAGAAGTTCATCGAACGTTTAGGAGAAACCTATAATATCCGGGAAATCGCTTACGACAGGTGGAACGCCACCCAGATGGTGCAGAACCTGGAAGACATGGGCTTTACCATGGTGCCTTTCGGCCAGGGATTCAAGGATATGTCGCCACCGTCGAAGGAGCTGTTCAAGCTCTTGATGGAAGGGAACATCCTCCATGGCGGCAATCCCGTCCTCAAATGGATGGCCGGCAACGTCGTCATGCGGCAGGATCCGGCGGGGAACATCAAGCCGGACAAAGAAAAATCCGTCGAAAAAATCGACGGAATTGTGGCGTCCATCATGGCACTGGACCGCTGCATCCGCAACGGAATAGGCAGCGGCAGTGTCTATGACGAACGGGGTGTTATTGCTTTTTGATTTTTATTACCAGGTAATTTGGCAGATGTTCATTCTGAACACCCAATCGAAAAGATACGCCATTCCCCTTAAAAGTGGAGAGATGCCTTCCTTTTTCAGGTCTACATAGCCTGTCAGGTATTTTCGTACAGATACCTTAATGTCGTCGTCCAATCTTAGGTCATGAAGTGGGTTATTGCAGTAGAACATTCCCTTTATGCCATGTATTCCCATTGTTTTCAATGTTCTCTTCATCAGTACCTTTATACCGAAGCTGCCGATAGTATCAAATACGAGGCAACCGTGGGGAAAGGCACCCTTTAGCCTCAGAATAAGTTGATGTACCTCTTTTTCTCTGAGATACATAAACACTCCGGCTGCAAACAGGAAAACTCCTTGAAATACATCAATGTATTGAGTCCAAGTATCATCATTTAAATCAGCCGCGATATTGATTTCTCGGCCAATAGGGGGAAGAAGCGAATTTCGTATGGAAATAATGTCTTTCCTGTCGATATTGTATAGATTCATTCTTCCGTTATCTCCTAAGCGAGGGGTCTGATCTAATCCGCATCCCATATTCACAACAGCCGCATCTGGATGGGAAGATAGATAGTCTTGCATCTCATAAAGAATAGCTTTGCTTCGAAGAATACCTTCTAAGGCACCAAACTTCCAAACAAAAGAACCTTTCTTTTTATCAAGCGTAGAAAAATCGTAATTCAGATGTCTGATTACGTCATCCGCATAAGGGTCTAGGAGAATGTGAGGGAAGAGTTCATTGCCAAGTTTCCTGGCATAGAGGGGAATGATTAATGTTTCTTGCACCGTATTTTTTTCAATAGTTATTCTGCCCATGAGTGCTCATTTCCTTTCTGAGATTTACTATTATGAAAATAGTTTACCAATAATAAAACGTGTTTGTAAACTATCAATTACTAGGTTAAGTATCCCTTTTTAGGAGGTTTTCATGCATATCCCATTTTTATCCAGCCTGTTCCGTACTCGGGACAAGCCTCAGAACTATTACATCAGCACGGATTTCCGTTATCTGTTCGGCCCTTCCACCAGCGGCAAGATGGTGAACGAGTTCACGGCCATGCAGACAACGGCGGTGTATGCCTGTGTCCGCATCCTGGCGGAAACCTTGGCAGCTCTGCCGCTACAGCTGTACCGTTACACGCCGGGCGGCAAGGAGCGGGTCTATGACCATCCGCTGTATCATCTGCTCCATGATGAGCCGAACCCGGAGATGACCTCGTTCATCTTCCGGGAAACGCTTATGAGCCATCTACTCATCTGGGGCAATGCCTACGCCCAGATCATCCGGGACCGCTTGGGACGGGTGCAGGGACTTTATCCGCTGCGTCCAGACAAGATGACCGTCTGCCGGGATGACCGGGGACAGATTTTCTATCTGTATACCAAGACGGGTGATGAGAATCCGAATGTCAAACCATACGGGCAGGTGGTCCTGCAGAAGGAAGAAGTGCTGCATATCCCCGGCCTTGGTTTTGACGGCCTGGTCGGCTATTCGCCTATTGCCATGGCCCGCAATGCCGTGGGCATGACCATGGCCTGCGAGGAATACGGTGCGTCTTTCTTTGCCAACGGGGCCAGTCCCAGCGGGGTACTGGAGCATCCAGGCGTTCTGAAGGACCCGGGCAGAGTCCGGGATTCCTGGAATGCTGTCTATCGGGGGACAGGCAACGCGCACAAGGTAGCCGTGCTGGAAGAAGGCATGAAGTACCAGCAGATCGGCATCCCGCCGGAAGAAGCACAGTTCCTGGAAACGCGGAAGTTCCAGCTCGATGAGATTGCCCGGCTCTACCGCATCCCGCCACACATGATTGGCGACCTGGAGAAAAGTTCCTTCAATAACATCGAGCAACAGTCCATGGAATTTGTGAAATACACTCTGGACCCATGGGTTATCCGCTGGGAGCAGGCCATGCAGAAAGCCCTGTTCCTGCCGGAAGAGAAAAAGCAGTATTTCCTGAAGTTCAACGTGAACGGCCTCTTGCGCGGCGACTACGAGAGCCGCATGGCCGGGTACAGCATCGGTCGGCAGAACGGCTGGCTGTCCGCCAACGATATCCGGGAGATGGAAGACATGAACCCTGTGCCGGATGAGGAAGGCGGCAACCTGTACCTGGTGAACGGCAGCATGACCAAGCTCAAGGACGCCGGGGCCTTTGCCCAGAAGGGAGAAACGAATGAAACATAAATTTTGGAGATGGGTGACAAATGTTGCCCACGATGCCTTTGGCAGCGAACGGACGCTGTACCTGGACGGACAGATTTCGGACGAGACCTGGTGGGGCGATGAAGTGACCCCGAAGGCGTTCAAGGATGAACTGAACGCGGGCAGCGGAGATATCACCCTCTGGATCAACAGTCCGGGCGGTGACTGTTTTGCCGCTGCCCAGATCTATAACATGCTCATGGATTATCCCGGGAACGTCACCGTCAAGATTGACGGCCTGGCGGCTTCAGCGGCTTCCGTTATCGCCATGGCCGGGACGAAGGTCTGCATGTCGCCGGTGGCCATCCTGATGATCCACAATCCGGCGACCCTGGCTTATGGGGACAAAGCCGAGATGGAAAAAGACCATCGGCATGCTGAGCGAAGTCAAGGAGAGCATCATCAATGCCTATGAAATCAAGAGCGGCCTGGCCCGTACGAAGATTTCGCACATGATGGATGACGAGACTTGGCTCAATGCCCGGAAGGCCGTGGAACTGGGCTTTGCCGATGAAATTCTTTTTGACCAGGAAGACGGAGAACAGCAGCCGGAAGCCATGCTGTACAGCCCGGTCATGGTGACGAATTCCTTTGTACAGAAACTGAAACCAAAGAAACCCTTGCAGAAAGTGCCAGCCGCTTCCTTAGAGAAACGGCTGGCATTGCTCATTCATTGACAGGAGGACAAATACAATGGATACGATTTTAGCACTGCGCGAGAAGCGCAAGAACCTCTGGGATGCGGCGAAAGCCTTCCTGGATATGGCCCGTGATGAGAACGGCATGGTATCGGCAGAAGACGCTGCCCGGTACGACAAGATGGAAGAAGATGTGGTGAACCTGGGCAAGGAAATCGACCGCCTGGAACGCCAGCAACAGCTCGATGCCCAGCTGGCCCAGCCGACATCTTCTCCTATCACGGAACAGCCCGGTGCAGGGAACCAGGTGCCGGAAAAGAAAGGCCGTGCATCCCTTGCTTACCAGAAAGCCTTCTGGGACAGCATCCGCCATAAGAACTTTATCGATGTACAGAATGCCCTGAGCGTGGGCACGGATGCTGATGGCGGCTACCTGGTGCCGGATGAATTCGAGCATCAGCTCATCGACAAGCTCCAGGAAGAGAACTTCTTCCGCAGCCTGGCGACGGTCATCCATACCAGCGGCGACCGCAAGATTCCTGTCGTGACGGGACATGGCGAAGCATCCTGGATGGAAGAGAACGGCCTCTATCCGGACAGCCAGGATACCTTCGGCCAGCAGTCCATCGGGGCGTACAAGCTGGGGACGGCTATCCGTGTGTCGGAAGAACTCCTGAATGACAGCGTCTTCGACCTGGAAAGCTATATCGCCGGCGAATTTGCCCGCCGTATCGGCACGAAGGAAGAAGAAGCCTTCCTCATCGGCGATGGGAGGAACAAGCCGACCGGTGTATTTCCGTCTGCGGAACTGGGCGTGACGGCCAATGGCGCATCCATCACCTTTGATGATGTCATCGACCTGTATCATTCCCTGCGCATCCCGTA
>NZ_QSFA01000025.1 GCF_003467125.1 Megasphaera sp. AM44-1BH
TTTAGTATATCCCACTCTGCCCCTCTTGTCAAGGGGGATTTTTTACACAATCTAAAAAAACTGCCTGACCCCATGACAGCAAACCGCATCATGGGACAGGCATGTCTTTTGTATGGGCGGCAGAACTATCCTGTTTTACTCTAATGTAAAGGGATTTGCCGCAATATCTGCCGGCCGGGCGGTGTACAGTTCATCGATAAATGCCGTCTGGAATGAGCCCGTTCCCTTTACATATTGTTCTGCCCGGCTGCCGGCCAGATTATATACGGCAGCACCGGTGACGGCTGCCACAAAGGGATCAGCGGCAGCAGCATAGACAGCCATGACACCGCCGAGGGAACATCCCGTCCCGGTGATGCAGGGCATCATGGGCGACCCTCCACGGGAAAGGGCAACTTGTTTCCCATCGGTAATCAAATCTTCTTTCCCAGACACGGCAACAGCGCCTCCCGTCCAGGAAGCCAGTGCCATAGCCGCGTCTTTTGCAGCCTGCACCGTATCTGTCGAATCGACGCCGCGTACGTCGGAAACAGCGGAACCACCGGACACATTCCACAATCCAGCCAACGCAATGATTTCTGAAGCATTTCCCCTGATGATGGAAGGCTTATATTCCTTAAACTGAGTCAGCAGATCCGTCCGCATTTTCCCCAGCCCGATGGCAACGGGATCGAGGACCCACGGTTTCTGTTCTTCATGAAGTGTTTTTGCCGTCTTTGGCAGAGTTTCTGCATAAATGGGAAATAACGTCCCTACATTGATATACATGGCATCGCAGATCCGCGCCAGACCTTCCCCTTCGTCGGGAAGATACACCATGGCCGCCGAACCGCCCACGGCCAGCTGGGCATTCGCTACAAAATTAATGGTCACTGTGTTGGTAATGGAAGGGGTCAGCGGATTCGTCTGCCGGACCGTCGCTGCCGCCTGCTCTATCGCCTGTTTCAACATATCACTCGTCATATCGGTTCACCACTTTCTTTTTATTATTATATATTATACAACTTATAGGTTGATATGTAATCAAATGTCTTGTATTATTTTTTTCGAATATGTATAATTATGAATGTAATCTTTTGGTAACGTTTTGGGATACGTTATACTGCACTATCTAAATAAGGAGACTGAATCATGAAGAAAAAATGGATTACACTGGCCGCTGTTTCATTAGCGGCTATGACCGTACTGACCGGCTGCGGTGGTTCCCAGGGTGACAGCAGCAAAAAAGCCAGTGACACCCTGGTCATCGGTATGGAACCGACATTTCCACCGTTTGAATTTACAGAAAACGATCAGTATGTCGGCTTTGATATCGACTTTGCCAAAGCTGTCGCTGACAAACTGGGAATGAAAGCAGAAGTCAAAAGTCTGGGGTTCGACGCCCTGATTCCTGCCCTCAAGAGCGGGCAGATTGACCTCATCGCCTCTGGTATGGATGCCACGCCGGAACGGGCTAAACAGGTATCGTTTACGAAGCCCTATTTCCATGACGGATATTCCGTCGTCGTCCGCAAAGACAATACGACTATCAATGGATTCCAGGATTTATCTGGCAAGAATGTCTGCACCCAGGTCGGCACAAAGGGCGTAGAACTGGGACAACAGGCTGGTGCTGTCATCAAGCAGGTAGATGCTAATAACCAGTGCTGGATGGAACTGAACAGCAATAACAGTGATGCTGTCATCATCAATACCTCCGTAGCCATGTATTACCTCAGTCACGGCGGCGAAAATGACCTGAAACTGGCTGGCGAACCGCAGATGGCTCCTGATGGAATTGCCATGGCTGTCAGCAAGGATAAGCCGGAAATGCTGGAAAAAGTCAACAAAGCCATTGATGAACTGAAAGCAGACGGCACCTATGCCAAGCTCTACAAAAAGTGGTTTGGTACAGAACCCAAAGAATGATAAGGAATGATAATGTATAAAGCATACGTATTTGATTTTGATTATACTCTGGTGAACTCTGAGCAGGGCATCGTCATGTGTTTTGAAATGCTGCTCCGTGACGAAGGGTATCCTCCCGTTTCCCGGGACATCATCTGCAGCACCATTGGCAAGACCATGTATGATGCCATGTCGATTATTACGGGAGAAACAGAAAAAGGAAAGCTGGCCCGTCTCATCCGGCTGTATAAAGTCCGGTATTCAGACTTTTACATGACGCCCAATACCCATCTGTTCCCTGAAACCAGACCGGCGCTTACCCATCTGAAGGAAGCCGGTGCCATCTGCTGCATCGTTTCCACCAAAACGCGGAGCCGTATCATGGAAACCATCCGCCGGGAACAGATGGAACCTCTTATCGACCGTATCATCGGCATCGAAGATGTTGAGCATGCCAAGCCGGCACCCGATGGCATCCGTCTCATACAGGACTATTTCCATCTTGCCCCGTCGGATATCCTGTACATTGGTGACAGCCTCATCGATGCCGATACGGCTCAGAACAGCGGTGTCGATTTTGCTGCCGTTACTACCGGTGCCACACCGGCATCAGCGTTTGCAAACCGCCCTCACACCCGGATCCTGTCTGATCTGAGTGAATTATATATGGGGAAAAAGTAATTCCGTTTGAAGGAGTGACTCATGATGAACAAAAAATATGTAGCTATGCTCGCTGCCTCCCTGGCCGCTGTCACGCTGATTTCCGGCTGTGGCGGTTCCCAGAGTGGTGACAAAAAAGATGCCGCCAAGGAACAGAAAACTCTCGTTGTCGGTACGGAAGCCACATTCCCGCCATTTGAATCGGTTGAAAACGATAAAGTGGTCGGGTTTGATATGGACCTCACCCAGGCAATCTGTGATAAACTGGGCTATAAGATGGAAATTAAAAACATCGGTTTCGATGCCCTTATCCCGGCTCTCAAGAGCGGTCAGATAGACGTCATTGCTGCCGGCATGGACGCTACACCGGAACGTAAGAAACAGGTAGCCTTTACCGATGTCTATTACAAAGGCGGATATACCATTGTCGTCCGCAAAGACAATACCGATATCACCGGCTATGACACCATTACCGGCAAGACTGTCGGCGCCCAGGTTGCTTCCAAGGCCGGCGACCATGCAAAAGAACATGGTGCAACGATCAAAGAATTTGATACCAACAGCCAGGGCTGGATGGAACTGGAAGCCGGTACGGTCGATGCCATTTCTATCGATAAAGCCGTCGCCCAGGATTATATGACCCACGGTGGCAACGAAAAAGCCAAAATTGTCGGTGACCCGATCCTGTCCCGTGGTACAGCCATGGCTATCAGCAAGGATAAACCGGAATTGCTGAAACAATTCAATGACGCACTGAGCCAGATAAAAAAAGACGGTACGTATGCCAAGATTTACAAGAAGTGGTTTGGCGAAGAACCGAAAGATCAGGACTTATAATCCACTATTCTGTGTAGAAAGAAGGAGCACGATGCAAAATTTTGCATCGTGCTCCTTCTTTTTCATGCATTATGCTCCCTGCCCCCGGTCTTCCTGGACAGGTGCTTTATTCGTTTTTGCTTTCGTTTTTGCTTTCGTTTTTTTCTCTTTCTTTACCTTCTGTTTTGTCTTCTTTCCCGCTGGCTCCGCCTTTTCCTCAGTCCGGCCTGCATGCAGTTTCTTTTCAATCCGGGCCCAGTCATCTTCGATACTTCCCTGCTGCTGTTTCTGCTTTTCGTCTTCCAGCCGCCGCTGTTCTTCTTCATGAACGGCGTCAGCAGCCTGCTGTACCGATGCATCGGGCACGATGAGAATCCGGACAGGAAGATTGGCTGCTCCCGGTGGCATGAGGTGTATCGTGACGGTCGTACCGGCTGCCACGGAATCGAGATATTCCATCGCATAGGCATTATCAAAGCCCATGCTCAGGCCCTTACGGGGCAGTTCCACGATTTTGCTGGTCGTCCCACCTTTTCCGTCAGCATAACTGATTTCAGCCACGCCGGCATATTCTCCGCCCTGGGTGTTGAAATAGTAGTGGAGAAGCCCCGTTCCCCTGGTTTTAATCTGTATGATGTAATCGAGGCCATAATTGCCCACGTCTTCGGAAAGGCGGTCGTCGATGGCATCATATCCCCGTAAAAAGCGGTCCTGTATCCCGTCGGCAATGAGGACATAGCCGATGCCTTCTTCTGTCGTAAAGGGAATCAGGTTCTTGAGATACCGGTCCATTCCAGGAAAAGTTCCCCGCAGTTTAACGGCATCGCTGGCCAGATACTGCTGTTTTTTCATAAACGTCACGGGATCTGCCGCAGCCGGCATAATGACTGCTGAAACATACATATCTTCTGGAAGATCCATATTGACAATACCGGAAAAGAGCTGATCCGGCGCTACGATGACACGGTTCAGGCGGTCGCTGAGTATGGCATAACCCAATGGTGGCACGCTGACGCGGTTATAGGTCGCATTTCCTTCATAATACAGCGTAGACAAATCTTTGCCTACGTCGTAATACGACGTACTGGGTTTGGCATAATAGACACCGCTGACACCTGCCGAAACCTCACTAGTCGAAGGGTTGTATGCCATGACGACTATCTTGCGGGGATAGTTCGCCTGATTGACATGGTAAAAATACAGCCGCGTATTGCCTTTCACTTTATCGACATATAAAATGCCGTCCTTATCGGCGTATTCCGGACTGTCTGAAAATAGCAGGGTCCCCGTGTCATGAGGTGCCGTCATAGCTATGGGCAGCATCCGGCTGCGTACAATTTTACCCATGACTTCAGGATTGTCCGCCCCGTACTCTGTCCCCGCTGCTTCCAGCGACATCAGGGGCAGCATACATAAAAAGCCTGCAATCAGGCATTTACTGAGTCTTCGTAATTTCATGATGTTCTATACCTTCTATTTCTTTTGCTATGGTCGCGATTTTTTTAAACCGGTGGGATAATCCCGATTTCGTAATACCTGACAGTGCAGCAATTTCCCCCATCGTGGCTTCCGGATGGGCCAGACGCAGTTCGGCCGCTTCCTGAAGCCGTGGACTCAGGAGATGATACCGGCCGGAATCGCGTATGCGTTCAATATCTGCAGTCTGCCGTACAGCGGCGTTGACCGTCTTCTGGAGGTTGGCCGTTTCGCAATTGACCACGCGGTTTACATTATTGCGCATATCTTTGACGACGCGCACACTTTCAAATTTCAGATACGCTTGCACGGCTCCTATCTGCTGTAAAAAGGAAGACACGCCGTTTCCTTCTTTTACATAAACCAGGTAGTCCCCTTTACGGTCTGTCATCTTAGCAGACAGATGGAAATGATGCATCAGTTTCAGCAGGAGCCGGGCGAATTCTTTATGTCCCGTCACCAGTTCCAGATGATAGTCCCCCTGGGGCTGATTGACTGATCCGCCTCCCATGAAAGCACCGCGCAAAAAAGACCGGCGGCAGTCATCGCGGCGCAGTTCCAGTCCCTGAAAGGCTTCCTCCGCCGGGAGCAGCGTAAGGAAACGCAGGGCTGTCGTACTTTCCGCCGTCGGTGGAACCCGGAGGATATAATAGTTTTTCTTGCGCAGCCTGAGTCCGCGTCTGACAAGCACCTCTGGCCGTATATCAAAGGACTGACGCCACATAGACAGGGCCTTTCTGGCCACAGCATTATTAGATGTGCTGAACTCCAGCCCGGTATGCCCATCTGCCCCCATCAGGAATGAACCACCCATGCATAGCAACGCCGCCAGTTCCGCAGTGCGACAGGCGGCGTCTTCCACCGGAATATGAGCGGTCTCGTTCTTTACTTCTTCAGCAAACGACACACAGCTCACCTCCTGGGATGTTTCAGATTATATCTCTTCAAATAATAATGCAGCAATTCCGGGGACAAGTCGGTCCGCAGTGCATTGATCAAATCAAAAAGGACATTTGCCAGTTTGTTCGTATCATGGGTAGCGCCTGTTTCTTTGTTGACCAGATCAGCCTGAATCAGTGTCGCACCGGTCTTATGTATTTCTTTTTTATCGATCTGCACGGGATACTGGCCGGCAGCAGCATACTTCTGTAAAATCGCCGGATCTACATCACCATTATTGGCCATGACAAAATCGATGACCGGCGCTCCGGCCTGCCGTTCGATAGCCTTGACATGATCGGCCACGCTGTAACCGTCCGTTTCTCCCGGCTGTGTCATGACATTGCAGATATAGATTTTTTTTGCCTTGCTTTCTCGTACGGCAGCTGCAATATCTGGGATGCATAAATTAGGCATAATGCTCGTGTAGAGGCTGCCCGGTCCCAGAACGATAGCATCGGCATCGCGGATTGCATCGACGGCAGACTGTACGGCACGGGGATGTTCCGGTGTCGTAAAGACCCGTTTAATTTTGCCATGGGCCCGGGGAATCTGCGATTCGCCCTGTACAATGGTACCGTCCGACAGTTCTGCATTGAGCAGGATTTTATCTGCCGAAGAAGGAATGACTTTCCCGCGGACTTTCAGGACCTTGCTCGTCGCGTCCATAGCGCCCTCAACGTCTCCCAGGACTTCAATCAATGCGGCAATGAACAGGTTGCCAAAGCTATGGCCGGACAGATTTCCCGATCCTCCGAAGCGGTGGGCAAACAGTTTTTCCATCAGACCTTCTTTATCAGCCAGGGCGACCAGACAGTTACGCAGGTCCCCCGGTGCTATGATATCCAGGTCCTGCCGGATCCGCCCGGACGATCCGCCATCGTCGGCAACCGTGACGACAGCCGTCAGATTATACGTTTTCGTCTTCAATCCCCGGAGCATGACCGAAAGGCCTGTGCCTCCGCCGATGACGACGACTTTGGGGCCCTTGGACAATTTCATATTGGATAAGATGAGCTCACTGAGATTTTCTGATTCATTCGGCATGATAACGCCCAGCATGGTACGGATCAGTCGCCGGGTAGACCACCCCATGATCAGGATGCCTGCCAGGAGAATGACGATACCAAGAGAAGCGAGGACGGTATAATTATAATGGCCCGTCGCTTCGTAGAGCAGACGGAACGTCCATTCTTCCACCTGTCCGATCCACTGGTAATTAAAGGTAAGGACAATACCAAAGCTGGTACACATCATGCCCAGGCCAAACAGGAACAGCCATCGCTTGATGTGCAATCCTGGATGAAGCCATTTAAAAAAGCGCATGTTCTGCACCCTCCTTACGCGTCTTCCCCTTCATAACCGGGGGCATCTTCTTCCACATCATTTTTAGCCAGATCCCGGTGCTCAATCGATACATCGATACCCGTTTCTTTGAGATGACGGTACATTTCTTCCGCCATGCAGACACTGCGGTGCATCCCGCCGGTACACCCTACGGCAATGACCAGCTGGCTTTTCCCTTCCCGTTCGTAATTGGGAAGAAGGAAATCAATCATATCAAACCATTTCTCTTTAAAGGTCTGGGTGACCTGAAAGCTCTGGACATAATCCCGGACTGCCGGCACACGTCCCGATTTATGGCGGTATTCCTCGACATAGTACGGGTTGGGCAGGAAGCGTACATCATCGACAATATCCGCATCAATCGGCATACCATGTTTGAAGCCAAAGGAAACGACCGTAACCGTCAGCCCCTTGCGACCTGTATTCAGTGCATAGCGCTTGCGCAGGATGTCACGCAGCTGGCTTGTCTTGAGAGAGCTCGTATCAATAATGAAGTCGGCCTTTTCCCGGAGAGCAGCCAGCCGTTTCCGTTCTTCCGCAATTCCCTGGCTGATACGTCCGTGGAGCGCCAGTGGATGGACGCGCCGCGTTTCTTTGTAGCGGTTTATGAGGACTTTATCCGACGCTTCCATAAAGACGATTTCATACGAAACGCCCTGCTTGCGCAGTTCCTGAAGGGCCTGGCTCATGGCATCAAAGAACTGTCCCCCGCGGATATCGGCAATGAGGGCCACATGACGCACCCGTTCACCGCCTTTTACGCAGAGCTCGGCAAATTTGGGAATCAGTACGGGTGGCAGATTGTCTATACAGAAGTAGCCAATATCTTCCAGTACTTTGACAGCCTGGCTCTTACCTGCACCAGACATGCCGGTGACAATGATCAGGTGAAATTGATCCATCGTGGTCCCTCCTTATAAGATGAATTTTTCAATCGCTTTCGCTACACCATCTTCATTATTGGATGCCGTAACGTATGGTACCTGTTCTCTGACTTCGGGTACAGCATTGGCCACGGCCACGCCAAAACCGGCCGCCTTCAGCATGGACAAGTCATTCATGCCGTTGCCAAAGCTCATGACATTCTGCAAGGAAATGCCATAAATATCACAAAGCCGCTGCAGGCAGACACCTTTGGAAATACCTTTGGGCGTAATTTCAAGAAACGTCGGCTTGGAACACATAATGTCGAACTTGCCCGGCATGGCCTCTTCGATTTCCCGGGCCCGCTGCAGCAGTACGTCGTGTTCATCGCAGGATAATAATTTATCCGGCGCACCACAGGGAGTATAGAAATCGTCACCGCACACCACAGCATGGGAATGAGTAATCCGTTCATAATCGGCAACCCAGTGGTTATATTCGGCGACGCGCAGTACGTCATCGATATACGACTGCATCATCCATCCTTTTTCTTTCGCCAGAGCGAGCAGCTGTGCTGCATCTTCCTTCGGAATAGGATGGCTGTAGAGTATTTTTTTCGATTCCAGCGTCTGGATCAGGCCTCCGCCAAAGAGCATCATGGGAATATCTCCCAGGCCGAGCATGCGGCCATAGGGACTGGCCGTCGCATACATGCGGCCGGTAGCTATCATGATGTGGATTCCCTTTTGTTGTGCCCGGCGTATGGTATCTTTCGTATAGTCAGATACGGTTGTGTCGTCCCGGATAAGTGTATCGTCCAGGTCGATAGCTATCATTTTTATCGGATATTCTGGTTTTTGTATCATGTCGTTTTGTCCCCCTGTTTCCAATCAAACGGAATGCCGGCCGGTGCTTCCGTACCTGTTTTCACTGTTTCGCCATCTCTGGCATAGTTCAGATCATCGGCATACTCAGAAGCCAGGCGGTCCATTTCTTTCTGCTGGGCTGCCGTCGCCCGGCTGCGGTTTTTGAGTGCTGTGACCAGCATATCCCGCATTTCCACACGGGTCAGGGCATAGGAAGGAGAAAACTTTGCCATGTCTGCACCGGTGAGACCTGCTTTTGTCAGATCCAGAATATACTTGTATTCCCAGCTGTCCTGTTCGATGGCATCGAATGGATTCGGTGCATACGGATTGTACGCAGAGGCTGTACCACAGGCCAGTACAGCCAGTGTCAGCAGTATGAGTCCTAGTCGTTTCATAACAGCAGCTCCTTTTCTGTATTACCGCGTCATAAACAAATACGCTCTCTATCCGGCAAGCCATAAGCCGCACCGGGAAGAGAGCATATATCTGTGCAATCTGTTATTTCGTCGTTTTAGCGTCAGCTTCCGGCTGTTCTGCCGGGACATTTCCATCACTGACTGCCGATTCTTCATCGATGACCATGTCATCGAGCAGACGCATCTGGCTGGTAAGCAGCGCCCTGCATTTTGCCCGGAAAGCACTGACCTGGGTTTTCATTTTTTCCATATTCTGCTGTGTCGTCTGCATACTCAATGTCGTTTCATCAAGCATTTTTTTCTTTTTATTTTCTGCTTCCTGCAGGATGAGGTCCGCTTCTTTGCGGGCAGACACTTTGACATTTTCTGCCGTCTGCTGGGCCAGCATGAGCGTACTGTTCATGGTAGATTCCATTTTTTCGTACTGGGACAGCTTGTCCTGCAGTTTTTCACATTTTTCTTTTATTTCACAATATTCCCGGTATACTTTTTCGTAGTCATCGGCAATATTGTCCATAAAAGCATCGACATCTTCTTCACTATAACCGCGGAAGCCCCGTTTAAACTCTTTGTTATGAATATCCATTGGTGTAAGCATGGGTATATTCCTCCAAAATTTCTCACATGTATCGTCTCAATAAAACACCTGTACGCCCTTTGCGTGAAGTACCCGTAATCTGGGCCAGTTCCATCCGCCCTTTTCCCCTGAGAGAAATGACATCGCCTTCCTGTACTTCCTGGCTCGGCCCTTTGGCCGGCTGCCAGTTGACCTGTACCCGTTCGCCCTTGATGGCTTCTGCCGCCTTGGTACGGGAAATACCGAATCCGGAGGAAGCGACGGCATCCAGGCGCAGAGACGCCACAGTCGTCTTGATTTCTTTCACTTTTTCCTGTTTGGGCGCAATATCCGACAGGGCCATATCTTCTACCGTGACATGTACCATGGCAATCTTCAGGAAATTCTGCTTCAGATACGGAAGGAGGGGCGCATCGGCCAGGATGACGGCTCCTGTTTCCTCCATGATGATGTCGCCAAACCGGCTGCGGTCAATGCCCAGCCCCATGAGCGAGCCCAGTACATCGCGATGACTGAGAAGGCGGTAACGGGCATCCCAGCTCACATGGCAGGCAGCGATACCAAAATCGACAGGACCGTCATAACTTTCCTTGACAAAAGCAAGGCGCACCCGTTCTGCACCCTGATATCCACCAAAGGTTTTCAGGACCAGACCGGGGGCAGATGCCTGTATTGTTTCTCCTATCTGAACGGCACCGGGTGATACGAACTCACTGACGGCATATGGACGACCCTTGGCCGTACTGTCGGCCAGGTCGATCAGGCGGGCAGCCAGTTCGCCATTATCCGTTCCTTTATAATACCGTATAATTCTATCTCTGTTTTTCACAAAAACGCCTCATCTGTCTTACTGCTGTTTATTGCCTTCGCCGTTTTTCCAGGCCAGCTGTGCCGTAAAATCACCGTAGTCGTGTTTGCTCCGGTCTACCGTTACATTGCTGGGTACGCAAAGGAAAATATCTTTGCCTACTTTCTGGATATTGCCATCCAGCGCATAGGTTGCGCCGCTGACAAAATCGACAACCCGTTTGGAAATATCCGGTTCCGTGCTTTCGAAATTGATGACTACCGGTTTGCGGTCCCGGAGGAAATCAGCTATACTCTGGGAATCGTCAAAGCTTTCCGGTTCTACGATCATCATTTTGAGCGGGCGGTCTACCTGTGCGGCTCCGAGAGCCGGGCGGCGGGCTGCTGCCACAGGACGCTGGTTCTGACGCGGTGCGTCTTCTATTTCGTCGTCATCATCTTCAAAGTCTTCGTCCGTTTCATAGATATCGTCTTCATCTACACCGCTGACCTTGCCTACTACATTATTCCAAAATTTTTTCAATCCCATGGTTTTATATCCTCCTTAGTATTGGCGCGGTCCAAATATGGCAGTACCAACGCGTACCATATTTGCCCCTTCTTCAATGGCTATTTCAAAATCATGAGTCATGCCCATAGACAAGTAACGGACTTGACCTTCTGGAAACTGAGGTTTCATATCTTCATATAAAGCGTGGGCGATTCGGAAAATCGGGCGCGTATCTTCCACATTATCAAAATTCGGTGCCATACACATGAGACCGCAGACCCGGACATGGGGCAGTTCTTTTGCCAGTGCGCTGATGCGCGGGAAGTCTTCCACTTCCATGCCGAATTTGCTTTCTTCCCGGGCGACATTGACCTGCAGGAGAATATCCTGTACCTTGCCTATCTTGCCAGCTTCTTTATCAACGGCTTTCAGAAGATGCTCCGAATCGATGGAATGAATCAGGTCAAAATGAGCCACTGCCTGTTTGGCTTTATTGGTCTGAAGATGGCCGATCAAATGCCAGACAAGATGATTTTCCGGAAATTCTTTTATCTTTTCCATTGCTTCCTGTACGCGGTTTTCACCGACGTTTACAATGCCGTCGGCAGCAGCTTCTTTCATACATTCTACAGGATGGTTTTTCGTGACGGCAATCAGGGTGACTGTATCACTCCGGCCAGCGCGGGCTGCCGCATCAGCCATGCGTTTTTCTATAGCCTCTATGTTTTCCTTTATCAAATAAGATCCCTCCGTGGTACCTATAAAAAACTTGGCACTTACTCTATTATATATACTAAGCCTTATAAATGCTAGTATTTTTGGAAAAATTCTGCTCCAATCGTCACTTTACGGGAATCATGGCAAATGCTGCCATCCTTCCCGTATGACCGCCATCGCGGCGGTATGAATAAAAATCACGTTCGTACTGGTACGCACAGTGCGTTGTCGTATCAATATGCTGTGCCAGCAGTCCCGCGTCCAGCAATAACTGCTGGTTTGCCTGCCATAAATCGACACGGACCGTATCATCTGTTTCATAGACACACCGGGCATAGGATGGCCCCATACGGCGGAAGATATCTGCCGTCGCTTCACTGACTTCGAAATGCTCCCGGGAAATGGATGGCCCGATAAAAGCGCGTATATCACGGGGCTGTGATCCATATACGGTCTGCATAGCAAATATCGTTTTGGCAGCCAGCCGGGCAGCCGTGCCACGCCAGCCGTCATGAACGACAGCACAGGCTTTCTGTACCGGATCATACAGGATGACCGGCACACAGTCGGCGATGCATATGAAGAGTAGTACGCCCGGCCGGCTGGTCATGAGCGCATCCGTATGGGGAAGGGCATCATGATAACTGCCGGCTCCCCTTCCGGTCTCACTGGCTCCGACGGCGACTACGTGATCTTCGTGGGTCTGCTGCGGCGTAGTCAGCACATCCAGGCGGCAGCCCAGATGAGCGCAGAGACGACGCCGGTTTTCCAGAACGCAGGACACCGAATCACCTACATGCAGTGCCAGATTGAGTGAATGATACGGAGCCGGGCTGACCCCGCCGGTACGGCCCGTAACGCCATGGCACAGGCCGGCACAATGTAACAAATCACTTTCTTCCCAGGCAATCCCGTCATTATGGTTAATCCACCGTGTTCCCATGAGCACCTCCACATACATGACACCGCCGGCATCCTTCAAAGCACGGTATGGTAAACTCTCCTTTTTCGGCTTTCTTCAATTCCCGGGTCAGATAGTCCGGGACCAGGCCATTGTCGAGCACGCTCCAGGGAAGGAGTTCATCGGTCTGCCGTGGCGTATATAAAAACTTTTTCACATCGAATCCCGTTTCCCGGGCTGCCCGTTTCCATCCCCGGACGCCTCCATAGGAATTGGCTTTCAGGAGCAGTTCCCCGACGCGGCGGTCTCCCCGGGAAAGAACACCCTGGATATAACACTGCCGCAGCGGTTCAGCCAGCACTTCGGTCTGCCGTATGTGACCCACTTCTTTTTTTATATACGCCAGCCTCTGTTCTACGACTTTCTGTTCCGTCATGGCCATCCACTGAAATGGCGTCATCGGTTTGGGAATAAAAGGATTGATGCTCAGAGTAATGCTGCTCTTATTGCCAATACGGTCCATATGTTCCCGTACCCGCCGCGTCATATCCACGATTCCCTGTATATCGTCATCCGTTTCCATAGGAAGGCCGATCATGATATACATGCGCACCTTACGGATGCCGGCAGCCGTACACAAATCAATGGAGTGTAGAAGATGCTCTTCGGTAATCCCTTTATTGATAATGTTGCGCATATGCTCGCTGCCGGCTTCCGGCGCCAGGGTAATCGTCTTCTGTCCGCTTTCTGCAATGCCTTTGACAATCACCGGGGTAATGGAATCGGCCCGCAGGGACGCGCAGGAAAAAGCCAGCCCCTGCTGCCGTATAAATGTAACCAGTTCATCGATGTAGGGATAATCGGAAATGGCCGCCCCCATGAGTCCTATCTTTTTCCCCAGCTTCTTTCCCCGCAGAACGGCAGCTTTAACATATTCCAGCGGGCGCACGCGGGGACGGCGGTAACAATATCCTGCCATGCAGAACCGGCAGTGACGGCCGCATCCCCGGGCAATTTCAATGAGATACATGGCTCCAAATTCCGTATCCGGCGTTGCAATGACCGTTTCCCCGGGCCGGGTCAGTTCATGCCACTGCCGGCGTACATGGTCCGGGATACCCGGTTCGGCATCAATACGCAGCAATCTGCCCGTATCATCATACACGTGATGATAGAGGGATGGGACATATACGCCTTCAACCCGGGCCAGCCGGCGCAGCAGTTCCTGCCGGTCCACACCGTCAGCTTTTGCCTGGATCCAGGCGTCGAGAAAAGCGTGAATCAGCTCTTCTCCTTCACCGATAAGGCAGACATCCATGAACAAGGCCAGCGGTTCCGGATTAAAGAAGGCGACGGGGCCGCCCATAACTACCAGCGGATCCGTTTCCGTCCGGTCTGCAGAACGGACCGGAACGTGACCGGCTTCCAGAATATCCGGGATATTAAAATAATCCATTTCAAAATTGACAGAAAACCCCAGAATTTCAAAATCACATAACGGCCTCTTATTTTCCAGTGTCAGAAGGGGAGAATGTTCTTTTTCATAGAGTTTCTGCAGTTTCTTGTCTGGCAGGAAGGCCCGTTCGCATTGAAAATCATCACGGCTGTTTACCTCTCTGTAAATAATCTGCATGCCCAGATTACTCATACCTGTCTCATAGGTATTAGGATAACAGACAGCCATTGTATGACGACTGCCGAACGGATGCACAACATATCCGGTCTCCTTTGCCAGTCGTTCATTTATTGCTTTTTCCAATTGCCAGCCCATACGTTTCTCCTTCCTGCACATTATGACGTGTCTTTTATTTTACTAGCCGTATCCATTCTTGTCAAAGCCAGGTCTTTATAGTAGAATATATATATAATATTAATTGACTGTTCCGAGTCAGCGTATGTAAATTTACACTTAAAGGGATGATTACCAGATGAAAATAAAATGCGTCGAATTAAGCCAGTTTGAATCCGATCTGATTCTCGCATTCTCACGCCAGCCGAAAGCGGCGCCTGTTTCGACGGGGTTATGCCGTGCGATTTATCGCCGCCTTGAAGGCCAGCCGGCCTTTGCCAGGAATAATGTCACCGTATACAGCAAACAAAGCGGACCTGTAATCCGTCCGGCTATGGCTGAAAAATAAATACCGTATTTACAAAAACCAGCATAGTAAAAGGGCTTGTCGTCATCGGCAAGCCCTTTTTCGTCGTATCCCGGCATCAACTTTCTTTCATTTCCTTTTCCAGCCGCCGGGCAACGGCTTTTCCCGTTCCCGTCCTGGCCAGGCCGCCATCGGATGTTTCCTTGAGGGCAACAGGCATCATACGGCCGATTTCAGCCATGGCACTGATGACTTCATCAGGCGGAATGACGCTGCGGATACCAGCCAGGGCCATCTCAGCAGCGCCGACAGCCATGACAGCCAGACAGGCATTCCGCTTGACGCAGGGCACTTCTACCAGACCGGCTACAGGATCACAGGCCAGCCCCAGTGTGTTTTTCATGCATAGTGCCATGGCCTGCAGGACGGCATCATCAGAGCCGCCTGCCAGCTGGGCCGCGGCAGCAGCAGCCATGGCAGCAGCCGTCCCGCATTCAGCCTGGCAGCCGCCGACGGCCCCGGCAACTGAGGCATTGCGGGCCACGACCGCACCGATTCCGGCAGCCGTAAAAAGGGCTTCTACATTTTCCTGCGGACTCGTTCCCAGTTCTTCGCTGACAGCAGTGAGTACAGCCGGCACGATACCGCAGGAACCTGCCGTCGGACAGGCCACGATTTTAAACATCTTGGCATTCGCTTCACTGACAGCCAGCGCATACATTTCTGCTTTGCGTGCCAGACTGCCCAGCAGCCGGCCGCTGCTATGAGCCAGTTTATCGGCATCGCCGCCGACCAGTCCGCTTACCGACGTTCCCGTATCGGAAAGGCCGGCTTCTATGGATTCACGAAACACTTCCAGGCGGGAAGCCATGCACTGCCGCACCGCCGTTTCCGTCTGTTCGGAGGTTTCCATTTCATGGCGGATAACGACTTCCGCTATCCGTATATCATGCTGAACCGCCCTATGGGATAGTTCTTCCAGCGTTTTATATTCGTATTCGTACATTTCTCCTGTACCTCCTATAACGGTGCCAGCGTAATGACGCTCTCAATAGCTGAAATATTACCGATAAGGCTGACCATTTCCGCCGGTACCGGGCTGTCTGTGCAGACAATCATGACCGCGTTGGCATGTTTGCCGCTGCGGAACACCTTCATCGTCGAAACATTGATATGCCCGATGGCCATGATGGTCGTCGCCTGGGCAATAATCCCCGGCTGATCCCGGTGCAGTGTTATGAGCGTATGTTCTTCCCCGTTGAGGGATACTTCAAATCCATTAATCTCACGGATTTCTATTTTACCGCCTCCCAGTGAAACACCGAGTATTTCTGCCTGATTGCCATTTTTGCCCGTCATGGCAATGCGGACCGTATTCGGATGATCCACTTCTTCATCAGACCGCTGCAAGGTGATTTCCAGCCCTTTTTCAGCCGCTATGGAAAAGGAATCCCGGAGCCGGGTATCATCCGCCGAAAATCCCAGCAGGCCCGCAACCAGGGCCTTATCCGTCCCATGTCCTTTATAGGTCTTGGCAAATGAACCGTATACGGTAATCAGTGCCTTCTCCGGTTCATCCTTTAATATATTTCTTGCCATAAGCCCGATACGCGCGGCACCTGCCGTATGCGAGCTGGAAGGGCCAATCATGACAGGCCCTACAATATCAAATACACTCATGATATGCTCCTATTCTACACGAATCGCCTTTCCCAGGCGGAAACTATATATATAGGCTTCCCGGACCGGATGCCCGCCGATTCTTTCTACAGCCTGCCTGTAGAGGGAAAGCTGTACGCCGTAACGCCTGATAAATGCGCCGGCATCATCGAGACGGTCTGTCTTATAATCAATCAGCACCCATCCATCATGTTCCTGGAATAAACAGTCAATAACGCCCTGTACCAGTATTTCTTCTCCTTCTTCTGCATCCGGCAGGAGTCCGCCTGCCGGAAGGAGGATGCTGAACGGATATTCCCGGAGTATGCGTTCTGACGCCGCCATACGCCGGCTGAGAGGGGAATGGCAGAACGCAAGGATGGGCGGCAGATAGGCCGATGATACTTCTTCTGGCGTAAATAATCCCTGAGTCTGCCAGGACCGGAGCTGCTCTTCTATATCCTTCCGTTCCATGCCGGATTTCACATTCAGATACTGCATGATTTTGTGAACCAGCGTACCATGCCGGGCGCCTGTTTCTTCTTCCTCTTTTTTATCCAGCCAGGCAGGAAGCCGGCTGAACACATCTTCATCGTCTTCCACAGCCGACCCTGGTGCAGCCAGTTCCCGTTCTGCCTCCAGTTCATCCTGATGCAGGAGCTGATACTGTCTTTTGATTTCCGAAACGGAATACTTGGCCGCTGTTTCCACCGCTTTGGGCCAGGGATAGTGCCATGACAAGGCCCGTTCCATCCAGCCTGGGATATCCGTTCCCGTCAGCTCACCGCGGCGTAGCTGCTGCAACGGTGAATCGCAGGATATATCCGTCACCACTTCAATAAGAGGCGGTACCTGGTGATACAGGGCGAGATGCCAGAAGCCATGGGTTTCATCACTGTCGAGACCGGCCAGAGCCTTTCCGCCGGTCTGTTCCCACTGGTCCTGTCCTGCAAAAAGAGGCATGAGCCAGTCGAGATAGGAACGGCTTTCTGCCGGATTATCCTCTTTCTGCCAGCGCGCCCAGGCCTTTCCTATATCTTTAACCGTACCTGTCAGGATCAATTTATCCCGCGCCCGGGTCATCGCTACGTAGAGTACGCGCTGTTCCTCTGCCCGGCCTTCCCAGGCCAGTTGTTCCCGCAGGCCGCTCCAGATAAAATCCGGATAGGAAATGCGCCATTCCGTATCGAATTGCCGCAGACCGATTCCCAGGGACTTGTGAAGCAGTATGTCCCGGGAAAGGTCCGTCTCGTTAAATTGTTTTCCCATATCGGCGACGACGACAATGGGAAATTCCAGCCCCTTGCTTTTATGAATGGAAAGGATCCGTACGACATCTTCTCCCTCGCCCAGGACTTTGGCAGGGGCCAGATCGAGCTGATCTTCCTGCATCTTGTCAATGAGCTGCAGGTAACGGAACAGGCCGCGGTATCCTGCTTCTTCGTACTGGCGGGCCCGTTCATACAGTGCCTGGAGATTGGCCTGCCGCACAGCACCGCCCGGCATGCCTCCGACAAAATGAATATATCCCGTATCCAGATACAGCTGCTGCAGCAACTCAGCCACACTGGCACGGCGGCTGAACGTCCGCCACTGTTCCAGATGCCGCATAAAATCCTGCAGGGGAGCTGCCTCATCGTCTGGCAGGGACTGGACATATACAGGCAGGTTCTGCCATAGTGTCCCATCCCCGGTCAGACGCAGATCAGCCAGGGCATCTTCTTCCAGTCCGACCAAAGGAGACCGGAGGACTGCCGCCATGGGAAGATCCTGCTCCGGATTATCGATGCAGCGCAGCAGTGCCAGCATAACCTGTACTTCTATGGCCGCAAAATATCCACCGCTTTCATCGGCATAGACGGGTATGCCGGCTTCCTGGAACGTCCGTGCCATGATCTGTGCTTTATTTTTCAGGGAGCGGAGCAGCACTACCATATGGCGCCAGGAAACAGGTTCCATGGAACTATCCTTACGCTGGATGTACTGGCCGGACTGTTTAATATCTATAAGGCGGCGGGCCACCATCTGGCACTCTTTTTCAAAGGCCGTGCGTTCAGTATCTCCGTCGTCAGACGGTTCATCGGAAGATGATTCTCTTCCCGTGTCGTTTTCTGTATCCGTTTCTGCCTTTCCTGCTGTGTCGAGAATCTGAACTTCTATGGTACCGCCAAGCCAGTTGTCTTCCGTACAAGGCTTGCGGCCGGCATAGAGCTTTTCCCGTTCGCCATAGGGCATACCGGCTGTATCCGGCGTCATGATACGGCTGAATACCTCATTGATAGCTTCCAGGATATGACCGTCACTGCGGAAATTGCGGGCCAGATCGATACAGCGCTGCTTTGCATGTGCATCGCGGCTGTAGGCCTGATATTTTTCCAGGAACAACGTGGGATCGGCCAGACGGAACCGGTATATGCTCTGTTTGATATCGCCGACCATAAACCGGTTGTCCGGACAGGCTATCAGCCGGGCAATCATTTCCTGAACGCCATTCGTATCCTGATATTCATCCATGAGGATTTCCTTGAATGTCTGCCGCAATTCCTCTGCGGCATCGGACCGAACGATGTGTTCCGGCGTCGAAGACGGGTCCAGGAGTATGTGCAGGCAGAAGTGTTCCAGGTCGTTGAAATCGACCCAGCTTTTTTCTCTCTTTGCCTGTCCGTACGCATCAGCAAAATCTTTTGTCAGCTGCACCAGTCCTGTAATATACGGTTTCATACTTCGCAGTCCATCCAGCCATTCCCTTTCCGATGGCACAAACCACATATCTTTCATGTCCGTAAACTGTTCCTTGCATGACTTGCGTACGTTTTTGCATTGTTCCCAGAAGGCTTTATCCTCTTCATCCAGCTTACGCAGACTGGCAAGACGTGCGTAATTAACAGCCAGCACAGCCTGACGCAGGTCTTCCCAGGAGCTTTTACCCTGTATCTGCTGCAGCATGTCATATTCGTTCCGGATCTGCTGGTGGCCTTTTTCCAATGCCGGACGTGCCGCAAGCCCCGGCAGGATCTGCTGCAGCCGGCCCAGTATACTTCTGATCCGCAGGCGGACCTGCTTTTTGATGGGCTGGCACCATGGCAGATCGTCCAGTCTGGCATTATCCTTTACAGCATAATCAGCCGCAGCCTGGTCCAGCCAGTCATCGGGCCATGGCAGACTGCGGGAAAACCGGTATATACGGATGATTTCTTCCATCAGGATGTCGTCTCCGTGTTCATCACCAAACATTTCAGCCAGTGGATACAGGATTTGTGCTTTGTCAGCATCTTCATAGTACGACAGAAAGACATCTTCCAGCACCTGATGCTGCAACAGGGTCAATTCCTCGGTTCCTGCAATCGTAAACCGGGGATCGACATCTATTTTATAAAAATACCGCCGGATAACGGCCTGACAGAAGGAGTGAAGGGTAGAGATGTGGGCAGATGGCATCAGCGCCAGCTGCCGTTCTGCCATTGCCGAGTCTTCTTCGGTCAGTTTTCCGGCCAGTGCCGCCGCAATCCGCTCCCGCATTTCAGCAGCAGCCGCCTTTGTAAAGGTAACGACCAGCATTTCCGTTATGTCCACCGGATCTGTCCGGTCCAGAAGCCGGCGTATGATACGTTCAACGAGCACAGCCGTCTTACCGCTTCCGGCAGCCGCCGACAACAACAGTGTCTGGCCCCGGCTGTCGATGGCTTCCTGCTGTTCATGAGTCCATGCCATGCGTATCATCTCCTTCCTGGCTGATGCGGACTACAATATCACTTTTTTTCAATTTCCCGGCCGCATCGTAGCTATTATCCTGCGTATGAGGATCAAACGCACAGAATGCGTGATACGGGCAATACTGGCAATGGCTCTGCGCCCCGAACAGTACGGGATGGATAGAGATATCACCACTGCCCATCTGTTCGGCAATAGCATGGATTCTTTTTTCGGCCACGGTCAGTACCTTCTGCCACCAGGAATAGGGAAATACATTATATCCGGCCGTACTCAGATTCCCGCCCTTATTCAGCCGCACATTGAGAAACGAGGAAGCTGTTTCCATAGACCTATCCAGATACCGCACAATATCGGGACTGTCCAGATAAAATCCTTTCAGTTTATTTTCTTTATTGTACAACTGAACTTTTTCTTCCCGACTGAGGAGCCGGTTTTCCGAAAGCTTCCGGCTGCGTACATAACAATACAGCACCGCGGCCGGAGCTGACTGAGGACCTATATTTTTTAAGGCCACATCCATATACGTCAGGAGCTGCAGTTCCAGTCCCATATAAATCTTTTGCAGATCCAGTACCGTATTGCCCGATTTATAATCGATGATAACGACAAAATCCGTATCGTCTGCGCGGAGTGTATCAATGCGGTCAATCTGTCCGGTCACGATAACTTCCAGTCCATTTTCCAATGTAAACTGCAGGGCTTTCCAGGCATTTTTCCCCTGGCCGAATCCCTTTTCTACAGCAGCCGTATGAAAATCCGATGTCTGATTGAAATCACACAGCCGGTGCACCGTCCGGATGAGGACCTGGATCAGCCTTCCCCGGATCTGGATAAAATACGCATTGGACATGAGAATGTCATTCTGTATCTGCGGCGACAGTTCCTCTACAATAGACGTACACAGTGGTCCTATTTCCTCATCCTGCAGATGCTGCCACTGCCGTCCTTCTGCCAGCAGTTTTTCTCCTATACGGCGCAATGCCTCATGAACGAGCATACCCAGGTCCGGTGCTGAAAAATGCTGCATCGGCCGTTCGGCAAGTCCCAGCCCATATTGTGAAAAATACGCAAACGGGCATTGACGGTAACTTTCAAAGCGGGTAACGGAACCGACGATCCGCCCTTCCGGAGCATAGAGACGGCGCACCGTTTCATACGGAAGCCGCTCCGGCCGGTTATGATAAAACAAGCCCAGCACAGCCTGTACGGCTTCCTGTTTCCATCCATGGAGCATGGCCCAGTCGTATAAAGACCACCAGACGGAATCTACCGGTTCGTTTTCTACAGCCGGGCGGAGCATGACAGGCAGATACTTCAACGCTTCTGGCATGGAAACAATATATTCCACAGCCGACGATGGGGACGCTTCCCCGCTTTCCTTGCGCAGACGGGAAATATATTTCTTATCCAGCAGCTGCTGGATCCACAAAGACGGCGTCAGTGCCTCGCCCTGCTCGTCAGCCAGCGCATAGCTGATGTACAGCCGTTCCCTGGCCCGGCTGGCAGCCAGATAAAACAGGAATTTTTCCTGCAGAGACCGGAACCGGCTTCCCGGTCCCAGTGTCACGCCAGCTTCTGTCAGGCTTTGCCGTTCTGTATCACTCAGGAGGCCCTCGTCGCCGCTGTGCTGGGGAAAAATGCCATCATTGATGCCACACAGAAAGACAATGCGCCCGCTGCTGGTATAGCCCCGTTCGACAGACGTAATCGTTACGTGGTCCAGTGTCGGCGGGATAATGCTGAAGGTCATGGTCTGCATGCCATCTTCCACCATCTGGGAAAATTCTTCCAGACTGACCACGTCATCTCCGCACAAGGCTGACATTTCTTCCATGAATGCCAGCATTTTTTTCCATACCTGTTCATGCTCTTTACTTTCTGTCGTACGACCAGCCGATTCATCGTCTTCCTTCCAGCGCCGCAGCGTATCGGGGACATGAATCGACTGGAGGAATGTATATAACAGAGTGCACCAGTCACGCAGATTTTTTTCTCCCTGCGCCTGCTGCCAGAACGGCAGTATATATTGCTGAACCCGCTGCCGTACAGCATTGATCTGCTTCAGTCGTTCCTGTATTTCCGGATTCTGCCTCGTATCGTCGTTCATATATCTTTGAGGATAATAGGTCCATTCCCGGCTGCCCAGCCACTGCCGGCTGCTGATGCCGCTGGCCAGGCAGTAATTTTCCAGTATATCCACTTCATGCCGGTCCAGGGGAAACAGATCCGTCTTGAGAAGGCGGAACACCGTCTCATGCGACCAGCGGGACCTCAGCAGCGCCAGAAACGCGGCAACAGCCTCTGCCGCCGGGTGGGACGCCATGGGACGGCGGTAATCGGTAAAGCACGGTATACCATAGGCCCTGCATATCCGTTCTCCCATAGCATCATACATATTGCTCGTCCGGGTAAGTATCAGGAAATCCCGGTACCGGTATCCATATTGCACGAGGCGGACGATACGTCTGGCAATGGCATCCATTTCAGCTGTACGGCTGGTACATTCTGAGACGATCAATTCCTTTACCGGCGTATCCTGCATATCCGGAACAGGTTGAAAGAAATGCTGGGTAAACCGCTGTATTCCCTGACACGGCGGGTCCGGCAGGTTTTCTGTTTCCAGATGGGGAAAAATACGGAGCAGACTCTGATATACCTCCCAGGGCCGGTGATACAGTGCCGTATTCCGTGCCTGCCGTGAAACATGTCCGGCATCCATCGTCAGCGTCACCGTCAGGGAATCGGCCGCCTTTTCAGCAGCCAGCAAAATCTGCAGTTGCTGCGGCGTAAACCACTGGAAACCATCTACCCAGACACGGGCTCCCTGAATGAATGTGTACCCGGGAAGTTCCTTCGCCAGCAGCGTCATCGTGTCATCGGCATTGCCAAAATGACTGTCCAGAAAATTCAGATAGTGTTCATATAACGAAGCAATGTCTTCCAATTTATGCGATAACGTCAGATGATTCATCTGTCCTGCCGCGTTCCGGAGCATATCCGGTGTAATCCGGAACGAGCGGCATTCCATGAGGAACTGCCCCATGGTCGTCACAAAGTTCGGCTGCGATGCCGCCGTCTGAAGGACGGTCAGGGAACTGCCGTACTGCCGCAGGAGACGCTGCAGTATCATATTGCGGCTCAGTTCAGATAAAGAGGCATGTTCCTTATTCCGTTCCTGAAAGACCTGGAACGCCAGCCGGGAAAATCCAAAAATCTGTGTTCCCATGAATCCATGGCCCGGCATAGCGGCTGCAAACCGTCTTTCCATGCTATACGTCGCCTGGTCGGGTACGAGCAGAATAGCTTTTCCGCCAGCTGCCGACCAGTTTCTGATCTCTTCCAGGCATCGGGCGGTCTTGCCGCTGCCAGCCTTTCCAAATACGACGGTTACTGCCACAACTATCTCTCCTCTCCCGTGTTCACTGCAAATATACATATAGAATATTCTATCATATCCGGTATGCGAATCCTAGTAGAGAAAAAAAAGCCCGGTGCTATCGTTCAGATAACAACGGGTCTTCCTCAAATTGCGGCACAAGCAGTTTTGACAAAAGATAAATGGGAAGGACGGCAGCGCTGCAGCCATTTCAGGTCATATGGCTCATATACGACCTGACGGTACGCATCCACATCCATGAGGGTTCCGTCCCAGTCAGAATGGACATCCCCATTCTGCTTAATCAGGATATCATACAAAATATCATAGGTGATCCCTGTTTTGGAATCTTTTTCCACAATCGTGCTGTATGGCAGTGTCTTATGATATGTCAGTTCCATTCCTTTATAATCAAAATGGAACCCGCAACGCATACGGCAGCCATCAAGGCCGGTATATGTGGCAATTTGTTTTAAATCATGGAGAATGCGGTCATCCTTTTCATCGTACAGATTTTCGGGAGTCGTCGCCGTGTAATCAAAACGGAACTGCACAGAAGCACCGGGGATTTTGTGGAACCGTTCCAGATACGGTACCAGTTCCTGCGCCGGATAATTTTTGTATAGTACACAATTGATGCGGAACGGAACCGCCAGCCGGCCCAGCAGGGAATCATTGGATTCTACGACGTAATGCTGCATATGCCGGGATACGTTGATGCATGTAATCTTATTCTTATTGTGTTTTGTAAAATTAACGATGTCATCTTCCGTCTGGAATTCAAAAACCGGCAGCGTCGTATTGATATACACTTTGTGCGTTTCCGGAATCTTATCGAGCATCATCTGTAGAGAATCCAGATTTGCAAACGGTTCGCCACCGGTAAAAACATAATCACAATACGGGGTAATCTGATTCATCATTTCAATGCTCTTGCATATCTTTTCTGCCGAAAAGCCTTCTGGATGGGAATATTCTTCTTTGTTGATGCAGAAGGGACAATGATTGCGGCAGTTGTACGGAACAAAAATGGTAATAGTCGCTCCGCCTTCACGTGTCTTGTATGGATGTCTTGTTGTCTTAACTGTACTTGCAGTAGTATGTACCTGCGTCTGTATCATATTCTCATTCGCCTCAAATTCTTTTTACCCAGCCGGGAATGCCCACTCAGCAGGCAGCTAATTTCACATCGTTCAGTAATATCCTACAGGCATGGGCACTTATTACTATCATAACACAAATGTCAATATCGTCAAATGGTTAACGAGACAGAAATTATGTTATTTTTGAATTATTTTAGCGAATTTCAATTCCTTTTCTCTTTTCCGTCCTCATGGACTTTGAAAAGGCTCTGCGCCAGACTGGTGACGAGACTGCTGCATTCTAGTTTGTGGGACCAGCTGCGCGGCACAGCATCGGCGCCGTACATGGCACCAGCCATATTGCCACAGACCGCTCCGCATGAGTCACTATCACCATCCTGATTACAAGCCATAATGACGGCATCTTTCAGCGTGCCCGTTTTCAGCAGGCAGTAAATAGCAAGAGCATATGTTTCTTCCGCAACCCAGCCTTTTCCAATCCGCTTCATAGCCCGCCAGGCTTCCCTGTCGGTTACCGCTTCATCAATAGCTCGTATAACCGCTCGTTTTACTCCTTCGTAATGTTCATGTTTTTGTAATATCCGCATGACTTCCGGCAGCGTATCTGCCAGTTCGTTTCCCTGACTGAGAAGGGATACGGACGCACTGAGCATTCCTGCTGCCAAATATCCTGTAGGATTGCCATGAGTCAGCCGCCCGGACTGACATCCCACGTCAAATGCCTTTTCCGGATCACCGGCATAAAACAACCCTACAGGAGCTGCACGCATAATGGAACCGCAGCCTTTACTGTCATTATCAGCAAAGAGGCTGTCGGACCGACCGCTTCCGGCCAGTGCTGACAGACAGGTTTTACCCGGTGCCCGGCGGGCATATAAGTCTTCTTCTCCCATCATATCGTAATCCCATTCCTTTTCATGGGCCTGTCTCGTCATCCAGGCAGATTGATCCGGCTGAACGACTTGTTTCGTCTGTGTATAATACCAGCGCATATACGAGCGGTACAGGCCTTCTTCCGGCGGTAATGCATCATGAGCCGCCCAAAGAAGCCCGTCAGCAGTGAAAAGAGACATTTGTGTATCATCCGAGATGATGCCTTTTCTTCCATTTGCATCCAGACGCAGTATTGTCCGCAACCCATAAGGACCAAACTTTTTCCGGATTGTATACCAATCGTCAAATTCGATGATATACCCCAGGGCATCACCTGTCGCGCCGCCCAGCATACATCCCAGGAATCGGTCACATGTATCCATTTTCACACCTCCAGCACGTATATTCTGTCCCCTATAATTCTTATAGTTGTAAAATAATTATAAAAAAGGTTTACAATCTATCAATATTATTATATTATATAAGATTACACTTTTATTATAGCAGATAATTTGTCTCTTGTGCAATAAAAAAAGCATCTGCAACAACTGTTGCAGATGCTTTTTTTATTTTTCCTATAGGAAATGCTGGTTTTATCAACCTTCGATTTCGGAAACAACGCCGGCGCCTACCGTACGGCCGCCTTCGCGGATAGCGAAGCGCAGACCTGCTTCAATAGC
>NZ_QSFA01000026.1:0-24569 GCF_003467125.1 Megasphaera sp. AM44-1BH
ATGGAAAACCTCAGTTTGACTTGTCCTATTTATATGCTAGCACCAAATAATCAGATCGTCGAACACGTCACCCAACCCGCCTTCGTCGCACCCTTCACGGGTGCGTGGATTGAAATACTGGTAAAATCCCGCAGAAAAAGCGACAGGAAAATGTCGCACCCTTCACGGGTGCGTGGATTGAAATTGAAAATGAAGACGTATTAGAGCCATTCTGGGTTTGTCGCACCCTTCACGGGTGCGTGGATTGAAATTTAAATTAAATGATGAAGAATATTATTGTTTATTTTTGTCGCACCCTTCACGGGTGCGTGGATTGAAATGTACCTGACCGCCGTCATGAAGCTCTGACGCGATAGTGTCGCACCCTTCACGGGTGCGTGGATTGAAATTGCGAATATTTAAATGGTAAAGTACGCGGATCTGACGGTCGCACCCTTCACGGGTGCGTGGATTGAAATATCTATAACCGGGATGGAACGCATAAAGTCGTGACGTCGCACCCTTCACGGGTGCGTGGATTGAAATCGGGATATCCGGGATGGGCTTTTTGTTTATCCATTCGTCGCACCCTTCACGGGTGCGTGGATTGAAATACTTCTATTTCTTCTCCGTTTTCCAACTTTGAAATGTCGCACCCTTCACGGGTGCGTGGATTGAAATCAAGCTGGACATCTACACTCCGCCGATGATTGGCGTCGCACCCTTCACGGGTGCGTGGATTGAAATCTGGACCTGCATCCAAATCCGGACGATTCCGACGTCGCACCCTTCACGGGTGCGTGGATTGAAATGGGTATTGGCTGATAAAGTTGCCGTCTTTGTCCTGTGTCGCACCCTTCACGGGTGCGTGTATTGAAATACATCTCAGGGCACGCAGATGCTCGTCCAGGCTCAGTCGCACCCTTCACGGGTGCGTGGATTAAAATAAGACCAGCGATATTATCGTGGAAAAAGACGAAGAGTCGTGCCCTTCATAGGTGTATAAATTCTGTATAAAAGTGCATCCTATATGAAGAAGTGAATCGAGTCTTAGTTTTATCTTTTCAATGGATTATCATATATAATAGTTACAAATTATAGGTATTTAAATATGTGAAAAGAGGTATATTTTATGGGATATGATGAAGATGATTTTTTGATGATTTCGGGTATACAACATTTTTCATTTTGTCCACGGCAATGGGCTTTAATCCATATAGACCAGGTTTGGGATGAAAATATTAAGACGATAGAAGGTAATATCGTCCATGAAAATTGTCATAATCCGGATTTTGTAGAAAAACGTGGCGAATTTCTTATTTCTCGCGGAATCCGGATTGCTTCGAGGACTTTAGGTGTAACCGGACAGTGTGATGTGGTGGAATTTCACCGGGGCGATAATTGTGGAAGTTGTTTGTATGGACATGATGGCTTATGGATTCCGTTTCCTATTGAATACAAACGAGGAAAAACGAAGGATATTAATGCAGATCGTCTCCAACTATGCTGTCAAGCTATGTGTTTAGAAGAAATGTTGGGTACTCCTATATCTCAGGGAGATTTATATTATCATGAAACACATAGAAGAGAACTCATTGAACTGACAGAGACCTTACGTCAAGAAGTTAGAAAGATGCTGGAAACGATGCATGATTACTTTAAACGTGGGTATATTCCTAAAGTACGGCCTAAAAAGGGCTGCCCCAGTTGTTCTTTGAAAGAAGTCTGTTTGCCCGCTATTTGCAAAAAGAAGTCTGTCCAATCGTATTATGATGCCATGTTAGGAAGTGATAAAGTATGAGAAAATTATTGAATACATTATATGTCATGACTCCGGAAACGTATCTGGCTTTAGAAAACGATAATATTATCATTTTACTGGATGATAAAGTTTTGGGAAAATTTCCAATCCACACGTTGGAACAGATTGTTTATTTTGGCTATAAAGGTGCGTCTCCGGCCTTGATGGGGGAATGTGCTAGAAGAAATATAGGTCTTTGTTTTTATCGCCAAAGTGGCAGATTTTTAGCTAGAATAGTGGGTACGACGCAAGGAAATGTTTTGTTGCGAAAAGAGCAGTATCGCTGTTCCGATAACGAAACACGAAGCTGTCAAATCGCTAAATATTTTATTATTGGAAAAATATTCAATGCCCGGAGTGTACTGGAGAGAACAAAACGGGATCATCCTATGAGTGTTGATATACAATCTTTGAAAGAAATCAGTTCGTCGTTACTTCACTTGGCGAAGAAGGCCAGGAAGTGTTGTGATTTAGATAGCTTGCGCGGTTACGAAGGAGAAGCGGCCAGTTTGTATTTTTCGGTATTTAATAATCTGATTTTACAAAATAAGAATATTTTTTCTTTTGAACAACGAACTAAACGGCCACCTAAGGATCCTGTCAATACGTTACTTTCCTTTTGTTATACTATTTTGGCTAATGACTGCGCATCTGCTTTGGAAGCAGTAGGGCTTGATGCTTATGTAGGATTCTTGCATCGGGACCGGCCAGGACGTATTTCATTAGCCTTGGATTTAATGGAAGAACTTCGTAGTATCTATGCGGATCGTTTTGTTTTAACTCTGATCAACAATCGCAAAATCAATGCTGGGGCCTTTGAACAGCAAGAAAATGGGGCGGTGTTGTTGAATGATAAAGGTAGGAGAATTTTCCTGACAGATTGGCAGAATCGTAAGAAGGATATCATCAAACATCCCTTTTTGGATGAAAAGATACCCTGGGGATTGGTTCCTTTTGTGCAAGCTCAATTATTGGCTAAGGTATTGCGTGGTGATTTAGATGTATATCCTTCGTTTCTATGGAAATGAGATGATAAGAGTATGTTGGTATTAGTAACTTATGATGTCAGTACAGAAGATGACGCCGGAAAACGGCGATTGCATCAGGTTGCCAAACAGTGCGAAAAGTATGGCCAACGGGTACAGAATTCAGTTTTTGAGTGTTTGTTACAACCAGATGAACTGGTTTTGTTGAAACATCAGTTGCTTAAAATTATGGATAAAAATAAAGATAGCATCCGATTCTATAATCTCGGTAAAAAATATCAATCAAAAATAGAGCACTATGGGGCTAAAAATACTTATGATCCGGAAGACATATTGATAGTATAAGGAAATCGGATTGACTGAAAGGAAAGGCATTTTCTATTTGAGTGTCCGTGCGGTGAAATAGTTGATAATTTCTAAATGAGAGATTAAAAGAACTCGATACATACGTCAGTAAAATCTGTGACTACTGTGGGAAATGAGGCCGGGTGAAAGTAATCACACCCTTCTAGGTGCGTGAATTGAAATACACATCAAAACAAATTATTTGTTTTAGAAATAAACCTCTTCCGTATATGAAAGCGGAAGAGGTTCAATGCTCAAAAACTATATTAATTTATTTTCCCTGGCAATATCAGCAACGGCTTCGACGGAAAGTTTCATGTACCGGGCAATCTGCTCAAAGGATAACCTGTCTTTGAGCATTTCGAGTGCGGCTTCCCGTTCTTTTCTTTCAGAATTCCGCTTTTCTTGTTCAACGCCTTTTTCCATGCCCTTTTCCATGGCTCTTTCATAAATTCCTTCGCCTAAGTTACACATCGTGGTTAAATCCTCCTTTCCCCTGGCAGTAAGATCAATATCGTATTCGTCATCATTTAAAAATTATTGTAGCAAATATGCCCGGTTTGTACAATGTAAGTTCTTTTTGTCCTTTCTCGTGATGAAATGCGAGTATGTGGAAAAAGTGTTTTGATTTGCCTCAGCGTTTGTATTATAATAAAAGACGGAATAGTGTAAGACCATCTAGTACCCATTTTAAGGAGTTGTTACGAATGAGATTTACAGAAGATTTAAAAGCCCGTGTTTCCAAGGCACAGAAGAAAATCGTCCTTCCGGAAACCAATAGCCGTCGTGTACTCAAAGCTGCTGAACGTGTACTGGCTGAAGGCTATGCACGCATCGTCCTCGTTGGCAATCTGGACCAGATCAAAAAAGATGCTGCCAAATTCCAGATCGACCTCACCGGTGTAGAAGTCATCAATCCGGCTACCTACTACCGCATGGATGAATTGTGCCAATATTTCGCAAAACGCCGCGAAAAGAAAGGCATGACTGTAGAAAAAGCTCATGAAATCATGATGAACAACAATACTTTCTTTGCTGCCGGCCTCGTCGCTCTCGGTGAAGCTGACGGTGTTGTTTCTGGTGCTGCTACGACTTCGGCTGATGTTATCCGTGCCGGCCTGCAGGTCATCGGACCCCGTAAAGGCAACAAGACTGTATCCAGCGCCTTCATTCTCCTGACCAACACTCCGCAGTATGGTGATAACGGCATCCTCGTCCTCGGCGACTGCGGCGTTATCCCGTATCCGACAGCAGAACAGCTCGCTGATATCGCCTGCATCTGCGTAGAACGTGCACGCCGTACGGTACAGATGCTCAACCCGAAAGTAGCTCTCCTGTCCTATTCGACAAAAGGCTCCGGCTCCGGTGAAACCGTCGATACGGTCCGCCAGGCTGTAGAAATCCTGAAAGAACGCAATGTAGACTTCGACTTCGATGGCGAACTCCAGGCCGATGCTGCCCTCGTTCCGGAAGTCGGCGAACACAAGGCTCCGGGCTCCAAAGTTGCCGGTCATGCCAATGTCCTCATTTTCCCGAACCTCGATGCTGCTAACATTGGTTACAAGATGGTACAGCGTTTTGCCAATGCAACGGCTCTCGGACCTCTGGTACAGGGTCTGGCAAAACCGATCCTCGACTTGTCCCGTGGCTGCTCCACCGAAGATATTGCTGACGTCGTAGCTGTATGCTGCTCCGATGCTATTTCGACAGACATCATGGAAAAAGAAGCGGCTAACGCATAATCTGTGAAAGTATAGTAAAAAAAGAGGTTGTCTTTAAGGCAACCTCTTTTTTGATGCGTCCGGCCCGGACGCACTGGTTTTCTAACTGCTGCAAACTGCAAACTATCCCTTTCCTATCCCTCAGGCCATAGGCGAGGACTGGCCGATGATTTTTTTGCCTTCCAGGAACAGGACCGTCGGATTGGGGACTTTCTTTTCGATGAGATCGACGGCTATGCGCAGGCATTCCTGGCCGATTTCGCCCATGGGGATGTCGATGCGCGACAGGGACGGCACGGTGTAATCGTTGATTTCCGGCATGTTGATGCCGATGGTGAATACTTCTACGTCCTGGGGGACGGCAATTCCCGTTTCGTAGCAGGCAAAGAGCATGCCATGGGCCAATACGTCCGATTCGCAGAACATGGCTTTGGGCATGTTGCCGGCCGATGCCAGTCGTTTGCAGATTTCAAAGGCGCTGGCAGAAGATGTTTCGCACAGGTAGATCCGGTCTTCGCCGATGGGGTATCCCGCTTCTTCGTACGTATCGAGGAAGCCCTGCATCCACTGGCGCATGATGGGGAATGTCGTATCATGGGTCAGGACGCCGGCGTCGTACAGTTCTTTTGCCAGGAAATGGCGGGCGACGCTCTGGCCGACTTTGTAGTTGTCCATGGTGACGCTGCTAAATTTCGGTGATTCCCTGTTGAATAAGACGACCGGGCAGGGCGGCACATAGGTGGTATTGAGAAATTCCATATCCGTATTGGACATGTTGGCGATGATGATGCCGTTGAAGAAATCGTTTTGTGTCGATTTCATCTGTTCTTCCAGATGATCTACTTTATAGGGGATAACGGTCAGGCGGATATTCTTTTTGAGATTCATGATTTCCTGCTGGATGCCCAGAGTGATGCGGGCCAGGTAGTTGATACGGAAGTCCGTAGCCCAGTAAAAGGCGATGGCGTAGCTGTCTTTCTGGGCGGCCCGTAACTTTTTGGCAGACTGGTTGGGCACGTAATTGAGCTGCTGTGCAATGGCGTAAATGCGGGATTGTGTTTCTTTGGAAATCTTTCGTTCTTTTCCCTTACCGTTCAGTACGATAGAAACGGTAGCGATAGAAACGCCGGCTTCCTTAGCAATATCTTTGATAGTTGACAATACAAGCCCCTCCCTTTTAATCCACTTTCTATTTTGACATAAAAAAGGGAAATTTTCAAGTTGTTTTATTGTTGTAACGGGATTGGCGTATTTTTTATGTCCGTTTCCGGTATGATATAATAAAATGAAAAGAATGGAGGGAATAGTATGACTGGTATTGATGCACATATTTCATCGGCCCATATGGTCCTTTCCCGGGATCTCAATCCCCACGATACGCTCTTTGCCGGACAGGGCACGTCGTATATGATTGAATGTGCCTTTTTGGCGGTGCAGAGTTTTCTCCGTACGCCCCATATTGTCTGTCTGGGGCTGGATGGACTGCGCTTCCTTCATCCCGTCCATAAAGGGGACACGATCCGCGTAGATAGTTCCATCGTCTATGCCGGGACGAGCGGTGTCGGCGTGTATATTACCTTGTCGCTCCTGCCGGATGGCCCGGTGGCGGCGTCGTGTTTTGTTTCTTTCGTCCATATCGAAGAAGCCACGGGCCGTGCCGTTCCCCACGGTGTGACCCTGCCGGAGCTCCCGGCTGAGCTTTCCGCCCGGCAGAAGCAGTATCTGGCCTATAAGGAGATGACGAGACGATGAATTTCAAGGACGAAGTAGAAGAACGGCTGCGCAATCTGGCCAAGCCGCCCGGCAGTCTGGGCCTTCTGGAAGAACAGGCGAAGAAGGCTTTTCTGGCCTGGGGATATTTTCCCGGCGAATTTGTACCGAAGCACATCATTTTTGCCGCCGACAACGGGATCTGCCGTTCCGGGGCGGTAGCCCAGCTGCCGGAGATCACGTACATGCAGAGCCGCCATATGGTAGAGGGCACGTCGGCTGTCACGTGTTTCTGCCGCTGCAATCAGATTCCCTGGGAGGTCGTCGATGTCGGCATCGACAGTCCCGATGCGGTCGGGCTGGATTATAAGATCGCCAGGGGAACGAAGGATTTTTCCAAAGAGCCGGCCATGACAGAAGAAGAGCTGCACAAGGCCTTTGATGCCGGAAGGGAACGGGTGCTGGCGGCAAAGCGCAGCGGATATAATTTCCTGTCCTTCGGGGAAATGGGCATCGGCAACACGACGACGTCGTCGGCGGTCCTCATGGCCATCGCGCCCCACGACGCGGCCAGTCTGGTCGGCTACGGATCGGCACGGGGCAATTTCCGCCTCCTCCTGCACAAGCGGGACCTGATCCGCAGGGCTCTCGCCTCTTACGGGCCGCACATTTCTGGCGCCGCCGATGCCCTGCGCTATGTGGGAGGGTTTGATCTGGCGGCCCTGGCATCGGCCATGTGTACCTGTGCCCGGGAGCGGATCCCTTTTTATATCGACGGGTTCATCACGGCGGCGGCTCTGGCCGCGGCGGTACAGATGATGTCCCAGGTGTCCTGGTTTGCCCTGCCGTCGCACATGAGCCGGGAAGCGGGCATGTCCGTAGCCCTGCACGCTGCCGGCATCGATGATTACGATGTGCCGCTGTGGGCCAATCTCTCTCTGGGGGAAGGCACGGGGGCCGTCCTGGCTGTGACCCTCCTGCGGTCTATGTTCTATGCGGTGAATCACATGGCGACTCTCGATGGCATCAATGCCGATGCGGAGCAGCGTCATGCCGATATAGCAGGGAAAGGAGACATGCATCATGGAACTACACGTAGATGAAGAGGTGCGGCAGAAGGCCCGGGCCATTTTTTCCCGGCTGGGACTTTCTGAAGAAGAGGCCGTTACGCTGTTTTATAAACGGACCATCGCCGAAGGACGCCTGCCTTTCGGACGGGCGGAGAACGGGACGGGCCGCATAAAGAAGAAGCGCATGAATGAACGTTTTGCCGAGTGGGATGCCCGCTGAGACGTTGCAGCCTCTCTTTCTCTGTGCTACAATATTTTGTACTGCCGGAAGGGACGGAACAGACTCTTTCGGAAGTGGATTGTATGCAGAAAAATACAGTGCAAAACAAAGGAAGTAGATAGTGTGTTCAATCGTGTAAAACGCAGGGCCTTTGTCCTCCTCCTGGGGGCGGCCTGTATGATGTCTTCTGTTGCTTCAGCCCAGATTTCCAATGACCGCATCGCCATCGGCGGCGTCGGCCCGGGATGTACGCCGGAGTACGTAGAAAGTGTGTACGGCCCGCCGACAAGCCAGGAACAGGGCAGCAACGGAGATCAGACCTATCTGGAATACAATTACAATAACGGCTATATCATCGGCTTCGACGGCTCGGGCAGCCAGGCCGTGGCCGTGACCTGCACGACGGACAATCTGGCGACGCCCGACGGGGTCTCTGTCGGCATGGAAGCCAGTGTCCTTTCGGACAAGTACGGGACAGCGGACCATATTTACAATTTCAATGATAAGTCCCTCTATGTGTATGACGGCACCGATGGCGAACAACTGGCCTTCGACGTGCAGAATTTCTATATTGTCAGCATCAGTGCCCGGATTAATTAAAAAAGACGAAACTGTGCGTATACGGCTACCGGGCCGGGCCTGGAGTATGATATAATAAAACAAATAGTACCAATACAGGCAGGGGCAGCCCGTCAGGCTGCCCGGATTGCCAGGAAAAGAGGAATGGAGATTGCGTAAGACCATAGTGACAGCACTTTGTGCGCTGGCCCTGTCGGCAGGGAGCGCATGGGCGGCCGGCACCGATACAGCCCCGGCAGAAGAAACGGCATTGCGGACCGTCCCGACTCATTTTTCGCAGCGTACCGAAGAGAGCCTGAACGAACAGGCGCCGTCGGGCAGGCGCAGTGGCGGCCAGACCGCTCCGGCGGCCATCGTGACCGTGACGCCTACGACGGGTGCGGCTGCGTCTCCTGCCTCGCCTTCACAGACGACGGCCGTATCGGTTACATCGACTGAGCCGGCAGAAGGACCGCAGGTTTCCCAGGAAAAGAAGATCATGCTCAATCTGGCCAGCCGTATCCTGACGCTCTATGAAGGGAAGACGCCTATATGCATGTATCCCGTAGGGGTAGGCAAAGTCAGTACGCCGACGCCGACGGGGTATTATTCGGTCAGCGAAAAAATCCTGAATCCGACCTGGACCGACCCGGATACGGGCGTGAGCATCAGCTCCGGTCCTGACTGCCCCCTGGGCTACCGCTGGCTCGGCCTCTTTGGCAATTATGGCATCCACGGGACGAACCGCCCCGATTCCATCGGCGGCTATGTCTCCAACGGCTGCGTGCGCATGCATGAAGAAGACGTAGAAGACCTGTATGACCGGGTCAGCGTCGGCACGAGTGTCGATATTTATTACGACCGCATCGTCATCGACCGCGATGACGACCATACCATTTCCTATTATATCTATCCCGACGGATACGGCTGGCAGACCGTGTCGGTACAGGATGTCAAGAAGGCTCTGGCCGGCTATGGCGTCGAAGATTTCGCCGAACCGGCGGCCATTTCTAGCAAGATCGCCGCTTCCGACGGCAATCCGACCTACGTGGCCAAGGCCTATGACCTGTACGTCAATGGGAAGAAGCTGCCCAAACGGGCCCTGGGGAAAGACGGCGTCATCTGGCTGCCGGCCTTTGCCCTCTCGACGGCGACCCATACGGAAGCCGAATGGAGCGGCGCGTCCCAGACTCTGCGGACCAATCACGGCAGTGGTTCCGGTATCGTCCGCAGCGACGTGGTGTACCTCGATGCCGCGACGGCACAGAATCTCTACGGCCTTGCCGGCGGGCTCGGCCCGGATCTGGTATACCGCCTCCAGTCCCGGCCGGTGGTGACCCTCTACGGCGATGGCAGCCAGAAACCGGCAAAACCGGCACAGCCTGTCCGATGATTTTTATTTGACAACAACTCTATATCTGTGATATACTTTGAAAAGTTAGGTGTGCAGTTTCACCTAGCTTTTTTAAGTTACCACATTTTTTCTTGACTTAGCCTGCCGGGTATGGTACATTATATAAGCGGTCCTGCGCACGATGCAGGCTTTTACTATGATTTAAGAGAGGTGTAAGGAATGCGTACAGCTATCACATTGGCATGCACAGAATGCAAACAGCGTAACTATCGGACAAATAAAAACAAAAAGAACAATCCCGATCGTCTGGAACTCAAAAAATATTGCCCGTTCTGCAAAAAAGAAACATTACACAAAGAAACGAAATAAGTTTGAAATAAGATGTGCTTAGTCTTATTTGAATGTGAGAGGTTATATGGCAGCTACAGCATCAAAGAAAGCACAAAAGAATAAGAAAAAGGATGCGAACGGCAAATTTCTCCACGGCGTCAAAGTGGAGCTGAAGAAGGTCATCTGGCCGACGAAAAAAGAATTGATCAATTATACCGTTATGGTCATCGTAGCAACCCTTGTCGTCATGGCTATCATTGCTGTCTCGGACGGTGTATTTGCCCAATTGTTCCGGTTACTCCGAAACGTTGTCGGATAGGAGGCCCGTGCATAGATGGAAACTGATAAGAAATGGTATGTCATCCATACGTATTCCGGTTATGAAAATAAAGTAATGCAGACGCTGGAACGGAAGGTCAAGTCCATGGGGCTCGAAAATGTGATCAACCGCATTCTCGTGCCGATGGAAGACGAAGTGGATATCAAGGACGGCAAGAAGCACGTGGTGAAACGCAAGATTTTCCCCGGCTACGTCCTGGTCGAAATGGAAGTCAATGACCGTTCCTGGTATGTCGTCCGCAATACACCTGGCGTAACGGGGTTTGTCGGTTCGGCCACCAAGCCGATCCCGCTGAATCCGGAGGAAGTAAAACGCATCCTCAAGTCCCAGGGCATCGACGAAAGCGAACCAAAGGTCCATATTTCTGTAGAAGTAGGGGAACAGGTCCGCATTACATCCGGTCCTTTTGAAAACTTCATTGCTACCATTACGGAAATCAATGATGAAAAAGGCACCCTCAAAGGCCTGATTGATATGTTTGGCCGTGAAACTTCAGTAGAAGTTGACTATTCTCAAATCGAGAAGAGTCTGGAATAAATACTTCTAATGCGGCGTTAGCCGCGAGTGGGAGATTCGCATGAATCGTCTGACCACATCTTGTAACGTAAGGAGGTGTAACTCACCATGGCAAAAAAAGTAGCAAGAATGGTAAAACTCCAGTGTGAAGCTGGTAAAGCAACTCCGGCGCCTCCGATTGGCCCTGCATTAGGCCAGGCTGGTGTCAACATTATGGCTTTCGTCAAGGAATTCAACGAACGTACAGCTAAACAGGCTGGCTTCATTATCCCTGTCGAAATCACTGTATATGAAGACCGTTCCTTCACGTTCATTACGAAAACTCCGCCGGCCGCTGTTCTCTTGAAGAAAGCTGCAGGTCTGGAAAAAGCTTCGGGCGAACCGAACAAGAAAAAGGTAGCTAAACTGGGCCGCGACAAAGTCCGCGAAATCGCAACGACTAAGATGCCGGACCTCAACGCCAACGACGTTGAAGCTGCTATGAAAATGATTGAAGGCACTGCCCGCAGCATGGGTATTGAAATCGTCGATTAATCGCCGGTTCAGTCCCGTGGAAGGGGTCAATCCCCGCTAAACCACAAAGGAGGAAAAGTTAGATGGCAAAAGTAGGCAAGAAATACGCGGAAGCCGCCAAACTGGTTGACAAACACAAACAGTATGACGTGACGGAAGCAATCGACATCTTGAAAAAGATGGACACAGCCAAATTTGACGAAACCGTCGAACTGGCTGTCAACCTCAACGTAGATCCGAAATATGCCGATCAGCAGGTTCGTGGCGCTCTGGTTCTGCCCCATGGCATTGGTAAATCCAAGACCGTCCTCGTATTTGCTCAGGGCGACAAAGAAAAAGAAGCTCAGGCTGCCGGCGCTGACTATGTCGGTGCTGATGATCTCATCGAAAAGATCAAAGGTGGCTGGCTTGATTTTGACGTAGCTATCGCAACACCGAACATGATGGGTAAAGTCGGCCGTCTTGGTAAAATCCTCGGCCCGAAAGGCCTCATGCCTAACCCGAAAGTCGGTACGGTTACGATGGACGTAACAAAAGCTGTTAGCGAAAGTAAAGCAGGTAAGGTTGAATACCGTACGGATAAAGCCGGCAATATTCATTCCCCTATCGGCAAGAAATCTTTCGATGCAGATAAATTAGTGGATAACCTGACGACACTCGTTGATACTCTCATCAAAGTAAAACCGTCGGGTGCAAAAGGCCAGTACATCAAATCCATCACCGTAAGCTCCACGATGGGCCCTGGCATCCACATCAACCAGTACAGCATCAAAGGTGCTGTCAAAGAAGACAAATAATATCTCTCTTAGCTGTAGACTGAAGGTATGTATAATGGACTTAGGTCCGCCATCTGAGGCTATGAAACTAGCAGGTATTTCAATTTGACTAGTTCGGTCTCATGTCAGTCGTACATGGGACCGTTTTTATTGCTAAGACGATATAAATCCCAGTTCAAGGAGGTGTATCGAACTCATGTCTATGTATGCAAAACATCAGGTTTCTCCGGCAAAAGCCGCTGTCGTAGAAGAAATGAAAGAAAAACTGCAGTCCGCACAGGGTGCTGTTTTCGTTGGTTTCTCCGGCCTCAGCGTAGCTGATGTCACGAAACTCCGCCGTAAGTTCCGTGAAGGTGGCGTCGAATACAAAGTTGTCAAAAACACACTGACCCGTATCGCTGCCGACGAACTCGGTTTCAATGATCTGGATGCAGTTCTCGAAGGTCCGACCGCTATTGCTTATTCTGCAGAAGATACAGTAGCACCGGCTAAAATCCTGAAAGACTTCATCAAAGAAACAAAGACTGAAGCGCTGACGGTCAAAGCCGGCATCGCTGATGGTCAGGTTATTGATGCAGCTGCTGTCGAAGCTCTGGCAAGCCTGCCGAGCCGCGAAGAACTCCTCGCCAAATTGGTTGGCAGCATGCAGGCTCCTATCTCTGGCCTGGTCAACGTACTCCAGGGCAACATCCGCAATATGGTTTATGTGCTTGATGCTGTACGCGCTAAAAAAGCAGAACAGGAATCTGCTTAATTAGCTTACATACTTAAAAACGAATCTAAAAACTGATACTATGGAGGTATTTTAAAATGACTAAAGAAGAAATCATGGAAGCCATTGAAGGCATGACCGTTCTCGAACTTTCCGAACTCGTAAAAGCTATGGAAGACAAATTCGGCGTATCCGCTGTTGCTCCGGTTGCTGTTGCTGCTGCTCCTGCTGCTGGCGCTGCTCCTGCTGAAGAAAAATCCGAATTCGACGTAATCCTCACCTCTGCTGGTGACAAGAAAATCGGCGTAATCAAAGTTGTCCGCGAAGTAACCGGCCTCGGCCTGAAAGACGCTAAAGCCCTCGTTGATGGCGCTCCGAAAGCTGTTAAAGAAGGCGTTGCCAAAGCTGACGCTGAAGCTCTCAAAGCTAAACTCGAAGAAGCTGGCGCATCTGTCGAACTCAAATAATTTCCTCTGTGAAATGATAAGCTCTGCAACCCGCATACATATGCGGCTTGCAGAGCTTTTTTCATAGGGGAGCAGTAAAAAGAGGAAGCCACCAGCCGCCAGCCACTGACTTTTCTTCAAACTGCAAACTATCTTTCCCTTCCTGTTGCTCTCTTCCTGGAGACAAAACGGCAGAATGACAGGATGCCGGCAAAGATGGTATAATAAAATAACTTAGTCGCTGACCGACTAAGAAAAACGACTAAGATAGCGACTAAGTTATTGATATTATTTTGAAGAGTTGAGCATCCATGCAATGGGGAGAAATAAAAAAATATTCCTAGAAAGGATTAGGCATAAATTATGGGTGAATATAAACCTCCATTCCATATGACGGATAAAATAATGAACTTAGTTGCTGATGTCAGTGAACAGATTGGAAGAATCAAAGTTCTCTCTCATGGTAACGTAAATCCGCACTTGAGGAAAGAAAATAGGATACGGACAATCCATTCGTCGCTGGCTATCGAGCACAATTCCCTTTCTCTTGAACAAGTTACGGCTGTTATCAATGGCAAGCACATCCTTGGGAATCCCAATGAAATCCGAGAAGTGAAAAATGCTTACGATACGTATGAGATGATGCTGGTGCTTAATCCCTATTCGGTAAAGGATTTGCTCAAAGCACATAAGATGATGATGAAAGACCTAATTCCTGAAAATGGAAAATTCCGTTCAGGCGGAGTAGGTGTATTCGATGGTGACGTCGTAGTGCATATGGCTCCCCCGGCAAGTTTAGTGCCGGGAGAAATCCAGGATTTGTTTGCGTGGTATAAGAAATCGGAAATACATCCGCTGGTACGCAGTGCGATTTTTCATTATGAATTTGAGTTTATCCATCCGTTCGCAGATGGAAATGGCCGTATGGGCCGGATGTGGCACAGCCTGCTTCTTGGGAGATGGAATGAAATTTTTTACTGGCTTCCAGTTGAAGAATTGATTCGATCCCGGCAACAGGAATACTATAATGCTCTTAATAAATCAGATAGAGAATCGGATAGCAGTACCTTTGTGGAATTCATGTTGGAAATTTTCCTGGGCACATTGAGGGAAACGACAGTCGTTGGGGATGCAACTGATCCGGCAGGAAAGTCAGGGAATCCGTATGTACAGAAATTACTGGATGTCCTTGGTGATGAGGTATTATCTGCAACTGAGATTATGGAACGTCTTGGACTTTCCCATAGGCCGACATTTCGGAAGAATTACTTAGTTCCAGCTTTAGAGCAGGGAATCATTGAGATGACTATTCCGGAAAAACCGAAAAGTCGTAATCAGCGCTATAGGAAAAAATGACTTAGCCGCTGCCCACCGGCTGCCAGCTGCCAGCCGCTGACTGCTACCTGCTGCTCTTTCATCAAACTTCAAACATCAAACTATCTTTTCCTTTAAACTATCTTTTCCCGTCCTGCGTCCATGAAAGAATCGATGGGGGAAATCTGTCATAAAGATGCATTTATTGAGGTGCGTCTGGCGATTTTTTCCCCGTTTCCCGTTCATAGTCATCGAAATCGATTTTGCTTTCCGAACCGAGTTCCAAGGCTTTTTTATAATACCATTCCTTAAAATCCAGTTCTTCCATGTAGTACTGCAGCTGTTCAATCTGGTCCAGGACAAACTGGCGCTGCTGGCGGATGAGAGCCTGCCGTTCCTTCAGGCTTTCATCGCCACGCTGAGCCAGTTCGGCATATTCGCGGATGCGCTTGATGGGCATGCCCGTATTTTTCAGGCAGGTCAGCAGGTGGAGCCAGCGGATATCCATATCGCTGAAGAGACGGATACCGTTTTTCCGTTCCACCTGGGGCAGCAGCCCTTCTTTGTCATAATAGCGGATGGCAGACGGACTGATGCCAGTCATCTGCGCCGCTTGTGAAATCGTATAAGACATAGTTTATCTCCTTTATTTTAAATACTGACGGTAGAAGGCTTCGATTTTGTCGAAGGGAATGACATCCATTTTATAATACAGGTCGGTGTGGACCGCACCGGGAATGATTAGCAGTTCTTTGTTATTCCCTTTCAGTTTCTTGAAGGCGTCTTCGCTGAAGTACCGGGAGTGGGCTTTTTCCCCGTGGATCATCAGTACGGCGCTTTCGATTTCATCAGCCCGGGACAGAAGGGGCATGTTCATGAAATCGAGCAGGGAACTGAGAGTTGCGCCTGTGGTGGAGCCGAAGGACCGGGGGCTGTAGCCGCGTTTTTCCTGGTAGTAGTCATGATAATCCTTGACGAACTGTGGCGTATCGGCTGTTACTTCTGTGGGGACACCGCCAGCCATTTTATATGTGCCATTCCGGTAATCTTCTGTGCGCTGTGCGCTGATGGCTTTGCGGGCTTCCATCCGTTCTTTTTTCAGGGTGGCTTCATCTTTTTCATAGTCGAAATAGCCATTGGCGATGACCCGGCTCATGTCGTACATGGTAGATGTGACCGTAGCTTTGACGCGCGTATCCATGGCAGCGTCATTCAGGGCAAAGCCGCCCCAGCCACAGATGCCGAGGATGCCGATTTCTTCCGGGTTGATGTTATTGCGGGTGGACAGGTAATCGACGGCGGCAGAAAAATCTTCCGTGTTGATATCCGGTGAGGTCGTATTGCGCGGTTCGCCGGCGCTTTCCCCCGTAAAGGACGGATCAAAAGCCAGGGTGATGAATCCCCGGGCAGCTAATTCCTGGGCATAGCGGCCGGAAACCTGTTCTTTGACAGCCCCATAGGGACCGGCTACGGCAATGGCAGCCAATTTTTCACCTTGTTTCATATCTTTCGGCGTGTAGAGGTCGCCGACTAAAGTAATACCATAGCGATTATGGAAGGTGATTTTTTGATGAGCGACTTTCGTATTTTCCGGGAACGTCTTATCCCATTTATGGGAAAGCGTTGCAGCATCAATGGTTTCAGTTGGTACTTTCGATGGCGTTGGGACCTGGGCGGCATAACTGCTGCCGGCCCCTGCGCCAATGATGAAAAGGAAGCTGCACAGGGCAGCGAGTACCATATTTTTCATGATGCGTTTTCTTAATTTCATAAGTATAGGCCTCCTGTAGGAAAATGTATATATCTTATGACATAAGAATAAGCATTAAAGTTAACTTTAAGTCAAGAGCTTTTTTGAAACTTTCTCCATCGCAAAAAATGGGACTATAAGGATTGCCGGGATTATGGTTTGAAGGAACCGGAAATCATTGATTTTGATGGTGATTTGCGTGTTAACTTGTACCGGACAACTGACCAAACGACTGACCGAACGACTGACCAAACTCCGAAAACTGACCAAACAACAGACCAAAATAACCAAATAACTACCCAAACTAACCAAACTCAAAAAGGAGAGAATCATATGGAATTACAAGAAGTATCGGAACGATCCGCGGCCATCAGAAAGGCCTATCATGAGCTGGAACGGGAGTATCATGGCTCCGAATGGTCGGCAGAGGAAGATGCCCTGGCTTTCCTGACCGATGCCGGACTGGTAGGGCGGCTGACAATGAGTCATGAAGGGCGCTGGCCATCCGATGCAGAAGACAGGCTGCCGTCTAAAATCGGGGAATGTGTATGGTGGCTGGCCGTTCTGGCCGACCGGGCAGGGCTGGACTTTGCCGATTGTGTGCAGCAGTTTCTGGCAGATACCGAACAGGCACTGAAATAACAGGCAGGAAAGTAGGGAGACCTGGTTCTGACATCCGCTGCTAAAGCGGGCAGAATCGCATTGACGAAGACGACAGGATATGTTAGAAGAGTGCCAATTTCATAAGAACACCGCTTCTGTCACCGGACAGGAGAAATGAGGTGTCTGGGAGTTGTCGTAGGTACGGCATGGTTGCATGCTACAAGACAATTCCTGGACACCTCTGTTTTTTTAGGAGGGAATATCATGATTCAAATACGTATGCAGCAGGGAATTTCACAGGACGCCCGGATTATCCGGCAGGAGGTATTTCCTGCGTCCATAAAGAAGGGGACTTTGAGCCTATCTGCATCAAACTTTCAACTTCAAATACAAAAAAAGGGCCACCGCATTTGAGCTGCGAGCTGACCCCCAATCGTTAGACCAAGGATCTAACGATTGGGGGCAGCTCATTTTTTGCTAATGCAATGGCCTCTTTTTTGTATTTGCTCCTAAATTAATTTATTCTGTTTAGCAAGTTTTTCAATCATAGACGACGATAGTTTGCTATACTTTGCCACTTTCTCTAAAGCTACACCATCTTTGAGCATTTCTAAAGCTGATTCTATTTTACCTTCTTGCTTGCCTTTCATTACACCATCTTCATATAATCCTTCTCCTAAGTTGCACATGATTTCCAAATCCTCCTCTCCTTCTTTTGTCAAATCAATCCCAAAATCATTATGCAATGCTGTAATCTTTTCGCTGGCGTTCTTTGACGATTTGAACATCAAATCGAGCAGGTTTATCAGCTGGTCTTTGACTTTGCTGTTTCCCAGATAGACAAAGACGATGCCTATAAGGTCATAATTCTGACAAGGTTCCTTATAACGGTGTAGCAAATGTTGTTCTTTCAGCTGATAGCGGTTAATAGCACTTTTCCCATGTGGGGCTTCCATGCAAATCCAAATAGTATAGATTTTCTTTATTTTATCATAGTCGCTATTGGTGAATTCGGTCCCTTTTTGTGAAGAAATCAATCGGCTGGCATAATAAACAGCTCTTTTTAATAGAGGATAAGTACCACCAGTTTTCTTTTTTGGTTTCAAATGCTTTTGTGCTTCTACATTGATAATCAAGGTAATGATTTCATGGGTCACCGGTGCTTTCGCCCGGAACAAAACATCAAAGACGATGCTCCCTTCCGTTATGCTGTTATCTTCATTCTGTGTCCCTTTGATTTTCGGTGTATCCTGTCGCTCCAAGGCGTGTCGGACCGCGTTCGTCTTGTCTTTAGAGACCGGAACCGTACTGACTTCCGGCTTCCCTTCGATGTAGATATTAGCAATATCGTCGAGGCTGGCCGATTCAAATTCGGGAACAGTCCGTTTCAAGATATAAGCCAGCACCTTTTTCTGCGACAAAACACCTTTAGCTGCTTTATGTAGTCTAGCGCCCCTGCCAGCTGGTCCTTTACGTCCTGTATTATTCCTTCATTCATGGCTGCACCTTCTTGGATTTATTGTATCAGATTTTAAATTCTTTGTGAAATATGATATTTTTGCATATGGAATACGGAGGTATTCATGATTACGTGTGACCAGCCCCTTTTTATCTTATGTGAGTATCTTTACCAGTAAAAATACGGCCAATTATCTTGATTGATGACAAGAGAAGCCCTTCAGCAAATCGAAAAACAGCAGTATCTAGCTGATGGTACTATTTTTTCTGAAGACTACAAACTGCAAACTATCTTTTTCTGCAAACTATCTTTCCCCGGCCTGCGTGCCTTCCTCATTGTCGCTCCTGTTATGAATGGGGTATAATAATCATAATGATACATCGAAGGAGTGACCAAGGTGAAACAGATGACGGATGCAGAGCATAAGAAAGCGGCTAAACAGTTCGTGGAATTCTGGCAGGGCAAAGGCTATGAAAAAGGGCAGTCCCAGCCGTTCTGGCTCTCTCTTTTGCGCGATGTCTTTGGCGTAGAACAGCCGGAACAGTTCATCGAGTTTGAAGATAAAGTGAAGCTGACCCATGACAGCTTTATCGATGGGATGATACCGGCGACAAAGGTACTGATTGAACAGAAGAGCCTGGAAAAAGATTTGTCTAAGCCGATTAAGCAATCCGATGGGACAAAGCTGACTCCCTTTCAACAGGCCAAACGCTATATTTCAGAGTTACCTCTTTCACAGCATCCGCGTTACGTCATCACCTGTAATTTTGCCCAGTTCCGGGTATACGACATGGAACAGCCCAATGGGGAACCGGCTGTCATCGAATTGGCCGATTTGCCCAAAGAATACTATCGCCTGCAATTCATTGCCGATACAGGAAATGTTCATCTGAAAAAGGAACTGGAAGTTTCGATTAAGGCGGGGGAACTGGTGGGGAAGCTTTACGATGCACTCCACGGGCAGTACATTGAACCCGATAGTGAACAGGCCATGAAAAGCCTGAATGTCCTTTGCGTCCGCCTGGTATTCTGTTTATATGCTGAAGATGCCGGGATTTTTGGCGAACATGCCATGTTCCATGATTACCTGGCTTCATTCCGCAATAAAAACATGCGCCGTGCCCTCATTGATCTGTTCCGGGTATTAGACCAGAAGCCGGAAGAACGCGATCCCTATATGGACGATGATTTGGCTGCTTTTCCTTATGTCAACGGAGGATTATTTGCCGATGAAGATATAGAAATCCCAAAGATTACCGACGATATTATCGAAATACTGCTGAAAGAATGCAGTGAGGACTTCGACTGGTCCTCTATCAGTCCGACTATTTTCGGTGCCGTCTTTGAAAGTACACTGAATCCGGAAACGCGCCGTTCTGGTGGGATGCACTATACGAGTATTGAAAACATTCATAAAGTCATCGACCCTCTTTTTTTAGACGATTTGAAGAAAGAATTTCAGACTATCCGGGAGATTAAAGTCAAGAAGACCCGTAACGAACGTCTGCGGGCCTTTCAAGATAAATTGGCATCGCTCCGATTTCTGGATCCTGCGTGTGGGAGCGGAAATTTTCTTACCGAAACGTACTTGTCCCTGCGACGGATAGAAAATGAAATCATCTCACTCATCAATGAAGGAAGCATGGTTCTCGGCGGGCTGGATAATCCTATCAAAATTTCTATCAGCCAGTTCTACGGGATCGAAATCAATGACTTTGCAGTTACCGTTGCAAAAACGGCTTTGTGGATTGCTGAAAGCCAGATGATGAAAGAAACGGAAGATATCGTCCACTTACATCTTGATTTTTTGCCTCTGACGACCAATGCCTTTATCGTCGAAGGAAATGCCCTGCGCTTTGATTGGAAAGAATTGATTGCACCGGATAAGTTAAGCTACATCATGGGTAATCCGCCGTTTATAGCGACAAGTGGAAGAGTATCTCAGAAATTATCTAGTTCTAAAGGAATGTTATCAAATGATCAGAAGCAAGATAAACTACGTATATTGGGGAAGGGAAGCGGTATGATAGACTATGTAGCTTGTTGGCATAAAATAGCAGCAGATTACATGAAAGGTACTAGTATAAAAACTGCATTTGTTTCTACAAACTCTATTTGTCAAGGTCAACAGGTTGCTCCTCTTTGGAAACAATTATTATCTGAAGGATTAGAGATATTTTTTGCATATCAATCTTTTAAATGGAACTCGGAATCTTCAAATGTTGCTACAGTATTTGTTGTAATTATTGGTATAACATATGTTCATGTGAAAGAAAAATATCTTTTTAACAATAATCAGAAAAAGATAGTAAAACATATAAATCCATATCTATTTGATGCACCTGATTTTTATGTGGGAATCCGTAAAAAACCATTGTGTTGTAATGCTCCTATTATGATTTATGGAAATAAGCCTGCTGATCATGGGGGATTAATAATATCTAATGAAGAATATGATGATTTCATAAAAAAAGAACCCAGTTCTAAAAAATATATTAAACAATTTTTGGGAGCTAGGGAATTTATTAATGGAACAGACCGGTATTGCCTATGGTTACTTAATGCTTCTCCCAAAGAATTAAAATCTATGCCTGAGATTTTACGAAGAATAGATAGTGTAAGAAAATACCGTCTCAACAGTACAAAGTTGGCTACAAAAAAATGTGCAGATACGCCTACTTTATTTCAAGAAATACGACAAACAGCAGATGTTGATCATTATATTGCGATTCCAGAAATTTCTTCAGGGAATCGTAGATATGTGCCTATGGGATATCTCGATTCAAATACGATTATTAGCAACAAGTTACAGTTTATACCTAATGCTACTTTGTTTCATTTTGGCGTTTTGACCAGTGATGTTCATATGGCATGGATGAGGGCTGTTTGTGGTTATTATGGTCCGAGTTATGATTATTCTGCTAATATCGTCTACAACAATTTCCCATGGCCGACACCGACAGATGCCCAGCGGGCTAAGATTGAAACGACGGCACAGGCTATCTTAGATGCCCGGGCTGACTATCCCGACGCCAACCTGGCTGATCTCTACGATGAACTGACCATGCCGCCAGAACTTCGCAAAGCCCATCAGGAAAATGACAAAGCCGTCATGGAAGCCTATGGATTCGATTGGCGTCACATGAGCGAATCCGATTGTGTGGCGGCATTGATGAAACTGTATCAGCAGCTTGTAACTGCTAATTCATGACCAACGATTGATACTATTTTTTTAACCTGATTCTGCAAGAAGTCTCCCGCCTCTTTAGGCGGTGAGATGAATTGCAGGTTTTTCTGAGGGCTCGATGCCATCAGAAAAACAATGGCTTCGCAAGTTGATTTGCAGTATAATCAGTAGTAAGAGTGAAAGGATTTGGAAAGTCAAGGCAGGTGATGATAGTGAATAAGGCATATCGTTACAGGCTCTACCCGACAAGGGAACAGAAAATTATGTTTGCCAAGACCTTCGGCTGTGTTCGATTCATCTATAACAAAATGTTGAGTGACCGCCTTGACTATTATAAGGAAACCGGCCAAAAGCTGAATAACACGCCTGCGCAGTACAAGGAAGACTTCCCTTGGCTAAAGGAAGTAGATAGTTTAGCCCTTGCCAATGCCCAAATGAATCTGAATAAGGCCTACAGCCACTTTTGGAATGACAGCCAGCATTTCGGCAAGCCGCGCTTCAAGTCCAAGAAGAATAGCCGTGCTTCATATTCCACGAACAACCAGAAGGGTTCTGTCCGAATCGAGGGCCATAAGGTGAAACTGCCGAAAGTCGGCTGGGTGAAATTATGCCAGCATCGTCCCTTGCCGGAGAACAGTATCATAAAGACCGTAACCATCAGCCAGACGCCATCAGGAAAATACTATATCAGTATGCTGGTGGAGTATGAAAACCAAATACTCCCTGTCATACCGAAGATCTTCCTGGGGCTGGATTTTGCGATGCACGGCTTGTATGTGGCTTCCGATGAGGAGGATGCTAAATATCCCGATTTCCTGCGAGAGGCAGAGAAAAGACTGGCTAAGGCGCAGCAGAAGCTATCCAAGAAACAAAAAGGAAGTCACAACAGAGAAAAACAAAGGCTGCGCGTAGCTATTCTCCATGAGAAAGTGGCCAATCAACGCCGGGATTTCCTGCATAAGAAGGCCCGCTACCTCGCAGACCACTATGACGCTATTGGTATTGAGGATATCAGCGTCAAAGCGATGGCAAAGCGGAAAAAGGGTGGCAAGTTCAGCTTTGGCAAATCCGTAGCGGACAATGGCTGGAATCTGTTCACGAACATGCTGGAGTACAAGCTGGCTTGGCAAGGCAAACAGCTTATCAAGATAGACAAGTGGTATCCAAGCAGCCAGCTGTGCCATGTTTGCGGATATCAGAACCACGAAACCAAGGACTTGTCTGTAAGGGAATGGGATTGCCCTAAATGTGGAAGTCACCATAATCGCGATAAAAACGCGGCCATCAATATCCGAGAAGAAGCCAGGCGAATATCAGCCTGACGTAATCCATAAAATACCGTGGGGCGTACGGGAATCTACGCCTGTGGAGAGTGTGTAAGCCGCCGCAACTCTTTGGAGTCAGTGGCGCTGTTCTCGTTGAAGCAGGAAGCTCCCGCCTCTATAGGTGGGAGTACGTTCACTGGAGCTATTCCCGTTTTGTAGTATAATTTAGAAATTGTTCCTGTGTATATAATAAGAAAACGGGACAGGGAAGAGGTGGAAGATGAGGTCCATCGGACAGTTGATACGAGAGAATATGGTTCTATTTCTGGCAGGGACAGCGGCGCTGGTATCGATGATCGTCGTGCCGCCGACGGCTGCCTATGCCGGGTATATCAATATGCCTGTACTGTCCGTCTTGTTCTGCCTTATGGTCGTCATCGGTGGCTTGCGGGAAAGCGGTGTCTTTGCAGCTGTGCTGGCGCGCCTCCTGCTCAGGCTGGGAACGATGCGCCAGCTGGCTGCCGTCCTCATATTTTCCTGCTTCTTTGTCAGTATGTGGGTGACAAATGACGTGTCCCTTCTGACCTTTGTGCCATTTTCCCTGATGGCCCTGCCCAGGATTTCCAGTGAAAGACAGATTGCCCTGGTCATCGTCCTGCAGACTCTGGCCGCCAATCTGGGTAGTATGTGTACGCCTGTAGGAAATCCGCAGAATCTGTATCTTTATTTCTACTACGGTATGGATCTGGGAACGTTTCTGTCGCTGCTTTTGCCGTATACGCTGGTATCTCTCGCGCTGCTGGTCCTGTCGGTCTTTCTGCTGCCGGGAACGCCTATCCCTGTGTCGGCGCGGCTGGCTGCCCGGCGCACCCGGAATCTGCCCGTACTGGCACCGCCACGGCAGCTCTGGCTCCTGGGAGGGATGTTTTCCCTTTCCCTGCTCACCGTGGCCCACGTACTCGATTACCGACTTACCCTGGCCATCGTCGCCGCCGTCACGGCCCTGACCCGGCCACGGTATTTCCGTTACGCCGATTACCGCCTCCTGGGCACCTTTGTCGCTTTTTTCGTGCTCATCGGCAATATGAGCCAGCTGACGGCTTTCCGGGAGATACTGACGGGATATCTGGCCGGTCATGAGTTCCTCATAGCCCTCCTGGCCAGCCAGATCATCAGCAATGTGCCGGCTGCCGTCCTACTGTCGGGGTTTACGGATCAAGGGGCAGCACTGCTCCTCGGGACGGATATTGGCGGGCTGGGGACACTGGTGGCATCTATGGCCAGCCTTATTTCCTATGGCATGTTCGTCCGGGCCTGTCCCCGTCAGCAGGGATGGTATCTGAAATTATTTACCCTGCTTAACCTGGCCTATCTGCTGGTACTGGTCCTGTTTGCCTGGCTGTACGATCCGTATTTATATTGACGAAGACGACAGGATATGTTAAAATAATGCCAATTTCATAAGAACACCGCTTCTGTCACCGGACAGGAGAAATGAGGTGTCTGGGAGTTGTCGTAGGTACGGCATGGCTACATGCTATAAGACAATTCCTGGACACCTCTGTTTTTTTTGGGTCTAGTCCAACTTTTGTGGTTGGGCTAGACCTTTTTTTG
>NZ_QSFA01000026.1:24579-26210 GCF_003467125.1 Megasphaera sp. AM44-1BH
GGGTCTAGTCCAACTTTTGTGGTTGGGCTAGACCTTTTTTTGTGGTCACGCTGTTTACAGTTTTGTGGTCACGCTGTTTACAGTTTTGTGGTTTTGCTGGATACATTTTGTGGTTGACCTAGACCATGTTTGTGGTCAAAAGGTATACGTGTCTTCTTTATTCAGGCAGTATAAAATACGATTTCTGGTTCTTTTGAAGTTACGGAATCCATTGGCATTGTTTAATAAACGCTGTACTTGACGGTTTTTTGATTCGATATGGCTATTGTTGATACGGCGGCCATTTACAACGGTAAACGAATTTACGATTTCTTGTTTCCAGTTGGAAAGTACAATACAGAATTCATCATATTCTCGGATTTGTGAGTCTGCAAATTTAAGGATTAATGCATCTAACTTACGGCCCGCATTTTCAAATGAAGCAGTTTCATTGAAGGCAATATATTCTTCTTTGAGTTCATAGGCTTTCTTTAATTCGGGGAAATGCTTGAATAGTACTGTTTGGATGCCTCGAAGATTAATGTATCGTTTCAATCGTTTGTTGTATCTAGCGACGTTATCCAGCTGTACATTATGGTTCAGTACCACTTTAAATTTCATTAATAAATATGCCAGAACAGGATCTGGTGTTTCCCTGCGACATTTCAGTCGGACTGCATTGAAATCTTTGGTGAGATGTTGTAGGACATGGAAACTATCGGCACAGATGATGGCTTTGGGACAGTACGATTGGAAGACGGAGCGAAATGATTCAGACATGTCGATGGAAACATATTGAATACGATCCAACTCACTTGTGTGAGTTTCATAGGAATACGTCTCATGTTTAATATGGCTGAGATAATAAAGAAGATAAGATTTCTTGCGGTCGGGAAGTACATCGATAATGACCCCCGTAACAAAATCCATCAAGAGACAGCAGTAAAGAGACTCATAATCGGAGTCTGGCAGATAATGCTCATCGAGAGATAAAACTTTGGGCAATGGTTTGCGTGCAATATGGACATGCCTGTCGAAAATACGGAGAACCATAGCTTTAGATACGTAGTTTCTCTTGGCTGCGAGGGTGTAGGTGATTTCCGGATGTTTAAGATCCTGTAATATGTTAATCTTAGTTTCATGAGTAATGCTTTCATGGGAATGCGTGAAGGGATTCGGTTCGTTGAATGTAATCTGGCAGGTGTTGCAACGATACCTGCGTTGGAGATACAGGATAGTGCATGCCCTGTTGATGAATGTGGAATGAGTGAGTTTGCGTGGGTAATATCCATGAATATGCGTCTGTCCGTTGCAATACGGGCAGATGCAGTGAGCGTCAACAAGACGGATTTTAATGACCATAGAACCGTCGGATTGATTGAGGGTAAGTAAATCCTGGATTTGTTCGGGTTTGATGTTCAAAATATTTGTGATAAACTGATGTAAAGACATATTGTCTTGCCTCCTTCTTAGAAATGAATGGGTGATGCTTTCATTTTAAGAAGGAGTTTTTTTATTGCAAGGGGCAGACCACAAAGTGTAAACAGCCCCACCACAAAGTGTGACTAGGATGACCACATAAAATGGACTAGAAAAAGAGACCACAAAAATTGGACTAGGGGTGACCACACCACAAAATCTGGACTAATACC
>NZ_QSFA01000027.1 GCF_003467125.1 Megasphaera sp. AM44-1BH
AAAAATTGGACTAGGGGTGACCACACCACAAAATCTGGACTAATACCCTTTTTTTGCGCACTCGATAAATGTTATTGATTATATGTGCAATTCTCATATATTTTTAATAATACTCTTATTAAATTTTAAGACAATTTTAATGTTATTTTAATCTATCTCCTTCATACTATGAGGTATACCATACATGACCTGTAGTAAAGGGAGGATTGTGATGTGAAAGCAAAAAAGGAACTCATCCATCAGCTCGAAACAGCCAGATTACATAAACAATGGGAATTGAGTCTGGCGGCGATGGAGGCACGGAATGGCATACCGGATATCCTGGGTGATTCCCCGGAGCATCTCTGCCAGCTGGCAGGGATTTACGTCATGGCAGCCATACAGGGCCCTTGTTATGATTGGTATATGTACCTGGCTGACTGCGCTCTTCATATGGCACAACAGGTGTCAGGGAAACATACGGATGATGTGATCATCCTGCGCAGCCAGGCGTTTAAAGTACATATGGAATACATCGTATACGGCCCGGTTGGAAAGAAAGGCTATGCCTGCCACCGGCCGGACAAACTGAGCCTGGTCAATCAGGCTGTTTATTATTATGAAATGCTGATGCAGGAAAACTACACCAGTCCGGATATGTATCATTATGCGACAATATTATTTAAATCAGCAGAAGATATCTATCTCCCTGTCACCAGAGGCCGTCGTCAGATGCATCTGAAAAAAGCATGTACACTGTACAAGAAAATCCTGAAATGCACAGACCGTGGCGAGTTGTCTGAAGACAAAAGACTGATACGCGTGAAGGCTGGGTATTACTTCTGCCGGGCCGGTCTTTCACTGCTTAAGTCCCATTCCTATCTGGGCCGGGAAGCGTTTCTCCTGTTCGGCGTGACGTTGTCCCAGTCCCAGCGGGTGGAGCGGCTGGGACGATTCCATACCCTGCTGCGCATAGCAAGCCGCCTCTGCCGATACTGTGGTCTCGATGGGGACGTTACCGGCATAGAAGAGCTGGCACGGCGGCCGAGGTCGGAATTTCCCTATGCCGGCGATATATATTATATGATGGGGCAGCTGTATGAATGTGCCTATGAACAGCAGCTGTATCCCTGGCCGGAAGAAGCGCTCCATCGGGCAAAGCAATATTATACCTATGCCTGTGATATTGATTACCGGCGGCGCCAGCTGCGTCTGTCCGTTTCCGGTTATATGCATATGTATGCGGCCTTATTCCGCCTGTATCACTACTCATCAAAGGGACAAAGTGATGTTCCGCCGTGGCTTGCCTATCTGCGCAAGCTGACCTTCCCGCCGGGACTGGAGACACTGGTCCGGATCCGTCAGTGTATCCAAAATGGCCAGTACGACGATGCAGCCTGCCAGCTGAAGGAAGTCATGCAGTCCCGTCAGTATGATTCCTTTATGACAGAAAAAAAAGTGAAAGTTCTTCGGGATATTACGGAAGTCCTGTGTTCCGGTCATACAAACAAGCTATGCAACCGCTACGCGAAATGGGAAAAAGTGTATTTTGAGAAGATCCTGCAGTCCCTGAACCGGCACCGGGATTACGGGAAAGCGCAGACCGGATAAAATATGTGCGGCATACACCGGTTTTGGCTGGCATTTCCTATCTCCCCTGTGGTATAGTAAAAATAGAGCATCGTCGATGCGAGTAGTAAAAAGGGGGAGTGACTCTATGTCTCGTTTAGTGGTTATTATTCAATGTGACATCGTTTCGAAACGTTGTGCCGGATACGGCTGTATGAAGTCTTTTTATGACAGGACAGGTCCATTTGCCGCCTATGATGATCAGACGCGTTACATGACACTGACCTGCGGTGGCTGTTGTGGTGCCGGCATTGCGGCGAAATTGGAAGACCTGAATCACAAGCTGAAGCGCTATGGAGAAAACAAAGATGATGTGGTCATCCATCTGGCTTCCTGCATCTGTTCGGATAATTATCACCGTCCGCCCTGTCCCTTCCGCAATTACATCAAGTCTATTGTCGAGCGAAAGGGATTTCCCATCGTCCTCGGATCCTATCTGTCCAAGGCAACTGAAAAAAAGCGCCACGAAGGTGTGTATCAGGAATGGGATAAGGGAATGAAAGTATAAACGTTTAACTTATAAATAACAGAATGTATATACTTTAGAAAGTAAAAGGTTTAACTTTATATTTTTTCATATTCTTTTAAAATTTCCCTTGCATTCCTGGAATGAGTGTGGTATCATCTCAGTCAACAAGTCAAAATAAAAATGCGTTGAAGGGAAACAGTAGGTTCCAGAAAGCTTTCAGAGAGCTGCCGGCAGGTGCGAGGCAGCAGCGGAATGGAAGTGAACTCGTCTCTAAGCAGCCAGCTGAAATGCCATGGGCAGAGTAGGCGGGGCCGGGGCCTGGCCGTTAACAGACAGGAGGGTATCGACACGAGTCCGTACCTGTAAAGAGCATATTCTTTGGATATGAATAAGAGTGGTAACGCGCGAGTAAATCTTTCGTCTCTTTTGAGGCGGAAGATTTTTTTATTTTGATTGTGTTAAAAATACATAATCAGGAGTGATTTGGATGAAAAACGTTGAAAAGTACAAAAAAGGTTATTTTATGCCGCCTCAGGTGGATATGAGCTGGACAAGCAAAGAATACCCTGACAAGGCACCGGTCTGGTGCAGTGTAGATTTGCGTGATGGCAATCAGGCACTGGTCATTCCCATGAGCCTCGAAGAAAAACTGGAGTTCTACAAGATGCTGATCTGCATGGGATTCAAAGAAATTGAAGTAGGTTTTCCAGCGGCATCGGAAACGGAATTCGAATTCCTCCGCACACTGGTAGAACGGAATATGATTCCTGACGATGTGACTGTACAGGTCCTGACACAGGCACGGGAACACATTATCCGCAAGACTTTCAAAGCGTTGAAAGGAGTCAAACATGCTATTGTCCATTTGTACAATTCTACATCGTACGCACAGCGGCAGCAGGTGTTCCGAAAGTCGAAAGAAGAAATCAAACAGATGGCCGTTGATGGCGCGAAATTATTGAAGCGTCTGACCGAAGAAGCTGGTGCCAATTACCGCTTTGAATATTCACCGGAAAGCTTTACCGGGACGGAACCAGAATTTGCCATCGATGTCTGCAATGCCGTTCTCGATGTATGGCAGCCGGAAGCAGACCGCAAAGCCATCATCAATCTTCCTTCGACGGTGCAGATGTCCATGCCCCACGTGTACGCTGCCCAGATTGCCTACATGTCCCAGAACCTCAAGTACCGTGATAACGTCGTCTTGTCCCTCCATCCGCATAACGACCGCGGGACGGGCGTAACTGATGCCGAAATGGGATTGTTGGCCGGTGCAGACCGTATCGAAGGTACGCTCTTTGGCAATGGGGAACGGACGGGCAACGTCGATATCGTTACCATCGGCATGAATATGTACGCCATGGGTGTTGATCCGGGCATTGATTTTTCTTATTTACCAGAAGTTGTCGAAATGTATGAACGGGTGACGCGGATGCATGTCTATGAACGGCAGCCTTATGCAGGAAAATTGGTATTTGCAGCATTTTCCGGTTCCCATCAGGATGCCATTGCCAAAGGCATGAAGTTCCGTGAAGATCATCGCGAACCGTACTGGACCGTGCCGTACCTGCTCGTTGATCCTAAAGATGTGGGCCGTGAGTACGAGGCTGATGTCATCCGCATCAACAGCCAGTCCGGCAAAGGTGGCGTAGGTTTCATCATGGAACACAATTACGGTATCCGCATGCCAAAGAAAATGCGGGAAAATTTCAGCTATTTTGTCAAAGACGTATCGGATCACCGCCATCAGGAATTGAAGCCCGATGAAATACATCGTCTCTTTATGGACAATTATCTCGATGTCGTGACGCCATTGCAGATGGAAAACTTTACGATACAGAAACAGAACGGACACTGGAAAGGCCAGATTCTCATGAAGGCTAATGGCAAAGATGTCGTATTCCAGGGAGAAGGCAATGGCCAGCTGGCAGCAGCGGCCCACGCTATCTGTGATGCCTATGGTATTACGGTCAGCCATCTGGAATACAGTGAACACGATCTGGACCGCGATCCCAGTTCCCGGGGCATTGCCTATTTCGGACTCACCGACGAAAAAGGCCAGACTACATGGGGAGCCGGCATTGACACCGATACGATGACGGCATCTATCCGGGCCTTTGTTTCAGCCATCAACCGCATGCCGGGCATGGCCGAACGGATTACCTTCCGCAATCTGAGCAGCAGTTATGACCAGATCCACGATTTCCGTCGCTCAGCTAGTCATCACCGATAACTTTAAGATATATTATAAAACTGGAGGATATATATTATGGGAATGACAATGTCACAAAAAATTCTGGCAGCCCACGCCGGCGTCGCATCCGTCAAGGCGGGTGACCTCATCAACTGCCGTCTCGATATGGTACTGGCCAATGATATTACGGCACCACCGGCCATTGCCGCCTTTGAAAAAATTGGAAAGCCCGTATTCGATACAAACCGGATCGCCCTGGTTCCGGATCATTTCACGCCGAATAAAGATATTAAATCGGCAGGGCTGGCAAAAATCGTCCGGGATTTTGCCAGAAAGCACCATATCACTCATTATTTTGAAGTAGGCCGTGTCGGCATCGAACACGTCCTCTTGCCGGAGCAGGGGATCGTCGCACCGGGAATGCTCACGATCGGCGCCGATTCCCACACTTGTACCTACGGGGCGCTTGGGGGATTTTCGACAGGTGTAGGGTCTACCGATCTCGGTGCGGCCATGGCCACTGGCGAGGCATGGTTCAAAGTCCCTGATGCCATCAAAGTGGAACTTACCGGTGAAAAAGGAGAAGACATTACGGGAAAAGACGTCATGCTGACACTGATCGGCATGATCGGCGTCGATGGCGCACTGTATCAGTCCCTGGAATTTACCGGTCCCGGTGTAGCCTCTCTTTCCATGACAGACCGCTTCACCATTGCCAATATGGCTATCGAAGCTGGTGCCAAGAATGGGATTTTCCCCGTCGATGAACAGACCGCAGCCTACGAAAAGGGACGGATTTCCCATCCCTATACGGTCTACGAAGCCGATCCCGATGCATCCTACAGCCGTGTCGTCACCATCGATTTGTCCCAGATACAGCCTGTCGTCGCCTTTCCGCATCTGCCGGGCAATACCAAAGCTGTCGGGACCTTTGGCGATATCAAAATCGATCAGGTCGTCATCGGTTCTTGTACCAATGGACGCCTCGAAGACCTGCGCATCGCCGCTTCCATATTGAAAGGCCATAAAGTACATCCCGATGTGCGCTGTATCGTCATTCCCGGAAGCCAGCAGGTCTATCAGGACGCCATGCATGCCGGGTATATCGATACGTTCATCGAAGCCGGTGCTGCCGTATCGACGCCGACCTGCGGCCCCTGCCTGGGAGGCTATATGGGGATCCTGACAGCAGGCGAACGGTGTGTCTCGACGACGAACCGCAATTTCCGCGGCCGCATGGGCCACGTAGATAGTGAAGTATATCTGGCTGGCCCCCAGGTGGCGGCGGCCAGTGCCATTCTCGGTAAAATTGCAGCACCCAAGGAGGTCCGGTAATCATGATATTAGAAGGAAACGTATGGCGTTACGGCGACAATATTGATACAGATGTCATCATCCCCGCGCGGTATCTCAACAGCTTTGATCCAAAAGAACTGGCGTCTCATTGTATGGCCGATATCGACGAATCCTTTGCTCCCAATGTACAGGATGGCGATATCATGGTCGGCGGCCGGAATTTCGGCTGCGGCTCGTCCCGGGAACATGCCCCGGTCGCTATCAAGGCATCGGGCGTTCCCGTCGTCATCGCCGCCAGTTTTGCCCGTATTTTCTATCGCAACGCCATCAACGTCGGCCTGCCCGTACTGGAAATCGGCGATGATGTCGAACGCATACATGCCGGCGACCGTCTGCGCGTCGATATTGCCAGCGGTACCATTATAGATGAAACGACAGGTGATACGTTTCAGGCACCGCCCCTGCCGGGATTTATCCAGGATATTGCCAGAGCGGGCGGATTAATCGAATACGTAAAGGGGAAATGAACATGTCAAAACACATAGTAGTCATTCCCGGAGACGGAATCGGCGAAGAAATTACAGCTGCTGCCGTACGGGTACTCCAAAAAATAGATGAAAAGTTCCACATCGGCATGACCTATGAAAAACAGGAAGCCGGCGGGACGGCCTACGATCATACGGGTACGCCGCTTCCAGAGAAGACCGTTGATGCCGCCCGCCATGCCGATGCTATTTTGTTCGGTGCTGTCGGCGGGGACAAATGGGATCAGATTGAACCGTCCCTGCGGCCGGAACGGGCACTCCTGGGACTGCGCAAGGCTCTGGGGCTGTATGCCAACCTGCGGCCGGTCACGGTGCCCGACGTTCTTGCAGAGTATTCGCCGCTCAAACCGGATATTGTGACCGGTACGGATATCCTCATCGTCCGGGAACTCATCGGCGGTATTTATTTCGGTGATAAATGTGAATCGGAAATCCACGATGGGGCAGAACGGGCCTGGGATCTGGAAAACTACAGCGTCCCCGAAGTCAGGCGCATTACCCGCTTTGCCATGGAAGCGGCACAGAAACGGCGTCACAAAGTGACGTCCGTCGATAAGGCCAATGTCCTGGCTACATCCCGCCTCTGGCGGCGTACGGTCATCGATACGGCTGCCGCGTATCCCGATGTAGCACTCAATCACTATTACGTCGATAACTGTGCCATGCAGCTGGCTATCAATCCCAGACAGTTCGACGTCATCGTCACAGGAAATCTCTTCGGCGATATCCTCAGCGACGAAGCAGCCGTTCTCGGCGGATCCATCGGCATGATGCCGTCGGCCAGTATCGGTGAACAGACCAGCTTCTACGAACCTATCCACGGATCGGCGCCGGATATTGCCGGAAAGGGGATTGCCAATCCGTCGGCAACGATTCTTTCGGCGGCCATGATGCTGCGCTATTCCTTTGGAGAAGAGGAGGCTGCCCATGCGATAGAGGATGCGGTCAATCAGACACTGGCCGATGGCTGGCGCACGCCCGATCTCTACAAAGACGGTTTTAAGAAAGCCGATACAGAAACGATGACACAGGAAATCCTGTCCCACATCTGATGAAAACGCATCTCCCTGCGTTTTTCATATATCCCTTTCGTTATAACAGCAAAAAGAGGATGCCCCATGAAAGTATTCTTTCATGGGGCATCCTTTTTTCTGGTGTACATATGACGGGCATCAGTAGCGGCGGAACAGATTCGTGACTTTTCCCAGAATCTTGCAATTCCGCGTGTAAATCGGTTCGTAATCGGGATTTTCCGGCTGGAGGCGGACCCGGTCCTTTTCCAGGAAATACCGTTTGACAGTCGCTTCATCATCAATCAGGGCGACGACGATATCTCCGTTTTCGGCCGTATCCTGGCGGCGGACGATGAGATAATCCCCGTCGAAGATACCGGCCTGGATCATGCTGTCTCCCCGTACGGTCAGCATAAAGCAGTCGTCATTTCCGATGAAATCAGCGGAAAACGGGTACACATCTTCAATGCATTCTTCAGCAAAAACAGGCTGCCCGGCCCGGACCTGCCCGATGAGCGGCAGGGGAACGATCTTTTTGGACCGCCAGGATCCTTCGTCCAGAAGTTCGATGGTACGATTCTTCGCCGGGTCGCGGCGTATGAATCCCAGTTCTTCCAGCCGGTGCAGATAACCGTGCACTGTTGAGGTGGAACTGAGCCCGACGGACTGGCAGATTTCCCTGACCGAAGGGGGATACCCATATTTATGCACACAGTCACGGATATATTCAAGGATTTGTTTCTGCCTGGTCGTAAGCATTTTTTCACTGTTCATCATTTGGTATCACTCCCAAGTAAATATACAATTTCATTATACTGTAATATAGAAAAAAATTCAAACATTTGTTCAACGAAATTTTGTTCTCTCTACCTATTGACAGAACGGACGTTCGCCGATATAATAAAGCCATCAGACAAACATGTGTTCTCAAAACATTTGTTCTAATCGATTACGAGGTGACAGAGTATGAAACGCACGATGGCTATGAAAAGAAGAAGCAACTATACATGGATTATCCGGCTGATAGCGGCACTGGCCGTAGTCATCGCCGCATGTACCCAGATGGGGATGGTATATCATACAGACGAAACGTATATATCTGTCAAGATACACAGTGGGGATACGGTGTGGCAGATTGCGTCCGCCGCAGCCTCTCCCGGAACGGACGTCCGCGATGTCGTCGATGAAATCATGGACATCAATCATATCCGCCATTCTGATGATATTTATCCAGGCCAGGTCCTGCAGGTGCCTGTCGAAAGCAGCCGGGCCGATACGGTAAAAGAAGTCCTCCATGGACAATAAGGGGAGTAACGTTACTTTTTCCGGGCTATTTTCAGGATGGGGTTATCGATGAGGCGGTCAACTTCGTCGATATATTTCCGGACGACTGCCGTAGACCGGTGCCGTGTCTGACGCATGATTTCCCGTTCTTCCACGTGTTCCATCGCAGCGGATGTGGCAAATCCGTGGCGCAGGCTGTGGGCACCGAATTCAGCCGGGTCCATTCCCATGAGACCCACGTATCGTTTGACGATGAGGGCGATGGTCTTGTCGGAGATACGGGCCTTACGGATGTGATGGCCTTTTGTGAAACTGCGGAAGACCGGTCCCGTCGTAATTCCACTGAGGTCCAGCCAGTGCTGCAGTGCGCGGACGGCACAGAGGTCTTTATCCTCGATATAGGGGATGGCGACGGTCTGCCCCTGGTCGAACTGGTCTGTCTTGGATTTGCGCAGCGTGATGAGAAGGCCAAGGCGGTTGAAGTTCAGGTCCTCTACATCCAGCCCGGCGATTTCGGAACGGCGCATGGCGCCATAAAAACCGACGAGGAGCACGGCCTTATCCCGGGCCTGCCGGAGCTCATCACCGTCGAGATAGCGGAGCATTTCCCGGATGTCATCGAACAGGATGGGTGCTTTTCCATGCTGCTGGGTTCCTTTCATGCGCTTGATGCCACGGACGGCGTCTTTTACGATAGGGAAGCGGCAGGGGTTATCTTTGATGCCGGCAGCGGCGAAGTTTTCCGTCAGGGCAGAGATGCGGCGGGCAATCGTATTGGCCTTGGCGTTGTCTGCCAGGTCGTTGATATAATTGACAATCGTTTCCGGTGATGCCGGAAAGGCCGTTTCCTCATGATACTTGCACCAGTCACAGAAATCCTTCCAATCGGCCCGGTAGGCGTCAATCGTGTTGTCGGCCCGTGAAACATAGATACTCCGCCGGGCTTTGTCGGTTAATTTTTCGTTATTTGCCAGTACGTCGGCATTGCCGAGATAAAAATGGTCTACCGGTTCAGAAGCCATGACAACCCTCCTGGAATGATGTACATGTTATGTAATATACCCTATGTATCTTATTGTATCATATAAAAAGATAAATACCAAACATTTGTATCATTCTGCCTGAATACACGGGAAAACGCCTCCTTTATGGACTAGGCTCAGCCTCCCGAATAGGGTACAATAAAAACAGAGGCAAACTATAGATTCCATAGGAAAAAGGAGGAGCTCTGTCATGAGAAAAAAAGTCCTTATTATTTCATCGAGCCTGCGCAATCGCAGTAATTCCGAAATTCTGGCACGGGAAGCAGCACGGGGCGTCAAGGCCGCAGGCAATGAAGTCAAATACGTCAGTTTGAAGGATAAGGAAATCCGCTACTGTCTGGGGTGCATGAACTGTATCAAATCGGAACAATGCGTGCAGAAAGACGACGTGGCACCAATCCTGACCGACATGAAAGAAGCCGATGCTATCATTTTCGTATCGCCTATCTATTACTATTCTATAAGCGGACAGCTGAAGACCCTTCTGGATAGGACGCTACCATTTTACGGGCGGCCTTATTTGTTTCGGGATATCTATCTCATTACCGTTTCTGCCGATACGGCGGAGGATACGGCGAAACGGGCCATCGTGACGCTGGGAGGGTGGATTGACTGTTTCGATAAGGCACGGTTTGCCGGCGGCTTCAACGCAGGAGGCCTCAACGATGCCAACGCCATAAAGGAGCATAGCGAATGGCTGCCCAGAGCCTTCGAGCTGGGAAAACAGATTTGAAGCCTATCAGGCTGTCGTGGCCTATTGCGCTGGAGCTGGTAGTTGCCGTATAATATACGGATGGACAAGAAAAAAATAGAAGAAACAATTGAACATATGAAACAGGAAGTTGTACGCGATACCCGGGACCTTCGCCAGCCGGCAGGCCGGAACCGCAGACGGTTCTGGGGCATAGCTGCCGCTTTAGGGCTGCTTATAGCTGGTGCCGCCGGCGCAGCGTCGTATTACCTTCCGAATTATTTCCTTTCGGAAACGGAAGCGTACGTCCATGTCCGGGAACAGATGACGGCAACCGATATAGCCGACCAGCTCTATGATGACGGTCTCATCATCAATCCCGGCTGGTTCCGCCTCGTAGCCCGCGTCACCGGTCAGGCCGATGAGCTCAAGCAGGGCGAGTATACCATCCGCTCCGACATGAGCCTCCAGCAGATTCTGGCAAAATTAAAAAGCGGCAAATCGGAAGCGGCCCGACTGGTCGTTCCCGAAGGCTATACGGTGCGTCAGACGGCCCAGGCTCTGGATAAGCTGGGTATCGTAAAGGAAGAGGATTTCCTTCGAGCAGCTAACGACACAAGCCTATTGTATCCGTATATGAAAGGAAACCGGAAAGTAACCTTTGTGACGGAAGGCTTCCTTTTTCCTGATACGTACCTTATAGGAAAGGATGCAACAGCAGAGGATGTGGTCACCATGATGCTGAAAAATTTTGACCGTCACCTGACAGACGGCATACGCCAGCAGATAGGGGAACGCAATATGTCTATCTACCAGTTCGTCACCCTTGCATCGCTCATTGAAAAGGAAGCGAAATATGCAGAGGACCGGCCGCTTATCGCGTCGGTGTTCCTGAACCGCCTGTCGCGGCACATGAAGCTTCAGTCTGATGCCAGCATTTCCTATGCCATGGGTACCCATAAAGCAGCATACAGTATCAGTGAAACGGAATATGACTCTCCCTATAATACGTACCGCTATGAAGGCCTGCCACCGGGACCCATTGCCAATCCGGGCATGGACTGCATGAAAGCCATCATTGATGCGCCCAATACATCATACCTCTATTTTGTTGCCGACAAAGACGGCCATAACTATTTTGCCACGACCTATGAAAATCATATGAAGAATGTAAAGGAATATATGCCATGACGGACCTTCTGGAAGAGATACGCAGCCAGGCCGCGCGGGAGCAGCTGCCCATCCTGCGAGATGCAGAACTGCCGGTGATGACGCGGATCCTCAGGCAGGCACGGCCGGAACGGCTGCTGGAAGTCGGTACCTGCATTGGCTATTCCGCCCTGATTATGGCGCCCTTTCTGAAAGAGGAGGGGACACTGACGACAATCGAACTGGATGAAGGAAGATACCGGGCAGCCCATGGGTATTTTGTCCGGTCTCCTTACGGCAGAGCCATTACCTCCCTTCAGGGAGATGCGGCACAGTGGCTGTCCCGCCTGCAAGGGCCCTGGGATTTCGTGTTCCTCGACGGTCCCAAAGGACAGTATGTGCACTATCTGCAGCTGTTGATGCCACGTCTTTCGCCGGGTGCACTCATCGTAGCAGATAATCTTCGCTATCACGATATGATTTATATACAGGGGAAGCTACCTCACAAGCACCGGACGGCTGTGACGCGGCTGCGTCAGTTTCTCTCGCTCATCGACGATACCCGATATTTTGACTCCGTGTTTTTTGAAAATGGGGACGGCCTGACCGTGTCCCGTTGGAAAGGATAAGAAAGGATAAGTATGCAAAAGATGGAATTGCTGGCCCCGGCTGGCAATATGGATAAAATGAAGATGGCATTTCTCTATGGTGCCGATGCGGTATATCTCGGCGGAAAGTTATTTGGCCTCCGTGCCTTCAGTGATAACTTCTCTGAAGACGAGCTGAAAGAAGCCGTTGCCTATGCTCATGAACGGGGAAAGAAAATCCACGTGACAGTCAATATTTTTCCACATAACGACGACCTGACGACATTGCCGGAGTATCTACGCTTTTTGCGGGATATTGGCGTAGACGCCCTGCTTATTGCCGACCCGGGGATTTTCAGTCTGGCCCGCAAGCTTGTGCCGGAGCTGCCCATCCACGTTTCGACCCAGGCCAATACGACGAACTGGGCCAGTGTCCAGTTCTGGCATGACCTCGGCGCCAGCCGCGTCGTCATGGCCCGGGAAGTGAGCCTTGCCGATGTCAAAGAAATCCATCGCCGTGTCCCCATCGAACTGGAAGGGTTCGTCCACGGCGCCATGTGCATTTCCTATTCCGGACGCTGCCTGTTGAGCAATTACTTCACCCAGAACCGCGATTCCAACCGGGGGCAGTGCGTCCAATGCTGCCGCTTCAAATACAACATCGTGGAAGAAAAGCGGCCGGGACAGTATTTCCCTGTCGTAGAAGATGAACGGGGGACGTATATCTTCAATTCCAAGGACCTGTGCCTGCTGCCGTACCTGCCGGATTTGTATGATGCCGGCCTGTGCAGCCTCAAAATCGAAGGGCGCATGAAGAGTGTCCATTACGTGGCCACCGTCGTCAAGGTATACCGCCAGGCTATCGATGCCTATGAACGGGAACCGGAACATTTCCATGTTCGGCCTGAATGGCTGCAGGAACTGGAAAAGATTTCCCACCGGCCCTATACGCGGGGCTTCTCTGTGTCCCGCCCGACCGAAGCCGATCAGGTATACAGCCATTCCAGCAATACCCAGACCCACGAATTCATCGGTCTCGTCCGTTCTTATGATCGGGAAAAGCACATCGCCTGGATTGAACAGCGGAACCATTTCAAGACCGGCCAGACCGTGGAATTCCTTCAGCCTAAAGGAAAGCTGGTCACCCTTACGCTTCCTCCTATGACCGATGGCGATGGCAATCCCATTACTGCGGCTCCACATGCCCAGCAGCTTATAGGTATTCCCTGCGATACGCCCCTGGAAGAGTACAGCATGATGCGCCGTGAGGTGATCCATCATGATGCTTGATGCCGACTGGGTGTATTTCAAGATCGACCCAGGCAATATGACCTTCGTCACCCGAATCATGGAAGGCTTTGAATACGTCGGCGTCGTCACGGCCCTCGATGGGAAAAAAGGCATCGGCTTCGTGCGTACCACTGCCGATACGGCTGACGCGGCACGGCGTATCCTTCTGGCCCTGCCCTTTATGGTGACTCTTCTGACGAGGGAAGAAGCCCTGAAAGAAACAGAAAAACAGAATAAATAGGCGGCCTGTTCCATGGGAGCTGTCATTGCAGACACACCTTTCATCATTGTCAACTACCAGATGAAGGTGTGTTTTTGTGTGGTATTCTACATTTAGTACGTTTTTCGTGAATTTTCCGTAAATAAGGATAACAAACCCTTAAAAAAATATTTTAAGTAGTGTATAATATTTGCATACAAGGATTTTGTTAATCTGCCAAAGTCTAGATAGGAAGACAAATAGGGGAAAGACTGCCCGGATACGATGGGAGCAGACCGGTATCGGAGCAGCTGTTTCCTGCGCGAGGAGGAAATCGTATGAGAAAATCGAATTGTCTGGCCATGATTCTGGCAGGCGGCAAAGGCAGCCGCCTCGGTGTCCTGACGAAAGATCAAGCCAAGCCTGGGCTGCTCTTTGGCGGTAAGTACCGCATCATTGATTTTACCCTGAGCAACTGCCGTCATTCCGGCATCGGGACAGTTGGTATTCTGACCCAGTACCAGCCGCTGGAATTGAATTGGTACGTTGGTAATGGCAGTTCCTGGGACCTCGATAATGACACGGGAGGAACCTTTGTGCTGCCGCCGTATACCAATGGCAATGGCACGAACTGGTACCGCGGGACAGCCGATGCCATCTATCAGAATCTGAATTTCGTCGATATGATCGGCGATGACTACGTGCTAATCCTGTCTGGTGACCACATTTATTCCATGGATTATTCCAAAATGCTGGATTTCCATAAGAAACATCAGGCAAAGGTCACCATCGGCACCATCCGTGTGCCCTGGGATGAAGCGAGCCGCTTTGGCATCATGGTCGCCGATGACAACATGCGCATTACAAAATTCCAGGAAAAACCGAAGCAGCCCGAAAGCAATCTGGCTTCCATGGGCATCTATATTTTTGACCGGCCTGTGCTGGAACGGTATCTCCGGGCTGATGCCAAGGATGAAACGTCGGAACACGATTTCGGCAAGAACGTCATCCCAGCCATGCTGAAAGATCAGATTGCCCTCTATGCCTATCCCTTCGAAGGGTACTGGAAAGATGTGGGTACTATAGACAGCCTGTGGCAGGCCAATATGGACCTTCTGGCTGACGAACCGCCATTGGATCTGAGCGATCCCGACTGGCGCATCTACGCCGGCAACCAGTCCATGCCGCCACATTTCATCGGTCCCAAAGGCAGCGTCAAGAGCGCCCTCATCGCAGAAGGAGCGGCCATCCTGGGGCAGGTATCGGATTCGGTCATTTTTTATAATGTCACTATTGAAGAAGGCGCCCGGGTCACCAATTCAGTTATCATGCCCGGGACCGTCGTCGAAGCCGGCGCTGTCGTAGACAAGGCCATCATCGGCGAAGACTGCACCATCCACAGCGGTGCGGTCGTACATAAAAAAGACGGGTCCGTCGCCGTACTAGGCCGTCATGGCGAAGTGACCGCCGCAGCAACCAGTAAAGGAGATGCATAAGTATGGGCAGCGAAATGATGGGTCTTATCAACTTACAGGACAGCCAGACTCTCCCTGAACTCAATGAACACCGCCCGCTGGCGACGGTGCCCATGGGCGGCAAATTCCGCCTCATTGATTTCACTCTTTCCAATATGGTAAACGCCGGGATCGGCAACGTAGGTATCCTCCTGTCATCCCAATCCCGCTCCGTACTGGACCATATCCGGTCGGGGAAGGAATGGGGACTGGCCCGTAAACGGGACGGCCTGTTCTATCTGCCGGCCGATGTGGAAGATATCATCCATCCCGTAGAAGGGGATATCCATTCTTTTTATAAGAATCTTCTCTTCGTCAAGCGCGGCCACAGCCCATACATCCTGGCGACGAGCTGCGATCTGGTGCAGAACATCGATTACGAAGAAGTCCTCCATTTTCACCGCCGTCATAATGCCGACGTGACCATGATCTATACGCGGGCCCCGAAGGACAAGGAAAAAGAAGGATACGTCCTGGAAATCAACGACAAGGACCGGATCACGGGCATCAATTCCAAGGCAGAAATCCAGACCGGGGACAACCTGTACCAGCGCCAGATTCTCATCGATACGGAAATTTATCAGCACTGTGTCCGCCGGGCCTATGCCAAAGGCTATAAAGATTTTATCACCGACGTCCTCAAGCGCAATGTAGACCGCCTGCGGATTTTTGGCTATAATTATGAGGGGTACGTGAAACGCGTCGATTCCATCCAGTCTTATTTTGAAACCAATATGGACTTCCTCGACGCCCATACCTGGCGGGATATATTCCTCCAGGACCAGCGCCACATCTATACGAAAATCAAGGACGAAGCGCCGGCAAAATACATGGAAGAATCGCACGTCACCAATTCCCTTGTGGCCAACGGCTGCATCATCGAAGGCAAAGTCGAAAATTCGATTCTCTTCCGCAAAGTGCGGGTAGGGAAGAATGCCGTTATCCGCAATAGTATTATCATGCAGCACTCCGTTGTTGGTGCCGATGCCAATCTGGATTATGTCGTGTGCGATAAAAACGCTGTCATCCAGCCGGAGGCTGAACTTTCGGGAACACGAGAAGCACCGCTTTGCATCGGCAAATGTTCCGTCATCTAAAAAAGGAGTCCTGAAATAGTGAATACGTGGCAGGATAAAGAAGAATTCAAAAGTGAATTTACCAAAAAAGCACACATCTTGTGGGAAAAGGATCTGCCCGATCTGACACCAAACGAAGTATATCAGACCGTAGCCTTCATGGTCCGTGATTTGGTAAGTGAAGACTGGATCCGCACGAATGAAACCTATGCCGAAGAAAAGGCGAAACAGGTCTACTATTTTTCTATCGAATTTCTCCTGGGGAGACTGCTCGATTCCAACCTCATCGGCCTGGGCATGGAAGATGTCTGCCGGGCCGGGCTCAAGGACCTGGGCTGGGACCTGGACCGGATCATCCCGGAAGAACGGGACCCGGGCCTGGGGAACGGGGGCCTCGGAAGACTGGCTGCCTGCTTCATCGATTCCCTGGCAGCACTCCAGCTTCCCGGCCACGGCTGCAGTATCCGCTATCAGTACGGACTCTTCAATCAGCGCATCATCGACGATCAGCAGGTCGAACTGCCTGACAGCTGGCTGGCCGACGGATTCCCGTGGGAAGTGAAGAAAGTCGATAAGGCCGTCAACGTGCGCTTCGGTGGCAATGCATACATGCGTCCCACTGAAGACGGCAGCCTGGAATGTGTCTACGAAAAGTATTCTTCTGTCCGTGCCGTGCCCTACGATGTTCCCATTGTGGGCTATCACAACCATACAGTGAACACACTGCGCCTGTGGCGGGCCGAATACTCCCGGGAAGACATGTACCGCGAATTGTCTCTGGGCGACCGGCACCGGGCCTTCCACTATAAGAACAGCGTCCAGCTCATTTCCCGCTTCCTCTATCCTGAAGACAGTACAGAAGAAGGGCGCAAGCTGCGGCTCATGCAGGAATACTTCATGGTATCGGCGGGCCTGCAGTCCATCGTGCGCTATTACAAGAAAAAGATCAAAGAAAGCCTGTATAAATTCGACCAGTATATTGCCATCCATATCAACGATACCCATCCGGCACTGGTCATCCCCGAACTCATGCGTATCCTCATGGACGAAGAAGGCCTCTCGTGGGATGCGGCATGGAATGTGACCGTCCGTACCGTGGCCTATACGAACCACACCATCCTGCCGGAAGCGATGGAACGCTGGTCCATCCCCATGTTCAAATCCCTGCTGCCGCGGATCTACCTCATTGTAGAGGAACTGAACCGGCGCTGGCTGGCTGAGGTCCGCAAGCGCTTCCCCGGCGACGAAGACAAGGCCCGTGACGTGGCCGTTCTCTGGGACGGGCAGGTCCATATGGCCCATCTGGCAGTCCTGGGCAGCCACAGTGTTAACGGCGTAGCGGAAATACACTCCCAGATATTGAAAGACTCGACGCTGCACCAGTTCTATACGTGTTTCCCATCGCGTTTTTCCAATAAGACCAACGGCGTCTCCCACCGGCGCTGGCTCATCCAGTCCAATCCGCAACTGGCAGGACTGCTCGATGACACCATCGGGCCGGACTGGCGGCTGGAACCGAAACGCCTCATAGACCTGGAAAAATTTTCCAAGGACACGGCCTTCCTCGAACGGCTGGCCCAGGTGAAACAGACACGCAAGTACATCCTGGCTGATTATATCCAGCAGAAATACGAAGTGAAGATAGACCCGTCCTCCATCTTTGATATCCAGATCAAGCGGATTCATCTCTACAAGCGCCAGCTCCTCAATATTCTCCATATCCTGCATCTGTACTATGTCCTGAAGGCCAATCCCAAGATGCAGATTACGCCACGCACCTTCCTCTTTGGCGGCAAGGCGGCCGCCGGCTATGGGGAAGCCAAGCAGACCATCAAGCTCATCAACGTCGTGGCCCGCCTGGTCAATAACGACCGCCGGATCAGCAAGCAGATGCGGGTCCTGTTCCTGGAAAACTACAATGTCTCTCTGGGACAGCTCCTGTTCCCGGCCGCCGACGTGAGCGAACAGATTTCCACGGCAGGAAAAGAAGCATCTGGTACGGGAAATATGAAATTCATGATGAATGGCGCCATCACCCTGGGCACCATGGACGGGGCCAACGTGGAAATCCACCGTGAAGTGGGAGATGACAACTGTGTCATTTTCGGCCTCCGGGCCAACGAGGTCATGGATTACTATATCCACGGCGGCTATTCCTCGTGGAATATGTACAGTGAAGATGCGGATATCCGTAAAATCATGAACAGCCTCGTCGATGGCTCTCTTGGCAACGGCGAATCCTTCGGCATGCTCTATGACTCGCTGCTGGACCGCAACGATGAATTCTTTGTCCTCAAGGATTTCAAACCCTACTGTCAGGCACAGCAGGAAATCGAACGGCGCTATAACAAACGCCTTCAGTGGCTCCATTCCAGCGCCGTCAATATTGCCCATTCGGGATATTTTTCCAGCGACCGGACCATCCGCCAGTATGCATCGGAAATCTGGCACCTGAAACCGGTCAAGTGTTGAAATAAAGGAGGTGTGCACGGATGAAACTCAGTGCCATCGATGATTATAGTACGTACCTGTATCATCAGGGAACCAATGACAGCAGCTACCGCCTCTTTGGTGCGCATTTTACGGCGTACCGGCGCAAGGCCTGCGTGCGCTTTGCCGTGTGGGCACCTCATGCACAGGCTGTCAGTGTTGTCGGTGATTTCAATCACTGGGACGAAACGGCCAATCCCATGACGCGCAGCGATAAGGGAAATGGCATCTGGATTTGCTATATCGAAGGCCTTTGTGAAGGGGATATCTACAAATACGCCATCACGACGGCTTCCGGCGAGGTTATCCTGAAAAGCGACCCTTATGCCTTCTGGTCGGAAGTCCGGCCCGATACGGCATCGAAGCTGACCAAACTCCATTACACGTGGAAGGACAAGAAATGGATGGCCAGCCGCAAGGATTACGATTCGTACGCCCAACCCATGTTGACCTACGAAGTCCATCCGGGTTCGTGGCGCCGCAAGGAAAACGGGGACATGCTGACCTACCGGGAACTGGCAGATCAGCTGGTAGAGTACGTAAAGGGAATGCATTATACCCATATCGAGCTCATGCCGCTGTGCGAATATCCCTTTGACGGCTCCTGGGGCTATCAGGGGACGGGCTATTTTTCCGTGACCAGCCGCTACGGCCGGCCGGAAGACTTCATGTATTTCGTCGATCACTGCCATCAGAATGGCATCGGCGTCATCGTAGACTGGGTACCGAGCCATTTCTGCCGCGATGCCCACGGCCTGCGCTATTTCGACGGCGAACCGTGCTACGAATCAGGCAATCCCATCCTGGCGGAAAACAAAGAATGGGACACCATGAATTTCGACTACGGCCGCACGGAAGTGCAGTCCTTCCTCATTTCCAGCGCCCTCTTTTTCCTGAAAGAATTCCACGTCGATGGCCTGCGCATCGATGCCGTGGCCAACATGCTGTACCTCGACTACGGGCACAGCGACGGTCAGTGGCAGCCAAATAAATACGGCGGCCGGGAAAATCTGGAAGCTATCGATTTCATCCGCCGCCTCAATAAGGCCGTCTTTGCCGAAGTCCCCCAGGCCCTGATGATCGCCGAAGAATCGTCGGCCTGGCCGCTGGTGACCAAACCCATCGAAGTAGGCGGACTGGGATTCAATTATAAATGGAACATGGGGTGGATGAATGACATGCTCCGCTACATGTCCATGGACCCGCTGTTCCGCAAGGATCACCAGAACCTCATCACGTTTTCCCTGTGTTATGCCTTTTCGGAAAACTTCGTCCTGCCCCTGTCCCATGATGAAGTCGTCCACGGCAAACGGTCGCTCCTGGACAAGATGCCTGGCGATTACTGGAAGAAATTTGCCGGCCTCCGGGCCTTTTATGGCTACTGGATGTCTCATCCGGGTAAAAAACTCCTGTTTATGGGCGGCGAATTCGGCCAGTTCATCGAATGGAAATACGATGACAGCCTGGACTGGCATCTCCTCGATTATGACATGCATCATAAATTGCACGACTACGTACAGGAATTGAACGGGTTCTACACATCCCATCCCGAATTCTGGCAGGAAGATTGCGACTGGTCTGGATTCTCCTGGATCAGTTGCGATGACCGGGACAACAGCGTCATTGCCTTCTTCCGCAAGGGACTTCACAAAGAAGACATGACTATCGTCGTCTGTAATTTTACGCCTGTCGTGCGCCATGATTACCGCTTCGGCGTGCCCCAGCCCGGCACCTACGTCGAAGTCTTAAATAGCGACGACACCCGCTTTGGCGGGTCCGGCGTCGTCAATGAAGGAGAGTTTACGGCAGAAGACATCCCCATGCACGGCATGGACCAGTCCTTGTCCCTGACGCTGCCACCGCTGGCGGCGATCTACATCGAACTGACATCGTCAGCGGAAGCGCACCGCACCGTACCGGCCGCTATGAGTGGGACCGTGAAGAAACGGCGCGCTCCGGCAAAGGGAAAAAGCCGGAAACGGATGTCTTCTACGAAGAAACGGAAAAACCAGAATCATACAGAATCGTCATTATAATACGGTCATAGTTTTATCGTGTACTAAGAAGGTGATACAGATGGTAAAAGTATTGTTTGCGGCTTCTGAGGCCGTTCCTTTTATCAAGACCGGGGGCCTGGCTGATGTCATGGGGGCCCTGCCGAAAGCATTGGCATCCAAAGGGATGGACGTGCGGCTGGTCATTCCCAAATACAGCCAGATTGCCGACTCGTTCCGGGCGCAGATGAAGCCCGTCACCCACGGCATCGTCAACCTGGCCTGGCGCCAGCTCTATTATGGCGTGGAAGAAATCGACTGGAATGGCGTCAAGGTCTATTTTATCGATAACGAATGGTATTTCAAACGGGACCGCCTTTATGGATTTGACGACGACGACGAACGGTTCGCCTATTTCTGCCGCGCTGTTCTGACCATGCTCCCAAAAATCGGGTTTCAGCCGGATATCATCCATTGTAACGACTGGCATACGGGCCTTATGGGCGTGTTTTTGAAAGAAGACTTCTATCATGACCCGTTCTACCAGCATATGAAGATTATCTATACCATCCACAATCTCAAATACCAGGGGATTTATCCGCCGTCGATTATGCGCGACATCATCGGCCTGCCGCAGGAACTCTTTGACAACGGCAATCTGGAATGTGATGGCTGCGTCAACTACATGAAATCAGGTATGGTCTACGCCGACTATATCACGACGGTGAGCAAGACCTATGCCCAGGAAATCACCTATCCCTATTTCGGGGAACATCTGGACAGCTATATCCGTACCGCCCGGGACCGTATCACGGGCATTATCAACGGCCTCGATGAAGACGCATACAACCCGGCGACGGATACGCACATCGCCGCGACCTATACGGCCGATACCTTCCCGGCCAGGAAGCATATCAATAAAGAAGCTCTGCAGCGGGAACTGGGCCTTCCCGTCAACCGCAATATCCCCGTCGTAGCCATGGTATCCCGCCTGGTAGAGGATAAGGGTCTGGACCTGGTAACCTGCATCATGGATGAGCTCATCGAAGAAGATATCCAGCTGGTCATCGTCGGCACTGGTGACTGGGCCTATGAAGATGCATTCCGCAACCTGGCCCGGCGCTATCCCACGAAGGTATCGGCCAATATCCTTTTCAATGAAGGGCTGGCCCATCAGGTATACGCTGCCGCCGACATCTTTATGATGCCGTCCCGCTATGAACCGTGCGGCCTGAGCCAGCTCATCGCCCTCAAATACGGGGCCGTGCCGGTCGTCCGGGAAACAGGGGGGCTCAAGGATACGGTCATCCCCTTCGATAAATATACGAATCAGGGCAATGGCCTGACGTTCATGAATTTCAACGCCCATGAACTGCTGTTTACCGTCAAGAGAGCCCTCAGCTACTATGCCGATTCGGCTGTCTGGGAACATCTCGTCCGCAATGCCATGGAAAGCGATTACGGATGGGACCGTTCGGCCCAGGCCTACGCTGATCTGTATCACACCGTATTAGACAGATAATGACACGAAGGACCCCTGCCCGGCATGCTGTGGCAGGGGTCTTGTCCATAGAGAAAGGAACGATTATGGAAATACGTCTCTATCATGATTCCCACGACAGCCACTACCGATCCCGGTTCGGCGCCATACCATCCGGGACAAAGCTGACGCTGCGTCTTTCAATCAGCGGCCGGCCGGCAGAATCCTGTAAGGCCACGGTGCGGCTCTGGCAGAGCAATGCCGGGGAATCCTTCATCCCCATGACCGCCACAGGGGATACCTTCGCCGCGGCGTGGCAGTTGCCCCAAACGGGCTGTCTGCTGTGGTATTATTTTATCGTCGAATGGGACGGGAAACGCCTGTATTACGGCAACAACCAGGACCACCTCGGCGGCGTGGGAGCCCTCTATGACACGGTACCACCGGCATTCCAGATTACCGTCTACGACAAAAACGCCCATACGCCGGACTGGTTCAAACACGCCATCGTCTACCAGATTTTTCCCGACCGCTTCTGCCGCGGCCGCATGGACTGGCAGCACCTGTCTGGAAAACCCGGCGCCGTCATCCACAGCTCCTGGGACGATCGCCCGTACTATTGCAAGGATATGGAAACGGGAGATGTGGTCCAGTATGATTTCTTTGGCGGTGACCTGGCCGGTATCGGGGAAAAGCTCGATTACCTCGCCGACCTGGGAGTCACAGCTATTTATCTCAACCCGGTCTTTGAAAGCTGCAGCAACCACCGCTATGGCACCGGAGACTACCACCGCATCGACCCCTTCCTGGGGACCAATGATGAATTTGCCGCCTTGTGCGAACGGGCGCGCAAACGGGGTATCCGCATCATCCTCGACGGCGTATTCAGCCACACCGGCGCCGACAGCATTTATTTCAACCGCTTCGGCCATTATCCGTCCCTGGGTGCTTATCAGTCCAAAGAGTCGCCATACTATGAATGGTACCGGTTCACGGATTATCCTGATGACTACGAATCGTGGTGGGGCGTCAAAGATCTGCCCGATGTAGAAGAAACGACGCCGTCCTACATGGATTTCATCATCCGTAGTGAAAACAGCGTCCTCAAATACTGGCTGCGCCAGGGCATCAGCGGCTGGCGCCTTGACGTCATCGACGAACTGCCCGTGCCGTTCCTGCGCAGTTTCTATCATACGCTGAAGGAAGAAAATCCCGATGCCGTCCTCATCGGCGAAGTCTGGGAAGATGCCTCCAATAAGATTGCCTACAGCGAGCAGCGGGAATACCTCTGCGGTTACGACATAGACAGTGCCATGAATTACGTCCTTCGTGCCATGGCCGTGGCCTTCGTGCTGGGACAGAAAGACGGCGGTCGCCTGGGACGGGAACTCATGCAGCTCGTGGAGAACTATCCGCCGGAAAACTGGTATGCTATGCTCAACCTCATCAGTAGCCACGATATCGAACGGATCCTCACGGTCTGCCAGAGCGACGACAGCGACGTGCGAGGCGAATCCGTCGCCATGGGCCGGGTGAAACTGCTCACGGCCTGGCAGATGACCATGCCAGGAGCGCCCTGTATTTACTATGGCGACGAAGCCGGCCTCACCGGGGGAAAGGACCCGGACAACCGCCGTACCTATCCCTGGGGTCACGAAAACATGAGCCTTCTGCGCTGGGTGAAACGGCTGACGGCTCTGCGCCGCAAACACGATGCCCTGCAGACGGGGCGGTTCATCCCCCTGTACAGCAAAGGCGACGTCTACGTATACTGCCGCACCATTGAAGGCGGCCGCGACGTCTTCGATAAGCCGGCCCGGGACGGACTCTTCGTCATCGCCATCAACCGCAGCACGACAGCTGTCCATTCCATCAGCCTCTATACGGACGGGCTGGTGTACGGGAAATTGTACAACGCCCTCATTCCCAACATGGAACCGGTCGAAACGACGGGCAGCCGCCTCGATCTGACCCTGGCACCGCTCAGCGTTGTCGTCCTGGCCGGACAGGAAGGGGGAAAACGGCGGGCCGGCATTCTCCTGCATCCCACGTCCCTGCCGTCGCAGTGGGGCTGTGGCGACCTGGGAGAACAGGCCTATCATTTCGTCGATTTTCTCAAGACCGCCGGCCAGAGCCTGTGGCAGGTCTTGCCACTGACGCCGCCTCTCGACGGCGATTCACCCTATTACTCGCGGTCGGCCTTTGCCATGAATGAACGGCTCATTTCCCTTGATTTTCTGTACCGGGCTGGCTGGCTCAGGCAGGAGCGCTATGACCAATACCGCAAAGAAGCCGCCGCTTCCTCATCGTGGGACGACGCCTGGCAGTGCAAGAAACGGGCCCTCTGGGATATGTCCCATGACTCAGGTCTGGTCATTCCCTGGCAGCCCTTTGACAGGTTCTGCAGCGACAACAGAAACTGGCTCGATGACTACGCCCTGTTTTGTGCCGTCAGCGACTTTTTCAAAGACCGGTCGTGGACCGGGTGGCCTGAAGACATTGCCCGTCATGAAAGGGCAGCCTGTGCCCGCTACCGCAAGGAACTGGCCGGTGCCGTCGATCACTACCGCTTCCTCCAGTACATCGTATACCGCCAGTGGCAGGATGTGCGCGCCTATGCCCATGACAACGGCGTCTCCATCCTGGGGGACATCCCTATGTTCGTCGCCCATAACAGTGCTGACTGCTGGTCCCATCAGGACCTGTTCGACCTCGATGAAACAGGAAATCCCAAGAGCGTGGCTGGTGTGCCGCCCGACTACTTCAGCGCCGAAGGCCAGCTCTGGGGCAATCCCCTCTATGATTATGAAGCCATGGCCAAAGACGGATATGACTGGTGGATCCAGCGATTCCGACACACCCTTTCCCTCGTCGATGAAGTGCGGATCGACCATTTCCGTGGTTTTTCTGCCTACTGGTCCATTCCGGCCGGGGCAAAGACGGCCAAAGAAGGGCAGTGGAAATCGGCACCGGGAGAAGACATCCTGCGCCGGGTCTATCAGACACTGGGACCGGTGCGGCTCATCGCCGAGGACCTGGGCGTCATCACCGACGACGTGTGCCAGCTGCGCAGCCACTTTTCCCTGCCGGGGATGCGGGTCCTGCCATTCCATCTGAAAGAACGGTCTGACGGATGCCTCTCCTTTGATACGGAACCGTGCTCCATAGCTTATACGGGGACCCACGACAATGACACTACCCGGGGCTGGTACGAATCGTTGCCAGAAGAACAACAGCAGCGCCTGTGCCTCATGCTGCACCTTTCCGATGACGCCACGGCTGACGAAGTGACGGCGGCCCTCATTGCATACGTCTACAGCCGCCGGGCCGAAACGGTCGTCGTGCCATTCCAGGACCCGCTTCTCCTGCCATCGTCGGCCCGGATGAACACGCCGGGAACGGTAGAAGGCAACTGGCACTGGCAGCTGAAAGACGGCCAGATGCGACTCGACCTGGCCCGCTGGCTCTCCCGCCTCTGCCATACGTATCACCGCTGAAATGGGGGATATTGATGAATCTGTTCAAGATTGCCTACCGCACCTACATCACTCACCGGGGAG
>NZ_QSFA01000028.1 GCF_003467125.1 Megasphaera sp. AM44-1BH
TTGGAAATGGCCTGGCCTGCGGCGTACAACTGACTGCCATTGACGGCATCGGTCGAGTCCGGTGTCACCGCACCCGGTGCAACGCCTGTAATCTTGTTGCCGCCCATGTTGACGTTTCCCTGCTGGATGGTGATGTCCTTGTGGTTGTCATCCCCTTTGACGGTCAGGCCACTGTTGTTGATAGTCGTGTTGCCTGTGGTCACGCTGTCCAGGCCTTTGAGGTCTTTGGCCAGCCGTACATTGAGGGTATTGTCGTCCCCTCTCACGATGCCGACGTTATTGGCATCGCTGACTGCAGTCGCACCGCCTTTGATGTTCAAAGTCTTGCCCAGGTCTACGGTCACATCTTTGCCGTCATCACCCTGGAACTTGCGGCCACTGTTCACCTTGTCGCTGACAGTCTTCAGCTGGTCTTCTGTAGCAGCCCGGCCGCTCTGGATGTGTTCCCCATCCCATTTCTTGTTATCGAGACCATTCAGATAATTGCCGTTTTCAGGGTTGCTGTCTCCCGCTGTATTGGCCTGCTTGCCCAGAGTCATGGCGCTGTCACCGGAACCAATGACTACCTGGCCATTAGAGCCATTGATGGCAACCTGCTTATTGGAATCGTTGCCCAGGATGATATCATCATTCAGGTTCACCGTGTGATCATCATTCACGGTGATGTTTTTGCCGCTCTTGGCTTCCGAAGCTTTGGCTTCATTCTTGGCCAGCTGCTTCACATCGCCGATGCTGGCCGCATTGTTGTCGCCGGCATCGGCATACTTCTTGCCGTTAATGCCGCTGGCGATGTTGGTAATCTGCTTGGCTCCACCGTTGATGCCGTTCTGGGTAATGGTGATGTCACCGACTTTGACCTTGTTGGTTTCCACGCCATCACCGTTGATGGTGGTATTCCCGGCCTTGAGGCTGCCGTCGTCGCCCAGAACAACATCCTTCTTCAGGGAGACTTCCAGGGCATCACCGTTCACCTTGGTTTCGATGTTCTTTCCGTCGCCTTTGACGGTAACCGTCTGGCCCAAATCCTTCTTCACGGTGCCGCCCGCTTCGTCAGCCAGGCCGAAGCCGCCTTTATCCTTACCGGAAATATCCGTAATGGCCTGACTCAGCTGGCCTTCTGTTGCAGCCCGGTCAGCCACGACGTTGCCTGCATCCCACTGGGTGTTATCCAGGCCTTTGATGTAGTTGCCCTTGGCCGGGTTTGGGTTGTCAGCCTGATTGTCCTGCTGACCGATGGTGATCTTATGAGCCGGATCACCGCCATCAGGGCCTACGGTGATGGCTTCGAAATCCGGCCGGTTGGTCATGACGATTTCCAGCCCATCTCCCGCCGTATTCTGGCGGACGCCCAGGTTGCGGCTGGATACGCGTCGGGCATCAGCCAGCATTTCTTTATCATCAATGCCCCCTTTGATGGACAGGGTGTCATTGAGTCTCCGGGTAACTACGTTGCCGTCGTTGCCCACGAATTTCAGGCCGTCATCGAGAGTTGCCACTACATGGTGTTCCGTACCGCCCTTATCGTCTGTTTCATCATAGGTCAGGCGGGTGATGCCATCTTTGCCAGGCTGGCCGTCCACGCCGGGGATTCCATCTTTGCCGTCAGTCCCTTTGGCGCCCACCGTCTTGATGATGGTGGTCACAGAGCCGTCAGCCCCGTTCTTGCCGGTGAGGCCAATCTGCCCGTCTTTTCCATCCTGACCCACTGCGGTAATCGTCTGAGTAGTCACATTGTCCGCCAGTTTGAAAGTGACCTTGCCGTCTTCTGCTGTGGTCACAATCTGATTGGCCGTACCGCTGAAGGTGACGGCTTCGCTGAGCTTGTTGCTGCCTTGGGTGTTGTTGTCACCCTTGTATTTCAGGGTTACACCCTCAGCCACTTTCGACGTGTCCACGGACAGGTCATAGTCATGGCTGGTGGCATTGGGGTCATTGGCATTTCGATCTACTACGGATACACTGCCGTCAGTGGATTTCACCGTGGTCTTCCGGCTGTCTGCCAGTTTCTTCACATCGCCGATATTGGCGCCGTTGTTGTCACCAGCTGCCGTATAAGTGTTGCCCAGGCCGCTGCCCATGTTGGTGATCTGATTCCCTGCAATGGAAACGGTGGTCTTGTTGATGGTAATGGAATCCTTGCCGCCGTTCCCGGCTTTATTAATGGTCAAGCCATCATCATTTACGGTGGTGTCCCCGGTCTGTACGCTGGTGAGGTTCTTCAGTTCCTTGGCCAGGCGGATTTCCAGTTTGCCATTGGAGCTTTCGTCTGCTGCTTTCGTGGAAACGACGCCGATATTGCCATCCGTAGTGGCCGTCAGTTTATTTGTATCAATCTGCCCGCCCAGTACATCCAGCTGGGTGTTGAGCTTGCGGGTCACGATATCGCCACTGTCGCCGTGGAATTTCAGGCCGTCATCGAGGGTAGCCCCCTGATGTTCCTTGCCATCTTTGCCCTGATAGACGATGCGGGTCATGGTGGTTTCCCCATCCTTGCCATCGACGCCTGGTTTGCCCGGTTTGGTCCAGATATCCACCATGCCATCCTTGCCGTTGAGACCGATATGGCCTTCAGCACCGTCTACGCCATCCACTCCATCTTTGCCAGTGATGGTGACGCCATCCTTGCCGTCTTTGCCTTTAACGGAAATGCCGTCCTTACCGGTGACGGTGATGGTCTGGGTCGTCAGGTCGTCCGCCAGTTTGAACGTGACTTTACCGTTTTCCGCCGCAGTGACAATCTGGCCTTCTGTACCATTGAAGGCCACCGTATCCTTCAACTGGCTGGTTCCCGTGCCCGTATCCCCGCTGTAGTGCAGGCTGGATTCGGCTGCCAGGCGCTTCACGTCGCCGATGTTGGCGGCATTGTTTTCCGTATTGTAGGTATAGGTCTTGTTGCCCTTCCCATCATCGGTGATTTCCGAAGCCCCGCTGGCCATATGGCTCACCTGGGTATCCACCGGGTTCCCGGCTTCATCCACCGCTTCAAAGGTCACGTGGGTCTTGTCTACCTTCCCGTCCTTCATATCGTATTTCACGGCACGGTCGTAGGCTTCGTCCACCTTCGCCTTGGAAGCGATGTCCTTGATGGTGATGGTCTTGTCCGGATACTTGGGATCTTTGGTATGTTCCGTATCCCGGACCGTCAGGGTCAGGGTCCCATTTTCCGCCGTATAACTGCCGTCTGTCGTCGTATCCGGATTTGCCACCAGCTGATAATCCGTGCGTACGGTATTGCTGTCAGTGATGCTCTGAGAAAGCTTGGCCAGCTGGTCTTCCGTAGCTGCCCGGCCGCTGACGTATTCCGGATCCGCCACACTCCAGTCCTTGTTAGAAAGGCCCGTTGCATAGCTGCCTTCCAGCGCATGGTTGTTTTTGTTGGTAGTGAGCTGCGTATTGCTAAAGGCCCCGATAGTGGCATCCCCGGCTTTCAAAGTGCCGTCCGCATCCAGATCCACATGTTTGGCCAGGCGGACATAGAGCTTGCCACCGTCGTTCTTCACGCCGATATTGTTATCTGTCAGGCTGTCCAGATTGGCTCCCCCGATGATATCCAGCTGCTCGTTGAGCTTCTTGCTGATGACTTTCGCGGTATCGGTCTGGCCATCATCGCCAGCAAATTTCAGGCCGTCATCCAGAGTGGCTACGGTATGGGTCGTAGTACCCGATTCCCCGTCTTTTCCATCCTGATAGATAATACGGGTAATGCCATCGGTACCGTTGACGCCAGGTTTCCCATCAGTGCCATTGGTACCATTTTTCCCAACAGTCCGGATAATGGTAGTCACCGTACCATCGGTGCCATTTTTACCGTTGAGGCCGATCTGGCCATCCTTTCCGTCTTTGCCGTTGACCATCACCGTGTCGGCTGTCAGAGCCTTGTCCATGAGCACGTTAATGGTAGTATTGCCGTCTGCATCCTGTTCAACAGAAGTTATCAGATTCTGGCCGGAATACTGGTCAAGCGTCTTGGTGCCGGCACCTTTAATGTTGATTGTGCTGTTCAGCTTGTTGCCCACCGGGTTGTCCGTCTTTCCAGCTGCAGGGGCATTGGCACCGAATTTCAGGCCGTCATCCAAGGTAGCCACCGTATGGGTCGTTGTGCCCGGTTCTCCGTCTTTCCCATCCTGATAGACAATACGGGTGATGCCGTCAGTACCGTTGACACCAGGTTTTCCATCGGTACCATCCGTACCGTTCTTGCCGATAGTCCGGATGATAGTGGTCACCGTACCATCGGTGCCATCTTTACCATTCAGGCCAATCTGGCCGTCCTTGCCATCTTTGCCGTTGACCATTACTGTGTCAGCCGTCAGGGCTTTATCCAGCTTGATAGTAATATTGCCGTTGGCATCCACTTCGGTAGTCACGTTCTCATCGCTGTAATTATGGCCGGAGACAGGATCAATGCCCTGGACTTTGATAGTACCGCCCATCTTGACATTATAGGCTTTACCATCAGTCGTTTTTCTGGCATTGGCATCGAAATTCAGGCCTTTGTAATGATCCACCACTCCTTCAAATCCTGAAATGGTCACCGGCGTATTGTTGCCAGCTGCATCCTGTACTTGTAAGGTCACTTCACCATTTTCATTGACTTTGTAAACTCCTTTGCTACCGTCAGCCGGATTAGCAATAAGGTGTTTTTCCTTGTTCAGGAGATTAGTCAGATCCACATCAAAGGTCACCGGATTGCCATCTTTATCCCGTTCGTTGCGGGAAATAGTCAGCTTCTTTCCATCTTCAGAAACAGTACCGCTGGTAGCATAGTAATCATGGAGACCGGTAATATCGACCGTTGTCGTTTTATTATTTTCTGTCAGCGTAAGTTTTCCCGTGCCATCATTGACTGTAGGCTGACCATTATCTGTACCGCCATCAGTGTGATAGGTCACTTCTCCGCCGGTAACGTACACATCACCGGAAACAGTACCCTTCTTAATGTCTTCTGCGACTTTTTTCAGCTGGTCTTCTGTAGCCGCACGGCCGCTCTGAATTTTATCAGTGTCCCAATTTATATTCTTCAGACCTGTAATGTAATCATTTTCATCCGGGTTGGCACTGGCTCCGCCAGACTGCTTACCGATGACGATACCGCCGGTATAACTGCCTTTGCCGTCAGCATCTCCGCCTACGCGGACGCTGGCAAAGCGCACATCATCTGCCGTTGCCACGGTAACATTATCACCGCTGCCGGTGATGGTGATGTTCTGGCCCTGCACAAAGTTGACTTTGGGACTCGTCGGCGTCACAGCTTTCTGCTTTGAGCCGTTGACGTCCAGTTCCCAGCCGGCATTGACCGTATCGGACACGATCTTGAGCTGGTCTTCCGTAGCCGCCCGGCCACTGACGATACCGTTGGCATCTGGGTTCCAGGTCGTATTGGTCAGGCCCGTAACAAAGGTGCCGTCTTCCGTCTTGACCTTGTCGCCATCTTTCTTGGTGGTGGCAACGCCAGTCTGATTGCCGATGGTCACGCCACCGATGCTGCCGGTGCCATTGCTGCCATCCAGGCTGACTTCATCGCCAGCCGTGATAGTGCCCTTCGTGCCGTCGATGGCGACCTTCTTGCCGGCATCGCTGCCCAGGGTGATGCTGTCGTTGAGCTTGACCGTGTTCTGGCCGCCGGCGGCCGCATCATTGTAGGTGACGGTGATATTCGAGTCGCCAGTGAGCTTGGCTGCCTCCGTGGTGCTGTTGGCAATATTCTGCACATCGCCGATATTGGCCCCGTTGGTGGGAGTGTTATAGGTCGGCTTTCCGTCGGCCGTGCCGTCGGAGCCGCTGCCCATATTCTTGACCTGATTGCCGCCAAAGGAAATCTTATCCCCGTTGATGACCACGTTCTTGGTTTCATCATTGGCATCGTTGGTAATCGTAATGCCGCTATCATTCTGGACGGTCTTGCCCGTGGTGACAGAATTGAGGTCTTTCAGGTCCTTGGCCAGTTTCACGGTCAGGGTGTCGGTGCCGTTGGAAACGACGCCGATGTTGTTGTCGGTGAGGTTGTCCTTATTGGTCACACCGCCGTTGATGGTAGTCTTCTGGTTCATGGTCCGGGCAAAGCCGTTGCTGTCCAGGGTGCCGTCTGCCTTAATATCCCCGGCATAAATCTGGCCGTCATCCATGGTGGCGATATCGTGGTGTTTACCCTGGGCATCCTGGTACCCCAGCCTGGTGGACTTGGTTTCGTTGTCAGACGTAGTAATGTTCTTGCCGTCCGTCAGAGTCTTGTCCCCATAATGGACACTGGTGTCCGCCTGGGCGGCTTTGCCATCCTTATCCTGCTGGTCCTTGTTCCCCGTATAAATCACGTTATCAGTGGTTACGGTAGTGAAGGTCGGGTTCTCATCCATGAGGATGGAGATATCGCCATTTTCCGCAATCCGGGTGGTCAGGTTGGAGGTGCTGTATCTGTGGTTGTCCGCTTCGTCGCCGGCCTTGATGGCAATGGTGTCGCCCAGCTTGCGGCCGACCACCTTGTAGCCCTTGTAGTTGTCCGTAGTATTGGAAGCATCCTTGGTGTTGGTAGTGAAGCTCAGGCCTTTGGCAATGGTGTTGGTATTGTTGGTGATCTGGGTCTTGTTGTTTTCGATGTTGGTGGTGTTGCCGCTCACCGCATCGGATACGGTCCGCAGTTCATCTTCCGTGGCAGCCCGACCGCTCACATAGGTGGGATCCTTCACGGTCCATTCCGTATTGGTCAGCCCTGTCACAAATTCTCCGCCTTTGGCATGGCCTCCGGTGGGCTGTCCATTCTGAACCGTAGGCAGTACGCCCTCGTCGCTGTGGCCGATTTTAGCTGTGCCGGCCGTGACCGTATTGAGGCCCGTGAGATCTTTGTTCAGTTTGATTTCCAGCTTGCCATTGTCTCCATCCTGGCTGGAAACCACACCGATGTTGTTGGCAGTGACCAGATTATCCGGGTTGGTTTCTTCGCCAGTTCCGCCAGTAACGGTAAGTTTCTGGTTCAGCTTCACGGCCGATGTGGTTCCCTGATCGCCGCTAAATTTCAGCCCGTCATCCAGAGTAGCGATGAACTGGGTGGAGCCGTTGGTGATGTCCCCGTATTCCAGACGTTTGAATTCATTGGCCTGTCCCTCTTTCAGATAGGTGATGCCCGGGCTGATGGCATTGAAGATATACGTAGGCGTATTACCTGTCTTATCAAACAGAGCCACATATCCGCCCGTATCCTGACCGATGCCCAGGACCACCTGGCGCTGGTCGTTGGTGCCGTCATTCTTCACCACAGAGACGGTCGTCCCGTCAATCTTGACGGCTTCTTTCACCGGATACGTCTCTTTGGATCCCGGAGCCGTCCGGAACTGAGCCACGCTGTTCACTATCAGGCTGCCGCCCTTGTTTTCTTTCTGTTCCCCAAGGACCACATCCTTGCTCAAAGCCACGTCGTAATTGGCCTGACCGTCAATGGTATGCCGCTTCAGTTCCAGATTGCCGCCTTTGACCAAAGTATCATCGGCCGTGGCCTTGTTTCCACCTACGGAAACAGTGGTGTGTTTCCCTGCCAATTTGCCCACTTCCTTCAGCTGGGCCAGGTTCACCGCATCCGTATCCTGGGAACCGGCTGCTACCCCGGTGATCTGCCGGGTCAGGGTGCTGCCGTTGCCTACCGCAATGGCATTGGCCTTGGAAACCCAGGCGGCAGATGTTTGGGTCGTTTCCGCCCCGGTGGCGGCATCATACCCTTTGACACCGCTCATCCGGTCGGCTACAGATTCACTGCCCAATGCCACCGTATCCGCCAGTTTGGCCTGTGCACCATTGCCGATGGCGGCCGCATTCTCTGCCGATTCTGCTACCGTGCCACCCAAAGCCGCCAGGGAGTTCTTAGCCGCTGCCGTGGAGCCGATACCAAAGGCAGTAGAGGCTTCGCCGGAAGCTGTAGAATTTTCGCCAAAGGCTGCAGCATTTTTCCCGCTGGCCGTGGAATCGCTGCCGAAGGCCGTGGCACTGTCCCCGCTGGCAACCGTCCGTTCTCCAAAGGCCGTAGCATAGGTTCCGCTGGCTACGGTGCCGACTTTCTTTGTGGTACCATCTCCATTATCAACAACTTTGTCTCCGCCGCCCCAGGCCGTGGCGTACTGACCAGTGGCCTGGTTCCTGTTGCCAAAGGCTGTCGCCCCCGTGTTGGAAGCAACGCTTTCATTGCCAAAGGCCGTAGCATCGTTGGCACTGGCAACGGTCCGTTCTCCAAAAGCCAGGGAACGGCCGCCGGTGGCCTTCGTCCCATTGCCGAAAGCTACGGCATTCTGCCCCAAAGGATTACCTTGTTTATCTTTCTCAGTAGAACCAGCCTGGGTATTTTCCCCAAAGGCCAGGGTACCTTCGGCAATAGCCTGGGTTCCTTCCCCAAAAGCAACCGAAGCGACGCCGCTGGCAGTATTCCCTTTTTGGCCTTTATTATAACCGCCGCCAAAGGCCAATGAATTTTGGCCCGACGCCGTATTGTACTGTCCAATAGCGGTGGCACCGATTCCATCTGCTACGGCGCCCGTACCAAGAGCAATAGAATCTTGACCTTTTGCGGTTGCGCCGTTACCGACAGCTACTGAATGAGCACCCGTTGCCGAAGCATTGACCCCTGCAGCCAGAGCGTCGTTTCCCGTAGCGCCTGTATTGTTGTAGTTGCTATCGTTGGCCGAATCTACGGAGTTCACGCTGTAATCGTGGACTCCGCTGCCGCCGGTACCGCCACCGCCGCCATTGTGGACCAGATTGACCACTTGTTTCAGCTGGGCCACGTTGACGGCATCCGTATCTTCCTTCCCGGCTGCTACATTGGTGATCTGGCGGGTCTGCTGAGCATAGTGGACATTTTTCGACCCATCCCAGACATTATGTTCAGAAGAACCTACGGAAACGGCTGCCAAAGTGGAATTCCACACCGGATTTTTGGTGGAACTGCTGCTATCCCCATGGGCAATGCTTTTGGCAGCCGGATCATATCCGCCGTCATGGTTGGCTTCCCGGTCTGCATAGGCTTGGCTGCCCAGGGCTACTGCATCATGGAGGTTCATCTTGACCCTAGCAGAATCCCCGATGGCCGCCGAAGCCTGTCCGCCCTGTTCGATGGTAGCATTATGGCCCAGGGCGATGGCACCGCCATTCACTGTATTCGTCGTACTGGCTCCTACACCCATGGCAATGTCATAGACGGTATCTGCATTAGTATTGGAACCGATGGCGATGGCCCCGATATTCGTCATGCCTGTGGAACCAACGTTGTTGCCGGTAGTGGCTTTCGTCCCGATGGCGATGCTTTCCCCAGCCGCGGATTTTGCCTGATGGCCGATGGCAATGGCGCCTTCACTATTATTTCCATTGTTCCCGGCGTAGGCCTCATTACCCAAAACAATACCATTCTTCATATGGACGGTCGCTTTGGTGCCAATGGCAATGGAATCAGTGGCCCCATTGTTATTATCCCCTGTCGTATTAACCGACTTCCCGATGGCGATACTTCCGTCGTGGATGGAGTTGCTGTTCAGCCCCAGGGCCAGGGCATTCTTTTCCACCGTATTGCCATAGCCGATGGCGATGCCGTACTCTCCATCTCCATCATTCGTATTTTCCCCGCTGATTTTGTTATGACCGCCCAGAGCCAGGGCATAGGCCCCGGTCACCTTGTTGGTGTCGCCGAACACCGCATTATAACTGCCCTTCACGATATTATTAGACCCCAGTACATGGGTATAAGTTGCTTTCGGCGTGGTACCCCCGTTCTGCTGCTGGCCGTCCACACTGTTGCCGTAGCCGATGGCTGTGCTTTCATCTGCGCGAGCTGTATTATTGACCCCCACCGTAGCCGTGTAATAGCCATTGGCATCGTTTGTATGGCCAATAGCAGTACTAGCGTACTTGGCCTTATTATCTTTGCCGATGGCTACGCCCATATAGTCGGTCACGCTGTTTTCCCCAATAGCCACGCTGTATTCCTTGGCGTAGGACTGGTGACCGATGGCCACTGCGGACCGGCCTTCCGCCGTCACATCGCTGCCCACGGCTACCGCATCGGTGGAATCGATAAGCCGGGGCACCATATAATACCGGTCCACAAAGGTCCCATCAGAAGCATAGTACCCCTGCCGGCTGCTGGAGATGTTCCCCTGTTCATCCAGCCAGTAGCGGGCATCCGCTTGATTGCTGGTCAATTTCCCATAGGCATCCACATAGTAGCTGCTGACGGAATTCAAGACCTTGGCCTTGTTGCCGATGGCCGTAGAATGATCCCCTTCCGCCACATTGTCCACGCCCACAGCGGTAGCTCCGCTGACATAATAAGACTGGCGGGTCCGGTCCTGTCCGTAATAGGTGGCTACATTGTTGTAGACTTCCACCGCCTTGCGGTAGTCTTCATCCGTGCTGTAATAGCTCCGTTCCGGATATTTAGCCCGGACATTATACTCATCATCCATGTACTGGCCGGGAGTCAGTTTATAGACTTCCACCTGCTTGTCATCATAGGAGTTGGTGTCGGGATTGTAGACTTTGACCGTGATCCATTCCGTATCCAGCTTCTGATAGGCATAGGATTCATCCCCGCTGATGGGCTTCTTAGTCTCTGTAGAATGGGTGAATTTGCCCACCCCGTTCCGGGTACCCATGACCACATTTTCCGGTTTGCTATCGACCCGGGCATTGCCGGTCTTCGGGTCATTTTGGATGGGAACGACTTCATTGTCCTTGCCCATAATCAAATTGCCCTGGGAATCGTAAGTAGCATAAGCACCTGAACCTTGTGCTAACGTACCTGAATTATCTGTAGCATCTTTAGTTGATTCATTCGTTTCAATATTAACAGCATGTCCAGCAGACGGATTCCCACTGTTTGTAGCTGTCGCTGCCTGAGCCCAGTCCGGGACAGCAAGGAGCGATGTCGTCAGGACAAAGGCTGCCAGGACGGCCGCTTTGCGGGCACATCCGCTGCGACTGCGTGTACCATGAGCTGAATCATGGCTTTTCGCCAGTCCGATACGACGATATAGCAATTCCGTACTTTGCTGTAAATGACTTTGTAAATTTTGTTCATAAAGCCTCCCACCTTATTTACAGTTTTGTGATGTAAATTCTTTTCTCGTTTGTATTTGCAATATGTTTGTAATGATATTGTAAAAAATCATCACTATTTTACACCTTAATCTGTGTTCCGGGTCAAATAACATAGTGTTAATACTTTTATAGACAAAATATAATACAGATATAAAATAAAAATAGCATAATAATCATAATCGACGAATAAATATTATCGCAAATGGACAAATGTATGAAATATGTTCCTTCCTTTTCTGATTTTTATATAAAAACTAAAAATATACGAACCATGCTACTATATTTTATTATTTTATATAAAACAAAAAGTTTATTTACTCTATTCTTTATGTTTACGTTTTACGTTTAACTTAATCATGAAATGATGTGTTATAATAAAATTATTATATAGAAATAAATAATTGTTATATATAATGTCTGTACGATGTGTATATGCTGTCGTGAAATCTACTTGCTATGACTCATCATCCTTAAAAAAAAAGTTAGAATTTTCTGCAATTTCGTTGCATTTACCACCTGCCAAAGGAGATAAAGTATGATATAATGAATCCAGTCCGGAGTTCTTTCAAAACGTTCGGAAAAGAATTTTTAAGGAGGAATTCACATGCCAGTTATTACCAAAGACACAGGTATCATCGAAGCTGTCCAGAAATATCCACAGATCGTGCAGATATTCCAGGCTTATGGTCTCGGCTGCATCGGCTGCATGGCCGCTCATTTTGAAACCATTGGCGAAGGTGCCGGCGCACACGGCATTGACGTAGACGCTCTGATTGCAGATCTGAACGAATGCATCGCTGACAGCAATAAATAAGTTAAAAAAAAGCCGCGGCACAGGATATATTCTATGCCGCGGTTTTTCCATATAAACATAAAATGCGCCGGAGCTTCCCCTCTCCGGCGCATTTTATGTTTATATAGATGTATGAAAGTATCTGTGAATATTAAAGAATCAGAGCCAGTGCGGCTACTGCTACTGCACCTATATCAAAAACAGGCTGTCTTTACAGGCAGCCCGTTCTCCATTGCTTATTCAAAATAAATAACTGCAGCAGCCAGTCCGATAATAACAACCGTTGTCAGCAGTGGTACAGCTTTTTTCAGTGCGTCCATGGTTACACTTCCTCTCCTTTGGTTCTCAGGATGTTTTCTGTTTGATACGTTGAAAACGGGGGGCGGAATCCAAAGGAGCTGTCTCCTGTTCTGACAATAGAAACATAGCATGTCTGGGAATCAATTTCTACAGTACTAGGATACTAAATGATAGGTACAATAGATGATAAACTAGATGATTTCTTTCTTTTCATAAATATATTATAACCCATTTAATACGCTTGTCAAACAGTAATATATATTATGACCATAATATATAAAAACGCGACGAGTTATGCTATATAAGCATGTATAATTACATTACGTATTAAAAGCCGAAATGCCATTCTGTCTGCTACAGATAAAACATTTGTTCTCTTTCTATTTTTATGATATACTTGAATTGTATATAAATAATTTCTAACAAAAACAATAAGTTTTCCGTTACAAAAATAATCCTGAGGAGGTGAATGCCATGTGCAGAGAAATGGAAAAATGGAGCATGGAAGAACGCCAGGAAGGGCGTCAGGAAGGCCGCCGGGAGGGAGAAAGCCGGCTGACGACTTTACTAAAATTATTAAAAGCCGATGGCCGCCTTCAAGATCTGGATTTAGCCATTGAAAACGAAGAGGTACGGAAAAAACTATATCTCGAATACCATATTGAGTAAATGAAACGGAAGATTTCATAGTACACGAAAAGGCGCTGTTCCAATGAAGACAGCGCCTTTTTCGTGTACTATGATTATTTTTTCAATGCACAAATATCAATATACGTCTGTACGACCTGACTCATCGCCGTTTCGGCAGCTTTTGTCATTTTTTCGAATCGTGTATTGGGATCCATATGAGTAGCGAGGAAATCCCGTGCAGCCTGAATTCCCGTCGTCGATACTTCCGTATTTACATTGATTTTGCGGATTCCCCGGCGGATAGCTTCCTGCAGCAACGCTACAGGAATTCCCGAACTGCCATGGAGGACCAGTGGGACCGTGACAGCCTGCCGGATATCATCGAGGCGGTCCAGATCCAGACTGGGCGTACCCTTATAAATACCGTGGGCATTTCCGATGGCTATGGCCAGGGCATCGACACCGCTTTTCTCAGCATACTGGCGGGCCGCAGCGACGGTCGTGTATCCTGTACCAGGGTGAACGCTGCCTGTACCATCTTCTTCATTCATATAGCCTAATTCGCCTTCGACGCTGACATGGAGATCATGTGCCATACGTACAATAGCCTTCGAATCTTCAATATTGTCAGCCAGCGGCTTTGCTGATCCGTCGAACATGACAGAGGTAAAACCAGCCCGCAAAGCGCGCAGGATATTCCGCTGACTCCGGCAATGGTCCAGATGAAGTACCACTGGCAATTGTGCATCGCGGACATAAGACAATATCAAAGCCGCTGCCGATTCAATCGGCATATGACTATCATAGGACTCACCAAACGCAATGATGACAGGTGAATCTTTTTTCGTCGCCGCCTGCCAGACGGCCTGGACAGATTCCACATTATAGACATTGAAGGAAGGGACAGCTATATTTTTTTCTTCTGCATAATGCAGCATGTCCCGGAGATTAATAAGCATAGATGACTCCTATCTCAGGCATTCATCATGGCCACGACATCACGCAGAGTCGTCACAGCCCCGACATTGCCCGGAAATACGACATAGCTCATGCCAGGGAATTTGCTTTCGCTTCCGGCTTTCCACGCAGGAATGCCAGGAGCCACCTGACCGAGAACCAGTGCTTTCTTGATAGACAGGCCTTTAGTCGCCACATCGCTGGACGTAATACCGCCTTTGGCAATGATGAATTTCGGCTGGACAGACAGGCGTGTCACAATGCTGACCAGTGCATCGGAAATCTTGACAGACACGCGGAGAGATTCTTCTTTCGTATCCATTTTCAACAGCTTGCGGCCTGTCATAACGGCGGTCGTAATACCTTTTTTCAGGTTCGCTTCTGTTTTATCGATAACGCGTTGGATTTCTTCTTCTAGTTTTTCATCACTTTCCAGGACCATGAGATGATTGAATTCGATAAAATCAATATTATCCAGTTCTTTCAATTTTTCCAGCTGCTGGGTCGTCTTCTTGACATGGGAGCCGATGATGATGAGGCCGCCATTCGTGTTGCCGGCTACGACCAATTCTTCTTTCGTCAGCAGAGGTTTATCTGATACGCCACCCAGTACTTTGGTCAGAGCCGCTGCGGAACGGAACATGAAATGACGTCCCGCTTTCATTGCCTTGAGCAATGCCAGGGCAAATACTTTGACATCAATGTAATCGGTGCAATTGACGATGACTTTGTTGAAATCATGGACCGCTTCCAGCTGGGCTGCCACTTTATCTATATTACCGGCCCGCAGATCTTCCAGGGCAATGCAGGTAACACTGTCAGCCTTATACGCACCGCCCGTTTTTTCTTCGATATATTCGGGCATAGTCGCCGCCGTATATCCAAAGGTGCTGTCCTGGGCAAATTCCGTTTCATTGGCCGGTACCAGATAGTCCCCTTCCTGTACGTAATGAACGTTTCCAATCGTAAAGCGGCCGCCTTCTTTAAAGAATGGCATCAGGACTTCCCCGTCGATGACAGGAGCGCCATTCGCTTCCAGTGTATCTTTGAGGACCTGCGTTTCCAGTGGATAGTGGCCGCGCAGCGTGGAATCACTACGGCTGATGACGATGAAATCTTTGCCGGTCTTTTTGGCAATAGCCGATACCCGCTGTGCTATCGTCTGATGTACTTCCGTTGTATGCTGGCGTGAGAAAGCCCGGGAGTTAGTCAATACATAAAATTCTGAATTGGCTTCGTCAAAGCCCTGGGTCAGGGCATCTTCCGTCCATTCCGTGTATACAGATATGTCGTGTACTGTCTGGGTTCCTGTGGGATCATCGTCGAGGACGACGATTTTTTTATGGAATTCCTGTAATTCTTTCAGCAGTTCTTTCGTGATTTCTTCTTCATTCACCTGTACAGCCGGAAGGGTATTGAATAATTCTTCTTTTAATACTTTCGCCATGATAATCTCCTCTTCTGCACTCCTTATTTTTCTTCCGTTTTGACAGTGACACCGGAAATCTGTTCGTAGAACTGAACGTAACCGGCATGGTCATCCATAATATGACCGGACTGTTTAAGGCTGAGCTGGATCTGCTGTACGATTCCGGACAGGAACAGTGGTACCTGCAGATCACGGGCTGTATTCATGACATTCGTGATATCCTTCAGGTTGACCTTGATGGTGCCGCCGGCTTTAAAATCGCGGTTGAACATCTTCGGTGCTTTCGTTTCCAGAACGGTGCTGCCAGCCAGGCCGCAGCGGACGGCTTCAAATACTTTCTTCGGATCTGCGCCAGCTTTCTGGGCCAGTACCAGTGCTTCGGCAACGGCACAGATATTGACATTTACCATAATCTGATTGGCCAGTTTCGTGACAGAACCACTGCCGGTCGGGCCGACGACGATCCAGCTGGAACCCATGGCTTCGAAAGCATCTTTGATTTTTTCAGCAGCTTTTTCATCGCCACCGATCATGAATGCCAGGGTACCATTAATAGCGCCTTCTTCGCCGCCGCTGACAGGAGCATCGAGGAAGGGGCAGTTTTTGGCAGCCGCCAGATCACGGCATTGTTTGGATTCGATAGGAGAAACGGAGCTGCAATCGACGACGACTGTACCTGCATCGACGCCGGCCAGGATGCCGTCTTCTTTCGTGAGTACGTCCTGTACGATAGCTGCTGTCGGCAGAATAGTAAATACGGCATCTTTGCCTTTAGCCAGTTCTTTGACCGACGCTGCCGATTTACCGCCGGCCGCAACGACTTCATCGACCAGTTCCTGTTTCAAATCGGATACGGTGACATCAATGCCGGCTTTCAGCATATTCATGACCATCGGTTTACCCATAATACCCAGACCTACAAACCCTACTTTTAACATAGTAATGACCTCCTTGACCAGCAATATAATAAAATTTTAATTGTCTGCTACGGTTTCAGCTGTGTGCAGGATTTCGCTGGTAACCTGCATATGCTCTTCAAAGGCTCTGACTGCCCCTGTTTCATCACCGGCACGCAGAAACGTCAGAATACATTCATGCTCCCTGATTGCCTTTGCCATACGGTCTGTATCATGGAGAGAATGGACAGTTGCCTGTTCCTGCTTCGTATGGATCATATCAGAAACCTGCATCAGATACGGATTTTCTGTAAAGGCGACCAGCAGCCTGTGAAACGCTACGTCCGATTCGGAAAATTCATATTGATGATGTGATTTCGCAGCTTTCTTCGTCTTTTCGATACACAAAGCCAGTTGATCTAATGCCATCTGCCCTTTTTCTGAGCGGCAGTCCCGTACCAGCCTGCGTATGCCGAATTCCTCGATAGCCAGACGGGCCTCGATGATTTCGTCTATATCTTCTGATGAGATAGCTTTGACACCAAAACCGCGGTTGCTATAAATTTCGACCAGGTTTTCATGCTTCAGGAGTTGTATCGCTTCCCGTACGGGGGTCCGCGATACCTGCAATTCGTCAGCGATCATCTGTTCAGAATAAATCGTATGTGGAGCGAGAGTTCCCCGGACAATAGCTGATTTCAGATATTCATACACCTGCTCTTTGATGGAAATCTTGGTTATCACCATATGAATCACCTCCTTATCGTCTTCGCTTGTATGTAGCATACTACTCACTTGCATCTATGTCAACACTCGTATCTATATATGTTATATAAAATTGTTATTCTCATTGCGTAATTCTAAACTTTCAGTCATGGGTACAATATATTATCTCCACATAAGTGCCAGACAGAATCTGTGGCCGCTAAAAAATTAAAAGGGCTTATCGTCGTGCGATAAGCCCTTTTGTTGCCGGTAATTCCGGCAGGATATTATTTTTTCAATACAGCAGCGCAGCGGGCACATAATGTCGGATGGTCCGGGTCGGAACCGACACTGGCATCATGTTTCCAGCAGCGTTCGCATTTTTCATGGGACGACGGTTCTACGACAACCTTCGTGTCTGCATGGTGTTCACCAGCCATAGCATCAGCCGGGGCATCTCCTTTTACGAGAGTGACTTCACTGACGATAAGCAGTGTCGCCAGGCGTTTCTGCCACTGGCTGAGGAAATCATAGTCTTCTCCATCGGCATAAATCGTAACGGCTGCGTCGAGAGGATGGCCGATTTTATGATCTTTACGGGCAACTTCCAGAGCACGCATGAAATCACTGCGGTACGACAGGAGCGTATTCCACCGTTTTTCCATATCGGCATTGAGATATTCCGGATGTTTTTCCGGCCAGTCCGTAAGCAGTACGCTTTCTTCTTTTCCTTCTACAGCGGGCATGTTCTGCCATACTTCTTCGGTTGTAAAGGACAGGACAGGAGCGAGGATTTTGACCAGTGTATCGAGAATCTGATACATGGCCGTCTGGGCGCTGCGGCGGATCTTGGCATCGGCTTTTTCCGTGTAAAGACGGTCTTTGATGATATCCAGGTAGATAGCACTCAGATCGACGGTGCAGAAATTGTGAATAGCATGATACATGACGTGGAACTGGTAATTTTCATAAGCATCGGTTACCGTTTCCAATACCTGTTCCATGCGCAGGAGTGCCCATTTATCCAGTTCGGACATGTCTTCATAAGCGACAGCATCCGTTGCCGGATTGTAATCGGCCAGGTTGCCCAGGAGATAGCGGAAGGTATTGCGGATCTTACGATATACGTCGGAAAGCTGTTTCAGGATTTTCGGCGAGAGGCGGATATCCCCCTGATAGTCAGCTGATGCAACCCAGAGACGCATGACATCGGCACCGTATTTTTCGATAACTTCCTGCGGAGCGACCGTATTGCCGACGGATTTACTCATCTTGCGGCCTTCACCATCGACAGTAAAGCCATGGGTCAGTACCTGACGGTAAGGAGCGATGCCGTTGATAGCAACGGAAGTCAGAAGAGAGCTGTTGAACCAGCCGCGGTGCTGGTCGGATCCTTCGAGGTACATATCGACAGGATACCCCGAATCGGGGTCATTTTTCATGACACCCTGATGAGTGCAGCCGGAATCAAACCAGACATCCATGGTGTCTTCTTCTTTGCGGAATTCCGTACCGCCGCAGTGCGGGCACTTATAGCCTTCAGGCAGGAGTTCTTTGACGTCATGCATCCACCATGTGTTGGAGCCTTCTTCAGCAAACATCTTCTGCAGATGAGAAATTGTTTCGTCGTTGATGATGTGTTCGCCGCAGTTCTTGCAGTAGAAGATAGGAATGGGCACGCCCCAGACACGCTGACGGGAAATGCACCAGTCACCGCGATCGCGGATCATATTGTAAATACGGTCATGGCCCCAGGACGGAATCCAGCGCACTTTGTCGATAGCATCGAGCGCTTCCTGACGGAATCCATCGACGGAAGCAAACCACTGTTCTGTTGCACGATAAATAATCGGCTGTTTGCAGCGCCAGCAGTGCGGATACTGATGACGGAACGTGCTCTTGGCAAAGAGGGCATTGATTTCTGCCAGTTTTTTGATGACCGGCACGTTGGAATCAAATACGAATTGGCCTTCAAATCCGGGAACCTTATCGGTGTAACGGCCGGTTCCATCTACTGTGCCCAGCGGTTTCAACCCCCAGGCAGCATATTTCATGCAGACATTGAAGTCATCTTCGCCATGGTCCGGAGCCGTGTGGACGAGGCCCGTACCGGCTTCCAGAGTGACATGGTCGCCCAGGATAACAGGCACTTTACGGTCCGCATAAATAGGATGCTGGAATACGAGGCCTTCGAGCTGTTTGCCTTTCATGACATCCGGCAGTACTTCGTAATCTTCTACTTTGCCGGCCTTCATGGTCGGTTCAACCAGATCTTTGGCCATGAGCAGATATTCATCACCTACCCGGACCCAGACATAGTCAAATTCTTCGTTGGCACTGATAGCCACGTTGCAGAGAATGGTCCAGGGTGTCGTCGTCCAGATGAGGGCAAATACCTTTTCCGGATCGGCACCTTTTGGCATATGGCAGTTGAGGTCTACCGATTTGAATTTTACGTAAATAGAGAACGATTTATCGTCTTTATATTCGATTTCGGCTTCAGCCAGTGCCGTTTCACAATGAGGGCACCAGTATACGGTCTTCAGGCCTTTGTAGATATAGCCTTTCTTGGCCATTTCTCCAAATACCCCGATCTGTGCGACTTCGACCGGCTTCTGCAATGTCAGGTAGGGATGTTCCCAGTCGCCGAGGACGCCGAAACGGATGAAATCCTTGCGCTGCATATCGACGTTCTGAAGAGCGTATTCACGACATTTGGCCCGCAGGTCAAGCGGTGCGATTTCATGACGGTTGAGACCCGTATCTTTGATGACGGCATGTTCGATAGGCAGGCCGTGCGTATCCCAGCCAGGGATATATTTGGTATAATGACCGGTCTGGGTCTTGTATTTCAGGATGAAGTCTTTCAGGCATTTATTTAACGCATGGCCGATGTGGAGTTTGCCATTGGCGTACGGAGGGCCATCGTGCAAAATGAATTTCTTGCAGCCCTGTCTCTTCTTCAAGCGTTTTTCATAGATTTTGTTTTCCTGCCAGAATTTGATCATATCTGGTTCGCGTTTCGGCAGATTGCCTCGCATGGGAAAGTCGGTTTCTGGTAAATGAAGCGTTTTACCGTAATCCATTGTATTTCCTCCTTCAAAAGTAAAAAAATAACGTCTCCATCCCAAAGGGACGAAGACGTAATCACCGTGGTACCACCCTATTGACTGCTGTGCAGCCACTCTCATAGCAGTATAACGGCGCTACCCGTCAGCCGGAACGCGGCTGCAGCTCCCAAGTGATCCGCCTGCAGACTCTCTTTCCCGGGCTCACACTGTCCCCGGTTCGCTGCCAAGAAGTATCTGCAGACCGTCTTGTTCATTGCTTTTCCATATATCCGACATTTTAATAGGTTGTGTCCTGTTTGTCAAGGGGTGAATCCACTATCTCCTCTTTACTTCAACACCAGAGACCCCGGTTCCAGCAGGGCCTGGAGTTCGCGGTGGAGGTCTTCATCCGGCGTAATCCAGTACTGTTCGTTGGTCAGTATCGTCTTGCGGCTTCCCATGAGGTGAAAATAGACCTTGACCGTTCCCGGATATTTTTTCAGGACCCCTGCAATGGTCGAGCTCAGATCCGTCCGTTCCAGGTGAGCCGGGATTTTAATGAACAATTTCGTTCCTCCTCCGGGCTGCCACATAGCTCCTGTATGGATGGCTGCATGGGCACTGGCAATGGGAGCCTCTGCCTTTTCTTCTCCCAGTGGCGCGATACGTTCTGCCACAATCTGGGTGTTTTCGTCGTTGATATCGGCCCGCCCGGTGATACGGACAGCCAGATCGGTGGCAGTGAGGCTGCCATAGCGCCCGTACGTCTTGGGAAATACGACGATGCTGATCGTGTGGGTATAATCTTCCAGTGTCAGAATCGCCATCGTGTCCTTGTGCTTGGTGAGGACCTGACGCCGGGCCGTGATCAGTCCGCCTACTTCCATGACCCGTCCATCGTACTGCTCTTTATGTTCTCCATATAGTGCCGACAATGGCGTCAGCGCATCCATGACATCATGGAAGGCATCGAGGGGATGACCGGAAAAATAAAAGCCGTCATATTCTTTTTCCATGGCCAGCCGCATTTCAATCGGATATTCCGGAACGGCAGGATAGGTCAGTGACGATACCTGTTTTTCCTCTTCCATGTCAAAGAGGCCCATCTGTCCTGAATCGCGTTCTTTCTGATACAGAGACCCCAGTGCCATGGCCTGGTCGAGAACCGACATGAGTTGGGACCGGTGTTTGCCAAACGAGTCCATAGCCCCGCATTTAATGAGACTTTCCATGGCCCGTTTATTGACCAGATGAAAATCAACGCGGCTGCAAAAATCTTCCAGCGACTGATAAGGTCCGTCCTGTTCCCGTTTATTCACAATTTCCGTAATGGCGTTCTGCCCTACGCTCTTGACGCCGGACAGGCCAAAACGGATGCTCTCTCCCTGTACAGAAAACATATAGACACTGGCATTGACATCAGGAGACAAAACAGGCACGCCATGGCGCTTGCATTCCTGGATATAATAACTGATTTTGCTGATATCATTGATGACACTGGTCATGGTAGCCGCCATGAATTCCGGACGGAAATGGGCTTTCAGATAAGCCGTCTGCCAGGCAATATAGGCATAGGCTGCGGAATGGGACTTGTTGAACCCATAACCGGCAAAGTAAACCATGAGGTCGAATACTTTATTGGCTATATCATCAGGAATATGATTTTTCTGTGTGCCAGCCAGGAAATTCTTACGCTGTGCCACCAGGATTTTTTCCTTTTTCTTGCCCATGGCGCGGCGCAACAGGTCGGCCTGCCCCAACGTAAAGCCACCCATAGCCGAAGCAATCTGCATGACCTGTTCCTGATAGAGGATGACACCGTACGTATCTTTCAGGATGGGTTCCAGCAGCGGGTGGAGATACGTTACCTTTGTTTCACCATGGCTTCGTTTGATAAAATCCGTTACCATGCCGCTTCCCAGAGGACCCGGCCGGTACAGGGCCACCGTGGGGATCATATCTTCGAAATGAGTCGGTGCCAGTTCCTTGACCAGGTTGGTTATACCCTCCGATTCCATCTGGAATACGCCGGCCGTATCACCTTCCGTGAGCAGTTTCCCCGTTTCCGGATCATCGAGAGGAATGGCATTGATATCGAGGTCGATGCCGCGGTTGGCCTTGATGAGCTTGATCGTATCCCCGATGACGGTCAGTGTACGCAGGCCGAGAAAGTCCATTTTCAGCAGGCCCAGTTCTTCTACGAGGTCTTTATCATACTGGGTCGTCAGATAATGTTCTTTGGAAAACTGGACCGGCACATAGTCATCGACAGGAGCGGCCGAAATGACCACCCCTGCTGCATGGGTAGACGAGTGGCGTGGCAGACCTTCGAGGATTTTCCCGTAGGTAACGAGCTGATGCACCTGTTCGTCTTTTTCGTATTCACCGCGGAATTCCTTGCTTTCATCGAGGGCTTTATCGAGGGTAATGCCCAGCTCGGCCGGCACCATTTTGACGATGCGGTTCACTTCACTGAGAGGCATGTCCATGACCCGTCCCACATCGCGCAGGACCGCACGGGCAGCCAGGGTACCAAAAGTGATAATCTGGGCTACATGATCCTGCCCATATTTCTGCGTGACGTAATCGATGACCTTGCTGCGGTTTTCGTAGCAGAAGTCCATATCAATATCCGGCATGGTGACCCGTTCCGGATTGAGGAATCGTTCGAAAAGAAGATGGTATTTAAGCGGATCCAGCCCGGTAATCCCCAGCAGATAGGCTACGACGGAACCGGCGGCAGAACCACGGCCGGGACCGACGGGAATGTCATGGTCTCTGGCGAATTTGACATAGTCCCAGACGATTAGGAAATACGAGGGGAATCCCATAGTTTCAATGACACCCAGTTCATAATCGAGCCGTTTCCGCACTTCTTCGGTCACGGGATGATATCGTCTGGGAAGCGCTTCTTCACAAAGTTTGCGCAGATATGACGTATCCGTTTCGCCGTCCGGTACAGGAAATTTAGGCAAATGCCGTTCATCAAAGGGTATCGTCACATTGCATTTATCGGCAATTTCCAGTGTCGTGTCGAGGGCTTCCGGCATATCGGCAAACAAAGCCGCCATTTCGTCGCCGTCTTTCATATAAAATTCATCATTGGAGAAGCGGAAATGGTTAGGATCATCCAATGTAGAGCCTGTAGAAATACAGAGTTTGACCTCCTGTGCCGGGGCGTCCGTTTTGTAAATATAATGATAGTCGTTCGTGGCCACTAATTTCAGGCCGTATTCCCGGGCCCAGTCTTTAAATACATGGCGCACCAGTTTTTCTTCCGGCAGTCCATGGTTCTGCACTTCCAGATAGAAGTCCTCTTTCCCGAATATCGATACCAGTTCTTCCAGTGCACGCCGTGCTCCTGCTTCATTGCGATTGATGAGATCCTGCTGGATCTGCCCTTCAATGCACGCACTGAGAGCGATGAGCCCGGTGTGATAGGTTTTCAGGAGATCGTAGTCAACGCGGGGACGGTGATAGTTGTTTTCCCCATCAATAAATCCTTTGGAAACAATTTTAATCAGATTATGATAGCCTTCATTATTTTTTGCCAGCAGGATCAGATGGCAAAGACGTTCCTTAGCCGGATGATCCATGCGGCTGCCCCGTGTCATGTAGACTTCACACCCCAGGATGGGCTTGATTCCCTGCGCCTGTGCCTCTTTATAGAGGTGGATGACGCCGTACATATTACCATGATCGGTAATCGCCACTGCCGGCATTCCCAGTTCCTTGGCCCGGGATACCATTTCCGGAATGCGGCACATCCCATCAAAGAGGCTGTACTGGGTATGCACATGAAGATGTACAAAAGGTTTCATAGCATAAACGCTCCTTTTATCAGAAAAACGCCCGACCGGGCGTTTTACTCTTTGACGAATGTTTTTAAAATCCGTGGAAGATATTTGCCGCAAAGCCAAATATCTTCATGATGGTGCCGCGTCTGGGACCATTCATAAATCAGGGTACGGATAATCATGAACAAATACTCCGTCGCTTCTTCTGCAGAAATCGTATCGTCGAAGGTACCGATGCTCTGGGCCACTTTGATGAAATTGAGCATGTTATTATAAAAGTCTATGGACAAATAACTGTGTTCCGTATCATAGATATATTCGAATGTCCGGTACACGTTATAGGCGAAAGCTTCACCGGCATTGGCCCACAGATCCCCATACATATCGATTTCCTTGAACAGGTGCTGATACGGTTTTCTGGCCTTTTGCACCACATCCTGCGACAGATTGGGCATAGGGGTCCGGGCAATAGAGATGCATATCTGGAGCAGCAAATCTTCTTTATTCTTAAAATGGTAATATAAGGAGCCGATGGGAAGCTTTGCTGCCGTACTGATTTCTTTCATGGATGTCTTTTCATAGCCATTATGGGAAAACAGGTCCTGGGCTACGTTCATAATATACTGGCGGTTCGCTTCCGTCTGCAACTGTCGTTTTGTAATGTGTTTGACTGTCATGGATATCCTTTCCCGTACTCATAGTATGATACTCTATATATTCTAGAATCAAATTTTGTGAATTGTCAAGAACATTTCAAGAAAACAGCAGGATGTTTTACGTAAAAAACATGCAGCTCTGACGTATCAGAGCTGCATGCCGGGAGCGTATATGCTGCTGTGTATATGCTGCTGCGTATTACCGCTTAGCTAATTCCTTGTAGGAATCAAGACGGTCTTTCATATCTTTTTCCGTACGTTCGT
>NZ_QSFA01000029.1 GCF_003467125.1 Megasphaera sp. AM44-1BH
ATGACAGTTTTATTTTTTACTGTCTCTCATAGGGGGAGCATATCACTGATTTATGTTACCATTAATGTTACGCCTGTGGAGATTCTTCTCCATCGTGTTCCATGTCTTCCGCATCGGGACGGATGATACGGAGGATGGATGCTTCCGAACGTTGTCCCTTCCAGGCTTTATTCAAAATTTTCATAACGATGAATGCCAGAATAAGGCCGCCAATGAATCCGGCTGCAGCCGAACCATTTTCCGATAATCCCCATGACGGGCCCTGGGTATACAGGACAACGATGCTCAGGAGGACAATCAGCATGGGGATACCAAAGCCGATAAATCCACCGAGGGCAATATTCCGTTCCGGCAGGGCGAATTCGACGAAATCTCCTTTTTCAGCTCCGATTTCATTGCGTACCTCAATGGGAGCCGTGGCATTGCCGATAGACGACGCGTGACGCGAAAAAAGGCTCGTCCGGCTGGCCTTGATCAATACCATGTGGTCAGGCAGTATCTTTTCTACTACCCCGGTTTCTGTTCTCATACTATCTCTCCTATCGTCATCGTGTCCGTACATATAGCAAAACAGCACATCCTCCTGGATGTGCTGTAACCTGGTGGGCGATAACGGGCTTGAACCGCTGACATCCTGCTTGTAAGGCAGGCGCTCTCCCAGCTGAGCTAATCGCCCATAAAAATGGTGACCCCTGCGGGATTTGAACCCACGTTCACGCCGTGAAAGGGCGGTGTCTTAACCACTTGACCAAGGGGCCATGCAAAGGAAAATTATGGTGATCCACCCGAGATTCGAACTCGGGACACCCTGATTAAAAGTCAGGTGCTCTGCCAACTGAGCTAGTGGATCATATATGGCAGGGGTAGTAGGATTCGAACCTACGGATGACGGAGTCAGAGTCCGTTGCCTTACCGCTTGGCGATACCCCTGTATGGCTCCTCAAGTAGGACTCGAACCTACGACAAATCGGTTAACAGCCGATTGCTCTACCGACTGAGCTATTGAGGAATAAATGGAGCGGAAAACGAGGCTCGAACTCGCGACCCCCACCTTGGCAAGGTGATGCTCTACCACTGAGCTACTTCCGCATGACAAAAGGTATTTTACCACATTTGCACTAGCCTGTCAACACATTATTTTACGTATTGAATACTGGCTTTGTCTCAGGTGCGTTCATCGGAACGCTTAATTATAATACCAAATCACTTTGCTACTGTCAAGGGATTTTTCTAAAAAAATATATTTTTTTGCGGTTCATGACAAAGACCTGTATACAACAAAAAGAAACAGCCCCATGAAGCTCAGAGTGGCTTCATGGGGCTGTCTGTTTCTGGTGTGTGTAATGATGTGTAAAATAGTATCGTAAAAATGGAAGAGGTGTTATTTTTAGAAGGGAAGAGGTGTAAGGATGGGTGGATATGGTTTAGGAAAGGACTTTTGCGATGACCGGATCGAGTTCTTCCGGTGTCGTACTCGGCTCAAAGCGCTGGATCTGCGAGCCGTCACGGCTGACGAGGAATTTCGTGAAATTCCATTTTACGCCGTTGCCGTCGGCATTGTCCGGATAATACTGGGCGACGACCTGCTTAATAAGGCGCCCGCTTTCTTTATCCAGCTCATATCCGGCAAAGGGTGCCGCCTGAGTCAGGTACTGATAGAGGGGGATAGCCTGTCCGCCCCGTACGTCCACTTTGGCAAACAAGGGGAATGTCACACCATGGTTGATGCGGCAGAAGCTTTCAATGCTGTCATTATCGGCCGGTTCCTGTTCCAGGAACTGATTAGAAGGGAAGCCGAGAATGACCAGGCCTTTGTCTTTATATTTCTGATACAAGGCTTCCAGGCCATCATACTGCGGCGTAAATCCACATTTGCTGGCTGTATTGACGATAAGCAGGACTTTGCCTTTATACTGGCCCAGGGATACGTCGTTGCCCCGGATATCTTTGACGGTGTAATCGTATATGCTCATATGCAGACCTCCTGATTATAATTCATGGATCCGGCAGCCGCCGAATTCGGGAGAGCAGGCAGCGCCATCGAGAACATCAGCATCGCCCGTTTCGAAACTTTCTTTCCACAGGCCGTGAAGGTTGCAGTAGGCGTAGATTTCACCGGCATCGCCCGTTTCGAACGAAGCTTTCGGTTCTTCACCCGGTTTCAGGTAGTGGAAGTGGACGCCACTGTCATCGACCAGGGCAATCCATTCGATATAATGCTTTTCTTCCATGGGATGGGTAACGGAGCCGACGTGAACTTCCAGGTGTCCATCGATTTTCTGAAAAGCCGGTACGTGTTTTTCCTGTGCTGCATCGACCGAGCCGGCGACGAGATGGGTCAGTTTCTGACCATCATAGGCGACCGATTCCGGAGCCTGTCCGCCTGTGAGTACTAATACCTTGCCATCTATATTGTTGCGATAAAATTCTACGTGTTTCATGATTGGGTCCTCCTTTGATGGGAACGAAAGGGATGTATATATTGATTTCTGTAAGTGGAATGCATTTACTAGTGAATAATCATTTTTGATTACAAGCTAATTGTATACTAAAAAAGTCTACTTGTCAATAAGAAATAATAATTCTCTATTAATTATTTTTTTTCACAATCATCCGTTCTTCAGTCGCCGGCGGATACTACTGTTGGGGATATGCATTTTCAGGCGGAATTTCGTTATGGTCCGGCGGGTAATATGGATATCGGCGGCGGCAAAGCGGTCGGCCAGTTCCTGATCGGAATAGGGATGAGCCCCATCTTCGGATTCAATCAGTTCTGCCATTTTCTGCCGGATGGCCTGGTCAGAAATTTCCCCATCAGCCCCGCTGTCTCTCCGGTAGGACTGGGCAAAGAAATCCTGTATGGCATAGGTCCGGCGGTCAAAGAGGACATATCTGCCATGACAGACACGGCTCACGGTCGCCGTGCTCAGTCCCGTTTCGGCAGCTATATCTTTCTGGCGCAGGGGCTGCAGCGTATCGCCATAGAGGAAATGCCCCTCCTGATGACGTATGATACAATCCATGACCGTAAAAATAGACTGCCAGCGATAGGCCAGAGCCGACTGGAGGTCGAGGAAGGCTCTTCGTGCCTTGTGGATATAGGTCCGCGTATTTTTATCGCCTTGTTCTTCATATTCCTTATAGAGGTCTTCACGGAAAAACACTTCCGGCAGTTCTTCCAGTGAGCGGACTGCCAGATGGCCCGATTCATCAGTATAGATTTCCACGTCGGGACGGACGAACTCCGTTTCCGTCTCAGCCTGTCCGGCAGGCTGCAGAGCCAGTGTCTTCAGAAAATCCCGTATCGCCTGAAGATCCATATTGCTGAGTTCCATTTCTTTCTGCAGCTTCTGCCATTTCCCTGTGAGAAATTCCTGATAATGGTCCTGCAGCAGTTCTTCCGTCCGCGGCGGCGCATCATCATGGCGCCGGGTCTGGATCAGCAGGGCTTCACAGATAGAACGGGCCCCGATTCCCGGCGGATCAAAGGACTGTACCAGGGCCAGTCCCTTTTCCATGTCTTCCAGTGACAAGGCGTAGTCCTGTCCAAGAAGGTCCAGATTACCTGTAAAAAATCCTTTTTCATCGAGAGAGCGGATAACGAGGCCGGCTGCCAGCATGACAGACTTCGGAACATTTTGTACCCGCAGCTGTTTCATGAGCCCTGTTTCCAACGAATCGCCGCGGTTTTTGATATTGTCGATAGGCTTTTCCTTGCCGCTTCCTCCACTGGGCCGGACATCTTTGTAACGGATATCGAGAAGGGGATTGTCCGTCACCTGTTCATGGAGAAAATCGGTCAGATCCTGTGCGTGGAGCGTCAGCATCTGGATCGTCAGCCGCTGTATCTGGGACAATTTTGTTTTCTGTTCCAGTTTAAGCGCAATTTTTGCCATACTATCACGTCCTTTTACCTGTATGAAATAATTATACCATGATAAGTGGCAAAAAAAAGCCGTCCCACCATACTTTCTATTATCATGGGACGGCTGGCTTTATTCCAGGAAGAGGATCAAAGCTCCGATGCCGGGAATGACGGTCATGACGACTTTCAAAACTCTACGGGGAATACGCCGGGTAAATTTAGCTCCTATATAGGCCCCGGTCATGAGGCCGGCGACGACCTGGACAAACAAGGTGAAATCAAGATTGCCTTCCAGCAGATATCCCAGGCCGCCGAAGACGGCGATGGGCAGAATGACCAGCATAGTCGTACCGATGGCAATCGTAAGGGGCAGTCCGAACAGGATGAGCAGGACGAGCTGGATGAAAGGCGTCGCCCCGATGCCGAAGGTGCCGGACAGACAACCGACGACGAATCCGGCCGGAGCCGCCGTCAGCCAGAACCGGGAGCCGCTCTGTAGTTCTGCCGTCCCCACGTGGGAAAACGGCCCCGATTCAGGATGGTAAAGACGCAGGTACATGAGTACCATAGAGAGGACGAGCATGCCGCCTGTGAGCCAGTGCAGGTCTGCCGCAGGAATCATGGCTGCAATTTTGGCACCGGTAAACGCACCGGCAGCACCGAATACACCTACGGCAGTCCCCGTTCGGACGCGGACATTTCCTTCGCGGAAATGACTGACCGCTCCGGACAGGGTCGTAAAGGTCATGGCACTGAGGCTCGTACCCAGAGCCAGATGAATGGGCACGCCAAAAGCGGCCGTCAACACAGCAATGACCACACCGGCTCCGCCAGCCCCGGTCAGCCCCAGCAGGCACCCCATAACGAATAAAGTTATCAGAATCAACATTCCCATCACTCCTGTCTCATGTTATCTACGTATCACTATAGCACATTTTCTGCCATCTGTTACCTTTCTTTCTACCCAAAAGATATGCCAGGACCGCAAAAGGGCCCTGCCTCTAACGACGACAGAGCCCGTATGTATACACCTATATTATTTATAAAGCATGGGATATGCCCCCACTGCCGGAAAGAGAAGTTCTCTGCTGCGTCATGCCTCTCTTTCCAGACAATGGTTAAACAGCGGCAAATCCAGCGTCAAAGGCTTTCTGATTGACTTCGACGAATTTCGGTTTGACTGCCTTGGCAATAATAGCCTTCCAATCAATGTCGGTCATGCCTATTGCCTTGATGAGTGCCCCCAGGAGGACAACATTGGCGCTCTTGGGATTACCCAAGTCGGTAGCAATCTTTGTGGCATCAAGAGACATAGTCGGCACTTCCCGGGAAAGGCTTTCAATGATATGTTCCGGGTAGGTCCGGGACCCGGACAAAATCGGCATCGACGGAATCCGGTAGGTGTTGACGACAATTTTGCCATCTTTCTTCAAATATTTAGCATAGCGGGCCGCTTCCATTTCTTCAAAAGAGACGAGGAGATCTGCCGTCCCTTCCCCGATGATAGGAGAGTAGACTTTCTTGCCGAAGCGGACCTGAGTGCTGACACTGCCGCCACGCTGGCTCATGCCGTGTACTTCGCTCATTTTTACATCATATCCGTTTTCGATAAGTCCCATAGTCAGAATCTTACTGGCCAGAATCGTTCCCTGACCGCCGACGCCGACGAGAAGAACACTTTTTACATCACTCATGATTTATACCCCTTTCTGCTGATAGCTTTGACCGGGCAGACCTGCATGCAGACTTTACAGCCGACGCAGTCTGATTCCACAATTTCCGATTTCTTATCTTTCAGATTAAACCGTAATGCCGGGCAGCCTGTAGTCAGGCACTTCTTGCAGCCAATGCATTTTTCTTCATCGATGATGCATGGTGTCTTATCGAGATTGAATTCTTCCGCATCTTCGTGGGAGTATTTCTTGAGGACGCAGGGCCACTTGGTAATGATGACGACCGGTTCCTTTTCAATAGAATAAGCCCAGTCGAGGGTGGCTTTCATATCGGCCAGATTATTGGGATCGACTGTACGGACATTGCGGATGCCGAGGGCATGGACGACCCGTTCCACGTCGATGAGCGTCGTCGGTTCTCCCTTGATGGTATATCCCGTCCCAGGATTTTCCTGATGGCCCGTCATGCCCGTAATACGGTTATCGAGGATGACGCAGATCGTATTGGATTTATTATACGATACTTCCGTGAGGGCATTGATACCGGTATGGAAGAAGGTGGAATCGCCCATGACGGCTACGACCCGTTTCTGCTGGCCGCTGTCAGAGAAAGCCCGGACCAGTCCGTGGCCTACGGAAAAGGCACTGCCCATGCAGAGAGCCATGTCTTTGGCATTGAGCGGTTCGGCACCACCCAGGGCATAGCAGCCGATATCGCCGACCATGACCGTATCTTTGCGCTTGGCCAGTTCATAGAAGAAGCCACGGTGGGGACAGCCGGCACAGAGAGCAGGCGGACGGGGAACGAATAAGTCATCGGAAACGGTAACGCCTTCCTGGCCTTTATGGAGTATCGATTCTGCAATGATATTGGGGTTCAATTCATCGATGTTGGGAATGACGTCTTTCCCATGACAGGAAATGCCGGCGCGCTGGATTTGTTCTTCCATGAACGGATCCAGTTCTTCGACGACATACAGCGTATCGACTTTACCGGCAAAAGCGCGGATTTTATTCATAGGCAGGGGATAGGTAAAGCCCAGTTTCAGATACGATGCCTCATCGCCAAATACTTCTTTGCAGTAGTTATAGGATACGCCGGACGTAATGATGCCGATTTTCGTATCGTGCATTTCTTCAAAATTGAGCGGCGTCTGTTCACTGTATTCTTTCAGTTTCTGTTCCCGTTCTTCGACGACGTAACGGCGCACTTTGGAAATAGCCGGCACCGGATCCATCTTGTCCCGCTGTTTGACATAAGGAACGGCTTTGAACGGTACCCGTTCACCCAGTTCAACGAGGCTCTTGGAATGATCGACACGGGTCGTCATGCGCAGCATGACCGGCGTACCATAGGTTTCGCTGATTTTGTATGCTTCAGCCACCATATCCTTAGCTTCCTGGGAATCGGCCGGTTCCAGCATGGCAATCTTGGCAAACTTGGCATAGTTACGGTTGTCCTGTTCATTCTGGGACGAATGCATGCCCGGGTCATCGGCAGAAACGAAGACAAAGCCGCCGTTGATGGCCAGATAGGCAAAAGTAAAGAGCGGATCAGTTGCCACATTGAGACCTACCATCTTCATGGCTGCAAAGGAGCGGACGCCACCAATGGATGCGCCGATAGCTGCTTCCATGGCAACCTTTTCATTCGGTGCCCATTCGGAAGAAATATCATTATATTTAGCCACATTTTCCAGGATTTCTGTGCTGGGCGTACCGGGGTAAGCAGAAGCAAAGCTGACACCTGCTTCATATAATCCCCGGGCAATGGCTTCATTCCCCGTCATTAACTGTTTCATTCTGTTACCTCCTGTATATAGACGTATTGGAAAATTATCCCTGATGACACTTGCGTGCCTGGATGAGACTGCTCGTCGGAACAGCCTGGATTTCTTCGCACATGGAGCGTACGGTAGACAGGATCTTATCCAGATCATACCCCGTATCATACCCTAAAGCCTGCAGCATATGCACCAGATCTTCTGTCGCTATATTGCCTTTGGCGCCGGGAACGAAGGGGCAGCCGCCCAGGCCGCCGGCAGCGGCATCGAGGGACGTGACGCCTTCTTCGACGGCTGCATAGGCATTGGCCAGGCCCATGCCGTACGCATCATGGAGATGGACATCGATCTGACTGATATCGCAGATGGACTTCAGGGCCCGGATAATATCTTTGGTGTGGGCCGGATTGGAAATGCCTGCCGTATCGCCGAGGCCAATCCGGGTGACACCGACCTTAAAGGCTTCTTCACATAGATATTTGACCCGGTCTGCCGGCACGTCGTCCCCAAAAGGAGATCCCAGGGCACAGGCCATAGCCAGAGTCATCTTGACCCCTTTGACCTGGGATGCCATGGCTTTGAAGTTTTCCAATGATTCTTCTATGGTCCGGTTGGAATTGCGTTTATTGTGTTCTTCACTGGCAGAAATAACGAACTGGATGCTCGTCGCGCCAGCTTTAAGGGCATTTTCAATGCCTTTTCCATTCAGTGTCAGAGCCATAAATTCGATGTCTTTGCCAATTTCTTTCGCATACTTCTTACTTTCCTGCAGGACTTCCGCCGCATCCTTCATCTGGGGAACCCACTTGGGACTGACGAAGGAAACGAGATCGAACATGGTGGCACCGTAATCGATCATTTCTTTGATATATTTGACTTTTGTTTCCGTCGGAATAGGAATTTTATGATTCTGCCAGCCATCGCGGGGGCAGACTTCTACGACAGTTATCTTTTTACCCATGATTTTTCCTCCTATTTGACAGCGCCATCGGCCTGCATGGCCGCAATCTGTTCATCAGAATAGCCCAGTTCCTTCATGATATCCACATCGTCTTCCCCGAGATCCGGAGCCGATTTGCGGTATGTGCAGGGATAGGTATCCATCTTGATAGGATTGCCCAGGACCGTGAATTCACCGGCTTTTTTGTCGGGAACCTTGACCAGCATGTCTCTGGCTTCGACGATATTCTTATCGTTGCAGACGTCGGCAATGTCATAAATCGGTCCGGCCGGTACACCGGCATCGAGGATGATATCGACGACTTCCCGGCTCGTCTTGTCGCTGGCCCAGTCTTCGATGATTTTCTTCAGGGAATCGGCATTCTTTTTGCGCAGTTCCGTGTTTTCATATAAGGGATTCTGTGCCAGTTCAGGCATGCCCATAGCAGCCGAGAGATGTTCAAAATGTTTATCCGTCCCGCTGGCCAGTACGAAATAGGCATCCTTTGCTTTGAAGGAATCGTAAGGAGCGGAAGAAATATATTTGTTACCTGTCTTTTCAGGAACTTTGCCAGTATACAGATACTGCATGCATTTGGCTTCCAGACCGGAAACAATGGAATCGACAAGGGCTACATCGATTTTCTGGCCTACGCCAGTCTTCTGCCGCTTGATCAGCGATGCCAGGATGCCCATGCAGCAGTTCATGCCGGCCATCATATCGCCGATAGCCATACCGGCACGGGTCGGTTCCGAACCGGGCCATCCGGTGATGCTCATGGAGCCGCCCATAGCCTGGGCGATGAGGTCATAGCCGGGCCGGGAAGAATAGGGACCGTACTGGCCAAATCCGGAAATGGAAGCGAAGATGATGCGCGGATTCAGTGCCTTGCATTCTTCATAGCCGAATCCCAGTTTCTTGATGACGCCGGGACGCATATTTTCCAAAAGCACATCGGCCGATTTGACCAGTTCAGCGAAAACCTTTTTCCCGTCTTCCGATTTCAGATTGACGGCAAACCCGCGTTTATTCCGGTTCAGATTGCCAAAATACATACTGCGGCCCGTCTTTTCTTCCAGCGGCCGTGCATAGCGGCAAAATTCGCCTTTGGTCAGTAAATTTTCTACTTTAATGACATCGGCTCCCATATCGGCCAGAAACATCCCGCAGTAGGGACCAGCCAGAAAACCTGTAAAATCGAGAACCCGGATACCTTCCAATAAACCTTCCGTCATGTCTTTCACCTGTTCCTTTCTCATATATAAGATATATCACTAAGACTATTGCTATTCGTGAATATATATGAAATTTTAATGCCAAGTTGGAAAACAGCCATATACAGCACTTCCGCAGTATATAAACGGGACAGGTTTTAACCAGCGTATATATTTTTTTACATTAATTTGACATCCTATCCATTTTCCCGTACACTGGACGTGAGGTGAGGATATTGGAAAAAATCTGCTTCCTGGCCACTGACCAGGTCATGAAAAATAAAATCGAACAAGCCTTATGGAATCACACGAAAGAACCGGACAGTATGCCCATTGACGTATCTATCCTCGATTTCAAAAACATATTCGGGCAGGCGCGGGACATGATAAAAAATGGGGCACCGGTCCTCATCGCCAGCGGCGGCACCTATCAGGAACTGGCTCCTGTCATCCGTGAAGTCCCGGTCCTGCGTCTGTATATTTCAACCTACGATATCATGTATACACTGGAACAGGCACGGAAGTATAAAAAAATCTATCTTCTCCTGAATTCCAGTGTCATCTTCGAAAGTTCCATGTGCCCGCCGGAATTACGGAGCAAAACGGAAATATATACCTATAAAGACCGGCCTGACCTGGAACATCTTGTAGACAGTCTCGATGTCGGTCCCGATATGGCCATTGTCGGCACGGCCATCCTGCCGCGCATCACCAACATCCCTCTGCCCATATTTACCATCATGCCCAGCAATCCGACCATCTTTTCACTGTACCAGTATGCCCACGACCTGGCCTCATTCAATAAGCGGGAACGACAGCAGTTATCCCTGCTTTCCTCCGTATTGTCCCACGTCGATGAAGGCATTATCATGTACGATGCCGAAGGCACCATTTCCCATATCAACAAACAGGCCCGGCAGTTCCTGAAGATCAGAGAAGATGCCAAAGCCATGGAAACCATACTTCCCAGGCAGCAGGGAGACCATGCCTATACCTTTTCCAATACGATTATAGAAAAACCACCTTATACGCTCGTCCTGAATTCCTCACCCTTTTCCATCGATAAGCAGACCCGGTACATCCTGAGCATCCGCGATGTCACGCAGCTGCAGAAAATGGAAAAGAATATCCGTTATAAACTCTCCAAAACGGGGCTGACGGCAGTGCATCATTTCGACGATATCCTGACGGCGGATGCAAAAATGAAAGCTCTCAAGGCTACGGCGGAGACGATGGCCGCCTACGACGCACCGGTCCTTATCCAGGGAGAAAGCGGAACCGGCAAGGAGCTCTTCGCCCAGAGCATCCACAATGCCAGTCCCCGCCGCAACGGTCCCTTCGTCGCCGTCAACTGCGCCGCCCTGCCGCCGGAACTGCTGGAAAGCGAACTCTTCGGCTATGAAAGCGGTGCTTTTACCGGAGCCCGCAAAGAAGGTAAAGCGGGATTATTCGAGCTGGCCCACGGCGGAACGATTTTCCTCGATGAAATCAACAGCATGTCACCGGCTATCCAGTCCAAGCTCCTGCGTGTCCTGGAAACGAAGCAGGTCATGCGCATCGGCTCGGACTATGTCATTCCCCTCGACATCCGCATCATCTCCGCCACCAATACGGATATCATCGAAAAAATCAACGAAGGCTCGTTCCGTAAGGATTTATATTTCCGCCTGAATACTCTGACCCTTACCCTGCCATCTCTCGATGAACGACCTTCCGATATTGTCTATCTCTTTCTTCATTTCCTGTCGGGATTCGCCGGACACACCATAAAAAAATCAGCCCTTCCAGAACCACTCCGCCAGGCATTGCAGGATCACCACTGGTGGGGTAATATCCGGGAAATACGCAGTACGGCTTTGCGGTACTACATTTATGGGAAACCCGGTTCTCCTTCCTATGATTATCTCTTTGATCAGACGAATCACAAGAAACGGGCTCACCTCATCGATCCCCGGACATTCAAGCTGGATATGAAAAAGGCCCAGCATACCTTCCAGCAGCTGGTCATAAACGACTTGCTGGAACAGGGATATACGAAAACTGAAGTGGCTTCCATGCTCAACATCACCCGCCAGACTTTATTCAATCACCTGAAGTAAAGATGCCGGCAGACATAAAAAAGACGGAACCAAAATGACTGAGAAACTCATTTTGGTTCCGTCTCTGTTTATGCAATCTATTGCTATTTAGAGGGGACAGAGTATATTGGCAATGACATCAAAGAACAAGAATGTGCAGGCCATCAGTACCAGCAGGTTGGCACCGGCAATGACGAGAAGCTGGACGAATACTTTATTCTGTTGTTCTTTGGTAAACCGGTCTTTCAGTTCTACCGCCATGATGGCAATGATCATGGCGCCTCCCGTAGACATCGGGGAAATGCCACTGCAGGAGCCGCCGGCCGCGACGGCAGACATGAGGGCCACGGGATTGATGCCACCAATCTGCTGGGCGATGCCGACACTCATAGGCATCATCGTCGGGTAGACGACGCCCAGGGCCGAACTGACGAAACTCAGCAGGCCTGCCGACAAGGCCATGAAGGTGGATGCCGTCGATGGCGACATCATACCGGCCAGAATCTGTGTCAGGAGGGCAATGCCACCCGTTTTGGCCACGATATGAAGCAGGGCGCCCACACCGAGTACCATGAGGATCGTTCCCCAGGGAACGGATTTGATGCACTTGCCATCATCGGCAATATGACACAGCAGGAGGACAGCCGACACAATCAGGGCCGCCAGCCCGACGTTGACTTTGGCAAAAATGATCAGAGCCAGCATGGCGATGATGCCACCGAAAGAAATCCACTGTCTGGTCGTAAAGCTTTTCGTTCCTTCTTCGTCCCGTTCCATCTGTTCCGGCGCTTTGACTTTGTATCCTTTAAAGGCGATGAACAGCAGGACGGCCACTACGGCATTGAACAGCGTCACATTGACAATAATCGCCGGCACGGCACTGGCACTGCTGATTCCCGTATTTTCCAGAGCACTGAAAATAATGGCCGTTTCCGGAGTAATCGGAGAGAAGCGTCCGCCGGTCATACCACAGATGCCGATAAGTGACAACATGACCGGATTATAGCCGACCCGTATGCCGACGGCAATGCCCATGGGAATCATGATGGCCAGCACGGGGATACCGCCCGGTCCGGCACCGGTAATAATGCCTCCGGCAACAAACAACAGAATCGGGATGAGCCATAACCGCCGTCCGGCAACGGCGACGATTTTATGAGCCAGCAGCCCCAGCGCTCCCGTATCGTTGACGATAGAAAACAAAAGAGTAATACCAACTAAGGTAATGAATAAATTCCCATTGACGCCGGCAATAATTTCTTTGCCGGGCAGCCCGATCAGCATCGTGCAGGGGACTGCCAGTGCCAATGCCACAATACCGATATTTATCTTACGGATAAAAGCCAGTACGATGGCTGTAATAAAAAATAGAATAGAAATAATATCTGCTCCCATATCAGGATCCTCCTCGTATTCACTAATCCGGTATATCCGCACGTTCATCAATCCGGGGCCATACAATCACCAACTGATTCTATTATGCCCGTTTTCCTTATCCGTTTGCTATCCCCCTTCCTTGATTATATGAGATATGAAATATGCGTTTTTGTATTTACCATCGTATATGAAATTATAATGCCAAAACAAAAAACAGCTATCTACTGCGGTTTCCGGCCGTTTCTGGCAAAACAGCGGATTATGATGTATATATTTTTTTACATATATTTGACGTTTTGCATATATCCGTATGCCATACCCACTATGCACGACAGGACTTCAAAAAGACGGCCCAGGTATTTGAAATACAGGGAGAATCCTCGTACAATAGTACTGCATGAAATCTTTATTTTACAGACAGGTACATTATGGACGAAGAAAAATATTTAGAACTCATCAAAATCAATCCGCTGACAATCCGGCACATCGACCATCCGTCGCGGCGCCTGCAGATGGCCGCTGTAGAAGGAAATGGCCTTATGATACAATACATCAATCAGCCCGATGCCGCCATTCAGGAGGCCGCTGTCGCCAATAAGCCTGAAGCTATCCGCTATATCCGCCAGCCCATTCCGGGGCTGGCCGAAAAGGCCATCAAAGCCAACTGGTATAATCTGAGTTATATCAAGAATCCTCCAGAATCGCTGGTCCGTCTGGCACTGGAACAATCGGCCTGGGCTATCCGCTACGCAAAAAATCCCAGCGAAGATCTGCAGCTGGCCGCTATCGAAAAGAGCTGGGAATCCCTGCAGTATATCAAGGACCCCACACCAGCTGTGCAGCTGGCCGCTGTACGGCAGAACCCGGAAGCGTTGCGCTATATAGATTCTCCTACGACAGAAGCTGCCGATCAGGCTGTTGGCAGCGACGCGCGGACGCTGCGTTTTGTCATGCGTCTGACCCATGATCAGGCCCTGCATTTCCTGGGCATCAACGTGTCCGTACTGGCCGTGCTGCCACCGTCCATCCGCATCAGTGAAGACGAATGCCGGTCCGTACTCGGCCAGGTTCTTGCCCGTCCCGATGTACCGGAAAAATACGTCCGCAATCTCATCGGCTGCCGCGCACTGAAGCAGTTCTACCACTGGACGCCGGCCGATGTGCTGCGCCTCATCTATCACAAGGGCAGCCGCCGGGCCAGACAGATTGCCGTCGATGAACGGCTTCGTTTCAAACAGAACCGGGAGGAATCATAATGGATACTACACTGGCAGACCAGGCATTTGACCTGCGCAGACGCCTGGAAATCTGGGCCAATGATTATTATTTTCTGCCCGACACCAAAGACCGGGCTACGGAACTGCCGCCGTCACTGAAGGATGCCTTTTTCTCGTTTATCAGCCATCTCAGCCTGACCCTCATGGAAGACGAAGACAATTTCTTCGGTTACTTCTTTTTCCAGATGGGCAAAGAGCTGGACCTGACCCTCCGGGCTCCTACGGGAGTGACATTCCGCGGCACGAAATATATCCTTTTTTTTCAGCCCTTCCTGTTTCTGGAGCAGACGCCGGAGCAGATGCTCAGTTCGATCCGTCACGAAATCCTGCACATCGTGTTCCGCCATCTCCTGCGTGCCCGTGACCTTCGCAGCTCGTACAGCAAGCTGGCCCTCAATCTGGCCATGGATGCCATCGTCAATACGTACCTCGACCCCGTACCTGCCGACGGCGTGACCATCGAACGCATCAACGGCCAATATCAGCTCTACCTGACACCGTACGACACGCTGGAAAACTATGCCGAACAGATTCAGCGCGGCATCGACTGGAAGAAGAAGAGCAATACGACCACGACTGACCAGGTCACCGATTCCGACAAGCCCCAGTTCGACCCGGCCCACGCCCATGATTTGTGGGAAAGGGCAGACGCCGCCGACCCGCAGACGATGGTAAAATTTACAGAAAAATATCTCGACGACGCCGATAAAGGCGGTCTGCCGTCCCATCTGAGCAGTGCCATCGCCGCCATAAAAAGCGAAAATCCGGCCCTGCCCTGGGACTGGTATCTGCGCCGTATGGCCGGCACGCTGTCATGCGGTACCAAACACACGACAGCCCGCCTCAGCCGACGCCAGCCGTACCGTCTCGACCTGCGGGGCGAACTCCATCATTACAAAGCCCGCATCCTCGTCGCCCTCGACGTGAGCGGCAGCATCAGCGATGGCGAATTCCGTCAGGCCATGGAAGAAGTATTGCATATCGTTCAGACCCAGCGCGTGGAAATCACTGTCATCGAATGTGATGACCAGATAAAAAAAGTCTATCACGTCCGTTCCGTCCGCGACTTACAGGAACGCTATCCCTACCGGGGTGGAACGGCCTTTTCCCCGGTCTTTGCCTATGCCAACAAACATAAAATCGATCTGCTCATCTATTTTACCGACGGACAGGGAGAAGAGCGTCTGGAAGTCAAACCGGGAGGCTATAAAGTATTCTGGATTCTATCCGGCAAGGGGAAGACCTTGTCCCTCCACAATCCGCCGGGCCTCATCAAGCCACTGAAAACAAAAGAAGACATCACCCTTTCCGAACTGGATGACCCCCATAACGACGGCTATTCCATGAACAATCAGGAACCCATCGCCTTTACCTAAAAATCAAATCAGCCCGGGCAGGCTCATAACGAGTCCTGCCCGGGCTGATGCCATATCTGGCGTCGTATCGTCCTTCTATTTTGCCATCGCCGATTCAATTTCACGAAGCTTTTCTTCCAGTTCCCGGATCCGTTCATCCTGATTGGCTACTTTCTGTTCCAGTTCACTGCGGGACAGGCGGGTGTGGGAAGCGCCGCTGCCGATGCGGAAGGTGGCGCCGGCATTGACCATGGCTTCCCCGTTGCCAATCGTTCCGCCGACATTGAACATCACATCGCCGTTCGGATGATAGAACGCGCCGAGGGCTGCGGCGTTCTTATCGTGGTAATGGCCATACCCGACAGCGAATTCCAGGGTATTTTCCGGGTCATAATCGAGCGGATGGAGAGCCGCCAGTGCCGCTGCCCCGGCACCGATACGGTACATATCATCCGTCAATTTTGTATTCAGGCTGTCAAACCGGTTATTGACGTAGCCCACATTGGCCGCGCTGGTAGAATCTGACGGATTCGAAGCGATGCCGGTGAGGGTCCGTGTCTGCCCGTCTTTGCCACTGACATCAATCGCCTGTGCCGAACCGTTTTTATCGATAGTAATGGTATTCCCATCTGTTCTGGTAAGCATCGATTGATATACCGTACTTCCCGATACGGCACGCATATCGCCATCTGCAACAGCGCCATTGGCATTAACGGAGAGATCAAATGACTTAGAGCCATCTTCATTGACAGATTTCGTTACCTTCAGGGACTGATCGCTGCTGGTGACATCGCGGGTAGTCTGACCGACCGCTGCTGCATCATGGGCATTCAGGCCGTCGTGGATGTTGACCAAGCGGTTGTACGTATCGGCACCCTTGGTTGCATCGCCAAAGGAAACCGTCTGTGCTTCTGTCGCTACGGCATTTCTGCCAATAGCAGCTCCATAAGCGCCTTTGGCCACGGAACCAAAGCCGATAGCGAAGGAATTACTGGCTTCTGCCGTAGCAGACCCGCCGGCAATCCCCGTAGCACATTCACCGGCAACAATACCACCCTGACCCCCTATGGCCGTTGCCCAGTTGCCGGAAGCGGTATTATTGTAGCCACCACCTGCAAAGGAATATTTCCCGGAAGCGGTGTCCTTATGACCGCCTGCAATGGCGGCATAATCGCCCGATGCCGTATTGCTATACCCGCCACTGACAGCTGAATTGAGTGCCGTCGCCGTATTGCTGATTCCGGCCAGCACCGTACCGGCAGCCAGTGCCGGGGTCACGCAGGCAGGCATAGATACCAGCAATGCCACCAAAGATGCCCGTACAATCCGTTTCTTCATTATATCGTTCATATTACCGCCCCTTTATATGAGTAAATTGAACCTAAAGCAACAACAGTTCATTCTCACTTGTATTCTAAAAGGGGTATGTAAAATCAGATATAAGAAATAAATTATATTGCGTAAATTTCCGGCCTGACCATATTATCTAAAGCCATGAATCCCTCACGGCAGATGGACTCAGACTTGTTCCCATAAACGTGGCAATTCTTTCCGGCTGCCAATGATTACTTTTTCTCCTATATGGGGTGTTGGTAATGTCCGTGGCTGCCCTTTACTAAAGGCGGACAGGTCCTGCAAGGGCGCCTGCCAGTAAAACTTTTTAGATTGGAAGAGGCAGATCATCCTGTCCGCTATAGGCAACTTAATATAAGCCCGTCTTGATGTGAGGCACATAAGGAGCTTCCAAGGCCTTGATTTCCTCCTCATCGAGCTGGATATCCAAAGCCGATACGGCTTCTTCAATATGGCGGGCGCTGGTCGTGCCGACGATAGGCGCCGTGATATACGGTTTGCTGAGCATCCAGGCCAGGGCTTCCTGGGCCATGGTGCGGCCGTGTTCGCGAGCTACCTTTTCCAAGTTGTCGACGACGACCTTGTCCTGGGCATCGGTCACCCCCCACACCATAGGCGATACGTCATCGACGCGGTTCCGTTCCGTCACCGTCCCCCAAGGATGGGCGCAGCGGCCACCGGCCAGCGGACTCCAGGGGACGACGGCCATCTTGCGGTCCTGGCAGAGTGGCAGGATTTCCCGTTCTTCCTCGCGATAAATCAGATTATACTGCGGCTGAAGAGAGGTAAACTTCGTCCAGCCATGGCGTTCGGCAATCTGCTGCATCCGTTCCAGCTGCCAGGCAAAAATCGTCGAGGCTCCGATGTAGCGGGCTTTGCCGCTCTTGACGACATCGTGCAGGGCCTCCATGATTTCTTCCATCGGCGTATAGGGATCCAGGCGGTGGATCTGATAGACATCAACGTAGTCCAAGCCCAGCCGTTCCAGGCTGTGGTCGATTTCCGCCATGATATTCTTGCGGGACAGGCCGCCGCCGTTGGGCCGGCCCGGACGCATTTCAAAATTGACTTTCGTCGCCACGACGATTTCATCGCGGTCCAAACCAAAATCGCGGATATACCGGCCGGTGATTTCCTCACTGGTCCCCATCTGATAGACATTGGCCGTATCGAAATAATTGATGCCCAGTTCAATGGCCCGCTTGAAAATGGCCTTGCCGTCTTCATAATCTTTCGCCCACGGGAAGACGCCGTTTTCCTTTCCCGGTTTACCGAAACTCATCATACCCAGGCAAATGCGGGACACGTCCATCCCTGTATTGCCAAATTTTACATATTCCATCTCATTGTCCTCCTTATCCTCTCAGTATCATAAATATACTTATAACCGCTTCACTATCCGGGCCGGTACCCCGACTGCCACGGCATTGTCAGGCACATCTTTCGTTACGACAGAACCCGTGCCGACGATGGCATTCTCACCAATGGTCACACCAGGCAGGATACTGACTCTTGCTCCAATCCAGGCGTTCTTTTTGATATGGATTTCCCTGGTCATGACGGTACGGATATGCTTCGGCTCATGGTTTACCGTGAAAAGGCCCACTTCCGGCCCCAGCATGGCGCCGTCTTCAATGGTCACCGTGCCCAGGGACATGACCGTCAGATTGTGATTGGCAAAGACATTCTTGCCCAGGAACACCCGGCAGCCGCAGTCAATCTGCAAGGGCGGCGTCAGATAGGTTCCCTCTTCCAGCCGTCCGTCCAAAAGCTCCATTTCCTTGCGCCGTATTTCTGCTTTGTCCCGGGTGTCCGTCAAGTTGATCTGCTGGCAAAGATACCCACAGCGGTCCAATTCTCCATGGACCTGTTTCTGATAGTCTTTATTGCGGATATCATAGGCCTTGCCCTGCCTCATTTCCTCAAAAACGTTCATTTTCGTTCTTTCCTCCCCGCTTCTTCAACTTTGCCCCGTGCCCAGACGGAAACTTCCGCTGCCGACTCTGCAGCTCCGGCCCCGTGGATGGCCAGTCCTCTGACCACGTCCGCTTTCGGGCAGATCCTTTTAAGTTCCCGTCCGCTGATTCCCATGCCACTTCCTTCGTGGGTGCAGAACGGGATGAGGGTCTTGCCGCTCATATCATAGTTCTCCAGGAATGTATAGACAGCCATGGGCATGGTCCCCCACCAGTTGGGATAACCCAGGAAAACCGTATCGTATCCGTCCACGCTGTCCAGAAAATTTTTCAGTTCCGGACGGGCTTTGGCCCGCAGTTCCTCTTTGGCTGCTTCGGTACACCGGGTATAGTCCTCAGGATATTCTCTGACAGTTTCGATTTCAAACAAATCACCACCTACTGCCTGCTGAATGAATTCAGCCACCCGTTCCGTATTCCCCTTGGCCAGATTTTTGATCTGGCCATTTACATAGTTCTGTCCCTTACGGGAAAAATAAGCAATCAGGATATTCGCCATCTTATTTTCTCCTCTCTTTTTCGCTCAATTACGAGTTGCTGTGTCCACCGAAAACATCAAACGTCATGCCGTCAAGCAGGGAATCTATCCGCTCGAGTTCCAATGGGTCAAGTCGTATATGTCCCGCGCCCAGGTTCTCCTTGAGCCGTGAAACCTTGCGGCTGCCCGGGATTGGCACGATATATGGCTTCTTGTTGATCATCCAGGCCAGGGAAATCTGTGCCGGCGTGGCATGTTTTTCCTGAGCCAGCTTTTCCAGCATGGCACGCAGCTCCTCACTCTGCTGCATTCCCTTTTCTGTGAACTGAGGCATATCACTACGGTAATCCCCCTTCTCCGTGAATTTGGTTGCCCGATGATAGGCTCCCGTCAGCAGCCCGTTGGCCATGGGTGAAAAAGCCACAAATGCAATGGACAGTTCCTCTAATACAGGAAACAACGCCTCATGCCAGCGCGCTATCATCGAGTAGCGGTTTTCCACCGCCGTCACAGGACATATCTTATGGGCACGGCGCAAATATTCCTCATTGGCCTCGGAAATGCCCCAATAGCGGATTTTCCCTTCCTTGATCAGGTCCTTCATGGTCTCTGCTACGGCCTCCGGCTCTGTCTGGGGATCGATACGATGCTGATAGTAAAGGTCAATATACTCCAGCCCCAGCCGCTTCAGGCTGCCTTCCACTGATTTGCGGATTACGGCCGGACAGCTGTCCAGTTTCAGAGAACGGTCAACATTATGCCTTACACCGAATTTTGTAGCGATAACGACTTTATCCCGCACATCACGCAGTGCTTCTCCCACCAGTTCTTCATTATATGAAGTGGAACCATCAGCATTTTCCCCGATATAGCACTCTGCCGTATCAAAAAAATTATAACCCATATCATAAGCACTGCGGATATTCTTTACAGCTTCTGTCTTTTCCATAGCCAGTCCATAGGCATGGCTGAAGCCCATACAACCAAGCCCTACCGGATTGACATACAAATCGCTGTGTCCCAGTCTTCTCATTTCCATAAAGCAAACCTCCTCATAAACTGAATTACTTCACAAAGCTGAGTTTTTTTATTTATCCAATCCGTTTTTATGGAGCCAATCCAGTGCCAGCTTCATGATTTCTTCGTTGTTCTTTTCCTGCATGAGGAAATGGGAATTCCCCTTGATACCTATATCCGGCAGATGCACCAGAGTGGCATCACCGCCATGGCTATTGAGGGTATCCACGAACTGTTGGGCCATGGCATATTCCGTGCCCCACTTATCTTCGCCGACATTTTCCGAACCGATCTTAATGTAATCCCCATAATAGAGGACAATCGGAATCCGGGTGAGTTTTAGGAAGTCTGCCATGGGTACTCCCATGGCAGAGGCAGACAGTGCTTTAAACCTTGCTTCCGTGATTTTCGGCATTTCTGTTTCAGGGAAGACAAAGGGCGTGCCTCCGGGCTCATAGGCAATGATGGCTTTTACCTTGTCGGAACGAATGGCCGTACGCCAGCCAATGGTACCGCCCATGGAATGGGTGACCAGGATGGCACCATCCTTTTGCTGATCCACCAGCTTTGCGAGCACATCGGCATTGAGGTCGTTATCGAGTGGGCCAGAACCGATTGTCCAGCTCTGCTGGAATGCCTGGTAATTCTTTTCCCCTGCCGGGAACTGTGCATTGGGAACGGGATTTCCCTCCTTGTCATAATGGCCGATACGGGACAAGACATAAAGGGTCTTGTCGCCATACATGGGATTGGATGCCCAAGGCGTATCCGGTGTCACGGCCTCCGTGGAAAGATTGGCTTCACCACTGCGGGGCTGGTCAACCAGATACACAGAATACCCGGCCCGTATAAACAGGGTATTAAATCCCTCCCGGCCATCAGGCCCGGATTCCCAGGTGCGTTTGGACTGGGCACCGCCATGCTGGAAAATCAGCGGCAGTTTCTTGGCCTTTACGGGTTTCTGATATTCCACATAGGCAAAATCCCCATAGGCCCGCTGGCCTTCTTCGGCTGTGAAATTTTCCTGCCTGAACGTTCCCGGTTTTTCTTTATAGGCCCCTCCAACCGTAAAAGAACCCTGTTCCGCGATGACAAGCGGTTTCTTTGCCGCCGCATCCACAGGAGATGCCACGTACATTCCCAAAACCAGGATGACTCCGAAAGCGATGGATCGCCATAATTTCATAGATAGTATCCTCCTATTCTCCAGTCTCCCCTGTCACCGAGCAGCGCCGGGACAGGGCTGGATGAATCCCTTATCGATCCGCAGGGAAGCCGAGTCCTTTCAGCCACTGATGTACTTGAGGGCTGACAGTTCCCGGCTGCTGCTGGGCTCGTTTTCCTTCTACGCCAAAGCCTTTCGCCATCACGGCCCCTTTGGCATGCTGCGGGAAGGAACTTTCCTGGCCAGTCAGTACATCACCCGCAGACGTGCAGAAAGGAATGATGATTTTCCCCGTGAAGTCATGGCTTTCCAGGAAGGTGTAGACAATCATCGGCGCATCGCTCCACCAAATAGGATACCCCAAAAAGACGACGTCATAGGAATCCCAGTCCGGTACATCGCCGGTCAGCTTAGGACGGGCCTGTTCCTGTTTTTCCTGTTGTGCCCGACGGGTCGTATCCTGGTAGCCGTCCGGATAAGGCTCAGCGGGACGGATTTCAAAGAGTGTCCCGCCCGTTTCCTGGGCAATCATATCCGCTACGATGTGGGTATTGCCTTTCTGGATATAGCCGACCTGATAGTTTTCCCCGGCCCGTGAAAAATAGGCGATGAGGATTTTCTTCCCCTTGAGATTCCCCAGATCCGTCTGGGCTTCCTGCTGCCGGGAAGCCGGCGGCGTAGCCTGGGAAACGCTGTCCACCGACTTGGGGCGGCCGTTTCCGAGCACCATGAGAAATCCCAGCAGTAACACTGATATCAGCAAAAAGACGAGGGTATCTTTATATTGTTTCATCACAGCAAGCTCCTTATCAGTGCGTTTCTTTCAAATACTGCAAGTCGCCGAACCAGTACGACGCCGTCGTCCCGCCGTCGATGAGGAAGTCGCTCCCTGAAATGAAGCGGCCTTTATGGCTCATGATGAACTCAGCTAGGTCGCCGACTTCATCCGGGCTGCCGGCGCGACCGGCCGGGCAAAGGGACAACATCTTGCGGTAGCCTTCTCCGCGGGGCCCGTGGAGTTCGTCGTTGGCCAGCGGCGTAATGATGATGCCCGGGCTGATGGAATTGACCGTCGCTCCGCGATGGCCCCAGCGGGTGGCTTCATACATGACGCGCAGGACGTTGCAGCGCTTGGAATACTGATATGCCTTCAGGGTATCCGTGATTTCTCGGAGAAACGGAAGGTCCAGCAGCTCTTCTGTCGGCGTCGTGGCCAACTGCTCATTTTCCTCCGGCGTCAGCGCTCCCAGGCGATGGCCGGACTGCGATGAAATGATGATGCCCGAACCACCGGCAGCGATGACCTTGCCGAATTCTTCCAAGAGGACGGCCGTCCCGTATAAATCGACTTTCAGGATTTGGGAGACCGGTGCCTGTGACGGCGATACGCCGGCAGCATCGATGAGGTATTTGATGGCCCCGAATTGTTTGGCGTGTTCAATGAGCTCAATGATAGACTGACGCGACGAAATATCGACAGCCAGCGTACTCGTTTCAAATCCCGCATCTTCCAGGACCTTGGCAGCCTGACCGGCATGTTCCTGTTTCAAATCAGCCAGCACGATATGGCGGCCGGCTCCGACGCGGCGGGCAATAGCCTGTCCAATCTGGCCGGACCCAACCAACACGACGACTTCTTTGGCATTGACATTCATAAGATGACCTCCTGTATATAAAAAGTATACGATTCAAAAAGTGACTGGCAGGAGTGTTCGTTCCTGCTGACATAGTTATTTTACGAAATCTGCCATTTTTAAACAATTTCACTTTCAAGGGCTTTCCATTAGTTTTACTTATGTGAAAAAAGAAGGT
>NZ_QSFA01000003.1:0-174564 GCF_003467125.1 Megasphaera sp. AM44-1BH
TTTTCTATTCGATTTGGTTTGACGGACCGGGCCGTGTAGTCTATAATGAATAATTAGAACACAATCCTACGAAGATAAGGAGCCGATTCCATGAATATTATTGACGAACTGACTTGGCGTGGAGCCATCAATCAGATGACAGAAGAAGAAAATCTCCGCAAATTGACTGACGAAAAGAAAATTTCTCTGTATTGCGGCGTCGATCCTACTGGTGACAGTCTTCATATAGGACATCTTATTCCCTTTATGATGCTGAAACGGTTTGCCCTCCAGGGCCATCATCCGTATATCGTCATCGGCGGCGGTACCGGTGCTATCGGCGATCCCAGCGGCCGTAAGACGGAACGCAAGCTGCAGACGATGGAAAAAATCCATGATAATGCCGAAAAATTGAAAGCCCAGTTTACGCATCTTTTTGGCGATGATGAAAACATTACGTTCGTTAATAACTTTGACTGGCTGTCCAAAATCAGCCTTCTTGATTTTCTACGTGATTATGGTAAGCTATTCCCAATTAATGTCATGCTCGCAAAAGAAGTCGTAGCCAGCCGTCTGGAAGCAGGTATTTCGTTTACGGAATTTACCTATCAGATTCTCCAGGCTGTCGATTATGAACATCTGTACAGCAAATATGACGTACAGCTCCAGGTTGGCGGTGCGGATCAGTGGGGCAATATTACGGGCGGTATCGATATGATCCGCAAGATGCATGGCGGCAATACACCGGTATATGCACTGACGATTCCGCTCATGCTCAAATCGGATGGCACAAAGTTCGGCAAGACCGCAGGCGGAGCTATCTGGCTTGATCCGGAAAAGACATCGCCCTTTGAATTCTATCAGTTCTGGCTTAATCAGGACGATGCCGATGTCGTCAAGTACCTCAAATACTTTACATTCCTCGGCAAGGAAGAAATCGATGCTCTGGCGGAAGCCGTGGAAAAGGAACCGGAAAAACGTCTGGCCCAGCGCCGTCTGGCAGAAGAAGTTACCCGGTTCGTACATAGTGAACAGGCTCTCAAAGAAGCCCAGAACATCACAGAAGCCCTGTATCACGGCAGCATTGCAGACCTTACGGAACATGAACTGGAACAGGCCTTCGGCAAGATGCCGACTGTCGATGTGACGAACGAAGAAAAAGATGTTGTCAACTGGCTGGTTGATTCGACGATTTATTCGTCCAAACGGCAGGCCCGTGAAGATATCACCAATGGTGCTGTTACAATCAACGGCGTCAAAGTGACCAGCCTTGATGAAATCGTACGGCCTCACAAAAATTCGAACGGCAAGTATGTCATTGTCCGCAAAGGCAAGAAAAAATACACGCTGGCAAAAATCAGCAAATAAACAGGATGAAAAAAATAAAAATTACATATTGACGGAAGTGACTCCATGTGCTATAATAACTCATTGCAAAATGTTCAATTTGCGAGTATGCTATTTGTGAGATACATGGAGGAACTGCTTCCGGTTAACAAAAATTAAGCAAGGTTCAGTCTATTCTTGATATGGAGCCTTGCTTTTTTGTCGCTTTTCGCAAGTTTCACACACTTTCATTGGTGGTTTAGTTTTTATAAGGGGTGAAGTAACAGCATGTTCAAACCTGTACAAGTTGGGAAAAGGACCCGCTATACGTATGCGAAAATCAACGAAGTCTTGAAGATGCCCCATTTGCTGGATTTACAGATTAAATCCTACGAATGGTTCTTAGAAAAGGGACTCAAAGACATATTCAGGGATATTTCGCCGATTGAAGACGCTGCGGGGAATTTATCCTTATCTTTTGAAGATTTTAAATTAGGGGAACCGAAGTACGATATCCGTGAATGCAAGGAACGGGATACGACATATGCCGCACCGCTCCGCGTCCAGATCCGTCTCGTCAACCATGTGACCGGCGAAATCAAGGACCAGGAAGTATTCATGGGCGACTTCCCGCTGATTACTGATACAGGTACGTTTATTATTAACGGCGCAGAACGTGTTATTGTCAGCCAGCTTGTCCGCTCACCAGGTGTGTACTATGGCCGTGAAATCGACCCCATGGGCATCCGTCTGTACAATTCGACGGTCATCCCGAACCGCGGTGCCTGGATTGAACTGGAAACCGATGCCAATGATATCGTCTATGCCCGTATTGACCGTAACCGTAAGATTCCCGTGACGGTACTTATCCGCGCTCTTGGCTGGTCCACTAACGCCGATATCCTCGATCTTTTCTATGATGATAAACGCCTCAAAGCTACGTTTGAAAAGGATACGACAGAATCTCAGGATGAAGCTCTTGTAGAAATCTACAAGAAACTCCGTCCCGGTGAACCGCCGACAGTAGAAAGTGCCCGCAATCTTTTCGAAGGGTTGTTCTTTGACTCCCGCCGCTATGATATGGCCCGCGTAGGCCGCTATAAAGCCGGTAAGAAACTGGGCTGGGAACGCCGACTTTTTGGCCAGACACTCCACGAACCGATTGTCAATCCGGAAACAGGGGAAATCATTGTCGATGCCCATACGACTATTGGTTCACAGGAAGTTGAAAAAATCCGTGAAAGTGGCGTTTTCCACCGCGAAATTGCGGAAGATGCCCCGGCTGGCGATGGCGGCGGCCTCGTCGAAGCCTTTGTTGAAAAACAGGATGGTTCCGTATATAAGATTATCTGCAACAATAGCAATCTCCCGTATGAACATCGTACGATTACCAGAGAAGATATTATCGCCAATATCGATTATCTCCTCAATCTGATGGATGGGTTCGGCACTGTCGATGATATCGACCATCTGGGCAACCGCCGTCTGCGCTGCGTCGGAGAATTGCTGCAGAACCAGTTCCGTATCGGCCTTACCCGTATGGAACGGGTAGTCCGTGAACGCATGACTATCCAGGATTCGGAACAGATTACGCCGCAAGTATTGATTAATATCCGGCCTGTCGTAGCCGCTATTAAAGAATTCTTTGGTTCCAGCCAGCTGTCCCAGTTCATGGACCAGACGAATCCTCTGGCTGAACTGACACATAAACGCCGTCTGAGCGCCCTTGGCCCTGGCGGTTTGTCCCGTGAACGCGCAGGCTTTGAAGTCCGCGACGTTCATCATTCCCATTACGGCCGTATGTGCCCGGTAGAAACACCAGAAGGTCCGAACATCGGTCTGATTTCCTCACTGGCCTGCTTCGGCAAGGTTAATGAATTTGGTTTCATCGAAGCACCATACCGCCGTGTAGATAAAGAAACACATGTCGTTACCGACGATGTACACTATATTACAGCTGATGAAGAAGAACAGTATATCATTGCACAGGCTAATGAACCGCTGACGGAAGACGGTCATTTCGTACACGAACGTGTTGCCTGCCGTCATGGTGAAGATACTCGTGAATTCCGTGCCGAACGGGTCGATTTCATGGACGTATCGCCTAAGGAAGTTGTATCCGTTGGTACGTCTATGATTCCGTTCCTGGAAAACGATGATGCGAACCGTGCCCTCATGGGTGCCAACATGCAGCGTCAGGCTGTACCGCTCCTCCGTACCCAGGCACCGCTCGTCGGGACGGGGATGGAATATAAAGCCGCCTGCGACTCCGGCGTCTGCATCCTGGCCAAACATGCCGGTGTCATCAAACGGGTTACGGGTGATGAAATCATCGTCAGCACCGACAGCGGTACGGAAGACAAATATCGTCTGATCAAGTTCGTCCGTTCCAACCAGAGTACATGTATCAACCAGCGCCCCCTCGTCTATAAAGGCGAACACGTAGAAGAAGGCCAGGTACTGGCTGATGGCATGGCTACGGATGGCGGCGAACTGGCTCTTGGTTACAATATCCTCGTTGCGTATATGCCCTGGGAAGGCTATAACTACGAAGATGCGGTTCTTCTGAGCGAAGATCTGCCAAAGAACGATTTATATACATCTATCCACATTGAAGAATACGAATGCGATGCCCGCGATACCAAACTGGGTTCCGAAGAAATTACCCGTGAAATACCGAATGTCAGTGAAGACAGCACGAAGAATCTTGATGAAGACGGTATCATCATGGTCGGTGCCGATGTATTCCCGGGAGACGTCCTGGTAGGTAAGGTCACGCCGAAAGGTGAAACCGAACTGACACCGGAAGAACGGCTCCTGCGCGCTATTTTCGGCGACAAGGAACGGGAAGTCCGCGATACGTCGCTGCGTGTACCTCATGGCGAATCTGGTAAGATTGTGGATGTACGGATTTTCTCCCGTGAAAATAACGATGAACTGCCGCCAGGCGTCAACCGCCTCGTCCGCGTATACATTGCCCAGAAACGTAAGATCCATGAAGGGGACAAGATGTCCGGCCGTCACGGCAATAAAGGTGTCGTTTCCCGCGTCATGCGTCAGGAAGATATGCCTTTCCTGCCAGATGGCACACCGGTACAGATCGTACTGAATCCGTTAGGCGTACCGTCCCGAATGAATATCGGACAGGTATTGGAAACTCATCTGGGCTGGGCTATGCATGAACTGGGACTGCAGATTAAAGCCATGGATCCGACACTGGAAGGCAAACTGCGTGCTGCCGGCTATGATTATGATAAATACGGCATGCCGAAACCGGATAAAGCCGGTATCCACATTGCTACGCCGGTATTTGATGGTGCTCATGCAGAAGACGTGTTTGAAGCCCTGAAATTGACCGGTCTTCCTGAAGATGGGAAATCCGTCCTCTATGATGGACGTACAGGGGAACCGATGGACCGCCGCGTTACCGTCGGTTACACATACTTCCTCAAACTGCATCACCTCGTCGATGATAAGATCCATGCCCGTTCGACCGGCCCGTACTCTCTGGTTACCCAGCAGCCTCTTGGTGGTAAAGCACAGTTCGGTGGCCAGCGTTTCGGGGAAATGGAAGTCTGGGCTCTTGAAGCCTATGGTGCTGCCTATACCTTGCAGGAAATGCTGACCGTCAAGTCTGACGATGTCGTTGGCCGTGTCAAGGCTTATGAAAAGATTGTCAAAGGCGAAAACATTCCGGAACCGGGTGTTCCCGAATCATTCAAAGTACTGCTGAAAGAATTGCAGGCTATTGGTCTGGATGTCCAGATCCTCAATGAAGACGGAGATGAAGTCGTCATCAAGGAACTGGATGATGAAGACGATGTCGAACCGGAACAGAATGATGATCTGCGCCGCGTCATGGAAGGGGAACATGAAGGAGAAAATAATGCTCCGACGGAAGCTCCTGCCGATGATGCAGCCGATACCAGCGATGATGAATATGTCAATGCCGGTGAAGAAGATGACATCATGAGTGGCATGACGTATGAAACCGTCCCGGGAGAAGATAGCACGGATGATGAAACTAATGAAGATGAATAATTGTCACTATAGAGAAGGGAGCGGTATTTGTGCTGGATGTGAATGAATTTGATTCAATGCGGATTGGTCTGGCATCACCGGAAAAAATCCTGGAATGGTCTCATGGCGAAGTCAAAAAGCCGGAAACAATCAATTACCGTACGCTGAAACCGGAACGGGACGGCCTGTTTTGCGAACGCATCTTTGGGCCGACCAAGGACTGGGAATGCCATTGCGGCAAATATAAACGTATTCGTTATAAAGGTGTCGTCTGCGACCGTTGCGGCGTTGAAGTAACCCGCGCCAAAGTCCGTCGCGAACGGATGGGTCATATCAAATTGGCTACGCCGGTTTCTCATATTTGGTATTTTAAAGGTATTCCGAGCCGGATGGGCCTGATTCTCGATATCTCGCCCCGTTCTCTGGAAAAAGTACTGTATTTCGCTTCCTTTATCGTTCTCGACCCGGGCGATACGCCGCTGGTCAAGAAACAACTGCTGACTGAAACGGAATATCGCCAGTATCTGGATATGTATGGCGATAAATTCCGCGTTGGCATGGGAGCTGCTGCTGTCAAAGAACTCCTTCAGGAACTGGATCTGGATCAGCTCGATAAGGATTTGCGGGAAGAATTGCGCGATTCGTCCGGTCAGCGCCGTGTCCGTGCTATCCGCCGTCTGGAAGTCGTAGAAGCATTCCGCCATTCCGGAAATAAACCGGAATGGATGATTATGGATGTCATCCCGGTCATTCCGCCGGAACTGCGCCCGATGGTACAGCTCGATGGCGGCCGGTTTGCTACATCGGACCTGAACGATCTTTACCGCCGTGTCATCAACCGTAATAACCGTCTGAGCCGTCTGTTGGAACTGGGGGCGCCGGATATTATCGTCCGTAATGAAAAGCGTATGCTCCAGGAAGCCGTCGATGCGCTTATCGACAATGGCCGCCGCGGCCGTCCTGTTACCGGCCCGGGCAATCGTCCTCTCAAATCTCTTTCGGATATGCTGAAAGGGAAACAGGGCCGTTTCCGTCAGAACCTCCTCGGTAAACGTGTTGACTATTCCGGCCGTTCCGTTATTGTTGTCGGACCGGAACTGAAAATGCATCAGTGCGGTTTGCCGAAGGAAATGGCACTGGAACTGTTCAAGCCTTTCGTCATGAAGAAACTCGTGGAAAAAGGCATTGCTACCAATATCAAAAATGCCAAGAAGAAAGTCGAACGGGTCAGCAACGAAGTATGGGATGTCCTCGAAGATGTCATCAAGGAACATCCGGTTCTCCTCAACCGCGCCCCGACGCTTCATCGTCTGGGTATCCAGGCTTTTGAACCGATTCTCTGGGAAGGACGGGCTATCAAACTGCATCCGCTGGTCTGCACGGCATTCAATGCTGACTTCGATGGGGACCAGATGGCCTGCCACCTGCCCCTTTCTGTGGAAGCCCAGTCGGAAGCCCGTACGCTCATGTTATCGGCACACAACATCCTGGCTCCGAAAGATGGCAAGCCTGTTGCCGTTCCGACACAGGACATGGTTCTTGGTGCTTACTATCTGACTCTGGTCAAACCGGCTGCCAAAGGCGAAGGCAAAATTTTCTCCAATTATGATGAAGTCATGCTGGCTTATGATGCCAAGGCCATTGATATCGAAGCACTCATCAAAGTCCGGATTCCGGGCCATGGCCTGATTGAAACGACGGCTGGTAAACTGTTATACAACTATCAGATTTATGAACCACTGCGTTTGTTCCATACGGACAAAGTCATGGTATTCACCAATCCGGAAGATACGGTATTTGCGTATGAAAATGGCCTCATCGATACGACACATTTTGTCAAGATCAAGGATAGTGAAGGCCGTATCCTGGATTACGGTTTTTCCGCCCTTAAAGAAAAATTTGGCGTCGATCTCCTGAAAACCCGGCCGCTTCCGGCGCGTAAAGTGGATAAAGAAGCTGTTGCGGAATTCAAGAAAGATAAAGAATACGTCGATGTCAACTGCCTCGGCGTTCTCATGAACAAAAAGCAGATAGGCAAACTCGTCGATGCCTGCTTCCATCTCGTAGGTAACACGAAGACAGCCGAACTGCTGGATAACATCAAGGCAATCGGATATCATTATGCACGTCAGGCCGGCATGTCTATCGCTATTTCGGATATTCAGATCCCGGCTGAAAAATGGGATATCCTTGATGCCGCTGACAAGCAGGTACAGAATGTATCCAAGATGTACCTACGCGGTCTTATTACGGAAGACGAACGGTATCGCAAGACCTGCTCCATCTGGGAAAAGGCAACCGACGACGTTACGGAAGTCATGATGGATAACATGGACCCGTTCAATTCTATCTTCATGATGGCTGACTCCGGTGCCCGTGGTAATAAACAGCAGATCCGTCAGGTCGCCGGTATGCGTGGCCTGATGGCTGACCCGTCCGGACGTATCATCGACTTGCCTATTAAGGCGAACTTCCGTGAAGGCTTGTCCGTATTGGATTACTTCACATCATCCCATGGCGCCCGTAAAGGTCTGGCCGATACGGCATTGCGTACAGCTGACTCGGGTTATCTGACCCGTCGTCTTGTCGATGTTTCCCAGGATGTCATCGTCCGTGAAGAAGACTGCGATGTCTTTGGTATCGATCTGGTGCGTGAACGGGCCCGTCTGGCTGGTTCCACCCGTCAGGCTGTCGCCCTCATGGCAGATAAGATTATCGGCCGTGTACTGGCTGCTGATATCATCGATGCTGGTACCGGAGAAGTCATTCTGCCGGAAGGACACGTCCTCACCACAGACGATATGGATGAACTCGTTGCTCATAAAGTACCTAAGTTATCTCTCCATGGCAGCCAGCTCGACATCAATGATGATATGAATCACACCAATGTCATTGAAAATGTCTATCTTGGTGCGCCGGAAGAAAGCATCCGTGCTTCCCTGCGCCAGGCTATGATTGAAAATATGCTCGGCAAATCTGTCGAAGAAGCCGTCATCGACTCCTGTGGCACAGAAATATGCCCGGCTGGCACTCCGCTCACAGAAGATGCAATCGACCGCATCCTGAGCAGTGATGTCACGGAAGTAAAAGTACGTAACAACGATATCCGTGGCGTCTATGTCACAGCCATCGTAGAAGGTAATGGCATTATCGAACCGCTGGAAGACCGGATTGAAGGCCGTACGGCAGCGGAAACACTGATCAACAAAGATACAGGCGAAGTCATCGTGCCGCTTAACGAAGAAATCATGGCAGACCAGGCGAAGGAAATTGCCAAGTATTATGATAAAGTCAAGATCCGCAGCGTCCTGACCTGCCGCAGCCGCTATGGCGTATGCGCTAAATGCTACGGACGCGACCTGGGTACCGGCGGCAAGGTCAACGTCGGCGAATCGGTTGGTACTATCGCAGCCCAATCCATCGGTGAACCGGGCACGCAGCTGACTATGCGTACATTCCATACTGGTGGCGTTGCTTCTGCTGGTGATATCACACAAGGTCTGCCCCGTGTCGAAGAATTGTTTGAAGCCCGTAAGCCGAAAGGCAATGCTATTATTACGGAAATCGACGGCACCGTTTCCATTACGGAAAAAGAAGATCATCATGATATCAACATCGTTCATGTCCTTTCCAAAGATGGGGAAGAACGGAGCTACACGATTCCCTTCGGTTCCCACCTGGTTGTTCATGAAGGAGATGTCATCGAAAAGGGCAGCCGTATTACGTCCGGGTCCATCAATCCTCACGATATCCTGCGTATCCAGGGAGTAGAAGCAACCCAGCGGTACCTCGTATATGAAGTACAGAAAGTTTATAAGTCCCAGGGCGTTGGCATCAACGATAAACACATCGAAGTCATCGTGCGCCAGATGCTGCGCAAGATTAAGATTGAAGATGCTGGCGATGCCGATGTATTGCCGGGCGATTATATCGACGTCAATGTCTTTGAAGACATGAACAAGCGCATCGAAGCAAATGGTGGCAAACCGGCTATGGGCAAGCCTATGCTGCTGGGCATTACCAAAGCAGCTCTGGCTACGGATTCTTTCCTGTCGGCCGCTTCTTTCCAGGAAACGACACGCGTCCTTACCGATGCAGCCATCAAAGGTAAGATCGATCCGCTTCTCGGCCTCAAGGAAAATGTCATCATTGGCAAGTTGATCCCTGCCGGTACAGGCATGAGCCGGTACCGCAAGGTAAAAGTTGTCAAGACGGTTCCTACTGTGGAATACGAAGATGAAGATGGCAATCCCATTGACATCCAGCCAGAAGATACCACACCGGAAGCCGGACATTAAGATCATATAAAAAAACATCACATGAAGAATAATCAACGTCTTCATGTGATGTTTTTTTTACCCCGTTTTACGCAAGCTATATATACCAGATGGCATAATTATTGAACCACACGGCACTGTGTAATAATAGATGGCTTATTTTACGAAAAATACATTGACATCGAAATAGGGGAATGATAAAATATCTAAGTGTCGCAATGCAAGTCGTGCGACCAAATTGTATGTCTTAAGGAGTGATGTTTCGTGAGCTTGGAATCGCTCGGTACAGCCAGAAAGACGGTTGGTGCCAAACAGACGCTGAAAGCAATGAAACGAAACGAAGTCACACAGCTGTATGTTGCCAATGACTGTGACGAACAGGTGGCAGCACCATTGCTTACGCTGGCTGCTGAGATGGGTATTGCCGCAGACCGCAATTATACGATGGCGGAACTGGGGCTTGCCTGCCGGATAAAAGTCGGGGCTGCGGCTGTTGGACTGCTCAGCTGATTCTGGTAACATCATCCTGAAGCTTATGCTTCATTGATGATTACATTATAAATCTAATTGTTTGGAGAGGAGGTGCCCACATGCCAACAATCAACCAATTGGTTCGTAAAGGTCGTCAGGTCGCTATCACAAAATCGACAGCACCGGCTTTGAAAAACTGCCCGCAGAAACGTGGTGTCTGCACCCGTGTATACACGGCTACACCGAAAAAACCTAACTCGGCTCTGCGTAAAGTTGCCCGTGTCCGCCTGACGAACGCTATCGAAGTAACTGCGTACATTCCTGGCATTGGTCACAATTTACAGGAACATAGTGTTGTTTTAATCAGAGGCGGTCGTGTCAAAGACCTTCCTGGTGTACGTTATCACATCGTCCGCGGTGCTCTGGATACAGCTGGTGTATCCGACCGTAAACAGTCCCGTTCCAAATACGGTGCTAAAAAAGGCAAATAAGATTTGCTGACTCAGATGAAAAGATAACCTGCATGATATAAAGGAGGAATTAGACATGCCAAGAAAAGGCCCAGTGCCGAAGCGCGATGTGCTGCCGGATCCGGTGTACCATTCCAAATTGGTAACGCGCTTCATCAACAAAGTAATGCTGGACGGCAAAAAAGGTGTCGCTGAATCCATCGTTTATGATGCATTCGACATCATCCGTTCCAAAATGAATAAAGAACCGTTGGAAGTTTTTGAACAGGCTCTCAACAATGTTATGCCTGTCCTGGAAGTACGTGCCCGCCGTGTTGGTGGTGCCAACTACCAGGTACCTGTCGAAGTACGTGCTGACCGCCGCCTGTCCCTCGGTATCCGCTGGACAGTTGGTTACGCCCGCAAACGTGGCGAACGTACGATGAAAGAAAAACTGGCTGCTGAACTGATGGATGCATTCAACAATACCGGTGCTGCTGTCAAGAAGAAGGAAGATACGCACAAGATGGCCGAAGCCAACAAAGCTTTCGCTCATTATCGCTGGTAATTTAGACTATTTACATGAGGAGTGGAAAAAATCGTGGGTAGAGAATTTCCTTTGGAAAAAACGAGAAATATTGGTATCATGGCTCACATTGATGCCGGTAAAACCACGACAACAGAACGTATCCTTTTCTACACCGGCCGTGTTCACAAAATCGGCGAAGTCCACGATGGCGCTGCTACCATGGACTGGATGGCCCAGGAACAGGAACGTGGTATCACCATCACGTCTGCTGCTACGACGGCCCATTGGAAAGGATATCGTATCAACATCATCGATACTCCGGGGCACGTTGACTTCACTGTGGAAGTTGAACGTTCTCTGCGTGTACTTGACGGTTCTGTTGCTGTTTTCTCTGCTAAAGGCGGCGTAGAACCGCAGTCTGAAACGGTTTGGCGTCAGGCAGAACATTATCATGTTCCCCGTATCGCATTCGTCAATAAGATGGATACGACCGGTGCTGACTTCCTTAACGTTGTTCAGATGATGAAAGATCGTCTCCAGGCCAACGCAGTTGCCGTTCAGCTCCCTATCGGTGCTGAAACAACGTTCCGCGGTATCATCGATCTCATTACCATGAAAGCTGAAGTATATGATGATGCTCTTGGTAAAGAAATTGAAGTCGTCGATATTCCTGAAGATGAATTAGACGAAGCAAAAAAATATCATGATATCATGGTTGAAGCTGTATGCGATACCGATGAAGATCTCATGATGAAATATCTCGAAGGTGAAGAAATCACCATCGATGAACTCAAAGCGGCTATCCGAAAAGCTGTCTGCACGAACAAACTGTTCCCGGTACTTTGCGGATCTGCTTACAAAAATAAGGGTATCCAGATGTTGCTCGACGCTGTCGTAGACTACATGCCGAGCCCGCTCGATATCCCGCCTGTAAAAGGTACAAATCCGGATACGGAAGAAGAAGAAACTCGTGAAGCCTCTGACGACGCTCCGTTCTCGGCTCTGGCATTCAAAATCATGGCCGACCCGTTCGTCGGGAAACTGGCATTCTTCCGTGTATATTCCGGTACTCTCGAAGCAGGTACTTATGTATACAACTCCACGAAGGGCAAAAAAGAACGTGTAGGCCGTATCCTGCGTATGCACGCTAACCATCGTGAAGAAGTATCCATCGCTTATACTGGTGATATCGGCGGTATCGTTGGTCTGAAAGATACGACGACCGGTGATACACTGTGCGATGAAAAACATCCGATTATCCTCGAAAAGATGGAATTCCCTGATCCGGTTATCTCCGTTGCCGTTGAACCGAAGACGAAAGCTGACCAGGAAAAAATGGGTATCGCCCTTGCCCGTCTGGCTGAAGAAGATCCTACCTTCAAGGTCAAAACTGACGCTGAAACAGGCCAGACTATTATTTCTGGTATGGGCGAATTGCATCTGGACATCATTGTTGACCGTATGTCACGCGAATTCAAAGTTGCCTGCAATGTAGGTAAACCGCAGGTTGCTTATCGTGAAACAATCCGCAAAGATGTCAAAGCACGTGGCTTCTTCAAACGTCAGTCCGGTGGCCGTGGTCAGTATGGCGATTGCTGGCTGGAACTGATTCCGCAGGAACAGGGCAAAGGCTACGAATTTGAAAACAAAGTCGTTGGCGGTGCCATTCCTAAAGAATATATCGGTTCTGTCGAAGCTGGTGTCAGAGAAGCAATGGAAACAGGCGTTCTTGCCGGCTTCCCGATGGTAGATATCAAAGTCGTTGTATATGACGGCTCGTATCATGAAGTTGACTCCTCGGAAATGGCCTTCAAGATTGCTGGTTCCATGGGTTTCAAAGATGGTGCTAAAAAGGCTGATCCGGTTCTCCTTGAACCGTATACAAAAGTCGAAGTCGTCGTTCCTGAAGAATACATGGGCGATGTCATCGGCGACCTCAACTCCCGCCGCGGTCGTGTAGAAGGCATGGAAATGCGCTCTGGCGCAGAACATATCAATGCTTTTGTTCCGCTGGCAGAAATGTTTGGCTACGCAACGGATCTGCGTTCCAAGACGCAGGGCCGTGGTGTTTATACGATGACCTTTGACCACTACGAAGAAGTTCCTAAGAACGTAGCGGAAAAAGTTATCAGCGAAAGAGGCTAAAAATTCTAAATACGCATTGGAGGAAATGCAAATGGCTAAAGAACATTACGAAAGAACCAAACCGCATGTTAACATTGGTACCATTGGTCACGTTGACCACGGCAAAACTACGCTGACGGCTGCTATTACGAAGGTCCTTTCCGAAACGGAAGGCTGCAAAGCTCAGTTTGAAGCATATGCTGATATCGATAAGGCTCCGGAAGAACGTGAACGTGGTATTACGATCAACACGGCACACGTCGAATATGAAACTCCGACCCGTCACTATGCACACGTTGACTGCCCGGGGCATGCTGACTATGTCAAGAACATGATCACCGGTGCTGCCCAGATGGACGGCGCTATCCTCGTCGTATCCGCTGCTGACGGCCCGATGCCCCAGACCCGTGAACACATCCTCCTGGCCCGCCAGGTTGGTGTACCGGCTATCGTTGTATACCTCAACAAAGCTGACCAGGTCGATGATCCGGAACTGATTGAACTCGTAGAAATGGAAGTCCGCGATCTTCTCACTTCCTACGATTTCCCTGGCGACGATGTACCTATCGTAGTTGGTTCCGCCCTCAAAGCGCTGGAAGGCGATCCTGAAGCCGTACAGTCCATCAAAGACCTCATGAAAGCCGTTGACGAATACATCCCGACTCCGGACCGTCCGACAGACAAACCGTTCCTGATGCCGGTTGAAGACGTATTCACCATCACCGGCCGTGGCACCGTTGCAACGGGCCGTGTTGAACGTGGCACGATTAAAGTCGGCGACCCCGTAGAAATCGTTGGTCTGGCAGATCAGCCGAAAGATACGGTAGTAACAGGCGTAGAAATGTTCCGTAAGATCCTGGATCTGGCAGAAGCCGGCGATAACATCGGCGCACTGCTCCGTGGTATCGACCGTAAAGAAGTAGAACGTGGCCAGGTACTGGCAAAACCGGGAACGATTCATCCGCACACGAAATTCAAAGCACAGGTATATGTCCTGACGAAAGAAGAAGGCGGCCGTCATACCCCGTTCTTCAACGGCTATCGTCCGCAGTTCTACTTCCGTACAACGGACGTAACGGGCGTAATCCAGCTGCCGGAAGGCACAGAAATGTGCATGCCTGGCGATAACGTCAAAATGGACGTTGAACTGATCACACCGATCGCTATTGAAGCAGGTCTGCGCTTCGCTATCCGCGAAGGCGGCCGTACAGTAGGCGCCGGCGTTGTTTCCGAAATCGAAGGCTAATCCCTTTATATAGGAAGAAACGTAAAAAACATCTGCAGCAAATGCTGCAGATGTTTTTTTATGAATAAAGGAAATAACATCTATGCAGAATCGGTCAGAAAGCGCATAAAACGGGGCTAAAACGCAGGAAAAATCCTTGCATCGCTGCCCGAATTGTAGTATGATAAGTAAGTACGCGACAACAGGGTATCTCTGTCTATCTATGTTGCGACGCGTCGAAAACAATGAAATAGGATGTTGCCCGCACGGCGGGGAAACTCCTATGGAGCAGTCTATTCGACGAAATGGACGTTAGGAGGAATTACGTAATGGCAAAACAGGAAAGAATCAGAATTCGCCTCAAAGCGTATGATCACAAGATCCTGGATCAGAGCGCGGCGAAAATCGTCGATACGGCGAAACGGACAGGTGCAATGGTATCCGGCCCGATTCCGCTGCCGACGGAAAAGAACATCTTCACGATTCTGCGTTCCCCACATGTTAACAAAGACTCTCGTGAACAGTTCGAACTGCGTACGCACAAACGCTTGATCGATATTCTCGAAGCATCGAACAAAACCGTTGATGCACTCATGAGACTCGATCTCCCGGCTGGCGTAGACATTGAAATCAAATTATAGGAGGAGGTGCGATTATGTCTAAAGCTATTTTGGGTAAAAAACTGGGAATGACTCAGATCTTCACTGAAGAAGGCGCAGTCGTCCCTGTTACAGTCGTTGAAGCATCCCCGAACGTAGTTGTCCGTGTAAAGACTGTTGACACAGACGGATACAACTCCATTCAGATCGGCTATGGCGACATCAAAGAAAAACATCTGACGAAACCTGTAAAGGGTCAGTTCGACAAAGCAGGCGTTACACCTGTTAAGTATCTTCGCGAATTACGTCTCGATGATACGCCGGAATATACGGTAGGCCAAACTCTGGCAGCTGATATTTTCGCAAGCGGCGATCTCGTCGACGTAATTGGCACCAGTAAAGGTAAAGGTTTTGCTGGTACGATTGAACGTCACGGTTTCCACCGCGGACCTATGGGTCACGGCTCCAAATCTCACCGTGAACCGGGCTCCCTCGGACCTATGACCAGTGGTGGCGGCGGTAAAGTCGTCAAAGGTAAAAAACTTCCTGGACAATATGGTGGCAATCAGGCTACTGTTCTTCGTCTCTCTGTCGTAAAAGTCGATATGGACAAGAACCTGATCCTGATCAAAGGTGGTATCCCGGGTGCCAAGGGCAGCCTTGTCATGATTCGTGACACCGTAAAACCCCGCTAATAGTTGTCATACAGGAAGGAGGATAAAATAGAATGCCAAAAGTAAGCACGTATAATATTACCGGCGCACAGACCGGTGAAATCGAATTGAACGATAGCGTATTTGGCGTTGAAGTGAACGAAGCTGTCATGAGACAGGCTGTACTTCGTCAGCTCGCCAATGAACGTCAGGGCACACATGCTACCAAAACCCGTGGTCTCGTACGCGGCGGCGGCAGAAAACCCTGGAAACAAAAAGGAACCGGCCGGGCCCGTGTAGGCAGCACCCGCAGCCCATTGTGGGTTGGTGGCGGTACGGTATGGGGTCCCCATCCGCGTTCGTATGAACAGAAGATGCCCCGCAAAGCCCGCCGTCTTGCTGTAAAATCCGCGTTAAGCGATAAAGTCAACACAAATGAATTGTTTGTACTTGACGAAATCAATCTGGCCGCTGCTAAAACTAAAGAAGTAGCACAGATTATCAATAATTTCAAATTTACGGGCGAAAAAGTCCTCTTCGTCACGGATAATGACGAAGTCGTAACACGCTGCGCACGCAACATCGAAGGTGTAAAAGCCGTTTCCACGACGGGCATCAACATTTTCGACCTGCTCCACTACACGAAGCTGTTCGTAACGAAGAGCGCTGTAGCTAAGATTGAGGAGGTGCTCGGATAATGGATATGCATGATCTCTTGTTAAAACCGGTCATCACCGAAAAAACAACGATGATGATGTCTGATGGCAAATATACATTTAAGGTACCGCTCCATGCCAATAAGATTGAAATCCGCAAAGCCGTAGAAAAAGTTTTTAATGTTAAAGTTAAAAGCGTTACGACACTGCGCACGATGGGCAAAATGAAACGCATGGGCAAATATATTGGTAAACGCCCGGATTACAAAAAAGCCATCGTAACCCTTCAGGAAGGCGAAACAATCGAATTCTTTGAAGCATAAGCAATATTGACATAAGGAGGAGGCACCAAAATGGCCATTAAATCTTTTAAACCGTATTCCGCCGGCCGCCGTTTCATGACTGTCTCGACATTCGATGAAATTACCGCGTCCAAACCGGAAAAATCCTTGCTGGTCAAAGTAACGAGCAAGGGCGGTCGTAATAATCAGGGCAGAATGACAGTCCGCCATCAGGGCGGCGGTCATAAACGCCGTTATCGTTTGATTGATTTCAAACGTATCAAAGACAATATCCCGGCAAAAGTAGCAACGATCGAATACGATCCGAACCGCTCTGCTAATATCGCCCTTCTGTTTTATGCAGATGGCGAAAAGAAGTATATTCTGGCTCCGAACGGCCTGAAAGTCGGCGATGTCGTCGTTTCCGGTCCGGAATCGGATATCAAAACTGGGAATGCACTGCCTCTCGGCAAGATTCCTCTTGGTACTCTCGTACACAACGTTGAACTGAAAATCGGCAAAGGCGGCCAGATGGTCCGTTCCGCTGGTTCTTCTGCGCAGATCATCGCTAAAGAAGGAAACTATGCACTGCTTCGTCTTCCTTCCGGTGAATTACGTCAGGTTCATGTAAACTGCCGTGCAACGGTTGGCATCGTCAGCAATCCGGATTATGAAAACCTTACAATCGGTAAAGCCGGCCGTTCCCGCTGGATGGGTATCCGCCCGGGCAACCGTGGTGTTGTCATGAATCCGTGCGATCATCCTCATGGCGGTGGTGAAGGTAAGTCTCCTGTTGGTCGTAAACGTCCGGTTACTCCGTGGGGTAAACCTGCATACGGCGTGAAGACCCGCGAAGCAAAGAAGGCTTCCAATAAGTTTATTGTGAAGAGACGTAAATAGGTCCAGGAAAGGAGATATATAAGTGTCCAGATCCGTAAAAAAAGGCCCGTTTGTTGCTGCTCATCTCGTAAAAAAGATTGACGCCATGAACGAAGCCAATGAAAAAAAAGTAGTCAAAACCTGGTCTCGTGCATCTACCATTCTGCCTAGCTTTGTAGGCCATACGATTGCTGTTCACGACGGCCGCAAACACGTTCCTGTTTATATCACTGAAGATATGGTTGGCCATAAACTGGGCGAATTCGCTCCGACACGTACATTCAAAGGTCATGCTAAATCTGAAAAAGTAACAGGCTAAGGGAGGTACTAACCATGGAAGCAAGAGCAATTGCTAAACATATCCGCATAGCCCCCCGTAAGATCAGAATCGTAGCTGACCTCGTACGGGGCAAAAACGTGAGCGAAGCTTTCGCAATCCTCAAATTTACTCCGAAAGTAGGTTCCCGGGTTGTAGAAAAAGTTCTTCGTTCGGCTGTTGCCAATGCGGAACACAATAATGATATGAACGCAGATTCTTTGTATGTTTCTGAAATCTTCGTTGACCAGGACTCCACGATGAAACGTATTCATCCCCGTAGCCGTGGACAGGCTTTCAAGATCCTGAAACATTCCAGTCATGTGACTGTTGTAGTAAAAGAAAGAGCTTAAGGAGGGAAACGTAGTGGGTCAAAAAGTTAACGCCCATGGATTTCGCGTCGGTGTTTCAAAACCTTGGGATGCAAAATGGTATGCTGAAAAAGATTATGCTGCACTTCTGAACGAAGACGTCAAAATCCGTGATTTCTTAAAGAAACAGTTATTTATTGCAGGCGTTTCTCGTATTGAAATCGAACGTTCTGCCAAACGTATCAAATTAATCATTCATACAGCTAAACCGGGCATGGTCATCGGCCGTGGTGGTGCTGGTATTGAAGATATCAAAAAAGCTCTGAAAGCTTTTACTGATAAAAATGTCGATGTTAACATTGCTGAAATCAAACAGGCTGAAATGGACGCAACTCTCGTTGCTGAAAACGTTGCCAGCCAGCTCGAACGCCGTATTGGTTTCCGTCGTGCTATGAAACAGTGCGTAGGCCGTACGATGCGTATGGGCGCCAAAGGTATCAAAATCATGTGCTCTGGCCGTCTTGGCGGTGCCGAAATCGCCCGTAGCGAAAGTGTCCGCGATGGTTCCATCCCTCTGCATACACTTCGCGCTGATATCGATTATGGCTTTGCAGCAGCGCACACAACTTATGGCTGCATCGGCGTAAAATGCTGGATCTACAAAGGAGAAATCCTGCCGGAAGTAAAAAAAGCTCCGCAGAAAAAACGTGAAGGGAGTGAAGCCTGATGTTAATTCCAAAACGTGTCAAACATCGTAAACAGTTCCGCGGCCGTTTAAAAGGTAAGGCTCAGCGTGGCAATAAAGTAGCTCATGGCGATTTCGGTCTTGTAGCTTTGGAACCTGCCTGGATTACCAACCGTCAGATCGAAGCTTCCCGTATTGCTATGACCCGTTACATCAAACGTGGCGGTAAAGTATGGATTAAAATTTTCCCGGACAAACCGATTACAGCTAAACCGGCTGAAACCCGTATGGGTTCTGGTAAAGGTTCGCCGGAATACTGGGTAGCCGTTGTAAAACCGGGCCGTGTACTCTTCGAAATGGGTGGCGTTAGTGAAGAAGTCGCTCGCGAAGCTATGCGTCTTGCCGGTCATAAGCTGCCGATTAAAACTAAATTTGTTGTTAAAGGTCAGGAATTAGGTGGTGAATAAAATGAAGGTTAAAGAAATCCGTGCTCTTAGCGCTGCCGAAATGGATGAAAAGGTGGTTAGCCTGAAAGAAGAATTGTTTAACCTCCGTTTTCAACATGCGACCGGCCAATTAGAAAATCCCATGCGCATCCGTGAAGTAAAGAAAACTATCGCTCGCATCAAAACGGTACAGCGCGAAGCAGAATTGAAAGCACAGGCGTAAGTCACACAGGATTGGAAAATCTAAAAGGAGGTCACAGCTCAGATGGAAAGAAATGAACGCAAAATCCGCGTAGGCAAAGTAGTCAGCAACAAAATGGATAAGACTGTAGTTGTTGCAGTAGAATATAAAGAACAGCATGAACTCTACAAAAAGCCGCTCGTCAGCACTGTAAAGTTCAAAGCTCATGACGAAAATAACGAATGCGGCGTCGGTGATATCGTACGCATCGAAGAAACCCGCCCCCTGTCCAAGCAGAAACATTGGCGAGTAGTCACCATCGTTGAAAAAGCGAAGTAAGATCGATTAATTAGGAGGTCAAGCCATGATTCAGCAAGAAACTGTGTTGAATGTTGCCGATAACACGGGTGCGAAGAAAGTACTCTGCATCCAGGTCATGGGTGGTTCGTACAGAAAATATGGTAACATCGGTGATATTATCACCTGCACTGTTAAAGATGCAACACCCGGCGGCGTTGTCAAGAAAGGCGACGTTGTAAAAGCTGTTATCGTTCGTTCTAAAAAAGGATTGCGCCGTGCTGATGGTTCCTACATCCGTTTCGATGAAAATGCAGCCGTCGTAATCAATAATGATAAGAGCCCGAAAGGCACTCGTATTTTTGGGCCCGTTGCCAGAGAACTGCGTGAAAAAGATTTCATGAAGATCATCTCCCTGGCTCCGGAAGTATTATAAGGAGGAGGTGTTCTCAATGGGTAAAATGCATATCAAAACCGGTGACAGCGTTATCGTCATCGCCGGCAAAGAAAAAGGCAAAAAAGGCAAAGTCATCGCTTGCTATCCGAAAAAGGACCGCGTAGTCGTTGAAGGCCTTAATAAAGTAAAACGTCACACAAAACCGACACAGAACAATCCTCAAGGCGGCATTATCGAAAAAGAAGCAGCACTGCATGTTTCTAACGTAATGCTCGTAGATCCTGAAAGCGGCAAGCCGACTCGTGTAAAAATGGTACAGCAGGCTGATGGTACAAAAGTACGCACGGCTGTCAAGAGCGGCAAAGCTATCTAACTTAACGTAGAGAAGGGAGGGCCTTGAGAGTGTCCAGATTAAAAGATTTTTACCTTTCGGATGTAGTGAAAGGGTTACAGGAAAAATACAATTATAAAAACGTCATGCAGATTCCAAAGGTGACTAAGGTCGTCATCAACATGGCTGTTGGTGAAGCCGTTACGAATTCCAAAGCCTTGGATGCTGCTGTAAACGATATGACAATCATTTCTGGCCAGAAACCGTTGATTACGAAGGCCAAGAAATCTATCGCAGCTTTTAAAATCCGTGAAGGCATGAACCTCGGCTGCAAAGTTACACTTCGCGGCGAACGGATGTATGAATTCCTCGATAAACTGATGAACCTGACGCTGCCCCGCGTCCGTGACTTCCACGGCGTAAGCGCTACGGGTTTTGATGGCCGTGGCAACTATACTCTGGGTCTGAAGGAACAGCTCATTTTCCCGGAAATCGAATATGATAAAGTCGATAAAGCCCGCGGCATGGACATCACCATCGTTACGACAGCGGAAACGGACGAAGAAGGCCGTTATATGCTGAAACTGATGGGCATGCCTTTTGAAAAGTAATAGAGGAGGATAACATACATGGCAAAGAAATCTATGCTTGAACGTGAAAAGAAACGTGAAAAAATGGTTGCCAAATACGCTAAGCTCCGTGCTGAACTCAAAGCAAAAGGCGACTATGAAGCACTTTCCCAGTTACCTGCCAATGCTTCTCCGGTTCGTCTGCACAACCGTTGCAAGGTAACCGGCCGTCCTCACGGTTATATGCGTAAATTCGGCATCAGCCGTATCACATTCCGTGACCTGGCTTACAAAGGTCAGATTCCTGGCGTCAAAAAAGCCAGCTGGTAACTCATTATATGGAGGGAGGTTTTAGATTATGGTAATGTCCGATCCGATTGCGGATATGCTCACCAGAATCCGTAATGCCAATTCGGCATATCACGAAAAAGTTGAAATGCCCGCTTCCACGATGAAGGCCGCAGTGCTGAACATCCTGAAAGAAGAAGGCTTCGTAAAGAACTATGAAACCGTTGACGAAGGCAAGACGCTGAAAGTCACATTGAAATATGGTTCTAATAAAGAAAAAGTAATTACCGGCATCAAGAGAATTTCTAAACCGGGCCTGCGCGTTTATGCTAGCAAAGAAGAATTACCGCGCGTTCTCGGTGGTTTGGGAATCGCAGTAATTTCCACGTCCCAGGGTGTTATGACTGATAAAAAAGCTCGTAAACTTGGTCTGGGCGGCGAAGTTATCGCTTACGTCTGGTAAATCGTTTTGGAGGTGTCAATATGTCCCGAGTAGGTAGAATGCCTATTGATATCCCGGCAGGCGTAACAGCAACCCTCGATGGCCAGGTGATTACCGTTAAAGGCCCGAAAGGCGAACTTACCCGTACGCTTCACCCGGATATGAAAGTAACAGTACAAGACAATGTTATTACTGTCGAACGTCCGAATGACGAAAAAAATAACCGCGCCCTGCACGGCCTTACCCGTGCTCTCATTGCCAATATGGTAAAAGGCGTAACGGAAGGCTTTAAAAAAGAACTGGAAATCGTTGGTGTTGGTTACAGAGCACAGATGAAAGGCAAGAAACTTGCCCTGACTCTCGGCTTCTCCCATCCCCTCGAACTCGATGCCCCGGAAGGTATTACGATTGAATGCCCGAGTGCTACGCAGATTGTAATTTCCGGTATCAATAACGAACACGTCGGCGAATTTGCTGCCAAGATCCGTGGCTATCGTCTGCCTGAACCGTATAAAGGAAAAGGTATCCGCTATGTTGGTGAACATGTCCGCCGCAAAGCTGGTAAAGCTGGTACGAAGAAATAATAACGTCATTTATATATAGAAAGGAGTGAATTCCTTGAAAAAGAGTAAGAATGCGATTCGCGTAAAACGTCACTGGCGCTTACGTAAGAACATCAACGGCACGGCTGAACGTCCGCGTTTGAACGTTTTCCGCAGCCTTTCCAATATTTATGCACAGGTCATTGATGATGTCAACGGTGTAACCCTGGTTTCCGCCAGCACGCTGGACAAGGAAATCAAAGCTCAGGATGTCAAAGGCGGTAATGCTGAAGCAGCTAAACTGGTTGGCAAACTTGTTGCTGAACGAGCTATCGAAAAAGGCATCACGACAGTAGTATTTGACCGTGGCGGTTATATTTATCATGGCCGTGTAGCAGCACTGGCTGCAGCAGCTCGTGAAGCTGGCTTGAAATTCTAGTCAAGGAGGAAATAACACATGGCAAAAGTTGACCATGCAGGTCTCGAATTACAGGAAAATGTCGTTTTCATCAACCGTGTTGCCAAAGTAGTAAAAGGCGGCCGTCGTTTTTCCTTCAGTGCCCTCGTTGTTGTCGGTGACGGCAATGGCCGTGTAGGTGCAGGCTTAGGTAAAGCTGGCGAAGTTCCTGAAGCTATCCGCAAAGGTGTTGAAGACGCCAAAAAGCATATCATCTCCGTTCCTTTGAAAAACGGTTCTATTCCTCACCAGATCACAGGTATCTTTGGTGCTGGCAAAGTTCTTTTGAAACCGGCTGCTGAAGGTACTGGCGTTATCGCCGGCGGCCCGGTCCGTTCCGTATTGGAACTGGCTGGTGTACGTAACATTCTGACGAAATCCCTGGGTTCTTCCAACCCGAACAACATGGTTCAGGCTACGCTTACTGGCCTTTCCCAGTTGAAAGACGTCAGCAAAGTTGCTGAACTCCGCGGCAAAACAGTAGAAGAAATTTACGGCTGATAAGGAGGATATACGTAATGTCTCAAGTAAAAGTTACCCTTGTAAAGAGCGTTGCCAGCCGTCCTGCCGATCAGCGCGCAACGGTTGTCGCTCTGGGTCTCCACAAGACGAATTCCAGTGTTATCAAAGAAGCTACTCCGCAGATCAAAGGAATGCTTCATAAAGTTGAACACTTAGTTAAAGTAGAAGAAATCTAATATAAAAGGAGGTGCGCTTCATTGAAACTTCATGAAATGAAAATTGTTCCCGGCTCCAAGAAAAAACATTTCCGCGTAGGCCGCGGTACGGGTTCCGGTAACGGAACGACAGCCGGCAGAGGTAATAAAGGTCAGAATTCCCGTAGTGGCGGTGGTACACGTCCTGGCTTCGAAGGTGGCCAGATGCCGCTGTATCGTCTGCTCCCGAAACGTGGATTTAAAAATATCTGGGCTAAAAACTATGCAGAAGTAAACGTTTCTACGCTCAATCGTTTTGAAGATGGTGCTACCGTAGATCCGGTTGCTCTCGTAGAAGCCGGTATCGTCAAGAATGTACGCGATGGTATCCGTATCCTCGGCAATGGCGAATTGGAAAAGAAGCTCACTGTCGTAGCTCAGGGCTTTACAAAATCTGCTAAAGCGAAGATTGAAGCAGCAGGCGGCAAGGCGGTTGTACCGGGTGAAGAACCGGTAGCAGAACAGTAGGGGTGATTTGTGGTGTTAGAAAACATCCAAAATGTACTGAATGTTCCCGAATTCCGGAAGCGCGCAGTCTTCACTCTGATCATGTTCATCATCTTCCGCCTTGGTGTACATATCCCTGTTCCCGGTGTGGATGCATCGGTCATTGAAAATCTGTTTTCCAGTGGTAACCTGTTCGGGCTCCTCGATTTATTCTCTGGTGGTGCCCTGAGCAAGTTTTCCGTACTGGCAATGAGCATCACACCGTACATCAATGCATCTATCATCATGCAGCTTCTTACGTCAGTGGTACCGACCTTTGAGCAATGGGCAAAGGACAATCAGGATGGCCGTGATAAAATCCAGAAAGTAACTCGCTGGGGCACGGTTGTCCTCGGTTTCATCCAGGCTTTTGCCATGAGTTATGCTTTAAAGGTCAACAATGCGCTGATAGATAACAGCTGGGCCATGGTTCTCATGGTTTCCATCATCTTGACTGCCGGAACGTGCTTCCTCATGTGGCTTGGCGATCAGATTACGGCCGGTGGTATTGGCAATGGGATCTCTCTTATCATCTTTGCCGGTATCGTTGCCCGCTTCCCTGATGGAGTGATGACGATTTACAAATACGTACAGGCCGGTACGATTAATATTTTCCAGGCTCTGCTCTTTGCCATCATTGCACTTCTGATGATTGTTGTTGTCATCGAAGTAACGCAGGGGCAGCGTCGCGTATCTGTCCAGTATGCCAAACGTGTTGTTGGCCGTAAGATGTATGGCGGTCACACAACACATATTCCTTTGAAAGTGAATCAGGCAGGCGTTATTCCGATCATCTTTGCTTCTTCTGTATTGATGTTCCCTATTACGATTGCCCAGTTCGTGCAGAATGATACGGTACAGTGGATTGCCAGCTTCTTTGCCTGGGGTACACTGACCAATACTATCATGTATGCACTGCTGATCATGTTCTTCACATATTTCTACACTGCCATTACGCTGAATATTCCCCAGCTCACGGAAAATATGCAGAAATACGGCGGCTTTATCCCGGGCATCCGTCCTGGTCAGCCGACGGCACTGTATATCGACCGCATCATGACGAGAATTACTCTCGCCGGTGCGTTCTTCCTGGCTTTTGTGGCTATCCTGCCTAACTTTATCGGCTGGGTAACGGGTATCCAGGGGGTATACTTTGGCGGTACGGCACTTCTTATCGTCGTCGGTGTTGCTATCGATACGATGAAGCAGGCTGAATCCTTAGTTCTCAACAGACAGTACCAGGGGTTCATGAAATAAGGAGGTAGTTTGAATGTATATTCTGTTAATGGGCCCTCCCGGGGCCGGCAAAGGCACACAGGCCGAACGCCTGATTGACAAGTATGGTATTCCTCAGATCTCCACGGGCGACATGTTCCGTGCAGCTGTAAAGGAACAGACTCCTCTCGGCTTGGAAGCAAAGAAGTACATGGATAACGGACAGCTCGTTCCCGATGCTGTTACAGTAGGCATCGTCAAAGAACGTCTTGCCAAGGATGACTGCAAGAAAGGCTTTATTCTCGACGGATTCCCCCGTACAACCAGTCAGGCTGTCTCCCTCGATGCGATTCTCCGCGATCTGGGAATCAAGCTTGATGGTGTCATTAATATTGCCGTTCCCGATGAAGAACTCATCAAACGGACGACGGGCCGTCAGATCTGCCGTAAATGTGGTGCAACCTATCATATTGTATTCGAACCTTCCAAAGTGAAGAATGTTTGCGATAAATGTGGTGGCGAATTATATCAGCGCGATGACGACAAAGTCGAAACAGTTAAAAAACGCCTCAGCGTCTATGCTGCCCAGACGAAACCGCTCATCGATTACTATAAAAATTCCAATCTCTACATCGAAGTAGATGGAAAACAGAGCATGGAAGATGTATTCCGCGATATTGTAGCCAGCCTTGAAAAGAGTAAATAAGAATGATTATATTAAAATCGAAAAGGGAAATTGAGTATATTCGTGAAGCAGGCCGGATTACCGCCGATGCGCTGGAATTGATGCGAGAACTGGCAAAACCGGGTGTGACTACGGGTGAACTTGACCAGCGCTGTGAAGAATACATTCGCAGTCAGGGGGCCTTCCCGAGCTGCAAAGGCTATTATGGATTCCCGGCTACTATCTGTGCCAGCGTGAATGAAGAAGTCGTTCATGGGATTCCCGGCCACCGCAAGCTTAAAGATGGCGACATAATCAGTATCGATTTGGTAGTAAACAAAAACGGGTATCATGGTGACTCGACGGTTACATTACCTATTGGCCATGTGGACCCGAAAACACTTCAGCTCTTGAAGGTGACAAAAGAATGCCTGTATAAAGGCATCGAACAGGCTGTAGCTGGCAACCATCTCGGTGATATTGGTCACGCCGTTCAGGCCTACGCTGAATCCTTTGGATACGGCGTCGTCCGGGACTATGTCGGACATGGTATCGGATCGGATATGCATGAAGATCCGGAAGTGCCAAATTATGGTCTGGCCGGGCACGGAGAACTGCTCGAACCGGGTATGGTACTGGCTATTGAACCGATGATCTGTATGGGTACAGAAAAGACGCACCAGCTCAAGAATGGCTGGACCGTCGTAACCCGTGACAGCAAACCGGCAGCTCATTTTGAACACACCGTTGCTATCACGGAAAATGGCCCCGATATTCTTACACTTCCGTCACATGGATAAGCCGCTGATTCCTGCCGGTACGGTTGTACTCAGCCTTGCCGGAAAAGATAAGGGCGCTGTGTATGTAGTCACGGGCAGTCTTACTGCTCCCTACGTATGGATTGCAGACGGTCGTAAGTATCATGTGGAGAAGCCGAAGAAAAAGAATTACCGGCATCTTCAGGTTTTAGGAACGAGCGTATCCGGTATGGACGCTGGTTCCGTACGAATCAGCAACGAATGGATACGGTCCGTCCTGAAACGGGCCGGTGTTGAATCTACCAGGGAGGTAACACATGTCTAAGCAAAATGTCATTGAAGTGGAAGGCGTTGTAGTAGAAGCGCTGCCAAATGCCATGTTCAAGGTTAAATTGGAAAATGATCACATCGTGCTGGCCCATGTTTCCGGCAAAATGCGGATGAATTTCATCCGTATCCTGCCAGGCGACCGGGTTACGATGGAACTGACACCGTATGATCTGAATCGTGGCCGTATTACGTATCGCTTCAAATAGGCTTGATTACGCAGGAGGTTAATTATGAAAGTAAAACCGTCGGTTAAGAAAATTTGCGAAAAATGCAAAATCATTAAACGCAAAGGCCGTGTTATGGTTATTTGCGAAAATCCGAAACATAAACAGAAACAAGGTTAATATTCAGGAGGTGAATGAATAGATGGCACGTATAGCCGGTGTAGATTTACCACGTGACAAACGTGTTGAAATTGGTTTAACATATATTTATGGTATTGGCCTGTCTTCCTCTCAGGAAATCCTCGCCAAAACCGGTGTCAATCCCGATACCCGCGTTCGCGATTTGACAGAAGATGAAGTGCAGAAAATCCGTGAAGTCATCGGTTCTGATTACAAAGTAGAAGGTGACCTTCGCCGTGAAACTGCTCTGAACGTAAAACGACTGATTGAAGTCAATTCCTATCGCGGCAAACGTCATCGTGCAGGTCTGCCTGTTCGTGGTCAGCGTACGAAAACCAATGCCCGTACACGTAAAGGCCCGCGCAAAGCAATCGCAGGCAAGAAAAAATAATTTTAGGTAAGGAGGGAAACGATTTTGGCTAAGAATAATGTAAGAAGCAATAAGAAAAAAGAAAAGAAACACGTAGAATCGGGTGCAGCTCATATCCGTTCTACTTTCAATAATACGATTGTCACCATCAGCGATCCTAAGGGTAATGCACTCAGCTGGGCAAGCGCTGGTGAAATGGGTTTCCGTGGTTCCCGCAAGAGCACCCCGTTTGCTGCTCAGATGGCTGCTGAAACTGCTGCCAAAGCTGCTATGGAACACGGCCTTCGCTCTGTTGAAGTATTTGTTAAAGGACCTGGTTCCGGCCGTGAAGCCGCTATCCGTGCTCTGCAGGCTGCTGGCCTGGAAGTCAATTCCATCAAAGACGTAACACCGATTCCTCATAATGGCTGCCGTCCGCCTAAACGTAGACGCGTATAATTGTCCGCGCTTTTGACCAAGTTGTTTTGATTCTGATATAGGAGGATTTTCCTAATGATAGATGACAGCAAGTTCAAGATTGAAATCGCAGAAAAAAGCGATGACGGCAAATACGGAAAATTCGTATGCGAACCTCTGGACAGAGGTTACGGAATCACATTGGGTAATAGTTTGCGGCGCATTCTTCTGGCCTCTTTGGATGGCGTTGCCATCACGTCTATCAAGATTGACGGCGTGCTGCATGAATTTTCGACCATCCCCGGTGTCCGAGAAGATGTAACGGACATCATCCTGAATCTGAAACAGGTTTGCATGAAGTTCACAAATGATGATATCGACGAAGCCGATATCACCATCGATGTTAATGGCGAATGCGAATTTACCGCAAAAGATCTTGACGTAAATACAGACGTAGAAATTTTGAACCCGGAACTTCATATTGCTACTCTCGATACAGATGCCCATATCCACATGCAGTGCCATATTGAACGAGGCAAAGGGTATGTACCGTCTACGAAAAACAAAAAGGATACGGATATGATCGGGGTCATTCCTATTGACTCTATCTTCTCTCCTGTCGTTCGTACGAATTATGAAGTAGGCAATGTCCGGGTTGGCAATGAAATGGATTATGATTCGCTGACTCTTGAGGTGACAACGAATGGCAGCATCACGGCAGAAAATGCCGTAGCCAAAGCTGCATCCATTATGATCAGCTACCTGAATTATTTCCAGGATATCGCAACTGATGATAAAGTTAATGAATCCATGGCCAAGTTTACTGATACAGAAAATTCAGAAGAAGTAGTAGAAGAAGGTCCTGAATTGGATAAAGTTAAAATCGATGTTCTTGACCTCTCCGTACGCGCTTCCAACTGCCTCAAACGGGCCAATATTTATACGCTGGCCGATCTGACGGAACGGACAGAAGACGATCTTGCCAAAATCCGTAACCTGGGCAAGAAGTCTGTCGATGAAATCATCGAAAAGTTGCGTAAAGAAGGTTACGATTTAAAATCAAGTGACGAAGAATAGTTTTAGGAGGATGAACGATGGCTTATAGAAAGTTAGGACGCGACAGCTCTGCGCGTAAAGCATTATTGCGCAGCATTGTTACCTCTTTGTTCCAGCATGAACGCATTGAAACCACGGAAGCAAAGGCAAAAGAACTCCGCAAGATGGCTGAAAAAATGCTTACCCTTGCCAAACGGGGTGACCTTCATGCACGCCGCCAGGTACTCGCTTATCTGATGGACGAAGATGTAGTTAAAAAGCTGTTTGATGAAATTGCACCGAAATATAAAGATCGCCAGGGCGGCTATACCCGCATCATTAAGAAAGGCCCGCGCCAGGGTGATGCAGCTCCGATCGTTATCATCGAATTAGTTTAATCTCAACGGAAAAATCCCCAATGGGATAAACGAATGGGATGCACGGCCGCTGTGGTTTGTTCCACAGCGGCTTTTTTGATAAGAAAGGGGAGAATACGATGGCATTTAAAATGATTCTGGCTGTAAATTTTACTCCGGACCGGTTAAAACAACTCAAACTTCTGGGAATGTTGACTAAATCACAGGTAAAAGCTGTAACGGAAGAGGAAAAAGAGGAGACGGTCGGCAAAGTCCTTGGCCTTACGGAAGAAGAAGTAGCTGAAATTGCTGCGATGAAAGGCGATGCACAAGAACAGACCGTGGAACATACGCCGGAAGAAGACGGCGAATTACCTCCTGTAACCAAAGAAGCCATTGTTCTCTGCGGGTTTACGAACCAGACTGTCAATCTTCTTCTGGATGCTATCCGCCGGGGCAGATTGAAGAATATCCCTCTCAAAGCTATGGTTACGCCAACGAATATTTCCTGGACAATTAATACGATTTTGCAGGAATTAAATAAAGAACACGAATATTTCAAGAATATGAAGAAAAAGGGAAAATAAGGAGGCTGGTTCAGACTATGCGTCCTACTACCTTATGCTTCCCTGTCAACGCAAGGGGACAGATCCTCCTGGGTCGGAAAAAACGGGGATTTGGTGTTTCTAAATGGAATGGATTCGGAGGAAAAATAGAAAAGGGAGAAACATTCCGGACCTGTGCCATACGGGAGCTTTATGAGGAGTGTCATCTGACAGCAGACGAAGCAGCATTGCAACTGGTGGCCTATCTGGATTTCCGCTTTCCTGCTGAGCCTGCGTATGATCATATTGGGTATGTTTACCTTCTTCACGACTGGAAGGGCACCGTAACGGCTTCTGAAGAAATGGAACCGCGCTGGTTTTCTCTCTCTTCGCTTCCTTATGGTGAAATGTGGAAAGCGGACGTTATCTGGATTCCTATGATTCTTTCGGGCCGGACGATTTCCGGTACCATTATATTTGGCGATGACAACGACAGTATTGCCCATACCGCCTTTTCCGATGCGCCTGACCTGATAGAACAAACTATTTCATACCCATTCTAAGCAGTGTATACAGACTGGACAAGTGTGCCGAATCGTTTATAATGAAGACAGAATCATTATTTTATGAGGAGGGTTTTATTATGAATACACTTGTAGCTGTCTGCATTGCTCCCAGTGGTACTGGTGACGAATATGCGCCTTATGTGGCAGAAGTCGTTAAAATTATCCGTAATTCGGGCCTGAAGTGCCATACGTACTCTATGTTTACGGAAATCGAAGGAGAATGGGATGATGTCATGGCCGTCGTCAAAAAGGCGACCCAGTATTTTACTGATAAGGGAATCCGTACCTCTGTTGTGTTGAAAGCCGATATCCGTCCCGGATATACGAATATGATGGATGGGAAGATAGAACGACTGAATAAAGCCATAGAAGGAAAATAGGCAGAATACATCAATGCCGTGAATACTGTCCTGGCAGGAGCGGAGCCGTTTCAATAGGATCCGCCTGCTCTTGTCAGGAAATATCCCTTGACAGATAATACAAAAACGTGTATACTAATCTAGTCAGTTGCATATGGAGTGATACTCAAGAGGCTGAAGAGGACGGTTTGCTAAATCGTTAGAGGTCGTAAGGCCTGCGAGAGTTCGAATCTCTCTCACTCCGCCAGATTACTGGACAGAGAGCACCTAGGAAAATTTCCTGGGTGCTCTTTTTTTGATAACTCCTGTACAAGTGGAATGATTTGATGGAAAAGGCATATACATTGGAGTTGGATTTACATGAAATTTGTTTAAATAACTGTGACATTTCTGTGTTCTTGTATTATACTCCCATCTTTGACACTTAAAAAATAGTAAAAGGCTTGAAACCCTAGTAAATACGGGCTTCGAGCCTTTTTTATTTGGTGTAAATTTTGAGTACTTTTTTTACGGTTTACTGGCCTTTATAATTTTTTTCATTTGAGACGCACTTAAGACTTCGTAATCTGTTCGGAAACCAAATGCTTCATGTAAGGCATCGGTTACATCCGTTCGTGTATAGGTGGGGATATAATCTCCCGTAGGGGTTTCTAAAAAGTTTAAGTTCCGGATTCCTGTGATTAATTCCTTTGTAGTAAAAGCATAGTGCGTTTTCTTTTCCAGATATCGATATATCATCAAAGAAAGAAAACAAATAAGGAAATGAGCCCGGATACGGTCTTCCCGGGATAAATAAACGGGACGGGCCTTAAATTCTGTTTTCATGATTCGGAAGGATTCCTCGATTTCCCATCGTCTCTGGTTCAGCCGGATGATATCCTGCGGTGCATCATCCAGACTGGTACAGACAGCATAGAATCCATCAAATTTTGTTTCCTGTTCAATCCGTTCCTGATCCAAGGTATAGACTTCTTTTTCTGCCACTTCCCCATCAGGGGTGATTCGTGTCTTCTTTATGAACCGTTTAAAGTCATTGGCATGATACTTCTTTAAGGAGGATACATGAGTCTCCATGGCTTGGCAGGCACGCTGTATCTGTTGATTCCGGATATGCTGCTGGTAATGCTTGTATTTTAAGGAAAAGGTTACGATGAGATGCTGTTCTAAATCATCTTCGTTTATCCATCGTTCTTTAAAAAAGGTCTGGGACCGATAGGGATTATCTTCCGGGTCGGCAGCATCACAGGCATTGATATCATCCAGATTGTATTCGTTCCGGTCAGAAGATCCGCAAAGATGCCAGCCTTTGGGGTTCAGAGCCCATTGACGCAGATGTCCCTTTAATTTTTTCAGGGATTGTGTCGTCAGGAACGCCCTTCCACCTTTCGTGTTGAACTGACGGTTAGATAGAGACGACAATCCACTGTCGGTACAAACAACGAACTGGGAGGGAGAAAAATCACGCAGGATTTTTTCTTCCAGCGGCTGCAGTGTAACCTGTTCATTGGTATTCCCGCTATGGATACAGAACGCCAGTGGAATCCCATCCCCATCCAGAAACAATCCCATCTCTACAATCGGATTGGGACGATGCTCTTTAGAAGGGCCATATTGGCGAAATCCGTCTTCCTGTTCAATCTCAAAAAAGAAATTTGTACAATCATAATACAAGATACGGTTATTGTGGTTTCCCAACTCCGTGCCAGTCCGATATAACTGGGCCTGTATAAAGTCGGATTCCTGTGCCAGAATCCCCAGGGCCCGATAGATTTGGTGGAGCTGGAAGTCCGGTGGTTCGAGGAGCATCTGGGAAAACTGGAATGTACTGACTTTGGAAGACGGATAGAGAACACGGGAATAGATAAGGCGGGAAAGAATGGCGTCCAGATTAAACTGAAATTTATGTCGTCTGGCAATGGATTCACATAGCTGAGGAAACCGGAGCTGATGATACAGTTGTTGTAAAAAGAGATATCCCCCGCACATCAGACGGCGACGATCTTTGGGTAATGATTTGGATTGTTTGAATCGAAGAATAACATCGCGGCTTGCTGCTTTTTCCTGTTCATTCAATGATTGGATATATTCTTTTGCCCAGGCAATGGGATCCGGGTGTAATTTCTTTAATTCGTCATAGGTTCCGAGTTTTTCGACCACTTTGGAAGAATGTTTGCCATTGACATAGGTAGAGCGGATAACATATAACGACTGGGCATGTTTGGATTTAGAGATTTTAAGACGCACAGCATCCACCTCCTATCCATATTATAACACATTACTCAAACATTACTCAAGAAAAAGATGGAAAAATTGACAAAAAAATAAGCCATTTTACTGGCTTCGCAGCGTTTTTCTTTTATTGCAAGTGTCAAACTCCCGAGTATACCGTATCTGCCGGGATGATTTGGGAAATATCGAGTCCCAGCGTACGGTCGATATCAAAAAAGAAATATTTTTTTCTCATGACAGAATCCTTTCTATAGAAGAAAAATCAAGTATTATTATACGGAGAAACAGGCGGATATTCAATTGTCAATCTGCAAAATATCCCTGTTTCAGAGGAATATACAGTAAATTATATGTCAAGTCTTGATTTTTTCTATGTATTTGATTATACTAAATGCAAGAGAAAACCCTACTGTGTTCGTAAAATGATCTCGTGTTTTGAACCAACATCTTTTACATTGGGAGTCCGGGCTCTATGGCTGCCAGGCAATGCCTTCACTGGACTGTCGAACTCCATAGGAGGACACCCACCTGCTCAGGCAGGCTCAAAACTTGGTTTATAAACGGCATGGTGGGGCTTCTTTTTCTGTATAATTCATTGCGAAGATTTAGTGCCGCTAAGTTATCTTGGCGGCTTTCTATTTACAGCAGGTGAGAACAAATGAACGGAGACGATTTATTTTCGTTGGCAGCAGAAGAACAGCAGCCTCTTCTGGCCCCTCTTGCCGTACGCATGCGGCCGGAAACGCTGGATGAAATCTGCGGGCAGGATGTCCTGATCGGCCCGGGCAGTTTTCTCCGGGTCATGATCGAAAAGGATACGCTGCCCAGTCTTCTCTTTTATGGACCTTCCGGCGTTGGAAAGACGACGCTGGCCCACGTGATAGCCCATGCGACGCACAGCCGGTTTGTCAAAGTCAATGCCGTGACGGCCGGAACAGCGGAACTGCGCAAGGTCATACAGGAAGCCAGGGATGCCATACAGATGTATCAGAAGCGGACCATCCTTTTTATTGACGAAATACACCGCTTCAATAAAAGCCAGCAGGACGTACTTTTACCATATGTAGAAGACGGCACGGTCATTCTTATCGGGGCTACGACAGAAAACCCGTATTTTGAAGTGAACCGGCCGCTTTTGTCACGTCTGCGTGTCCTTACATTTTCGCCCCTGGGACGGGAGGATATTGCAAAGGTGCTGCAGCGGGCCCTGACAGACACGGAAAAAGGGCTGGGACGCCTGCACATACAGGCTGATACAGAACTATTACAGCTCCTGGCCGACGGGGCGGATTGTGATGCCCGTGCCGGACTGAACCTGCTGGAACAGGCCTGCATGCTCGTACCGGAAGGTGGCAGACTGACAAAAGAAACGGTAGAAAAAGTAATGGGCCATACACTGTACACGTATGATAAACAGGGAGATGCCCACTATGATACAGTCTCCGCCTTTATCAAGAGCATGCGCGGTTCTGATCCCGATGCGGCCCTTCATTATCTGGCCCGTATGATAGAAGCAGGGGAGCAGCCCTCTTTCATTGCCCGGCGGCTGGTCATCTGTGCAGCAGAAGATGTGGGACTGGCAGATCCTCAGGCACTGGTAGTGGCCAACGCGGCGGCACAGGCTGTACAGCTTGTCGGCTGGCCGGAAGGGCGGATTATTTTATCGGAAGCTGTCATTTACGTGTCCTGCGCACCCAAGAGCAATAGTGCCTGCATGGCTATCGATCATGCCCTGCAGGATGTCCGTCATGGCGGCTGTGGAGATATCCCGGCCTGGCTCCGCGATGCCCATTATCAGGGCGCTTCCGCTCTGGGACATGGGAAGGGATATAAGTATCCCCACGATTATCCCGGCGGCTGGGTACAGCAGCAGTATCTGCCAGATCCGCTCAGAGACCGGCAGTACTATGAAGCAACGGATCATGGAAAAGAGAACGCCATGGCGGAAGAATGGCACAAACGCTGCGGTAATGGAAAATAAATCAGAATGTATATGTGGTTTGGAAGGTGAAAGGGTTGGCACAAGGGAAAACAAAACGTACGACGAAATCCCGGCCCCGCAAGGCTTCGGGAAAGGGCGTGCGCCGTACAACGAAGAAAAAAAATACAGAACCATCGCTGCTGAAATATGAGATTTTCGGCATTGTCCTTTTGTGCTGCGGTATTTTCACGACGGTGGGTATTATCGGGATTGATACAGGCAGTGCCGGCCACAGTATTGATGGTATCCTGTCCTATATATTCGGCATGGGCCGGATCGTTTTTACTCTCTCTATGGTCGTCCTGGGCCTAAAATATATTATTTTGCGCAAGGCTTGGCCCCTCACGAAGAACTGGCTGGCAGGCGGCGTGCTCTTTGTGCTGTTTCTGGGTCTTATTCATCTTTTGTTTATACCCCAGGGTGCAGAGTTCATGCCGGCTATGTTGCGTGTCGGAGGCGGTGCCGCCGGCGCTGTCGTGGCCTCCCTGCTGCGCTCCTTTCTCGGCGAGTTTGGCGCCGTTCTGGTCGTTGTGGCCTTAGGAATCGTAACGCTGCTCGTATGGAAAAAATGGTCTATTTCCCGGCCCGTGGCACTGGTTTCGGATAAGGCGTCGGAAGAAGTATCCCGCGTATCCGATAAGGCCGTAGAGGGCCTGCAGGAAGCATCCCGTTCCATGCAGCAGTGGCACGAACATCATCATATCTTTGACCTTGAAAAAGAGGAACAGGAAGAAAAGACAGAATCGGCAGAAGCTTCAGATACGGTGGCTGCCGACAGGGAAGGTGCGGCAGAGACAGAACCGCTGCGGGCAGAAGACCAGCGTGACGGAGACAGCCTGCCCCATGGCCAGCGTGTCGATTTTACGCCTGAAGAAAGAGCGACGCTGACGGAAGAGGAAGAATTCATACCGGGGCTGCCGCAGGAGCTCAATATATCTCCTGTTTCGGCGGCACCGGCCGTACTCCCGCCGGAAGGGACACCGGCTGATGATAGTGATGCAGAACCGGAAGATACATCAGTACAGCAGGATGAACGGCAAAAAGTATGCCAGCCTGTCCGGGATGTCCTGCAGGAAGAACTGGCCGACCTGAAGCCGGTTGAAATCGATGCCCAGTCTACTGCCGTCGATGTGGCACCCCGGGGCCATTCGGCAGTTCCTGCAGCCAAAGGAGAAAATACGTATCGCCTTCCGTCGATAAGCCTGCTCAGACCGGGGAAGCCCCTGGCTGAAGGGCTGAGTGAAGAAGCCCGCCAGAATGCCGTCATTCTGCAGGAAACGCTGAAAAGTTTCAATATTGAAGCTAAAGTGACGAATGCCAGTCAGGGCCCCTCGGTCACCCGTTATGAACTGGAACCGGCAGCGGGGGTACGCGTGAGCCGGATTGTCGGTCTGGCCGATGATATCGCCTTAAATCTGGCGGCGACACAGGTCTTTATTGAAGCACCGATTCCCGGAAAGGCTGCCGTGGGCATTGAAGTACCGAATAAAACACGTACAGGGGTCAACCTGCGCGATGTCCTCGATACAAATGAATTTAAGAATGCCGCTAGCGGCGTACCCGTAAGTCTGGGCAAAGATATTGCCGGGAATCCGGTCATTGCCGATCTGACCAAGATGCCCCACCTCCTCGTCGCCGGTACGACCGGGTCCGGCAAGAGTGTCTGTATTAACACGTTCATTGCCAGTATCCTGTTTAAGCAGCGTCCGGAAGATGTCAAACTCGTGTTGATCGACCCGAAGGTCGTCGAACTGTCTGTATACAATGGCATTCCCCATCTGATGACACCGGTCGTCACGGACCCCAAAAAAGCAGCCAATGCACTGCGCTGGGCTGTCCGGGAAATGGATGACCGCTATAAGCGGTTTTCCCAGGGCTTTGCCCGCGATATCAAGAGTTTCAATGAAAAATATCCCGATGAAGCCATGCCGTATGTGGTCATCATCATCGATGAAATGGCAGACCTCATGATGGCGGCCTCCAGTGACGTGGAAGATTCCATCTGCCGTCTGGCGCAGAAAGCCCGGGCCTGTGGCATGCATCTGGTCCTGGCTACCCAGCGTCCTTCCGTCGATGTCATCACCGGCCTCATCAAGGCCAATATTCCGAGCCGCATCGCGTTCCGCGTCTCCAGCCAGACCGATTCCCGTACTATCCTGGATATGGGCGGCGCTGAAAAACTGATTGGCAACGGCGATATGTTTTACTTCCCGACGGGTGCCCCAAAACCAATCCGGGTGCAGGGAGCATTCATTTCGGATGCAGAAATCGAACAGCTGGTCACGTTCATAAAAAATCAGAACACGGCAGAACCGAAGTACGATGAATCGATCCAGCAGTCCTCCGGTGAAAGCAGCGGGGACACGGCCGGATTTTTTGAAGATGAACTGATGCCCCAGGCCATCGATATGGTCCTTGAGACGGGACAGGCATCTTCTTCCATGCTGCAGCGCCGGTTCCGTGTCGGATTTACCCGGGCGGCCCGCATGATCGATACTATGGAAGCCATGGGAATAGTCGGTCCCAATGAAGGAAATAAGAAGCCCCGGGAAATCATCATGTCACCGGCGGAAGTACAGGAAAAATTCTTCCATAAGGATACGTGATATCATTTTTTCCGGGAATAGTATATAATTAACTATGTATGCGCAGGCATGCTCAGTATAAGGGGGCGGTTCTTTGTCTTCTATCGGCAGAGTGTTACAGCAGGAAAGGGAACAGCAGGGACGTACACTGAAAGAAGTGTCCGATGCTGTCAATATAAAGGAAGCCTATCTCGATGCCCTGGAAAAGGAAAATTTTGATGTCATCCCCGGTGCCGTCTTCGTCAAAGGGTTCATCCGGACCTATGCAGAGTATCTGGGACTGGACGGCGCAGAACTGGTTACAGCCTATAAAAAGGATGTCGTGGCGAGAAAACCGAAACCGGAAGTGCGCCCTGTGGCAGAGAACCCGGAACGGGCAGGAAGGGAAGAACGGCAGAAAGAACGGAACCGGCAGAGCAAATGGCAGGGTATTACCATTTTGTCGGGGATTATTTTGTTTCTGCTGCTCATTATCTGGTTACTTTTATAAAAGAGGAAACATATGAACGAGGAATTTCTGGTGACCAGCCGGGCCGATATGGAACGGCGCGGCTGGGACCAATTGGATTTTGTATATATCAATGGCGATGCCTATGTAGATCATCCCGGCTTTGCGGCGGCTGTAATCGGCAGGGTGCTGGAGAGCCGCGGCTACCGCGTGGGGATTATCTCCCAGCCGGACTGGCATAGCGCGGAACCATTCAAAGCCCTGGGACGGCCCCGTCTGGGGGTTTTGATTACAGCAGGCAATCTCGATTCCATGCTCAATGAAAAAACAGCGGCTAAAAAGTTCCGCAGCACCGATAACTATTCGCCGGGAGGCATAGCGGGGAAACGGCCGGAACGGGCCACCATCGTATATGCCAACCGGATGCGCGAGGCCTATAAGGATGTCCCCATCATCATCGGGGGCATTGAGGCCAGTCTGCGCCGTTTTGCTCATTATGATTACTGGTCCGACAAAGTACGTCATTCCATACTTCTGGACAGCAAGGCAGATATCCTGAGTTATGGTATGGGTGAACATTCTGTTGTGGAAATTGCCGATGCCCTGGCAGAGGGGAAGACCGTAGCAGAAATGTATCACATCCGCGGCATCTGCTATGTGACCAGCCGGCCGCCTATATCGGAAAAAACCGTACTTTGCCCGTCCTATGAAGAAGTGAAGGAAGACAAAAAAGCATTTGCCAGAGCCTTTAAAATACAGTATGAGGAGCAGGACCCTTTCTATGGCCGGACGATCATACAGCCATCGGAAAACCGTTATGTCGTCCAGACTCCGCCGGCTCTGCCCCTTACGACGGAAGAAATGGATGCCGTCTATGAACTGCCTTTTACACGGCGGTGGCATCCCGATTACGATGCCTGCGGCGGCGTACCGGCCCTGCATGAAGTGCAATTCAGTCTGACCAGCCACAGGGGCTGTTTCGGGCACTGCCATTTTTGCGCTATTACCAGTCATCAGGGGCCGATCGTCCAGAACCGCAGTCATGAATCCCTGATCCGGGAAGCCGTGCATATGACCCATCTTCCCGGGTTTAAAGGGTATATCCATGATGTGGGCGGACCGACGGCGAATTTCCGTCATCCGGCCTGTCAGAAACAGCTGACAGCCGGCGTGTGCCGGGACCGTCACTGCATCGGCAGTGAAACCTGTCCCAATCTGGATACGTCCCATGACGATTATCTGAAATTATTGCAGGAAATCCGCCGTGTACCCGGCGTCAAAAAAGTATTTGTCCGTTCCGGACTGCGCTATGATTATCTTCTGGCAGATCATAATAAAAAATTTGTAGAAGAATTGTGCCGGTATCACGTCAGCGGCCAGCTGAAAGTGGCACCGGAACACGTCGTAAAACACGTAACGGACCTGATGGGAAAGGCTGATGTACATGCCTTTCTGACTTTTAAAAACTGGTTTGACGAAGCCAATCGCAAACTGGGAAAGAAACAGTATCTCGTACCGTACTTTATGTCCAGTCACCCGGGCTGTACTCTTGCCGATGCCATCACCCTGGCAGAGTTTTTGCGGGATATGCATATGCAGCCCGAACAGGTACAGGATTTCATCCCCACTCCGGGGAGCCTCTCGACGGCCATGTATTACACGGGCATGAATCCGCTGACCGGTGAAAAAGTCTACGTGGCCCGGCGCCCGGAAGAAAAACAGATGCAGCGTGCTCTTATGCAGTACAAAAATCCTGCTAATTATGATATTGTCTACAAGGCGTTGTGCGTTGCGGGAAGGCGGGATCTGATCGGCTACGGCAGCCATTGTCTGATTCCTCCCCACCGGCCGGGAAAAGCGCGGATGGAAAAGGCTCCGGGAATGACAGGGAAACGCCGGCCCGGAAAGTCAGGCCAAAAGGGCAGAACGCCGCAAAAACGGCAGCGTCATGGATTCAGGTGATTTCATGAAAAAATATTTACCGACACTGGCTATCGTACTGTTTGTACTGGCTGTGCTGGGATTCAGCAATATATTACTGGAAAAGCAGCAGGAAGAAAAAGCGCAGGAAGCGTACCGGGCAGAACGGCACTTAGTCGTATATTCCGACATGCCTGCCGATGTAAACAGTGCCCTGGCCAGGACCTTTTATAAAGATACGGGTCTGCGGGTGCAGATTGAAACGCGGACAGATGACGAACTGCAGGCACTGGCTGACGATGTGGCGTCTGATGCCGGGCCGGATATGGTCATTGCGTCTGAACCAGTATTGAAAGATCTGCAACAGGCCTCTGTATTCGTCCCCTACGCGTCACTGGCTACGGAAAGCGTTCCCTATGCATTTAAAGACGCTGACGGATATTGGACGGGCGCCTGGTATGATCCCATGGTTTTCGTCGTGAGCCGGGCGTATTATGAACGCCGTGGCAATGAACTGGAAACATGGAATGATCTGCTGACCGATCCGGAAATGGTTCTGGCTTTTCCTGATCTGGCAGCGACGGATATGGCAGGCGACTTCCTCTGTTCCTATGTAGAGGTTGCCGGGACAGCCGAAGCCAGCCGGTACTTCAAGGCTCTGCAGCCCCATATTGCATCATATGCCAAGACGATGTCGCCCATCGTGCGCCGCGTCGCGGCCGGTGAAGCCGATATGGGCGTTGCCAGTGCCATGACGGTCCGGCAGTTTTTGCGGGACAAAGCACCGGTTGTCATGCTGTATCCCCAGGACGGGACATCATACTGGCTCTACGGCCGGGGCACGACGAAATGGTGTACCGATTGGGAACTGGCCCCGGTCTTTGCTGACTGGTTGTTGTCGCGGAGCGCTCTTACGCTCCTGCATCAGAATACGCTGTTCCTGACGACAGCCAGTGACGTGCTGCCGAAAGAATTAGATGGACGCAACCGGTATCCTGTGCTTTTCCCAGTCCGCAAACTGTATACGGATCAGGGCAGGAAAAATGTACAGGATTGGTGGATTAAAACTATTCGATTTGGAAAGGAACCATAAGATACATGGAAAAAATTGGGTTTGTCAGTCTGGGCTGTTCAAAAAATCTCATCGATACAGAAGTGATGCTGGGCATTCTGCGGGACCGTCATATGGAAATCACCGATGATCTGGAAGAAGCGGATATCATCATCGTCAATACCTGTACGTTTATTGAAAAAGCAAAACAGGAATCCATCGATACGATTCTTCAGGCGGCCCGGTATAAAACAGAAGGCCGGTGCCGGATACTGATCGTGACAGGATGTCTGAGCCAGCAGTATAAAGAAGAACTGATGAAGGAAATGCCGGAAATCGATGCTCTGCTGGGTACGGGTTCATGGGACCGGATCTGGGATGCCATCGATACCGTAAAGAAAGGCAGAAAAGCCTGTTTCATGGATAATGTCAGCCATTTGTACAATCAAAATACGAGCCGACTGCGTACGACGCCGTCGTACAGTGCCTACGTCAAAATCGGGGAAGGCTGCAATAACGGTTGTTCCTTCTGCATTATCCCCCATGTCCGGGGCCGGTTATACAGCCGCCCTGTCGATTCCGTCGTGGCAGAAGTACAGCAGCTGGCTTCTGAAGGCGTAAAAGAAATCAATCTCATTGCACAGGATACGACCAGCTATGGTGTCGATCTGGCCGGCCATTCCCTGCTGCCGGATCTGCTGCGCCGTCTGGTAACTATCGACGGTATCCGCTGGATCCGACTGTTTTATCTCTATCCTCATTATTTTACGGATGAACTGATGGAACTGATTGTCAAAGAGGATAAAATCTGTCCCTATGTCGATCTGCCGCTGCAGCATATTTCCCAGTCTGTCCTGGAACGCATGAACCGCCGCGATTCGGAAGACGATGTACGGCATCTCATGAAGAAATTATGCAGTCATGGCCGGAAGCTGACCTTGCGGTCTACGTTCATCGTGGGCTTTCCCGGCGAAACAGAAGAAGAATTCCGTGAACTCTGTGACTTTGTCAAAGAAACGGAATTTGATGATGTAGGCGTCTTTACCTACAGCCGGGAAGACGGGACACCGGCAGCCCGTATGAACAATCAGGTTCCGGAAGAAGTCAAAGAAGAACGATATCATCAGCTCATGGCCATTCAGGCCAAAGTATCGGAACATCGCAATCAGGAACTGGAAGGTTCCCTTCATACGATGCTCGTCGAACGGGTAGAAGAGGAACAGGGGGTCTGCCAGGCCGTCGGGCGCATTGAAATCCAGGCCCCCGATGTAGATGGACTGACTTATCTGGAAAATGCAGAAGGCGTACAGCCCGGGGATATGATCCCCGTACGGATTTCCCAGGGATTTGCCTATGATCTGGTTGCAGAACGGGCTGAATGATGAGGTGACACTATGTTTGTCGAAGTGGTGACGACTGGCTCAGAACTGCTTCTGGGTGAAATCGTCAATGAAAATTCCCGGTATCTTTCGCGGGAATTGAATGCTCTCGGGTATTCTGTCATATATCATACGACAGTAGGGGATAATCCGGAACGCATGGAAGGCGTACTTCGTACGGCCCTGCAGCGGGCTGACATCGTGATAACGACAGGGGGCCTCGGCCCGACACAGGGTGACATGACAAAAATCATCGGTGCCAGAGTCATGGGAGTACCCCTCGTGTATCATGAAGAGATTGCCGAAGCAATCGGACAGTGGGTCACGGCTCATCATCCGGAACGGAAACTGACAGAAAATCAGAAGCGGCAGGCCATGATTCCCGAAGGTGCCGTCATTTTTTCCAATGGCGCCGGGACAGCTCCGGGTACGGCACTGAAAAAAGGAGAAAAGCTGCTGGTCCATCTGCCAGGCCCGCCGCTGGAAATGCGCTGGATGTTTGAACACCGTCTGAAACCGTACCTGCTCAGGACGTTTGGTTCCCAGGGATATATTGAATCTCTGTATATCAAAATCTATGATATGGGAGAAGCCTTTATTGAAGACAGGCTGATGGACCTTATTAAGGGGCAGTCCAATCCGACACTGGCCATGTACGCACGGCCCGGTTTTGTGGAGGTCCGCGTAACTGCCAGGGCACAGACGGAAGAAGAGGCGCAGGCACTGATGGAACCAGTACGGCAGGAATTGCAGAAACGGCTCCACCGCACAGCCGTAACCTATAATCAGGAAACGATGTCAGCCCTTCTGGGACGGATCCTGAAGGAAAAGAAACTTACGGTCAGCGCGGCAGAATCCTGTACGGGAGGGCTGGTAGGGTCCCTGATCACGGATGTGGCCGGCAGTTCAGCCTACTTCCTTGGATCGGCCGGCACTTATTGCAATGCCATGAAAGAACACATTCTCGGCGTATCGGCAGATACGCTGGCTGCCTATACAGAAGTCAGTCCCCAGACGGCTGCCGAAATGGCCGATGGCAGCCGCCGCCTGTATGGATCAGATCTGGCCATTAGTACGACAGGGATAGCCGGACCATCCGGCGGCAGTGAAGAAAAACCTGTTGGTCTGGTCTATACGGGGATTGCCGGCCCATGGGGAACGGTAACCCATAAAAACGTGTATCCCGGTGACCGGGAAGAAGTGAAGCGCCGTGCCGCAACACGGGCCGTCTATTATGCCGTTCAGTATCTTTTGGAACATACAGAACAGGAGTAAATTATGGAAGCAAAACAAACAGCACTGGAAAATGCTATGCGTAAAATTGAAAAGGATTTTGGCAAAGGGGCTATTATGCGCCTTGGTGACATAGCCGATAAAATGAATCTGGAAGTCATTTCATCGGGATCTCTTGCCGTCGATCTGGCTGTCGGTGTCGGAGGATATCCCCGTGGCAGGGTCATTGAAATCTACGGACCGGAATCGTCGGGGAAAACGACACTGGCTCTCCACGCCATTGCCTCGGCACAAAAAGGTGGCGGTATCGCCGCTTTTATCGATGCGGAACATGCTCTCGATCCGGTGTATGCCCGCCATCTCGGTGTCGATACGGCCAATCTGCTCGTTTCCCAGCCGGATAACGGGGAACAGGCTCTGGAAATTACGGAAGAACTCGTCCGCAGCGGCGCTGTCGATATTATCGTCGTGGACTCTGTAGCAGCCCTGGTACCGAAAGCGGAAATCGAAGGGGAAATGGGCGATTCCCACGTAGGTCTGCAGGCGCGCCTCATGAGTCAGGCACTGCGTAAACTGACGGGCATCATTTCCAAATCCAAGGCCATCGTCATTTTTATCAACCAGCTCCGCGAAAAAGTCGGCGTCATGTTCGGCAATCCGGAAACGACGACAGGCGGCCGGGCTCTCAAGTTTTATGCCTCAATCCGCATGGAAATCCGCAAGGGAGAAGCTATCAAGCAGGGCGGTGAAGTCATTGGCAACCGGGCACGGGTAAAAGTCGTCAAAAATAAAGTAGCACCGCCATTCCGTAACTGTGAATTCGATATCATGTATGGAACAGGGATTTCGCGGGAAGGGACTATTCTCGATCTGGGATCTTCTATGGATATCATCGAAAAGAGCGGGACCTGGTATTCCTATAAGGGAGAACGGCTGGGACAGGGCAAGGAAAATGTCAAACTGTTCCTGAAAGAACATCCGGAAATTGCCGATGAAGTGGAACATATCATCCGTGATACGCTGGCGGCAGAACCGGAAAAATTTGATGCTGTCGTCGAAGAAGTCCATGAAGCAGAAGAAGCCGGAACAGATGATACACTGACAGAATCTTCCGGAGAAGTTTGATAATGGATTATAATGAAGCTTATGCCAGGGCACTGCGTCTGCTGAATGTCCGCTTTCTCAGCGAAGGAGAACTGCGCCGTAAGCTTAAAGTCCGCCATACCGGTGATGAGGTCATCGATGAAGTCCTGGAGACACTGCGGCAGGAGCATTTTGTCGATGACCAGCGCCTGGCAGAGGCAGTGTATGCCTATTATGCCCGTAAAGGGCAGTATGGGCACCGCTATATCGTCAGCCGGCTGCAGAAGCGGCAGCTCCCGATGCCGGAAGATACGCCCCGCGTCGATGAACCGGCTGTGGCGGAACAACTGGTATCCCGGCGTTTCAAAGACGGGACCGATCCCCGCAAGATAGCCCGGTTTCTCCAGTACCGCGGTTTTTCACCTTCTGTCATCAGGGAAATCCTCAGTGACCGGGGTTGGTAAAACATGGATATTATGCCGTTGGATGGCTTATAATTTGTTCATACGGCCTATGAGTTTAACTTGACATCAGTATAAAAAAAATTTACAATTATAGGAGCCGGTTTTCTATACTGGTCATATATTTTGCATAATTGCAGGTTTTTTGAAAATGATGTAAATGAAATAATTACACATATAAAAAGCCGGACGCATGTTCGGCTTTTTATGGTGAAAAGGGGGTGAAAACTGAATATGTTAGCGATTATTGCTGCAGCCGTAGCCTGTGGAATCATCGGTGTCGGGACGGGCTACTTCTACCGCATGAAGATTGCCGAAGGCAAAATCGGAAAGGCGGAAGTAGAAGCGGAACGCATTATTTCTACGGCACGGCAGAATGCAGAATCACGGAAAAAGGAATTGGTCCTCGAAGGGAAGGAAGAAATCCATAAGCTGCGCAGTGATGCGGAACGGGAAAACAAGGAACGCAGAAACGAACTGCAGCGCATGGAACGGCGCCTGTTGCAAAAAGAGGAACATCTGGATAAGAAATCCGATTCCATGGAAAAACGCGATGAAGCTCTGCAGCGCAAGGAAGAAGAAATTACCAGGACACAGGAAAAAATCGAGTTGCTGCACAGCCAGCAGATGGAAGAACTGGAACGTATTTCCGGTCTTACCTATGATGATGCCAAAGAACTCCTGCTGAACAACGTAAAGACAGAAGTGAAGCACGAAACGGCTATGCTCATCAAGAGCCTGGAAGAAGAAGCCAAAGAAGAAGCGGAAGGAAAAGCCCGTGAAATCATTTCTACGGCTATTCAGCGCTGCGCTGCTGACCACGTGGCGGAAACGACTGTTTCTGTAGTGGCACTGCCCAATGATGAAATGAAAGGCCGTATCATCGGGCGTGAAGGCCGTAATATCCGGGCCATTGAAACACTGACCGGTGTAGATCTGATCATCGACGATACGCCGGAAGCTGTCATCTTGTCTTGTTTTGATCCTATTCGTCGTGAAGTAGCCCGGATTGCACTGGAAAAACTGATTGCTGATGGGCGTATTCATCCGGCACGGATAGAAGAAATGGTAGAAAAAGCCCGTAAGGAAGTCAACCAGAAAATACGCGAAGCCGGTGAACAGGCGACGTATGAAACGGGTGTGCATGGGCTGCATCCGGAACTGGTCAAGATACTGGGCCGTCTCCGGTACCGTACGAGTTATGGCCAGAATGTCCTGCGCCATTCTATCGAAGTATCCCAGCTGGCAGGTGTCATGGCCGCTGAACTGGGTGTAGATGAAAACCTCGCCAAGCGGGCCGGCCTGATTCATGATATCGGCAAAGCGCTGGACCATGAAATGGAAGGGACTCACGTATCCATCGGGACAGAAGTCGCCAAGAAATATGGCGAATCCAAACTGGTGGTCAATTGTATTGCATCGCATCATGGTGATGAAGAACCGAAGAGCGTAGAAGCCGTCCTCGTTTCGGCAGCGGATGCTGTTTCGGCAGCACGGCCGGGAGCAAGACGGGAAACACTGGAAAATTATCTGAAGCGGCTTACAAAACTCGAAGAGATCGCAGAATCCTTCGATGGCGTAGAAGATTGCTTTGCTATACAGGCTGGCCGCGAAATCCGCGTAATGGTTAAGCCTGAAAAACTGGATGAAGCCGATTGTGTCCTCCTCGTCCACAACATTGTGAAACGAATCGAGGCAGAACTGGAATATCCGGGACAAATCAAAGTGGTAGTCATCCGGGAAACACGGATGATTGATTATGCAAAATAAGAGGAAATACAGCCCCTGCCAGTACTGGCAGGGGTATTTTTTAGATGAAACTGAGTAATGTAAAAGTTTAATGTAAAAGTTTTTTGAAAAAAGACTTGCCAAATCATAGTGCACATGGTATAATTGTTTTCGTTCGAGGCACTAAGCCTTGAATATATGAAACGGCCTCGTGGTGTAGCGGTTTAACATGTCGCCCTGTCACGGCGAAGATCGTCGGTTCAAATCCGATCGAGGTCGCCATATTTGCTCAGGTAGCTCAGTCGGTAGAGCAGGGGACTGAAAATCCCCGTGTCGGCGGTTCAATTCCGTCCCTGAGCACCACTCATAAGCGGAAGTAGCTCAGTGGTAGAGCACCACCTTGCCAAGGTGGGGGTCGCGAGTTCGAGCCTCGTTTTCCGCTCCATATTATGGCGGCATAGCCAAGCGGTAAGGCAGAGGTCTGCAAAACCTTCATCCCCAGTTCGATTCTGGGTGCCGCCTCCATAATTTTCTTTAATTTTCTTTTACGTCATGCCGAGGTGGCGGAACTGGCAGACGCAACGGACTTAAAATCCGTCGGATAGAAATATCCGTACCGGTTCGATTCCGGTCCCCGGCACCATTTAAACAACACATTGCACTGAGCATGATGGGTTTCGGCTGATGGCTCTGGCAACTTAAAGGTTTGGATGTAAATCCAAGCCTTTTTTGTAATTATGCTTTATGTACTTCTTTCATGACGGAATTGGCGGTATATATGGAAGAATATCGATACAAAGTATCGGATTTTGAAGGCCCACTGGACCTGCTGCTGTATTTGATTGAAAAAAACAAGGTTGATATTTATAATATCCCTATCGTTACGATTACAGACCAGTTCAATGAATATGTCCGGCAGATCGATACCTTCGATGTCAATTATGCCAGCAAGTTTTTTGTCATGGCGGCTACGCTGCTGCAGATAAAATCCCGGCTCCTGCTCCCTAAACCGCCCAGACTGGAGGAAGAGGAAGAAGATCCCCAGGAACTGCTCATCCGTCAGCTGGTGGAATATAAACGGATGAAGCAGATTGCTTCCGTCGTAGCGGAATTATGGGATAAGAGACAGCTCATGGAAAGCAGGGAACGGACGCCGATGCCGTTCGAAAAACAATTTTCCGGCAGTATTGATAAAAAAGCCCTCTATGCTGCTTTTCAGGCCGTTTACGAGGCGCTTCCTGAAAAGAAGACTGTAGAAATTCATCTACAGCAGGAAATATACAGTGTCAGTGAATGTATGCAGCGCGTAGAATATGCCCTGCATCAGGCGTTGCGGCCTGTCCCGGTGCGGCAGATTTTTCAAAGCTGCCGTACGAGAACGGAACTGGTCGTCGTATTTCTGGCGGTACTGGAATTGCTGAAAATCGGCCGGTGCTGTACACTATCAGAAGGAGAGGATGGAAATGCAGCATCCCTGCGATATATCCCGCACGGAGCATCATGAACCGACGGCGGTACTGGAAGCGTTGCTGTTTCTCAGCGGCCAGCCGCTCAGCCTGCCAGAACTATGCACCCATACCGGCTGGAGCGAGGAGAAAGCAGAGCAGACAGCACATACTCTCGCCGCTATTCTGCGCGATGAAAAACGGGGACTGACTCTCATTCAGGTAGCGGGAGGGTATCAGCTGGTTACACGGCCGGAGCTGCATGATGAACTGCAGTGGGTCCATAAGACGACGGCCGAATTATCTCCTATGGCACTGGAGGTGCTGGCAATCATCGCCTTCCGGCAGCCTGTGACCCGGGCTGATATTGAAAAAATACGGGGCGTTTCTTCAGAACGCCTGATAGCGTCACTGCTGCAGCAGGGGCTGATCCGTGATCTGGGCCGGAAAGATACGCCAGGCCGTCCTATCATATACGGTACCAGCGCATATTTCCTGGAATGTATCGGCATGGATTCTCTGTCCGATCTGGCCCGGCAGGTTCCGGAAGAATTGCTGCAGGAACCTGCAGCAGATGCAGAGACAGTAAAACAAGAAGAGAAGATATCTACGGAGGAAGAACATGAAGGAACGCTTACAAAAGGTAATGAGTAACTGTGGCGTCGCCTCGCGGCGGGCATCAGAACAGATGATCCTCGACGGCCGCGTACGGGTCAATGGCGTCATCATCCGGGAACTGGGAACGAAAGCAGATCCGGAAACTGACATCATACTGGTAGATGGAAAACGTCTGGAAGCAGAAAAAAAGTTATATTACCTGTTCAATAAACCCAAAGGCGTCATTACGACTGCCCATGATGACCAGGGCCGTGAAACGGTCATGGATTATTTTAAGAAAATCACGGAGCGGATTTATCCCGTAGGCCGTCTGGATCAGAATACAGAAGGACTGCTGCTCATGACAAATGACGGGGAACTGGCCAACATCCTCATGCATCCCAGTAAGCTTGTCGATAAGACCTACGAAGTAAAAATCAAAGGCCATATTGCCGATACGGTACTGCAGCAGCTGGCCGACGGCGTGGAACTGGAAGATGGCATGACAGCCCCGGCTATCGTCTGCTATAATGGATACGATAATCATACCGGTATCACCAATGTGGAAATTACCATCCACGAAGGCAGAAACCGGCAGGTACGCCGTATGTTTGAACATTTTGGCTTTAAAGTGCATAATCTGCGGCGTGTACAGTACGCCTTCCTGACTTTGAGCGGTGTCAAGCGGGGGGCTTACCGGCCTCTTACGGCAGAAGAAATAAAGGAATTATACAAATATAAATAAGGTGTTAGTAACGATGAAACAGGTTATAGTCGTCGGTGCAGGTGCTGCAGGCATCTTTGCTGCCCTGGCAGCTTCCTCCAGAGGAGCCAGCGTACAGCTTTTTGAAAAAAATGATATTGTAGGGAAAAAGATGGGTATTACGGGCAAAGGCCGCTGCAATCTGACCAATACGGCGCCTATGACAGAATTCATTGCCCGGACGCCGGGGCACGGAAAGTTTCTCTTCAGCGCCTACCGCGCTTTTAGTAATGAAGACCTCCTCCGGTGTGTACATCAATGGGGCCTGGCTACGAAAGAAGAACGGGGCGGCCGGGTCTTTCCTCAGTCGGACAGTGCCATTGAAGTGCGCAAACTCCTGTATCACCAGCTGCTGAAACAGCATGTGGAACTTCATTTGTGTGAAGGAGTGCTGGATCTGAGCCGTCTTGATACGGGATTCATAGTCCGGACAGACCGGGGAAACTATACGGCAGATGCCTGTATCATTACGACGGGAGGGCTTTCCTATCCCGTTACCGGTTCCAGCGGTGACGGATTCCGCTTTGCCGGAAAGCTGGGCCATACGGTTACTCCGTTAAAACCCTCTCTGATTCCTTTTGCGACAGAAGAAACGTGGGTGAAAGACCTGGCCGGGCTATCGCTGCGGAACGTCGATGTTTCTCTATGGAAGCATGGGAAAAAGCTGGCTTCCCAGTTCGGGGAAATGCTCTTTACTCATACGGGCGTTTCCGGACCGGTTATTCTCATGCTGAGCAGTCAGGCAGCGCATAAACCGAAATGGGAATTTCCCATGCAGCTGCGCATCAACCTGAAACCGGCGCTGACACCGGAAATGCTCGACGCCCGGATACAGCGGGATTTTCAAAAATATCTGCGCAAACAGGCTGGCAATGGGCTGCAGGATCTGCTGCCACGCCATCTGATTCCCTATGTCCTCGGACAGGCAGAAATCCCGGAACAGACGCTGATCAATCAGATTACCCGTACCCAGCGTCAGGATCTCGTAACGGTACTCCAGGCTTTTTCCCTGACTCTGACCGGTACGCGTCCCATTGAAGAAGCCATTGTAACGGCCGGCGGCGTATCCGTGCGGGAAATCAATCCCGGGACGATGGAATCAAAAAAAATCCGGAGCCTTTATTTTGCCGGTGAAGTGATAGACATCGATGCCTTCACGGGAGGCTATAATTTGCAGGCAGCTTTTTCGACAGGCTATGTGGCAGGCTGCGCTGCGGCAGAGGAGGAAGCAGACGAATGAGAAAAATTACGGTTGCTATCGACGGGCCGGCTGGTGCAGGAAAAAGCAGTGTTGCGAAGATGGTGGCAAATCGGTTACACTATTTGTATATCGATACCGGGGCCATGTATCGCGCCTTTACCTGGGCCATGCTGGAACGGCATGTCGATATAGAGGATGAACAGGCCGTACGCCAGCTGACGGATTCCATCCAGATCCGTCTGGAACCCGGGGCAGATATATGCCGCGTCTATGCAGACGGACAGGAAATAACAGAAGAAATACGCACGCCTTTCATCTCTTCTCATGTTTCCCAGGTGGCAGCACTTGCAGTAGTACGTACAAAACTGGTACAATTGCAGAGAGACATGGCAAAAGGCGGAGGCGTCATTCTGGACGGCCGCGATATCGGTACGGTAGTCCTGCCCCGGGCAGATCTTAAAATTTATCTGACGGCATCCGTTGCGGCGCGGGCCAGACGGCGGTTCCTGGAATTAAAGGAAAAAGGCAGTACGGAAACACTGGAAGATATTGAAGCCAGCATTGCTGCCAGAGATGATATGGATTCCCATCGGGCTGTCAGTCCGCTGAAACGGGCTGATGACGCTGTCCTGGTGGATAACAGCAATCTTACGCTGGAAGAAACGGCGGACTGTATCTGCCGGATGATTGAAGAAAAACAGTAAGGAAGCAGAGCCATGAGAAATTTTTTCTACGCTATTATCCGGTTTCTCTTTAATCTGGTTACCTATACCTGGCTGGGCATGCAGGTCGCGGGAGAGGAACATATTCCGGAAAAAGGCGCATTCATTGTTGCCTCCAACCATGCCAGCTATTTTGACCCGCCTCTGATAGGGACGGCAATGCGCCACCACCTGATTCACTTCATGGCAAAAGAGGAGTTATTCCATAACCCTCTTATGGGCTGGTTCCTGCGCTATGTCGGTACCTTTCCGGTGCACCGTGGCCGCGTGGACCGCAAAGCGCTGGTAGAAGCGCTGCGGGTGCTGAAACAAGGCTGCGTACTGGGAATATTCCCGGAAGGGACGAGCCGCGATCAGGGGAAGCTGGGAAAATTCCATGAAGGAATGGCAGCTATCGCCATCCGGGCCCAGGTCCCGGTCCTTCCGACAGCAGTCATCAATTCCCGGCATCTTCCGCACAAACAGGGCCCCGTACGGGTCGTGTTCGGTGAGCCGGTCCTGCCCCCCGTTTTAAGCCGGCAGGATAAAGAAAAAGAACGGGACATCATCCATCAGTTTTCAGAAGATATCCGCAGCCGGATTCTGGATCTGATCAACCAGCACGGAGGAGAAAATATGTCATGAATGTATATGTAGCTGATGCCTGCGGCTTCTGTTATGGTGTGCGCCGGGCTGTGGAAATGGCTTCTTCTGCTGCTAGTGGTACTCATACGCTGGGGCCAATCATCCATAACCCCCAGGTAGTAGCCAGACTGGCTGAACGGGGCGTATCACCGGTAGACTCGCTGGATTCTCTCCAGAGAGGGGATACGATCCTCATCCGTTCCCACGGAGTAGGACCAGATGTATACCGGGAAGCAGAAGAAAAAGGGCTTAACGTTGTCGATGCGACGTGCCCTCATGTGAAAAAAGCACAGCAGGATGCGAAAAAAATCATCGAAAAAGAAAAAAATCTTATAATTATTGGCGAAAAAGCCCATCCAGAAGTAATTAGTATTTCACAATGGGGGGCAAATCGTGCTATTATATTAGATAGGGAAGAAATGGCCCAGGCTCTGCCTCCTATGGAACAGGCCGGGGTGGTCGTACAGACGACCTTTTCCCAGGAGCAATTTAAGCGCATCGAACGCATACTGGCAGATAAAATCGCAGACCTCACGGTGTACATGACTATTTGTACGGCGACGCAGCAGCGTCAGCAGGCAGCGATTGACCTGGCAGGAAAGATGGATGCCATGATCGTCATTGGCGGGAAAAACAGTGCCAATACCGGTCGCCTTGCACAAGTGTGCAGAGAACAGGGTTGCCCGACATACCATATTGAAACAGCAGCTGAATTGGATACGGCCTGGTTCAAAGGTATGAAAAATATAGGCATTACAGCCGGCGCTTCCACGCCGGATTGGATAATACAGGAGGTTGTTAATATTATGGAAAATTTGCAAGCAGAAGCCACAGAAGTAATGAGTGAAGAATTGTTGGACAAGTATGATTATGAAGAAAATCCAAAGAAAGGCGACGTAGTAAAAGGCACGGTTATTTCTGTGAACGATGATGCTGCCTATGTTTCCATCGGCACGAAAGCAGAAGCGATCCTGCCGAAAAAGGAAATGGCTGTACCGGCACCGGAAAAAGCTAGTGATTTTGTCAAAGTCGGTGATGAACTGACCGTTGAAATTGCCAACAACATCAAAGAAGAAGGTGCTATTGTCGTTTCCCTCGTCAAGATGAAGAAGGTTGAAGACTGGAAAGAAGTACGCGAAGCATTTGAAAACGATCAGCTCGTTGAATGTACCGGTAAAGAAACCAATAAAGCCGGCCTTGTCGTATCCATCAAATCTCTGCGCGGGTTCATTCCCCTGTCCCAGGGCGATATCCGGTTCGTTAAATCTCTGGATTATCTCGTAGGACAGACATTCCAGGTAAAAGTCATCGATATTGACGAACATAAAAACCGCCTTGTCCTGTCCCGTAAAGCTGTTCTTGAAGCAGAACGGGAAGCAAAACGCGAAGAAGCCCTTAAACATATTGAAGAAGGCGCTGTCCTCGAAGGAACCGTCGTCAAGATTATGCCCTATGGCGCATTCATCGATCTCGGTGGCGTAGAAGGCCTGCTCCATATTTCTGATATTTCCTGGAAACGGATCAGCTCCGTCGATGCCGTACTCAAGCAGGGCGATAAACTGCAGGTCCTCGTACAGAAATTCGATAAAGAACGCGATCGTATTTCCCTGTCCCTAAAAGCACTGCAGAAGAACCCCTGGATTGCAGCCATCGAAAAATTCGAAGTTGGCGATGTCGTTAAAGGCGAAGTCAAGAAGCTGCTGCCTTTCGGTGCTATCCTCGCTATCGATCCGGAATTGCAGGGTCTTCTCCACATTTCTGAACTGACAGAAAAACGCGGTGCTTCTGTAAAAGACCTCTTGAACATTGGCGATATTCTGAACGTCAAGATCATTGGTATTGATACAGATAAGAAGAAGATTTCCCTCAGCGTCCTCGCTTTGCAGAAAGATGACGAAGAACGGGAAGTCCGCAATTATCTCGAAACAGCAAATCAGCAGGAAGAATCGGCCACAATTGGCGACGCTGTAGAAGATAAATAAGTATTCCTGGAAAAAGGATAGCCGGCGTGAACCGGTTATCCTTTTTTTTGGACAGGAATGTGTTATACAATAGTTCAGGAAAGGATGTATATATGTCGGATACATTACATGCGGTCATAGCCAGTGTACAGGAAGGAAGCCGGGCGCAGAAAGAAGGATTGAAAGCCGGCGACACGATTGTTTCGGTCAATGGCCAGCCCGTAGAAGACCTGATTGATCTGAATTTTGCCCTGGCTGACGAAAAGGTACACCTGGTCGTACAAAACGGGGACAGTGTGCGGGACTGCTATTTTCAGAAGCGGTTTGGCGAAGACGTGGGCATTACTATGGAGAATGCCGTTTTTGACCATATACGCCAGTGCTGGAACAATTGCATATTCTGCTTCATTGCACAGATGCCCCAGGGAATGCGTCCGTCTTTATATGTTAAGGACGACGATTATCGCATGTCTTTCCTGACAGGCAGTTTTATCACCTTATCGAATCTGTCTGAAGAAGATATCCGCAGGATCACACGGTTTCATCTGTCTCCGCTCCATATTTCAGTTCATACGACGAACGGGGAACTCCGGCGGCGGATGATGCGGCAGGAACGGACAGATGATATTATGGACCACCTCCGGATCCTGGTACAGCATGATATTGATATGTACTGTCAGATTGTCCTTGTGCCGGGATATAATGATGGCGAAGAATTCAGCCGCACCGTGCGTGACCTGGAATCGCTCCGGCCCAATGTGCTGGGGATAGCTGTCGTACCACTGGGAATGACGAAATTCCGCTCCGGCTGTATGCATCTGGACCCGGTGACACCAGAACTGGCCCGGGATATCATCAGGCGCGCCCAGCCTTTTGTACAGCGCAGCCGCAAAGAGGGCAGGGGGAGTTTCGTTTATCTGGCCGATGAATTTTATCTGAAAGGCGGCGTACCGCTGCCGGACAATGACTATTACGACAACTACGAACAGATTGAAGACGGCATCGGGATGCTGCGCCTGTTCGAACAGCAATGGCACAGCTGGGACGGACCGCTGCGTACGGCCTATGATCAGCCGAAGCGGCTGGCTCTCCTGACCGGTACGCTGGCAGCACCTTTTATCAGCCAGCTCGTACAGGAAGTACAGGTTGCTAATCTGGAAGTGACCGTTGTCCCCGTGGAAAACACTTATTTTGGCAGGCAAATCAATGTGGCTGGCCTCCTCACAGCCCAGGATATGCTTCATGCCTGGCAGCAGTTGGCCGGCGACTGGGATGGCCTTATTATTCCCGGCACAGCATTACGCAAAGGCGAAAATATCTTTCTCGATGATATGACCCTTACGGAATTTGAAGCCCGGGCCGGTGTGCCTGTCGGCGTCAGTGAATTTGCGCCGGAATTGAAGCAGCTTTTATACCATTGGCAGGAGAATAAGGAGTAAAATCATGTATAAACCATTAGTTGCCGTTGTAGGCCGGCCGAATGTCGGTAAATCGACACTGTTCAATGCAGTCGTAAAGAAACGGATTTCCATTGTCGAAGACATTCCCGGCGTAACGAGAGACCGCATCTATTTTGATGCAGAATGGCTGGGGCAGGAATTTACGATGATTGATACGGGCGGCATCGAGTTTGTCGATCAGGATAACCACTTTTTTACGAGTATGCGTTATCAGGCCGAACTGGCTATCCGCGAAGCCGATGTCATCATTTATGTCGTAGATGGCAAGACAGGTATCCAGCCCCAGGATGAAGAAATCGCACATATTCTGCGTTCCTGTGGCAAACCGGTAATCCTGGCGGTCAATAAAATCGACAGTGTAGAACAGGAAATCAATATTTACGAATTTTATAATCTGGGACTAGGCGACCCTATCGGCATTTCAGCGGTCAACCTCATGAATCTCGGCGACCTTCTCGATGAAGTGCTGAAATATATCAAGAAAGTGCCTGTTGATGAAGAAAGCGAAGACGCCATCCATGTTGCACTCGTAGGCCGGCCAAACGTGGGAAAATCGTCCCTGACCAATGCGCTTCTGGGGCAGGACCGGGTCATCGTCAGTAATATTCCCGGAACGACCCGCGATTCCATTGATACGCACTGGACATATAACGGGAATGAATTCATCCTCATCGATACGGCGGGGATGCGGCGCAAGGGCAAAATCGATTTGCCGGTGGAACGATATAGTGTGGTACGGGCACTGCGGGCTGTCGATCGCTCGGACATTGCGGTCCTCGTGCTGGATGGCGTAGAAGGTGTTACTGAACAGGATAAGAAAATAGCCGGTTATATTCATGAAGCTGGCAAGGGCTGCATCATCGTCGTCAATAAGTGGGATCTGGTGACCAAAGACAGCAAGACCAGCCTGAAATACACCGATGACATCCGCCGGGAACTGGCCTTTATGCAGTATGCCCCGATTTTATACGCTTCGGCTCTGACGAAACAGCGTGTCAACCGTCTGGCCGATCTGGTACAGTACGTATCGGAACAGCAGCATATGCGCGTTTCGACCAGTGTCCTCAACGAGCTCATTGAAGATGCCCAGCTTACCAATCCGGCACCGGCTAAAAATGGACGCCCCTTAAAGATTTATTATATGACACAGGCTTCGGTTGAACCGCCTACATTCGTCTTATTTGTCAATGATCCACAGCTTATCCATTTTTCCTATACCCGTTTCCTGGAAAACAAACTGCGGGAAACATTCGGGTTTGAAGGGACACCTATCCGGCTTATCCTGCGCGGCAAAAAGGGAGATGAAGAAGCGTGATAGAAGGAATACTCTGTCTCTTCCTCGCCTATGCAGGCGGTTCCTTCCCCAGCGGTCTGGTCATTGGACATGTATTTTATCACACTGATATCCGTACGGAAGGAAGCCATAATACGGGTGCGACCAATGCCTATCGCGTTCTGGGGAAAGCCGGTGGACTGGCCGTCCTTATCCTGGATATCGCCAAAGGAATCCTGGGCGTCTGGCTTGGCCAGCAGGCGGGTATGCTCATCGCACCGGATCAGATAGAATTATGTATGATTGGCGGCGGACTGCTGGCGATTCTGGGTCATTCCTGTTCCCTGTTTATGAAATTCAAAGGCGGGAAAGGCGTGGCCACCGGCCTGGGGGTCATTTTGTATCTGGCTCCCTGGGAAACGCTCATCGTTTTTGCTGTCTGGTGCATTATCGTGGCCTTCACGCGCATCGTTTCTCTCGGTTCTATCGTGGCGGCTATTCTGGTGCCGGTGACGATGTACCTTTTCCATGAACCGTTTGAAATCGTGGTATTTGGTGTCCTGGCAGCGGCATTTGTCATTATCAGGCACCGTGCCAATATCGTACGGCTCCTCCATGGCAATGAATTGAAAGTAGAACGGATACACAAAAAATAACTGTCCCGGTTTCAGGATTTGTATTTGATATGTAAGGAAAAACGTGTATAATTAACATGTACGAGCAGGTGATGATGTGAGAATCATAGGCGGAAGTGCCAGAGGCAGACAGTTGAAATCCCCGAAAGGGATGCTGACCCGGCCTACACTGGACAGTACGCGGGAAAGTTTATTCAATATTCTGGCTAACTATGGCCTGCAGGATGCGGCCGTGCTGGATATTTTTGCCGGAACGGGAGCTCTCGGACTGGAAGCTCTCAGCCGTGGTGCTGCCTATTGTGTGTTTATCGATCATTATACACAGCACCTGATTCAGGAAAATGCCGATATGTGCGGGTTTTCCGGAAAATATGAGGTACTGCGCATGGATATGAAACGTGCACTGGCCCGGCTGCGCGGGCGGACGTTCCAGTATATCTTTGCCGACCCGCCGTACGATAAAAATCTGGTCAATGATACAATTTCTTTTATCTTTCACTATCAGCTGCTGGCTGCCGGCGGCCTGGTCATTATGGAACACAGCCGCCATGAAGATATATCGGAGAACCCGTTGTATAGCATTATCAGAGAAAAATCCTATGGAAAAGAAACGCGCGTCAGTCTTATCTGCCGCCGTCAGGAAGGGGAATAATTGTGCGTATCGGAATCTGTCCGGGAAGTTTTGATCCCGTGACGAACGGACATATCGATATATTTGAACGAGGAAGCAAGCTGGTTGACAAGCTGATTGTTGCCGTCTTCAGCAATCCGACGAAACAGCCCGTATTTACGATGGCCGAACGGGAAGAAATGCTACGGGAAACGACGAAGCATATCCCGAATATTGAGGTGGCCAGTGCCGGAGGACTGCTCAACGAATATGCTATGTCCCACGGAGCTACGATTATCATCCGCGGTCTCCGTGCACTCAGTGACTTTGAATACGAATTTCAGCGGGCTCTTCTCATGAAACAGATTGAACCGGCTATTGAAACGGTATTCATCATGGCCAATACAAAATATTCGTATGTAAGTTCTACGGGAATCCGGGAACTGGCCTGCTTTGGAGGCAAGCTGGACGGCATGGTGCCGGATTATGTGGAACAACGCTTGAAAGCTAAATTTAAGGATAAATACAAGGTATAGGGGTGGACAACATGAATTCTGATAAGTTGTTGGAAGATTTGGAAAGTTTAGTACTGAATGCGTCAAAGATGCCCTTTACGAACAAAAAGATGATTGAAGAAGAAGAACTCCTTCAGATCATTGATGATTTGAAAGCATCCATGCCGGCTGAGTTAGACGAATCTAAAAAAGTTCTGGCAGAAAAAGATAAAATCATTGCCGATGCCCAGCGCCATGCGGACAGTATGGTTGCCCAGGCAAAAGATTACATTGCCAAACTGACAGAAGAAAGTGAATTGGTACGGCAGGCACAGGAACATGCCAATCAGATTGTCATGAGTGCTACGAAATCCTCTGATGAACTCAAGAGCAGTTCTATTACGTATGCTGGTGACGTCTTGAAATATGTGGAATCGACATTGGAAAAGACGCTGACCAGTATCCGTCAGAACCGGGAAAGCCTGCTTCAGTCCAACCGGCAGGATAATAGCAAACAGTGATGCAGTAAATCAGATTACAAGAGACCGTCACACGAAGAGAAATACTTTGTACGACAGTCTCTTTTTGCGTTAAGGCATAAATAAGGCCGGAAGGCTCCGGCTGCTTGTATTTGGTACGATGCAGGGAGAAAACGATGAAAGAGATAACATCACGGGATAATCAGTGGGTCAGGATGGCCCATTCGCTTAAAAAGAAAAAGGGTCGTCAGGAACAGAGCCGGTTTTTGGCAGAAGGATACCGGCTGCTGGCAGATGCTATCCGGGTAGGCATTATGGATGGCATCTGCTTCGTTACGGAAAAAGGCATGCATCATGAAGGATTTGACGCATTCCTGGCAGAAGGAGAAACTTTAGGCTGGACATTTTTTCGTGTAACCGACAGTGTGTACGATAAAATAAAAGATACGGGGAATCCTCAGGGAATGGCGGCTATGCTGCCACTGTTTCCGTATACGCTCCAGGCACTGGATACGCTGGAATCTGACCGGCCCGTCCTCTATCTGGAAGATATTCAGGACCCGGGCAATCTGGGTACCATTCTGCGTACTGCCGCGGCCAGTAATGGCGCCGCTGTCCTTTTGAGCGAAGGCAGTGTCGATGTGTATAATGACAAGGCGATCCGCAGCGCCATGGGAGCCATATTCAAGGTCCCTGTCATACAGCACGTCACACTGGATGATCTGCTGGCATTCCGGAGGCGGAGTGGCCGTTTCCTGCTGGGTACGGCGCCCCTGGGGAAGGTGCGCTATACAGATGCGCCGTATGAAAAACCAGTCATTCTGGCGTTTGGCAACGAAGGAAATGGCCTGTCCCGTACGCTGCAGGAACAATGCGATGCCCTGATCACGATACCGATGAAACCGGATACGGAATCACTCAATCTCTCACTTTCTGCAGGAATTATCCTGTATAAGGCGTGGGAAATCAATGGATTTAAGGAGTAATGCCAATATGGATATAACCAGTATTTTAGAAGATTATAAAAAAGGGACACTGTCTCTGGAAGCAGCACAGGCAGCTCTGGCACAGGGCAGAAGTCCCCATACGGAACAGACGGCAGATCTTGGCTTTGCCAATATTGATCTGCAGCGTCAGGAACGGTGCGGATTTCCCGAAGTCGTATATTGTGCCGGAAAAACCGTAGACCAGTCTGTCACTATTTTATCCCTTTTGATGAAGCAGTATGACAATGTCATTGGCACGCGGGCCCCAAAAGAAGTCTATGACCGGCTGCTTCCTGATTTTCCGGACGTACAGTACGATAATCTGGCACGCATGGTTTATCAGCGCAAGGATACCACCATCGTCAATGGCGACAGGACGATTGCCGTCGTCACAGCTGGCACCAGTGATATTCCCGTTTCGGAAGAAGCGGCTCTTACGGCTGAAATCATGGGAAATAAGGTCATACGCGTTTACGACGTGGGCGTTGCCGGCATTCACCGTCTGCTGAACCGGGTCGATGACATACGGAAAGCCAATGTGGTCATTGTCGTCGCCGGCATGGAAGGCGCCCTGGCCAGTGTCGTCGGCGGGCTGGTGAGCCAGCCTGTCATAGCCGTGCCGACCAGCATCGGGTACGGTGCCAATTTCCATGGCCTGTCTGCCCTTTTGGCTATGCTCAACAGCTGTGCAGCCGGTGTCTCTGTCGTTAACATCGACAATGGATTTGGTGCCGGCCGCCTGGCGGACATATTGAACCGGATGAGGTGACGATGATGGAAACACTCTGGCAGATGGAAGCCAATATTGACGATATGAATCCCCAGAATATGGAATATATTTTCCGGTGCCTTCTGGATCTGGGAGTCAATGACGTGTGGGCCATGCCGATGCTCATGAAGAAATGCCGGATGGCCTCCATGCTTTGCGTTTTATGCCGGGAAGACCTTCTGGAAAAAGCAGCCGATATTATTTTTAAAGAAACGACTTCTGTAGGCGTCCGCTATTTTCCTGTCAGCCGCATCGCCTGCAGACGGTCTATACAGACTGTGACTGTATCAGGTGAAACGCTTCATTGTAAAATCTGCTGGTCCGGTGATGCAGTGACCAATATTTCTGCAGAATACGATGATTGCCGGGCTGCAGCCGTAAAGACCGGTATTCCACTGAAAGAATGGCAGCGTCGTGTCCTGGAAGCCGCCTGGCAGCGCTATGGCGGGAAAAAATATGAAGAGACAGCAACTTGAACAATGCGTTTCCTGAAGCGTCTCTCAGAGAAAAACAACTTGTCTCTTGCAAATAAACAATTGTCCGTGTATAATAGTGAATGAGTTCAAAAAAGGCGATTCTGATTATGAATAGATTAATTATCAATGCAGATGATTTCGGTATCCATCAGGAAGTAAACCAGGCTGTAGCCATTGGCTTTGATACTGGCATCCTGAGGAGTACATCCCTTCTGGCATCGGGGCCGGCGTTTCCTGAAGCCGTAGCCGTTGCCAGACAAAGACCGGGCCTGGGAATTGGCATCCATCTCTGCCTGGTCGGGGGCCTGCCGCCTGTTTTATCACCGCAGGAAGTTCCCAGTCTCGTCGATGAACGGGGCTTGTTCCCTGATAGTTACGGGGAATTTATGAAACGGGTATATACGGGCCGGATCCAGTATCAGGAGCTGTATCGTGAGCTGGATGCGCAAATGGAGAAAATCATGTCCCAGGGGCTTACCATTACCCATGTAGACAGTCATCAGCATCTGCATGTACTGCCACAAGTCTGGGTTATCGTACAGGCCCTGATGAAAAAATATCATCTCCACCGGCTGCGCATTCCCGACGAATCGTATCTTTTCAAGATGTGGACCGCCAATCCGGTCCGGGCTCTGGGCCGCGATGGCCTGACTTTTTTTGCCAGGAAGGCCCGTCGTGACGCACGGCATCTTGGATTTTCCATGGCCGATTATTTTTGGGGCATGGCAGACGGGGGAAATATGAACGAAACGAATCTGCGCTATATCATCGGTCAGATGCCCTTTGGCATACATGAAGTGATGATGCATCCCGGCTGTCACACATCCGTTCTCAGCCAGATATTCCATTGGGGATATCACTGGCAGGATGAATTAGCGGCCATCGTTTCACCGGGAATCCGTCAGCTCATCGAAAGCCACCATATTGAACTCATCCATTATGGTAATCTGCCGTAAGTTACGGGAGTGGGGAGTGGTACGTATTGAATATATTGGTTACAGGCGGTGCCGGTTTTATCGGTTCACACCTCGTTGATACCTTAGTAGAAGCCGGTCATGATGTAACGGTATTGGATGATCTTAGCAGTGGCAGGAAAGAATATGTCAATCAGGCAGCCCGGTTCTGTCAGGGCGATGTCCGGGACACGGAAGCGCTGGACCGTCTGTTTGCCGGAACCGCTTTTGATGTTGTGTTTCATGGAGCAGACAAGACACAGGCCCCCTGTTCCATGCTCCATCCCCGGGAAGAAGCCGATGTCAGTATTCTGGGCCTGATCAATGTGCTGGAACACTGCCGCAGGCATGATGTGAAAAAGATACTTCTGTCTTCTTCGGCTGCTGTATATGGAAATCAGGAAAAAGGCCTGGCCGACGAAACAGCACCGGTACAGCCGCAATCCTTTTATGGACTGACGAAGGCAGCAGCAGAAGCCTATGCTGCTTTGTATCACCGTATGTACGGTCTGCCCTATGCTGTCCTGCGTTATGCCAATGTATATGGCGAACGTCAGGGAAGCGGCACGGAAGATGGCGTAGTCAGTCTGTTTTCCCGGGCGCTGGCAGCAGGAAATCCTATGACCATCTATGGTGATGGAAATCAGTCCCGGGATTTTATCTATGTCAGGGATGCAGCATCTGCCAGTATGGCTGCTATGGCCGCAGACGTCCCCAGCGGCATTTACAATATCAGTACTAAAATCGAAACGACCATCAATGCCCTGAAAGAAATATTGATGTATTTTGCCCAGATACGGACGGAAGTAACCTATGAAGAGGCAAAGAGCGGTGATATCTACCGGTCCGTCCTCGACAATGGGAAAGCTGTACAGACACTGAACTGGCGGCCGAAAACAAAACTTCTGCCAGGCTTGATGACGACGTTTTCTTACTTTTTAGGGAGGGATGAACTATGAAAAAGGATACGAGCCATAACTTCTATCTGGTCCGGGAAGACATCCTGCCAGAAGCGATTAAAAAAACAATCCGCGTCAAAGAAATCCTCAAGCATCATCAGAGCCATACCATCAATGAAGCGGTAAAGATGATGGATTTGAGCCGCAGTGCATATTATAAATATAAAGACTATGTTTTTCCGTTCCATGATGTCACACAGGGAAAAATCGTCACCTTATCGCTCATGATTTTCGATAAACCCGGTGAACTGTCCCAGGTGCTCAATACGGTCGCGGCCAGCAATGGCAGCATCCTGACCATCAACCAGGGCATTCCCCTGCAGGGAATGGCAGATGTCAGTATTTCTATTGAAACAAAGAATATGAATATTTCTGCCGATGAATTAATGAAGAAATTAGATAAACTGCCAGGAGTCAGCAAAGTTGATATTATCGGGCAGGCCTAAGGAGGGGGCTGTATGAAACACGTTGCAATTGCATTGTTGGGCTGTGGCACTGTTGGCAAAGGGGTTGTCGATTTATTGAGCCGCAACGGCCAGCTCATAGAAGAACAGCTGGATACGCATATCAGCATCAAACGGATACTCATCCGGGATTTACCGAAATATGAACGGATGGATCTGCCGGATACGATTGCCCTCACGACGGATTTCAACGATATCATCAATGACGATGAAATTGAAATCGTAGTCGAAGTCATGGGAAGTGCTGATTTTGCAAAAGAATGCATCGAACAGTGTTTCAAGCGGGGGAAGAGCGTAGTCAGTGCCAATAAAGACCTGATTGCTGATTATGGGATTCCGCTTTTGAAACTCAGTCAGGAAAATAATGTCGATTTCCAGTTCGAAGCCAGCGTAGCCGGCGGTATTCCGGTCATCCGTCCCATGTATTCGTCACTCAACAGCAACCGCATCGAGCGCATCATCGGTATCATGAACGGAACGACAAACTATATCCTGACCAACATGACCGAACGGGGCCTGTCCTATGAAGAAGCCCTGAAAGAAGCCCAGGACAAAGGGTATGCCGAAGCGGATCCGACCAATGATGTCAGCGGCTATGATGCGGCCCGTAAAATCGCTATTCTGGCAACACTGGGATTCCATTCGGCTGTCACGTTCCGCGACGTCGCCGTAGAAGGCATCGAGAAAATCACTCATGAAGATATCGCCCATGCCACAGAAATGGGATATGCCGTGAAGCTGCTGGCCATTGCCCAGCAGAATGACGATGGGATTTCTCTCAATGTCCACCCGGCCTTTATTCCCAGGAGCCACCCCCTGGCAAATGTCGGAGGTGCCTATAATGCGGTGTATGTGCGGGGCAACTGTGTCGGGGATGTCATGTTTTACGGGCAGGGCGCCGGCGCATTCCCGACAGCGAGTGCTGTTGTCAGCGATGTCATGAATGTCATCCTTCATTTTAATCTGACTGTGACAGGGAAACGGAAATATGTCTGGCATGATACGAAAATGACGGATCCCCGTTCTATCCGGGCTCCCTATTATCTGCGCATGATTGTCGATAACGCACCGGGCGTTTTGTCCAGTATTTCCGGCGTATTTGCAGAAAACCGCATCAGCATCCGTTCTCTCATCCAGAAAGATGAAACGAAGGAAATTGCTGAAATCGTGATTCTCATCGATGCATCTGCCGATGGGCTGGTACGGGATTCCCTGAAAAAAGTGACGTCCCTTTCCTGCGTCCGCCGTGTTGCCAATGCGATCAGAGTCATTGAAATTTAGAGGTGCTGATTATGACGAAGAAAGTACATGTAAAAATTCCGGCCACATCGGCCAATATGGGATCCGGGTTCGATGCCGTCGGCATTGCCCTGACACTATATAATGAAATACTATTTGAAGAACGGCCGGGAGCGGAAGCGATAACCATAGAAATCAAAGGAATGGGTCAGAATGAAATCCCGACAGATCCCAGAGAAAATCTGGTATCGGAAGCCATGGAATACGTGGCAAATCGCAATGGCCAGCCGCTTCCTGCAGGTCATCTGACACTGATCAACCGCATTCCGCCGGCACGCGGCCTGGGCAGCAGCTCGGCAGCTCTCGTTGGCGGTATCATGGCAGGAGATGCTCTTACGGGGCGGAAACTGACAAAAGAAGATATCCTGATTATAGCCAATTCGATGGAAGGGCATCCCGATAACGTAGCCCCTGCGACGTATGGCGGTCTGACATCGTCTATCATCGTCCATGACAAGGCCATTACCAATTCTGTGCCTGTAGGGAATGACTTATCTTTCATTACGGTCAGTCCGGAAATTGAAGTTTCTACGGAAGAAGCGAGACAGGCTTTGCCTGATACGATTGATTATAAGAGTGCCGTATTCAATGTCAGCCGCGTCAGTTTCCTCTTGTCTTCCTTCTTTACGAAGCGGTATGAGTACTTAAAGTACAGTCTTCAGGATAAGCTTCATGTTCCGTACCGGATACGGCTGATTCCCCACGGTCAGGACGTACTGGATGCGGCAACCGCAGCCGGTGCCCTGGGTTCTACTATCAGCGGTTCTGGTTCAACCCTCATCGCCTTTGCGACAGAACGGGAAAAAGAAATAGAAGAAGCGATGATTTCTACGTTTGCCGGGTATGACATCCATTCCTTCGGACATATCCTCAAAGCGGATAATCAGGGTGCCACCTATGTAGAAATTTCTGAGTAATCCCAGACTAAGGGAACGTATGTATAAAAAACGGAGAGAGGCTGCCTACAGACAGCCTCCTTTCCTTTGTAAGGAGAATATATGATTCAGGATATCAGTCCCTACACGTATCACAACGAATTTATGCCAGTCCCTATAGACGAAAAGGCATGTATCTTATCCTATGATAAAAAGAGCGTCCTCGTGCGGCAGGAAGGAAATCAGTTCACACTGCCGGCTGCCTCTGATTTTCCCGGATGGAAGGCCGATAATTTTATCTGGCTTTTTGCCATTGACGATATACCATTTTTCCTGGCCCGGCGCACACTGCCAGCTCCTGAAGGCTTCACGTATGTGCCTATCCGATATATGCGCCATGCCGGTCCGCGGCACCTGGCATTTGCTTGTGTTACCGGTATGTCACTGGCCGGGTGGTACCGCCATCATCAGTTATGCGGCTGCTGCGGCCGGCCATTGCAGCACAGCAAAAAAGAACGGATGCTGTACTGTCCATCCTGCGGCATCATGAATTATCCCCGTATCAATCCGGCAGTCATCGTGGCTGTCCGGAACGATGACAAACTCCTCGTATCGACATACGCCGGCAGGGAATATACGAATATGGCGCTCATTGCGGGATTTGCCGAAATCGGAGAAACCATTGAAGAGACGGTTCATCGGGAAGTCATGGAAGAAGTGGGCATACGCGTCAAAAACCTGCGGTTCTATAAAAGCCAGCCCTGGTGTTTTACCGATACACTGCTGTTTGGATTTTTCTGTGACCTCGACGGGGCAGATACGCTGCGGGTGGATCATGAAGAACTGGCGACAGCCCGCTGGATCGGCCGGGATGAAGTACCGGATGATGTGGAAAAAGTCAGCCTGACCATGGAAATGATGACTTTGTTCAAAGAGGGAAAGGCATAGCAAATCCCTTGACAGTCATGGGTAAAGTTGCTACAATTATTACCAACATAAAAGCGATGAGCGGAAGAAGCGGTTTTGGTTCTGTCCCAGAGAGATGCTGCACCGGTGAAATGGCATTGGCAGGGCGTACTGCAGGTCACCCGTGAGCTGGCAGAAGGAAAAGTCTGCCCGTCTGACAGGCGTTAGCTGTCTGATGAAGAGGCCGCGTGAGGCGGCAATTTAGGTGGTACCGCGGAAGAACTAAGCGCCTTTCGTCCTAAGTGAGGACGAAAGAGCGCTTTTTTTATTTTATCTTTGGAGGGAACAGACAAATGAAATGGAATAAGGAAGAATTAGGGGCGTATTCACCGAATGACATCGAAATGTCCTGGTATGATTTTTGGGAAAAAAGTGGCTATTTCCATCAGGATGCCGATAAGAGCAAAAAGCCCTTCAGCATCGTCATGCCGCCACCAAATGTCACGGGGCAGCTTCATATGGGTCACGCACTGGATAATACACTGCAGGACATCCTCGTCCGTTTCAAACGCATGGAAGGATACAATGTTGCCTGGATTCCCGGCACAGACCATGCCGGCATCGCTACCCAGGTCAAAGTAGAACAGCAGCTGGCCAAAGAAGAAGGAAAAACACGCTATGATATCGGCCGTGAAGAATTCCTGAAACGGGTCTGGGCCTGGAAAGAAAAGTATGGCAGCCGCATTGAAAAGCAGGTACGCCGCCTCGGTTCTTCCTGTGACTGGAGCCGTAAGCGCTTCACGATGGACCCTGTATGCGCCCGCGCCGTCCGCGAAGTATTCTGCACCTTATATGAAAAAGGCCTCATCTATCAGGGACAGCGTATCACCAACTGGTGCCCTCATTGCAATACGGCACTGTCCGATATCGAAGTAGACCATTCGGACGTACAGGGCAGCCTCTGGTATGTCAAATATCCCGTCGTCGGAGAAGATGACTACATCATGATTGCCACGACCCGTCCGGAAACCATCATGGGCGATACGGCCGTTGCCGTCAATCCCGAAGACGACCGCATGAAAAAATACGTCGGCAAGAAAGTCGTCGTACCGCTCGTAAATCGTGAAGTCGAAGTCATTGCCGATGACTATGTCGATATCGGTTTTGGTACCGGTGCCGTAAAAATTACACCGGCCCACGACCCCAATGACTTTGCCATGGGCGAACGCCATCATCTGGAATCAATCATGATCATGAATCTGGATGGTACGATGAATGCCAGGGCTGGAGCCAAATACGATGGCATGACACGGGAAGAATGCCGCAAAGCCGTCGTTGCCGACCTGGAAGAACTGGGCCTCCTCGACCACATCGAACCGCTGACCCACTCTGTCGGCCACTGCTCCCGCTGCAAGACTATCGTTGAACCGTTTTCGACGAAACAGTGGTTCGTCAAGATGGGACCGCTGACCGAAGCAGCTATTGATGCCGTCAACGGAGGGAAAACCCGGTTTATCCCCGAACGGTTCAGCAAGACATATAATCACTGGATGGAAAATGTCCATGACTGGTGCATCAGCCGCCAGCTCTGGTGGGGCCATCAGATTCCGGCCTGGTACTGCGACGACTGCGGCAAAATTTCCGTCAGCCGTGAAGATATCACCGAATGCCAGCACTGCCACAGCAAACATATCCATCGCGACCCCGATGTCCTCGATACATGGTTCAGCTCGGCTCTCTGGCCGTTCTCGACTATGGGCTGGCCGGAAAAAACGGAAGATATCCAGCAGTTCTTCCCGACGAGCGTCATGGTCACAGGCTATGATATCATCTTCTTCTGGGTTGCCCGCATGATGTTCATGACCTGCGAATTCATGAAAGAAATCCCCTTCCACGACGTCTTCATCCACGGTCTCGTCCGCGACAGCCAGGGCCGCAAAATGAGTAAATCCCTGGGCAATGGTATCGATCCTCTGGGTGTCTGCGAACAGTACGGTGCTGACGCGCTGCGCTTTACTCTCGTAACGGGCAATACACCAGGTAATGACATGCGTTTCTACATGGAACGGGTCGAAGCGAACCGCAATTTTGCCAATAAAATCTGGAATGCATCCAAGTTCGTCATCATGAACCTGAAAGACTATGATCCCGATTTCAAACCGTCCGCCGATGACCTCACCTTAGCCGACCGCTGGATTCTCACATCCTTCAATGATACGGTCAGCCAGGTCACGGCCAACCTCGATAAATTCGAACTTGGCGATGCCGCTGATGAAGTGTATGATTTCATCTGGAATTCCTACTGCGACTGGTATATTGAACTGGCAAAACAGCGCCTGTACAAATCAGATGATCAGCGCAGTAAACAGACCGTACAGTATGTACTGGTCTATGTCCTGACCCACACGCTGGAAATGCTTCATCCATTCATGCCCTTTGTCACAGAACATCTCTGGCAGCACCTGCCTCATGAAGGTGAAAGCATTATGGTGGCACCGTGGCCGCAGCCGAAGGCCAATCTGGAATTTACTGCCGATGCAGCAGTCATGAATGTCATTATGGAAGCCATCAAGGGCATCCGCAATATGCGTGCCGAATCCAACGTGCCGATGGGCAAAAAAGCTCCGGTCATCATGGTACCGGCTGATGAAGGAATGGCACAGACACTGCGCAAGTATGAATCCTATTTCCACACCCTGGCCTTTGCCGATAAAGTGACCCTGCTGGCTCCTGATGCGGCCAAACCGGAAAATGCCGTCGTCACCGTCGTACCGGGCATTGAAGTCTATCTGCAGCTGAAAGACCTCATCGATGTAGAAAAAGAAACGGCCCGCGTACAAAAAGAACAGGATAAACTCCAGAAGGAAATCGACCGCCTTTCGAAGAAACTGTCTAATCCGGGATTCCTTGGCAAAGCACCGGCAGCTGTCGTAGAAAAAGAAAAAGCCAAACTGGCTGATTATACGGATAAGATGGCCTCCCTCAGCAAACGCATGGAAGATCTGGCTAAATTATAAGAGGCGCCCATGACCTACGAAGAAGCAATTGATTATATCCAGCATGCCAGCGTGTTTGGCGTACAACTGGGCCTGGGCCGGATTCAGGAACTCCTGAAACGGCTGAATAATCCTCAGGAGAAATATAAGACGATTCACGTTACGGGAACCAATGGCAAGGGATCGGTGACGGCTATGATAGCCAGTGCTCTTTGTGAAGCTGGTTTCCAGACCGGGCGCTATACGTCGCCTCATCTGGAAGAATACACCGAGCGGATACACGTCAACGGCGATGATATTTCCCGTGCTGATTTTGCTGCAGCCGTCGCCGTCGTCCGGGACCAGGTGGAAGCCATGGCGGCAGATGGGCTGGAACGGCCGACGGAATTTGAAATGATTACGGCAGCCGCTTTCTGGCATTTTGCCCGTGCCGGTGTCGAATACGCCGTCATCGAAGTCGGGCTGGGAGGTCTCCTCGATTCGACCAATGTCATCGTACCGGAAGTCTCGGTCATTACCAATGTGGCCATGGACCACATGAAATACTGTGGCAATACGATAGAAGAGATTGCGACGCAGAAAGCGGGCATTATCAAAGAAGGCGTCCCTGTCGTTACGACGGCGGAAGAGCCGGCTCTTTCGGTCATTGCCCGTACGGCCTATCACAAGCACAGCCGGCTCTATGCCTATAAGCACAGTTTCGATGTCATTGGCAATGCCGGCCCGGAAGATCCGGCAGCGGGGCAGATGGTGACGGTCCGGGAACCCTATGGTTTTGCCATTACGACGACACTGCCCCTTTTGGGAAAACACCAGCGCGTGAATTGCGGTGCTGCGGCTATGACGCTGCTGCTCCTGGCCCGTCACGAAAAGAAACTGACCCGTACGGCGATTGAACAAGGCCTTCACCACGTACAATGGCCCGGGCGGTTCCAGGTCCTCCGGGCAGGAAAGACCGACGTCGTCATCGACGGGGCGCACAATCCGGCCGGCATCGATACGTTCTGCAAGACCTACAGTGATGTATTCGGGGACAGGAAACGGGTATTCCTCTTCTCTGTCCTGGCCGATAAAGATTATACCCGGATGGTACGGGAACTGTTCCATGACGATGATTACGTCGTCTGTGCACCGGCGCCGACACCGCGCACATCGGATCCGGAAGAAATGGCAAAAATCCTGCCATGCAGGGCCGACTGGGCGGACAGCATCGCTCATGGACTGGACAAAGCCTTTGCTGCCGTGCAGGATGGACAGGTACTCTGCATAGTCGGCTCTCTCTACATACAGGGTGAAGTACGGCAGTACCTGCGCAACACATACTACATAGACATGTAAGTTAATAACAGTAAGACTCCCCAGACCTGCAGCGGTCATAGTACTGCTGCGGGTCTTTATTTATGGGATGAATAGGTGCAACTGAATACGTACCATCATATTGGCAGTCTGTATCGCGCTCCTGGAGTATGATATAATGTAACATATAAATGCGATTTCTTTCATAGACTTCGCCTGACTGGAGAGATGTGATTCATGAATTTTCGCCTTCACAGGTACGGCGGCTGTAATGATATCATAAAAGGAACAGCCTGTGCCGCCGTGTATTCGTTGTGTTATAGTGTCTGTCAGTGGCTGGTTCCAGATCTGTCGTCGTACCGGTTTTATGAAAGTGCTGCTATCTGTGCTCTTCTTGTGGCAGGAAATCTGACAGTTTGGCAGTACGATAAAAAATGGATACGGACGTTGATATTCTATAATGGGATTGTATTGTCAGCAGCTTTTATTCCACTACTGTCTGGTCAGCGGGTTCTCCATGAAGAGATAGCTCATGCTTTTGTCATGGGAACAGCTGTATTTTTCTGCCTTTCCTCTTTGCAGACCATGGCCTGGCAGGTACGGTTTTCCCCCGTGCGGCGTTTCTGCCTGGGTATGGTATATCTGTTGGGCGCTGGTTTCCTGCTCGTACCGTTTTTGTTCTGGGGGTATTATGTGGTAAGTGGCCATGTGCTGTCATCTGCTATCGTCCTTACCCTGTTTCAGACGAACGGCAGTGAAGCCATGTCTTATTTAAAAGACCAGAATGTATTTCTCTGGTGCCTGACGGGGGCAATGGTGCTGTCGGGAATCGTCATCATGATGTATCTACTGTATCGTGCTGGCAGAAAGACGGGTCCGTATCCGCTCTGGATACAGCTCCTGCTGACACTGGTTACACTGGCCGGGAGCCTTTATGTCATGGAGCAGTCATCCAGTTATCTTCCTGTACGGATAATGGATGAAACAGAAAATGTGCTGCAGGAATATCAGAAATATGGACAGGCAAAAGCCGTGCGGCAGGTGCGGCTGAAATCATTGCAGAATCTGAGGGTTTCCTCGTCGGGCGGTATTTTTGTGTTGGTCATCGGTGAATCGGAAAACCGGGACCACATGCAGGCTTATGGATATGACCGGCCGGACACGCCCTGGTTGTCACAACAGGCCGGAAAGGCAGATACTATATTGTTTACCCATGCTTATTCGAATCACAGTCTTACTGTACCGGTGCTGACCTATGCCCTGAGCGAGAAAAACCAGTACAACGACATTCCACTGGAAGATGCCTGTTCTCTCATGGAAGTGGCAAAAGCGGCCGGATATGATACCTTCTGGCTGAGCAATCAGAGACATTACGGTGCCTGGGATACACCTGTTGCCGAAATAGCAAGTACAGCTGATTATCAGCTGTGGCTTAATGAGCGGAACGGGACGGAGGATTGCCGGACGAACTATTTTGATGATATCCTGGCCGATAAGATTCCGGATCTGGAGGAATCTTCCAATGCTCTGATTGTCATCCATCTCATGGGAAGTCATGGATCATATGGGGACCGGTATCCACAGCAGTGGGATATATTTCATGGAGAAAATGAACGTATAGATCAGTATGACAATTCTGTAGGCTATACGGATTATGTGTTACAGAAAATCTATGACCGGGTTAAAACGCAGCCACGGTTTAAGGGTTTTATATATGTTTCTGACCATGGAGAAGAAGTGAATCTGGGTTATTTCCACGAAGCGACGAAATTCACCTATTCCATGAGTCATATTCCCTTTGTCATGATTTTCAGTGATACATTTATTCAGGAATATCCGCAGATGGTTGAAACGCTGCGAAATCATCGGGAATCGTATTGGACCAATGACCTGCTGTACGATATCATGGTCAGTCTCATGGGCATTGACGGAGTATCTACGGTAATGCCCGATTTAGATCTCACATCTGATGGGTATTCTCTTGATAGAGGAACTATACGGACACTTCATGGCACGAAAAAAATAGAAGAATGAATGCCCAGGGGTTTGGCCATTGGCCGGCAGCTCTTGTGGAATTTCGATAAAGGAGGAAGGATAATGCAGATTAGGCAGATTTATATGGTGTCGTTCAGCCCTACCGGCCATACGCGGAACGTGGCCCGGTATTGTGCCGCCCGTCTGGTGGAACGGCTTGCGGTTCCCGTTCATGAGATTTCCTTCGATTTACCGGAAGACCGGAAAAAGGTATACACCTTTGGCCCCCAGGATCTGGTCATCGCAGCAGGCCCGACTTATGCGGGAAAACTGCCCAATAAAATACTGCCGGCTTATACAGAGAATCTCCGCGGGCAGGGAACGCGGGCCGTGGCGATCGTGACCTTTGGCAACCGGTCTTTCGACAATTCTCTGGCGGAGTTGTGTGACGTACTGCAGAAGAACGATTTTTGTCCTATATCTGCCGGGGCCTTCGTTGCGACTCATGCCTTTTCAGACCGGCTGGCTCCCGGACGGCCCGATGAGCAGGATCTGGCAGACATCCGGCAGCTGGCTGACAGGACCGCTGATAAAATCCGGAACGGGACGGATGGACGGACTGTGATATCTGTTGATGGTGATGCGGCAGCCCCTTACTATATCCCCAAAGGCATGGATGGAAAACCGGCGAAATTCCTTAAAGCACGGCCAAAGACCCGGGAGGACCGGTGTGTTCAATGCGGAATCTGTGCCAGAAACTGTCCCATGGGAGCCATATCACTGGAAAATCCGTCTGTCCCTACGGGTACTTGCATCAAATGCCAGCGATGCATCCGGTATTGTCCCCATGAGGCAAAATATTTTGACGATCCGGCTTTTTTGTCCCATGTCCGTATGCTGGAAACGCAGTACACGGCTAAAAAAGCCAATGTGATGTATTGGTAAGTATCTGGCTTTTTTGCAGAAAAGTTATCGTTTGAGGCTTGTAAATCCTTTTTTCTATGATATACTCCCATCTTTGACACTTTTAAAATAAAAAAATGCTCGCAAAGCCTGCTGTAATGGGCTTTGTGAGCATTTTTTGTTTGGTTTTCATACGTGCTATATTTTTCTCATTCCTGTTTTATGGTTTTTGAGTTCTTTATGATGGCTCGCATCGTTGCTTTAGTCATGAATTCATAGTCTGTCCGGAATCCGGTCAGTTCATGCAGATCATCAGTAAGCTGTGTCCGTTTGTAGGAGGGAACATAGCCATTTATGGTAGATAGTTTCGTTACGTTCATCCGGCTCAGTGTCTTGAGTAATTGTGAGCAGGTATAGGTGTTTCCCAGCTTCTTTTCCAATAGCCGGTAGACCAGAAGGCTGATGTAACAGGTTAAGAAATGGGCCCGTATGCGGTCTTCCCGGCGGACGTAGACGGGGCGGGCTTCGAATTCCGACTTCATGATCCGGAAGTTTTCTTCGATTTCCCAGCGCCGCTGATTGATCTTCATAATGTCTTCCGGATTCCCGTCTATATTGGTGACGACGGCATAGAATCCGTCATATTGGGCTTCTTCGGCAATCCGTTCTTCATCCAGACTGTATACATAGGTCTTCGCGACTTCTCCTGTCTCGCAGATGGCGGTTTTCTCAATGAATCGGGCGGGATCGTTAGGATTCTTTCCCCGTCTTTTTTTGCCGGGAGAATCGAGAATCTTCTGGGCCCGTTGTATCTGACTCTGCCGTATGGCCCGCTGGTATGCCTTGTATTTAGGTGAGTAGGTTACAATCAGGGTTTCCTGTTCGTCCAGCGGGATTTCTTTATAATAGATGGTCTGGAATACCTGACTGTTGCTTTCATCCAGTATAGAGATATCGACATACTCCCGGGAACCGGGAGCCCGGAAATACTGAGGATTCAGGGCTACTTCACGGTCTTCCTGTTTCATCTTTTTCAAGGAGTGGGCAATGACATATTGTCTCCCGTTAAGGCTGTTGAACCGCCGGTTAGCCCGGCTGCCCAACCCGGCATCGGAACAATAGATGAACCGGGTGCAGCCAAAATCCTGGATGACCTTTGTCTCGAGCGGTTTCAAGGTCGTCTGCTCATTCTGGTTACCCGGATACATATCGAAGGCCAGCGGGATACCATCGGCGTCCATGAACAATCCCATGGTGATGATCGGATTGGGACGGTGTTCCTTGCTTTTCCCATATTGCCGGCTGCCTTCCGGTTCCTCTATTTCGAAGTAGTAATTGGTGCAATCATAATAGAGGACGGTACGATTCCGTGGTTGTACGGAATTGGAATTGCGGTACAGTTCTTCCTGAATAAAATCAGATTCTGCAGCAATAACCGAAAGAGCACGGTACAGGTTCTGCAGGGTATAGCGGGGCGGTTCGAGTAAGGTCTGGCAGAAGGTATAACTGCTTAACTTACTGGCCGGAGAGAGGATACGGGCAAAAATGAGATCCGTGAGGATGGCAGACAAGTCATAGCTATACTGATGACGCCGCTTGATTTTACGGCAGATGGCATCGAACCGAAGTTCGGTACAAAGGTGCTGTAAGAACAGATAGCCTACGTTAAAGGAGCGTTCTTCATCCTTGGGGATATAGGCGGATTGGGAAAGAGAAATAGAAATTTCTCCGGACTGTTCGTTATATAACCGGGTATCTTTGGCAGCTTCCGATTTGGCCCAAGCCATGAGCTTTTCCTGATTGCCATCGTACTTTTCCAACAGGTCGTCAAGACGGCCCAGTTTACGATGAACGCGGGACGAAGTCCTGCCGTTTTCCTTACGGAAGGATTGCATGATATAAACGCTTTTATTTTTACCAGTACCGGTGATAGCCGCGTACATAAAACCACCTCCATCTCTCTATTATACCACATATAGTACGATATAGCACTAACTAATTTATAAAATTTGACAAAAAAATACGCCATTTTACTGGCTTCGTGGCACTTTTTTTCGCTTGCAGGTGTCAAACTCCCGAACATGCCGCAGCCCTCGTCGCCTCTAAATAGCACGATTTCCTCCTTAGACAAAAAGGCATCCTTTGACTTGCAGCAGCGAGGGATGTCTTTTTGCTATTGTTTCTGAAATCTTATGGTCAACAGGAATAACACATGAAAAACCTTTATTGACAGGGGTATGAAAAGGGATTATACTGAGCTGTATTTAGCAAAATGCAGTTTCTTACAATAAAAAAAGGAGGCTATCATGCTATTCAAAACGATTAGTCGCCACCTTCTCGGCAAGCCTTTGGAGAATACCAAACTCGAGGGCGAACAGATGCCAAAATGGAAGGCCCTGCCTATTTTCTCATCGGATGCCCTGTCATCCGTCGGGTACGGGCCGGAACAGATTGCCATCGTCCTGGCTTCGGTACCGACCTTAGCGACATACCGTTATTTCGGACCTATCGTCTTAGCTATCATTGCCTTATTATTCATCGTTGCCCTGTCCTATACCCAGGTCGTCCGGGTCAATCCGGGCGGCGGCGGTTCCTATGGCATCGCCATGAAATACCTCGGTGTCTACCCGGCCCTTACGGCAGGGGCGGCGCTTCTGGCCGATTACATCCTGACCGTTGCCGTTTCCATTTCTTCAGGGACGGCGGCACTGGTCAGTGCCTTTCCGGTCCTCCACCCTTATCACGTCTACCTTGACCTCGGCGTTCTCATCCTGATGATGATCGTCAACCTGCGCGGTACCAGGGAGGCCTCAACCGTCTTCGTCTGGCCGACGTACTTCTTCTTGGCTACCATGGGGATCACCTTAATCGGCGGCTTCTATCAAATCTGGAACGGCACCCTCACGGCTCATACCGTCGCTGTCGAAACGGTAGCCCCATTGAATCAGACCGCCTTGATGCTCATCGTCCTGCGGGCCTTTGCTAACGGCTGTAGTTCCATGACCGGCATCGAAGCCATTGCCAACGGTGTCACCATGTTCAAGGCGCCTCAGCAAAAAAACGCCATCGAAACGACGGCTATCATGGCCTGTATCCTGGCAATCATGCTCGGCGGCCTCGGTTACCTCATCATTTATCTTCACCTCTTGCCGACACAAGGCTACACTCTATTGTCCCTCCTTGTCGAAGATATCTTCAGCCGGACCTTGATTTACTACGTCATCCAGATTTTGATGATGGTCATCCTCTACATCGCCGCCAATACGGCCTACAACGGCCTGCCGCCGCTTCTTTCTTTCATGGCCGTCGACGGCTACGCCCCCCGCTACTTTGCCAACCGCGGTGAACGCCTGAGCTATTCTAACGGCATCCAAGTCCTGACGCTCATGGCCGGCATCTTGATTGTCCTCTTCCAGGGTAATATTGAGCACCTCATTTCCCTCTATGCCATCGGCGTATTCCTCTCCTTCACCATTGCCCAATCGGCCATGGTCGTCTACTGGAGACAATGCCGGGAACGAAACTGGCGCCTCTTTTCCGTCATCAACGGCTTCGGTGCCCTGGTCACGGCCTGCGTCGTCGTCATCGTCCTCATCACCAAATTCATCTACGGAGCCTGGATCATCGTCCTGCTCATCCCGACCTTGGTCTATATGTTCCTTAAAGTCCATCATCACTATGATGACGTCCGAGAACAGCTGTTGCTGACACCGGAAGAGTATACGAAAGTCATGACCACCGACTTAGGCCGCAATATCATCATCATCCCCATCGCGTCCCCGACTCAAGCCGTAGCCAAGGCCATTCGCTACGCCAAGATCATCAGCGGTCCGAAAGATAAAATCTATGCCGTCCACGTCTACAGCGACGATGAACGGGGTAAAAAAATCAAAACCTTGTGGCGCCAACTGGAACCCGCCATCGAGCTCATCATGCTTCAATCGCCTTATCGGCAGTTGACGGACCCGCTCATCACCTTTATCCAAGAGCTGCGGAAAGAGACGGCTCCGAAAGATACGATTACCGTCCTCATTCCGGAATTTGAAACGAAAAAATTATGGCACCGCCTGCTTCACAACCAGAGCGGCTGGCTGCTAAGACTCCGTACCCTGCCTTACTTAGACGTCGTCGTATCGACAGTCCCCCTGCAGTTTACGAAATAGAAATCAAGTAGCATCTACAACAAAGCCCCGTCGAAGGAAATTTCTTCGACGGGGCTTTCTGTTATGGAACTGTCATCGGGAGATGGTCAGTTATTTTTTATAGAGCATGCGGACCGAATTGAGGACACACAGGGCGGCGACGCCGGAATCGGCAAAGACGGCAGCCCACATGGAAGCATAGCCGGCAAACCCGGTAATCATGACGACGCCTTACCGCCAAGAAGACATAATTGTTCTCATTTATATATCCTTTCGATTCCAGATATTTGATTTGTTTTCTTTTAAGTTGTTCTAATAATTGGCTGAGGAAGTCACTGATGTAAACTGTCCGGATGGACTTGTCCGTCTTTGGATTAGAGACTTCAGTACAACGAGATGATACATATTTCACAGACCTCTGAATACAGATTTTTTTCTCATCCCAGTCTATATCCGACCATCGCAAGGCGCTAACTTCACCTTTTCGCATCCCTGTCATCAAAGTTAAATAAAATATAGCCCTGTGTTTCAATTCACTGTAGTTATCAGGTAAATCATCTATTGCCTTCAGCAATTTCTTCAGCTGTTCTTCCTGAATAATGGGATAGTGATGATAATTAGGCTTTGGTATTTCTCTGTGTTCTAATCTGTCACAAGGGTTTTCCTTGATATATCCCCATTCAACAGCTTTAGACAGGATATGTTTTAAAAGAGCAAAGTTTTTGTGAATCATAGTCTCTAACAAGAATCGTTGTTTTTGCCTAGAATTATGATGAATCTCACTCTGGTGAAGTTCATAGATGAAAGCCCGGATATCTTCAACGTTGATATTTTCGATAGGTTTGTCATGGAAGAATGGCAGAATCCGGTTTCGCAACAGTGTCCGGTTATATTCCCTTGTCGTCATGGCCAGATGGATATTATGTCTCTTATCCCAGATACCGACAAAATTATCAAAGGTAATTGCCATATCCTTATGGACAGGAGCAGCTACTTCTTCAGCTTGTAATTCTTTTGCCTGAAGTTGTAGTCTGAATTTATCTAGTTCCTTCATAGCGGCTCTTTTGGATTTAGCTACGATGCGTTTACTTTTACGGATTTTGTTGCCGTCCTTATCTTGACCTATATAGACCCGAAGCTCCCAATGACCATTTCCTCGATTGATTACAGTAGCCAACAATTACACCTCCTAAAAAAGAGGCTCACTTAGAGAGCCTCTTTGATATGCTACGATACTATAAATTGTATTTTTATTACCATTTCATTCATAAATCATTGCCCCTTTTTATTTTCCATAAAATCGCTTAACCATGCGGTTTATAGGCCCTTTAAAGCTTGTATTCTATAAATGTAGAGCTTGTATTCAGGGTCAAACTGCACCCCTCCTGCACCCCTTTTGAAGAAAAACCACTAAAAATCAGTGAAAATGTACAGTAAAACAAATACTCAGAAAATCAATAAAAAAAGGCGGAAAAAGCTAGATTTTATCTGCTTTTCCGCCCATTGTTAACCATTATAAAAGGCCGTGAGGCCTTATTTTACCAGTATTTCAAGAAAATTCTTCGAAAACCTTTACAAACCGCATGAATACTGGTAAAATGAACAAGTAAAAGTTCATGCGGGTGTAATTCAGTGGTAGAATACGAGCTTCCCAAGCTTGGTACGAGGGTTCGATCCCCTTCATCCGCTCCATACCAAAAGGCGGTCCCATGAAGCAAAATTGCTTCATGGGACCGCCTTTTTTCTATTTTTTATTTCTTTTACAAACAAAAATAATAGCTATTGAGAAATTCGTTTAACTAAATAAATTTCAACCGCATGGCAAAAATCAAGTGCCTTATCATATTGCTCTTTTGCTTCTAATTGTGAAACTATAAAAAAATCAGCATAATCCGTGTTATTACGAATCTGAAATGCCTGGCTAAGGTATTTAGAATACATTTTATCAAAAATTCCTGTTTTAATATATTCCTTTTGGAAATAAGAAATAACTCCAGCATGTTTTTTAAAATCTACACCATCCAGAGCCAAAACAGCTCTGACTGCTGTAAACATTGCATAATAAGATCTGCTAACAGAATCTTTATAACTCCTGCATTCCAGCAAAATAGAAGCAGCATGTAATTTTTCTTTCGCCATGTTTAACCTGTATCTCATTAACTCTACCCGGTTTTCATGCAACAACATTCACTCCCTCTTTTTTTATATTACGATAATAAGGAATATCATCTTGGTATTTCATATATTCATCATAGGGGATAACTGCAGGAGAAATAATTGTTCCATATTCAAGCTCTAAATCAGCAGAAATATCCCACACTTTTTTTAACTTTTCCTGTAAATCCAGCCGTTCACCGTGTACAATGGCCACTAAATCAATGTCTGAATCTTCCGTATTATCCTTTCGTGAATAAGATCCATATAGTAGAATCTGATCAATGGCATCACCAAAAGCTTGGTAATATGCATCTACCACGGCCTTAATAATTTTTTTTAATTCTATTTCTGAGCACATGGTATCATCACCTTATTAAAAAATCCAGGATTCAATCCCGACTAAAGAGGCGGGAAATTTCTTGAAAAATCTGTTAAAATCATTGTAGCAAATATACCGGTTTTATACAATACAAATGCACTTAACAAGTATTTATCAGTTATGTACGATGATTATAAAGTTCTTGGCTCATTGCAGGTATTCTTTATTTTTTAAGCTCCGAGCTATAAGTGATACAATGAAAGGGACTGTTTATGCAACCCAGTCCCTTGTATTATACACCTTATTTTCTTTTACTCATCTTCGGCGCCGTTTTGATGACGACGTTGCGGCCATCTTTGACAACTTCCAGCGAAATATCACCGACGCCGTCTTTATAATAGGCCATCTTGATATCGAGAAGAATAGTTCCGACCTTTTTCTGCAGGTCATCCGTAAAGAATTGTTTCCGGAAATCCTCTGCTGTCTGCTGGGACGCCTTCTTCTTTACGACAGGACGCCGGGTTACTGCTTCTTCATCATCCCAGTCCGCCGTTTCAAAGGTCACTTCTTCCTTTACCCCCTTGAACATGTCCTCCAGAGAACGGTTCTTAGGGATTTTATGTTTTGCCATATGAATTCACTCCTTATATGCCAAAAGGCGCCAGATGGCGCCTGGGCAGTTATTTCTTTTCATCCATCTTATCAGCCGCTTCACGCATGCTGTTCAATGTAATCTTTGAAAATTCTTCCGGTGTCTTATAGGTAGCAATCTTGGTGAAGCCTTTCCGCAGCCGTCCCCGGTATGCGGCAACGACTTCATTGTCAGCATTCATTTCGGCAATGAAGATTTCCTGTCCGTCAATGCCTACGAGGCGGAATTTGCCACTCGGCGAAATTTCACGCCAGCTGCTGGTCGCTCCATCAAACATGTACACGACGCCAGTACGCAGATTATCGTAGAAGAAAATATCCTGATCATAGAATACAGCGATGCGGCCGATATTTTCTGCCTGGACATTGATGCGCCGCGTATCGTAGTTGGCATCGGTCCGGTAAATACGATATTTATCCTTATCGACTTCCAGTTTCATATACACCACATTGGTTGCCGTCGAGTACGCAACATCGACGATTTTACTGTCTCGTGGTGCATTCTCAATAGGCGTATCGAGTTCGCGGTCCGGGTAAATCGGGTTATACTGGGCAATATAGACGCCATAGCGCCCGGTCTTTTCATCTTTGCCATAAGTCGCAAAAATGGCCAGATTACGGTCGGGAAGCCATTCAAAAAAAGACACCTTGCGTCCATGAAGGCGGATACGCTGCGGTTCGCTCTTCTGGCCCGCTTCGTAAATAGAGACCGTATCGTCTACGACTGTCGCCATGAACCGCTTGTCGTAAGAATAATACGTCTGTCCATTGGGTTCAGCCCCATAGCCCATCTTCTCCTGCTGATTGGTACCACCAATCTGAAAATCCGACGTCGGCGCAAAAAGGAACTGATCCAGGTAATAGTACACGCCGGCCTGGATCGCTATGCCTGCAGCAAAGGCCAAAAGCACTTTTTTCAGCTTCATTCGTTCCCTCCTACTTTACAATAAATGCCGTCGGAATCATCCGTTCACCGAGGAGATCTGCCGGTTTGTTGACAACTTTACCATTAAGATACAGCGTAGAACTGGAGCCGCCATCGAGATTGGCAGCAATATAAGCGCCCTGTTCGTACATGATATTCTGCAAATCCCGCAACGTTGCACCAATGGAATACGATGGCTGACGACCGTCGATGACCAGGAACAGGACCGTCCCGTCTTTGCGCTGGCCAATAGCCGTACGCGGCCCGACGCCCCATCCGCCATCACCGGCAGTAATCATTTTCTGCCCATTGACGATCAGTGCCGGACCAAAGGAAATCCCTTCCTGGATATCCATGGAAATGAGTTCGCCTTTACTGTAATTGCCGGCTACGAGGTTACCGTCTTTCGTAAAGCCGATGAATTCATTGACTTCACTATTGTCCGCATCACCACCGAGGATAAACTTGCCATCGTGGAGAATGAAGCCATAAGGGCTGCGGCCGGTTCCAGTGCCATTGGCATCATAAAATCCGCCGGCATTGATAGCCGCTACGGCGTTGTTGCGCTGGGCAATGCCACTGGTCGTATCACCTTTTTCATCCATATTTTCAGCCGTGCCGACTTTGACCCGTTTGGGATCAGGGATTTCCAGCAGGAAGCCTTTAAACCGGCTCGATTCGATATTCTGCAACTTCAATGAAGAATCAGTACGGACTTTGAATTTGAACAGCTCCTGCTTTGGTGCCGTACTGATACCCCCCAATATCTTATCGATCTCATCCTGGGAAAACAGCCAGGTGATATACTGGGGGTGGCGGCTCTTCAGAATAGCCCCGACAACGGTCCGCTTAATATTATCAAAAGGCCCGAAGAGAACGACTACAGGAGACGTTATAGCAAAAAACAAGAGCAGGACTACAAAAAATTTACCTATTTCCTTCAGCTTCATAATTACCTCGTCCTAAGCACACCGGCTGTCTTACCGTTGTTCGTACTTTTCAGTCGTAATGCGCTGTCTGAAATTATCTATGTCCACTTCATTGCCAATCCAGATACGTTTGACCGCATAGGGATCATCACCGTATTTCGCCCATCCCGGATTCATGGTAAAGGCCAGCTTGATGCCATATTTCTTCATGACCTTTTCCGCTTCCGGACTGTTTCCGCCATAAGGATAGCAGAAAAATTCATTGGTTATTCCCAGCTGTTCTTTGAGCTCAGCCTGGCTCTTCTGCATTTCCGTGTCCAGGGTATTACCGCCCATCTGGTTCAGCCGTTCATGATGATACCCATGAGATGCGATTTCCATGCCTGCCGCTTTCATTTCTTTAATCTGCTTCCATGTCAGGCGCGTCCCCTGATCCGCATCATACGTAGGAATGAATACGGTACAGGCAAACCCATATTCTTTCATGACCGGCATGACGATGGAATACGTATCGGGGTAGCCGTCATCAAAAGTCAGGACAACGGGGCGGACGGGAACCGGTTTGTTATGGACCATGTATTCATAAAGCTGTTCCATCGTAATCGGATGAAAATCATTATCCTTGAGGAACTTCATCTGCTTACGGAAATTTTCTTCTGTCAGGCAGGCCTGATTATGAGGATCATCGGGATCGACACCTATCATATGATACATCAGGACCGGAACCCCGTTTTTAGGTACAGCCATTTCTACCTGGGCAGTCTGGGCAGCCGGTGCATCCTTTTTCTGGGATTCTTCACCAGAAGAGCCGCAGCCCGCCAGCAGAGACAGGCATATCAGAGCCATGCCTAGTAGTTTCCAAATACGCAAAATTCAGAAGCCCCCTTCTCGTATACTTGTGTTACGTATTATATTTTACAGGATTTTGACTTTTGGTGCAAATTTATGGGCAGGGTACAAAAGACAATTCATCCTCATGACCTGCCAAGAAAAGCCGTATCTGCCGTTCCGCATCATGGAAGAGCGCCTGCCGTCCTTCAACGGAATGAGACGCTACACTCGGTGTCAGCAAAAATTCCGGCCGGGTCATCATCTTGAGCATCATCGGGCTGGGATGTTCCATAGACAGGACATCCAGAGCCGCACTGCGGATATGACCGTCATCGACAGCATGGTACAAGGCCGCTTCATCGACCAGCCCGCCACGGCTGCAATTAACGAATATGGCGCCCTCTTTCATTTCTTCAAACTGTTCATCCCGGAAAATGTACCGTGTCGTTTCGTTGAGCGGTATGTGCAGTGATACGACGTCACTGGTCCGCAGCAGTTTATCGAAATCGACAGGACGGACCCGGTCTTCCATCATGACCTTTTCATCGACAAACGGGTCATAGGCCTGTATTTTGCATCCGAAAGCCTGCATCCGGGCCGCGACGGCCTTTCCCGTACGACCATAGCCAATCAGGCCGATCAGGTTGCTGCCTACGCGGTGCAGCGGCCAGGCTACGGTACCGTACTCCCAGCGGCTGTTGCTGCGGATATCATTCTGATACTCCGGAATCTGACGCAGGAGAGCCAGCATCATGGCACACGTATGATCGGCAATATCATCGACACAGTACAACGGATCGCACAGTACCTTCACGCCGTGTCGTGCTGCCGCCTGAAGGTCTACATGATCGACCCGCAAGCGGAGGACGACAATCAATTTTAATTCATCTAATCGGTCCAGCAATGACTCCGTTATTTGTTCATCCCGGCAGACAAGGACATCACAATTTTCCAGTCTTTCTGCCATTTCTTCTTCGTTTGTGACCGGGCAATACGCTACATCGGCAATATCGCCCAACCGCTCGCCAAAATCATCTTCATCCTGATGTGTGGCAAGAATACTTATGTGGTACATATCACAGCCCCTTCTCTCTTATAAATAAAGAATTTAGTCATAGATATACAATTAAATATATATCACATTACCGGTCAAATAGCAAGTCTTATGCACAAAAGGAACTGAATCCTCTCCTGCCGCACTAAGCCCGGCTGACTGTTTTACAGAAAAAATCCGGGCAGCTCCCATAAGGAAAATCTGTCCGGATTGCTCCCTGCAAATCAATTGATTAAATCCGCTGTTTTTTTCGCAGCCATTCCGAAAATACTTCTACGATGGTCACCAATCCTACCATCCCCCACAGCAGAGCTCCGGCTGCGGCCCATTCATAATGCATCATCGCCAGTATCAACGGCGTACCGATACCGCCGGCACCAACCAGGCCCAGGATGGCCGCATCGCGCAGGTTGACATCGAACCGGTACAAAATGGCAGCCCCGTAACGCGGTCCCAGCTGGGGCAGGACGGCCCAACGGATGGACCGCACGATAGAAATCCCCATGGCCCGGTATGCGCGATACGGTTCCAGCTGAATATCATCGATAGCGATGAGGAACCGCTTGGCCAGAAGGCCGACGCTGCACAGTGTCAGTGTCAGCACGCCGGCAAAGGGCCCCGGGCCGGTGACGCGGATCCACATCAGACCGTACACAAAGACGGGAACAGCGCGGATCAATAGCAGTATCAGCCGGAAGGTCAGTGCCGCTGGTGCAGGAAAGAGACGGAAGCTGGCCGTGAAAGAAAACCAGGCAGCAATGACCGTACCACCCAGTGTCCCCAGAAAAGCAATGCAGAATGTCTCATACAGCAGCCAGGGAACACCATCATGGGCCAGAGAACATATCATAGACCAGTCGGGATCAAGGATGCCCTGTACAATAGCGGCGGCGGCCATTCCCTTTCCACCGGTATCCGGCAGAGACAGTGTCTGGAACGAGGAAAGAAATAGCACGGCCAGTACCAGTCCCAGTACCGTCTTTCCTGCCCGGGGTAAATGGCTTTTACCGGAAAGGACCTGACGCAGCCATTCACTGACTCCTTCTGTCACCACAACGACACCGTACAGCAGCAACAGAATCATGCCGACTTCACTGTATTCACGCCAGGCCAGTCGTTCATTCAGCAATAGCCCGATACCGCCAGCCCCGACGTATCCCAAGATGGCCGCATGACGCACATTGGCTTCCAGCATATATAATACATTAATCAGATATCCTGCCAGCACAGCCGGAAGGATAGTCCGGATAAAAGCCCGCAGCCGGCCGCAGCCCGCCGCCTCCAGAGCCTGGGCGGCTTTTAAGTCTGTATTTTCCATATCTTCATAACCCATGCGGATCATGACGACTGTCGTATAGATGCTCAGGGCCAACGTCCCGGCCAGTGTTCCCAGACCGACGAGAAAGGTACACAAAAGAGCCAGAATCAGAGCCGGTATGGTACGGATAAGATGAACGATGGCCTTGAAGGGAATCCGGAGCCAGGCATGAGGATTGAGATATGCACTGGCAAAGGAGGCCCCCACAAGCCCCAGTACGGCTCCGATACCCGTACCGGCCAGAGACATCTGCACGGACGCCCATAGTGGAGCCAGCACGACCCGGGCATAAGACGTGTCCGGCGGTATCATGGCTCCGGCAATATCAAAGAAACGCACGCCCCGCCTCAGGAGGAGGGGCAAAGACACGTTGGTACTTTCTCCGCAAAGGATAATCAGTGCCAGAAACAACAGCACCATGCCCGTACGACGCAAGGAATATCTCATGACTGCGTCCTCCCGTACAGGGCCTGCAACCGGTCTTCTGTCCAGTCTGCCGGGGACCCGTCAAAGAAAATCCGTCCGCTCTTGAGCCCGATAATCCGGTCCGACCAGGTACAGGCCTGTTCTACATTGTGACTGTTCATGACGACGGTGAGCCCCTGTTTCTGCTGCAAACTGCGCAGGAGCTCTAAAACCTGCCGGGCTGTCAGGGGATCCAGCGAGGCGACCGGTTCATCGGCAAGAAGAATCGTGGCATCCTGCATCAGCGTCCGGGCAATAGCTATGCGCTGTTTCTGACCACCGCTCAACGCATGGGCCGGCGTCTGGCTATACCCTTCCATTCCCACGGCTTCCAGAGCCGGCAGAGCCTTTTCTTTTTCTGCCCGGGGAAACCAGCCTGACAGGGCCCGCCACAGCGGAACCCGGGCCAGACTGCCATTAAGCACATTTTGCAGGCACGTGCACGTATCGACAAGACAGAAATCCTGGAAAATCATGCCGACCCGCTGCTGGATAGCCCGTCTGCCCCGGCCCTTCAGTGTATCAAACCGGGTACTGTCAATCCAGACTTCTCCCGAATCAGGACATATCATATGATTAAACAGGCGCAGCAGCGTCGTCTTGCCAGCACCGCTGGGCCCGATAACCGATACGAACTGTCCGGCCGGAATAGCAAGGGATATATCACACAGGACAGGTTTTTCCTTCTTGTAGGACTGGCAGACGTGTTTTAATTCCAGCATAGCCATGATTCTTCCCCTTTTCCCCTTATTATTTCAATTCCTGCTGAACTTTCCGTTCTCCATCATAATCCGAACTCTGGGCCCAGTCATACCCTTTATGACCCAGTGTCTGCAATACCTTCAGGCCTTCATCGGTCTTTCCGATTTCAATAAGTGATTCGCCGAGAGCTTTGCGGAAGTTTTCATCCTGCATGACCTTACTGGTCTTGCTGACACTGACTGTATCATTGTAAATCTTGTCCGTTACGCCAATGACGCCGGTCTGGGACCAGATATCCGACGTACCGCCGAATTTTTCCTGCCAGTTTTTAGCCATATGGGCGCGGATATGAGAATAGGCCACAATGACATCCACCTGTCCCGATGCCAGGCGGGCTGTCGAAGTCGTATACGAATCAGACTGCACGACGTGGGCCAGATCAGAAATTTTCTTTCCATAGTTGTCTTTCAGCCAGAGAGACGGATACAGATACCCCGAAGCAGATGCCGGGCTCATGACGCCCCAGGTCAGGTCGTTCAATTCATCCCATGTCGGCTTTTCACCCCGTTTGACCTTGGCAAGGATAGCCTGCCCTTTGGCACTGGGGCCGACGACGATGGCCGAACGATAGTATTTGACCAGATCTTTTTTGAAGGCTTCCGGCGTGCCATTATTCCAGACAGACAAATCCGTCGTATCCTTGTCGATTCCCTGGCGCAGTGCTGTCAGCAGTACATCGACGTCCTTATCATACATGACGTACGTAGCGCCGGAAATAAAGCCCATATCGGCACTACCCGAACTCAGCGCTTCCCCGACAGCATTATAAGAAGTACCTACATTGATGGTCACTTTCTTGATATTGTATCCTTTTTCTTTCATTTTTTCCTGGAGCATCTTCCCCAGCGGTTCCGTTTTCGTCTGGATCGTATCGGCATCCTGGTAGGGAGATACGGCGATTTTCAATTCTTCTACCTCTTTCGATCCGCTCTTCTGCGTATCACTGCTGCCACAACCGGACAGAAATACACAGCCCATAAGCAGTGCAGATATCAGAACTTGCCATTTTTTCATCATCATCGACTCCTCACGATAAATATAAAACATATTATACCCATACAAAAAAGAGAGGGACCCTGCATCCCTCTCCGTGCGGCCAGTCCATGCGACAAAAAGGGACTACGATTCCCAAATAACGGTCGGCGGCTCTGGCGCCCTCTCAGTCCGGCACACGGACTCCCTCGCATGTTGGCCATTAATATCACGATATAACAAATCCAGGGAGCTCCCCCAGGATTCATATTCAGACCTTCTTTAGTATAATATATGCAATTTGTAAATTCAAGGCAAAAAATGTCTGCCTTTCTCATTTCGCCGTGGAATTCCGGGATCTTCCAGATTCTGGACAATCGCAGGTCAAGTCAGTACAATAGTACTAGTCACATTTTTGTCCAGCCAAAGGGAGGAATCCTCTTATGAAAATCACAGATATACGCGTGGGAATCATACGTATTCCCCTGAAGACGCCCTTTATCACGGCACTGCGCCGCGTCGATACAGCCGAAGACCTGGTCGTCCAGGTCATCACCGATGATGGACATACGGGCTGGGGCAACGCGCCGGCCACAGTGGTCATTACGGGAGACAGCCATGCATCCGTGGCATCTGCCATTACCGATACCATAGGCCCCCGGATTCTGGGCATGGATATCGATGACAGAGAAGCCATCCTCCAGCGCATCCAGCACAGCATGGTGCACAATACATCGGCTAAAGCAGCCCTCGATATAGCCGTCCACGACTTATTTGGGCAGAAATACAACCTATCGCTCTATCGATTTTTCGGTGGCCTGCGCCCACGCATCACTTCGGATCTGACCATCAGCCTGGGCTCACCGGACCAGATGGTACAGGATGCACAAAAGGCTATCAAAGCCGGTTATACGAACCTGAAGCTCAAAGTCGGCGTTGACGCCGCCCTCGATATCCAGCGTGTCCGTGCCATCCGCCAGGCTGCCGGGCCGGATATCACCATCCGCCTCGATGCCAATCAGGGCTGGAAACCAAAAGAGGCCGTACGCACCATCCACCGCATGGAAGATGCCGGCCTCGATATAGAACTGATTGAACAACCGGTGGCAGCCGCTGACATAGAAGGGCTGAAATTCGTCACCGACCACGTAGATACGCCCATCATGGCCGACGAATCGGCATTCAGTCCCAACGACGTATCTCATCTTCTCGCTACCCGCGCCTGTGACCTCATCAATATCAAGCTCATGAAAGCCGGCGGTCTCGGACCGGCTTCCCGCATTGCCGCCATGGCCCAGGCCTCCGGTATAGACTGTATGATGGGCTGCATGCTGGAAAGCAAAATCGGCATTACGGCCGCCGCCAGCCTGTCAGCTGGAAATCCTGCCATTGTAATCAATGACCTCGATGCCGCTGACCTCATGGCAGACGATCCCATCACAGGTGGCATCTCTTATGACAAAAACGAACTCATCCTGCCCGAAGCTCCCGGACTAGGCATTACTGGCGTAACGGGCTGGCAGGAATGGAGTCCTCGCTAACGTATCAGACGGACAGCAACCCGTTTCCGTATAAACTGGCAGATCCGGTACGCCCCATACCCGACACCGACCCCCAAGATAGCTCCCGCCAGGACATCACTGGGAAAATGCATGAACAGATACATCCGGGAAAAAGCTACGACCGCCGCCAGCCCATAGGCCAGTATACCCAGGCGGTGGCGATAACAGTACAGGACCGTCGCCCCGGCAAAGAAAAAGAACGAATGGCCGGAGGGAAAGGAATAACTGACGGGATATTTGAGAGCCTCCACCACAGGAGCCCCGTCAATGACGATATACGGACGGAGCCGCATGACCGCATGCTTGAGGGCGACATCACCAATAAAAATTGCCATGATAACGGCCACGATGATGGTCAGCGTCATCCAGCGGCTGCGGCGGTTCCATAAACCGGCAGCAGCCAGCCCCAGCCAGAGCCACAGACAATTGATGCCTGTTGTAAACAACGTAATGAAACTATTCATATGCGGACCGGCCAGCCGGTGCAGCCAGAACAACACATGCACATCAGTCGAAAAAATCCATTCCATATATACCCTTCCTTTCGTAACGGAAGCAGTATACCACGGAAGATAGCACAGGTAAAATATATATAATGTAGGGAATCCATATGATAATCATATGGATTCCCTACATTACGTTTCTGATTCCGTGAGACGCTGCACGGAATATAGCACGTATGGAAACCAAACAAAAACGGCTCACAACGCTCATTACATCAGGCTTCGTGAACCGTTTTTTCTTTTAAAAGTGTCAAAGATCGTATGATAGCAGATACGAGTTCATTGCTACCACCATTATTCCATGCTAGAATGAGACATACTACAAATAAAGGAGATACCGATGAAAATCTTCAAGCACAGCCAGAAATCAAAAAAACAAGTAATAGCCCTTGCCCTGACCGGGCTGGTGTGGATAGGAGGCAATACTATGGCCATGGATGTCAATGTCGATTCTGCTACAAAGAACATGCCGGGAAAAGTGGAAAGCACGAAGATTTCTGTCCCGTTGAAGACGCCTGTCATCAACCAGATTTCCGATGTCGTATACGAACAAGTTCCGATGCGGGGGTATCCCAATGTGGCCATGAAAATGGACATTCTCCAGCCGAAGTCAGAGAAAAAGCTTCCAGCCATCGTGTATGTTACCGGTGGCGGTTTCATCAATGCCAATAAGGATAACGGCATTCAGCTCCGGATGCACCTGGCAGAAGCCGGTTATGTCGTTGCCTCCATCCAGTACCGGGTAGCGCCTACGGCCCGTTTCCCGGAACCACTGGAAGATGTGAAATCTTCTATACGCTATTTGAAAACCCATGCTGACCAATTCGGCATCGATCCGGAACGGGTCGGCATCATCGGGGGCAGTGCCGGTGGCTATCTTGCTGCCATGGCAGCTACGACCAGTGGCACGACGACCTTTGACAAAGGGGACAATCTCCAGGCAGGAAGCGATGTAAAAGCGGCAGTAGACCTGTATGGCCTTTCCGATCTGACACGCATTGGCGACGATTACAGTGATGCCGTGAAAGAAGCCCACCAGTCGGCTGGTGCCACAGAAGCACTGTGGGTAAACGGATCTGCCGTATTCGGAGGGAAAGACGGCGGCATCCTGGCCGATCCGGAAGGCGCCCAAAAAGCCAATCCCATTACCTACATTTCCCGGACCAGTGCCCCTATGTTACTCATGCACGGCACAAACGATACCATCGTTTCTCCCAGCCAGACCGACCTGCTCTTTCAGGCACTCCAAAGGCATAACATCCCATCCAAACGATACCTGGTTGAAGGCGCAGCTCACGGCGGCATTTACTGGAACCAGGAAGAAGTTCTCCAGATCATTACAGACTTCTTTGACTCTTACTTAAAGGGGTAAGATTCTTTTTAGTGCTATAGCTGTAGAAAAACAGGGATAACCTTATTTTCCAAAAAAATAACCACGCGGCTCGTAAACCGCGTGGTTATCGTATTCTTTATGGTGGAGATAAGGAGGATCGAACTCCTGACCTCTTTTCGAACGACATCGTCCTTTTCTGAACATTAACTAGCAATCTATCTCGTTCGTAAATTATATAGATACCCTTTATTATATTTCATTGTGTTTGGATCTTCTTTTTAGGCTCAAAAGACACTTTTAAAACCATATCCATACCGTCTGCCAAACGTTGCAGAATTTTTAAGGATGGATTGCGAGTACCATTTTCGATTCGGCTAATTTCGGTTTGAGCAATTCCTGTTTTTGCAGCTAACTCTTTTTGAGTAAGATTTTGGGCAATTCTCGTATTGACAATAGCACGGATAACATTCATTTCCGGTTCCAGTTCTGTATATGCAGCGGCAAAAGCAGGGTCTTTCATTTGTTCTGCTTTGAATTGTTTTAGCGTTTTCATTTTAGCCCCTCCATTCGTCGAATATATTCGGCTCGACGTTCTTGCGCTAAACGTATTTCTCTTGGCGGAGTTTTAGGCGTCTTTTTAGTAAAACCATTAGTGGTATGCGAGAGTCTGGCAACATTGGTGGCGTTCCATTGTATCTGGCCGCCGTAATATGTGCCATAGTTTTCTTCCCGATAACGAATTCCCTCCTTAAGCAGGGAGCTAATAAGCGTTTGAAGCTTTGCCTCATCAATGAGTGTATCGGAATGAAATGGATGAAGAATGTACTTAGAAATGACTTCTTGCGGCATCTTCTTTCCTTCTGTATCGTCTAATTCATAGACAAAAGAAATAGGTCCAAAACGACGCAGGATAACTAAAGGACGGGCTCCCGGTTTAGGCCGACGATGATATACTTTTTGCCACGTATCCAGAGTCGCTACAAAAGCACTACCTGGTTTTTGCACTTTAACCATCATCGCATTATAAGGTGCTAAATAGGGGAATTTTGGCAACCCGGTGCAGCATCTGCAAATCATTAACTTTCAGACGGTCCATGTTATCATGCCGTACATACCACGAAAAATGCATTAAACGTTCCCCCGTACTTTCCAAAATACGGAAATTAGCACCGCCATTACCTGAAGCTCCGGCTAGATCATATACCGTCAATATTTTGCAGCCATTAATATACCCGTCTTGTATCTGTAATACCAGATTGCCATATGGACAGCACGCTTCTACTATATAGTATAGTTTCGATATACGTCATGTAAATTCTGCTAAATCCACCTGAAGCATAGCATCATTCTACTCCCAAGGCTTTAAAGACAGCATCTTCAGGAGTACTATAAAATATCAGTTGAAAACTCCCGATTAATTCAGGTGGTACCGTTCCCAGGTCGGCGGCGGATGTAATGGGAAGCAGGATTTTTTTTGCGCCCGAGTCGAGACATACTTGCAGGGTGTTAGCCAGTTCTTCGACTTTCATCAGTGTACCGCTGATGCTGATTTCGCCCAAAGCGACGAGGGAGCTTTGGACGGGTTTGTTCAAGGCGATGGAGCAAATAGCGATGAGCGTCGGGAGCGCTAAGCGATGGGTCATACCGATGCCTTGCAGGTCCTGGTAGTTGATGATGTAATCTTTGGCAGTCGTCGAAATGCTGCCGCTGATACGCCGGCCATTGGCTTTCAGGTAGTTATAGGCAGTGTTGACGGCTTCTTTACACTCTCTGTCGCTGCCAATGCCGGTGCGTTCAAATCTCCCGCTGCCCGGCAGCATCTGGCTTTCCAGGCGGAATACACCGATCATATTGTTTCTCCCATGGGAAACGGTATAGACCTGCCCGGGATTGCAGAGGCCTTCGGGAATGAGTTTGCCACCGCCCTGTTCTGGTACGGAAACATAGTGTTCCTCAAAGGTTTCGTTATTGATGTAGGAAAAATTCACATCGTAGAATTCCATGCCGCCCAGCTTTTTGAGCTGTTCTTTGACGCGGCGGCGCATTTCCAGCGCCATTTGCAGTACTTCTTCTACTTCGGCTTTGTTAAAACGGCCATCCGGATACAGCAGCTTGATATATCCGCCGACCATCTTGCGAACCGCAATAGTATCACGCTGGTTCAGATTCTTTCCCAGCCAGAAATAGGTATCCAGAGCGTCACCATACTGCTCTTTTCGCAGTTCCCGCATGAATCCGGCCAGATAATCAGAAATAAATCCGTAATCGTCGGTGAAGTGTTCAGGCCGGAATTTTGGGATTTCCCAGCCAGGGTTGTAGCCATGGATACGGTCGAGAAAAGCCGTGTCGGTTCCCATTTCCGGTGGGAACGGGTCGAACAGGCTCGACGTTTTCAGCAAGACATCGACAGACTGGTTGATATTGCCGACAAAGACCATCGATGCCGAAGCCGCTTTTTCTTCTTTGCCCCGGGCAAAGGAGCCCGATGCCATATAGTCTTTCATGATCTGGATGCCATCCTTGTCCTTGAATTTAATGCCGGCTACTTCATCGAAGGCAACGCAGTCCCACAGCCCGACCAGTCCGATCTGATGGCTGGCCATGTTATAAAAGAGGTTGGCTACCGTCGTCTGGCCGCCAGAAACGAGGATACTGTTCGGTGAAATTTCCTTGTATATATGTGATTTCCCTGTACTGCGCGGTCCCAGCTCACAGAGATTGAAATTATTTTCCACAAGCGGAATCATACGTGTAAGGAGCAGCCACTTTTCACGATAGGACAGAGAGTCCGGCTCCATACCGGTCGAGCGCAACATGACGTCCATCCATTCTTCTTTAGTAAAAGCCTGGCGGCCGCGCTTCAATTCATCCATATCGACATGAGGCATCTGGATTGGTGTCAGATTGCGGATACTGATAGGATAGATGTTCTTCTGTCTCCGGTTATTTGACTGCGGGCTGTTTTCATTGGGCAGAATGATATCCAGATTTTCCGTTCCTTCTGCATCGTAATTCAGCTGCACGATGCACCATATACCACCACACAAAAGACGGTCGTATTTTTCCGGGTATTCATCAGCAATGGGGATTCCTGTCAGGCCCAGATTGGAAAAGGAGGCTTCATAATAATCCTGCTTGATATTCAGGCTGACCGTAATCATATCGATGACGGTATGGCTGCCGTGCTGACGCAGGACCGACAGTACCTTTTGCGCTTCATCGGGACGCACAAAATTGGCGGATAAAATTTTTTTTACGTTTTCTACCCCCGCTTTGACGATTTCTTCATCGTCAGAGCTGCAATACTGGCCTAATAGAAATTCCAATACGTACACAGGGACATTGGCCCCTTCTTTGATTTTTTTCGTCAAATCCTTGCGGACAATCTTCCCCGGGAAATAATCCTTTAATTTCTGGCGGATTTCCTCCCGGTTTGTAGTTCCACCTGCTGTATCCATCTCAATCCTTCCTCTCTGCGTTCATCACAAATCAAAGCCGAAATCCCCAGCGAAGGGAAGATCCATAATGAACGGATGGCGGAATACGTCTATGCCCGTTTCCGCGTCTTTGATGACCAGGAAATACGACTGGCTGACATCATACTCCTGATTTTTGAACGTAAAGCGGATCCGGAATGTCCGCTTGGCCGGGTCTTCTTCCCGACTGTCGGCCACATGTGTGATTTCATTAGAAACAGGCTGGCCTTCGGCATCTACAAAACCAATCAGATACGTGGCTTCTTTGACAGCCTCCCCGACCGGTTCCGACTGGATGAAATCCAGCGTCGTAATGAGATTGGTAATCTTACTGATGGTGTTGATGAAGCGGATTTGTACCGTCCGCACATCTGCTTTGCCCCGTTCCATATGGACATCAATGACCGGGACCAGCATTTCCTGCGGCGAAGAGCCACCGTGTACATAATTCTGGCCGCCGCTGCCCCGTGTCTTGAATACACTGGTCCCAATGGGGAAAGAAACTATCCGGCTGTCATCGTTCCCCAGCAGGTAGCCGAGATTCAGGTTCTGCACACCGTCTTCCCGGATGCCTTCCTGAGAGATGATGTAACGCCGTTTCACAATATCATAGTGATGGACGTTTCCGATTTTATCCGATTCCTGCACCTTATTTCGCTTGTAAATGAACCCGTGGTCGGCCGTCACGATGAAATGATGTGTATTAGCACCGTTATGGACTTTTTCGATGAAATCCAGGATTTCTTTCACGGCTTCTTCACAGGCCTGGAACACTTCATCTTCGGCATGTTCGCCACGGACATCTATCTGGTCGTGATATACGTAAATGACCTGCTGGCCCGTGAAAATATCCCGCATATCCAGTGTTTTCATGTGTTTCACGTCATCAAAGGATACACAGCAGGCCATCGGCTGCCATGCCTGCAATGCTTTTTCCCGGTTCTGGATGTCGATACAGTATGCCCCGTCAACGAGTTCTTTTCCTTCCGGGGACAGTTCCAGCTTCCGATGAGGCAGGAGGGCCGACATGCCCAGCCGCGTATACGACGGCAAGGTGCTGAGCATCGCCCCGATTTTCACTTCGCTGCGGGGATTATCAGCCAGGCGGTCAAAAAGCTCCCGTCCTGTTTCGTAACGCATAGCATCGGAAATAATGACCATAACCCGGTCTTTGCAGGCACCGACATAATGGTCATAGAAATTACGTTGCAGGGGAATCACCGATAAAGCCTTATCTTCCATGATACCCGCATTCCATTCCGGCAATAATTTACTCAGGTATTCATTGGTATACATATTTTCAATCAATATCCGCAGTGGTTCATAAACGCTGGCATCGGCAAGCTGATCCAGATGGTAATAAAAATGGCGGTAAGCCTTATCAATCTGGTACAGATTGTTTTCATAGGCCGTAATGATATCCCGGAATCCCTCAGGATACGACTGGCCGGTCAGCCTTTCCAGTTTGCCGGCACAGATAAACATGTCGTATACAGGTTCCCGCTGCTGGCCGAAATGTGTCTTTTTGCGAAATTCGCAAAGTGCGGGAATACTGTAGCCACCTAAATGCGCATCCACATTTTCCGCTTCCAGACGGCCGGCAATCCACTGGATCAACAGCGTATCGATATCAGCGAAGCAGCCGCAGGCAATCAAGCTTTCCAGAGGGTACGTTTTCAGTGAATCTGCGACATGGAGCTGCTTGCTGGCAAAGAGTGACAGCCTGTCAAAAACAGCCTGATAGACAACGCTGTTCATCATGCTGTCCAAGAAAGCAATGGCATTGCCGGGCTTGCACATTTTGAAAGGTTCCCAACTACCTGGTACGGGTTCCATGATTTCATGAGCGGCACAGGTCACAAACAGGGCCAGTACCAGCCTGGCTATGCCCGGATTTTCCCAGGCCAGGCCAAAATGGCGGGTGCACAAATCCCAAAAAGAATCCATCAAATCAAAACGGGCCAATTCGTCAAAAATCCGATGGTTTTTCTGGCTTTCTTCATTGAGGATGATGCGCAGTGCTTCTTCAAGCGAACACGTCCGGGCGCCTGCCAGGGCACATATCATACCCAGGCGGATCGTCGTTCCGTCGTACTGGCTGATACCCAGGTCATAAAATTTCTTCGTCCGCTCTTTATTGGCAAAAAAGCGGATATGTTGCTCCAGGACCGGCTTCCATTCTTCATTGATGCCGAGATCGACAGCGAGCAAAGAGGCCCGGTCTGCATAAAAACGCCGCGAATAGAGCAGGATATCTTCCAAATGATTCTCGTGGACGTCGGGCTTGGGAAAAGGGGCATAAATGAGATAATTCGTAGTCCGGTCTTCCCGTTCGAGGAAGAGCTTGGTAGCAAATTGCGTATCCGGCTTAAGATGCAGGATTTTTGCCTCATCCAGATGCAGGGAATCTACATCTTCGGCAAATTCAGCCCGGTCATCATACCAAAATACCAGTTTCCGGATTCCGTCTCCACCTGTATGAAATTCTTCATTCAGTCTGTTTTCTATTTGCTTGAGATTTAATTCTGCCATAATTCACCGACTCTTCATAGGAAATAGTTATTTGTCTGGCAAATTGACCTGCCAATATCCGCCTTTACTGGCGCCATGCCGGATTAACAATCCCTGCTTCTTCAATTTAGCAATGATTCGCTCTACTTGTCTAGGGGTAATAGCCAATGTTTCAGCTAATACCTTTATTGTTAATCTTCCGTCTTGCTGAAGCAGCAGTAGTACTTTCTGTTCGTTTATACCGACATTTTTACCGACATTTACACTGACATGTATACCGACATTTGATTTTTTTTGTTGTTCATTCTGCGATTCTGCCAATTCTTTCAAGGCATCGCGAATCATTTGTAACATAAATTCCACGAAAACAGTGGATTCTCCATCATTGTTTGCCATTTGCAAGGCGTGATAATACGCTTCCTGGTTTTCATGTACCAGTGTCTCTATAGGCAGCCAGGCAAAAAAAGGCTGCCATTTTTGTAGTATTACCGACTGCCACAATCTGCCGGTCCGGCCATTGCCATCGGCAAAAGGATGAATATATTCAAATTCATAATGAAAAATGCAACTTTTTATTAATGGATGATAGTTCGAATGTTTCATCCAGGTAAACAATTGCAGAATCAATTCCGGCACGTAACGAGCGGGAGTCCCGGCATGAACCAGCTGCGTTCCCGCAAAAACACCTACATTGCCCGAACGGAAGCATCCCGCTTCCTTTACCAATCCGGTCATCATCATTTTATGGGCCGTCAGTAAATCCTGAATGCTGTACGGATCAAAAGCAGCTGCCTTTTCATACACTTCATAGGCATTTTTTACTTCACAAATGTCTTGCGGTGGTCCTAAAACCCGTTTTCCCTCAATGACATCTGTCACTTGTTGAAGGGATAAGGTATTCTGCTCAATAGCCAACGAGGAATGAATCGAGCGGATGCGGTTTTCCCGGCGTAAAACAGGATTAGGATGTAGCAATTCATAGGTTGCAATCATACCCACATATTGACCAATCTCAATTGTAAGATTTGTTATTTCCTCCGTCATTGTAAAAGGAGGTATATAGTCATTACTCATAGGTTACTCCTTTTCATGGGGCCATTCCGTGAGGTATTCGTGCCAGAGGGAGTCTTTGGCCATGATGGCTTTGGAGTCGGCCAATACTTCGTAAAATTTACCGTCCCGGCCGGTCTGGGCTTTGCGGTAGTTGATTTTGACGCCATCGTCCAGGTCGAGGTGAATCTGGTCCAGGGCCAGGTGGCCCAGCTTAGCATCATAGTCCTGACATTCTTTGATTTGCTTCTTCATCTTTTCCAGCCGCTTTTCCGCTACCGATACTTCATGGGCCGAATGGCTGTGGTCGATAACATCCTGCATGCGATTGACTTCATTGCTGTAAATCCGTTCCATGCGGTGGAGATAATCGGCACGGACCCGGCCGGTGGTGTTTTCATCGCAGCGGTGGAGATAAACGAGGGCCTTGAAGCCGTTCTGTTTGCCACTGTCATAGAGCCAGTAAATCGGCCGTTTCTGATAGGTTTTGCAGTGGTCCTTGAAGAAATCCTTGAGGAAATAATTACGGATGACTTCACGGCTCGATTTGCCCCGCGTACCCAGTGCATCGGCGATAAAGGCGAGGTTTTCTTCCAACGTATCGGCACCATAGACGGTCTTCACGAAATCGACGAAACGGCCGACAATATCATCATCAAAATAGTCTTCATCGGTGATGGGCAGGACATTATCTTCATCAGGCAGGAACGTTGTATACTTAGAATCATCCCAGTCGCCGCCGGCATAGGCCAGGCCCGGCGTATCGAGAGAGTAGCGGCCGAACATGCAGCCCACTGCATAGGAAATAAAGGATTTGATGACGTCCTGCTTGGTGAGGACGTAGTTACTGTCTTTCATTGATTCCGGCACATCGTCTTTCGTATCGAAAATCCGGTGAACCGTTACATCCTTATCTGATTCTTCAGGCGTTAACTCATTTTTCAAGCCGTAAATATCGATAAAAATGCGGTTCAGTTCTTCTTCATTCTGTTTCAATTGCTGGAAACAATCAGTATAATCTTGTTTAAATGTATCATAAGCATCTTCTAATTCAGTTGGTTTATTTTTTAACAATGGATGAACTGTAAAATCCCAGGAAATTTCTGAAGAATCCCAGTCTGCTTTAGCAAGATGAACGCATTTTTTTGCTAAAACTTCTATTTCTTTAATTTTGTGGTTATCAATAGTTAATGGAAGTGACATAATATGCCCTGCTTCAAAATTCAAAGTAGGGCTAGTCACTTGAAGAAGTTGTAAAGAAACTTTTGAATTTAAAAAGGCAATAAAATACCATATATCCCCATCAGGAATATATGCTGTTCCACCACCTCCATAAATGCAATTCTCTACTAATCGCATTGATGGTTTAGATGAAGAAATTGCAGACCATGTAATGATTTTTTTAAAATAGTCATCTGTATTTTGAGGTCGTGATTTTAATTTGCCATCTGCATTTCGAAAGTTTCTTAACTCTAATCCATCATTTTCCCACAAAACAACGTTATAAAGATTGCCATACCATTTTCTGAATTCTCCTCCTTTTGTATATGAAAACCATTTGAATTTATAAGTATCTTGTTTTCCTCTAGCACTAAAATTTATTTTATTTATGTTGATTTCAAACCAATATCTTACAAATCTATCAACATCACATGTATCAAGCCCCTTTTGAGCTTTTCCATAATCACCAAGTTTCTTATATCTAAATGAATGTAATATTTTCTGGCTAACCCAATACGCCACGGGGCTTCCAGGAATTTTAGCAAAATTTTCTTGCTTACTCACATACCTATTTTGGGCTGACAAAAACATGTCTTCTTTGCCCTGTTGTGTCGTCGGTTCAATAAGTCGGCAATATTCTCCCTGGTATCCGTTTGAAAATGCTTTTCGTAGAACAAAACTGGTCGTCTGTACGACTTCGCCGCCGATTTCTTCAAAGGCCCGTGGACCTAAATGAGCCATATTGACAATCATCTTTTGCAATATCTTTTCCCTCAGCTTTTCATAGCTGGAAAGGAACATCCAGGCGTGCTGGGTAATCATGGCTTGATAGCCGTTTGGCTTAGTCATGGCTCCGCATTGTTCAATGAAAACGGCAAAGAGGTCGCTCTTACTGTCGGGATAGTTGTCCTTGACATACTTCGACAGCTTGGCATCCATGCCGCCACTGCCCATATAAGGCGGATTGGTCACGACGACATCATATTTTCTGGATAACAGCTTGGCCTGACGGATGAGTTTGGGAATTTTGTCAGCCATTTCATCAGCCCAAGCGGCAAAGAGGATGTTTTCCGAACCTTTTTGCCGGATTTCTTCCAGATATTCCTGGAGATTGTCATAATCTGCCGGCTCGACCTTGAGGATGGAGCCATATTCTTTGGCATCATGAAACAAGTCAATCAATTCATCAGCCTGCACAATATAAGTTTGGTCCAGTGTCAATTGGCCAAAATCACTGCCGGCAAATTCCTGCCATTTCGAGAGGCCGTTGCTTTCTTCGATGGCATAGATATGGGGCTGGAGGCCCCGGCTCAGGAAGCGCCGGTCATACTGGCGGGCTTTCATCATGACAGCAAAATAGGCCAGCTGGGCTGCCCGTTCGTCGATATCGAGACCATAGAGATTATGTTCGACAATACTGATGGCGGCATCACGGTCACGATAGCCCCGGCTCTGATAGATTTGCATAAGTACATCAAACATATAGACCAGGATATGGCCGCTGCCACAGCAGGGATCGAGGCAGGTCAGGTCTTCCGGGTTGAGCTTACTGTGTTCAGCATATATCTGATTCAGTTGTTTCTGGACGGATTCTTCTTGTTCGGCTTCGTCGAGATAATATTTCCATTGCCCTTTGAGGTCCTCATTGGGATGGCCTTCTATCCACAACCGCCCCAGGGAATTTTCTACCATGTAGCGGACGATCCAGTCCGGCGTAAACAGCTGGGTAGCAGCCGGGATATCCTCTTTCTTTATTTTTTCACTGCTCTTACGGGCAAAGACTTTATCTTTCGGTTCTGTATTGTAATACTGATAAAACCAGCCGATGATCTGCACCTGGTCCCGGAAATCATCCTCAGGTATATCATGGACGAGGTGCCAGACGACGCCGTCCCGGTCAGAAATGGTGAGGGTAAGCAGAAGTTCCGTATAGTCGGCGATGGTTTCAAACAGCATGGGCAGGGGTTCATTCAGGGCATTACATTCCTTGAGGAACAGCATCTGAAACAGGTCGTCGGTCTGGTTGTTTGTTTTCCAGTCTACGATTTGCCGCGATTCGTCTTCACTAAACGTTAAGTCCGAATCGAACGGCGACGTTACCAGATCCGGTTCGATCTTTTCCGGATTATCCGAAGACAGGACACGGACATGGCCGGGCAGATAATTGTTCACTTCCATGAACCGGATGGCGATGAGACGATTGAACCAGGTATAGGCAGTTTCTTCCATGATACGGGAAAAAGCCTCCGGATAGGAGATGTCTTTGGCCTTTTCCCTGATGACGGCCACGAGATTGTTCCGCTGGGCGATAGCGTCTCCCGTAACGATAGCCGGTTCTTTTAAGCCGATATCGAAGAACTGGGCATCCTTCGTAGACTGGGGCAGCGGGTCCTGTATCTCTTTGTCGGTGATGCCCAGGAGCCGCGCCCTATATACGCTGTCGGCAATAAGTTTGTTTCTCGCCCAGATGGCAAATTTCTTTATAGCCGTTTTATCCATGATGTCCCTGCCCTTTCCAATTAAAATTCAACATTAATAATCGTGTCTTTATCTAGTTCGCTCAGTAATTTTTTCCGCAAGGCATCGATATAGGCATCGACATCCTGGGGCGATTCCAGACGCCACGAAGCCGTCCCGGTCATGGACTTGATAGTCACGTTCTTTGTCTTTTTGATAGGCGGCGTAACCTTAGGCGTGTTTTCTTTCGTTCCGGACTGGCCCGGGGCATTCTTTCTGTTCTTTTCGGCCTGTTCCCGTGCCAGTTTGTTATCCTTGGCGTCCATTTCATTGAGCAGGCGGATTTTCAACGCATCGGCCTGGTCAGCAAAGCTGCGCAGTGTCGATACGTTATTGCACCGGTCCACTCTTCGCAGCAGATCATCGAACTGGTGTGTATAGGAATCTTTCTTTTCTTCCTGATAGGACTTTTCCCGCAGTACGTCCATAACGCGTTGACGAGAGCTGTAGATAGAATCGCGGACCGGTTTTTCCTGTTCATCCAGGACCGCAGTATAAAGCGCCCCGAATGTATTCAGCAGTTCCGGCAGGCGGGGAATATCCCGATACGGATTATCTTCATACAGAATCCGCTTGATTTCTTTTACCGTGCCTTCCAATTCACGGTTGACGATATAGTTTTTGCTGTCATCATAAATTTTCATCGAGTTCAGGGCATTATCAAAAATCTGCTTTTGTTCACCCTGGAAAAATCCCTGGATTGGTTCATAGTCTTCGGCAAAATCAAGCAAATCATCCTTAGCATCGACGATTTCTTTATAAAATTCTTTCGTAGACCGTGTTGCCAGGATGTCCTGCAACAGCCGGATTCCCTGACCGATTACGTTTTTTCCCGGATAGGCATCATTATTTTCATAATATACCTGTACTTTTTCTAATTGGGACAGCAATTTCTGGAATCCGTTGCGGGTATGCTGCATCAGTTCGTCTTCATCGTCTGTTGCCGGAGTGATTTGCAGCAGTTCCCGCATAATGTCTTTACACGTATTTTTATCCTTGCTGGAAATGCGAATTTTCCGTTCCATCATCAGTTTTTCTACGAATTGTCTCTTCGTGATATAATTGATGATTTCATCTTTCGTTTTGTTCATCAGGCTGACCGGAACCCCATTGACGGTAAAGGCGATATCGCCCTGACGGAACAACTGGGCTACGAGGTATTCCACATCGTCTTCGACAAAGCCATAGGGAGCTTTCATGAACCGGTCTTTGACCGATTTGAGGGACGTTTTCAGGTGCGCCTGGGAATTCATCTGGATATAGGCCAGTACGTCATCCAGAGCCAGCTGGTTGGCCTGGCGCGTCTGATCCAGATTGAGCGCGGTCTGTCCGTTTTGGGCAAACAATTTGCGTATGCTGCTTTCATCAAAAGGTGTGTCAATGTAATATAATTTGTTGTATACCTTATCGACAAGGTGATGCAATGCATCCTGAATGCGGACATTGACATCTTTGGCCTTGATATCCGCCGGGCTGCCGTTAATGTAGATGGTGGCGTTCTTCAGATTTTCCATCAGGAATAAGCGGGCATTGTCATAGCGTTCCCGCATTTCCAGCCGTTTTCCTTCTTTGATGCTTTCGTACTGCACCATCGAGGCCGTCGTATTGCGGCGCAGGAATTTTTCAATTTTCAGGTACGTCTGGATTTCATCCATAAAGGCCCGGTCATTGGGAAGGGCTATCAGGACATCTGGCTGTGCGATGGATAAAGAAGCCAGCATGGCGTCATCGGTAATATCCGAAGCCGGCGTCAGGATATGGATGCCGATATCATTGCCTTTTGTTACTTTATAGGGGTATTCATCGACGGTCTGATTAAAGCTGAATGTATAGCGGCCGTTGAATTTGGGATAACGGTATTTTTTGTCCGTAAAAATATCTTCAAAGACCATTTCCGAAATTTTGTGGATGACATCGGCATTGTCGATATCTTCGCTTTCGATTTCCCGGTTAATTTCCTGTTCTTCGTTTGTCAGGAATACATAGGATTCGCCATTTTTCTGTACCAGCATCTGGCGGATCAGGACTTTCAGAGCCTCTTCGACTTTTTCCTTCAGGGTAATCCGGTCTTCCCCGAGATTATCCATCATGAGGGTCGTAATATTATCGACATTCGGCGTCATGTCCTGTACGTATTTGATGAGGAACAGTGTTTTCAGTACGTTGATGGCAAAGACATCGCCGGTCTTGTGATCCGGGTTGATATAGTCATTTTCATAGGCTTTGATGATGACACTGCGATGGCTGTGGTCGAGGAAATTTTCCATCGGCGTGTAGAAAGCATAGAACGGGATAATCGTGCCCTGCTGTTCATGCATATAGGCCACTGCCGATTCTTTGAACATGGCCAGCATGGAGCGTTCCCCTTCGGACAGATGCTTGCCGGAAGCACCGTGGGTACGGATAGCGGTCAGGACGGAACCGAGCAGATTGAACTGATACGGGATAAACGGATAAACGGCGGCAAAATCGTCTTTTCCTGTGTACAATTTGCGTTCTACCGAGTCGGTGAAGACAATCTTGTTCTTGATGGTCGTTTCTTCCTGGCCGTACAGGAGACGCAACGTCTGGGCGGCAGTATCATTTTTTTCGAGGATACGTTTTTTGATGACCGCATCGACATTGGCGGAAGACAGGGACAGGCGGGTATCAAAGCGGCCCTGGATTTTGGAGAAATCGTTGCCTTTGACTTTGATAATGGAATCGATATCCTGCTGGGATGTGACAATGACCCAGGCTTTGCCATTGCAGGCACTGCCCAGATCTTCGGTCACGGTCTGCAAGTTGAGCATGAGATTACGGTCGTCACCGATATACTGGCCGACTTCATCGACGAGGAACACGACATGATGGTTATGACCTTTTTCGTCGATATACTTTTTGACGCGGCCAGCAAATTCTTCGATAGAGATGCGATAGGGCTGGGTAGCTTTCTCACACCAGTTCCGTACTGATTCTTCCGACATGACGCCCATATCGACCAGGACATCGACGATATCGTCCTGTACGAAGTCGAATTCATGGCGCGCATCTTCCCACGCTTCACCACTGACGGCGGCAAATTTCTGTTTGAATTCGTCGTAGCGGCCTTTTTCCGCAAGATTGCGTTCCAGGTCGGCTACATAGGGAATCGTGCCGCAGAAGCCCTGCATTTCGTTGAAGACTTTGAGAAATACGTTGACGATGGCGTCCTTATCTTTTTTGCCATTGGAGTCGCTCTTGGAGTCGATATTAAAAAGGACGACATCGGTCGGCGTTTCGGCGGCCAGTTTCATATCGGCCAGCACCATCGGATCTTCGATTTTATGATCATCGATAAAGTAGTCAATGGCTCTTTTGCCACCGACTTCGGTATTATCCAGCAGATAGGAAAAGATTTTTAACAAGTGCGATTTACCACTGCCAAAGAAACCAGAAATCCAGACGCCCATTTTCGGCGTCGTCCCGTTGATTCCTTTCTTGTAGGCAGCAAAAAAATCGGCAAAGTGTTTTTGCAGTTCCTTCGTCACAACGTATTCTTCCAGCTCCTGCCGGATATTTTCATTTTCAATGTCGCCGACCTTGATGACGCCTTGCAGGTCACGGTCGATGGGTTTGGCAAACATATTTTTAATTTCCATGATTCATCCCTCTTTAGCGGGCTATGCGGAATGCCCGGTAATAGCTATCTTCCACAAATTCATTAAAAACCACCAGCTCTTGTTCCGTATAGGTTCCCGGATAAAACAGGATGACCGGCGTGGCGGCAAATTTTTGCGGCAAATTGTAAAGCACTTTATTGAACACTTCCGGCGCTTCTAAGATAGGATAGCATTTGCCAATCCCCGTAATCAGGACAACGGCATTTTCCGGCGTATGTTCTTCCATATAGCGGACCAGGTAGTTATCTTTGTCGGTAATCCGCAGCATCCGCTGTATAGCCGTTACGACATGCTGGATACCGCCACGGCTTTCCAACTTCTTGGTCTTTTCAATATAGCCTTTTTCCGTTAATCGGTCGATGATGATATCGTATAAATCATATATAATTAATTCGTAGTCATCAAAACCTTTACTATTGCGTTTCTTCAGCCATTCAATATGACTGCGGACTTCCAGTTCCTGTTCCGGCGGATAGTCAAATACCCAGTAGTTGACCTCGTTGGCTTTGCCGGTAGACTGCCGGAAGGAGGGAACTTTGATTTTTTCGTCCATCTCGGCAAACCGTTCGGAAAGGCTGCGGCGATTTTTATAATATTCACGCGATACTGTCTGTACTGCCATGCTGATCAAACTCCCGTCAATGCTTTGATAATCGGTTCCAGGTGCTGCTGGCCCAGCCAGGCTTCAAAGGCCGGATCCAAGATGGGTTTGAATAATTTCCGTGTCTTCTGGCCCCGGTCGGAAAGGCCAGCTTCCAGAATATAACTTTTATAGGTCCTCCCCAGGCGTTGCAACGTCTGATCCGTCCAGGTTGCGGCTTTGCTGTCCTGCAGCTGCTTGTCGCGGAAAAAAATCCGTATATCCTTGTCACTCAGCTCATTGGTCCCAATGAGAATTTTTTCTTTGAACACTTCATACATAAAATCAAAAAAGAGGCTTTCATGCATCATGATAGCCGTCAGGTTGATCAATTTCTGTGTTGCCAGATCCGACTGCTGGAATAACGGGTACATACTGGCATCCAGCTCCTGGATCCGTGCTGTCACTGTCTGATATATCATCGTGGCCCGGGCCGGCGTCGAAGCATTAAACATATTCTGTTCAAGACACGCCATCTTGATTTCATCAAAACTCAGGCCCTCAGAAAGCATAGCGATTTCCTTACGAAACTCAGGAAACCAGAAAGCAAATTTAACAGCTCCGGCACTATACGGTTTACGATTCATGATTTCACCTCTATACACCCGTCACAGATCATCTTAACACACATTATTAGCTCACCTTTCTAAATACATTCGTCAAAGCATAGGAAAATTCCTGCAATCCGGATAATCAGCATCCCGGTTAGAACGCTTTGCCCGTTCAAAAAGTAAAAAACGCTACACCATGTGAAATGTAAAACTAGGAATTTTTCATCCACAGTCCATCCGGAATACTATTATTTCAGCCGGTAATAACGGGAACGTTTTCCCAGCCCTTTTCTCTTCAGTTTACCAGAAGCTATCAGCTTTCGCAAAGCCTCTTCTATCGAACTGACACTAAGCGATAGACAAAGTTCCCAGCTATCCTGTTGGGTAAAACGACCGATTTTGTTCTGTACAATCTGTCTTGTGAAGCAACCAATGCTTCATAAGACAAATCCTTACCCCATGTTTTCCTTTTCATACACCTACGACCTTATGCGTACGCAAACAAAAAAAATAACCACGCGGCTCGTAAACCGCGTGGTTATCGTATCCTTTATGGTGGAGATAAGGAGGATCGAACTCCTGACCTCTTGCATGCCATGCAAGCGCTCTCCCAGCTGAGCTATACCCCCATGTCGTGACTACAAGGGAGATTATAGCATTTACTGATTTTCTTGTCAAGGCAAAATTTGAATCCGCCGGGAACTTCCCTGTTCAGTCTTTCCAGTCTTCTGACAGTGTCGGAAGGGGAACGGCCTCATGTTTCCTGTGTCCGTCTCTTTTTTCTGCCGTCAGGCCCAGATCGTGACGGATCCAGTTGCGGAGATCGTTCCAATTGGCCCAATACTGGCTTTTTTCTCCTTCCAGAGCCTTTGTAATATCGGCCAGCGCCGTCCTGTTTTTGTGACTTTTCCATTCACACCAGGCTTTCTGGGCATAGAGCTGGCTGCGGAAGGCCTGCTGCAGGGATCCGTGTCCCTCTGTATCCAGATACTGCAATGCTTTCCCCAGGCAGGAAGCCGCTTCTTCATATCGTCCGGCCTGTATGAGCAGCAAGGCATAGTCCGTATTTCCTCTGGCCGGATTCGTATCCTTAGCCAGCCAGTCTGCATACCGGGCCAGTCCTTCTTCCGGTTTTCCGCCGTAAATAGATAGCCAGCTTGCATAATATACTTGTTCCCGGGCCGGAATATACGTCCGGTCGGCTTGTTCCAGCCAGTGCGCCGCTTCCAGAGGACGCCCTTGGTTATATTCCAGCAAGGCCAGATTCCAGCAGAGTCCTGCGTCATGCGGCGACAGGGAGACAGCCCGTTTTAATTCATCGCAGGCTTTTCGTTCATTTCCCTGTAAAAGCCAGTTATAGGCCCGCAGCGCATGAAGATGGGCATTGTCCGGTTTCAGCCGCAGCGCTTCCTCACAGGCTGCCGCCGCCCGTACATAGTCCTGCTGCTGGTCTGCCCAGGCAGCTTCCATGACCGGACGACGCAGTAACGGATCCTGTGCTGCCTCATTGGCTGCCCTGTAAGTCAGGTCTTTCAATATGCCGTCCCGCCAGACAGTGGCGACCTGTACGGTTTTCGGCCAGGCTTCGGGCAAATGCAGTTCTTTATGCATTTCCTGCCGGTGCTCTGCTTCTGTCAGCATACGGCTCTGCCGTTCCCCGGCATCCTTTGGAAGTGGTGTCGTCATGACTTCTTTCAGGATATTCTCCAATGCCTGATTTCCTATTCCCCAGGTGTTCATGGCATACCGGACATAGCCGTCGCGATCAATAAAAATCAATTGCTCCATATTGCCCAGCTTGCCATATGAGTCCTGGTCGGTATAGAGTTTTGGCAAATCAATATCCCAGTCCTGCAGTTCCTGAAACCGGGACTGATTAGGTGTGGCCGGGAAAACGATGTAGAAATCGGCACGCCCTTTATATTTCTTCTGCATATCCTGCATAAATTGCAGTTTCTTATCCAGCTGGATGCTGTGAGAAATGGGCTGGGCCATGTACAGCAGTGCAGCCCGGTGATTTCGTCCGATCGCAGACGTAGCTTCCTGTGTTTTCATATCGTGCAGTACTACTGGCGGCATCCGGTCTCCCGGGCGGACACCTTTTTCCATCATTCTGCCAGACTGTCTTTTTGCCATCCCGGACACTCTCATGCTGACAGGCTGCCCTGTAACCTTCGCATCTACCGCCGGTCCTGCCTCTGCAGCAGCGCACAGGTTTCCCGTATACAGCGACAACGCTACCGCCATCACCGTCATCGTGACGGACCATCTTCCCACATGCCTCATCTCCTCTGAATTATGCAAATTACAATTTGTATGATATTCAAAGTATACCATAGCCAGCCAATCACTGGCTATATATGGACCAGCCTTTATTTTTTTCCCGGTGAGACTTGAAAAATAATGGTAAACGATTATAATATAACTATGTCTCGCGGGATTATAGCTCAGCTGGTTAGAGCGCTACGCTCACATCGTAGAGGTCGAGGGTTCGAGTCCCCCTAATCCCACCATAGGAATAAATATGCAGCTTCTGTCAAAAGGCAGGAGCTGTTTTTTATATCTTCATTCAGCGCCTATATTACTATAACATATCTTTTTACTGATATTAATAGTAATTTGCATGTATTCTTATTTTGTTCTCTGTTCTAACATGCCATTTTGTCATTTGTTTTTGATCTTTTATTAAAAATTTTCTGATATGAATAACTGTATCGGATGCTATGAGGATTTCTATCTTTATTTTTTTCTGTTCATACTGTATCATATGTCTTGCACACAAGAGATGTGCCTGTAGAAATTCCCAATAAGAAAGAGGTAACCAACTATGAAAAACGTAAAATGGACACATAGCATCGCCGTATTAGCTCTCGTTATCGCCGCTGGATTCGCTTTTGCCAATGGCAATGTACAGGCTACTGCCAGCACCCAGGCTGCCAAGGCAGCGGTTCATCAGGCTTCGCCCGTTGTCACCAACGGCTTTGCCAACTCATATGCCCAGAGCACTCATCACACCAGCCTCTACTAAGAATCCGTGCATGACCCCAAAAAAGCTGCTCCCAGGCAGCTTTTTTTGATTGAAACGCACGGGGAGATGGCTCTGCAGCCGGGCAATATCATGCACAGCGGCTATGCAAATTATAGCTATCTTATATTTTCTTTTTATGAAAAAGTATTGTACAATACAGTCACTCAAAGGGTTATTGTATTTATAAAGGAGCTAATTCATCATGAAAAGCGTAAAAATCTGTGCTATTGCCTGCATCATCGCTGTTGCCGCCGTTGCTGGTACGGCTTTCGCCAATTATGGCAATGCTACGAACGAAAATTTCAGCAGCCAGGTCGTATACAATTACACAGCCTATGGCAAAATGATTACAGAAGCTGCATTGAATAGATAAGAAATAAATCAGATTATAAAAGGGCGCCAGTTCAGTACTACTGCTGGCGTCTTTTTTCGTGCCCATCTGTACAAGGGAAGGCAAAACGTCTACAATAAGGATATCTGCCATATTTTTCCATGACAGAAAGGAGCCATTACTATGAGTTTAGCCGCAAATACTGCTGATACAGCCCAGACTGCAGCCTCTGCTGTAAAGGCAGATGTGCAAAACCAGGTCACCCAGAGCGTCTCCGCCCTGGATCAGTTAAAAGAATTTTTATTGAACCACGGTCCCGATGTCATTTATGCCATCATCATCTTTATTGTCGGCCGTTATATCGCCAAGGGATTCAAAAACGTAGCCATCCGCATGATGACCCATGCCAATTACGATCATACAGTCATCACCTTTGTCAGCCAGATGATTTATTATGCCATCATGGCCCTGGTCATCCTCTCGGCTCTCAATAAAGCGGGAATCCCGACTAATTCGTTTCTGGCCGCATTTGGTGCCTTCGGTCTGGCTGTCGGTCTGGCATTGCAGAGCAATCTGTCCAATTTTGCTTCTGGTCTGCTCATCCTGATTTTCAAGCCATTCAAAGCCGGTGACTGGGTATCGATTGGTGGCGTCGAAGGCAGTATCAAGGGAATCCAGATGTTGAATACTGCCGTTATCACGAAAGACAACAAAACCGTATTCATCCCCAATTCTATCATCACATCCAATCAGGTCATCAATAGTTCTTACCAGGATGAACGGTACATTTCATTTCTTTTCGATATCGGCTACGACAACGACCACCACAAGGCAATCGCCATCCTGAAGGATATATTCCACTCAGACAAGCGGATTTTGAACGCTGACACGATGGAAATCGGCATCAAAGAGTTCGCCGATAATTCCGTACGCATCGCTGCCTTTCCCAAGGTCGCCAATGCCGACTATCTGCCTGTATTCTATGATACTATGTCCCGCGTCAAAGATGCCTTCGATGAAGCCGGCATTGATATTCCTTTCCCGCAGCGTGTCGTTTATGTCCGGGAAGAAAAGAACGAAGATTAGTATATAAAAGAGGTATCGTTATGTCTGTATTCCGCACATTGTCTTTATCTGTCCTGATTGCTCTTTCCTGCGTTCCTGTGCTGGCCCGCACGCCGGCAGCTCCTGTCAATGCGTCCCATGCCACGCGGACTGCTGCCCATGCCAAAGCGGCTGCGTCTGAACTTCCCATGGTGCAGGGCATCCCACTCGACCAGATCCGGGAATTGTACGACCAGGAACCGCCACATATTATTTCTCATTACACAGAAGAACAGCCGGCTTCACTGCGTCCGGTCCTGCGCTGGGATAAGGTAAAAGGAGCCGTATCCTACGAAGTAGAAATCACGCCTCCTCAGATGCCGTCCCAGACGATCCGTCATATTTTCGTCCCCGGGTACAACGCCGTCCTCCCGGCCAATACGCCGAAAGGTACAGCAACATGGCGGGTCCGGGCTCTCGATTTCGATTATAATCCCATTACGGCCTATTCACCGGAAGAACCGATGTACGTGGACCCGCAGCAGCAGGTCCCGCTTTACCCTCATCCGCTCAGCAAATTCAATACAGGAAATGGTACGACTCTCCTCTACCCCGTATATAACTGGGTTCCCGTCACCGGAGCCGCATCCTATAAAGTAGAAATCCTCACCAGCCCCGATGTCTCACCGGATCAGGATGCCCCGGACGATCTGGTCATGGGCCGTGGTACCTCCCACTGGTTCGACTGGTATGATGACAGTCCCCGTATGTCCACCCAGCCCTTGTACTGGCGAGTCCGCGCTTATACCAAAGGCGACCAGCCCCTGGGGGTATACTGCCCGCCCCAGACAATGACAATCAATCCGGATAAGCCTTATACCGTAGGTACACTGGGCGACAGCATCACCCACGGTGGCGGTGACTTATCCTATTCTCCGTCAGACTGGGAATTCAGTTACCAGCACTACCTCGATTTTGACACCATCAATCTGGGGGAAAGCGGCGATACGAGTGAAATGACGAAGGAACGCTTTGAAAGGGATGTGCTCCCGTTCCATCTGAAATATCTAATTATCATGACCGGCAGCAACAGCCTTCGCGGCTGGACCAGTGCTGACGATGTCATCAGTGACCTGGCCGCTATTAAAGAAAAATGCCTCGACCATGGCATTCAGCCCATTTTCCTCACCCTGCCACCCATCAATCCGGCCAATATCAAAAAAGCCTTTGACGAACCGACGGCAGAAGACTGGCAGGAACGCTTCCAGAAAGTCAATGCCTGGATACGGCAGCAGCCCCATATCGACCTGGCTGCTAAAATTCCGGAAGATCGGGAGCTACCGACCGCTCTGGGTATTGATGGCATCCATCTGAACAGTACGGGCAAACAGCTTATGGCGCAGGCCATCAACGAACAATGGGCTTCGGTGACAGGAGAAACTCAATAAAACTCAATAAAAACAAAGAACCGGCTTTTTTCTGTACATATCGTGTACGGAAAAAAGCCGGTTTGTCATTGTAATATCCGCGAAATAAGCAGAGCTATGCTTCGTCCATGATGACAGCAACCGATCCGTCTTCGCTTACGGCACGGCAGGCATTTTCATAGACTTCGACGAATGCATAATTGCCGTGCAGGGCCAGTCCCCTGGCCTTTTCCATATATTCCGGCAGCGATTCGCCCCGCTTGTAATGTTCGATGATATCCCCTGATATATCCAGCGTATGGACTTCATAGGGATCCCCCAGGTAGCACCGGGATACGATGCCCATCAGTGTGCCCCGGATGGCAATTTCCGGAAATTCATCTTCTATGATTTTCATGAGCTTATCGAGCAGTTCCGGACTGAGATGAGCTCCCCCGGCATCGAGCCGGCGCAGGGCGTCACAGTATTCCCGTGAGCGGGGCCTGCGCAGCAGAAGTGCCAGTTTTCCTGCATCCATCTGTTGTCTTCTCTGAGCCCGGCGCGGTGTCACCGAAAGCCGCGTATGGCTTTCGGTTTTCGTATCAGTCTGCGTCCGGGGACGCAAAATAAAACGTGCCAATTCTATCACTCCCTTAGTGGCGTGTCAGGACGCGCCGTACGTGGAGACGGTCCGCCTGTGGCAGTGTTTCTTCTCCGATTGGACGGCCAGAAGCCGGCACGGCCCGTTCCCTGCCCCAGTCACGGATAGCTTCTATTTTTTCCGGGCTGGTCTTCGACAAGGGTACGACATTTTCAAAAGTCGAAATGACATCGTCATCACTCAGTTTTCCATTTTCATCAGCCAGCTGGTGATAGGCCAGCTCCCGGACGGTGGATTCCAGATCGGCGCCGGTAAAGCCGTCGCTCAGTTCCACCAGTTTATCTGTAAATTCCGGAACGGCTGCCAACCGGGCATGGAGATATTTGGAAAAATACAAGGCCAGGATTTCCCGTCGTTCTTCCGCTGTCGGCAAATCGACGAAAAAGAGTTCATCAAACCGGCCACGGCGCAATAACTCACTGGGGAGCATAGAAACATCGTTGGCCGTAGCTACGACAAATACCTGTTTTTTACATTCCTGCAGCCAGAACAGGAACTGCCCTACCATGCGGGTTGATACGCCTCCATCATTGGATGAGCCGGCACCGGAAAGGCCTTTTTCGATTTCATCGATCCAGAGGATGCATGGCGATACATTTTCTGCCGTCGTAAGCGCATCTTTCAGCTGCTGCTCCGACTGGCCCACATAGCTGCCCTGAACCGTAGCGAAATCGAGGCGGTACAACGGCAGCTGCCAGTTCGCCGAAATAGACTTGGCCGACATAGATTTGCCGCATCCGGGGACGCCGACGAGGAGGATGCCCCGTGGCGGCTGCAGATGAAGCTGGCGCATCTGTTCCCGTTTTTCTGGACGCAGGAGCGCTTTCTTTTCATCGAGCCAGTTGCGCAGGCCCTGCAGGCCTCCTACGTGTTTCATGTCGGGATCGACATCGATTTTTTCCAGTCCGGAAATATTGGAAAAGAGGCGGTTTTTAGCCGAACGCACTTCAGCCATGTCTTCATTGCGGATTTCTCCATTAGCGACAAGAGCGGCCATGACATTTTCTGCTTCAATCTGGGTGACACCGGCCAGCGTTGCCGCCGCGTCGCGCATTTCCTCTTCGCCCCACTCAATGGGCATTTCCTGCCGGTAATCGTCGATAAACCGTTTGACGATATCATACATTTCGTCTTCTCCGGGCAGGTCCAGGCTGACGATGAGTCCATGGCGCTGCAGTGTGTTCCAGACGGGCTTATTGGTCAGGACAATCAGGCAGGTGCCGTGTTCGACCGCCAGATTGACCACATCGAGGAGACGCTGGGCATCGGATGTATCACTGCTGATATCCGAAACTTCGGTCAGCACCAGAGTCTGGTTGTCCCGGTGCTGGGTCCGCATCATATCGGCCACAAAATCAAGGGCCGATACAAACGATACGGCCCCTTCATCGACAGCATCACCGGTACGGATATCGTAAATCCCGCGGGAAAAGGTATGGACGAAAAAACTGCCTTCGTCAATCATCGTATCCTTTACCATTTCTTCGGCAATATCCTGCAGCAGCCCCAGTATACGGCTGCGTTCAATCGTATTGACAACAATCAGCGGAATTCTGGCAATGAGGTACCGCTTCAATTGCTTTTTGCATTCTATCTTATTACTCACGGTGTCTATCTGCTCCCTTTATTCCGACGGCGCAACAGCAGGGCCAGTTCACCGCTCGGATCCTGCCGGGCCGATTCTTCCAGAGCTTCATCCATCGCCTGGCATGTTTTTTTGATTTCATCCTGCAGCATCTGTTTTTCTTTGTTGGGCAGACACTGCATCTGGCTTGCCTGAAACAGCAGATCCAGATCCCGGTCCAGTTGTTTCAAAGCCTGTTCTATGGGGATTTCATCGTCCTGGGCCTTGCGGAAACGTTCTCCTATATAGTCAAACCGGGCGTTGAACGCTGACATGAGGCGGCTGGCAAACCGGCCGGCAACGATATCACACCAATGGAGCCGTCCCTGCTGCATAGCCGGTATGGTTTCCTCATCATCCCGGCCAGCGGCAAAGTCCTTCAGAAGTGGAATCCATTCTGCATAAATACCTGGTATTCTGCTCATTCCCGATACCTCCGTACAACACCGCGGGGAGGGAGGAGATCCCAGTCCGGAAGCCCTGTAATACACTGGGAACGTACTGTTTTATTCCCTGACGGCCTGCTCTGCGCCGGTTCTGCTGTTTCTGCTGCCGGCTGTGGTGCCTCTTCCTGTGGCCGCCTGATCTGTATATGTCTGCGCCCGGACGGACGCCTCATATCTTGTCCTGTTTCCATAGTTAGTGCCTCCTATACGCGGATCCGCCGCGCACTGGTCTGGTTGCGTCGGACATAGTCCGATGCCGAAAGGCCATCGAGAAATGCATGCAAATCCTGCTGCCGTTCCATACCTTTCGTATAGTAATCGTAGAAATCAGCTGTTTCTGCCATGCAGCGGCAGATGCAGTTTTCTTCTTCCCATGCGTATTGTTTGAATTGTTTCTCCAGTTTCCGTCGTATGCCAAAAGTAGAATAATATACCTTAAAGGACAGCCCTGCCAGAATCAATACGCAGACAGTAATGAAGATATACTGATGGCTGGCGTAAGCTGACGTGATCGCGTTCATCAAAAGGGCCGTAATCCCCGCCAGGATTGCTGTCACAATCAGGCCGCCTATCGGTCCGGCAAAGGCCATGCAGAGCAGGGCCACCCCTGCCAGCAGCATAAAGGGGTGATTATCCAGGACCCAGCCGCCGCCATAATACAGAAGAGCTCCGCCACCGATAATGCAGAACAGCATGGCAAACACGGTCCATCCCGGCCGGTGCTTGCTGAGTTCTTCCTTCTGCCAGGCATCAATAATGGTATGTAATGCCGAGAGATGATCCCGTTCATTTCTCCCGTCTATGGAATGGAAGGTCAATTTATCTGTATGTCCTTCATAAGACAGATTCGAAAAAAATTCAAAGGAATCGGGGAATTTCTGGACCGTTTCCCCCTGCGCATCGTCAGCAGCACTGCGAATCCAGTCTTTCGACGACGCTATCGCATACTGTCTCAGGGATATAGCCGCCTTTTTTCCGTCATCAAGGCACCAGTCCGTAAGCCAGGAAATATACGGCTTATATACGGGTTGCCGCTCTCCTTCGGAACGGTCGGCCTCAATAAATCGTTCCAATAAAACACTTCTGGCCTGTTCTTTGGGTACCGACGCTTCATCATCGGCTATGAGTTTCTGCAGGTCATCCAGAGCCTTCCCAGGCAGATGCGCGCCCTGCAGCAATTCTTCTACGCTGGCCTTGGGAGCCTTTTTTAACAGTTTGAACTGTTCGTCTTCACTCAGAGTAATGGAACTCCGTTCCTTATCAAACCAGTCATGCCAGGTCTGGATCTGCTGCTGTATGAGCCGGGCATCCTGGCACTGCCCGTTTTTCCATCCATCGAGCAAGTCTTCCACCTGACGCGATCCGGACATGTTCATCAGCCCGTCCGTATATGCTTCCATACAGTACTGGAAATGACCTGCCAGCGACGAACCATCCTGCAGTCCCAGATACCGTACCAGCCAGACATCTGCCGCATGGTCCCGTTCTTCCCGCAGGGAAAGAAGGAAAAAGAACAACGACGTCTTCTGGTCGTCTGCCTGCAGTGCCCGTTGCAGAGCCTGCTGCGCTTTCACCCGGTCATCAATCAGCCAGCAGATCAGTGCTGCCAATCCATACGCCATCCAGTAATCATCGGCCGAAACGAGCAGTTCTTCCGCTTTCTTTTGCAACGTTTCTCTCGTCAGCAGCCCTGTATCCATATTTTTCAGTATACCCTGGGTCATTACCCGGACATCCCGGCTGGACAATAAAGCCGTCCGCGATGCGTACCCTGATTGTCCATATGCTGTCACACTTACGCGCCCCCTGAACTATAGTATAACTATGTTATATTATACAAGATGTTCTTCTGCAAAAAAAGTGCCTCCCCTTATTCCATCGGTAATTTTTCTGAGCCTTTTCTATTTTGGAGACTACAAAACAGGAAAAACATGCTATAATGCTTATTATTCATTTTTTATTATTCCCATCGAGGTGAAATCATGGACTCTCATTCTCCTTCTGCCGCCGTTCATCCTGTAGACGAAATGCTGCCATACGGCAAGCTCTTTGCCTTCGGTCTCCAGCATGTCCTGGCCATGTATTCCGGCGCCGTTGCCGTACCGATTATCCTGGCACAGGCCATGCACCTGCCGCCGGAACAGCTAATCCACCTGATTAATGCCGATTTATTTACCTGCGGCATTGCCACCATCATCCAGACACTGGGCTTCTGGAAAGTAGGCGCCCGCATCCCTATGATTCAGGGCGTTACCTTCGCCGCCGTCACTCCCATGTGTCTTATCGGTGTTCAGCATGGGCTGCCGGTCATGTACGGTGCCATTATCGCCGCCGGTCTGGTGACCTTTCTCATTGCCCCGTTCTTCAGCCGCTTCATCCGCTTCTTTCCTCCCGTCGTGACCGGTACGATCATCATGATCATCGGGATTACCCTCCTGCCCGTATCCGTCATCTGGATTGGAGGCGGTGGCAGCACCAGTGACCCCGCCTTTGCCGGTCCTATGAATCTCTTTCTGGCCTTTGTCACCCTTTCTATCGTTATCGTCCTCTACCGTTACGGCAGAGGATTCGTCAGTAACATCGCCGTCCTTCTCGGTCTGATTGGCGGTACGATCATTGCTACGGTTTTGGGCCAGACGAATTTTGCTGAAGTCGGCCGCGCTGGCTGGGTTGGTATCGTCACGCCCTTCTCATTCGGCTTCCCCGCCTTCGATATCGGCTCTATTCTATCGATGATCGTCGTCATGTTCGTCACCATGGTCGAAACGACGGGAGACTGTATCGCAATCGGAGAAATCGTTGATAAGCCTATCGGCCGCAAAGATCTGGCACGCTGTCTCCGCGCAGACGGCCTGTCCACGGTCATCGGTGGTATTTTCAACAGCTTTCCCTATACGGCATTCGCCCAGAATGTGGGCCTCATTGCCCTGACCCGTGTCAAAAGCCGGTTCGTCGTCACCGCTTCCGGTATCATCCTCATCGGGCTGGGCCTGTTGCCCAAAATGGCAGCTGTCGTCGCCTGCATTCCCAACTCCGTACTGGGTGGTGCCGGTATCGCCATGTTCGGCATGATCATCGCCAGTGGCGTCCGTTCCCTGTCGAAAGTAAAATTTGAAGGTACGTCCAATCTGATGCTCGTCGCTATCAGCATCGGCGTCAGCATGATTACCCTCACGGTGCCCAATTTCTTCCATGCCTTTCCGGCCTGGTCCCAGATTGTCCTTCACAGCGGCATCACCCTGGGCAGCATTACAGCCGTCGTTCTCAATATCATATTCAATGGTGTCGGTAAAAATGAGGAATCATAATCTTTCCATCTGAACCGCACTGAAAAAAGAGACAGCCCCCATGACTTCACATGTCATGTCGTGGCTGTCTCTTCGTATATAAGAAACAAGTCCTGATGCCTGACAAATTTCCTTACAGAGCTTCAACGAATTCCTGTATCCGCTTCAATCCTTCCCGGATGTTGGCTTCGCTCGTCGCATAGGACAGGCGGATGAATCCTTCGCCATTGCTGCCAAACCCCGTGCCGGGGACGGTGACGACGTGTTTTTCATCGAGGAGGCGGTTGCTGAATTCTTCCGACGAAAGCCCCGTGCCGGTAATATTGGGGAACATATAGAAAGCTCCTTTCGGTTCCCGGCAGGTAATCTTGCCATGCATCATCGTATTCAGGCCTTCCAGCATCAGCTGCCGCCGCGCCCGGTAATGTTCCAGCATATCTGCCACCGGCTGCTGGCTTCCTTTCAGTGCTGCCAGAGCCGCCCGCTGTACCGGTTCAAAGACGCTGGATACGGCATTTTCCTGCATCTTCGTCATGCCCTTGATGATTTCTTCATTGGCTATGGCAAAACCGACACGCCAGCCCGTCATGGCATAGGCCTTGGAGAAGCCATCGACGATGATAGTCCGTTCTTTCATCCCCGGGATTTCTGCTATGGATACAAATGTTTCGTCCGTATAAATCAGGCGGCGGTACATTTCATCGGTAATGACATACAGGTCATGCTGTATCGCCAGCCGTGCAATGGCTTCCAGATTTTCCCGTGTAGCCAGCCCGCCTGTCGGATTAGAAGGGAAATTCATGAGGATAGCTTTCGTCCTGGGGGTAATCGCCTTTTCGATATCGGCTGGGTCAAACATGAAATCATTTTTTTCATATACATCGACCAATACGGGAATGGCATACATTTCCGATACAAATCCGTTGTAGTTTGCCCAGTAGGGATTGGAAATAATGACTTCGTCTCCCGGATCCAGGAGCGTCAGCACCGATAGCAGCAGGGCTTCACAGCCGCCTACGGTAACAATGACATTATCCCGGCCGTACTGCATGCCCCGCGGCCCGTACGATGCCGCAATGGCATCCCTTAGTTCAGGAATCCCCGCATTGGGAGTATAAAAGGTCCGGCCTTCCTCCATAGCCTTGATACCAGCCTGGATGATGTGCTGCGGCGTTACAAAATCCGGTTCTCCAAAGGCAAAACTGATGACATTGTCAAGCCCGTAAGACTTGCCGACCATACGACGGATAGCCGATCCAGTTACACTGGAAATACGTTTAGCTAATGGTTTCATATGAATTACCCCCTGACAATACATGATAAACATTTAAAAAATTAATAATATACCTAAAATCAATTCAATATTTCCCTGATTTTGGGTTAAATTTAACGAGCACCGCAATAACAGCTGTGCCCGTTAAAAATGTTAAGTTATGAACGTTATTTGTTTTCTGCTTCTTTTTCTGCTGCCAGTGTCACTTCATCCCGCCAGATTCCCAGGCGTGCTACGCAGTCGGCAGCCGATGCATCCCAGTTCCCATCTTTAAGGCGCTGTTTGTAATCGTCCACCAGAATCTTGACTTTACCGCTCAGAAGGAATACGACAATGAGGTTGCAGATGACGCAGGTTCCGTAGAAGAAATCGAAGGTAGACCACAGGGTCTTTGCTGCGCCGATAGCTCCGACGACGGCCCAGGCACAACCGATAGCATAATAAATCTTGATCCATATGCCTTCCAGACCCAGTGAATTGAGGCAGATGCCACCGTAATAAATATTGACGACGCACGTTGTAAAGGCAAAGAAGGTAATGATAATGGAAATAAATACGGCACCAGCAGCCACGCTGCCAAAAGCCGTAGAGAAACCGGCTGTCGTAAGGGCAGCGCCGGAAATCCCTGTATTCCACAGGCCCGATGTCATAACGACCATAGCCGTCATAGTGCAGACGACGATGGTATCGAAGAACACTTCAAAAATCCCCCACAGTCCCTGCTTGACCGGATGGTTGACCGATGCCGAGGAATGAGCCAGAGGCGCCGTACCCGTACCGGCTTCGTTAGAATAAATACCACGGGCCAGGCCCCAGCGGACGGCCAGCATGACCGTACTTCCGGCAAAACCGCCCGAAGCAGCCGTACCGGTGAAGGCATCTTCAAAAATCATGGCAAAAGCCTGAGGAATCATGCTGGCATTGGTAATCATAACGAAGATAGCGCCGATGATGTAGATGACAGCCATAAAAGGAACGACGAGATTGGCAAAATTGGAAATACTCTTGAGACCGCCCAAAAGAACGGCTGCCATGAGGACGGCGACGGTTATACCAACGACATAAGGATTGATGGCAAAAGCCGTATTGATGGCATTGGAGATTTCAGCTGCCTGAATAGACGGAGCAAACATCATGCCCGCCGCCATGACGACGGCCCAGAGAACAGACAGCCAGCGCCAGTTCTTACCGAGAGCATTCTTGACATACCAGGGGAAACCGCCGTGCCAGACGCCGCTTACAGGATCTTTTTCACGGTAGGCAAGGCCCAGGGTAACTTCCGAGAATTTGACGATCAGACCCAGCATAGCGATGAACCACATCCAGAAAACAGCGCCAGGGCCGCCAGTAGCAATGGCAACCGATACACCGGCGATATTGCCGACACCCAGTGTCGATGCCAATGCCGTACAGGCCGCTTTGAACGGCTTGATATTGCCGTCGCCAGATCCTTTGTCAAAAATTTTACCAAAGGTATTTTTCATGACATGGCCGAAATACGTAAACTGGAAGAATCCCAGCCGGACTGACATAAAAACAGCCACAAAAGACGTACCGATGAGCAGTGGCCAGCCCCAGACAAAATCAGCGTAGGCCATCATTCCTTTTACAATCATACCAAAAAATTCCATATGCATTACACCCCCACAAAATGAGTAACTTCCCTCTGAAAAATTGTAAGGATAATATCACTAAGAGCTGCTATGATGGGGAAGTCAGAAATCATCGCGCTCTTTACTTCCAAATACATCGTACAGAATCTATATTTATTTTCCGAATAAACATCTGTCTACATTGTACAGACAATACTCGTCATTGTAAAATTCAAAATTTCGCAAAAAAACATTACCAAAACTAGATATTCAGTTGCATCTTAAGAATATTAGGTATAAAAAAGTTTATGACCGCAATGAGAGATACTGAATGTAGTCTTTTTAAGGTATCCGCTATAATTAAGTAAAATAGGTCCTATCTGGTAAGGTTAACAGAAAAAAATGATGATGGGCAACTTGTAAAAAATAAATAACAAAATAATAATATCTATTCCATTCAATATTTAATTCAAAGAAATGATAAATAATCTCTATCTTTTTTCATAAAAATAGGATATATTAAGAGAAACTCTGTTCCTTATCCTGTATTCTTTCTTGAATCACGATCTTTACATATAATTTTTCATTTTTTTGTCTTTTTTCCATAAAATTTGTATAACAGTTTAAACATTTTTAAGTTCAGATGATTTGTCAGCACATCCATAGACGACTATACTAGTTACGTACATTTTCCGTATCATAGGGGGACTGTCATCATGACGAATCTGGAAATTGAAACGTTTCTGACTATTTGCTGGCACAAAAGTATTTCTAAAGCGGCTGAAGCGTTATATATCAGCCAGTCATCACTGAGTACGCGTCTGAAAAAGCTGGAACAAGAAATCGGCTGTCAGCTCGTCGCCCGCCGCAATGGCGCCCGTTCACTGGAACTGACAGCGGAAGGAGCGAAATTTTACGAATATGCCTGCCAATACCGAGAACTGACCCGACAGATGCTGGCTGTCTCTCATAGCAAGGGGCCGGAACAACTGCGCATTTCTGTCGTCAACAGCATCGGGACGTTCCTGTTTCCGCCCGTCTATAAACACTTTCTCAGCCAATACCCCCAATACCGTCTGGAAATCCAGGAGGCCGATAATGTTCCCGCCCTTGCCAATAAGAAAATGAACAACGGCCTGGTGGACCTCATGTTCCACAGCGATATCCAGGCTTCGGAAACACTGCATATCTTTCCTGTTTTCAGTGAACCCATGGTGCTGATCTGCTCAACTGATTCGGCGTATCCTGAACTGGTAAACCGGGAAGAACTGTTACTGGACAGGGAAATCTTTACCAAATGGAGCGATACCCAGTACGAGTGGCACCAGAATATGTTCGGACCGGATACGCGTCCGCTCGTCCATCTGGAAATCATGAGCAACTTCCGGGTCTTCACATCCCAGCATGACTGCTGGGCTATCGTCCCACTGAGCGTCGCCGAAGGAATTGCCGATAACGCTTCTATCAAAATATGCCGGACCGAATTCAAAATCCCCAAACGCGTCACCTACTGTGTCGCTACCCAGGCAGCCCGGACCATGAAGAGCACCCAGGCCTTCCTCACCTGTCTTCATGCCGAACTGGAAAAGAAACCACCCTATCAGCTGGATATCCTGTATTGATTTGCATCCGATTCATAAACTGATTCATTCCAGATGGATACCAAAAGGGAAAACACGCAGCAAAAACAGACTCTGTATTCGCCTGTTTTGCTGCGTGTTTTTCTCATTCCCTCATGAAATGTGTGTACCAGCCTCAATATTCCCTCATAAAATGTGTTTATCAGTCCCGATATTCGCTCATAAAATGTGTGAAATCGTCTGATATTCGCTCATGTTTTGTTGCAGTCATTGCAGAATATCGGTATAATACACAGTAGGAATACCGAAAGGAGGCCGGTCTATGTTATATTTGGAACGTAAAATTGATACCTTTCTAATACATTGGAAGGAAACTAAAAACAAAAGCCCTCTTATTGTCAAGGGAGCCCGACAAGTAGGAAAAACAGAATCCATCCTTCGGTTTGCCCACCAACAATATGCCAACATTATTTATATCAATTTCGTAGAAGAACCGAAATATAAAACCATAACGGAAAATGGCTATAGCGTAAAAGAAATCATCAAAATGATTTCCCTTTTAGACCCGTCCAAACGATTTATTCCCGGCAATACGGTCATCATTTTTGATGAGTTACAGGAATTTCCAGACATCGCGACTTCCCTAAAGTTTTTTAAGATAGATAACAGGTTCGACGTAATCTGCAGTGGCTCCATGTTTGGAATACAATACAAAAAAATTGAAAATAACAGTGTCGGATACAAAACAGATTACGAAATGCAATCTATGGATTTCGAAGAATTCCTCTGGGCCCGCGGTTATGATTATTCTATCCGCAGCATACTACTCGACCACATGATCACGCAGACCCCATTCAGTCCGGGAATCCTGTCTACATTCTTTTCTCTCTTCATGGATTTCTGCCTCCTTGGCGGTATGCCATCTGTCGTACGGGATTACATTGCAAACCAGACATTTGAAGGATCCTTGAATACACAAAGGCAATTATTAGCCGATTATAAGGAAGATGTACGCAAATATGCCAGCGGAGTAGATCAGACCAGGATTTTAAACGTTTTCGAACATATACCCATCCAATTGGCCAAGGATAACAAAAAATTTCAAATTTCCAAAGTAGCTCCCAACGCCCGTTTTAAGGACTATAGAGGATGCATAGAATGGCTGCACGACGCTGGCATTATAAATATATGCTACTGCTTATCCTTTCCAGAATTGCCATTAAAAGGTAATTATGAAAGTACAAAATACAAAATTTATATGAAAGATACTGGTCTGCTCGTAGCCATGCTGGATGAAGAAGCACAGGATGATTTGAGGGTAAATAAAAACCTGGGAGTGTATAAAGGCGCTTTATATGAAAATATCGTAGCCGAAGCTTTGGTAAAATCCGGCTACGATCTGTATTATTACAAAAAAGAGAACGCCACACTGGAAGAAGATTTCTTCGTTCGAACCAAAACCAGTCTTGTCCCCATAGAAGTGAAATCAACCAATAACAAATCAAAATCACTGCATACCCTGATCAACAGCAGAACATATCCCGATATCCGGTTTGGTATAAAATTGATTCGCGGAAACATCGGCTGCACAGAACAAATTTTGACCTTTCCTTATTTCTGTACTTTCCTGCTCAAAGAATACTTACAAGCATCAACTGGCAGTCCATCCGCCATCGATGCATAGATCGGCACCAGTGATGTAGCTGGCTTTTGATGAAGCCAGGAACAAAACGGCGTCGGCAACTTCGTCCGGTTTACCCGCCCGTCCCAAAGGTGTACGGGACGTAATCATATCAGTATATGCCGGATTATCCATAATATTTTCGGTAAGAGGCGTCACAATGAATCCCGGTGAAACACAATTGACGCGGATGCCATAGTCTGCCCATTCATTGGCAAGACCTCTGGTAAAATTCCGGATTCCGGCCTTGCTGCATCCGTAAATAGAACTGCGTTTTGTATTGATATGATTCTGGAGCGATGCCAGGCTGACAATAGCACCTGATTTCTGCTGAATCATCTGCTTACCTACTTCGACACTGCAGAAATAAGCACCTTTCAGATTGATATCCATGATGAAATCCCAATCTTCTTCCGTATACTCCACAGCATATTTTCGCCGTACCACGCCGGCCGAATTAACCAATACATCAATACGGCCAAACTGCTTCACCGTATCAGCCACCAGATTTTTAATCTGCGCCACCTTGCTGACATCACAAGCAAAAGCACTGGCCGTCATACCAGCCGCCTTCAACTCATCTGCCAGAGCCTGGCATTCATCGAGATGACGGCTGACAATGACACAATGCGCTCCCGCTTCACAAAAACGGCGTACAATCGATTCACCAATTCCCTTGCTGCCACCAGTAACCACAACAATCTTTCCAGTAAACTCACCCATCCTATTTTCCTCCCTCATGTATAATAGTAAAAAAGTTTACTATGTATGATTTCGCCAGCATGAGAAAAAAATCCTTTAGGGAAATCTAGGAATTCTCTTCCAACGGTTCCGGAGTTACTAATTTTCTACCAATTCCAGAAAGTATACTAAGCAGAAAAATCAAAATAAGCCCCCAACAATGGAATGCATATGGGACAATGTTAAGAAACGAGAAATCAGGATCAACACCTGGAATCGCTATCGCCAGCCCAACAGAAATAAGCATGGGATTACCATGAGGCATAAGTCCTGTCGTGCCACAAGCTACTCCATCCAGTATATTTGCACCGCGGCACCGGTCAATTCCCATTGTTCTGGTAATAGTCCGGACAAAGGGACCAAAGAAAATAATAGCAATGCCACTGCCACCAGTCATAATAGAACCTAATACAGAGCAGGCGTAACAAACAAGTTCTCCTGAAAGAAATGATGTACAGAATGTCATCATTCCTTTCGCCAGTTGTTCGAAAGCACCACTGCATTTCAACATCTGAATAATCATGAACAACATCATAACATATAAAACCAGTGGTAACATACCAGTCAAACCAGAAGCGATAGGCCCCTTGGCACCAAACAATATTTCAGCCGGGATACATCCTAATCCCCAGTCAAGTATAATACCAGATATATTACAAACGATAAGTGTTGACATAAGGTCCCAGCCCTTACGCATCATTAAGACCATCATTAGTGGCAGTAATAATAAAATTAAAGAGGGTATAGTTACTGATTTAACCGTAATTTCTGGCGGCATGCTGGATGTAATCTGCAAACCTACAATGACAAATAAAACAGCTGAAATAATCGCTGATATCGCAGCATACGGAAATCGCGTACGCACAACATCACTAATTTCAGCTTCCTGGGTAACAGCTGAAGAAATTGTCGTATCAGAAATTGGCGCCAGATTATCACCAAAAATAGCACCGCTGATGATAGCACCACACATAAGTCCCATGTCGATATTAAGACCTGCAGCTAGTGGTAAGAATACCGGTGCTACAGCAGCAATAGAACCTGTAGAAGTGCCACATGATGTCGAAATCAAGACACAAATGAAAAAAGCTATAAGTGGCACAAGCCCTGCATGTAAACCAACGGCAGAGATGGAATAAATCAGCGTATCAATCAATCCACTTTGACGTAGCAATTGTGCCAATAGACTAGCCAGAATATACGCTACAATAATAGTAGCCAGTAAGGAATTTTGTAACCCTGTAATAGTAATATCACCAAAATGTTTTTTATCTTTGGAAAGAAAAAAACCTAAAGCAATCGCAGCGAATGTAATCATTAAAAGGCGGGAAAAACCACCTTTGAGAAAAGTATTTACAAACATACCTGCAAGCATAAATAAAATTGGCAACCAGGCACCTATATATCCACCATGAAACTCAACACGTTCTCTCATTTTTCCCGCCCCTTTCAATAGACAACTTATTATAAAGCAGCTACTTCTTTAACAGCATGCAAAAATTGTTCGATTTCTTCCGGTGTATTGACATGTAAAGGTGAAATCCTAACAATTCCTTCTGAATCAAATTCGTGTACCATCCGAGCAGAAAACTCACTGCTTGCAACGCGTTCAAAGGCAACAATTCCTCGTTTTTCTAATTCGGCACAAGCCTGCTGCGGACCCATATTGGCAAATTCAATGCCTGTTATTAAATCACGTTGATACAAATCAGGGTCATCCATTAATACTTTGACTCCATCAATATATCGAAGACCTTTTACTGCATCCGTACCTTCAAGCATAATCTCGAGAAGTGCCCGTTCGTGATTGGCAATACGTTCCATTCCCAGTTCAAACAGCTCTCTCCTATTGGTTGAACTCTTTAACTTATGTTTTCCCAATTCACATACATAATTAACAATTTCCGTAATAGCCGCAAACTGAGCTGTAGACGGACTCCCCAATTCCCACATATCGTCTGGCAAACATTCTACTTGATCATGTTTCATTTTATTGACCCGATTGGACATGTACATAAGCCCCATGCCGCGTATACTAAAGAATTTGTACGGCGCTATATTCATAACATCAATACCATTCTGTTCCGGATTCAGAATCCCATGTGGTGCATGCTGTACCGCATCACTGACGATAATAATATCCGGATTGATTTCACGGGCACGACTAGCAATGGTTGACACATCCATAATGTGCCCAGAAATGTTAGAGGCAGACATCACACTAAGTATTGCCGTATTTTTATCAATAAGATTTAATATAGTTTCAGTATCAATTCCGCCCGTCAATTTATTCGCATGTGCTATCCGTAGCTCCCAATTGTATTTACGTGCTTGTATTTTCAAAGCATCAAATGCCGACGGATGTTCAAGCGCTGTCGTGACAACATTAGTTCCCTTGACAGAAGCTGCAACAACGCGTATTGCCTGCATCATTAACTGTGATGCAGTAAAGCCAAACACCAGTGAACCTTTTTTAGCATTAAAAATGGTTCGAATATCGGCTCTTCCTTGTTCATCAATCTTTTTCAACATAAGAGCTATTTTATTCGAATGTTCTGAACAATCTGGAACTAAATCAACCTTTTTAAAAACTTCTTCCGCCTTAATTAAACGAAGCGCACCACCAGCATTATCAAAAAAGATGCGCTTATTACCAACAAAATCATGATCGACATACGCAAATTTTTCTCTTACTTCTTTCAGATCTTTTTCTACAAACAATTCCCCGAATTTTGTTTTCATTTTTCTCTCCTCCAAATCATTTTAATATATTTTTCACAATCTCAATAATTATTAACAGTTATTTCATTTATTACATTTTAATTGTAAATCAGATTTAATATAAATAAAAATTAAATATTTTACTATTAAATATAGAAAAATAGAATATTTAATAGTAAAATAAGAAAGAGGGGAGGGATTTTCACATGGAGTATCAACTATTAGAAACATTTATTGTACTCAGCGAAGTACGTAATATTACTAAATGCGCTCACTTATTATATAAAACTCAGCCAACTATTACAAAGCGCTTGCAACAACTCGAATCAGAACTCGGTTATGCTTTACTCGTCCGTGAAAAAGGCAAGCAGGAAATAGAGTTAACTCCACGGGGAATCGTATTTCTTGAAAAAGCAAAAGAATTATATAATCTCTACAATGAATTATCGCTAAGTTCGCAAGAAACGGCTAACTCTCTCCTCATTTCATGTATCGCTAGTTTTCAAACACCATTTATTGCCAACGTATGTCTGCAAATGAATCAGGAACTTGGTACCCATCCTTTTGTTTATACCTACCAAACCCACGATGTATACAAGCTAATTGCAAATAAACAAGTTGATTTGGCCATAGTATCAGATGTTCGCAACGAACCAGGTGTTGCTTGTGAACAATTATTTTCTCAACCTTATTTTGTTGTAAAATATTGCGAAAATCCGACCTCAGAAATTCCTCTAATTTCAACTGATGAACTTGATCCACATTACGAATTATTTGGCCGTTGGGACAATGCCTTTTTGTACTGGCATAATCGAGTCTTTAAAAACACTCCCATTCAAATGATGGCTGACTCTCCTATCATAAATCAACTTTGGTTAAAAAACACATCTTACTGGACCATTATGCAAGAATGTACGGCTTATATCGTAAGTCAGAATATGCCCGTTCAGCTTTACAGGATTGCTGATCCTCCACCAGACAGAAGTTGTTACCTCTTAACCAATCGTTTTATAGATAAGTCCATCAGACCCCTTATATCATATTTTAAAGAACAATTTCTAATAGAAATAAACAAATATAAAATAAACTCACTATTTCCAAAATAAATCAGATGCTGGTAAATGTGGCCAGCATCTGATTTACTTTGGACGTTTTCTCTATAAACTATACTGTTCTTTGATCATATCCCATAGCCCCAACTTTTTCAATTTTTCTACAGGAGCTCTGAATGTAGCTGTGACGGTACCTGGAGCCCGGCCAATTTCTAATCCACCACTGATAGTAATGCGATTCATAACCTGCGGCACTGTCATGTCAAGTAATTCTGCCGCACGTTGCATAGCGCACTCAATAGCTATATTCAAATTAGAACCTGTACCAATAAAAGAAATAGGAGCCGCTTCTTCAAGTTTTACGTTCCATTTATCGGCTTCCCGTTGTGCCAGTTTTCTTTCTGCATCTGTAAGCGGCTTAGCAAGATACGGCAAATCTTCTAACAACGGTAACAGAATCGGACCATCAAGAGTCAATCCTTTAATGACAGAAACCTGTAAAATTGCAATACCTGATACATCACAGGTATGACCGGCTATTTCCCCGTCTCCCTGCAATGCGTGCATGTCACCTACGTAAACACCGCCACCTGGAATACGGACAGGTGCAATGAGCACAGATCCTGCCCTGACTCTGTTAATATCCATATGTCCATCGGTAACAGTTTTCAATTCCTCTTCACTTTGCGCATATTCATGAGGAGCGCCTACAAGAAATTGTCCAAAATCACGGGCATTATGAGAATCCGGAGTATTGACAGGCGGCGTCGTTCCTAATTGCCCTAAAAAAGGCCTCAATCGTGTAGCTATCCCTGGCAGATCATGTGGAGCCAGTGTTACTACAGGATTTTGAACAGAATTATCTGGTGTTTGCATAAATGTCCGCCCAGAATAAGCTGCCTTTTCAGCACCTTTTTGATCAAGTGTCACTCCAATTTTGTGATTATCATCAAATGCAATCGTATATCCACTTGTAAAAGCAAAAGGTGCTGCAGGAGCATCACAGTTTTTACAGCGAATAGCATCCTGCCCAATTCCTTTAATGATGGTCTCCTCATACAACGTGCCACACTGAGGACATTTTCCGGCAACAAAGGGATCCCCCAAACACCTGTCAGGAAAAACCTTATCGTTCCCTGAAGCCGTACCATGTGATGTAATCTGAACCGAGACAATCTTTATGGCAATTGCATCACCGACTTCCGCATTTTCTACTATGACCGGCGTTGTCACTTCATGTCCGCCACGAATAGCAGGAGTTAACATTGGTCCCCAACAGCCAGGTGCCGTGTTAGCAACAATATATCCTCCATCCGCTACTGGGCCTGTCATAGGAACATCTGGTCCTAAAATACCGTTTGTAAACGTGTTAACAAAAATTGTACGTTTGGCCATATTGCAACCTCCTTACAAAATATCTTCTACTTTTATATCACCTATATAATTTATTCTCCTAATCAAAGCATTTTCCTTTTCAAAATTTTTCTAATTTTCACATAATGTATAAAGAATATTGGCGGCACGAACAAATCTCTTCGTACGTGTCGCCAAATTCAAAGTATAGAAAGAAAGTTTTAGGGTTATCTCTTTATTTCCTGAACAAGTTCAGAAATCCTGCGTACACCTTCGATAATATTATCTTCCGAAGTAGCATACGATATTCTGATATAATCCGCATAGGCATCACCGAATGCTTTAGCTGGCACTGTCGCTACATATTTCTTTTCTAGCAATACTTTGGCAAATTCATCACCTGACAGCCCCAGTTTAGAAACATCCACCAATAAGTAAAATGCCCCATCCGGTTTAGAATAAGTCAATTCAGGAATTTTAGATAGTTCTTTTACAATTAAATCTCTTCTCTTAGAAAATGTCTTAACCATCAAATTGACGGCTTGTTTTGTATTTTTACTTTCCATTGCTTCACTTAATCCTACTTGTATGAATGTTGTGCCACTCGTAGTCGAATATTGATGCGTGCGCATAATCACATCAGCCAGATTCTTAGGTGCAGCAATATACCCTACTCGCCATCCTGTCATTGCAAAAGTTTTAGAAAAACCGCTGACTAATATAGTTCTTTCTTTCATATCGGAGAAATTAGCAATGGAATAAAATACCGAATCCCCATATACTAATTGACTATACATTTCATCCGATAAAATAAGGAAATTATTCTCTCTTGCCAATTTACAGATTGCATCCAGTTCTTCACGTGTAAATACGACGCCACTAGGATTATTAGGATTATTAATGATTAACATCTTAGTTTTAGGTGTAATCGCAGCTTGAATAGCTTCTAGATCTAATCGGAAATCTTTTAATGGTACATCAACAAAATGTGCTTCGCACATATTAACTAATGATTTGTAATTTACAAATGAAGGAGTAAGCACAATCACGTCATCATCAGGATCAACAAAACTTAAGATGGCATTATTTAAGCCTTCCGCACCACCTGATGTCAAAATAATTTCGCTGTCCGGATCGTAATCCACTCCGGTTTCATTTTTAATATAATGTTGTAATGTTTTACGCAAACCCGGATAGCCCCGATTGGAAGTATAATGTGTAAAATTATTTGTTAATGCCTGAATAGTAGCACTTTTTATATCTTCCGGCGTATTAAAGTCCGGTTCTCCAATGCTTAAAAATATTACTGGGTTCCCTTCATTCTTCAAGATAGTCGCTCTTTCTAAGACTTTACGAATTGCTGATGGATGTACATTTTTTAATCTCCGGGCTCCTATAGAAAAGTCATATGAATGTTCCATAATATCCCTCCTTATCTATTTATGTTAGTCTTCCTTACTTTCTTCCTTTCGATTATTATCAGCCGTCTGAGCGGCCAGATAACTTTGCCGGAATGATTTACCGCTGACCATAATACCTATGATGATAAGCAATGCACTTGACCCTAAACCCAGATACAAAGGATTAATAGTTAAATGCAATACCATTTTAGAAATGATTGGCAATAATGTCCCACAACAAATAGATGCAAAAGCCCATTTCGGAGTCAACCATCCGGGTTTAAAGACAGCAAGCGACAAAGGTACAAATACACCCGCTCCACGAAGAATCATAGAAAGAAAATTTAGTTCTAAAATAGTTGCATTTAAATATAAATATGAGAAATAGGTACCTACTACCATTGTAATAAGAATCGTGAGCCGATTCGTCAACAGTATTTTTGAATTAGATTTAACATGCATTAAGTTCCCTACAAAGTCACTGGCAAATAAAGTACCAATAGCCAATGCCATGCCAGCAGTTGAGCTGATAATTGCCAGTAAAATTCCCGCAATCGCTACACCGCCTAACCAATCAGGAAAATATCCTAAGAAAAAGGTAGGAAGCGCCTGAATCGGTATGATTTCCGGATGTGTCGCATGCATAAACATCCCAATAGCAACTATAGGCAAGCCTATAGGAATAATAATCGCTGAAGCTGTAAAGGCTCCGCGCGCCGCTGTCTTTGCATCACTTGCAGAAAACAGAGCTTGAATATATGCCTGTGCCGATAGTATACCTACCATCATTGAAAAAATATTTCCCAATACTTCAGCCGTACCACGGCTAAATAAATTAAACCAGGGATCATATGGAAACATCGCATGAAATTCATCACTAGGCATAGATGCTAAATATTTAATAGCAATAAAGCCCCCTATCAGCAGAGAGCCCCATAGTAAAGCCATCTTTATCAAACCAGTTAAACTATTTCCCTTCTGACCACTAAAAAATACAGTAGCAACAACAACAAAAACAAAAAGTACAGAGGATACTTCCGGGGTAATGCCTAACACTTGAATAAAAATTTGGATAGCTGCAATGGTTCCCGGCAATTGAGAAATGAGCATACTAAGGATTGTTGCAACACCAACCATGACTCCTGCCCATTTCCCATAATGAAGTGTGAAAAACTGCGGCAACGTTTCAAGCCCTGTTCTCCGTAGCGGTTTAGCATAAAACAACCCCATTACGAAAAATGGAAGAAGAAATAATAAGGCAGCTCCTGCAAAAAGAAAATGGAAATAAACAGAGCCTGGCTAACAAATTAGGAATCAGCCGCGCTACAATCTGGAATAAATTAAAAGAAAAAAAATAATAAAAAAGAACCCCGTCAGCACTTCCCCTCTTGCTGGCAGGGTTCTTTTTATTCATCCTTCAGGCCTGTAATGTAATCCAGGGACACGTTGTAAAAACGTGCTAATATGATCAACTTCTCCACAGAAATTTTTCGTTTTCCTAATTCATACATACCGTATGCTTCCTGTGTGCAATTTAAAAGTTTAGCAACTTCTCGTTGGGATAATTTTCTCTCCCGCCGCAATATTCGCAGTCGAGCATAGTATTCCATATGTTTTTCCCCACCCTCCTATGATTATCTCAACTTAGTATAATACATTTTGCATAGTTTTGCAAAAACATTATCTATATGTTTTTCTTATTGCTTTAGATAGTTCAATTCCTATTCCTTATATTAATAAAGATAATTCAATTTTTATTATAAATATTTAAGTATTGTATCGCATTTTTTCTTCTCAATATATAGATAAAATACATAATTCTGTCATACAACCGATATGTTATAATTATTATTTTAAAATTCCGATTGCTTTATCAATTATTTATTCTTTATTTAGTGTATATTTATGTATTTTTAAAACAAAAATTAAGTGCAAATCTACTTCATTATATATCGGTTTCATTAATTTTTTTACTTAAACATAATTATATTATCATTATCATTCGTAAATATATAGAATACTTTTCAACGTTTTTATACACGAACTGGTTCTGATATATATTGTAATATGCCTGATAAGAAAACGGTCTATTGGTTTTCTCTTTACTTTGATATATACCGTGATATAATGAAGTTGCCTACAGTAAAACAAAATTTTTATTTAATAATCTTTGCTAAAAGTCTGAAAATATTTCGAGAGGGGCTGTCTTTTCCAATGATTAATGTAAAAGCGTTAGCAGATGCTCACTATGATGAATTAGTTAAATTACGTCGTTATTTTCATGAACATCCGGAATTGTCCAATGTAGAAGATGCGACATGTGATACAATCCAGAAAAAACTGGAAGAATATGGAATCCGTACAGAAGTCGTGGAACACGGTGGCGTTTTCGGTTTTATTGACAATGGCCCTGGTAAAACCGTTCTGATGCGTGCCGATATTGATGGTCTTCCTATTCAGGAAACAGAAACCAATCTGAATCAGAAACGTGTATGCGTTTCCAAAAATCCTGGTGTAATGCACGCCTGCGGTCATGACGGCCATATTTCCATGCTGCTTACAGAAGCTAAAATCCTGCAGGAAATCAAAGACCAGTGGTCCGGACGCGTCATTTTCATGTTTGAACGTGCCGAAGAAGGTTCCGATGCAACACAGCATCTCATGCCTTATCTGCTCAAGCAGAATATTGATTACTGCTATGGCACCCATGTCCGCTGGGATGTACCGGCTGGCAAAATCAATGTAGAAAAAGGAGCTGCCATGGCTGGCGGTTTTGCCTTCCAGATCAAAATCAAGGGCCACGGCGGGCACGGTTCCCGTCCAGATCTGTCCCAGAGCCCGATTGACTGCTTCCATGCATTCTACGGCAATCTGCAGGCACTGCGCATGCGCGATGTCAATCCGTTGGAATGCCTGACTCTTTCTATTGGTACAGTCCAGGCCGGCTCTGCCTATAATGTCATCCCGAACGAACTCTTTTTCGGCGGTTCATCCCGTTTCTTCAGCTATGAACATGCCGGAAAAAAATTCTATGATGACTTCCTCAAACTTCTCAAAAACGAATGCGACAACTACGACTGCACGTATGAACTGGTCCGCATGAAACAGCCGCTGCTGGAAGTACGCAACAACCCGGTCTGCGGTGATTATGCCCGCAAAGCTGTCGCCAAATACCTCGGCGAAGACGCCCTGTACGATGTAGAACCGTGGATGGCTTCCGAAACCTTTGGCCTGACGTTATCCCTCTTCCCGGGAGTCTTTACGTTTACCGGCATTGCCAATAAAGAAAAAGGCTGTGGCGGCAACCATCACACACCGCAGTTTGATATCGACGAAGAAGGCCTCCGCGCCGGTGTCGTTGCCGGTGTCGGTTATGCTCTTGAAATGCTCGCTGCCAAACCGGAAATCGAATTTAAACAGAATACGGAAGATCCGGTACAGCTCGGCCTGCGCGGTATGTAATCCACCTGCTGCCCGATACTGAATACAATGATAATCCCCCGGCCAGTCAGATAGAAATAATCTGACCGGCCGGGGGATTTGTTGTCAATGACAGTACGTCTGCACGAAATTTTTATCATTATGCACGGACGACAGAAATCCGCTTCTGGATGTGATTTCCGTTTTCTATTTCATCTACCATGGCAATGGCATAGTCGGCATAGGAAATGACCGATTCATTTTTACTGTTGAGTTTGAATTCTTCACCAGCAAGGATATAGTGACCTGTCCGTTCACCATCGGCCTGGAAATCCGCTGCCGGACTGATGTATGTCCATTTGACATCAGTACGCAGGCGAAGTTCTGCCAGTGACTTTCCCTGTGCCGTGGCAAGAGGTTTGAAAGCCTCAGGGAAATCCGGCGTATCGACAAGCTGAGTCGTATGTTCCGGATCAACATAGAGTGAACCGGCGCCGCCGACTACCAGAAGGCGGACATTGGTACCGGACAAAATATCTGCCAGATGCTTCAATGTCTTAGAATGATTGTTTAATGTTTCCGGAGTCCAAGTACCAAAAGCATCGACAACGGCATCAAACCCCTGCAGATCTTCTCTTGTCAGATTGAGGATATCTTTTTTAATATACATCTTAGTCGGTGTTTCATTGACATCATGACGGCCAAATGCTGTTACTTCATGACCCCGGTTCAAGGCTTCTGCGATTACTTTTTTTGCCACACGGCCATCTGCTGCTACAACTGCAATTTTCATGATTTAGTCTCCTTCCGGGGGATTCCTGCTCCCCACGTATCAAATACCGAATATTTAAAGTAATATTTATTGTTTCATCTTACAAGGCATACTATATCATCGTTCGTCTATGTTGTCAATATTTTTATTACATCTTTTTTTGCCAGATGATTTCTATCAAAGTATATTCTGCCGTCGGTCGTTTCGTGATATACTACAGCTATAAAGTAGCACGGAATACAAAGAAAAGAGAATGAGCCATGAAACAAATACTTTTTATTTCACCATCTGAAGAACTAGCAAATCTGGTCCGTGATGTCGCAGAGGAACGGGGCATGGAAATCACTATCCGCACAGCCATATTAGAAGAAGCCGAAGGCATCGTGGCTAATGCTATAAAACACAACACTAAAGTAGTTATCAGCCGCGGCGGAGCTGCATATCTACTAAAACAAAAATTTACAGTTCCAGTCCTTACAGTAAAGATGACCAGCGGCAGTTACATCAATGCCTTCAAAAAAATACGCAACGCGACCGGCCCCGTTGCTTTTTTCTCTGTAGAAAAAATCCAGGATAATGTCAAATCCCTTTGCTACTTTTTAAATGTAGATGCCAATTACTACTATTTTAACGATACGGAAAGCGCAATAGCCGCTGTCAAACAAGCTAAAAAAGATGGCAATGTATACGGTGTCGGCGGAGTCCTTACCAAAATCTATGCAGAACAACTCCATATGGATTACTATACATTAGAAAACAACCGTGAAGATATTGAAATAACATTAGACGCCGCCCAGCAGGTATTAAAATCCGTATTAGACGGTGAACGGCGCAACCGCACATTGCAACTTCATCTGAAACGGTACGAAACTATTTTCAATTATACTCATGACGGAATTATTGCCATTGACAAAAAAGGAAAAGTAGAAGTAGTCAACAAGCAGGCAGAAGACATCCTTCCACTAAAGAATAAGCCCTATGAAGGCCGCCATATTGAAGAAATCCTGCCATCCACTAAAATGCCAATTGTATTACAAAATGGTCATAAAGAATTAGATGAATTGATGAAAATTGATAACGTCATCATCAATACCAACCGTGTTCCCATCGTCATCGACGGGGAAGTCGAAGGCGTCGTCGCCACATTCCGAGATATTGAATCTATCCGGAACAGTGAACAAAAGATACGCAGTAGTCTGCATCGCAAAGGCCTGGCTTCGCGCTACCGTTTTTCTGACATGATTGGCGAGTCCTCCACCTTCCGCCGTGCAGTCCGCATCGCCAAAAGTTATGCCCATACAGATTCCAATATTCTGATACTTGGTGAAATTGGCACGGGAAAAGAGATGTTTGCCCATGCTATCCACCATGAAAGCAGCCGACGAAAAAAGCCATTTGTTGCCATCAATTGCACTAATTATTCATCACAGGCATTACAAGCTGATCTCCTCGGCTATGAAAATGGTTTTTCCCCTTTTGGTGTCAAAGGAAGCAAAGAAGGGGCATTTGAACTGGCCCATGGTGGCACACTGTTTCTTGATAAAATAGGCGATGCTCCACTCAATGTCCAGTCGTTGCTGGCCCGGATCATCGATACGAAAGAAGTACGCCGTATCGGCGGTGATAAGGTCATCCCCATCGATGTCCGCATTATTGCATCCACCAGCCATAATCTGACCAAAGATGCCGGACAAGGCCGTTTCCTCGAAGAACTCATGTATTCCCTCAGTGTCCTTACTTTGCATATTCCTCCCCTTCATGAACGAGACCGGGATTATGTATTATTTTGTGATACCTGGTTCCACCGCAATTTCGGGGCCGATTACGCACTATATAAAAAACAGATTGACACTATCATCCACTATTTTCAGGGGCATGAATGGAAGGGCAATATCCGCCAGTTATCTAATATCGTGGAACGGGTCAGTGTCCTTTTAAAAAATGATATGACCGTAGAAGAAATCATGTCCACACTGCCCCATGAAGAAAATGAATTAATCCAGAGTCAGGATGTAACACTGGGAAAATGGACCCGCTCAGCTATTGTAGAAGCATTGACAGCCAGTCATCTCAATATATCCAGAGCCGCACGGATGTTGAATTGTAGCCGCAGCACATTATACAAAAAGATGGATGAACTAAATATAAAAATCAGTAATATCCGATGATTTTGTTTGCAATAGATGTAATGTATTGATTGACATTCATCACAAATCATAGTATGATTCAGGCATACCTTAATTCTTTAAAAGCAGCAGGACATCCCTCTATGCCATCAGAAAGGGAGAATCCACAGTAACGCAGGAGGCCTATTATGAGTGATACCGAACAAATCCAGCAGATTGTCCAATCGTACATTACTGCCATCCATACGCAGGACAAAGATTCTTTTTTGTCCCTGTGGACGGGAAATAAAGCCGACACGTTGATTTCCCTGACTAGTGTGTTTCATGGGGATGAAGCTATTTATCAGGATTTTTTGATTGATAAAATTCAGGCACGCTATTCCTCTATCGAATTATTTGCCGATCATATCGACATTCACCAGATAGATGAAGAAAATGCCATTGTTATCTTCTCTTATCATACAGTCTGCCGTCTGAGAGAAACAGGAGAAGATTATGGCATTGAAGGTATAGAAACGCAGGTCTTCCGGAAAGTATCCGGACAGTGGAAACTTCTGCATATCCATTATTCTAAATAAAACTACTTCTGCATTTGATTCAAATACCGATAGACACAGCAAATTTTTGCTTTGTCTATCGGTATTTTTTTATGCTCAACGCGATGCATGCATCTGGCATATACGCCTCACCGCTGATTTATTTGCACCGATGTTGCATGGACGCTGCTAAAATTTTCTTTTCACCAGTCCAAAATGTATAAGCAATGTATTGTACACACTATACAATAATTGACAGTAATAAACATATTTACAACTATATAGTCAAATATTCTTCGTTAATTATAACGTTTTAGTCAAATGATATGCCATTTTATTATATACATATAAATACAATTTAAACCAAAATAATACATTTTTGTACAATAACAAAATACCACTATATTTGCCATATTCAAAAAGCAAGTTGTATAATGACCTCGTCAATTGGAAAACCTGTCTTATACAGTCCGGACAATAAATACAGACAATTTTCCCACGCCCCATTACTCAACGTTTCTATATTTTCATGAAGGTGAACAAACATGACAAAAAAAGCATTAGAAGATATTGTAGTACTCGATTTAACCCGCGTTCTTGCCGGTCCGTATTGCACAATGATGCTGGCTGATTATGGTGCCAAGGTAATCAAAATCGAAATGCCGGGAAAAGGCGATGACACCAGAGCATTCGGCCCTATGAAAAATGGTGCCAGCATGTATTACGCTAATGTAAATCGTGGCAAAAAAGGTGTAACACTGAACTTAAAACCCGAAGAAGGCAAAACAATCTTCAAAGAAATGGTAAAAAAAGCCGATGTCGTCGTTGAAAACTACCGTCCCGGCGTCATGGATAAACTGGGAGTCGGCTATGATGTACTGAAAGAAATCAACCCCCGCATCATCTATGCCGCTGTTTCCGGTTTCGGCTGCTACGGCCCCAATCATAAACGTCCTGGTTACGATATCATCGCCCAGGCTACGGGCGGTCTTATGAGTATCACCGGTGAACCGGGTGGACATCCTCTCCGTGTCGGCAATGCAATGGGTGATGTACTCGGCGGCATGAATCTCACCATCGGCATTCTCATGGCACTGCACGCAAGGGAACTGACCGGAAGAGGCCAGCGCGTTGATGTATCTCTCGTCGATTCTGTCGTATCCAGTCTGGAAATTGGCATCCAGCGGTTCTTCGCAACGGGCAAGCAGCCTGAACTCATGGGCAACCGCTATGCATCCGCCTACCCATACGACTCATTCCAAGCTAAAGACGGCCTCTTCGTCATCGGCTGCGGCAACGATAAACTCTTCACTCTGTTGTGTAATAAAGTTCTGATGCAGCCAGAACTCCTGGAAGATCCCCGTTTCATAACAAACATCAAACGCTGCGAATATTATGCAGAGTTGAAACCCATCATTGAAAAATGGTCATCTCAGTATACTATTGACGAAGCCGTTGAAAAAATCTTGGCCGCCGGTGTACCAGCTGCACCTATCAACGATCTGCCTCGTGTAACATCTGACCCCCATATTGCAGGTGCCCGCGAAATGTTCGTACCTCTCCACCACCCGGTTATCGGCGATATGAAAGTAAACGGCAACCCGGTCAAATTAATGGACACCAAACCCGATATCAGTGTTCCGGCTCCTGCACTTGGTCAGGACAACGCAGCTGTCTACGGTGAATTACTCGGTTTTGACAAGACAGAAGTACAAAAATTACAGGACGAAAAGATTCTCTGATATACTGCAAAGGAGTACATATACAATGACACAAAGAATAAATTTCGTTGAAGTCGGTCCCCGCGACGGTTTCCAGAATGTAAAAGAATTTATCCCCACAGAAGAAAAACTGAAAGTAATCGACATGCTCATCGGTGCCGGTGTCAAATCTATGGAAATCGGATCCTTTGTCCATCCCAAAGCCATCCCCCAGATGAAAGATATCAAAGAAGTCGTCACTAAAACGCTGGAAAAACACGGCGATGAAGGCATTGATTTCTTCGCGCTCGTCCCAAATCTCTATGGCGCCAAAGCAGCCGCAGACTGTGGTCTGAAAAAAATCGATACAGTCATTTCCGTCAGTGAATCACACAACAAGGCAAATATCAACCGGACCGTAGAAGAATCACTGCAAGGCCTGGCCAAAATCCGCGAAGAACTGCCCGACATGGATATCATCCTCTCCATGGCTACAGCATTCACTTGTCCCTTCGAAGGCATCACTCCCGTAGAAAATGTATTGCGCATCATCCGCCGCGGTGTACAACTGGGCATTCATAAGTTCTGTTTAGCCGACACGATTGGTCAGGCTGACCCTAAAATGGTCCGCAATACGATTGAAATCGTAAAAAAAGTATTTCCCAATGAATACTTCGAAGTTCACATCCATGATACCCGTAATATGGGCGTAGCCTGCACACTGGCGGCCATTGAAGCTGGTATTCCCAATGTCCAGGCAGCTCTGGGCGGTCTGGGAGGATGTCCCTTTGCACCGGGTGCTTCCGGCAACGTTGCCTCTGAAGATTTGATTTATATGTTTAATGCCATGGGCATGGAAACAGGCATCGACTTTGATAAGATGCTTGCTGCCGCCAAGTATGAAACGACGATTATCGATGGAAACTTCAGCAGCCACCAGATTCATATTGGTGAACCCTGCGCTAAATAATCTGACCTAAGTCCCCCGTTCCGGTCAACGTTCCCCTCTATTGGCCGGAACAGAAAGGAGTCCTACATCATGGGTATGGATTTGTTAGCCCTACTCTTATTCCTGACAGCTATTATCCTGGCATTTATTCGTCATGTCAATATTGGTATCGTAGCCCTAGCAATGGGCGTCATCGGCGTCCGGATTTTCGGATTGACCGACAAAGACCTGATCAGTGGTATCAGCAGCGGCATGTTCTGCACACTGGTTGGGATTACACTTCTGTTTGCCATTATCAAGCAGACGGGCGCACTGGATCTGCTGGCGCAAAAAATAGTTGACAGCACTGGTAATCGCGTCTGGCTTCTCCCCATCACGATTTACCTTGCCGGCTTCGTCATCGCCGGTGTCGGCCCTGGTGCCGTCCCAGCGCTCGCTATCATCCCTGCACTGGCTGTCACTACGGCATTGCACGTCGGATATAATCCGCTTATGCTCGCCCTCATAGGTGAATTCGGCCTCATAGCTGGGCGCATGACCAGTATTACGCCAGAAGCGGCCATCATTACTCATGCAGCCGCCAGTGCCGGTTTCGATAATGTCATGCCCATCATCCTGGTCTGTCAGACATTAGTAACGCTCATATATGTGCTTATCATTTTCTTATTATTCAAAGGGTATAAATTAAAAACCCCGAAAACGAATTTAAAAGAAACTAAATTGCCATCTTTCACAAAAAACCAGATTCTGTCTCTGCTGGGCATTCCTCTCATGCTGATTCTTATGATTGCCTTTAAAATAAACATTGGTCTGGCTGCATTCTTTGTTTCTGCTCTTCTCGTCCTGTTTGGTGTAGCCAAAGACGGAGAAGCCCTGAAAGCACTGCCGTGGAGTACAATCATCATGGTCGTCGCCGTCGGTGCCCTGCTCAGTGTCGTAAATAAAGTAGGTGGCATTAAACTCATGAGCGCGGCAATTTCTTCTATCATGACCAGCAGCACGGCTGTGCCTCTCATGGGCATCTCTGCCGGTCTGCTCAGCCTCGTCAGTTCGGCACTGGCCGTCGTTTACCCAACCATGATGCCCATGTGTGCCGATATTGCCGCCCAGGTAGGCGGTGTCAGCCCGGTTGCGCTGATGGCCGCAGTAGGAAGTGGTGGCTCTGTTGCCGGCATATCGCCTATGTCTACAGGCGGTGCCTTGATTTTGGCAGCATTAGGAACTAATCTGGACAATTTCACTTCCTCCCAACAGGCAAAAGTATTTGTCAAATTATTAATCTTTTCCGGAGGCTCTCTGGTCTTGCTGGCCATTATTTCCGGTCTGGCCTTCGGACCTATTGTAGATATTCTGTACCACGGTTGACCTCCTACTATCCTAATACACCGTACACACCAATGGAAAAACGCGTATCAGCCATGTGACTGGTACGCGTTTTTCCGTTAGTATATAATTTTCTTCTTACATGATGAATCCACAGACGACGTATAATACCATAGAAACGCAGGCAAATCCTAATACGTAAGGCATCTGTGTCTTGATATGATCCATGATGTTGCAGCCTGATGTCGCGCAGGACATGATTGTCGTATCGGAAATAGGCGAAGCGTGGTCTCCGAAGATGGAGCCGCCGAACATGGCACCTGCGGTCAGTGGGATATTTACTCCCATGTCAATAGCCATAGGCAGGGCGATGACGGCCATGATAGCCATGGTCCCCATTGACGTACCCGTTGCAAAGGACAAAATCATGGCAATGATGAATGTCAGGAGCGGCAGGAGGGATGGTGTGAGGAACTGCATAAAGATAGAGGACAGATATGCTCCGGTACCCAGTTGTTTTACCAGTGGCCCCAGCGTAAAGGCCAGGCACAGGATGGTGGCAATACCAAACATGGTGCACATGCCCTTCAGCACTTCACTGGTCAGTTCTTCCAGCGTAAACACTTTTTCTGCAAGGCACATGACGGAAATAGAAAGTACAGATAAGACCGATCCCCAGAGCAGAGCCTGCATACCAGCGCCCTTGGTGAGATTGCCTGAACCGGTTACATAGAGAACGCCGATGATTGTCGCAATCATGACGACAATGGGCACAATCATGTTAGCCAGATGAGGTTTCGCCTTAGGAGCCAGTTTCGTTGCACTTTGGGAAGAACTGCTGGCAACGTGGGCCGGATCATCGAGCGCGCCCGTCAGGGATGCCCGTTCTTCCGCTTTTTTCATCGGTCCGAAATCGACGGGAGCCAGGCAGGAAATCAGGGCAAAAACGACGGCTATGATGCAATAAAAATTCAGAGGAATCGACTGGAAGAGAACGGTAATGGCCTGATCGTCGGGAACTCCGCCCGATGTCAGGTAACCGGTCATCGCTCCGAGCCAGCCACTGAGTGGCAGCAACACGCACCACGGCGTAGATGTGGTATGAATGAGAAATGCAGCTTTTTCATGGGACACCTTCATGCTGTCATTGAGCGGACGGGCAATAGATCCCGTAACCATACAGCTCAGAGATCCCGATGTAAAAATGACAATTCCCAGGAGCCAGGTAAAAAAAGCGGCCGCTTTTTTGGAGCGGATGATGCTCTTTTTACGGACCATGATATCGACAAAGCCCTCGATACCGCCGGACCGTTCGATGAGATAGAGCATCGCCCCGATCAGGAGCAGCGACATGATGACAATCGTGTTGCCATTGCTGGCAAAGGTCTTTACAACATTATAAAAGGTAGCATTGATGCCGGAAAAAATATCCGGGCTGAGTGTCATACTTGCCAGGAAAATACCTACCAGAAGCGCGACGAATACATTGCGTATAGCCAGAGCCAGTACGATCGTCACCAGCGGCGGTATAACCGATAAAAAGCCATATTCCATACTGCATTCCCCCTTAGATTACTTGCGCACAGAGCGTCCCAGATGCCACTGGACTACCTGACAGTCCCGGGCTGCCACTTGGCCGCCAATCAGGACATATGAAATCCCCTTTCCAGGCAGGACGGGATTTTCAAAGGTTGCTCCATCGATAATGACATCGGGATCAAAAATGACAACATCGGCATCGGCACCAGCTGCCAGATTTCCTTTACGGGAAAGGCCCATGCGTGCCGCCGGCATAGCCGTCATTTTGCGGATAGCTTCGTACAAGGAAAGTTTTCCCTTGCGGACAAACTGGCTGAATACGCGGAGAAACGCCCCGGCTGCTCTTGGATGGCCCTGCCCATGATTCAGGATACCATCACTGCCTATCATGACACCGGGATTGCGGAGTGCCATATCTACTTCCTGTTCTTTCATGATATAGCAGACCGTAAGATATTCCGGATGTGTCCGCCGTACGTCTTCGAATATCTCTTCCGTACAGCGTTGTCCCTGATAGTCTCCTTCACAAAGCTGTACCACATCATAATCACAATGATACCGCTGCCGCCATCCCTCATCATACGTCGTCGAGCCAATTGCTGTAGAAAATGCGTAATAGGGATAACAGTCACAAGTCACGTCGAGGCCGTTCAGGCGGTATGCGTCCACCATCTTCAAAAATTCTTCCATCTGGCCGAACGCTGCCATGGATCCGATGTGGGATACTTCAGCGGGCAGCCCCAAATCGCGGGCTACGTCAAGAAATTCCCGGCCCGCTGCAAATATTCCTGCCGCATCGTCACGGACATGGGCGGCAATAAGCCGTCTGTCTGGCACACAGGTCCGGGCCGTCGTCACAAATTCCCGGTGATCAATCCCCGGCACGTAGCGCATCCCATAGGAAATGCCAAAACAACCGGCATCCAGTGCCTGCTGACAAAGCGGAATCATAGCCTGCAATTCATTATCGGTGACATGACTGTACTTATTCCTGTGTCCTACAGATTCCCGGAGCCAGCTGTGTCCAATCAGGAGAGCAACATTGACAGGGGCCCCGTCACGGTCCACTATATCGAGATAGCGGATGGGATCATAGCGGTTGATTCCGCATTCACCACCCAGTACCGTCGTCACACCCATGCGCAGCATACAGCCGAAAATAGCGTTGGTTTCGTCCTGTTCCAGTGTTTCCTGGTGCGTCACGAAATCTTCATGCATGTGGATGTCGATAAAGCCGGGAGATACGACCTGACCTGCCGCGTCAATTACCGTATCTGCCTCCGGTTCCTCTGTTGTCACCGCCAGCACGCGGTCATTCTCCAGCAGCAGATTTAGTCTTGCCTGCACCGCATTAGCCGGATCGATGAGTAGGCCGTTTTTTATCAGCGTTTTCAAAAAATCACATTCTTTCCCAGGAAACACGGTACACGTTAATAATAACAGAAATTTAATCGTGTTAACCTGTATTCTTTCATTTATAAGCCTGAAATCATTTTAATCTTAGCACGTATCACGTTTTATGACAACAATAATACAACACAATTGTGATAAAAAAATATGATACAGTCAATCAAAAAACTGAATGAATATGAATTTTGACAGAAGCAGATTCTTCCACATACACAATAAAAAAAAGGTTTTCAGTATATTAACTGAAAACCTGATCTGTCTGTTGGTGCGGTCGATGGGACTTGAACCCATATGAACTTACGTTCACTACCCCCTCAAAGTAGCGCGTCTGCCATTCCGCCACGACCGCATATGAAGTTGTTTGTGGTGCTCAGGGACGGAATTGAACCGCCGACACGGGGATTTTCAGTCCCCTGCTCTACCGACTGAGCTACCTGAGCGAATATGGCGACCTCGATCGGATTTGAACCGACGATCTTCGCCGTGACAGGGCGACATGTTAAACCGCTACACCACGAGGCCGTTTCCACTTCCATATTCAAGGCCCGAATGCCTCGAACAAAAAGAATTGTATCATGTATCGCACACTTTGGCAAGTACTTTTTTTAGTTTTTTTCATTTTTTTGGTGAAAAGAAACATTTTGCCTCTAGGTAAAGGACTTATAATGATGTATAATAAGGACGGTCCGCTATTTACAGGATTCTTACATGCCGTAACCGGACTTTTTACAAACAGATATTATGTCAGAAAGGCAGCGTTATCCTATGTCAGGTTTTTTCAAAAAACGTCCTGCATCTCCGTGCAGGAAAAATCAGGTTTCTTCAATGGCCAGGGGAAGTACCGGACGCCAGATTTTCTACCTTATTTGTATTTTTGCCGTCATATATGCCTTATGTTTCCAATGGGAACTTCTCGTGTCACTCGGTCTGGGCGAAGATAATATTGAAGATATGACCTTCGGCCTCATCCCGGCAGTCGGCGCTGTCACACTATCCCTGGCGCTGTATTGGAAACATCTGTCACTGGCCGCAATCCTCCCTAATGCCGTCGTCGGTATTTCCTGGATTATCACCGGTCCTGTGCTGAGCTATAATACATTACTCAATAGCAATACAGTCTACTTGAACAACATTTACGACATTTACGTGGGGCTGTATTTTTTTGCTATCTTATTTTGTGTTTCTATGGCATTACGCCAATATGCCCCGCCCAAAATCCGGATGGTGCTCATGACGCTCATCCAGCTTCTGGCTATTTCCGTCATCGTCCTGCAGTGGGGATATTACTACCTGTATCATTCCTCCATCACGACGTCGGGTGCTCTCCTGATTTTCCAGACCGGCCCTGCGGAAGTAAAGGAATATTTCGGCTCCCTGGGTTTGGGCAACATGCTCCTCGCCCTGATATGCATCGTGGCACTGATTGCATTCTTTGTCATCTGCCAGTACATCCAGCAGCCATTGCCCCGCACCGCATTATGCCGTAAGGTATTGCCACTGCTGTCCCTGGTCATCGTTCTGCCTTCCATCGGTGCCCTGGGAGAAGAAATATTTCCGGAATGTTTTCCCATCCGCACCTTCCTGGATACGCATGATTATATGGAACGGTCTGCACTTTATGCCCAGAACCACTCCAGCAAATTCGCCAATCTCCAGGCAATCCAGCTGAATCCGGCACAATACCCGGATACGGTCATTGTCGTCATCGGCGAATCGGAAACTCGTACCCTGATGAATGCCTACAATCCGGAGCATGTCCCGAATACGCCCTGGCTGACGTCTGAAAAAAGCAATCCCCGTTTTACCTTGTTCAATAACGCTTACGCCTGCGTCTGGTACACCGTTCCCGTACTGGAACATGCCCTGACAGAATCGAACTTCTATAATGATAAAGAATTCAATCAGTCGATTTCCATTATCGACATGGCAAAAAAAGCCGGGTACAAGACATACTGGTTCAGCAATCAGGGATCTGTCGGCGTCGCCGATACGCCAATCACACTGGTAGCCAACACGGCCGACGTTTCAGAATGGGTAGACCGGGATCTCAAGGAATCGACGCATGATGGAGCCTTGCTGAAGTTCCTGAATCAGGTAAATCCTGACGAAAAGAATTTCATTGTCCTCCACATTATGGGCAGCCATATCGAATATCGCAACCGGTATCCAGCAGAATTCCAGCATTTCAACGATGGAAAAATCAATGAAGAAGCTGATTTTGACAACACCGTTCTCTACACAGACTGGATTCTCCAGCAGATATATGACTACGCCCGCCAGAATCTGAACCTCGATGCCATGATTTACTTCTCCGATCACGGTTCGGATCCGGATGTGGCACGGGCTCCGGACGGCTCCAGTTTCAAAGTCCTCCGCATCCCCATGTTCGTCTATTTATCTGATACCTATACAGCACGGAATCCGCAAATCGCCCGCACCGTCAAAGAACACCAGAATGCGTATTTTACGAATGATCTGGAATATGAATTCATCTGCGGCATCCTCAATATGCAGTCTCCTAACTACGATCCATCGTGGAGCCTCGCTTCCGATCAGTGGCATCTGGAACGGCAGGACCTGCGTACCCGCTTTGGCCGGGACAGTTTGATGGATGATACGGAATATTAAGCCCATTTTACAACGTTTAGTTTGACGTAAATCCGAAATCGTATTACTATTATAATAATACGGTTTCGGATTTTATTTTTTCAGGAAAAGTAATATATATGCGTATTCAATTATCGGATCACTTTACATATAGCACATTACTCCGTTTTTCCCTGCCATCTATGATCATGATGGTGTTCACATCCATCTACGGCGTCGTAGACGGATTATTCGTTTCCAATTTCGTTGGCCCCGCTCCTTTTGCAGCGGTCAATCTGGTCATGCCCATCGTATATTTCCTCAGCGGCCCCGGCTATCTTCTGGGCACAGGCGGCACGGCCGTTGTCGCCGCGACACTGGGACAAAAAAAGCGTCATCTCGCCAACGGATTTTTTTCCAGTCTGATCCAGACCACCGCTGTCGCCGGCATCCTCGTCCTGATATTGGGTCAATGGACGCTGCAGCCGGTTTTACAACTGATGGGAGCACAAGGGACTCTTCTGACAGAAAGTCTTCAGTATGGGCGTATTGTCCTTCTGGGCGTTCCCTTTCTGATGCTTCAGGACGCCTTTCAAAGTTTCTTTGCGGCAGCCGAAAAGCCCCGGCTGGGACTGGGAATCATCGTTGCAGCCGGTATCACCAATGCTCTTCTCGATGCCCTGTTTATCATCGTTCTGGGATGGGGCCTGACAGGAGCGGCCGCCGCTACGGTCCTTGGCATGGCCGTAGGCGGCATGCTGCCCGTATTGTATTTCATCCGCCCCAATACGAGCCTCCTCCGTCTGGGCAGAGGTATTTATTCTGCCCGGATTCTGGTGCGCACCTGTCTGAATGGTTCGTCAGAAATGGTAAACGTTGCCGCCAGCTCTCTTGTCACCTTTCTCTATAATTATCAGCTTCTGAAATGGGCCGGCCCGGACGGGGTCGCCGCCTATGGCGTCGTCATGTATCTCAGCTTCATTTTTGCCGCCGTTTATGTGGGATATGCCATCGGAGCATCGCCAGTCATCGCCTATCACCTGGGAGCGAAAAACCGGGAAGAGCTGCATAATCTGTTCCGCCGCAGTATGCATATCCTGACGGCATTCAGTCTCACCGCTTTTTGTATCACCCAGCTGTTCGCCTCCTCCCTCACCGCCCTTTTCGTCGGTTATGACCAGCACCTGTGGGATTTTACCTTGCAGGGCATGCGCTGGTATAGTCTGGCATTTCTGTTCAGTACCTTTAATTATTTCGGTTCCGCCTTTTTTACAGCACTAAACAACGGTCTCGTTTCAGGACTGCTGGCATTTGTACGGACGCTGGTTCTGGAGCCGCTTTGTATCATCCTGTTCCCCCTCTTTTATGGAACGACCGGCATATGGGCCGCCTTTCCCATAGCTGAAATCTGCACCTGGCTCATTACGATGTGCACGTTTTACAGACTGGGGTCCCGTTACGGCTATCTCCATTAGGCAGAGACATCTGTTTTTCTCTTGAAAATAGTGTACAATAAGTATATAAGAAATATATCTGCCTTGTATTCCTCACACAAAGGGGGTTTTCCTATGGATACGACTTGCCTGGGCGCTGCATTGCTGCCTCATCCGCCCATTATGCTGCCGGAAATCGGCAGACAGGAATTAAAAAAAATAGAAGCTACCGTAACCGCTGTTTCAACATCCGCCTCTCTTCTGGTGGAGCGGCATCCTGAAACGCTGGTGGTCATCACACCTCATAATTACGTTTTTTCTGACAGCGCCGCTATCTTTCCCGTAGCCAGGATTCATGGGGATCTGGGAAAATTCGGATTTCCTGATTTGACTATGAGCGTCAATACCGATATGGAACTGGCAGAGGAAATCATCCGCCAGGCCGACGGTCACACTCCTTTATACCGGATTGATGAAGAGTGGGCTGAAAAATACGGTCATGCCATATTTCTGGACCAGGGCGCGTTCGTCCCTTTGTATTATATGAGGAAAGCCGGGTTTGACGGTCCTGTCGTCCTTCTGTCCCCCCGCTTTGACGAGTATGAAAGCATGATGGAATTAGGTCGTCTCATCGTCCAGGCCGCAGCCGTAACCGGCCGGCGTATCGCCATTATCGCGTCCGGGGATTTGTCCCACCGGCTTCTACCCGGTTCACCGAACGGCTATTCCCCATCAGGCGCTATCTTCGACAAAACCGTCATGGAAGGACTGAAAAATCAGGACCTCTCCGGTATCCGTGCCATGTCATCCCAGCTCATCGAAGAAGCCGGTATGTGCGGCCTCCCCTCAGTCTACTTTCTCTTTGGTGCCCTGCGCTGCATGCACCCGTCTATGCCTGTATTCTCGTATGAAGGGCCTTTCGGCGTCGGGTATGGCGTCGCCCTGTATCTCAACGAAAGTGATGGCGCCCAGGTCACGGACCGGGCTGTTCCCGATATCCGCGTGCGCCTGGCCAGAGAAAGCATTGCCTATTATCTGGAACATCATACGGTAATGTCCGTACCAAAAGATCTGCCAGACGACCTGACAGACCGGGCAGGCGCGTTCGTTTCCCTCCACAAAGGCAGCATGCTCCGCGGCTGTATCGGGACATTTCTTCCCATGCAGATGAACATTGCCAGCGAAATCATACACAACGCCGTTTCTGCCGCGACGCGGGATTCCCGGTTCTATCCCGTACGACCGGAAGAGCTGGACGAATTGTCTATTTCTGTTGACGTCCTCGGTACTCCCGAAGCGGTCACGTCCCCAGATAAACTGGATCCGAAAAAATACGGTGTCATTGTCATGAGCCATGCCCGTACAGGCCTGCTGCTCCCGGATTTACCCGGTGTCGATACGGTGCAGCAGCAGATTGACATTGCCAAAGAAAAGGCTGGCATCCCGCCCCAGGTGCATCCTGATTTATACCGCTTTACGGTAACCCGCTACAAGTAGGTGATGGCCTGTGGAAGCGTTGTATTATAAAAAAGAGAATGACCTAGCAGTCCAGTGTCAGCTCTGTCCCCATCACTGCCATATACAAAACGGAAAGACAGGCTTCTGCCGCACCCGGAAAAATGAAGGCGGAACGCTTCTGGCACTCAATTACGGACAGTGTACGGCACTGGCTCTGGACCCTGTTGAAAAAAAGCCGCTTTATCACTTTCATCCCGGTAGTCAGATTCTGTCAGCCGGGTCATGGGGATGCAATCTGACCTGTTCGTTCTGTCAGAACTGGCACATATCCCAGGGGAGTCCTCCCTGGCAGGAACTGCCTCCCCGGAAAGCGGCAGAGCTGGCCCGCAGCCTGCAGGAACGAGGAAATATCGGCCTGGCATATACATATAATGAACCATCCGTGACGTATGAATGGATATATGAAACAGCTCCGCTGATTCACGAAGCCGGGCTCTCTAACGTGATGGTAACAAATGGCTATATAGAAGGAACACCACTCCAGTCACTTCTTCCGTATATTGATGCCTGGAACATCGATCTGAAAAGCTGGAACGACGATTTCTATCGTCAGATTTGTCAAGGTACGATTTCTCCGGTTCTTCGTACTATCGAAAAAGCAGTGGCCGTATCACATGTAGAAATAACCTGCCTTATCCTTCCCGGAATAAACGACAGCCCTGATGACATGGATTCCCTTGCCTCCTGGCTGGCCTCCATCCGCCCGGATATCCCTCTTCATATTACCCGGTATTTTCCGCGCTATCACTGTACGCTGCCACCAACACCAGTAGAAACGCTAAAAATGTTGCAACGGACAGCCGGCCAGTATATATCCCATGTCTATGTGGGTAATGTATAGTCATCCTGCTATTCTGTTTTTGAATTGTTTTTAAATATTTTATATAGTTTTAGGTTATTATTTCTTGTTTTTTCTTCTCCATATGGTATACTAACAACAGTCTTGCAAGACGATTGCAAGATAATTGGAAAAAGGATACTACCTTCTTTCCCCCTTATTTCATTCGTTTCCGGATGAATAGTATACCCCAATACGAAACCCAATGAGTTAGGAAAAAAGCGAGACTCCCCCGTCTCGCTTTTTTCATGCAATAATAGAATGGATAATTCTGTAATATTTTAATAATCGAATAAGACAAGCGGAATATATTATGGTATAATGTAGTTAAGAAAGAGAAAGGGGTGAGTCCAATGGGTTCAGAAGAAACAGCAGCCACGTGTATGTCCGACGAAAAAGGAGAAACAAGTAATACCGTAAGAAACGCAAGCGGAACGAGAAGGCACGTAGCCTGGAGAAAGGAAATGAAATATTCGTTGGACTGTCATGTATTATCAGACACTACAGTGTTCTGACCAGCCACTCCGACCAGGGAATCTGACGAACAAGGTATTTACTACGCAAAGGCATCCGGACCGTCAAGACGGGAGATGGATACGTACTAACCGGCGGTGAAGGTATCGGTCGGAAAGCACGGATACGAAGAATCCTGTTTACACTGCAAGTGTTCGTTACAAGTACAAAAAGCAGCAGCATCTAAATCTTCGTTTACATAGATTACAACTGAATCGGTTTATGGTTTATGTAGTAAGCGAATGATTATATGTGATTTTTTTGCGAGGTTAAAGATACCAGAACCAGAATAACTCATATCGACTGCACATAAGAAAGAAACGTAAGAAAACCCGGTGGGCATATGTCGTGTGCCCTCCGGGTTCATTTTATATACAGGTACAGATGTGATTACTGCACGCTCCGCATGGTCGCTTCTTTCATCGATTTTACGTAATCATAAATATAGGGAGCCGCATCATCCCCATATTTGGCAATAATCTTGACAATGGCGCTGCCAACGATGACACCATCGGCAACGGCGCCGATTTTTTCTGCCTGTTCAGTCGTATTGATGCCGAATCCAACCGCAGCCGGAACATCCGTCACATGTTTTACGACATCAATAATTTCTTTAAGGTCTGTTTTGATTTCCGTACGCGTCCCCGTAACACCCAGGGAGGAAACGATATACAGGAATCCTTCCCCTGCCTTTGCTATTTTTTCAATCCGGTCTTTTGAAGTCGGCGCAATCATGGAAATGATGTCAATGCCATGGGCTTTTGCCGCTGCCGCACATTCATCCCGTTCTTCGTAGGGCATATCGGGGATGATGATGCCATCCATTCCCGTTTCTTCACACCGGGCAAAGAACCGGTCCGGCCCATAGTAAAATACAGGATTCAGATAGGTCAGGAATACGAGAGGAATCTGTGTTTCCCTGCGCACCTTCTTCACCAGTTCAAAAACGTCGTCTATGCGCGTACCAGCTTTCAGAGAACGCAGATCTGCTTCCTGGATGACGATGCCTTCGGCAATCGGATCAGAAAAAGGAATGCCGATTTCTATCAGATCAGCGCCAGCCTTTTCCATGGTCATAATATATTCATAGGTTTTATCAAGTGACGGATCCCCGGCAGTCAGAAATCCGATAAACGCCTTGCCATCTTTAAATGCGTTGCCAATCTTACTCATGGATGTCCCTCCCTTTATATCTTGCAATAGCCGCTACGTCCTTATCTCCCCGGCCGGACAGGCAGACGATGATGATATCGTCTTTATTCATCTTCGGTGCTATCTGCATCGCATGGTATACGGCATGGGCACTTTCGATAGCGCAGATGATACCTTCCGTACGGGCCAGATATTCAAAGGCTTCTACGGCCTGATCATCTTTGACCGGTACGTACTGGGCGCGGCCCGTTTCATGCAGGTAGGCATGTTCCGGCCCGATACCGGGATAATCGAGACCGGCCGAAATGGAATATACGGCATCGATCTGTCCATCATCATTCTGGCAGAACAGGGACTTCATGCCATGGAATATTCCGACCTTCCCTTTTGCAATCGTAGCCGCATGGAGTTTGGTATCGATGCCCTTGCCGGCAGCTTCGCAGCCAATGAGCTGAACACCTGTATCGGGAATGAAATGATAGAACATACCCATAGCATTCGATCCGCCGCCTACACAGGCCAGAACGGCCGTCGGCAATTTTCCTTCTTTTTCCAGAATCTGCTGCCGCGCTTCCTGACTGATGACAGCCTGGAAATCACGGACCATCATCGGGAACGGATGGGGGCCCATGGTCGAGCCGATGACATAGTGCGTATCATCGACGCGGCTGACCCATTCGCGCATGGCTTCATTGACCGCATCCTTGAGAACCCGCGATCCCGACGTAACGGCGTGGACTTTGGCTCCCAGAAGTTCCATCCGGTATACATTCAGTGCCTGGCGGATTGTATCTTCTTCCCCCATGAATACTTCACATTCCAGTCCCAGGAATGCCGCAGCCGTAGCCGTAGCTACTCCGTGCTGTCCGGCACCGGTTTCTGCTATGACCCGGGTCTTGCCCATTTTTTTTGCCAGCAAGCACTGGCCGAGGGCATTATTGATTTTGTGGGCGCCTGTATGATTCAGGTCCTCCCGTTTCAGATAAATCTTTGCCCCGCCCAGGTCCTTCGTCATCCGTTCAGCATAATACAGAAGTGAAGGCCTGTTTGCATAATTGTCCAGTAAATCCTTGAGTTCTGCCTGGAACTGAGGGTCATTCTTATAATACGCATAGGCTTTATCCAGCCGCTGGATTTCATTCATCAATGTTTCCGGTATATACTGGCCGCCGAACGGGCCAAATCTTCCTGTTGTCATATTCGTTCCTCCTGCTGCATCACGCTGTGTACGTGTGCCATAAATTGTTTTATTTTTTCATAATCTTTGACTCCATCCGTCTCGATTCCGCTGCTCACATCGACAGCAAACGGATGATATGCCAGTGCCTGTTCCACATTTTCCGGATGAAGCCCTCCTGCCAGGAAAAAGGGACGGTGCACGCGGGACAAGAGCGACCAGTCAAAAACCTGCCCTGTCCCGCCGGTCCCGTGATCCAGCAGAATGTAATCGGCACTGCTGCACCGGACTGCCTCCAGTTGGTCTTCCCTGTCCAGGGAAAGAGCCTGAATGACCGGTACGGAAATGATGTTTCGCAACTCCCGGATATAGTCCTCATCTTCACAGCCATGAAGCTGTACCAGCTGGATGGTTCCCTTTCTTACTAAATCGGCAATGTGATGAATGTCTTCGTTCTGGAAGACCCCTACAGCCTGGATTTCCGGTCGGAGATGATGCCGCAGGCTGGCCGCCAGTTCATCGGTTACGCGCCGTTTCTGTCCGGCAAAAACAAATCCAGCATAATCAGGCATTACCTCATTGGTCCATTCAATATCACACAACCGCTTCAGACCACAGAGCTTGACTTTTACCATATCATTCACCTGCCAGTTCAGCCAGCATGGCTTTTTTATCAGCAGCCCGCATCAGCGTTTCACCTATGAGTACGGCATCGACGCCGTGTTCCCTGAGCGTCCTCGTGTGAGCGGCCGTTTTGATTCCGCTTTCTGCCACAAACAGAATGGACGGAGGAACCATGGGCCGCAGGCGGCAGCTCGTAGAAAGAGATACGGTAAAATCTTTCAGATTGCGGTTATTGACACCAATGATACGCGCTCCGGCCGCTACGGCCCGGCGCACTTCCTGCTCATCGTGGGCTTCAACCAGGGCCGAAAGCCCCAGAGAATCGGCCAACGCAAAGAACCGCCGTAATGTGTCATCATCGAGGATGGCGCATATAAGGAGAATAGCTGCCGCCCCATTGGCCCGTGCTTCATAAATCTGGTATTCATCAATGATAAAATCTTTGCGCAGGACCGGGATAGAAACCTGGCTGGCAATATCCTTCAAATAGTCTATGCTGCCCTGAAAATAATCCCGCTCGGTCAGGCAGGAAATCGCCGCTGCCCCTGCCTCTTCATACGCTCTGGCAATAGTGACATATGGGAAATCAGGAGCAATCAGGCCTTTCGATGGCGAAGCTCTCTTGACTTCACAAATAAAGGACAGTCCATCCTGCGCCAGTGCTTTTTCAAAGGGGAAACCCTGTTTTTGCGGCGCCGACAAGGCCGTTTTTTTCATGATTTCCGGGGAAATCTGTTCTTTATCTGCTGCCAGCCGTCTGGCTACGGCAGCGGTAATATCATCCAGTATCATCGTCTGCCACCTTTACTGATTGCTGACAGCAATGCAGCGATTCAGCGTTTCCGTCGCCTTGCCGCTATCTATCAGAGAAGCCGCCAGGGCAACGCCATCGGCTATAGAAGCGGCCTTGCGGGCCACAAACAGTGCAGCTCCGGCATTGAGCAGCACGACATTGCGTTTCGTTCCCTGAATCTTGCCTTTCAGGATATCCCGGGTAATCTGTGCGTTTTCTTCCGGTTTGCCGCCGACCAGGTCGTCCTTCGTTCCCGGCACCAGTCCAAAGTCTTCCGGCCGGATGACCGAAGTCCGGTAATATCCGTCACGCAGTTCGCAGATTGTCGTCGGACCATTCGGCGATATTTCATCGAGCTTTTCCTGTCCATAGGCGACAATAGCCCGTTTGACTCCGAGAGAATCGAGAACTTTTACCAGCGGTTCTACGAGATATTCATCGTATACGCCGAGGAGGAACATTTCCGGTCTGGCCGGGTTGGTCAGCGGCCCGAGGATATTGAATACCGTCCGGAACCCGAGCTCTTTGCGGATGGGACCGACATATTTCATGGCGGCGTGATATTTCTGGGCAAACATAAAGCAGAAATTCGTTTCCTTCAGCATCGTAAGGGCCAGATCCGGATCCTGCTGTATATTGATTCCCAATGCTTCCAGGCAATCTGCCGTACCGCATAAAGAAGAAGCGGCCCGGTTGCCGTGTTTGGCTACTTTGACACCGGCTGAAGCAATAACCATAGCGGCCGTCGTGGAAATATTGAAGGAATGGGCCCCGTCACCGCCGGTACCGACGATTTCCAGCACTTCCATGCCCGGATGAGGAACTGGCGTCGCCAGGGAACGCATCGCTTCGGCACATCCTGAAATTTCATCGATGGTTTCTGCTTTCGTGCTCTTCGTAGAAAGAGCGGAAAGAAAAGCCGCATTCTGCGTCGGCGTCGTTTCCCCCTTCATGATTTCCAGCATGACTGTTTTTGCTTCATCGTACGTCAGGTCACCTTTGCTGACAATTTTAATAATCGCTTCTTTAATCATGATAACTCCCCCTCTGTTCTATACCGTATCAGATATGCATATTCAAAAAATTCTGTATCATAATCGGCCCCTGCGGGGTCAGGATCGATTCCGGATGGAACTGCAGGCCGTATGTCGGATAGTCCTTGTGACGTACTGCCATGATTTCTCCATCTTCTGTCCGGGCCAGCACCTGTAATTCATCAGGCAGCGTATGCGGATCCAGTGCCAGCGAATGATACCTTCCTACATCGATACGACTTCCCAGTCCGGAAAACAGCGGATCTTCCGTATTGACTTCCACAACGGACTGCTTGCCATGCATCAACTCTTTGGCATAGGTAATCGTACCACCGTAGGCTTCACACAAGGCCTGATGGCCCAGGCAGACGCCGAGGAGCGGTACTTTTCCCGTGAAATACGTAATGGCCTGTTCACAAATCCCTGCATCAGCCGGTCTTCCCGGTCCCGGTGAAATGATGATGTGATCCGGATTCATAGCCGCAATTTCCTCTACGTTCTTTTCATCATTGCGGACCGGTGTAATGTCCGGGTCGAACTGACCCAGAAGCTGATACAGATTATACGTAAAACTATCATAATTATCGATGAGTACAATCATTGGTCTATCCCTCCATCGGCCTTTTCCAACGCGAGTACAACGGCTTTTGCCTTATTGATGCATTCCTGATGTTCCTGTTCCGGAATGCTGTCCGCTACGATACCGGCACCGGAGCAGACGAAGACATGATTCTTTTTCTTGTATGCCAGGCGGATGCCGATACAGCAGTCCATGTTCCCCGTAAAATCAATATACCCGATGGCTCCGCCGTAAACGCCCCGTTTATGGCCTTCCAGTTCATCGATGATTTCACAGGCCCGGATTTTGGGAGCCCCGGAAAGTGTCCCGGCCGGCAGCACCGAGGCAATGGCATCGACGGCCGTCTTGTCTGGCCGTATCCGGCTGTGCACAGTTGAACCAATATGCATGATATGGGAAAAGCGGAGTACATCGAGATATTTTTCCACGTGGACGCTGCCAAATTCACTGATACGTCCCAGATCGTTCCGCCCCAGATCGACGAGCATATTATGTTCTGCCAATTCCTTGGCGTTGTGAAGTAATTCCTGTTCCAGCGCCTTATCTTCTTCCGGCGTCTTTCCCCGCGGACGCGAGCCTGCCAGCGGAAAGGTAAATAAATCGCCATCTTCCAGCCGGGTCAGTGTTTCCGGAGACGATCCGGCCAGCTCGATTTCATCACCGGAAAAGAAGAACATGTACGGCGAAGGATTCAGCGTGCGCAGTACACGGTACGTATCGAGCAGACTGCCTTCGGCTTCGGCCATCATGCGGTTGGAGAGGACGACCTGGAAAATATCGCCTTCCCGGATGTATTCCTTTCCATTTTCCACCATGCGGCAATATTCGTCTTTTGTAAAAAGAGGTTTGAACTCACTTTTAAGAGAAAGGGGAATATTCCGGGCCTTTTCCCCTCTGCGGATGAGTTCTTCCATGCGCTGCAGTTCCAGCATAGCCCGGTTGTAATTTTCATCAGCCGATTCCAGCCGGACATTGACGATGAGATAAATCTGCTGTTTGAGATTATCGAATACGATGACCTTATCAAAAAGCATGAGGTCAAAATCATTGAATCCGTCATCATCTTTTGCCTGCAGTTTCAAAGATGGTTCTGCATATTTGATGAAATCATAAGCAAAATACCCGACAAGGCCGCCTGTAAATGGAGGCATACCATCAATACGCGGTGCTTTATTATCGTCCAGAATCTGGCTGATAAATGTTTCCGGATGCTGCGACCGGACCGTGACTTCCGCCCCGGTCTTGATATGGACAACGCCGTCTTTGCAATAGATGCCCATCTGCGGATCGTATCCGATAAAACTGTACCGGCCCCAGCGCTGGCTGTCTTCCATACTTTCCAGCAGATAGCAATGGGAGCTGACATTTTTGACGATGCGCAGCACTTCGACGGGAGTACGTACATCGGCATATATACTGCGGCACAAGGGTACAACCTTATAGGTGCCGGCATATTTTTTTATTTCTTCCAGACTCAGCGTTTCCATAAGAACCTCCTCTATTCAGACACCAAAAAACCGCCCCTGACAATTGTACATATTGTCAAGGACGGTTAACTTATACCGCGGTGCCACCTTGCTTCAGGATCTGACTCCTGCTCTCGACGGAATACCATCATATTCCCGGCAACTGACGTATGCCTCCACGTCGCAGAATACTCAGCATCAGCTTTTGACTGCGCCCTCAGCGGTCCATTTAACAAGCTGCTTACGGCCGGCTCTCAGCACCCCGGCTCTCTGTACGTGCACGTCATGTTTTTACTTCCGCCTCAAAGGTTTTGGGACGATGTTCATTTAATGTACCAAATCATACACCGCCATATGTCACTTGTCAAGTACCAGCGGATATAGTAAAACGTAATACGTTTGAAAATGTGACGAACTTGTGAAATAAACAGAAGTAGAAACTCATGCTATATGAAAAAATGTGCGTGTGATTATAATAAATTCCCCTGTTCTCTTCCAGTTCATTCCCTGTGCAAGCCCTGTCTCCCATGCTATACTAAAAAAAATACTACCTGCAAGGAGGGATTTTATATGGACACGGGACTCATTCATATTTATTGCGGAGACGGCAAGGGAAAAACGACGGCATCCCTGGGACTGACCATCCGCTGTGCCGGCCGCGGCGGCAGAGTATTATTCACCCAGTTCCTCAAGGACATGGAAACGGGGGAACTGGCTTCACTGGCCCGCATCCCCGGCATTACGGTCATCCGCGGCAAGGGATTTAAAAAATTCACCTTCCAGATGACACCGGACGAACTGGCGGAAGCAAAAAAAATCCAGACCCGCATGTTCGATGAAATCGTAGACAAAGTCCGCAAGGATACGCCGGACATGCTCGTCCTCGATGAAATACTCGTCACCTGCAGCCTGGACCTTCTCGATGAAGAAAAAGTATTGCAGTTCCTGCGCACAAAGCCGGAAAAACTGGAAGTCGTCATGACCGGCCGCAATCCTTCGCAGGCCCTCATCGACATGGCGGACTACGTATCGGAAATCTGTAAGCGCAAACACCCCTTCGATAAGGGAATCGGTGCCCGCATCGGCATCGAAGAATGATATGATGAACTCATCAGTCAGTGCCTGGAAAGGTCCGGCATTGCTTCTGTCTGCCTGCATCATATGGGGATGCCAGTTTCCCGTTAGTAAAGCAGTCCTTACGGTCATCGATCCCATGGAACTCGTGTTTCTGCGCCTCGTCATCGGAGTTCTATGCCTGCTTATTATCGGCCTTTTCTGTCACGTTTCATGGAAAATAGAACGGCAGCACTGGCCACTCCTTCTCCTCATGAGTCTTTCCGGGTATGTCATTTCTATCTGGGCCCAATTCTATGGGACAGCCCTTACAACATCCCAGATCAGTGCCATCATCATGTCCACCATTCCTATCGGAATGGTAATCCTGTCACGGCTTATCCTGAAAGAACACATTACCCGGCGCAAAGGACTGGCGGTCTGTACAGCTACAGCAGGCGTCATCATCATTATCGGCATCGGTGATATAGAACCGTCCCAACAGTTTGGCGGATTGCTGCTTCTTCTGGCTGTAATCACCGTCGCGCTGATGATGGTCCTGGTCAAAAAAGTACCATCCCGCTACTCCATGCTGACCATTACCATGTACTGCATGCTCATATCCGATATCATACTGGCTCCATTCGAATCAGGAGGCATTCCTTCTGCTATTCTGGCCATGATGTCCGACTGGCATCTTCTCGCCGGTGTGCTCTTCATAGGCATTTTTGCCACAGGCCTTGCGTATTATTTCTGGAACAAAGGCCTGACGTATATGTCCGCTTCTACAGGCGGCATGTACCTGTTCGTCCAGCCCATTACGGGAACACTACTGGGCTGGATGCTCCTGGGAGAAACCATCGGCCTCACCTTCCTCATCGGTACAGCTATGATTCTGGGCAGCGGCCTGATTGTTGCCAAAGCCTCATGAAAACAACTGCATACAAAGAAACAGCCTGATACAGGACATTTCCTGGCCAGGCTGTTTCTTTGTATGAGATTAGTGTAAAGTGAGGGGTAAACAAAATAATAGCAACATCTACTACTGCCGGTACATATCGCGAAGTTTCCGGAAAGCCGGCAAAGAGCGTTCGATCATGTCCGGCTGTTTGCAGTACGAAATGCGGACATATCCCGGGCAATCAAATCCCGTCCCCGGTACGAGGAGAAGGTTAATCTTCTTGCCGTTTTCCATGAGCTGCATGTCATCGCCATCGGGTGTTTTCATGAATAAGTAGAAAGCTCCGCTGGGATATACACAGTCAAATCCCATTTCACTGAGATTGTTGTACAGTGTCTTCCGGTTCTGATCATAGACACTGAAATCTGAAGTCATACCCATGCATTTCAGGATGACATGCTGATACAGAGTCGGCATATTGACAAATCCCAGGGCACGACCGGCGCCACAAACGGCGGTATAAACATCTTTTCCGTCTTCTACGCCTTCCGGCACCAGGATATACCCGGCCCGGTTTCCCGGAAGGGACAGGGACTTACTGTACGAATAGAGAATAATCGTATCTTTATAGAACTTCGGCACATAGAGAATAGGGATGTGGTCATAGACAATTTCCCGGTACGGTTCATCGGAAATCAGATAAATGGGATGGCCCAGTTCCTGTGATTTTTCCCGCAGGAGATCCCCTAATTTCGTCAGCGTTTCTGCCGAATATACCATCCCTGACGGATTGTTTGGCGAATTAATCAGGACCGCTTTCGTCCGCGGCGTAATGGCTACTGCCAGTTTTTCTATATCGAGCTGGAAGTGTTTTGTATCTGGCGGTACGATGACAGCCTTTCCTCCCGGAACCGTAACAAATGTCTTGTATTCCGGATAATAAGGCGCGATGATAATGACTTCGTCTCCGTCCTGTTCAATCAGCGCTTTCATGATAATAGCCAGAGAGGCACTGGCCCCGCAGGTAAGATAGAAGTTATCTGCCTTAAGATCAGCCCCGTAAGTCTGATTCATATAATCAGCCAGTCCCTGGCGTACTTTGGGAAGACCCATAGCCGGGGTATAGCTGTTGATTTCCATGGGAGAATACTTCGTCGCCAGTTCGACAATGGCGTCCGATACAGCCTGCGGTGGCGGTACTGACGGGTTGCCGATACTGTAATCAAATACATTTTCTTCCCCTACATGTTCAGCCTGCTGCAGGCCGAACATGTAGAGCGTACGAATCAGGTTGGCTTTGGCTCCCAATTCATACATTTTCGTTGCTACCATATCTATCCCTCCCTGATGGTTGTATCATTCTTTTTCATTCTGGGCATAGCGACGTCCAATCTGCATGCGGTCACCGGCTACGGCCTGAATCAGCCAGGAATTATTCGGCGGGCATCCTTTACAAGGCGTTCCTTTAGACCAGAGCTTTGCTGTGCAGGCTCCCATAAAGATAAGGTCTTCCGGTTTAACATCCTGCGGAATCCGGTCTTCCGTCACCGGCCCCAGCACGATGGTTTTACCTTCCAGCAGATATTCGATATGTTCCGCCTTCATATCCATGATGGCACTGATGAGCGTTGCCTTGCAACCCGTGCAGGCTTTGGCATCTTCAATAATGGTAAACGGCGGCACTCCTTCTATTTTGACTTCCGTAGCCCGCTTAAAACGTCGTTTAACTGTATCAATCGGTTCTCCTTTTATGTCAATCTTCTGGAGATCCATTTCGCCAAGTCCCCGTTCATGGGCCTCTACGGTCGTGCGCACTTCTTCCGGATCATATCCCATGACAGCACTGGTGACAGCATCAGCAGCAACACAATCTTTCGATGCAATGACAAGATTCATATGGACCGGTTCCCCAAAAATAGGCCCCAGGCCTTCCTGTCCTGTAATCCCATCTACAATCGTCAGGACCCGGGGGATTGCCTGGTTGAGATCGACAACACCGCCGAACACGCCCAACTTATGGAACTGTTTCTTCTCCCCGTCCTGAATGAGCCCTTTGAGATTCTTGATTCCCAGCGTAACTTCCGTCTGGTCATGCGTCTTCATAACGGGCACGCTGATGATGGCATCTGCCTTGGCTACCGGTTCCCATGTCCAGAGTTCTTTGATAATATGACCTTCCGGAGCTGGGATTTTAACAGTCTTTTCTTTTTTCAAGTCCAGGACTGTATATCCCTGTTCACGAAGCTTGTCATATTCAGCAAACCGGATCACTTCCTCCGTATCGACACCGGCTGCCGATGATTCAGCAATAACAGGATCTGCTCCCAGTTCCTTTACCATATCAGCAATGGCCTTACAAACTTCATACCGGGTAACGGCGCCGGAAAAACGGTCTTGTCCTTTAGCAACTAAATTAGGATTAATGAGGACGTGAAAACCTGGTTTGATGATATCTTCCAGTCCGCCAATCGCTTCTACGGCCTGACGGACAGCTTTCGCTATGGCCTGTTCGGTATTGTCCTGCACTTTGATAATGGATACGGTACTCATAGTCTGACCTCCTGTAGTATTTAGTTTTGCTTTTATGATATCTACTAATTCATCGGCACTCTTGGAACAGATAATCCCCCTCTTCGTCAAATCATCACTGACTTCTACGGGTAAATCACTGCCTGCTATATTTTCATTGAGCAGGCCTCCCATAATGACGTGGGCCTGTATCTGCCTTTTTTTCAACACGTCCTGAAGCTTTTTAGCATAGGTCAGGGCAATGCCGTTAAACGTAGATAAAAGGATAAATTTGGCATCTGTTTCTATTAGTGTATCTGCAATTTCATCGGGTTCCACGTTGGCACCAAGGTCAAAAATCGTCATTCCCGCTTTTTCCAGCACGGATTTAACGATTTCCTTGCCAAATTCGTGGACATCGGTCGATGCAACCACTGCCGGTACACCTTCCAGTGAATGTTCCAGGTTTTTGATACGCTGACAGATAACGTCTTTACGATGATTAATAGTCCATACAATATCGGTCGGCTGGATTGGAATCCTGCCGCGCATAGCCTGAGAATCTTCCTTGCCGGCACCATAACGAGATTCCAGTTGAGCCGGGCCCATTGCTTTTAATGCCATGAAAAGTTCACAGGGATTACGGGTATCAACCCCGATATCATCCATTCCATTCATGACCCGTTCAAAAAACAGGCCTCCTCCGGCTACAAGCCGGTCTTTAATAGCGGTCATTTTTTCCATATTCAGGAAGGGCGCATAGTGTTTTGCTTTTTCTTCCAGCATATTGGCCGTCACATGAACTTGTATGATTTCATCTGGAGAAGGAATCCGTACGGCTTCCGTAATGGGAATCGGCGTGACTGCATGCCCTGTCGGAAACAGGAGCTGTCCACACGTATCCGCCAGGACAAACGAGGACAGTGATCCGTAGTTCCGGTCGTAATCGCCAGTATAATCGGTCGTGCTGCCATAAATCATCGATCCCAGCGAATGCTTTGTATTGATTTCATCCATGGCCATAAGAAATACAATCCGCATGATAGGATCGGTAAACAAATTACCGAAGCAATGAGACAGGTGGGCTCCCAGCAAATCTTCCACGATATATCGCTCCAGAATGGCCCATCCCGTAAGATTAGCCAGATCGTGGAACATGGCGCCAAAACCGTCATCCAGATTGGAATGGATAAGTGTGTCATGGTCGTTAAACCGGGCCATAATCCCGATAGCCACCGCCATATTGATGACCCGGTCTTTTTTGCTCATCAGTCCGCCAGGATATTCGTACGTATAATATTGAGCAATATTTCCAATCGTCGTTGCTCCTGCTTTAAGGGCAAGTTTGACATTTTCTGTCGAATTCAACGAACCGATCATATGATCTCCAAAATGAGGCTGGATCGGCACAATCTGTCCGCAGGCACGCCACTCTTCTTCGGAATTCAGAATAAGGCCTGTTCCCGGAGTAACACGGTCCCGCATATCTTCCGGCACTCCCATGATCCAGTCCAGACACATACCAAACCGGTCCAGGACGACACCACGTTCTGTCAACTGTTTATAAATGTAACGGAAATTTTTGGCAGATTCTTCAAACGAATTCCAGCCGATGGCTGTGTGATGCATAACTTTCTTTTTTTTCATCATGCGCCGTTTATATTCGCCTTCAGAACACACATGATGTGTACGCATAAATAGTGTCGTCCCCACCCGGATGTCACGGGACTCTGTTTCCGCCTTACTTTGTATCTCCTGCAACGAAGGCAGTTCTTCCGGTACTAAATCCTGCTTTAATACAACATCCATCTGATTCACTCCCTGCATCGTATTAATGCTATGCCATATATAGGATCTCAATGAAAGAAAATCTTAGGTATATTCATAAGCGACTGGATGAACATAAACAGGAGAACCGGACAGGCTACATATTTGTAGATGAAGTCAAACCAGCTGCCGATGCGGATGCTGCTGCCCGGCATGAGCATGGTAAGACGAATTTTCTTTGCTCCCACATACCAGGCCAGAACGCAGGCCATGAGACTTGCCGTCAGCGTATATCCTACATCGCCTACGAGGAAATCAAACTTCGCCAGGAATGCTTCGTCCCAGATACAGGGAATCGCCCCCAAGATGATGACGATAGAAACAATAATAATCGCCTTCGTGCGGCTCCAGCCCAGCGAATCACCGATAGTCGTCGCCGATGTTTCCAGATTAGCAATAGCCGAAGACAGCCCTGCCAACAGCATGGTCAGGAAAAACATGAATGCAATAATCTGTGAAAATGGCATCTGTGCAAAGACATAGGGCAGTGTCAGATAGGTCAGTGCCGGACCAGACTGCAGATCAAGGCCAAAAGCTACAACGGCAGGAACGATGGCAAATCCGGCAACGACACAGCCAAACAAATTCCACCAGGCCACAGCCAGAAAATCCATGGGAATATTTGATTTTTCTGGCAGATAACGTCCGAACGCCGTCAGGTAGGAAGGCCCAAGCCCAATAGCAAAGAGTGCCATACCGGCTGCCCGGGACCACATAGAAGGATCCATCATCTGTTCCAGATCCGGCCGGGCCATCATAATGACTCCATCCATGGCGCCTGGCAGGAAAAATACCCGGACCATGAGTACGACCAGCAGCAGAAATGCCAGTGGAATACCGTAAAGACAGAATTTTTCAATTCCACCTTTAATACCCTTCAGACAGATAATGGCAATAAGAATCGTCGTAACTACCGTCCACGCAAATATGGCCGTTTTATTTTCCATAAAACCATTGAAGAATCCTATAGGATCTGTCATCATCGTGCCACTGAATAAACTGTATAGTGTATAGACCAGTGTCCAGGAAACGACAACGAAATAAAACATATTCAGGCACATGGGAACTAATGGAAATATCCAGCCAATGTATTTGCCCTTTTCTCCCAATATTTTTCGAAAGCTTTCAATTGTCCCGTTACGCATTTTCCGCCCAAAAGCAATTTCCGCCATTCCTGCGGGTACGGCAATGACAATCGTAATAATGGTAAATGCCAAAACAAAGGAATCACCGCCGTTCTGCGCCGTGAGATACGGAAACCGCCAGATGGCACCCAGGCCAAAGGCCATGCCAACCGTTGATAAAATATACCCCAGCCGCGATCCCCATTGTTCTCTATTTTTTTCTTTGTTTTCAGATACTGGTGCACTGCTCATCCTTAGCCCTCCTTAATTCTGCAATATACGTACACTAGTTTTCCCCTTCAGTCCAACCATTTTTCTCCCTGAGACAGCGGATTAAAATTCACAGAGAGCCACACCCTACTACAATAAAATAAAAAGCCAGCATAAACACTGTAGCCCCATCCGTAGCTATCACTCCTTTTAATAATGAAGTAAGATTTTTACGTATGTGTACTACTTTCTCATCTGCAGAATAAAAAAAGTACGACGTGCCATTATGAATAACAAAGAATGTAGCGAGCCAAAAAATGAATAATAAAATTACTTTCCTTTGTGTATATTATACAAGAAACTATTTTTTCCGTAAAAAGACAGTCCTGAATGAAAGTATTCAGGATTCTAATACATAGCTATATACACATTGAGTAGGAGGCGGACCATGGCCCGCCGACCTCTCACACCACCGTGCGTACCGTTCGGTACACGGCGGTTCTCTAGTTTTCACAGTTTTGCTCATAATAGCTCGACAAGGTGATATATCCTTGCCGGGCTATTTCTTTATTTGTCAGGATGGAGTTCAGCATGAGTGCCGCTCTCCATGGCCCTTTCCGGCAGTTGGCTAATTCGTGTACCTTCCATTCCGGCACGTTGTATTGCCGTATCATCCGGTATCGCGTCTTTACCTTCTTCCACTGTTTCCAGTATATGGCCCGTATTTTCCTGCGGAGCCATTCGTCCACCGTTCTCAGCAGCCCCTTCATATCCGCCAGTTTGAAGTAGTTTACCCATCCTTTTATAAATCGCTTCAGGATACGCGGTCTTTCTTCCTTGCTTATCGCTTTGCTCCGCTGGGTTATCTCCCGCAGACGGTTCATCATCTTTTTCTGCGATTTCTTATGTACCTTGAACCGGCATTCTCCTTTGTATCGGTAGAATCCATATCCCAGGTATTTCACTCTTGAGATATGCGCCACACTAGTCTTTTCCCGGTTCACTTTGAGGAACAGTTTCCCTTCGATGAACGGGATGATGTGGGTCAGGGTTCGCTCTGCACTCCGTTTGCTTTTACAAAGTATCATGCAGTCATCGGCATAGCGCACAAATTTATGTCCGCGCTTTTCCAGTTCCTTGTCCAGTTCGTTCAGCATAATATTGCTGAGCAGGGGACTTAACGGCCCTCCCTGGGGCACGCCCTGCTGGCTTCGCTCAAATACTCCCTGCCGGATTATTCCGGCATTCAGGTATTTGTGTATCAGCGACAGGACTCTGCCATCCTTGATGGTCCGGGACAGGACTTCGATGAGCTTGCTCTGGCATACGGTGTCAAAGAATTTCTCTAAATCCATATCCACCACATAGACATATCCTTCGTTGGCATACTTCCGGCATTGTTTCAGGGCATCATGGGCTCCCCGTCTGGGACGGAATCCGAAGTTGCTGTCTGAAAATTGTGGTTCATAGATTGGGGTCAGTACCTGGGCGATTGCCTGTTGGATGACCCGGTCTACTGCCGTGGGGATTCCTAATTTCCAGAACTTCCCCTTTTCTTCTTTGGGTATTTCTACCCGTCGGACGGGGTTTGGCTTATAGTGGCCGTCCCGTATCTGCTGAAGGAGGTCCACACGGTGTTCTCTAAGGTACGGTAGAAGCTCATCTACACTCATCTTATCGACTCCGCCTGCACCCCGGTTGGATTTTACCTTCTTGTAGGCACCATTCAGGTTGTCCCTTGATAATATCCGCTTCAGCAGACTGTCCGCTGGCAAGTCTGTGATGATGTCGTTGTGTTCCGCAATCCTTACAGACACGGGCACTCCCGCATATCCTCGCTGTTCCGCAGCTGCCTTTTGCGGGCAGTCCTCTTGATGAAGTTTTCGGCCTGTATACGTCTGTTTGGTTGTCTTCATTGACTGACATCTCCTAAAGTTCGGTCCTTCCGGGTCGGTCTATAGCCCGTCCCGTACTATGACCTCGGCTGACTTCTCGCGACAAATCTTGTTTCAACCGTAACCGCCAATATTCTATGGCGTAGGCTACGCCCGTGAGACCTCCCCGGGTAAGAACGCACTCTTTCTCTCCATGTGTCTGCCACATATACTATTCATGGTTCCGTGTAGCTATGGGACTTCAACCTGTTTGGTGGCCTTATCCCCATGACTAGCCTTATGTGATTTCTGTTCGTCAGACCAGAGATTTGCCTCGACCTTCCTCCAGATTCCATCTCACGATGGACACCCTTGGTTCTGGCTATGGCCTTCCCTCTACCGGGCGGCCTAGGGACTTTCACCCATTAGAGTGCGCCCATGCCGGGCGCACCAAAAAACCTGTAGCGATACTCACCGTTACAGGTTTTCTTAGTGTATATTTATAAAATATTATCTTTAACCATTTCTACTGCACATTCAATGAACCGCCTGGTGTGAAGTGATGCTGACGACAAAGAACGTACGGCCATTCCCAGATGGCGGATGACCGGTGGGTCCAGCGGACGCGTTTCCAAATCCGGATGTTCTGAGATATTGAGTTTCAACAGTAACTCCGGCAATAATCCTATTCCTAATTTCTTTTCAATCAGATAAAGGACCGTATGATCCGAATAGGACGTAAATTTTGCCGTATTAGGAATATGTAAGCGCTGAAAATAGGATACAACATCGATATCTTGCCCGTCCAGTGAACGGTACATATACAAATCAGGCCCCATCAGCTCTGCTGCCGGGATTTCTTTATATTGGCACAAGTCATGGTCTTTGGGAAGAACAGCCTTGTACTGATCTTCCTTCAAATCTACCCAGTCATACTCTCTTCCCGGTTGCCGGCTGATAATCGCAACATCCAGCATTCCCGTATTCAGCCATTCTTCCAATTGTTCAAATCCATTTTCTTCTACCAGATCCACCTGGATATGAGGATACTGCTGATGAAACCGTTCAATCAAGCTTGGCATCCATGCACAGGAAATCGTCGGGAAGCATCCTACACAGACTTTCTTTTTTATATTTCTTCGGGCCAGATTACATTGATCTTCTACTTCCGTATTGACCGCTACCAGTTTCTGTATATAAGGCAGAATAGTCTCTCCCTCAGCCGTAGGGCGTACTCCCTTGTTACTCCGCAGAAGTAGCGGGAACCCAATTTCTTTTTCCAGACTGTTCATCATATGAGTAATACCAGATTGGGTATATCCCAGCTCTTTGCAAGCCCGTACATAACTCCCCTTTTCTATGACTTTCAGCAGTACTTCATATTTTTTTATGTCCATAAAGACGCCTGCCTTCCCTGATTTTAATGATTACCTTAATTATATTAATACTGCTAAAGGAAAAAATATATAAGAAAACTATATATTATTTTGTCATATTATTTCTGTTATTCATATAACTCCGCCATATTCTCATAGTTACTCCTTTTATTTTAGGAAACACTCTGTTAAAATAATGATATACACTATATGTCGGACATTTTTTGTTTTTATATATAGTCTACCTATATACCAAGGAAGTGGCAGTATGACCTTACAACAGCTTCATTACATCGTTGAGTTATCAAAGCATAATTCTATTTCAGCAGCCGCCCAGGCTTTGTTCATCGCCCAGCCCAGTCTTAGTACGGCTGTAAAAGAGCTGGAAAAAGAATTTCACATTACCATTCTGGAACGGAACCGCCACGGCATCAGCTTTACGCCGGAAGGGCTAGAATTCCTCAATTATGCCAATCATATCATCGAGCAGACGACGAGCCTGCGTGAACATTTCAGTCCTCAGCAGGAAGGAGAGAAAAAGCTGCGCCTGTCCATTTCTTCCCAACATTATATGTTTGCCGTCGATGCCCTCACCGATTATCTGCAATCGATTATACGGAATCCCCGGTACACCATCACCTTCCGTGAAGGCCGTACGTCCCAGGTCATTCAGGACGTCATCACCCAGCGCAGCCAGGTCGGCATCATCTTTATTTCCAAGATGACGCAGAAATTCATGGAACGGACACTCCGTAAGAACGGGCTGGAATTTACAGAGCTCTTTTCTTATCCGCCCTATGTATTTATGAATACGGCCCACCCGTTATCCAAATATGATGCCCTGTCTATAGAACAGCTGGCCCCGTATCCGTATATCCAGTATACCCAGGAAGAGGACTCGTACCAGTTCTCTGAAGAAATCATCATCCCCGATATCAATCCCGAACGGGCCATCAATATCACCGACCGTTCCACCTTATTCAGTGTTATCGCCTCTACCGATGCCTATACGATTGGCACGGGGATTCTGTTCCGGGCCTGGGATTACTGGCCCATCGAGTCCATTCCTATGAAAAACCCGCTGGATATCATGCGCGTCGGCTGGATCAAGTCCCAGACTACGACCTTATCATCGACGGCCCGGGATTACATCGAACAGTTAAAAAATACCCTCATCAGCCGGGGAGTGACTTTATCGGAATCAGCGGCTCCCAAAACAGAGGATTCTACAAATCCGGATCAATCATCCGATACCTGATCCGATACGGAAACACAAACAGGGAACGTAACAAAATTGATTTCAAATCATTTTGTTACATTCCCTGTTTTTATACTATTCAGAGGCTCCCATTTTTCGGAAGCCTCTGAATAAATCAATCCTATGCTGTTATGGAGTTTGTACTTTTTTCAGCACCACTCCCAACCTGACTCTGCGGTTTCTGTTCGGCAAAGTTCCAGGGATCTTTGCGGATGAAACCATCGGAGAAAGGAACAAAAACAGAAACGATAGCAGATACGCCGAGGAGATAAATAAACCAGCAATAGGGTAATACTTCCAGCGGAGATACTCTGCCGTTGGCAAAGCCAACCATAATCAGCATCTGTGCGCCGTATGGGATGAGGCCCTGGAAGATAGAAGAGAACGTGCTCAGCAGGGCCGCACTGCGGCGGGGATCTACGTGGAACTTATAGCAGATGCGTTTGGCAACTTCGCCGTTGATAATAATAGAAACGGTGTTATTGGCCGTAGCAATATCGGTAATGGATACCAGTGCAGAGATACCCAGTTCGGCCGAATTCTTGCCTTTGATGAAACGCTGTACATTGACCAGCAGGTACGAAATCCCGCCGGCTTTATTGACCATAGCAGCCAGGCCACCGGTCAGCATGGAGAGGAAGAAAATATCCGTCATGCCCAGGAAGCCTTTATAAACAGCCTGTGCAAAAGTAAGAGCCGTCAGATCTCCATAGAAGAGTCCGATAACACCAGCCAGAACGATACCGCCGGCCAGGACCAGGAATACGTTGGCACCGGCAACAGCCGTAACCAGAACGACTACATAAGGCAGAACCTTAATGAGATTGTACGGATGGTCCCCTGTGCTGACTGCCGTTTCGGAACCACCGAAAATAATCAGAAGAATGACCGTCAGGATGGCCGGAATCAAAGTCAGCCAGAAATTCAGGCGGAATTTATCTTTCATGGCACAGCCCTGTGTACGGGTCGAGGCAATGGTCGTATCGGAAATAATGGAAAGATTATCGCCGAGCATAATCCCACCCATGACACAGCCGATCATGAGAGGCAGGGGAATCCCGGCCTTTTCAGCAACAGCAACAGCGATAGGTCCGACAGCAGCCGCACTGCCGACAGATGTGCCCGTTGCCGTAGCAATGAAACCGGAAATGACGAATACGCCTGCTGCCAGGTATTCTGGCGGGATATAGGTCAGCCCCAGGTTAACCGTCGAGTCGATACCACCCATGGCTTTACAAGTAGCGGCAAAGCCACCAGCCAGCAGGTAGATGATACACATGATAATGATGTTGGAATCACCACAGCCTGCAACAAACGTTTCAAATTTTTCTTCAAAATTACCTTTAATGACAAAAAATGCAGTAATCGCGCCAATAGCGGCTGCCAGCGGAGCCGGGAACTGGTAGAATGCCATTTCCATACCGCTCATATCCAGAATAATGCCGCTGCCCAGGTATACGGCAACAAAAACGATGAATGGAATCAATGCCAACGCATTTGGCTTGGCCTGATTAGACACTTGTTCCTTTTCATCCTTAACGTCCATCTCGACTTCTTTTTCGAGTTCTTCACGCTCTTTCATATGATTTCTCCTTTCAAGTATACCAATGAAATAACAGCATCGGATTTCTGCTTTATAAAAGATCTGTAGTGGCCACGTATCACAGATTCTTATACATAATTATAGTTTTGAACAATACTAATCCATAAATTGACGCATATGTCCCCGTCCATCTACATACGCATATTTTTAATAATATTATCGTCATAGATGCATATACAGTTATTGTTTTTCGTAGTTCTTAACTCTATGTTTATTTTACAATACAATGTAAATTTTGTATAATACATATTCATTTTGGTTTTATATAGTTAAATTTTATATTAACTTCGTTGTACCATATCGTTGGTTATAACAAACTCAAATAGCAAACAAGCACACAAAAGCACTCTGAATACACATCCAGAGTGCTTTTGTGCGCTTATACATCTATGGTGAAAATGGAGGTTGTTAACAGACAGAGGGGAGATACAGGGGTATTACTTTCTGTCTGCCAATTCCTTGTAGGAATCAAGACGGTCTTTCATATCTTTTTCCGTACGTTC
>NZ_QSFA01000003.1:174574-176550 GCF_003467125.1 Megasphaera sp. AM44-1BH
TCAAGACGGTCTTTCATATCTTTTTCCGTACGTTCGTAGAACTGTTCCGCCTGTTCCGGGAAGACTTTCTGCAGCGATGCATACCGCACTTCTCCCAGGAGGAAGTCCTTCAGATCGCCCTTGGGATCCTTCGAATCCAGGGTGAATCCGTTCTTGCCAGCTGCTTCTACGTCCGGATTATACCGATAGAGGTGCCAGTATCCGTTCTGTACGGCTTTCTTTGCTTCAATCTGGCTGAAGCCCATGCCCTTCTTGATGCCGTGGTTGATGCACGGTGCATAGGCGATGATCAGGCTCGGTCCTTTATAGGCTTCGGCTTCCTTGATGGCCTTGATGCACTGGTTCATGTCGGCACCGAGGGCTACCTGGGCGACATAGACGTAGCCATAGGTCATGGCCATGCGGCCTAAGTCCTTCTTCTTCGTCCGTTTGCCACCGGCTGCGAATTTCGCAATGGCACTGGTCGGTGTCGCTTTCGACGACTGGCCGCCTGTATTGGAATAGACTTCCGTATCCATGACCAGGACATTGACGTCTTCGTCCTGAGCCAGTACATGGTCCAGTCCGCCGTAGCCGATATCATAAGCCCAGCCGTCGCCACCGAAGATCCACTGGCTCCGTTTTACCAGGTAATCGCGGCGGTCATAAATCCGTTTGCATACCGGGCAGGCATCCTTTACGCCTTCCAGTGCGGCTGTAACCTTGTCGGCCCGTTCCCGCGTGCCTTCCGTATCATCGCGGTGGTCATACCAGTCCTGCAGGACGGCTTTCACATCGGCCGGTGTCTGGTCATTGGCTAGTGCTTCCGCTACGTCCATAGCTACTTTTTCCCGTACCTGACGGACGCCGAGGTACATGCCCAGGCCGTATTCAGCATTATCTTCGAAGAGGCTGTTGCCCCATGCCGGGCCGTGGCCGTCGGCATTGGTCGTGTACGGCGTGGACGGCACGCTGTCTGCCCATACGCAGGAGCAGCCCGTCGCATTGGCAATCATCATGCGGTCGCCAAAGAGCTGGGTGACCAGTTTGGCATACGGTGTTTCGCCGCAGCCGGCACAGGCGCCGGAGAATTCCAGTAACGGCTGTTCGAACTGGCTGCCTTTGACGGTAAACTTGTTCATCGGGTTGGCTTTCCGGCTGACGCTCATAGCATAATCCCAAAGAGGAGCTTTCTGTTCCTGAGTGCTGAACGGTTTCATGACCAGGGCCTTTTCTTTTGCCGGGCATACCTGGGCACAGCTGCCACAGCCGAGGCAGTCCATGACGGATACCTGCATGGTGAAGTGCAGTCCCTGGGCGCCCGTTGCCGGACGGGAGATAAAGCCTTCCGGTGCTGCTACCAGCTCTTCATCCGTTGTCAGGACCGGACGGATAGCGGCATGAGGACATACCATGGCACACTGGTTGCACTGCAGGCAGTTTTCTACCTGCCATTCCGGTACGTTGATGGCTACGCCACGTTTTTCATAGGCAGCCGTTCCCTGCGGGAAGGCGCCGTCTTCCAGACCGAGGAATGCGCTGACAGGCAGGCTGTCCCCTTCCTGGGCATTGATCGGTTTCTGCAGTTTCGTGATGAATTCCGGTACGTCTTTCTGTGCTTCCGGTGCATCTGTCGCATCGGCCCAGGCTGCCGGGATATCGATCTTCACGATCTGCGATACGCCCTGGTCAATGGCGGCGTTGTTCATATCAACGACTTTCTGGCCTTTCTTGCCATAGTTCGTGACGACAGCGTCTTTCAGATATTTCACGGCATCTTCAACGGGGATGATATCGGCCAGTTTGAAGAACGCCGACTGCATGATCATGTTGAACCGGCCACCCAGTCCGATATCCTGGGCAATCTTGACGGCATTGATTGTGTAGAACTGGATATGTTTCTTTGCCAGGGTCCGTTTCATCGAAGCCGGCAGGTTCTGTTCCAGTCCGGCTGCATCCCAGATGGTGTTCAGCAGGAACGTGCCGCCGTCTTTGAT
>NZ_QSFA01000030.1:0-18075 GCF_003467125.1 Megasphaera sp. AM44-1BH
ATGACAGTTTTATTTTTTACTGTCTCTCATAGGGGGAGCATATCAATACGGCAGCCTCTCATCGACTATCAGATGACCAGCGACAATACGAGGACGATGGCCAGCCCGACAACGGAGTTAGTCAGTTCCAGGAGCCCCCAGGTCTTGAATGTCTGTCCCATGGACAGATTGAATGTTTCTTTCATCATCCAGAATGCCGCATCATTCGGCATGGTGATGGTATTGCTGCCAGCAGCCGTAGCCAGCATGAGCAGCGTCGGATCTACGTGGAATACGGGAATCAGCGGAGCCACAATACCGGCCGCCGTAATGGCAGAAACAGCTCCCTGCCCAGTAGCCCAGCGGATGATGACCGTAATGATCCAGGCCAGGATAAGCGGTGAAATAGAGAGCCCTGTAACAGCGGCAGCAATGTGCTGTCCGACTCCGGCATCTACAATAACCTGCTTGAATACGCCACCGGCACCAATGATGAGGACGACCGTAGAAATTCCCTTGATAGCATTGGTAATAGACGTAGACGTTTCATCCATCGTGCGGCCTGCCCGGATACCAAATACATAGATAGCGACCAGAACTGCCGTAAGCAGACTGACATTCGGACTGCCGAAAAAGCCAAACGCCGTAGCAAGTGCCGTACCCTTGCCAACCGTAGCTTCAACAATGGTATTACCAATCATAAAAATAGCTGGCAGGAGAGGAATAATCAGGCAGACCAGGAATGGTGGCAGTTTATAGGTCCCCACAGCGACTTCACTGAGATTCCCCAGTTTCGGTTCTGCATAAGTATCAATTCCCTTGAGGAATTTGGGCAATACGATACCAGCACAGATAATAGACGGAATAACGACGACCAGTCCCAGAAGATAAACCATGCCACTGTCTGCGCCAAACGCATCTACCAGGGCAACCGGACCCGGCTGGGGCGGGAAAATACTATGTGCCTGAGCAACAGCAGCCAGAACCGGAATAATCAGGAACATATATGGAACCTTGGCTTCCTTGGCAATACTGACCACCAGCGGTACAACAACCATAAATGCCACTTCAAAGAACATAGAAATACCAAAGATGACACCGACAATGAGAACGCCCCATTTCAATGTACGGACGCCACAATGTTTGACGATGGTATCAGCAATTTTTTTAGAAGCTCCACAGTCTGTCATGAGCTGACCCAGAGCCGCGCCCAGGACGACGATAAGACCGACGCCGCCAAGAGTGCTGCCGGCGCCTTTACTGATAGTCTTGACCAGTGTCCCGGCATCCATGCCTTCCATGAACGCGACGAAAATAGCCATTAAGAGCAGGGTAATCATACTGTGTAGTTTGACCTTAACTGTCAGGAACAACAGCATGGCAATGGCTACGACTACCCATAACACAGGTAACCAGTGTTCCATAATAACCTCCTTTGGACAAAGCCTGTCATCCCTTTGTCCGTCTGCATAGAATGATAAATAAGTACTAAAATTAAAATGATAAAAATATAACAGGCAAAAACAAACTCTTACTCACGGGAAAACTGGAAAAACGACATGGCATTGCCATAACAAAGCTGGTGGATAAGAGATGCCAGCCGGGCTTCATCATATGGAAATTCACCACGTTCTACCAGATTTCCCAGCCAGTCACAAAGAATGCGCCGGAAATATTCGTGGCGCGGATACGACAGGAACGACCGGGAATCGGTAAGCATCCCCACCATATTGCCTAATACAGTTTCTTCCGATACAATCGCCAGATAATCGAGAAGTCCCTGCTTCGTATCGTTGAACCACCAGGGGACACCCGGCTGAATCCGGGACGGGACGCCTTCTTCAGAAAAGGAAGCCCCTAATACGGTAAGAGCCATCAGATCATATGGCGATGCTGAAAATAAAATAGTTTTCGGCAGACTGCCTCCCCGTTCCAGATGATCCAGGAACCGGGCTAATTTTTCAATATCACAGCCCCGGCCAATAGCATCGTACCCTGTATCAGACCCGAAACGCCGGTACATAACGGTATGGACATTACGAAGAGCCCCTATGTGAAGTTCCATAACCCATCCCCGGCGCCGGTATTCATCAGCGAGAAACAGGAGAAGCCCCGTAAGATACTGCTCCTGCTCGTCCTGTGATATATCTCTGCCGGCCAGGCCTTTCTGGAAAATGCGTTCTTGTTCAGCCGCTGGTACCGGTTGATAGACAACCGTATCCAGAGCGTGATCAGCTGCCCGGCATCCCAGCCCGGCAAATACGTCCATACGCAATTTTAGAGCCTCGCACAGATCAGCAAAGGTATGAATGGTCATCCCTGCCGATCCGCCCAGCCGTTCCACATAAGAAGAAAACCCATTCCGTTCAATATGCATCAATACATCCGGCCGCATCGCAGGTACGACCCGGGTAGCGTGAAATGAGCTGCTTTGCAGTACCCGGTGCCAATGAAGATCATCAACAGGGTCATCTGTCGTACACAGGATCCGTACCCGGGAGCGCTGGAGCAGTCCCTGTACGCGCAGGGTATCATCATTATCCAGTACTTCCTGGCAATGATTAAAAATAGCTGGAGCCGTCTGTTCTGACAATACCTGCCGGCAGCCAAAATAACGCCACAATTCCAGATGACTCCAATGGTACAACGGATTACCCGGCGCAAGGGAAAGCGCTTTCGCATAAGCTGTAAATTTTTCCAGATCCGACCCGTCACCAGTCACATCCCGTTCTGGTATACCACAGGCCCGCATAAGCCGCCATTTATAGTGATCTCCACCAAGCCACGCTTCAGTAATGCTGGAAAACCGGTGATTTTCCGCAATATCCCGGGGAGAGATATGGCAGTGATAATCCACAATTGGCTCCGTTTCAGCATACGCATGATAGAGTTGCTGCGCCGTACGGGAATGAAGCAGGAAATCTTCCGTCATAAATCCCGTCATTGTTGCATCATCCCTCTCGTTTTTATGTAAGCGCTTACAATTATTACCTCAAAAAATGTACCATGTATACTTTGTCATGTCAACTTCCATGCAAAATAGATATAATTTTATATTTTTTATGTACTTAAACTCATTGATACGTTCAGCCATCCCATAATACGTCAAAATAATGCGGATAAATCTTACTTGCTAATATATACTATCAAATCTGCCGATTTGTATAACCGGCTCTCTTTATTCTGTTTTTATGTAATCGCTTTCATAATATATTTACTCTGTTTCCCATTCTATGCTATACTCAATGTAATATTTAATTTTTTTGTGATGATAGCGAGGCACTCCTATGTCAGATATGAACGTAACTATCTATGATATTGCCAAAAAATGCCATGTTTCCATCGCTACTGTATCGCGTGTCCTCAATGGCAACAGCCGGGTTAGCGAAAAAACGCGCCGTATGGTACTGGATACCATGAAAGACATGGGCTATACGCCAAACCCGTTTGCCCGTGGTCTCGGACTGGATTCCATGAAAATCGTCGGTGTTCTCTGCACCAGCCTGACCGATGCATTTTTTGCCAGTGCCGTATCTCTCATCGAAGACGGTATGCGCCAGCACCATTTTGACATCATGCTCTCTTGTACCGGTCCCGATACAGGTCACAACAGCCCATATATCACCAGCCTCGTCAATAAGCACGTAGATGGCCTGATTACTGTCGGTACGGTTTTTTCCTCCGAACAGGATATCGCAGTTCTTGCAACGGCTGCAAAAAAAATCCCGGTTCTTACAATCAACTGTGATTACCATCTGCCCGGTCTCTATAGTATCGTCTGTAATGAAGCAGAAGGCATGCGGTGGCTCATACACACCCTGTCCGGACAGCACTGCCGGTCCATCGCTTACTTGTATAACGTCCGGACATACAGCGGCCGCCACAAACTGCAAGGGCTGCGCCAGGGGCTGAAAGATATGGGCATTAAAGAAGACCCGGCTCTTATCCAGCAGGTGCCTCTCAGTCTGGAAGGTGCCGAAAAAGCTATTGCACACCTCATATCCCGGTCTATCCCGTTCGATGCCATCGTCACATCAGAAGATATCCTCGCCGTCGGTGCCCAGCGGGCCGCCCTGGAAAATGGCCGCTACGTACCCGTTGTCGGCTGGAATAATTCTATACTGGCTGCCTGTGCCACGCCCACTCTGAGCAGCATCGACAACCGGCTGGACAGCCTGTGTGCCAGCGCCGTTCAATCTATGATCCAGCTTCTTTCCCGACAGGATCAGCCCGTCCCTGTCCGCACGGAATTCAGTGCTATCCTCGTTGAACGGGAAAGCTTTCAAACAAAAAAGGAGTGAAACATGCCGCATCAGACATGTCTCACTCACAGTTCCTTTTATATTGCGAGGCTGCAGCAAAATAATCAATTGAAACCATTTTGTTGCAGCCTCATTATTGTTCAGGTTCTCTGTCTTACGGCTGTTTGCCAATGTAAGCCAGAATTCCGCCGTCTACATACAGGATATGCCCATTTACAAAATCGGAAGCATGAGATGCCAGGAAAATAGCTGGTCCTTCCAAATCTTCCGTAGTCCCCCAGCGGCCGGCCGGCGTCTTGGAGACAATGAACGCATCGAAAGGATGACGGGATCCATCAGCCTGACGCTAGCGGAGCGGAGCGGTCTGGGGCGTTGCAATGTAACCCGGTCCGATGCCATTGCACTGGATATTGGCTCCACCAAATTCCGAGCAGATATTACGGGTCAGCATCTTGAGCCCGCCTTTGGCAGCCGCATAGGCCGATACAGTCTCTCTCCCCAGTTCACTCATCATGGAGCAGATATTGATGATTTTTCCTTCTCCCTTGGCAATCATGCCGGGAATAACCGCCTTGGACACGATAAACGGTGCAACGAGATCGATATCAATGACCTGACGGAAGTCGGCTTCATCCATGTCACACATGGGAATCCGCTTGATGATGCCGGCATTATTGACCAGGATATCGATCGTCCCAATGCTGGTGTCAATATCCGCTACCATATCCCGTACTTTCTCTGTATCCGTCACATCACAGATATATCCTTTGGCATCAATCCCTTCTTTGGCATAGGCAGCCATGGCCGTGTCCAGATGCTCCTGACTACGGCAATTAAAGGCAATACGGGCTCCGGCCCGGGCATAAGCTCTTGCAATGACAAATCCGATACCGTATGACCCGCCAGTAACGAGAGCTACTTTCCCTTTCAGGGAAAACATATCCATATAACTCATGATGGTTTCCTCCTCATCGTACAGCATTTGTATAAAAAGCGGCAGCTTTTTCAATTTCATCAAAAGCTCCCCGGCGCACCCTGTCCGCACTGACAAGGTTGCTGCCAATGCCAAAAGAATCTACGCCGGCCGCCAGAAAATCACTGATATTCGCTTCCGATACACCCCCGACAGCGGACAAGCGCAACTGGGACAGGGATGCTTTGACAGCTTTAAAATACGAAGGTCCCAGATTGCCGGCAGGGAAAATCTTGACAATATCAGCCCCGGCCTCCCAGGCCGTTTCAGCTTCCGTCGGAGTATAGGCTCCGGGAAGTGAAATCAGGCCTTTCTGCTTAGTATACCTGATGACATCCGTATTGGTATTGGGGGAAATAATGAATTCGGCCCCAGCCTGTGCTGCATCTTCAACCTGCTGCACGGAAAGGACGGTACCGGCACCGATATGCATCTGACCACCAAACTGTTCCTGCAAAGCAGAAATACTCCGCAGCGTATCCCGGCAGGCCGCATCATCACCCGGACGATAGGTCACTTCGACAAAACGCACACCCCCGCGCTGCAGGGCTTCTACAGCTTTAACAATATCCTGACTGGCAACACCGCGGATAATCGAAATAATTTTAGCATCCAGCATTTCTTGTAACAAACTCATAATCATTTCTCCCTTTCCTTAAAGCAAACCGCGCAAACCAGCCAGATAGAGGACACCCCGGCCTGATAAGGCCCGCTGCTGTTCTTCTGAAGCCAGTACGACCTGACGGCCCTTGTTTGTCAGGATGGCTTCATAGGCCTTTTGCATGACTGGATTGCCGGCCACGACAAAGACAGCTTCTTCCAGTCCCGCAAAAACCCGGCTCCGTTCCAGTGCCGTCATGTCATCAGCCATAAGCAGGCCCAGCAGATAATTCTGGGCTTCCTGTGCCGTATAATGGCAGAACATTCCCAGAATCCGCGTCATGAAAGCGCCATGCAGAAGTCCCATCTTGTGATAATCACTGGCGCCTTTCCGGAAAGGTCCTGCCAGAAATTCCGATGCAAATGACCGGTTCAGCGTATCTGCCAGTATGGTATCAAAAGTCAGGGAATGGAGCAGTTCGCCACATAACGTCGTCAGGCAGCCCTGTATACGCTGCTGTTCATCAATCATAACGTATTTATTATGCGAACCGGGCAGGACGAATACGGCGTTCCCCGCCGGAGCTGCTTGTGCCAATAGTCCCGCGGCTTCTACTTCTTCGCCGCGCATCATATCCATATCAAAGCTCTTGTCCGGTGTAAGCGTTGCCGGATTACAGTTGCGTACGCCCGGAACGAACCATATAGGCTGCCGGCATATAGCAGGAAGATTTTTCTCCACCATAGCCCGGGCCAGCTCTTCGAGACGGACCGGAGCCGTTACATGCGGGATATCACACAGGCCTACATTGCTCGTCAGCATACCGGCTGCCAATATCAGAGAAATATCCTCCGTCGTAATACCTGCCATGCTGGCCGCTTCAGACAACGTATCCCGGACGGCTTCCTGCAGTCTCTGGTTCGTCCCATCCATAGCCGTATTGCGCACGCCAACAGCCGCCTTTGCCTGCCCGGCAATGATGCCATCATGCCAGACAAAGACGCGGGTATTACTCGTCCCTCCGTCAATCGTTGCAATATACATATCATCACCCTTTCTGCACTATACCACTACTTGCATTGTAGCATGGTACAACCAGACTTGTCCATGAAAGAAACGCATTTTTGCCATATCCGATTTTCAAAAGAGCCGGCACAGGATGTACCGGCTCTTATTAATTAAAACGTCAGGAATTCATCTTATCCCAGTCGATTTTGCCTTCCTTGCTGGCTACAATAGCCGTGCATACTGCATCTCCCCAGATATTCATAGGCGTACCTGTAATATCCAGATAGAAGAATACGGCTGCAATCCAGGCAACGACTTCTGTTGGCAGCCCGAATGCATTAACCAGAATTACAGCGATTGCCAGTCCACCGCCTGGAACACCGGCACACCCTATTGAAAAGGCTATCCCCATGATGACAAATAGGAAGAGTTGTCCAATAGTAGGTGCTGTTCCCACAGCATACATCCCCAACATGATGTACAGAGGGATTTCAATCCCCATAGAATCCATATTGAATGTAACCCCAAGAGGCAGACCAAAGTCGGTCATTTCTTTATCAACGCCCATTTCCTTGACACAGCGGAGATTTACAGGCAAGGTAGCCGCTGAACTGGTTGTTGTAAAAGCTGTAATCAGTGCAGGAAACATTTTCCGCGTAAAACGGAATGGATTGATTTTGCCTACGACATACAGAAGCAGAAAATATACAATAGCTACCTGCAGGACAAAAGCAATGCTGTAAGCGGCCAAAAAGCTTCCCATCTGTGTAACAAAGGCACCTTTCAATTCGCCAATAGACGTAGCCATCAAGGCGGCAACACCGATAGGGGCATAATACATGATGCCTTTTACAATCTGCAAGATTAAATCTTCACTGGACGATAATATATTGGTCAAAAACGTCTTCGACTTGCCATCGGGCATCATGACAACGGCAATTCCTACAAAAATGGATAAAAACACAATCTGGATTGTATTGCCTTCTGCTATGCATCCCAGGAAGTTTTTAGGCAGCCAGTCAATAAACATATCTACTGTAATTTCCGTTACTTTAAAATCTGCAGAATGCAATTCAATCCCCAGTCCCGGTTTAAAAAGGAGCCCCATGGCAATGCCTAAAAACGTAGCTATCAGCATGGAAAGGACAAACCAGCCAATAATCTTTCCCGCCCATCGTTTCATCCGGGTAGCATCCCCGATGTTGGCAAAAGAAGACGCAATAGAAAAGAATACCAATACAGGAACGATCATAACCAGAAGTCTGGTAAAAATAGTCCCCAGTGGTTTCAATAATACGACTTGCTCTCCCATGACAAAGGAAAGAACGATACCAACAATGACCGCCCCAAATAAGCATAGTGCAAAATGTTGATTCATATACCGGAATACACTACTCATGCCTGATTCCCCCTTATGGCTTCACAAAAACGTTTTATCCGTTGCAATCCTTCCACTAACTCATCTTCACTGCACGTATACGCCATACGCATATAGCCTTCCCCCGATTGTCCAAACGCGCTTCCCGGGATGCAGACTACATGTTCTTCCTCCAATAAACGATTACAAAATTCATAGCTCGTCATTCTAAAAGACTTGATATTGGGAAATACGTAAAAAGCACCATCTGGTTCACAATAGGAAATCCCCGGTATTGCATCCAGACCCTCCATGACAATCCTGCGTCTTTGCTGGAATACGGTGTGCAGTGTCTCTGATAATTCCGGATGATGCAAAGCATACACAGCCGCTGCCTGGGCAATAGAATTAGCACAGGCACTGATATTTTCCTGGGCTGGCACCATTTTACTGATAATTTCCGCAGGGCCGGCAGCAAAACCAAGTCTCCATCCCGTCATCGCAAACGCTTTGGACAGACTATTGATGACAATGGTCCTGTCTTTCATTCCTGGTAAAGCACTAATGGAAACGGGCTTTTCCGTATAATACAACGTATTATATACTTCATCAGAAATTACGAGAAGATCATGACGGATAGCTACTTCCGCAATTTTCCTGAGTTCTTTTTCTGGAATTACGGCTCCTGTCGGATTATTCGGTGAATTTAACATAATTGCTTTCGTTTTCTCTGTAATTTTTTGCTCTATGTCGGCAGCCTGAATCACAAAGCCTTTTTCTGCCGATGTAGGGACCGGAACGGGAACGCCTCCGAAGAAACGAACCTGACTGGCATAATTCAGCCATTGAGGATCCTGAATCAGTATTTCAACACCTTCTTCCACAATGGCTGACAAAAGCAACGATAATGCGCCCATGCCTCCCGGTGTGATGATGATTTCTGACCGGGAATCATAGTGAAGTTCTTTTATATTCCCCCATTCAGAAACAGCCTGCCGGCATTCCAATGTGCCCGCATTAGGGGTATAGTGTGTCTGACCGTTCCTCAGTGCCATAGCCGCGGCTTCACAAATAGGCATAGGTGTTGCCATATCGGGCTCTCCGATTCCCATACTGATAACCCGGTCCATCGTTGCCGCTTTATCGAACATAGCCCGAATAGCCCCCTGATGAAGGTTTCTGGCTCGTTTACTTAAAACAACCATGCTATTCCTCCTTCTGACCTTTGTCATTTAGTATTGTTCTCTAAATAAATTTTATATAAATAGGCCTCCGCATTCAACTCATGATTATTGTATTATTTTATAAATTGGTACTTATCGTTTTATTCTTTTATATAATCTGTCAGACCTTATTTTTTCATATTTTCCTATTGCGGATTTATTTTTTTACAGATATACTAAACCTGTCTTATTCTTTTATACAACATATACGGGGTGATTTTGTTGAAACTGACAATCGCTGAAATTTTACATTATCCAGAATTCTCTGGTTTTACACTCATTGCTGGCGCCAAAGGTATTTCCAACCAAATCACATCGTGCGGCATCCTGGATTACGAATATGACAGGACATTGAAAAAGAAATACACGAAATTGAGCTTTATCCCCAATCAGCTTATCTTGTCCAGTCTGCAATACGCAAAAGAAGATCCCGGCTGTCTGATTGATGCTATACGCCTTTTGCATCACCGCAATTGCAGCGGGCTTGTTATAAAAAATGTATATAGCCTGCCCCTGTCTTCTCATATATTGCGTTTTGCCGATTCAGCCGGTTTTCCTATTATCCTTATAAAAAGTTCTGAACAATATTTTGAAAAAATAATTATCAATATTTATAAGCGATTACAATCGCTCCATGATTTCGACAAATTTGAGCATATTATTTCCCGTATCATCGCTCTTCCTGAACATGACGAACATCAAAAAGAATTGCAATTGGAAGTGAATCCTTGTCTACAGCCCGATATCTTTTGCATGTATTTCCGCTCTGACGCACCATTAACCGCCAATGACTACATGAAAATGGAATACGCCGCCAAATACGCCGGATTACTGACATCGTATAATACTCTCTTACGATATAAAAATGGGCTTTTATATATTCATTCTTCCCATAACTTCAAAAATGCCCGCCCAGACGAATTGGCCCAGCAAATTCTGGATACGCCAGTTGGGGCACTGGCAATTTCGTATCATATGGGAGTCAGTTCCATTCATTACCGGGAACGAAAAATAAAGCTCTGCATAGAAGAAGCCATTTACAGCAGTTATTTTCATACAGATTTGTCACACCCCTATCAGTTATATGATGCGTTAGGCATCTACAGCATTCTTCTCCCCTATTGCCACGAACCAGCTATGCAGCATTTTACTTCTTCCATTTTGAATCCAATCCGTGATTATGATTCGGAAAATCATACATCTCTGATGGAAACAGCCCTATCATTCATCCAATGCAGGGGCAATATCAATAGAACTGCAGAGGTGCTGGGACAGCATAAAAACACAATCCGGTATCGGTTAAAACAAATCAGCCATCTCTTATCCTGCGATATACTGCAACCAGAATCGTACGAAAAATTATCTGTAGCTCTTAAAATAGCGCAGTGCTACAAAATCGAACTATAATAAAACGCCAATACGATGAAAACAGGTTCGTCGTATTGGCGTTTTATTTTTTAAGTGAAAGGGCATTATTCACATAGTATATGGAAACAGTTTTCTGCTGGTCTACGGATTTTTTGTCTGGTCTGCCCGTTTCATAACCGAAATGGCCGCATCAGCCAGCAGGCGATAGCCGGTCTCATCGGGATGAACACCGTCGGCGTAATGCGGGGATTTCTGCAGGACTGCATAGAAATCAACCGGGTGCAGCCCTTCTGTCTGGCACAGGTGAAGAAGCCAGGTCCGGTAGTCTGCCAGCATGTCATTATGCCGGTCCACATCCTGCCGGGCCTGCCATCCGTAATCTGCACTTTCCCGCTGCGTCAGGGGCGGAATGCCCAGATATATGGACTTGTGCTGTTTCTGCATGAGCCGTATCATAGCTTCCATATTGGCTTCTATCCCCCGGAGAGGAATATCTTCCAGGATATCGTTGGAGCCGCCCATGAGGAAAAAGGCATCGTAGCCCGACAGGGTAAGCTGACGCAGCCGGGTCAGCATGCCCCAGGTCGTATCGCCGCACATACCGTGATTATCGGCTTCCCATCGCAATGCCGCTGCGGCGAGACTCACCCATCCTTTTTCATGGCTTACGTCATACCCGTAGGTCAGGCTGTCACCAAGGCAAAGAAGACGCATAGTTTACACCGCCCGTTCCAAAGCCGGTGCCGCATCCTGTAAGGACCGGACCGCCGCTTCTACTGAGAGCCATGGCTGATCAAACTGGTACCCCGCTTTTTCCAAATCCAGCTGGCAGGCAAATACCTTCGGCACCGCCGTCGCATAAATATCATGGTTATACATGTAGCGGAGTGTCGTTTCCACATCCCCATCGGACCGTAGCTGGCCATGGTCGAGGAGAACCAGCCGGTTGGCATACGGAAGCGCTGCTTCCAGATTGTGTTCGATAACCACGATGGTATGTCCATAGCGGACATTCAGTTCATGGACCAGTTCATAGAAATCGTGAGTTCCTTCCGGATCGAGAGCCGATGTCGGTTCATCGAATACGAGGATTTCCGGATTGGTCACCAGTACGCCGGCAATGACCAGCCGCTGCCGCTGGCCGCCGGACAAATTAGTCAGCTGCCGTGTGCGATACGGTGTCAGTTTGACTTTTTCCAGCACTTCTGTAATGGCTGTTTCAATTTTATCGGGTGCTACCCCCTGATTTTCCAGACTGAAAGCAATTTCTTCTTCTACGGTCATAGCTACGAGCTGGCTGTCATAGTCGTCAAGCATAGCGCCGACACGGCTCGCCAGACGGGAAATCGTCGTCTGGGTCGTAGCCTGTCCATCAACATACACCATGCCTTTCATGACACCGCCGAAATAATGAGGAATGGCGCCGGTCATCGCCATACAGAGAGAACTCTTGCCACTGCCGCTTTCGCCGGTAATGACCAAGAAATCACCCTTATGCACGGCCAGGCTCACATCATCCAGGACAGGTGTCGTCTGCTTATTATAGGTGTAAGTCAGATGTTCAATGGAAATCAGGCCCGGGACAGACGGCTTCAAGTCATACTGGCTGTGATCCGAAGTGACGCTCTGTTCTTCCAGAGAATCGAGGATGCCACGGGATACGAAGAGACGAAGCGCCGGAAAATACATGAGCGGGGTCACGATGGCATTGAGTGCGCCGACGATGACGACCAGCGGCAGCATCCCTGTAAAATATACCGTATTCGGAAGATTCATAACAAATTTCAAAATCGTAACGAATGCGCCACCGCTCATGCATGTCGCGGCAAAGCCTGTCAGAACAGGCAGACACGAATGGCCGCGGAATTTGAGGAACGCGAGGTTCTTGACGAGAAACGCACAGGTCAATGCCCCGATAGGTTCGCTGATAAGGTTGCCATAAGGAAATCCCGATTTGGACGTAAGGACGTTGATAAGGGCAGCTACCAGGCCGATGCCCAGAGCCTGACGATACGTCGGCTTTGTCAGGCAGATAGCCACGCAGTACGTTGCAATGGTCCAGTTCGGCGTAACACCGCCCACACTGGGCGACACGAGATGCAGGATTGTACCAATAGCCAGCATCAGTGTCGTAATCGTAATCCAGCGGAACTGGCCACCCTGACGATGATGAAATTCCAATGTGCTGATATCTTCAATGTGTTTCATGTCCCTTTCCCCCTCAGACGATACCATAGATACGCATATATACGACGAGTACGCTCAATCCTATAAATAAGGCCATGACGGCATAATCGCAACCGGCCGGCCGTACATTTGTCATGAAGCTGTGTTCATTATTGCCAAATCCCCGCAATTCCAGACTCAGGGCCATGGTTTCAGAACGCCCCAGGGATTTGAGCATCAGCGGCTGAACGACGCCCATGTAATGGATGCACTTCTTCAGAATATTCCCCTTTGTAGAAAGTCCCCGGCAGGCCTGTGCTTCCTGGACCGTCCGGCTTTCAGCGATGAAATCGGGGACAAACCGCAGAGCCGCCGTAAACATGAAGGCATATTCATAGGGAATATGGATTTGTTTGACCAGAGCCGCCGTCAGGTCCTGCAGACGCGTCGTCGTAAGCAGGATGATGAATACGATCGTCATGGCCAGCATCCGGAGTCCCGTCACGTAGGCCGATTCGAGTGATCCCCCTCCTAGGAGCTGGACCACCGCCAGAAAGACGGCAAATACAGTCAGGCTCATGGCCGCTTTGACATTGCGCGCTATATTACCGGCAAATCCCAAAAGAATGAGTTCTATGATGACCAGGGCAGCCAGAGGGCCCGGCGTGTGCAGCACGAGAGCCCAGAACGAAAAAGCAATAGTGCCTGATAATTTTGTTACGGGTACGAAGTGTTTCATCTTATTTCCCTCCCAGACGCTGCAGCATGGCTGCTGTGAATTCATCGACGGATTTGCAGTACGGAAGCCCCGTCACGGCTTGAGACAAGGTCACGGCATCAGGCCGGCTCAAGCCTAATTCATACAGGTCCTCCCTTTGGGTAAACAATTCCTGGGGCGTCCCATCGAAGGCTTTGGTGTGATGCCCGATGACGATGACCCGCTGACAGTATTCGGCAAATATATCCATATCGTGACTGATAATGAGAATGGTAAGTCCATCCCGATGAAGCCGGGATAAAAGTGCCATGAGCGATTTTTTATCGGCGCTGTCCTGACCACTCGTCGGTTCATCGAGGATAAGGTACTGTGTGTGCATGGCAATAGCCGACGCAATGGCGACGCGCTGTTTTTCTCCCCGGTTGAGATTGGGCGGATAAGCTTCTGCCAGATGTTCCAGCCCGGTAGCCTGCAGCGCCGCTGTAACAGCCGATGCGACCTCTTCACGGTTGCGGCCCAGCTGTTCCGGTCCATAAGCTACTTCCTGCCGCACAGTTGGTCGGAACATCTGCCGTTCCGGCCGCTGGAATACATATCCAATATAAGGACTGCGTGCGGCCGCTTCTTCGTCGTTTATTCTCTTCCCATCCAGGAAAATATCTCCCGATACGGGTTTTTCAAGCCCCATCAGCAAACGGGTCACCGTCGTCTTGCCACAACCGTTGCGGCCACCCAGGCCGATGAATTCACCGGCGCCAATCGTCAGATTCATATGTTCCAATACCGGTGTACCGTCTGTGTAATGGAACGTCACATCTCTCATTTCCAGCATTCCTGTTCATCCTCTCTTAGACAATAAAAAAGACCTTTCATCCCTCTAAAGGGACGAAAGGTCTGATTCTTCCGCGGTACCACCCACATTGGCTTTAAGCCCGACTCACTATGTACGGCCCGCAAAGGGCGATACACGTTTCTTTGATAGCGGTGGAACTACACCGTCGAGCCCTACTGGTTACCGTTCAGGCCGCATCTCCCGAATCCATTCCCTGTACGGACCGGCGCCGAACTCTCACTGCCATCGGCTCGCTGTAGCTGTCGCTGTACACGTACTCGTTTCGTTCATCGACAATGCTATGTAGATTACTTGTAATTATACGGCTTTTTTTCTCAAAGTCAAGAGAAATCAATCAATCTTTTTTTCCTTCTTGACAAATCCTGCAGTCATGGTAAAATGGCTTCAACAATTTCATCACGTACTGTCTTATGACAGTACACACATTTATCCAGAGCGGCGGAGGGACGGGCCCTATGAAACCCGGCAACCGATAATACGGTGCCAATTCCTGCGGAAGAAATTCCGGGAGATAAAGAAAATGATGTACTCTTTCTCTTTCGGGAAAGAGTCTTTTTTTATGCCCTCTGGAGGCCTTAGATGACAGGAGGGGTAATATGAAACACTGGAAAATCTGGATAACCGCGGCAGCTGTCGCAATCGGAACCGCTGCATTTCTCATGGCCGGCTGTGGTGGGCAGAAACCGGCCGGTGGCCGGGAAGTGTCACAGAATGTCAAAATCACCGTCGGTGCATCACCGGTACCACATGGAGAAATCCTGAAAGAAATCAAGCCCATGCTTATCGCTGAAGGAGTAGACCTGGACATTATCGAATTCACCGATTATGTCAAACCCAATCTGGCTCTGCAGGATAAAGAACTGGACGCCAATTTCTATCAGCATGAACCCTATATGGAAAAATTTAACAATGAACATGGTACCGACCTGGTTGCCCTGTGCAAAGTCCATGTCGAACCGATGGGCATCTATTCCCATAAAATCAAGGAACTATCCCAGCTTGGGCAGAACGCCAAAGTCGCCATCCCTAATGATCCTACCAACGGTGGCCGTGCGCTTCTCGTACTCCAGACGGCAGGCCTGATCAGCCTGAAAGACGGTGGCAGCATTGCTTCTACTGTTCAGGATATCGAAAAAAATGACAAGAATCTCCAGTTCATCGAACTCGATGCTGCCCAGATTCCCCGTTCTCTGGATGATGTGGATATAGCACTCATCAATACCAATTACGCCCTTGAAGCAGGACTCAATCCGCTCCAGGACGCCTTATTCACCGAATCCAAGGATTCGCCTTATGCCAATGTGCTGGTCGTACGCCGCGGCGATGAAAACCGTCCGGAAATCCAGAAGCTGGCAAAAGCACTGCAATCACCGGAAGTGAAAAAATTCATTGAAGAAAAATACAAAGGAGCTATTATTCCCAGCTTCTGATAACACTATTTCATAATGAGGGGTATGTACATGAAAACTTGTGATTTATTTTCTAAGAAAACTGTTTTTTCCTTTGAAGTCTTTCCACCGAAAAAAGAAATTCCTGTTGAAACAGTCTATCCGACACTGGAAAAACTGAGTGGTCTCCATCCGGATTTTATCAGCGTCACCTGCGGAGCCGGCGGCAAGGGGGGGAATCTTACCGTAGAAGTCGCTTCCAAAATCAAAAGTCTGGGTTGTGAAACAGCGGCACACCTGCCCTGCATCAATCTCGATAAAGAGGAAGTGCTGGATACACTGCAGAAACTGCGGGAACACGGTATTGAAAATATTCTGGCCCTGCGCGGTGATAAAACGCCCGGTATCGAACCTAAATGCGTATTTCCCCATGCCAGCGACCTCATCGCTTTTATCCGTCAGCAGACAGGGGATGAATTCAACGTTATCGGCGCCTGCTATCCCGAAGGCCACCCCAATTCCAAAACATTGGCAGAAGACGTGGAACATCTGAAAATCAAAGTCGATGCCGGTGCCAGCGAACTCATTACACAGCTGTTCTTCGATAACCACGATTTTTACAATTTCCTCGACAAATCGACCCAGGCTGGAATCCGCGTCCCTATCGAAGCGGGTATCATGCCCGTCACCAACAAGAAACAGATTGAACGGATGGTCACTCTTTGCGGGGCTACCCTTCCTCTGAAGTTCCAGAAAATCCTGACCCGGTACGGTCATGACAATACCGCCCTGCGCGATGCCGGAATCGCCTATGCCATCGATCAGATTGTGGACCTCCTGGCCAACGGTGTAGACGGCGTCCATATCTACACCATGAACAATCCATACGTGGCCACCCGCATTGCCGACGCTATCCGCACTCTGCTATAGGCTTCATAAGACAACACCTGATTGCATTGACTTGTATTTTTGCTATTTCTTCCGTATAATAGATGTGTATAATAAAATTCATTCTCATATATAAGATGTGGAGGGGATATACATGGGATTCTTCAGTAACCTTTTCGGTTCCAGTCAGGAAGGAAAAGAAAAATATATCTATATCAACGGCATGATGTGCGACCATTGCGCGGCCCACGTAAAAGAAGCGCTGGAAGCCGTGCCCGGGGTCCTGAAAGCCAAAGTCAGCCTTATGGACAAACGGGCTACCGTCCATGTAACCGATGAAGCCGATGACAAGGCCATGTTTAAAGCTGTCGTCAATGCCGGCTATTCCGTAGACAAGATTACCGACACAAAAGAATAAAAAGCATCGTCACTGCCATCCCGATGCACGTATACTTACGATGCCGTATACAAAGAACCAGGGCCTGTCGTTTGACAGGCCCTGGTTCTTTTATAGTATATTCTATGTTACTTTTACAGTTGTTTCTGCTATGGCAGGTTATTTAGCAGCTTTTTCTGCTTTGAGCTGTTCAATTTCTTTCTGCTGAGCCGCTAACTGATCCTGTAACTGACCAACCACTTTGTACAGTTCTTCCGCATCCGGCGAAGTAGTTTTTGTCTTAGCCGAGGACGGGCCAATCTTGAAGCTCAGTCCAAAGGTATACGCATTGTCAGAATCACCCATGGTGCTGGCGGCACTGAACATAACATTTTCGTTCGGGCGGTAGAACGCACCGAGAGCGACGCTGTTTTCCCCTTTGAACGAACCGGAAGCGACGGCGAAGTTGAGCTTATTAGCCGGGTCAAAGTCGAGAGGATGGAGGCCAGCCAATGCAGCCGAACGAGCACCGACTTTATTGATGTCCGTCTTCATGGAGCTGTAATCGCTGAACAACTGATTGATGTTAGCACTGTTCTGACCTACCTGAGCATCCAGGACATTCAGATTCTTGCCAACGCTATTATTGCTCTTGACATAGTTGCCATCTTTTGTCGTACCAATAGCCTGTGCATTGTTTGCAATCTGATTCTGCAATGTCTGGTCAGCAGCTGCACGGGTCTGGGCTTCCTGCAGATCGACAGCACTCAGTGCATTGAACCCGTCAGCTACGTTCTTGTTAATCGTATTGACAGAACTTACCAGATTGTCGTTGACCTGTTTGATGACTTTATCCTGTGCAGCATCAGCACCCTTGCGTTCTGCCCGTTCCTGTGCAACAGCCTGATCACGGGC
>NZ_QSFA01000030.1:18085-18293 GCF_003467125.1 Megasphaera sp. AM44-1BH
GTTCCTGTGCAACAGCCTGATCACGGGCAGTCGCTTCTTTATCGATATTATCCTGCAATGTCTTATCTGCAGCTGCACGGGTCTGGGCTTCCTGCAGATCGACAGCGCTCAGTGCATTGAACCCGTCGGCTACGTTCTTGTTAATCGTATTGACAGAACTTACCAGATTGTCGTTGACCTGTTTGATGACTTTATCCTGTGCAGCATC
>NZ_QSFA01000031.1 GCF_003467125.1 Megasphaera sp. AM44-1BH
GGAGGATAGGAAGCCGCTGATTAAGTGAAAAAGCACTAGCTTATGCTGGTGCTTTTTTTGTTGTTAGTGACAAGTGGCTAGTGGCTAGTAGGGAATGAGCGACCGGCGGCCTACGAACCGCGGCCTGCGGCCTTTTCTCCCAGCCCCCCTGATGAACAGGAACCTGTGACACTTTAAAAAATTTTCTCTTGACCTGGAGTTTACTACCGGTTGTATACTTTAGCTAATTTTTAGATAGAGTATGTGAAAGGAGTGGATTACCTGTGAAAGATATGTCCAGACGGGATTTTGTTAAAGTGGTAGGAGCTGCTGCAGCTGGAGCTTTTTTATATAGTGCCGGCTTCCCTCGCGTGCTGGCGCAGGCACCTGTTATAGGTACGAGAGATGTAACAGGAATGAAATCGTCTGGCGACGGATCCCGGACAAAAGTGTACTTCAGCCGGAAAATCGATGCAGCTCATCTGATTGCATTGTACGATTGTATAAATGAAGGAATTTATGGAAAAACAGCCATAAAACTTCATACTGGTGAAAAACATGGACTTAATATTCTGCCCCGGGAGATAGTCCGGGAATTTGTCTGCCATGTTCCGGACAGTACGATTGTTGAAACGAACACGATGTACCCGGGTGACCGCTATACGACAGCATTACATCGTGAAACGCTTAAAGTTAATGGCTGGGATTTTTGCCCTGTTGATATTATGGACGAAGATGGATTTGTCAATCTGCCTGTCCGGGGTGGGAAACATTTGAAAGAAGTTGCCATGGGAAGTCATATTACACAATATGATTCCATGATTGTCCTTACCCATTTCAAGGGACACGCCATGGGTGGTTTTGGAGGATCCCTGAAAAATATTGCTATTGGATGTGCATCGGGACAGCTAGGTAAACGACAAGTTCACGGTTATCTGACTGGTCCCATGCCTCCTTCTGGTGACGCATGGGGGAGAATGCCCTTGCAGGATGCTTTTATGGAACGGATGGCTGATTCCGGTAAGGCTACAGTCGATTATTTCGGAAAGCATATCGTATTTCTCAATGTGCTGCGCCGCATGTCTGTTGATTGTGATTGTGCCGGGACGTCTGCAGCAGAACCGACGATTCCCGATTTGGGCATTGTCGCATCAACAGATTTGTTAGCTGTAGACCGGGCCAGCGTGGATCTGGTATATGGCCGTCCGGCATCGGAAAATCATGATTTAGTGGAACGGATTGAATCGCGTCATGGATTGCATCAATTACAGGCTATGCGTAATTTAAAAATGGGCAACGATGCCTATGAATTAATTTCTATAGATTAGAAGGAGGTTGCCACTTATGTTTGGATTAGGAGCACCGGAATTACTGCTTATTCTCGTAATTGCCCTTGTTGTTTTCGGACCAGGGAAATTGCCATCTATTGGCGGTGCATTGGGGAAAAGCCTGCGTGAATTTAAGGATGAAGTCAATGTGGACGATAAAAAAACGGATATGAAAGAAATCCAGGAAATCAAAGAAACGGATCAAGCAGAACAGTCTGCAGAGTCCTCTGGTAAAGTATGACGTTTACAGAGACCATCTGACTGAGCTGCGCAGCATCATTATATGTCTTATAGCCACGGCTACCGGAATGGGTATCAGCATCTGACAAGAAATGAATCACATGCAGAAAAAAACGGGAACTGGCCATAAGGCGGTTCCCGTTTTTCCGTATCGCATTAAACTTGTGCGTATTAATAGTTGTCGTTTTTCAATTCGAAGAAGGACTGGGGATGAGCACACACAGGGCATACTTTTGGAGCTTCATCGGCTTCGACGATGTATCCACAGTTACGGCAGATCCATGCTTTCTTTTCGGGTTTCTTGAAAGCAGTGCCATTTTCTACATTTGCCAGCAGTGCCAGATACCGTTCTTCGTGATGTTTTTCGATTTCTGCTACTTTTTCAAATAAGTAGGCAATCGTGTTGAAGCCTTCTTCACGGGCTTCTTTTGCAAATGTCGGATACATTTCGGTCCATTCATAATGTTCGCCGGCAGCGGCGTCTTTTAATGCATTGATATCGTTCGGCAGTTCACCGCCATTGAGCAGTTTGAACCAGATTTTGGCATGTTCCTTTTCATTATTGGCTGTTTCTTCGAAAAATGCTTTAATTTGTTCATAACCGGCTTTTTTTGCTACGCTGGCATAATAGGTGTATTTATTGCGCGCCTGAGATTCACCGGAAAAAGCAGCCTGTAAATTTTTTTCTGTCTTTGATCCTTTTAATTCCATAATGTATTACCTCCTATAATCTTCATCAACTAAATCATTTCTCTTTCGATGGTTGTATTGTAACACTTCTAGCTATTCTTGTCAACAAATAATCGATATTAATTAATAAAATATGATAAATTTCAATCCAGCACGATTGTTTGTGTTGAAGAGAGAGACATGATATTATATAAAAAGAAATAAGACAGGAGGCTCATCATGGAATTAGGATTAAAGGGAAAAGTGGTTGTTATTACCGGCGGTACGGCCGGTATTGGCGCAGCCTGTGCTATCGGGTTCTGCCGGGAAGGCGCTGCCGTTGCCGTATGTGGCAGAACACAAAAGAGAATCGAGGAATTCAATCAGGAATGCTGTGCAGCAGGCGTTACGGTATTTGCTGCCCAGGCTGATGCCGGCAACATAGAAGAGCTGCAGCGGTTTGCTGACGAAGTACTGGCTAAATATGGACGTATTGACGTCTGGATTAATAATGCCGGTATTAACATCGGCAAGAAACTTATGGATATTACTCTACCGGATTGGGAAAAAATGGTACGGGTCAATCTGACAGGTGTCCTCTTTGGGACACAAATTGCCGCCCGGGCCATGGGAGATAAAGGAGGCGTCATTTTGAACGCTTCTTCCTATGCTTCTCTGGTACCTTCCGTGGGAGGTACTATGTACGGTGCTACCAAGGCTGCTGTTACGAACATGACAAAGACTATGGCTGCCGAACTGGCTCCACAGCATATCCGTGTCAATGCGTATGTGCCCGGCGTGATTGATACGCCTATGAATGCGGACCGCATTGCTGCTGATATTACGGGGTCTCTTATTGACGCGATTGCACTCCACCGTGTCGGCTCACCGGAAGAAATGGCTAAGGTCCTTATTTTTCTGGCGTCAGATGCTGCCAGTTATATTACCGGTACTACTATTGAGGTCAGTGGTGGCAAATATGCCGTGCAAAATTCTAACGTCCTGTGGAAGTAATCCTGCCAGAGTAGATAAACAAGGACCGCCGCCCGGATATGGGGCGGCGGTCCTTGTTTATCCTGCTTATGCAATATGATATTTATGTTCCAGCCGTTCCAGCAGGGAAAGATAAGGAGCGGCGAAATCCTTGCCTTCTTCTTCTTCCATAGTATGGACTGTAGAATCAATCTTTTCTTTTACTTCTGCGGGCAGGCTGCGGTCCGCCATAGGATATACGACCGTATTTTCTTTATCTACATGAGCCTGCAGACGATTGGCATAGGCCATAGCTTCTGTCAGGATCTGGAGTTTATATAACGTACCGGGGTGAGCCTGATAGTTTTTCAGTGCGTCATCCAGGGCACGGACATGGGCACGGATGAGATCGTGTTCAACGAGCATGCCATGGTTAATGATGACGGAAGCAATCTTTTCCAGATGTTGTACCATTTCGGGAAATAAGACGAGTTCTTCGCGGCGATGATGGTGTCCGTCTGCATAGGTGCGGATGAACTTCAGAATTTCTGCGAACTCGTCACAATCTACAGGTGAACCATCTAAAATAGCACAGCAGGCCTTTTCTATTACTTTCAGCATCCGGGAAATATTGGCATGCTGTTTTACCATAACTTCTGTACAATACATAATATCCTGCCTTTCTCAGGCGGCCTTTTTCACAATGTGGAAAGAGCCGTCTTCTTTTTGAAGAAACGAATAGCTGGTATGAGACAACAGGCCGGTTATCAGAGCCTGACGGAGCTGATAATACCACTGGCCGCGGCCCTGCCAGTATACACTGTGTATATCGGCGGACTGTATCCAGGTTATGGCATCATCGCTGCTTTGGGAAACGCGGTTGATCTGATCGCACGGCATGCCGTCCAGCAGGAGATCGTCGAGACGGTGGAAGGCTTCAGGCGCAGTGGATGCCGACAGGTTCTGGGTGGCACCAAAAGCAACAGCAGCCTGCATTAGCGCGCTCAGACGGGTTTCATCGGATCCTACAAGGTGCAGGACGAGAGCGGCATACCGTTTTTCTGCATCCTGGATGCGTGCCTGCAGCCATCCATGGATGTTTGTTTCATCGATGATTTCATCGAGCTGGCGGCGGTCCTGACAGCTGTAACGGGTCAGGTCTTCGTCGTTCCAGCCTTCTTGCATGGCGTAGGAAATCAGCGCATCAATGAGTGATTCCTGGAATTGTATTTTACGGTATAGCCAGAAGTGGACTGGTCCTAAAAATTTACTCATAATCAGATTCCTCCTTTACGCCCGGTGAGCCTGAATAGTAGCGTTGACAGCGGCCGTTACGGTACGTGCGTCGAGGCCATGTACATAGCAGGCATTTGCCAGGCTTTCCTGCTGGGAGGACGGGCAGCCCAGGCAGTGCATGCCCTGTTCCAATAATGTATCTACCACTTCAGGGTAGCTGCGCATAATATCACCCATGAGCATATCTTCTGTAACGGTCATTGTTTTTTCATTCATAGTATATTCCTCCTGTTGAAACAACTCTGTGGATTTGTGGACTTATCTTTGTCTGTCTGTACTATAGCACGGATGTATCCGGGAAATCTGTTGTTATTACAACAGGAGAGCAAGACTTTTCCTGATTTCACGACACGGACGGCCCAAAATGAGCAAAAAACTGACGGGTGACAGTACTGCATACCATCGTATTTGTGAAAAAGAGAGACAATCCGGCTCTTTCCTGCTATACTTTTTTATAGTAAATCATTTAGATGGATAAAGGGGTGTGAGATATGCAGATTTCTACAAAATTTACCATTGCTATACATGTATTGACGGCTGTCCGGTATTTTTCCGGCAGTTATAAAGTTACCAGTGATTTTCTGGCCGGCAGTGTAGGAAATAATCCGGTTATTATCCGCAATATCATGTCCCAGCTCCGGGAAGCTGGCATTATTGATATTAAACGTGGTCCCGGCGGGATTTCCCTGACGCGGCCTCTGACGGATATTACATTTCTCGATGTGTACCGGGCCGTAGAAAAAAAGCCCGATGAAAGTCTGTTCCACTTCCATGAACATCCCAGTGATAAATGCCCTGTTGGCAGGAATATCCATAAAAGCCTGGAGGGAATACTGGATGATATACAGCAGAAATTTGAGGCTGAATTGCAGACCCACACCTTGCAGGAAGTGTATGACCGGGCCGTACAGGCTATTAACCGTGAAATCGTGTGAAGTCCGCGGAAAAGGCCGGGACAGGCTTCTGGTTGACACTCCTCATAAACCATGTCATAATTATATAGATATGCCTTTATAGCTATACGGTTGCAGATTTGCAATACGTTGTGACGGGAGGAATACTATGGCAGATGATCGTATTATTGCAGCATTGGATGTGCATTCACTGGACGATATGAAACGGCTCGTAGAAACTCTGGGAGACCGCATTTCTTTCTACAAAGTCGGTATGGAACTCTTTTATAGTGCCGGCCCTGATACAGTACGCTATCTCAAAGAACAGGGAAAACACGTTTTTCTGGATTTAAAACTTCATGATATCCCCAATACGGTGGCTCAGAGTGTCCGGTCCCTTACCCGTCTGGGAGTGGATCTGATGACGCTCCATGGGACGGGAGGCAGAGCCATGATGGAAGCTGCAGCAGAGGCAGCACAGGAAGAAGCGGCAAAGCTGCAGATTGCCCGGCCACGTCTGCTGGCTGTGACAATCCTGACGAGTATCGATGAAACGGCATGGAAGGAAGTCGGTGGTACCTGCAGTATTGCCGAAGAAGTCAGACGGCTGGCTGCCCTGGCCAGGGAAGCGGGTATCGATGGTACGGTGTCTTCTCCTTATGAAGCAAAGGAAATACGGGAAATGAATGGTCCGGATTTTCTGATTGTCACTCCGGGAATCCGTCCGTCCTTTGCCGTAGCTAATGACCAGAAACGCTTTACGACGCCATCCCAGGCGTTGCGTGACGGAGCATCCCATCTGGTCATTGGACGACCTATTACAAAAGCGGCTGATCCGGCATCGGCTGCCGATAAAATTTTAGAAGAAATACAGGAGGTATGATTGGCAATGTTATCTGAAGAAGAAGTAAGACAATTACTGGTGGAAACGAAAGCGGTACTGGAAGGTCATTTTCTTTTGACGTCCGGCCTGCACAGCCCTTTATATGTAGAAAAGTTCAATGTTCTTCAGCATCCCGAATACACGGAAAAGCTCTGCAAGGAACTGGCAGAACGGTTCAAAGATCAGAATGTCCAGACTGTTATGGGACCTATGACAGGAGGTATCCTGCTGGCTCATGAAGTAGGGAAAGCTCTCGGCACGCGGGCTATTTTTACAGAACGGGAAAAGGGCGTTATGACGCTGCGCCGCGGATTCCATATTGAACCGGGCGAACGGGTCCTGATTGTAGAAGATATTGTAACGACTGGAGGAAGCGTCCAGGAAGTGGTAAATGTAGTCAAAAAAGCTGGCGGTGTCATTGTCGGAGTCGGCCTCCTCGTAGACCGTAGCGGCGGTAAAGCCGAATTCGGCGTGCCTAAAGATAAGGTACAGGCTCTCCTTCACCTGACTGTTCCTACCTATAAACCGGAAGAATGCCCGCTTTGCAAGCAGGGCATCCCCATGACAGAACGGGGCAGCCATCATTTGAAATAATTTGTAGGAGAGAGTATTACTATGGATATGTTATGGGCTATTCTGCCTTTCTTCAATGCAGGACTGGTAGCAGCTGTCTTTGCCCGTTTTACCGGTGTCAATATGAGTATGTGTACGCTCATGACTCTGTTATATATGGGGGCAAAGCCTGTAGAAGCAGTTGTCGCCATGCTGCTTTTCAACGTATTTACGTATTTCACAATCTATTCCCAGCAGCATCTGATGAAACTGAAAGAATTTTATTTCTTTCCCGGGTTTAAACTGGCAATCCCCATCCTGGTCATGATAGCGCTGACGGCTCTGAATGCCTTTTTTGGTATCGTATTTTTCGTCGCTGTCTTTCTGCTGGAAATTTTTGCCAAAGTCTATTTTGCTATGGATAAGAAGGTCCGCCCCGCCCGGCAGCAGCTGGTCACATTATGTGCCATCGGATCAGTCTGTGTCGTAGCGGGTGTAGCACTGGTACAGTTCCTGCCGGCTGAATACTATTATATTTTTGCCGGCGTCATGATACTGGCCTATGCGTTCCTCATGTGGCGCAGCGGCAACCGCAACCAGCTTACGGATATATGGGATAAGCTGCTCTACGGCAGTGCTTTTGTTACAGGCCTTACGGGGATTGATGCGTCGGACTGGTTTTCGGCCATGCGGCGCAACACGCCGTCTGCATTATCACGGTGCTATCCCATTGTACTCAATACGGCTATGGTCATCGGCCTGGTGGTATCTTATTTCCTGTATCAGTATTTTTCGCTGGGGTCGCTGTTTACGTCTATTGGTGCGGCCATCGGAATCCGGCTCTTCGGTCTGTATGAACACAGCACGCGCTCTCATTTTTCCTATCTGGCTCTGGGACTGACCGTGCTTACGGTATTGATTTTTATGCTTGTCCAGCCTGTGCCATCGGGATTCCCGGAAGTTCCTCTCGGCGTAGGGGACGATGCCTTTACCTGGTAGGATAATACAATAGTAAGAAAGTAAAAAAACTGGCTTTCTATCGGAAAGCCAGTTTTTTTACTATGCCGGTTGTCTGCGCTGGAGCGTGACGAGGAATACCGTTGCCAGGATGCAGGCAAAGCCGATGAGCTCGGGAAGGTAGAAAACGGTGCCCAGAAAGACCGCTGATGCAATGGAAGAGGTCACTGGTTCCAGTGTTCCCAGCAGAGTCGCTTTGACCGGACCGATATCCCCTACGCCGCGCAAAAAAAGATTGTACGTCAGGACCGTTCCGATGAGGACAACGGCAGCCAGCAGAAGGTATCCCGTCGTATCCAGATCCGTCGGAATTGTCCATGGCTGGAGAAAGCAGCAGAACACAAGTCCGCCGATGAACATGCCCAGAGCGTTGACAGTGATACTGCCCCAGTGCCAGACCAGATCCTGCGCCAGGAAGGAATAACAGACACTGGCGACGGCAGTGATCAGCCCCCACATGAGAGCTTTGGAAGACAGTACCATCGTGGATGGGTCCCCGTTGGTGGCAATGAGAAAGACGCCTGCCAGGGCCAGTATAACTGACAGCGTTTCTGCCCGCGTAGGCAGACGGTGGCCTCGGAAGCAGACGATGACAGCCATCATCACGACGCACAGCGTCTGCAGGACAGCAGCTGTACCGGCATTGGCATATTGGATGGTCGTATAGAATGCCGTCTGGCTCATGAGAAGGCCAAAGATAGAATAACAGAGAAGCAGAATGACATTACGGCGTATCTTCAGCATTTCCTTCATCGCACTGTAATGAGGAGCGGCCATGAGCATCAGAATCAGGCCGCCGCCAATGAGGCGGACGCTGGAAATCCAGAACGAATCAATGGTGTAATGGTGGAGCAGATACTGGCCGGCAGTACCGGTCAGCCCCCAGATGACGGCACCGCCACCAGCACAGAGATAGCCCCGCAGGTAATGACGTTGTGGCACGACGGAATCCCTCCTGTAATGTATTCACTTCATTGTAACATGCTTTATCATGGGAATACAGCCGGAATTTTTTACAGAATGTATATCTGTTTCTCTTGACGGCGGTGGTACAATAATAAGAGCATAGATGAAGTGTCTGCAGTTGTCTGACTGCTGCTGTTTTAGGAGGATTCATGAAAAAAAATACAAGTTACAAAGTACAGGTCAGTGCCGGTACATTGATTCTGGCAATGCGGGATTATTTTCAGGCCCGCAGAGAAGGAAGGACAGAAGAAATGGAAGCCCAGCTGCGGCTGGCGGAAGCCTGTATCAACGATATGGAAGAAGAAGCCGGTCACATTGCCGAAGCCATTGCCGATGCCGATGTGTATGTGGATGAAGAAGAGTTCTGGGATGAACCGGAAGAGATGCCGGTCAATGTACCAAAATGGTATAATTAAAAATTTATTGTCAAAAAATTTCCTTGACTTTGAGAGGTCATGTGGATAAAATAATAAAGAAAGATTCAGGCGGCAGTCCTGTGAGGCTGCGCTGATTCTGTGATTACTGTCGTACCTTTAATATAGTCCAGAGAGGCTAAAAAGGGACATATGATACGTATGCCTTGATATGACCTTTGCCTTTCGGCAAGGGTCTTTTTTTTACAAAGGAGGATTTCCATGGTCAGTATACAGGGCAAAAGCCTGTTGGGATTGCAGGGAGTACCTAAAGAAGAAATTGAACTCGTTCTGCGCGTTGCCAGAAAGATGAAAGAGGTTGTCAATAGTGATAATAAAAAATTGCACCTGTTACAGGGAAAATCTATTGTCAACATGTTCTGGGAACCGAGTACGCGTACGCGGGGCTCTTTTGAAATGGCTGCCAAATATCTCGATGCCGATGTCATCAACTTCACGCCGAGCGGCAGCTCTATCCAGAAAGGGGAAAGCTTCCGTGATACTCTTCTGACGGTGACTGCCATGGGCGTAGATGCCATCGTCATGCGGCATAAACAGGAAGGTTCTCCTCTGTATGCCAGCAAATGTGTCTCGCCGGTCATCATCAATGGCGGTGATGGTACACACGAACATCCGACACAGGCTCTTCTGGACCTGTTCACTATTCAGGAAGTCAAAGGGCATATTGATGGATTGAAAGTGGTTATCGTAGGGGATATAGACCATGGCCGTGTAGCCCGGTCGAATATTTACGGCCTCAAGACGATGGGCGCTGATGTACATCTCGTCGGTCCGCGCACACTTCTGCAGCCGGAACTGGCTGCTATGGGTGTCACCGTTCATTATGATCTCGATGAAGCCCTGAAGGATGCCGATGTCGTCAATGTGCTGCGGATCCAGCGCGAACGGCAGGGCGTAGGGTTCTTCCCGGGACCTGGCGAATATAATACATTCTTTGGTGTCAATCAGAAGCGGCTGAAGAATGCGAAAAAAGACGTACTCATTATGCATCCCGGTCCGATGAACCGCGGCATTGAAATCGATACAGATACATGCTACTGGACACAATCTTCCATTCAGGAACAGGTAAAAAATGGTGTCTCAGTCCGTATGGCTGTCTTATATCTGACTATCATGGGAGGCGATGACGTTGACATTACTCGTTAAAGGCGGCAGAGTAGTTAATCCCGCCGTAAATCAGGATGAAATATGCGATATTCTCGTTGAAAATGGCAAAATCAAAGCAATAGGCAAGAATCTTCCAGCAGATGGAGCGGAAGTATATGATGCATCCGGTCTCGTCGTAGCACCCGGTTTTATTGACATGCATGTCCATCTGCGCCAGCCGGGGCAGAGTGCTAAAGAAACGGTGATAACAGGCACCCAGGCAGCTGCTGCCGGTGGTATCACCCGCGTTGCTACGATGCCGAATACGAATCCGGTCATTGATAAAGCCATCCTCGTAGAAGGAATGAAATATAAGGCTGAACATGAAGGCGTCGTCAAAGTAGAAGTCATCGGTGCCATTTCCAAAGGACTGGAAGGCAAAGAATTGTCTGCTATGGGTGGCATGGCCAAGGCTGGCGTCGTCGCTTTTTCTGATGATGGCCGCTTCGTAGAAGACAGTGATTTCATGCGGAAAGCTATGGAATATGCCAGCATGTTCCATAAAATCATCATCGATCACTGTGAAGAAACGTCCCTTGTAGCAGGCGGACAGATGCATGAAGGTGTCGTTTCGGCAGAACTGGGACTCAAAGGAAGACCGGCTGCGGCGGAAGACATTGCTGTTGCCCGTGATATCATCCTTTCAGAAATTACGGATACCCCTGTACACATCGCTCATATCAGCACGAAACACGCCGTCGATATGGTACGCCGTGCGAAAGCCAGGGGCCTTAAAATCACGGCAGAAGCGACGCCGCAGCATATGATTCTGACTGATGAAGCATTGCGTACGTATGACCCGCGGTTTAAGGTCAATCCGCCGCTGCGGTCAGAAGAACACCGGTCTGCTGTCGTAGAAGGCCTGAAAGATGGCACCATTGATGCCATCGTCACCGACCATGCCCCTCATACGTGGGATGAAAAGGATCAGGAATTCAGCCTGGCCCCGAGCGGATTTGTCGGGTTGGAAACGAGCGTAGGCGCAGTCCTGACACACCTGTACCATACAGGAGCGGTTGATCTCATGACGATTATCCGGGCCATGTCCACGGCACCGGCCAGACTACTGGGGGTCGATGCCGGCGTCATTGCAGAAGGCAAAGATGCTGACCTTACTATTATAGACCTCGATAAAGAATGGACTGTCGATGCGTCTTCTTTCTATTCCAAAGGAAAATCTTCGCCTTTCGATGAAATGATCTTTACAGGTAAAGCCGTGGCTACAGTTGTAGATGGTGAATTTGTTATGAAGGACGGGGTGGTCTTAAAATGAAAGGATGCCTCATTTTAGCAAACGGACAGAAATTTTACGGGCAGATGCTGATGGATACGCCGGCAGTGGGCGAAGTCGTTTTCAATACGGGAATGACAGGGTATCAGGAAACCTTTACGGATCCCTCCTATGCAGGTCAGATCATTACGATGACATACCCTCTTATCGGCAATTATGGCCTGTTCCACGAAATTGAACAGGCCGATCGTCCTTATGCGGCGGGTTTCGTTGTCAGCGAGTTGTGTGATATGCCCAGCAATTGGCAGAATGAAGGCAATCTTTCTACATTTATCATGACGCACCATATCCCCTGCCTGTATGGCGTTGATACGCGGGCCATTACCCGGGCTATCCGCAGCCAGGGCGTCATGAAGGGCGTCATCGTACCGGAAACGATGGCAGAAGAAGAAATCCAGGACCTGATGGCACGGCCGCTGGAAACATTGCTGGTAAAGAAGGTGACACCGGGAAGTGTGCGGCAGATGGGACAGGGCCGCTATCATGTTGCTGTCATGGACTTTGGCGCCAAGGCGAATATCCTGAAAGACCTGATCCGCAATGACTGCCGCCTCACAGTTTTCCCGGCATATACGAAAGCTGAAGATGTACTGGCCGTCCAGCCCGATGGTGTGTTCCTTTCCAATGGTCCTGGTGATCCGCAGGATCTGCCGGAAATTATTGAAGAAGTGAGAAAACTGATTGGTAAAAAACCGATATTCGGCATCTGTCTGGGCCATCAGCTTCTGGGCCTGTCCGTCGGTGCGAAAAGCCGCAAACTGACATTTGGGCACCGCGGTGCCAATCACCCCGTCAAAGACGTCCGCACCGGCCGGGTCTACATCACATCCCAGAACCACGGGTATGTCATCGATGAAAACACATTGCCAGACGATGCTATCGTAACGCATATCAACCTTCACGATAAGACCCTGGAAGGGTTTGCTTATCCTAAATACAATTTCTTCTGCGTTCAGTATCATCCGGAAGCATCACCGGGACCGACAGACAATCTGTATCTCTTTGAACAATTTGTCAAGCTGATGGAGGGGAAATAAATGATCGAAGGATTGAAGAAAGTACTCGTTATCGGTTCTGGCCCGATTATTATCGGTCAGGCTGCTGAATTTGACTACGCCGGTACCCAGGCCTGCCGGGCCCTGAAAGAAGAAGGTCTGGAAGTCGTCCTGATCAATAGTAATCCGGCGACTATCATGACCGATGAAGACATCGCCGACCGGGTTTATGTAGAACCTATTTCCCTGGATTATGTGACAGAAGTCATAGAAAAAGAACGTCCTGACGGTCTGCTGGCGACACTGGGGGGCCAGGTGGGACTGAATATGGCTGTCGAACTGGCCAATGCCGGCGTACTGGAAAAGTATCATGTACAGCTGCTGGGGACACGTCTTTCGGCTATTGAAGAAGCGGAAGACCGCGAACTCTTCAAAAAAGCCATGAAAGACATCAATCAGCCTGTACCGGAAAGCGATATTTTCGAAGACGTTCCGTCGGCCATGGCCTTTGCTGAAAAAATCGGCTACCCAATCATTGTACGGCCTGCCTTCACCCTGGGGGGGACTGGCGGCGGTATTGCCTATAATGATGATGAATTGTTCATGATAGCAACGCGGGGTATTAAACTCAGCCCGATTAATCAGATTCTTGTCGAACGGTCTGTAGCCGGCTGGAAAGAAATCGAATATGAAGTCATGCGTGATAAAGCGGATAACTGTATCATCGTCTGCAACATGGAAAATATAGACCCTGTCGGTATCCATACAGGTGACTCTATCGTCGTAGCTCCGAGCCAGACTCTGAACGACCTGCAGTATCAGATGCTGCGTACGGCTTCTCTGGCCATTATCCGCCGTCTCAAGATCGAAGGCGGCTGCAATGTGCAGTACGCTCTGGATCCCAACAGCAATCAGTACTATGTTATCGAAGTCAATCCCCGGGTCAGCCGTTCATCGGCACTGGCTTCCAAAGCGACGGGGTATCCTATTGCCAAGGTTGCAGCCAAGGTTGCGACAGGACTGACGCTGGATCAGATTACCAACGCTGTTACAGGAAAGACAACGGCATGCTTTGAACCGACTCTGGATTACTGCGTCGTCAAATTCCCGCGCTGGCCTTTTGAAAAATTTGCACTGGCAGACCGTACATTGGGAACGCAGATGAAAGCTACAGGGGAAGTCATGGCGCTGGACCGCTGCTTTGAAGGCGCACTGCTCAAGGCCGTCCGGTCCCTGGAAATCGGCGTCAATTATCTGAGCCTGAAGAAACTGGAATCCAAATCGCTCATTGATATTGCAGAACTGCTGAAGAACCAGGATGATGAACGCATCTTTGTCGTAGCACAGGCATTGCGCATGGGAATCGGCTTCGATAAAATTCATTATCTTACCGGATACGACATGTGGTTCCTGAAAAAAATCAAGAATATTGTCGATCTGGAAGACAACCTCCGCCGCAATAACCTGACAGAAGATAATATTCGACTGGCAAAACGCTATAGCATGCCTGATGCGGTCATCGCCCAGCTTACCAGCAAAACGGAAGAACAGGTCCGGGCATTCCGGGAAAAACTGGATATCCGTCCGACGTTTAAGATGGTAGATACGTGTGCTGCTGAATTTGAAGCCGCGACGCCGTATTATTATTCGTGCTATGCAACAGAAGACGAAGTCAAGCCGCTGGGAGACAAGAGCGTCATCGTCCTCGGGTCGGGCCCTATCCGTATCGGGCAGGGGATTGAATTCGATTACTGCTCCGTTCACTCTGCCTGGGCACTGCGCAAAGCCGGGATGAACAGCATTATTATCAATAATAATCCGGAAACGGTCAGCACCGATTTCGACACATCGGACAGCCTGTATTTCGAACCGCTGACCGTAGAAGACGTCATGGCTGTCGTCGATAAGGAAAAACCAGTCGGCGTCATCTGCCAGTTTGGCGGTCAGACGGCGATTAATCTGGCTGCGCCGCTGGCCAAGCGGGGAGTGACGATCCTTGGCACATCCGTCGATGGCATGGACCGGGCAGAAGACCGGGAACGGTTCGATGAACTCCTGGCAAAACTCAATATACCCCGTCCGGACGGCCGGATTGCAACCAGTGATACGGAAGCGATGCAGGTATCCAAAGAATTGGAATTTCCGCTCATCGTCCGCCCGTCTTACGTCCTGGGCGGCCGGGCTATGGAAATCGTATATACGGAAAAAGAACTGGAACGGTACCTGCGGGAAGCCGTTATTGCTTCGCCGGATCATCCTATCCTGATTGATGAATACATGGTCGGCCGGGAAGTAGAAGTCGATGCGATTTCTGATGGCACCGATGTGTTCATTCCCGGTATCATGGAACAGGTAGAACGGGCGGGCGTTCATTCCGGTGACTCTATCGCCGTATATCCGCCACAGCATCTGGACCAGACCATGATTGACCAGATTGTGGATTATACGACGCGCATCACACTGGAACTTCAGGTAAAAGGTGCCGTCAATATCCAGTTTGTCGTCTCAAAAGGCAAGTTATACATTATTGAAGTCAATCCCCGTTCCAGCCGTACGGTGCCATTCCTGAGTAAAGTAACCCATGTTCCCATGGTCGAACTGGCTACCCGTATCGCTCTGGGTGAAACCTTGAAGGGAATGGGGTATGAAGGCGGGCTCATGCCGGCGAAACCTCATGTTGCCGCCAAAGCTCCTGTATTCTCTTTCAGCAAAATCGGACTGGCCGAAATCGCTCTCGGACCGGAAATGAAATCAACAGGGGAAGTCATGGGGATTGGCAAGACCTATTCTGAAGCGCTGTACAAGGCCGTAAACGGTGCCAAGATGAAAATCCCCGCCGGTGGTACGATTCTGGTTACCGTAGCAGATCGCGACAAGGCCGAAGCACTGCAGCTGGCCCGTGGCTTCCAGGAACTGGGATATCATATCATTGCTACATCGGGGACAGGAAAATATTTCAATGAACAGGGATTTCCTGTCGATGTGGTCCGTAAGATACATGAAGGCGGTACCAATATTGCTACGTTGATCCGCAATGGTAAAATTGATCTCGTCGTCAATACGCTGACGTTTGGCAAGCATCCGGAACGGGACGGGTTCAACCTGCGCCGTATGGCAGTTGAACTGGCCATTCCCTGCCTGACGTCGCTTGATACGGCCCGTGAAGTCCTGCGCGTCTTTGCCAACAAAGGCAAGGGACAGGGCTATCATCATGTAGCTGCATTACAGGACTACGATCAGGAATAAAGAAAAGGCGCAAACAGCTCTTTGCATGAAGACAAGCCGTGCAGAGAGCTGTTTTTTTGCCTGCACGAAAGGACGGAAAGCCGTGAAATCAGCATTGCCGGACTCTGGTTGTAATCAGGTTTTTATGTAAAATTTAATTAAAAAATTCCTTGCATTTTATGGAATATCATGATATACTAATCAAGTCGTCAGAGCTAAGAACTACTAACAAGTGGTTTAAAACGATTGAAAAAAATACTTGACAGAATGCACATTCTCTTGTATAATCAATTACGTTCTGTTGAACAAGCCGACGTAGCTCAATTGGTAGAGCAACTGACTTGTAATCAGTAGGTTGTAGGTTCAAGTCCTATCGTCGGCTCCAAACAAATGGTGGGATTCCCGAGTGGCTAAAGGGAGCAGACTGTAAATCTGCCGGCGTTTGCCTTCGATGGTTCGAATCCATCTCCCACCACCATTTTTGTCGCGGGGTGGAGCAGTTGGTAGCTCGTCGGGCTCATAACCCGAAGGTCGTAGGTTCAAGTCCTGCCCCCGCTACCAAATTTTAAAAATAGCGTTGGACGGTATTTATAGCGTCAACGGTTTATGCTGTTGTAGCTCAGTCGGTAGAGCGTATCCTTGGTAAGGATAAGGTCACCGGTTCAATCCCGGTCAATAGCTCCACATGGCGGCTTAGCTCAGTTGGCTAGAGCATGCGGTTCATACCCGCAGTGTCCAGAGTTCGAATCTCCGAGCCGCCACCATATCCAATAACCCCGTATAACGGGGTTATTTCTATATGCAATTATAAATTTTGTGAAAAATGCGAAATTTTGCAGGAATTTGTGATTGTTTGTAGTATACTTATTATAGTCAGGTTATTTTTGTCCTAAAAGGAGGAAAGCTGTATTATGGCTAAAGAACATTACGAAAGAACCAAACCGCATGTTAACATTGGTACCATTGGTCACGTTGACC
>NZ_QSFA01000032.1 GCF_003467125.1 Megasphaera sp. AM44-1BH
AAACTAAATATTCCCGATTTTTCAAATTCCCTTAAGTATGGTATAATTAAAACGTTATTCGTAAAAAAGTAACCCGATGTCATACACATACTTTCAGCATTTTAAGGGGGAATTCAATGAAGAAGACTATCGTCGCAATCCTGTTTTTTTGCTGTTTTATGGGGGCTGTCACTGCATCGGCAGCACAGGTAAGAGAATCAGAAACGGTATCTCCGGCCGTTGCCGCTTTGGCACAGGCCCAGCAGCTGGACGAAGCCAGGGGAAAAGCGAAAACAGCAACCAATCATAACGAATCCGACAAGATTGGTGACCGGCTCAAGGCACGCGTTCATGCCCTGATTCCGGCATCAGCCTTTGCCAATATTGACAATCCCGGGACGATTACGCCGGATACGGTCAAGTATCACTATGCCGGATCGCAGCACATGGCTACGCCGGTCTCGGCCTGGAACCGCCAGAAATATGAAGACCAGTACCAATACCAGTATCAACATGATTCCTATGATGCGGCGATTGCCGATGCCTATGCGTACCGCCGTGATTTTGGCAAGAGCAACCTGCGTAAGTGGAGCAGCACCGAAGGCATGGATACACCGTGGGACAGCAACTGGACGACCGATACGGCTCATTTCCAGAGTTCGACCATTGCCTTCCTGGATCGACTGAATACAGAAGCCCATCAGGCTGGCATTTCCTTCGTCATCACTGGCGGTGCTGAAAGTGGCTATCATGCCGGTGGCATCTATTCCCATGAAAATGGCTATAAAGTCGATATTTCCGATGAAGGTATCTACCAGGGGAGCAAAGCCTATGAAGTCCTCATCGATGCATTGGCGCCATACAAACATCAGATTACGCACGAATGGGATAAGAACCACTACGATATCACCATCTATCCGGAAAATTATAAAGGGTGATGTTTGGCGTCTGATGTTTCAAACATGCCACTTCACACTTGAAAAGACGCTGTCTCCAGGCAGCGCCTTTTCTGTACCTGAAAGGAGACATTATGAATCGAAATGACCGGGACGCTTATTTCAGCTCCCTTAATGAATTAGTTTCCTGTGAAAGCGTGCTCTGGTTAAACTGGCGGGTTGTCAGGCAAAGAAGGGAATGATTCGGGTATGATCATTAGTGCCAGCCGCCGGACCGATATACCGGCATTTTATAGTACGTGGTTCTTCCGCCGCCTCCGCGAAGGATTCGTCCTCGTGCCCAATCCCTTTAATGCAAAGCAGATCAGCCGCGTTTCCCTCTTACCCGGAGAGGTAGACTGCTTCGTCTTCTGGACCAAGAACGCGGCACCTATGATGACGTATATAGAGGAACTGAAGAGATTGCCTTGTTATTTCCAGTTCACCGTCACGCCCTACGGCAGAGATGCCGAGCCGTTCCTGCCTCCCAAAGAGGAGATAATCCGCACGTTCCAGGAATTGTCCCGTTACTTGGGCCGGCACCGTGTCGTCTGGCGCTATGATCCCATCCTCCTGACGCCGGCGTATACGCTGGACTGGCATATACGGCAATTCCGCACCATGGCGTCCCGGCTGGCTCACTATACGGACTGCTGTGTCATCAGTTTTATGGATATGTATAAAAACACGGAACAAAATACACGGCGGCTATCTATCCGGGAACTGACAGTGCCGGAAATGCGGGAATTGTCAGCTGCCATGGCCAGTACCTGCCGGGCCTGCGGCCTTACCTTGCAGACTTGTGCTGAAGAGATAGACCTGCAGGACCTGGGGATTTCCCACGGAGCCTGTATCGACAGGCGGCGTATCGAGCAGGTGACAGGGAAATTCCTTGCCATCCCCAAAGATACGAACCAGCGCGGAGCCTGCGGCTGCATACAAAGTGTCGATATGGGCCAGTACAATACGTGCCGCCACCTGTGCTGCTATTGCTATGCCAACAGCAATGCCAGGCAGGTGCGGGCGCGCTGGGATACCCATGATGATGCGGCGCCTCTTTTGACCGGGCAGATCCCACCCGATGCCATGATTACGAGAAGAGAAACCCTGCATCAGAAAGTACCAGACACTTCATTCGAAGAAACTAGTTTGTTTAATGAATAAGAATACATACTCCCTTCAGGATCATCGTTTCTGAGGGGAGTTTTTCTAAAAGCAAAAATCAACAGTATTGTGCTGATTAATATTCTTACTGCTTCGTAAATACAGATGCAATGAATGTAGGTGGGGGACAATGCTTTTCCTTTACTTTAATTTCTCTGTTTTTTGCCAGGTATACGGTATTGTTTTTATATATACTTGAAGGGAAGATGAATTGAGGTGAAGGGAGAGATACAAACGGGGAGAAAAATAAAAATGCAGCCCATTATCTCCACAAAGGGGATAGAGGAGGCCACCGGGGGCGCAGAAGATTCCGGGTTTTACGATCAGATTTACACTGTTTGCGGGTTCATCAAGAAGGAATCTACTTTCGTATGTTTGCCAGACCCGTGCAAAATTTACAAGAGCCGGTATAGCAATTTAAAGTATATACAGATGCTACTTGTAATGCATCAGGCCAGAGTGTATCCTTTTGTCTTATGTTCCCATGATAATTGGCAATACATGTATCGGTATAATGTAAATTTAGATTCATAAGAATCAGAATATGAATCTATTAGGATGTGCTTATCATCACTAGTAAATAATAGCCGTATTTCTGTTATTATGGACCATATGGGAAACATAAGCCGTTTCTATCAGGAAGTAAATAACAAGCTAGAGTTTCCATACGATGATGAATGCTGGTTTTGGTATGACAGGAAATTAGTAACACTCCAATGGAAGAAACGGAACTCTATTGATGAACAGCATGTTTGTTACATTCTGGCCAGTGGTTTGAATAAATTATACCGTACATCACATGATATCATTCAGTTTATTGTAATATCTGAATTGGAAATGCTGGATTTGTATTAGCAGTACATACCAGTAGAACCAAGAAAGGCTAATAGGAATGATATGATACTTGTACTAGAGTCATTGCCGGTTGTTAAGCAGAATGGCGATTGAAAATGCTATATGGTTCCTGATATTGGAACAAATTTGGATGGAGTTTTCTCCAAGTAATCGTACATACAGACTTCATCCCTACAGCAATCTGATGTATAATATGGGTATACATTACCCGGCCGCTGCGTGCCGGGGTTAGGAAAGGTGATAACCGTGTCAAAAGAGTTGGAACAGGAGTTTACGAAGGTCATCTCAGCGGTGACCAAGGAGGTAACGGAGTCGGTGGTGCGCGATTCGGCTCTGGCTTCGGTGAAGGAGCTGAATGAGTCGCTGCAGGCGCTGAAGAAGGATTCGCCCAAGCTGGTGAAGGATATAGAAAAAGCGGAGACGATGTATGCGGACGTGTCCCAGCATGCTTTGGATAATATGCAGCGTTTTGCTGATTTTATCAGTTCCTGGCAGGAGCAGCAGTTGGAGCTGCTGAAGGAGATTTCCCATCGCAACGACGTCGTTTCTACGTGGCTCCAGCAGTCCGATAAGAGGCGCATAGAAGAAATCAAGGCCCTTCAGCAATCGACAGACCATGCTCTGTCTCAGCAAAAAGCAGAACTCGACCAGATTCTGCAAGGTCTGAAGCTGGAAATGCAGCAGACTCTTTCTATGGGAAAGCAGATCCAGTCGGATCATCAGGAGCTGATGAAATCGCTGGAAGACCGGCACGCCTCTATTTCGTCCGGTCTTACGACAATCAAGGTGCTGGCCGCTATCAATTTTCTCGTTCTGGCAGCTCTGGCCGGGTATACGCTGAAAGGCCTCATAGGGGGATAAGTGATGATTTCAGACGAAACACTCGCCGCGGTGCAGTCGCTCTACGATGATGTGGAAGACGGGTACAATCAGCGCATCCGTCAGCACGTCCAGCGTCAGATGCTGGCTCATCTCGACGAAATCACAACGGAACTGGAAGCCATCCATGCATCTTGTGGGACCGGGACCGTGCGCCTTCACGATTATATCCAGGTCATAGAGGAAACGTGTACGGCTATCCGTCAGCTGGCGGAACGGCTGGACCAGGATTTCATGCTCTTCGTCATGGGAAGCGGCAAGAACGGGAAATCGACGCTGATCAATGCCCTGCTGGGGCAGAAGGCGGCAGCAGAGGATTCACTGCCGAAGACGTGGAAAATCGATGTGTTCCATGATGAATCCGATCCGTCGTGTACGCTGACGTTCAAGGACGGGTCCCAGAAGAGGATGACCGGGGATGAGGCCCGGGCGTTCATTGAAAAGGAAGAGCAGAAGCGGAAGGATTCGGAACGGGCCATCCGTCAGGAGCTGCGGGAGTTCAAGAAGAAAAAGGTAGCTTTAGAGGTACTGGAAGAAAAGCAACGGGAGTTGCGCAAATACAAGCTCTACCAGTCGCCGGTCATCGAAGCGTCCTGGCCGGCGGGCCACAGTGATATCCTGCGCCATTACCGTCTCGTCGATACGCCGGGCCTCCGGCAGGAGCTGGATGATATGGTCGTTGCCAGTGCGGAGGAATATTTTTCCAAGGCTGACGGGGTCATCTGGATCCTGCCGGGCGATAAGATTGCCAGTGCCGGCGATCATACGGAATTGCGCCGTCTCTGCCAGAAATACGAAAAGCATCCCGATAACATCATTGCTGTCGTGAACCGCATGGACATCGTCCGCCAGAGCGGCCAGAATCCTGATGAGGTGCTGGCCGAAGCGCGTCGGTTCTACGGGGATATGTTTACGGAAATCGTCCCCATTTCGGCCAAAGAGGCACGGCAGGCTGAAGATATGCTCCATCAGGACGGAATCAGTGAAACAGAGCGCCGGGAAGCGGAAGCCCTGCTGGAGCAGAGTAATCTGCCAGCCCTTTTGCGTCTTTTGAACCGCACGCTTTTTGCCGATGCCCTGGATATCCAGATCCGGAGCAAAATCCGGGGCTGCCGGGATCTCCTGGATCATATCCGCCACGAGGCCGGGGAGGCATCCCGTCTCCTGGCCGGTGTCGGGAAGCAGCGGGAGGAAAAAATCGCCGCCTGGGATAAGGACTCGTCGGAGCTCCTGGAACGGCTGAAACAGGATTTGGAGACGTTCAAAGAAACAGAAGCCAAGCGCGTCCAGCGGGAAACGGGCTACGTGGAAGACCAGCTCTGGGATATGGATGCAGATACCCGCAATGAGTTCATCCTGGAAGAAATCATCTGTCCCGAATCGTTGGAACGGCGGCTCCATGAGATGGTAGAGACACACAGCCGCCAGCTCATGGATATGTACCGCCGTCATCTGAAGGCGGCTCCCTTCCGGGAATTCCCGTTTCTTTCGGACGACGATATGACCGTTTCCCTGTCCCAGAGGGGCGTCATCGGCAATGCCAATCTGTCCGATGATCTGAGCGGACAAGGTGAGGCCCAGCTGGCTCTGGGCGGGGCACTGGCCTTCGGGGCGGCGGCGCTCCTCGGTCCCGTAGGGCTTATTTTTGCCGGGCTGGCAGCTACGGATTTTGGTAAGAGCGTGGCGAAATTCCTGTCCCGTACCTTTGGTTCCAGTATGGCCAGCAAGGTAGAAAGGCGGTTCACCGACCAGATGTGCGATGTCAATACAAAGCTGGAAGAAGAGTATAAGGAATATATACAGAAAGCCGGAGAGGCCATTTCGTCTCTGCGGGAATCGACGTATACCGAACTCTATGGGCCGTCCGGCCAGACGCAGGCCATCGTTGGTCATCTTCAGACGCTGGACGGACTGGGCCATATGCCGGTCACGCCGCTTCATGTGAAGGATATTATTTTTTCCCATTAGGAGGTAGTTATGGACGTTACAGCCTATATAGACGGACTGCTGGCACGGGCTGAGCGGTCGCCCTTATTTGGTGATGCCGCTTTCCCTGGTCTCTATCCACTGTATAACGACCTGCAGGTACTGCGGGCCAAATTGGAGCAACCCCTCCATGCCGCTGTCATCGGAGAAGTCAAAGCCGGGAAATCGACGCTGATCAATGCCTTTGCCGGCGGGGAGATTTCACCGACGAACGCGACGGAAACGACGGCATGCATCATGAAGATTTCCTATTCGCCGGAAGAAAAAGCCGTACTGCACTTTTCTGATGGAACGACGCAGGAAGGCATGGTGGCAGAAATCTATGAGCTGCTGGAAGCACACCATGGCGATCAGGCGTTCTTCAGCCGCTGTCAGGATGTGGAAATAGGGAGAAATCTCCAGGGTCTGCGCCATATCTGCCTCATCGATACGCCGGGGCTGGAAACGATTACGACGGCTAATGAATCGCGCACGACCGATTATTTCCAGTCTGTCGATGTGGTTCTCTGGGTGTTCAATGGCAATTATCTCGGCCAGAGCGATGTCAACGACCGGGTGCGCCAGGTGGCACAGATGGGCAAGCCCATTGTCGCCGTCATCAACCGCATCGATCAGGTAGACGGCGATCCTCAGGACCTGGTCGATTATCTCGACGATTCCATGGGGATTTATCTGGAAGAGATTTTCCCCCTGTCGGCGCAGAAAGCCTATGAGGGTGTTATGCAGGCCGACCAGCAGCTCCGGGACGAATCGGGGTTCACGGCGCTCTATACGTATCTGGACGAACACATCGAACGCCATGCCGGCGATGTCCAGATGGACAGTATCCTGGCGTCGGCACGGGTACTGGAAGACAAGATGAACCTTCTGCACCGCCAGACGCTGGAGCAGATTGAACGGAAGCTGCGGACGTATATGGAACTGGATGAACAGATTCAGTATAACGGACGGATGCTGTCCGAAAATGTCCTCAGCGATACCCGGGAATGGCTGCAACGCCATTTCCTGAGCCGGGCTGAACGTACGCTGTATAGTCAGATCAGTGCCGGCAATGCCTTCAGCAGTTCGTCCCAGGAAGAGTTCCAGCGGCTGTTGCAGAAAGTCCTGTCCCAGGATGCCATCCGCGGGGAAATCGAAGACCATCTGCAGCAGTTGTCTGCGACCATCCGGACAGACTGGCAGGGCCGGCTTTCCGGCATTGATGCGGAACTATCCCACATGTATGAGCAGGAACAGGAAAAGAACCGCCTGGAAATGGTGCAGCTCCCTCATGGGGCTGTAGAAAATACGGGACTGGAATCGGTGAAAAATTCTGTTCTGGCTGCCGGAGCTGCCGGGGGTGCCCTGTCCATTTACTCGGCCGTCGTCGCGCCGGCTGCGGCCCACGTCACACTGGGAGCGGCCGTGAGTACCATTATGCCGCCGGTCCTCCTGGCCGGGGCTGCCGTCGGTCTGGTCACGGGCTATGCCAAGAGCAAAAAAGTAAAGACACAACAGCGCCAGCAGGTACAGGATGTGCTGGGACTGGTACGGGAAAAGACGGCGGCGACATTGCTGCCAGCTCTGAAGACCTATCTGCAGCAACTCTGTGAAGCGACCCAGACTGAGGCCAAAAAGGATTTCGTAGAAAAGAATTTCGCCGGACGGAGCGTAGAGGACCTGCAGCAGCTGGTACAGAAGCTGCAGGAAATCACCCGCCAGAACGAGGCTGTCATACGCGTACAGGCTTAAATCAGCTGCCAGCCTGCATCTCCCTTTGGTCGATACCTGCTGGGCCAAAAAGGGCCCTCACGGGGACGGCAAAAATACCTGTCCGACGAACCAGTTATGAATTCAGTCGGTTCGAAGTACAGTGTAATATGGCGTCCCCGTGAGGGGAAGCTGGCGCCGTAGACGTCTGAAGGGGCTTTACATCATCTGAATTCGATTATCTGAATCCGATGACCACAAAAAAAGGGACTGTCTTCATGCGACAGTCCCTTTTGCTATCTATTCGTCTTCATTTTTTAGTACAGTGATTTTCTGCTTCAGGCTGACAGCCCGGTCGAATTCTGCCTGGATTTCGGCGCTGGGCGGCGCATCCCATTTGCTGACCAGATAGATGGCCAGGAGAGAGAAGATAAAGCCCGGTACGATTTCGTAGAGGCCGAACCAGGCGAACTGCTTCCAGATGAGGACCGTAAGGCCGCCGACGACGATGCCGGCCAGAGCCCCGTTTTTGGTCATCCGTTTCCAGAATAGCGACAGGAGGATGCAGGGACCAAAGGCTGCCCCGAATCCGGCCCAGGCGTAGGCTACCATGGTCAGGATGTAGTTATTGGGATCGAGAGCCAGATAGATGGCCACGGCTGCTACGATGAGGACGGTGAAGCGGCTGACGTAGATCAGTTCCCTGTCGCTGGCTTTCGTATTAACGAAGGTATGGTAAATATCCTTGGAAATGGCCGATGCTGTAACCAGGAGCTGGGACGATGCCGTGCTCATGATAGCAGCTAATACGGCAGACCAGATGAGGCCGGACAGGAAAGGCGGGAAGAGTTCTTCACTCATGATGAGGAAGACTTTTTCCGAATCGGCTCCCGAAAGGGGCGTCTGGAGCACGACTTTACCGACGAGGCCGACGAATACGGCCGCTGCCAGGGAAATGATGACCCAGGTCATGGCGATGTGTTTGGCTTTTTTCAGTTCCATGGGATCGCCGATGGCCATGAAGCGTACCAGGATGTGGGGCTGGCCGAAGTAGCCGACGCCCCAGCCAATGGCTGAGATGATAGCGATGATGCCGGTCATGCTGGTGTCCGGTACGAGCTGGAGCAGCTGCGGCGAATCGGTAGCGACCCGTTCCAGTACGGGGCTGAGGCCGCCGTAGGAGACGACGCCTACAATGGGGACCAGGACGATGGCCAGGAACATCATGCATCCCTGGATGAAATCGGTCCAGCAGACGGCCATGAAGCCGCCGAGGAAGGTATAGATGACAACGACACCGGCACCGAGGAGCAGGGCATGGAAGTAATCCATGCCGAAGACCGTCTGAAAGAGCTTGCCACCGGCGACAAATCCCGATGACGTATAAATCAGGAAGAAGATGAGGATGAAGATGGCCGAAATGAGGCGGATGATATTCTGTTCGTCATGGAACCGGTTTTTCAGATAGTCCGGCATAGTGAGGCTGTTATTGGCGACTTCTGTATAATTACGCAATCTGCGTGATACGAAGTGCCAGTTGAGGAAGGTCCCCAGACAGAGGCCAAAGGCGGTCCAGAAGGCAGAAATGCCGATGGCATAGGCAAAACCGGGCAGGCCCATGAGCATCCAGCCACTCATATCCGAAGCTTCGGCACTCATAGAAGTAATCCACGGCCCAAGACTGCGTCCGCCCAGAATATAGTCACTGAGGCGCTGCTGGGACCGGGAGTAATAGACACCAATAGACAGCATGGCCAGGAGATAGAGGGCAAAGGCGCTCAAAACGACAATATTTGTCTGAAACATGAATGAAAACTCCTTTGTAAAAAAATACAACACAATAGATTATTCTATTTTATCGTATTTGTCAACATATGGCAATACTTTTCAGGAAGGGAAAGGATGGTGGGTAGTAGGTAGTGGCGAGTGGGAAGAGATAGAAAAGACAGTTTGATGTTTGAAGAAGTCTGGCTTTTTCTTTTCCAGCCCTATATAATGGAGGAGAAACTGAAACAAAAGGATGACTGATGATGAATATATTAACTGTAGAAGGCGTGGCCAAATCGTATGGCACGCGTGTGTTGTTTGATGATGTGACCTTTGCTGTCGATGGCGGGCAGAAGCTGGGCCTCATCGGTCTGAACGGGGCAGGCAAGACGACGCTGCTCAAAATCATCGCCGGCATGGCCGAGGCTGATAAAGGGGAAATCTGGCGCAATCCCAAGGCCCGTATCCATTATCTTCCCCAGGAACCGCAGTTCGATCCTGGACGCAGTGTTCTCGAAAGTGTCCTCGATGGTGATTTGCCGGTCATGGATGTCTTGCGCCGCTATGAAGCCGCTGTCGAAGCAGACGATGATGAAGCCGTGCTGAAGCTGACCGGGGAAATGGATGAAAAGCAGGCCTGGGAACTGGAGCAGCATGCCAAAGTGGTGCTCCAGAAGTTGGGGATTGCCGATTTGTCCCAGTCCGTCGATACCTTGTCCGGCGGCCAGCGGAAACGGCTGGGGCTGGCACGGGCGCTGATCCTGCCTTGTGATCTGCTCATCATGGATGAACCGACGAACCACCTCGACGACCGTACCATATGCTGGCTGGAAGAGTATCTCCACGACAGCAAGTCTGCCCTGATTCTGAGCACTCACGACCGGTATTTCCTCGACCGCGTCGCCGGGGACATGCTGGAACTGGACCGGGGAAAGGTCTATACGTATAGTGGAAATTACGCAGCGTATCTCGAACAGCGTCAGGCCCGGCTGGAACGGGAAGAAGCGGAAGCAGCCAAACGGCGCAATCTGATCCGCCGGGAAACGGCCTGGATCCGCCGCGGCGCCCAGGCCCGTTCGACTAAGCAGAAGGCACGGCGCGACCGCTATGAAGCCTTGTGCGCCATGGAAAGCGGCAAGCCTGTAGATAATGTGGAAATCTTCGATACATCGGTCCGGCTTGGCAAGACCATCATTGATATGGATGACGTAGCCTTTGCCTATCCGGGAAAGACGCCCCTCTTTTCCCATGTGACCTATCACGTCGTAAAGCACGACCGTATCGGCATCATCGGGGAAAACGGCGTCGGCAAATCAACGCTGCTCCGGGTCATTGCCGGCCAGCTGCCGCCCGTTTCGGGAACCATAACCATCGGTCAGACCGTCCGCTTCGGATTTTTTACGCAACAGCTCCCGGAATTCGACGAATCCCAGCGGGTCATCGATTACGTCCAGGAACACGGCCATTACGTAGTCAACCAGTTTGGCGACCACATTTCGGCATCGCGCCTGCTGGAACAATTCCTGTTCACGGAAGATATGCAGTATACCTATATCTATAAGCTCAGCGGCGGTGAACGGCGCCGGCTCTATCTGTTGCGCCTGCTCATGGATCAGCCCAATGTACTCCTTCTGGACGAACCGACGAATGATCTGGATATCCCCACCCTGACCGTACTGGAACAGTATCTCGATACGTATCAGGGCGTCGTCCTCGTTGTATCCCATGACCGCTATTTCCTGGATCGCGTAGCAGACAAGCTGTTCGTCCTCAAAGACGGCACGTGGAGCCGCTATTACGGCGATTATAGCGAATATCTGGAGGAAATGCTCCAACAGAAAGAGCCGAAAAAAGAAATGCCGTCCCGTGACAAGGAAGAGGAAAAAAGCAAGGAACCATCGCAGGAACCGGCAACGGCCCGGAAAGGCCTGTCGTCACGGCAGGAGAAGGAACTGGAGCAGATCACCCAGGACCTGCCCCGCTATGAAGGGCTGCTCAAAGGGCTCAACGCTGCCATTGCCGCTGCCGGCAGCGATTACGAAACGGTAGAAAGCCTCTTGAAGGAACAGGAAGAGACAAAGACCAAGGTCGATGAGCTGACGGAACGCTGGTGTGAACTGGAAGATTTGAAAGAATCGTAAAGAGTCGTAAAGAAAGGGCGCTGCCTCATGGACAGCGCCTTTTTGCATGGTACGGATATACGGGTATTATTCCCATTTTTTCGGCTGGACGTTATAGGTCGTCTGCCCTTCGAATATGACGTAGCCCGGCACGGCATGAGCCGGCTTCTTTACGTTGCGAACGAGGGTAGAGTCTACTTCGACTTTGCTGTCCTGACGGGCCTTGCTGTACCAGGCAGCCAGTTCTGCCGCTGCCGTCAGCTGCTTATTTGTCGGCTTTGCGTGGTGGCAGGCCAGGATAACGTGGGAGCCGGGGCGGTTCTTTACGTGGAACCACAGGTCATAGGGATGGGCTTTTTTTAGAGTCAGGAAATCGTTCTGCCGGTTGTTGCGGCCAATCCAGATATCGAGGCCGTCTACGCGGACAGTGAGGATATCCTGGGAAAATTCGCGGCGCAATTTGTCTTTGGACGTAGATTTGATGAGTCCCATCTGGCGCATTTCCACTTTGATATCGGTAATTTCCGATTTCGTACTGGCATTTTCCAAGGCATATTCCAGGGAATAGAGATAATTGAGATAGCGGGCGTTTTCTTCGTGCAGTTCCCCCGATTTCTGGATGCGGTTGCGCATCTTGGTATAGCGCTTGTAGTAGCGGTTGGCGTTATCCGTCATGGAATAGGCCGGATCGAGGGGAATCGTGACCGGTGCCTGTTCCGGTGTCAGGAGGTCCGGGACGGTCACGGATTTTTCGTGGTCATGTTTTTCATAGGCATAGATCATAAGCAGGTCGCCATAATGTTTGTACGTGTCCATCTTGGATGTTTCTTTCATTTCGGCGGCGATACGCTTAATTTTCCGCTTCTGTTTTTCGATGAGCTTGCCTACTTTTTTCTGGAGCTGTTCCTGTTCCCCGCTCAGACTGCGGTGGGCCGCCTGATAGTCGCTCAGGTATTCTTCGATGAGGTCGAAATGGCGGCGTGGATACTGGGCCAGGCTGCGGAGTTCGATGGGGAAGAGGATTTCCTTGCCCCGGACGGTATAGACGTAGGCACCGCGTACGCCCTGAAGTTCATTTCCAAAGGAGACAATAGCGTTGCACCAGGCGTCTTTCTGCGTCCCCGTCAGGTCCGATACGGGCATATTCTTCTCGATTTCCGTGCGGAAGGCCAGTTCGTCGAGGACGATGGTGCTCATGCCGTTGAAGCGTTTGAGCATCCACTGGTACAAAGGTTCGCTGCTTTCCATATCGAGCATTTCCCGGAGTTCGGCCGGCGTGAAGGCAAAGGGGTCCATGCGCTGGAAATTGGGCGGGAATTCATACGGTTCTTTCGGTGCAATGGTGCGGACGGCGTTTTTGCCTTTTCCCGTCTTGATGAGGGCTTCGATGATGATGCCGTTTTCCGTGAAGATGACGTTGCTGTATTTGCCCATAAGTTCGACGTGAATCTTGCGGGTCACGAGGCGGCCCGACACGTCCAGAACATCGACATCGATATCGATGAGGCGGTCCAGATGGAGCTGGCTGATGGAGGCGATGCGGCCGTTTTCGTAGTATTTGCGCAGGAACATGCATAGTCCTGTCGGGGTGTCCGGCGTCGGTGGCATGGTCTGGGAAATATAGAGGCGCGGCGCGTCGTCGAGGGTAATGACCAGGTGGTGGATGCCCATATCATTGAATATGCGGAAGTACAGGGACCGGGCGTCGAGTTGATATATTTTGGAAATGGCGCCTCCCTGCAGGAGGGAGACGAGTTCGTTTGTGATGCTATGCAGGGTAATACCGTCTAGATTCATGGTTATGCTCCTATCGTTTCTTTTCGTTTCTCTCTATTCTATCATGTTCTATCAGGCCCTGCCAGTATAAACTGGACCTGCTGGATTGAGGATGCTGCCCGTCCGGATTGGAGCTGATGGATAAGGGTCCGTCGGCCGCCGGGCTCCTGTCTGGTTCGGAAGCTCCACGGCCCTTGCCGTACGTGCCCATTGCTGGCGCGCTGAAATTCGCTTTGCTCAGACAAAACAGCGCACCGGACGCAACGGGCACGCCCGCCATCCGTCACGGTCCATGATGACCGCACCGGATCGGAGCCGTTCCCGCAATGTCACCAGCTAGGGGCCCGGCGGCCGTTTGGGTTCGTGCTAGTTAAAGTGTTATGTTAATAGTAGTGTTTACGGATTGGCTCCACGAACTGGCGGAGGGACCGGTAAAAACGCAGCATTGTTTTATTGGTATTTGACATTTGTATTTTATACTGTATAATAAAAATGAGAATACACCGGATTTTGCGAATGTGAAGGTACCAATACGTCAGATATGTAGCAATCGCGCCGGGGCTTTTTTATAAGGAGGGGAATAGCTATGAAAGCAAGAGATATTGCGTTATTCTTCTTGTCGAAAGATACGGATAATACTGTATTTACACAGAATTTAGTGAATATGAATAATAGGACGTTCTATGATGGCAATGCACGATTGAATAAATTTTTGCATCTGGCCCAAAATATTTATTTAGCGAAGTATGGCGAGTTGTTGTATGATGACGACTTGCTGGCTTATGACAATGGAGGTGTTGTTCAAGAAGTTCAAAAGGGATATGGTTTCTTGCTTCACAACAAGCAGAAACTTTCAAATTCTATCTGTATTACGGAGCAGGCACAGTCATTTCTAAATGTGTTTTATGATATTTTTAAAAATGCATCTCTTGATGAACTAATTCAGTTGTCCCATGAGGATGAATCCTGGGTTGATAAGCATAAATATGGAACAGATTTAAAGTTAATCAAAATGGATACTGCCAAATACGCTGAACAGTACAAGAAACAATATAGTGATATATTGCAGGTAATGGATGGATTGGGAGCGTAGAATGGTAGAAATAGGAGAGATTTTGTGGTTAAGGATGCGGTTCAATAACGATCCTGGCACTATATCAAAAACAAAACACCCCTATGTCGTAATTCGAAAAAGTGAATTAGGTTTTATTGAGGTCGGACAACTGGACTCGTTACAAGGAAAGGAATACAAGGTTGCCTTTAAATCCAATCATCTTGTCAGGTGTAAAGGGCAAAGTGCGATAACCAAAGATGGATATATACAGATGGATAACTGCTTCATGATTGACGACTATGATGAACTGTCAAAATACAGCAGGGGAAAGCTTACAGATGTCCTTACGAAAGATATTGTTTCTCATTACAATGAGTACCAATCCAATAATGAAATCAGCGAAAATAAGACTGTATATCTCCCTAAAGAGGAAGTAGAAGCACTCAATGATACGTAGTTATTTGGTGCTACTGGTTTATCCCGTATGGCTTGTGCCGTGCGGGATATTTTTTATTAACGATTTGAGTATGAAGGAACTATAGAAAAGGTAAGTGGAAAGAAATTTAGCCAGATTTATAAGAAAAGAAGTATCGAGTGAATATAGAGAAGAATTTGATTCTTCTACATCTACTACCGATACGCCTACACAAACTAGTCGTATCAGAGCCGATACTTCTTCTATTTCCATTATATTCTTAAAGGCAGAAAAAGGGAATAAGTCAGATGTAGTGCGTAATGGACACTATCGCCATATCTGCCGCCGGGTCCCTGTCTGGTTCGGAAGCTCCACCAAAAGAAAATTAAAAAGAAGATACATTGGTATCTCGGAGCCACGAATCTTAAAAAAAAAGAAACAGGCACTTCCGCCGACAATGTATCTTCTTCTACTTCAATTATACCCATAAAGGCAGAAAAAGGGAATAAGTCCGATAATACGTAATGGATGCAACTGCCATACAGGCCGTGCGGATTATGGTTGCTGGCAGGATTTGAGCTACTGTTTTTTTTTTCTATAGAATTTTTTAAAATAAGAGACATTTTATTCTTTTCTGAATTATTGAGATTGTATAATCAATATATGAGAAGTGGTCTTATAATGCTGTATTATTGGCACACTAATATCGTCGTCAAAAATTTGTCATTTAGTAGTATTAGTCAGTGTCTAGTAACATACAACGGCATATGATGTACTATAAGAATGATCAACCTGTGAAGAAACATTGCTGGGTCCCCAAATGGCAAATGCTATACGAGATATTTTTATAGTCATTTCTAAGCCTGTATGTCGTGATATGGGTTTAATTTTTTGCATTGTATTTCTGTATATTCCCTTTCCATCGCTTAGCTCGTCTAAATCCTGCGTCCTCAGCTTCTTGAACGGTCAATGCATAAAATTCTCCTTGTTCTTTAGAAATAACGCAGTGATCATATTGTTGGTCGAATGGGAGATGATAAATATGTTCATGTGTTGATTGGTTTATGTTGCATTTTATTACTGGGTATGGTCCCATTGGTTTAATTTTGCATATTACGCCTAATGATTTTGCGAATTGTAAGGCTGTTTCTGAATAACCGGTTGTGGATGCAAATACTGGTATAATTTTCTTATCATTAAGAGCTTGATAAAATCCATCGACGGTATGTGTTACTGACATTTCCGAAAGATAATACATTACTGTGGTACCAAAAAGTTGATTTATATGTTTCTCATGGATTTGTTTTTTAGAAGACCAACGTTTGCATTGTACTATATGAATAGAGTCATTTTTTTTGCAAATCAAATCCCTACCAAAATCATGCAATCCTTCGCTTGCTCCAAAATAGGTAACATGAAATCCATCGTTTTCGTAGAGATAGCCAATATAACGTTCATATTCTTGACCTGCTTCCCAACTGCTTTTCTTCGGTCGCTTCATGTAGCAATCTAAGGCTCTTTGGTGCTAGCATATAAATAGGACAAGTCAAACTGAGGTTTTCCAT
>NZ_QSFA01000033.1 GCF_003467125.1 Megasphaera sp. AM44-1BH
CAAAAAAAGGTCTAGCCCAACCACAAAAGTTGGACTAGACCCTTTTTTCTTTCATAAGTGTCAAAGATGGAGGTCATTTTTCCCGTAATACCCTCGAACGCCGTATTATAACACTTCACTCCGCCGGGCAATCCATATGCACTTACCGTAATTATACTAATATGCAATCCTCACTCTGCATCTCCTACGATTTTCATAGATACCTGTTCCAGATTTCCCGGTTCCAGCACGATTTCCCCTTTGCGATACTGGTTTTCCGCCACACGCAGCGCCTCTTCCGGCGAAGCCGCTTCCACAGCAAATTCCTGACTGACTACCTCTTCTACGAGAACGGTATAACGCATAATTTCCGTCTCCTTTTTCAAAAATTTAGTAATACATTGATGAAATTCTTTACATAATATTATTGTAAATGCAGTTAAGTCTTTTTTTGAATATGTTCCAATCTACATATAATTTTTTTTATCTGAAAATCTATTTCTTTCTGCTGTTCTTTTGTCGAATTTTTTATTTCTTTAACAATATCATCATTATTAACATATTCTTTGAATCTTTTTAAGTGTTGTAAACAGTTTCCTAATTTTCCACTTTGTTGTAAACGACTATATCCATCATAAAGATCTGTTTTTCCTTCAGCAATATCTCTCATAACTCGTTTTGAAATTGCATCCCGACATTTAGCGATATCATTAAGCTTCCTTAAATCTTTAGAGTCTTTAATTTGATTTTCTTTCACCATTTCAACTATTCGATTATCAAGGTCAGGATAAGTATCCCTATACTTTTTTACATTTCTACTATTTAAATAATTATCATTGTAGTAACTAAAATGTCTCTTATCTTCATCTTTATGTTTTCTCATAAATTCAATCGTATTAATCATTTTTTTTGCACTGGCAGCAGTTATTCCTAACTCTTTTGCCATACAATCAATTGGCATATTAGTAGCTTCATAGCGACGATATAAATAACTTGCCTGTTCATAAGCGTCCCAATCTTTTCTGCCAATAATATGATATTGTCCTAACAAAGCAAAAATTTCATCATCATTAAATTCTACCGGAAATATTTTACATTTTACCATTCCCCACTTTGCTAAATCTTTTTTTGTCTCGCAAATCATACGAATTGCTGCTAGACGGCTATTACCTTCTAATACTGTATATGTATCATCTGCATTGTCTTTAACTAATAATGGATCAATTATTCCTCCATTACTTTCTATAGAAGATTTTAAAATCTTAACATGTTCCATTTTAATCATTTGTTCATAAATTTTATCTTGATTTGGTTCTATTCCAGTTTTGTTTAAAATACTATAAATCCTAGGATTTTCTGTATAAAACAAAAGATGTGACTCTGGAATTTCTTTATTTTCTACAGTAAATTTTTTATTTTTTAATGTGTAAGTCTCTTTTGTCATATTTTTGACCTGCCTCAAGTATATTTTTAATGATATCGCAATAACTATAATCTGCTTTTTTTTCATATTCTAATAAAGATATGTCTCCTTGACCTAAAAAAGCAGCTTGCTGTTTTGCCTCAAGTAATTCCTCTATCCATATGTCTACAGAATCTTCAATCATGATATTATAAACATAGCAAATTTTCTTTTGAGAAATTCTATGAATTCGATCTTGTGCCTGTAAATAATCATCAAGATTAAACCCTCTATCATAAAATATAACATTATTAGCTACAGTTAATGTAAGTCCCTCTTTTGCTGCCTGTGGTGTAGCAAATAAAATTCTACATTCTGGATTCTTTTTAAAAATATCAACAGATAAATTTCTATCTAAAATTGACATTTTACCATGTATTTTTCTAGGATGATATTTTTTATATATCGAAGTAAAATATTCAATATTTTCAATAAATGAAGACCAAACAATACATTTCTCATCCCTATCAACTATTGTATCAATGATTTTTTTTAACACTAATTCTTTTCCGGACAGTTCATCATAATCATCATCAATTAATTTGGGACAGGAAGTTATTTCTAAAAGACGAATTAATCTTTTAAGAGCTAGTTTATCATCATCAAGAATCGGCTCACCGTTTTGTTTTATTTCAATTTTCATTGTATGAAGCACGTCTTCATACATTTCTTTTTGTTGTTTTGAAAATGTAGCAAATAACGATTTATATATTTTATTGGGTAATTTAATCTCACAACTTTTTTTTGTTTCCCTTATGCAAAACGATGAAATTCGTTCATTAATATTAGCAACACTTTGTTCGAACAAAGTACGTGCATCTAAGTTGTTATTAAGAATATTGGTTAAATTTGTATTCTTTTTAAATTTCTCAAAATTTTCCCCTAAGCTTTTCCCTTTATCTAAAAAATAAATTTGTGCCCAAAGATCATAGGGTCTATTTGCAATAGGTGTCCCGCTCATAATTACTTTTCTTTTAAACAAATCTGATATTTCAAAAAAGCTTTTAGTTAATTTGGCATGAGGATTTTTTAATTTAGTAGATTCATCAACGATAATACCTACATTTCTTGACCTTAAAAATAAAGAAATCCGTTCTTTCTCCGATGATATAGTTTCAAAGTTAGTAATTATAACTTTAACCGGACTGTTCAAAACATAAAAATTACTATTTCTGTTATTATTAAGCACCTTAGGTACAATATACGTATGAAAATTAAACTCATCAAGCCAATTTTTTATCAGTTGTTTCTTCGTGACAACTAGTGCCGTATCCACATATTTTTTTTTCAACCAATACATCATTAAATCAATTGCAATTTTGGTTTTTCCCAAACCTTGTTCATGAAAAATGGCTGCATATTCTAAATCTTTTATTGCATTAATAGCTTGTGCTTGATAAGGAAAAGCTTTGTTTTTTACAGAAAGATTAGTCTGAGAATTCGAGATAATACAACTCATACTTCAAACTCACTTCCTAATTCGTCTACAACTATGAACTTACTATTATTTACATCTTCATTATTTCTTATTTTACGAAAATAATTTAATGCTGTATTTTTTAATGGCCATGGAACTGCAATTATTATATAAGCAGTTCCGATAAACTTCTGACATTCATCTATATATGCTCGCAATTGCAGTTTACTATGACGGGAAGAAAAATCCTTAAGAGTTTTTGCTTCTCCGATAATGAACAAATCGTTCTGCCAATAATAAACATCAGGAATAAACCCTTGAACATTATATCCAACTTTTCTATTTTCAGGAGAATCTTTTTCAACCAAGCAGGTTTTTGATTCAGGTACTAATTTACAAACTTTCTTATACACTAAGTTAACAAGACGTATGTGTTCTTGCGATTCAGCCATTATTTTCTCCTAACGAATCTATACTTTCTAATACTTCATTAAGTGAATATTGTAAATCTTCTAATATCCCCTTTTTTTCATTATATTCATCATCCCATTTCAGCGCCTTTGTTTCTTTTAGCGTTATATCTCTTAATTTCTTTGATAATATATAAGCTAAATCATACATAGATTCTGTTTCTAATTTTTTTAAATTGTTTGTATCTGCATGCAGATATTTTATTGCTTCACTGATATTAGTTTTTAAAAACTCGCTGTGTGCCATTTTATTATTGAGTATCTGAGGTAATTTTCTCACATTTTGTGCTGTATCAATATTTCCACGAACCACCCACTTTGCAAAATCCTCTTTTGTGTATTTATGCAATTGTAGTGAATTAATAATGCTTATGTTCTGTAGTTCACTAAACTTAGAAAATTCCCGAGGATCTGGATCTTCTCCTGCCTTTATAGCAATAGGTTCATAGTATTTCCGCATATCACAATAAGCATCAATAAGCTTATGAACTTCATTCCTTTTTCCTCCACAATACGAGATAATTTCTGATAAAGGAACATGATCAATATTACTTAATTGATTTAGATATTTAGCCTTCGAATAAGGATCCCAATCCCTGGCACCAACTAAATGGCATTGCAATCGAATTGCATGAATTTGAGAAACGGGTAAATTATCATATACAATTGCAATAATTTTATCCCATGGCCCTTGTGGATCTTTTTCAGAAAATTCCCTATATATTTGTACCCGCGTATTTCCTTCTATAACAACATATTGCCCATCAATTTTCTTATTAACTAGAATAGGTTGAATTATACCTTTGTTCACTCTTATCGATTCCCTTAGGGCATCAAGCGAAGAGCGTGTATCATTTCCAGCAGAAAAACTCAAGGCAAGTGCAATGCCATCACTTGTCACGTTATCGCCATATATTTCAAGGTATTGCTTAATTCTAGGATTATCTATATCTAGATTTATTTTATTAATAGGTAATAATTTATACTGTACAGCCATAATTCCACCTCATATCTCAAATCGTATATCAAAATATTTTCTTGCAATGTCTGGATACTTATTTTCAAACATTCTCATTGCATCCATTGATGAACACAATGTACTCTTATTTTTATGTAATTCTTGATTTGCTTCACAAAACTCACGGAAACTCATTTTTTTTACTATACTTGGTTGATTGCACCATCGTGCCAATGTAATATAAAAACTTCTGAATTCAGATATTTTCCATGGTGTATCATTTTTATTTTGAAAACGCATGATATAAGGCAAACAGCCATAATGAAATAATAATTCTATACGTTTAAACGCATTCTCTATATCTAATGCATCGGTGCTTCCAAATCCTACTAATACATAAAATTTTACACTTTTCCTATTCTTATATTGCCGGATTATTTTTAACTTATTATGAATAACGTCATAATCTTCAATGTTATCAAAAGCAAACGTAATATCGCCATCATATTTTGATGAAAAAAGTATTTTACAAATTTCATCATCTAATAAACGTTCATCCAGTCCCTGTTTAAATTTAAAACGCTTCCCAGATGTTAAAAGTTCACTAAACATTCTTTTTCGTTCTTTATAACCAATTCCCAAGAAATTATCATCTAACAAACATATTTTTTTACGCGCTGTATCCAAAAATTCGCTGAGTGGGCTGTGTAAAAATACACGATTATATTTCTGATTAACGCAGAATTTGCATTTACGAAAACAGCCTCTTGTCAAAAAGCCTATGCTATAATCTGTATATTCTTTGAATTGCTGCATAAAATATTGTTCATTGAATTTTTTGTTCTTTTTTTCACAAAACAATTTCTTTGCCCTTACTTCCTTTTCAATCCACTTATCATATAAATGGTAGTCAGGCATGTGATGTTCTATACAATCAGGCAATTTAGGAGCTTTATCAAAATAAAATCCAGTACCTCCAAATTGGACCGTATCAGATTGTTCAAGAAACGGTGGCATTTCCGTATCGGTGAATACTTTCGACACAAAAACTTTATCATATTTATATAAATCATTAAAATCTAACACTAACTCTGTTTGGTATCCCTGTTCTTTATAATATCCTGATATTTTTTCACAAGCCAAATTGGGAAATCGATGTTTTTTCCTTCCCAGCAAGTCGGCATCAACAATTCCAATATTCATAATATCACCATATACTTATAATTCTCTAGTATATATAGTATACTCAATTTCTTCAGTGATCAATTACAAATTTAATTTTTTATATAATTATTTGTTTTGATGAATTATGCAGTACATGAAGTTACTCATATTACCAATCGTTTCAAATAGAAATATTCTCCAATATAGTAAATCTATATTATCTAAATCTTACACATTTAAAATCTTTACACACGCAAAAAACAGCATCCACAAGTTGTATGGCTTATGGATGCTGTGATTCTTATTTGCTCACTCAGGCTTGTTCCTGGGTCTGTTTCTTTTTGTGGCTCTTGAAGAACGGCAGAGCCACTTCCGGGAAGAGGGTGTAGCTCAGGACGTCTTCCGGGCTGGCATCGGGGAATCCTTCTTTAGCCAGTTCTTCTTTGGCTTTGCCCAGTTCCGGTTCCAGGTCGTCGGCAGGACGGTGGTCGATGACGGGTTCGTCGCCGATGCACATTTTGCGGAATTCTTCGGAGATGGTACCCGGTACACGGCCGTATTTACCGCGGACGATGTCCCGGACTTCGTTGGTAATGATTTTGTAGCGGCCGAAGAGTACGTTCAGTGCTGCCGCCGAGCCGGTAATCTGGCTGGTCGGTGTGACCAGTGGCGGATAGCCCAGGTCACGGCGGACGTTCGGCATTTCGGCCAGTACGTCGTCAAAGCGGTCTTCCGCTCCCTGGTTCTTGAGCTGGTTGTACAGGTTGGTCAGCATGCCGCCGGGAATCTGGTATTTGCGGACAGCGGGGTTGATCTGGGCCGGCATGGTCAGTTTGAATTCGTCGGCCAGTTCTTTGCGGACTTTTTTGAAGTGTTCCGTCAGGGGCCATAATTTTTCTATGTCGATGCCGGAGTCGTAGATACTCCCCTGCAGTGCCATGACCATCGTTTCCGTGGCTGGCTGGCTGGTGATTTCCCCAAAGGGCGACAGGGCTGTATCGATGATATCTACGCCGGCTTCGATGGCCTTGAGATAGGTCATTTCGCCAAATCCGCAGGTGCAGTGCGTATGCAGTTCGATAGGTACGTGCAGGTGTTTTTTCAGCATGCGTACCAGGTTGTAGGCATCGTACGGTGCCAAAAGACCGGACATGTCCTTGATGCAGACCGAATCGACGCCCATTTCTTCCAGTTCGCCGGCTACGCGAGTAAACGATTCCAGCGTGTGGATGGGGCTGATGGTATAGACCAGGGTTCCCTGCACGTGAACGGATTTCGTATCTTTTGCCGCCTTGATGGCCGCTTCCATGTTGCGCGGGTCGTTGAGAGCATCGAATACGCGGATGATGTCGATGCCGTTATCGACGGCGCGGTTGACAAATTCGTATACCACATCGTCGGCATAATGGCGGTATCCCAGGATATTCTGTCCACGGAACAGCATCTGCAGCGGCGTTTTCTGTACGTACTTCTTGATGGTCCGCAACCGTTCCCACGGGTCTTCATCGAGAAAGCGCATACACGTATCAAAGGTAGCGCCACCCCAACATTCCAGGGCATTGTAGCCGATATCATCCATTGCTTCCAGCACGGGCAGCATCTGTCTGAGCCGCATCCGTGTCGCCGCAATGGACTGGTGGCCATCGCGGAGCACCGTTTCTGTAATCTTTACTTGAGCCATTCTATATCCTCCATCTGGTTTTTATCCTATGAAATCTAGTACTATTACGTGGTACTAAAGACATATACAGGTATTATACCATATTTGCCCATAATAAGACAGACTGCCCTGGCTGGTATAGATAAAAAGAACATTTCCTCATGATTTGTATGCATAGAGGAAATGTTCTTTTTTATGTACTATCAGCTTCTCCGCTACAGGGATTTATTTGGCAGCGCCGGCTTTATCGGCAGCAAGGATGGCATCATAGACTTCATCGGCCGTAATGTCGGCACGGACGTTCTTGGTGAATTCTTTCGGCGATGCGGCGATTTTGGCAGCCCGGCGGAAATCGGCTTCGACAAATTCCGTAACACCCAGATCAGCCAGTGTGGACGGCAGGCCGACGGCGTGGATGTAGTTGAGGACCGTATCCCATTCTTCTTTAGGAGCCTTTTCGAGAATGAGCTGGGCGATGAGGCCGAAGGCGACTTTTTCACCGTGGGATGTGCCGTTGGCGTGAATCTGCGGTACGGCACCGAGGCCGTCATTGATGGCATGGGCAGCAGCCAGACCGCCGCAGATGGCGCCGAACCCGCTGAGGTAAATGCAGGCTTCGACGACGTTTTCCAAATCTTCGTTCACTTCATTGCGGTCTACAGCTTCCAGAGCCTTGACGGAATGATCGAGGAGGAGGTCATAGCAGAGTTTTGCCATGGCCAGCGACGTATGGGAGCAGTTGCCCCGTGCCATGGTGCGGGCACCGGTACGCCAGCAGGCGCGGGCTTCAAAATACGTAGCCAGAGCATCGCCCATGCCGGATACGAGGAATTTGCGCGGTGCCTGGGCAATGACGCCTGTATCGACGAGGACGACGTCGGGGTTGCGGACCATGTTGATGACTTTGACGACGACGCCTTCTTCATTGTAGACGACGGAAAGGCCGGCGCAGGGAGCATCGTTGGATGCGATGGTCGGGATGATGACACAGGGAATGCCGCCCATTTTGGTTGCCACGGCTTTGGCCGTATCGATGGCCGTACCACCGCCGGCACCGATGACGATATCACAGCCGGCAGCAGTCCCGTCGGCGATGGCCTTTTCGATGGCTTCCATGGTGCACTGGTTGTGGAATTCGGAATAGACCATTTCCTTTTCTACGCTCTTGAGGGCCGTTTCGATGCGGTCGCCGATGCGCTGTTTATTATTGGGGGAACAGATGAGCAAGAACTTATTGCCCAGTTTTTTTACGAATTTTCCCAGGTTGTCGAGTTCACCTGCGCCCTGGATATACTGTCCTACGTCTCTGAGTACTACTGCCATTGTACGTAAACCTCCTTGATGCTATGCCTTTGTATAAAAATAATAACTTCTCATACAGACGATTTTACCATAGACTGGAAAGAAAAGGAAGAATTTCATGCGAATTTACGTATGAATTTGTATATTCGTATTTCTCATACAGTCCACGGACGGTTTCATTTTGACATTCCCCGCCGCTCATTATACAATATTGTATATATTCTTTATTATATATGGAAATGGAGGCCTTTTTTATGGCTATTACAACGCAGGATATAGAACAAGTACTGGAACGGGATATCCGCCCCATCTTGGCGTCCCATCACGGCAATGTGGTATTGCAGGATTTCGCCGATGGCAAGGTATACATCCGCCTGACCGGCATGTGCAGCGGCTGTCCGTCTGCAACGATTACGACGGAAGAAATCGTTGCCGAACGGCTGAAAGCGGTGTTCCCGGAAATCGAAGATGTCATCCTCGACACGAGCGTAAGCGACGACCTCATTGCCCAGGCCAAGGCTATCCTCAGCCAGCATCATGTGTAGGCAGCCTATGGTTATCGGCATCAAATACTGCGGCGGCTGCAACAGCACCTACGACCGGGCACAGGAAGTACGGCGGCTCATGGCTGACTTTCCCGGCCACACCTGGGTCTATGCGGCCCATGGTGTCCGTCAGGCCGATTACTGGCTCATCGTCTGCGGCTGTCCCTGCATCTGCGCCAATACAGACGGGCTCGAAGCCCGCAGAAAAATCGTGACGCTCCAGTGCCCTGACGACTTTACGGCTGTCCGGTCTTTATTATAAGGATTGTCTCCGCCTTTTCTACAGACAAAACGAAACGAACCTGGTTTCCACGGAAGAGGGCCAGGTTCGTTTCGTTTTAGTGAAGGATTGGTATTGTATGAAAAGTAAGAGACGAACTCTTACAGGGCCGCTAATTTCTTGTATGTTTCCCGCCGTTCCCGCGCGTCTTCTTCGGCCTGCTGCAACAACTGCGGTGCCGTATCGGGGAATTTCTGGATCAGGGACGCATAGCGTACTTCGCCACGGATGAAATCCTGGAAGCTTTCCGTCGGTTCTTTGGAGTCGAGGCGGAACGGATTTTCTCCCTGTGCTTTGAGGTCCGGGTTGTAGCGGTAGAGGGACCAGTACCCCGATTCGACAGCTTTTTTAGCTTCCAGCTGTGTCCTGGCCATGCCGGCCTTGATGCCGTGATTGGAGCATGGCGCATAGGCGATAATCAGGCTCGGGCCATGGTAGGCTTCGGCTTCGCGGATGGCTCTCAGCGTCTGCTGCTTGTCGGCGCCCATGGCAATCTGGGCAACGTATACATAGCCATAAGACATGGCCATGAGGCCCAGGTCTTTCTTGCGGACCCGTTTGCCTGCCGAGGCAAATTTGGCAATGGCCGCTGTCGGCGTCGATTTGGACGACTGGCCACCCGTGTTGGAATAGACTTCCGTATCGAAGACGAGGACGTTGATGTCTTCCCGTGCTGCCAGTACATGGTCGAGGCCGCCGTAGCCGATATCATAGGCCCAGCCGTCGCCGCCGAAGATCCAGTGGCTGCGTTTGACGAAGAAATCCCGTTTGTCGTAGAGGTCCTGCAGGACAGGATATTGCCCTTTATGAACTTCCAGAAGAGCCGTGAGACGGTCGGCACGCTGCCGCGTCCCCGTGCCTTCAGCCTTGTGGTCGAGCCAGTCTTTCAGGGCATCTTTGACATCGGCCGGGATATTTTCATGGAGTGCGGCTTCTGCCAGGCGGGCTGCATGACTGCGGTTGTGTTCAGTCCCCAGGAGCATGCCGAAGCCATACTCGGCATTGTCTTCAAAGAGGGAGAACCCCCACGACGGGCCGTGGCCTCTGGCATCGGTCGTATAGGAAACAGTCGGTGCGCTGCCGCCCCAGACAGTGGAACAGCCGGCTGCGTTAGAAATCATCATACGGTCGCCAAAGAGCTGGGTAACCAGTTTGGCATACGGCGTTTCGCCGCAGCCCGGGCAGGCGCCGCCGGCAAATTCGAGAAGCGGTTTGAGGAACTGGCTGCCCCGTACGGTAGCCTGCATGGTTTCGGGAATATCTTTGACAGGCAGGTTCCAGGTGTATTCCCAATTTGCCATATCGGCTTTGCGCTGGCTGGCCAGAGGTTTCATGACCAGAGCCTTGTCTTTGGCCGGGCAGACGTTGACACAGCTGCCGCAGCCCGTGCAGTCTTCGGCAGAGACGGCCATGTGGAACTGGAAGCCCGGAAGACCGTTAGCTGGTTTACAGACCAGCGTACCGGGCGCATTCTTTGCTTCGTCCTCTGTGAGCAGGATAGGCCGGATGACCGCATGGGGGCAGACGAAGGAACACTGGTTGCACTCGATGCATTTATCTGCCTGCCATTCCGGCACGTTGACGGCGATACCCCGTTTTTCCCACTGGGTGACGCCCAGCGGATAGGTACCGTCTTCGCGGCCGCTGAAGGCGCTGACAGGAAGGCTGTCCCCTTCCTGTCGGTTCATGGGAACCATGATATGGCGGATAAAATCCGGTACGTCTTTGCCCTGCCACGGATCCTGTGTATCCGTATCTATGGCATCGGCCCATCTGTCGGGAATGGCAACCGGAACGAGGGCGTCTATGCCTCTGTCGATGGCAGCATAGTTCATGTCGATGACTTTCTGCCCTTTACGGCCGTACGATTTAACAACGGCTTCTTTCAGGTATTTCACGGCGTCTTCGACGGGGATGACCTGGGCCAGCTTGAAGAAGGCCGACTGCATGATCATGTTGATCCGGCCGCCGAGGCCGATTTCCGATGCGATTTTTACGGCATTGAGTGTATAGAAATGGATGTGGTTCTTTGCCAGATAGCGTTTCATCGATGCCGGCAGTTCCTTGTCCAGTTCGTCCGGGCTCCAGATACAGTTTAAAAGGAAGGTGCCGCCCGGCTTGAGGCCTTTGAGCAGGTCCAGCTGCTGGACATAGGCCTGATTGTGGCAGGCGATGAAATCAGCCTGGGTGATGAGGTACGTCGAGCGGATCGGCAGTTTACCGAAACGCAGATGGGATACGGTGACGCCGCCGGCCTTCTTGGAGTCGTAGGCAAAATATCCCTGGGCGTACATGTCGGTGTGGTCACCGATAATCTTGATGGCGCTCTTGTTGGCGCTGACCGTACCATCACTGCCGAGGCCCCAGAATTTGCAGTTGATCGTACCGGCCGGTGTCGGGTCAAAGGTCATGTCATACGGCGTAAGCGAGGTGTGTGTCACGTCATCGACGATGCTGACCGTAAACCGGTTCATAGGCGTATCCTGTCTGAGGTTTTCAAAGACAGCGGCAACATCAGCCGGCGTGAAGTCTTTTGAGCCCAGTCCGTAACGGCCGCCGACGATGAGCGGCGCACCGGCTTTGCCATAGAAGGCGTTGCGCACGTCGAGGCAGAGCGGTTCGCCATCGGCACCGGGTTCTTTTGTCCGGTCCAGGACGGCAATGCGTTTTACCGTTTCCGGTACGGCTGCAAGGAAGGCGTCGTTGAGGAACGGCCGGTAGAGGTGGACTTTGACCAGGCCGGTCTTTTCGCCGCGGCTGTTGAGGTAATCCACTGTTTCTTCGATGGTTTCACAGCCGGACCCCATGGCGACGATGACCCGGTCGGCATCGGGCGCGCCATAGTAATTGAAGAACTGATAATTGCGGCCTGTCAGTTTGTTGATGTCATCCATGTATTCCTGCACGATGGCCGGCAGGGCCTGATAGAAAGGATTGACGGCTTCCCGTGTCTGGAAGTATACGTCGGGATTCTGGGTCGAACCGCGTAGTACAGGGTGATCCGGGTTGAGGGCCCGGTCGCGGAAGGCCCGGACGGCGTCGTAATCGACGAGTTTTGCCAGGTCGTCGTAATCGAGGACATCAATTTTCTGGATTTCATGACTGGTACGGAACCCGTCAAAGAAATGCAGGAAGGGAATACGGCTCTTGATGGCCGACAGATGGGCGACGGCACCGAGGTCCATGGCTTCCTGTACGGAGTTGGATGCCAACAGGGCAAAACCGGTCTGCCGCGTGGCCATGACATCCATGTGGTCGCCGAAAATGCTGAGGGCGTTGGCGGCAACAGCACGGGCGCTGACGTGGAATACGGCCGGAAGCAGTTCGCCGGCGATTTTGTACATATTCGGAATCATGAGCAACAAGCCCTGTGCTGCCGTGTAAGTCGTCGTAAGGGAACCTGCCTGCAGGGAGCCGTGGAGCGTTCCTGCCGCACCGCCTTCGGACTGCATTTCCATGACCCGTACGCGGTCACCGAATATATTCTTCTTCCCTTCTGTAGACCAGGCATCGACCAGCTCGGCCATAGTCGAAGAAGGAGTGATGGGATAAATCGCTGCCACTTCCGTAAAGGCATAGGAAACATAGGCTGCGGCGGTATTCCCATCCATCGTCTTTTTTACCATGATTATCGCTCCTCTATCCCATTAGTCTTCAATATGAGCAATCTTCTTAGCCAGTTCTTTCTTCATTTCCAGGTTACCCTGACG
>NZ_QSFA01000034.1 GCF_003467125.1 Megasphaera sp. AM44-1BH
AAAAATTGGACTAGGGGTGACCACACCACAAAATCTGGACTAATACCGATAAAAAAACTGTGCATGACTGATCCTGTCTGGATCGTCATGCACAGTTTTTTTTCGCTATGTCATGTTTTATTGTATCTTGTATGCATTAATAGCACATACGATTACACGGCATTATTCGTGTGGGGTTTGAAACGGGTCGATGACGGGTTCGTTTCCGGAGTCAGGTTTTTCATTTCTCCCAGGTCATCGCTGCGGTCTGTGAAATAGGTGTGCAGCATCATTTCAGCACGTTCGGAAAGAGGTTCGCCGAGGAATTGTTTATACAAATCCTGAATTTCAGGATTTTCCCAGCTGGCTTTGTAGGTTGCATCTACGTCGCTCTGATAGAGTGAATCCATGCGTGCCTGTTGAACCTTCTTTACCTGGGGCAATTTGACTTTAGGCTGACCGCCACCACCAATGCAGCCGCCAGGGCAGGCCATGACTTCAATAAAAGAATAATTTTCAAAGTCTTCCGTGGAAATCAGTTCATCCAGGAATTTACGGGCATTGCCCAGGCCACTGATAGCAGCGACATGAATGACGAAATGACCAAAGACGACAGAAGCTTTTTTGACACCATCGAGTCCACGGACCGGTTCAAAGGGAATAAAGTCTTTAGGAGCTTTACGGCCTGTAAAGAAATAATAGGCTGTGCGGATTGCTGCTTCCATGACACCGCCGCTGTTGCCGAAAATGCGGCCGCCACCAGTAGATTCACCGAAGACTTTGTCAAAATCACTATCGGCTATACCGGAAAAATCAATTCCTTCTTCCTGTATCCATTGGGCCAGTTCACGGGTCGTGATTGAAATATCTGTATCCCGCAGTTCAGGGATATTCCAGAAATCTGCCGATGCATTTAGTTCCGGACGGCGTATTTCAGCTTTTTTAGCCGTACAGGGCGCTACGTCTACAATGACGACGTTTCTGGGGTCGAGATTATTATTTTTTACAAACCATGTCTTCATCGCTGAGCTCATGATGCTGATAGGACTCTTGGTCGAAGACAGATGGGGAATGAGATCAGGATAGAATGTTTCCAGAAATTCGACCCAGGCAGGACAGCAGCTGGTAAATTGCGGGATAGGAATTTCTTCAGACTGAAGACGATGCAGTAATTCCATGGCTTCTTCCATGATGGTCATGTCAGCGCCAAAGTCTGTATCAAATACGTAATCAGCGCCCAGTGCATGCAGGGCTCCTACCATTTTCCCCTGTACAAATGTACCGGGTTCCATACCGAAGGCTTCTCCGAGACCGACGCGGACAGCAGGTGCTGTCTGGAACATGACAATCTTATCCGGGTCTTTTATGGCTGCTTTTACTTTGTCCAGATCGGACACTTCTGTGATAGCCCCAAAGGGGCATACTGCCGCACATTGTCCACAGTGGACACAGATAGGCATGTCGCCTGTGCTTTCCAGATTATAATAATCCATAACAGTCTGAGTGTTTGCACACGTGCGGCGGCATAATGTACAATTTTTGCACTTACTTTCGTCAAATTGTACAGAACAATTGTGTTCATCAATAGGGACACGGCGCTGCGTTTCCTTGAATCTGCTTTGAAATGTAGGCATTTTTCTCTCCTTATTGAATGAGAATAACTTCTTGATAATCAAATGATTTTTTTCACAATCTATTATATATTGGATAATACAAAATACTACTTTTTTCCATTATTTTTTAGTATTTGTTTTGAGAGATTTTACATCTTTTCTATTCGTTTTGTACATAGCAGTGTATAAAAAACGTTACCTTTATTATTTTTTTTAATATCACACATAAAAGTAATAAAGGCAACGTGAATTATTTGATAAAAATAAAGGCTGATTGGTTATATCTTTGAATATTCACTAATTTTTCAGACTTGCCATAATATAGAAATAACAGCCGGCGGTAAAGAAACATGCCGCAATCCAGCAGACAGGACTGGCACAACAAATGCCAAAGTATCCCCAGCGGCTGGCCAGAAAATACGCAGCTCCACCACGAAGACTGAGTTCGATGATGCTGCTTGTAAGAGGAACTGCAGAAATTCCCATGCCCTGTACGGCATTGCGGTAGACAAAAATCTGACCGAGAAAAAAATAAAACGGCACGCTCAGGGTGATATAGAGCCAGGCCTGCTGTAACAGGAACTCATCGTGCTCACTGGTGAAAATACTTAATATATCCCGGCCGCCGAGATACATGGCAGCTGCCGCAAGAGCACAGAAGGCCAGTGATACAAGGGAGCACTGGCGTACACCCTGGCGGATGCGGCCATAGTTTCCAGCCCCGTAATTCTGGGCGGAATATACGGCCATGGCAATACCGAAAGAGACCATAGGCTGCAGTGCCAGTTGTTCAATCCGCGTGGCAGAGACAAAACCGGCAATTGTTTCCGGCCCGAATGTATTGCATACCGACTGGATTATGATGATTCCCAGGGATATAATCAAAAACTGGGCTGCCATGGGCAGGCCGATGCGCAGATGCTGGAGTGCGAAAACCGTATCCCAGTGCCAGTCCCGGCGATGCAGATGTAATATGGGAAAATGACGCCGCATATATATCAGACAGAGAATAGCGGACACTGCCTGTGCCAGGACGAGCGCGACGGCCGAACCGGGTACGCCCCAGCCGAAACAGGTAATAAACAACAATGCCAGTGCCACATTCAGTAGTGAGGAAAAGATGAGAAAGTACAATGGCGTGCGGCTGTCTCCCAGTGCCCGGCAGGCACAGGAAAGAAGGTTATAAAACATCATGGCCAGAAGTCCATAGGCAATAATCATGACATAGTGATACGAATCATCATACAGCTCATTTGAAATATTCATGAGCTGAAGGAACCAGGGCATGCAGAGCCAGGCAGTCAGCATGAGCAGGACCGTCAGACCGGAAGAGAGCATAAGGGACATAGAAAATGAGCGGCGTACGCCTTCGTAATCCCCGCCGCCGAACCGTTGTCCCATAATGACTGTGAATCCCGATGCCATACCGATAGTCAGTCCCAGGAGAGCCATGAACAATGGTGCTGTGGCTCCCACGGCAGCCAGGGCATGAACGCCTATGAAACGGCCAACGATGATAATATCAGCAATATTGTAGAACTGCTGAAAAACATTTCCAATCAAAAGGGGACCCGTAAAAGCCAGAATCAGCTTTATCGGGTTCCCTTCGGTCATATTGTGTACCATGTAATACGGTTACTCCTTTTGGCATGCCGGGGACGTCAGGATGAATTCGGCGAGCTGGATGAATCCCGGGACAAGTGAATCGAGATCCAGGTTTTCATATACGGAATGAGCGCGGCGCCCTATGCAGGTACCAAATGAAATGGCCGGAATCCCCAGGCTGAGTGGGATATTTGCATCGGTACTGGCAGACTGGAAGGTTGTCGTCAGTCCGTGGGCAGAACGGATACGGGCCAGACGCCGACACATGTCAGAATTTTCTGCTCCGTCATTACATGGCCGTTCACCGAGGAACGTTTCCGTAATCTGAATTTTAGGATCCCGTGCTGCATCAAGCAGTTCGTGGAATTTTTGATCTACCCGCTGGAGTTCTTCTTTGGATTCAGAACGCAGGTCAATCGTAAAGGATGCGTGTTCGGCAATGGAATTTACCGTTGAACCGCCCTGGATAGTGCCGACATTATATGTCGTTTTAGGACTGGCTGGTACATCCAGGTTATAGAGATTCCAGATGATGCCGGAAGCAATGGCAATGGCATTATCGTTTCCAAAGTTTCCCCAGCTGTGGCCGCCTTCGGCCTGTACGTCAATCTGATACCGGTGTGAACCGACGGCAAGATTGATGAACGAATCACTGTTGCAATCGACGGCGACCATTTCGCTGACTTCATGGGCATGGTCCGTCATAAACTGACGGATACCCCTGAGGTTTCCCAGACCTTCTTCTCCGACATTAAACAGGAAGAAAGCACCGGCAGGCAGGTCCATATGAAGAGATAAAATCATTTCTGCAAAGAAGAGCAGGCTGGCCACGTTGGCGCTGTTGTCACCACAGGAAGGAGCGGCAAACACATTTCCTTTGATTTTCGGTTTGATAGAAGTTACCTGGTTGAATACGGTATCGATATGAGCTCCATAAACAGGATGTTTCGTCCCCTTCGTAATCTGACAGGGCCAGATTACATTGCCGGCACTATCTATATAAGCTTCCGATGCTCCCAGCTTGTGAAGATAAGCCAATATCCAATTGGCTTTAGCTTGTTCAGCACCTGTAGGTGATGGCAGGCTGCAGATAGCTGTCAGAAGTTCAATAAGATGATTTTCATTAGTTCTGGCAAAACGGTTTATTTGATTCGCGATAGATGTATTCATCATCATACCCCCTTTTCATTCATATAAATTTAATTATACACCACAGGTACGGAATGGTATATGCATGTATTTTATTATTTCACATCATGAAACTATCTGAAAATATTATGTTTACATGTGAAAATATAAAATTAGTTAAAAAATAATACGTTTAACGTATTGACATTTTAAACCGAACGGTGTATTATTCAAGCATACCTAAACAAGTTCAAAGACAGGAAGATGCAATGGTGCATAGTATTATGTGCCATTGCTCTTTTTTTTAGGTAGACTGCTGGTCTGGTGCATACAGGCTGACATGTATTGTATTTAGGGGGGATTATTATGGGGAAGTACATCTTAAAACGAGTGCTTATTTCTATCCCGGTCTTGTTTCTCATATCCATCGGCGCTTTCATCCTGGTCCATCTGACGCCAGGAGATCCGGCTGATATGTATATTTCACCGGATATGACAGCAGCCCAGGTAGAAATGACACGAGCTGCTCTGGGACTGGACAAGCCATTATTTATCCAGTATGTAGACTGGATTGCTAATTTCCTGACAGGAAATATGGGATTTTCCTTTGCTGACCGACAGCCTGTACTGGATATTATCTCCCAGCGTCTCGGACCGACATTGATTCTGATGAGTATCAGCCTGATAGTGGCTTATGCGACGGCTATTCCTCTGGGAATCATCGCTGCCCTGCATAAGAACTCGAAACTGGACCGGGCTATCATCGGATGGACATTCTTCAATGTCTCGTTTCCGCCGTTCTTCCTGGGACTGGCTCTGATTTATATCTTTGCTGTCGAACTGGATCTGCTGCCTACAGGCGGTATGGAAGTTCTGGGGATGGAAAATGATGGCATCGACCTGGCAGAACATCTGGTCCTTCCTGTAATCGTCATGGCTTCACAGTTTTCGGCCAATATGATCCGGTACGTACGGGCCAGTGTCCTGGAAGTACTGGGGCAGAATTACATCCGCACGGCCTTAGCCAAGGGGCTTAAATGGCGTCAGATTTTACGGTTCCATGTACTGCGTAATTCACTGATTCCTATCGTTACGGTTATTGGGACAGACCTGCCGAAGGTTATTGGCGGTGCTGTTATTACGGAACAGATTTTCCAGTGGCCTGGTATCGGGTCGCTTACCGTAGCGGCCATTAATTCCCGGGATTATCCCGTACTCATGGCCATCGTTATTTTATCGGCCATTGCCGTTCTGATTGCCAATCTGACTGTAGATATTGCTTATGCGGCGATTGACCCGCGTATCAAGTATAGTAAATAGGGGATTTCAAAAGGGGGGACAGGAATGGAAGCAAATAAATTTGTTTTGGTACATCAAAACAGTATAGGCGCTTCGTTCGGACTGAATGCCCTGAGTGGCAAAAAAGAGAAAGAAAAGGAAGAAGTTCCCGAATCATGGGGGAAGATTACATGGCGCCGTTTCTGTAAAAACAAGGTAGCTGTATGGAGTCTCGTGCTCTTTGGTGCAATTATCCTGATGGCCGTACTGGCGCCGCTCATTTCGCCATTTGATCCGGCCCAGACGACAGGGGCCTTTGATGAAGGACCATCAGCCGCTCATCTGCTGGGGACAGATGATGTGGGACGTGATGTATTGAGCCGCCTCATCTATGGTTCACAGGTTTCATTGATAGTTGGCATCGGTTCTGTTGTCATCTATGCGGCGATTGGTATTACACTGGGACTTCTTTCAGGATATTTTGGTGGAATGGTAGACAGCCTGATCATGCGTATTACGGAAGTATTCATGGCATATCCTCAATTCATGATTATCCTGGTCATCGTCAGCCTTATCGGCCCGAATATGATGACGGTTATGCTGGTCATGGGCTTCATGGGCTGGCCGCCTATCTGCCGTCTCGTCCGTGGTGAAGTACTCAGCATCAAGACACAGGATTATATCTCTGCTGCCATCGTTACCGGTTATTCACCGTTTACTATTGTGTTTAAACATATTCTGCCAAACGTTCTATCGCCGATACTGGTAAATTGTACGTTCGGCATCGCCAATGCTATCCTGACAGAAGCTTCACTGAGCTTTCTGGGGATGGGCGTACAACCGCCGGCTGCCAGCTGGGGGAATATGCTGACCAGTGCCCAGTCCATCATGGTTCTCTCCGCAGAACCGTGGCGCTGGATTCCGCCGGGAATTGCCATTCTCATTGCCGTACTGACAATCAATTTCCTCGGCGACGGTCTGAATGAAGCCATAGACGGCGATTCCAAATAATAAAACAGGGGACAGGATCGCTGACTATATATTTTAAGAAAAGAGGGGTTATTATGGGCTTATTATCATGGATACGCAGAAGAAAAGGTCTGGCATTGGCTATTTGTCTGGCATTGAGTGTTACCATGCTGGCTGGATGTGGCAGCGGCAGCAAAGGTGGCGGTGGCAGTGCCGGCAGCAAAGAAACGCTGACCATCGGCATGTTCAATGCGCCGGATTCCTTCAATCCGCTGTTCAATCCTGGTATTGCCGGTCAGTTTACCATCCGGTTTATGTATGATACATTGCTGGGCATGCCGGAAATCAATAAGTTTACGCCGCAGCTGGCAAACAGCATCGATACGACGGATAACCAGAATTTTACCATCAAACTGAACGAAAAAGCAAAATGGACTGATGGGAAACCCATTACGGCCGATGATGTCATCTTTACATTTAACCTCATCGCCAATCCCAAGGTAGAAACGTCTAAAGGCAGTTATATCAACATGCTGGAAGGCACAGACAGTGTAGGGAAGAGACCGGATGGTACTCCTATTCCGAATCTGGTGGCTGTCGATGAACATACGGTTACGTTCCGTACGAAGAAACCAGTGGATCCGAATTATTTGAAGAGCATGCTTGGCTTTGAAGTCTATATCGTTCCTAAACATGTCTTTGAAAAGATTGACCCGGCAAACATTTCCAATTCAGATGCCGTTACGAAACCGACTGTTACCAGTGGTACATATAAGTTCGTTTCCTACAAGACGAATGATCATGTCGAACTGGCAGCAAATGAAGAGTACTATAAAGGCTCTCCGAAGCTGAAGAAAGTATTCATCCGTATCATGAACGGTACCAACCTCGTAACAGAACTGAAATCCGGTAACGTACAGCTTGCTGCATCCGGTGGTATTGGTTCTGTACCTGTCAAAGATCTGGATGTCCTCAAAAAAGACAGCAAACTGGTCGTAAAGACCGTTCCGTCCCTGAATACACAGTATCTGGAAGTCAACAACAGCAATCCGGCATTCAACGTCAAGTTCCGCCGCGCCGTTACGATGGCTATCGACCGTCAGAAAATCTGTGATGAACTTTACAAAGGTACAGCCCAGATTGTACCTACCGTTTATACAAAAGTCAGCCCCGTTTATGATGAAAGCGTAAAACCGCTGCCCTATGATCCGGAAGCAGCCAAGAAAGAACTGGCTGAATCAGGATTTGATACGTCGAAAGAAATTACGCTCCAGGTTCCAATCGGAAACGTCCTGCGTGAACAATCGGCAGATCTGATCCAGCAGAATCTGCAGGCTATCGGCCTCAACGTTAAACAGCAGAAACTGGACTTCCCGACCGTCCTCGGCAATGCCAAGAAAGGCGATTATGAAATGATGCTTCTCGGCTATGGCCTGACTCCAGACCCCGATTACAGCAACTACTTCGTACCGGGCGGCAGCAATAACTTCTGCCATTCCGATGATCCGAAACTGACAGAAATGATGAACAATGCCGCATCCTTACCAGATGCCGAAGCACGGAAAGCGGCTTATAAAGAAATACAGGTCTATATGCGTGATAACCAGTTTGTTACCAGCCTGTACGAAACCGATCAGATTAACGTACAGAGCAAGAACCTCGTCGGTGGCATCAAGGACTTCTGGGAAGGCTCACTCGATGATCTCTATCAGTGGCATTTTGAATAACCAGACGCTGTAATTGTAAATTGACACAGCGTGCTCCGTAAACGTTATACACCCCGCGTCTGCAGCAGCTGCTGCAGACGCAGTGGTGTATGAGAAAGGATGAACAGCAATGACAACAGATACAATATTAAAAGTCAACAATTTACATGTATCGTTTCGGACGCTGGACGGCATCGTAGACGCTGTGCGCGGTGTTACCTTTGATCTGAAACGCGGTGAAACATTAGCTATTGTCGGTGAATCCGGTTCCGGAAAATCGGTTTCGATGAAAGCAATTAACCGGGTATTGCCACGGAAAAATACCATTTTTGGCAAAGATGGTGAAATCATTTACGAAGGGAAAAATCTCCTGTCACTTCCTGAAGAAGAAATGGAATCCATCCGCGGCCGTAAAATCGCCATGATATTCCAGGACCCCATGACATCTCTCAATCCGACTATGACCGTGGGACGGCAGATTGCTGAATCCATCCTGACTCATGAAGATATTCCAAAGGCAGAAGCTATGAAAGAAGCCATAAAGCTTATGAGTCTTGTGGGAATCCGCAATCCCGAAGAAAGCAGCCGTAATTATCCCCATCAGTTTTCCGGCGGCATGCGCCAGCGTGTCATGATTGCCTTGTCTCTGGCATGCAAACCGGATATCCTGATTGCTGATGAACCGACGACGGCGCTGGATGTTACCATTCAGTCACAGATTCTGGATCTGATTGATGATTTAAAAGTAAAACTGAACATGTCCGTCATCTTTATTACCCATGACCTGGGTGTCGTAGCCCACGTGGCAGACCGGGTCGCCGTCATGTACGCCGGTAAAATTATCGAAATCGGCACGGCAGAAGAAATATTTTATAATCCTCAGCATCCCTATACGTGGGGGCTTATCTGTTCCATGCCGACACTGGATACAACCGATGATCATCTCTACAGTATACCGGGAGCTCCGCCGAATATGCTGCATATGCCCAAAGGAGATGCATTTGCTCCGCGGAATGCCTATGCGCTGGCTATTGATTTTGAAAAGGAACCACCGTTCTTCAAAGTCAGTGATACCCATTATGCGGCGACATGGCTGTTACATCCGCAGGCACCGGCTGTTACTCCGCCAGCCGAAATCATCCGGAGACAGGAGATTTTTAATACTTTCATGAAACAGGAAGATGGGGGGAGTAATTATGCATATCGTCACACCAGCAGCGGCGCTCGCTGATGAAAAACCGATTTTATCCGTCCGGAATTTACATAAAATATATAACGAAGGCAAAAAGAATGAAGTTCGTGCTGTAGATGATATTTCCTTTTCCATTTATCCTGGTGAAACGTTCGGTCTTGTCGGGGAATCGGGCAGTGGAAAATCGACGACAGGGCGCACGGTCATCAAATTGGAAGATCTGACATCAGGGACGGTTGTGTATAAAGGGAAAGACATTACCAAAATCCGCAGCAGTTCAGAAATGATGGCATTCCGCAAATCCATGCAGATGATTTTTCAGGATCCCTTTGCTTCGCTCAATCCCCGGATTCCTATTAAAAATATTATAGGAGATGCGCTGCGGGTACATCATATCTGCAAGACCGATAAGGAAGTCCACAATAAAGTCAATGAAATGCTCGATATTGTAGGAATCAACCGTTCGTATGCCAACCGGTATCCTACGGAATTTTCCGGCGGCCAGTGTCAGCGTATCGGCATTGCCCGTGCATTGTGCGTACAGCCGGATTTCATCATTGCCGATGAATGTCTGTCGGCTCTGGATGTATCAATACAGGCACAGATTGTCAACCTGCTTATTAATTTGCGGAAAGAACGTAAGATGACCTACCTGTTTATTGCACATGATCTGGCAATGGTTAAATACATCAGTGACCGCATTGGTGTTATGAAAAACGGCAAGCTGCTGGAACTGGCGCCAGCCGATGAATTGTATCATCATCCTATTCATCCGTATACGATTTCCCTACTTTCTGCTTCACCACTTACGGATCTGCAACAGGAACGAAAACGTCATCGTATTGACTATGATCCGTCTGTCCAGGAATATGCTCCGGAAGTGAAGCCCGCCATGTATGAAATTACGCCGGGACATTTTGTATATTGTTCATATGATGAAATCAATACGTATAAACAAGCGGCTTGTTAAGTCTATGGATGAATCTGCTCACTATGAAACAGGAGCATCGCATACTGGTTTTAATCCCTGTGCGATGCTCCTGTTTTGTCGTTCCTGCTTTATGAAAAGAGGGGGCTGTAACATAATAGCCTCATCTAAAAAAATGGACTCAGTTATCTGAGCCCATTTTTTTTAAGCAAAAGAGGCCCCAAAGGGCCTCTTTGCTGGTATAATTATTGTATGCTAAACAAAATCAACCACGTAAAGTATACCAAAACTTATGCTCCGAGGCAACTCGTTTTGCCATTGGATTATGGCATTTCATTAGAACAAGATCGGTTGGTTTATATCGTAGATGCATTATTGGAAAGGTTGGATTACTCAGCATTACAGCATCTCTACTCTGTTAAAGGCAGAAATCCTAAGGTACCTCCCAAAATCTTGTTCAAAGTGATGGTTTTCGCTGCAGCCCAGGGCGTGTATTCCCTGCGCAGCATCAGTGAACAATGCCGCGTCAATATAGAATATATGTGGCTGCTGGAAGGATATCCGGCACCCAGCCACATGACGTTTGGCCGTTTCTTTCACCGGATTCCCATAGCCGTACTCCGCCATTTGTTTGCCCAGTTTGTGCATCAAATGTCTTTACTGGATTCCATAGATTTTACAGAATGGTATATTGATGGGACCAAGATGGAAGCTAATGCGAACCGCTATACGTTTGTCTGGCGCAAGCGAGTGGAAAAAGGGATTGCTAAGCTAAAGGAAAAACGGCGGCAAATCCAAGAACAGATGCTAGCTTTCACGGGCATGGATACCTTTATTCTGGATGACGATGAATTACTCCGCTCTGCTGCAGACGTATGCCAGGAAAAAGGCATCACGTTTGTACAAGGATCTGGCCACCGAAAAACAGCGGAACAAAAACTGTTTGAAGAAGTGGCAGCCATCCGGGAGAAGCAACAAGAATATGATGCCCACCTGACCGTAATGGGCACACGGAACAGTTATTCCAAGACGGATCCCGATGCTACATTTATGCGCATGAAAGAAGACCACATGAAAAACGGACAGCTGAAGCCGGCCTACAATCTTCAACTAGCCGTGCAGTCTGAATATATTATCGGACTGGGCCTATTCCCGAATCCAACGGATACCCGGACCTTGATCCCATTTTTGACGGCCCTGGAATCAGAGTATGGAAGACTGGCAGATCATATTGTGGCGGATGCCGGATATGACAGTGAAGAAAACATGGACTGGATAGAAAAGAAAGGAAGCACGGTATGCATTAAGCCACGGGAGTATGAATACCGGAAGACATCAGCCTTCAAGAAAAAAATCGGACACCGGAGCAATATGGCCTATGACGCAGACAGCGATACCTATACCTGTGCCAAAGGAAGGAAGCTGCATTTCGTAACGGAAAAAAAGCAGCGTGATAGGGTCAGTGGATATGAACGGACCGTACGAATGTACCAATGTGAAAACTGTCAGTATTGTGGGAAACGGAATCAATGCCAGCCGCCCCGGACAGGAAAGAAACCGAAACAAAATAAAATGATACAGTACAATCCTTACTATCAATCCTTATTGGACAAGGACTACAAGTTCATTCATAGTAAAAAAGGAATTCAGTTGCGGATTAACCGATCCATTCAGATAGAAGGAGCGTTTGGAACGGTAAAGGGAAACTACGAATACCGCCGAGTGAGGCATAAAGGAAAAGAAAGTGTAGAAAAGGAACTGTTATTCATGGCATTCGGCTTTAATCTGAGGAAATACCGAAGTCGCCGGGATACGGACAGATTACAACAACACTATTTAGAAAAAGAAGAAACACATACAATAGCTTGTTAAAAAAAGAAAAAAACAGCGAGGCTTATTAAAGTACGCCTAAAAATAGATAGCTGGCAATTTTTCACGAAAATGAAAAATGCCAGCTATTGTGTTAGTTATGAGAAAGAAAGAAGGCTGCAACAAAATGAGCAAAAAATGAACTGCTCCCCGTCAAGAGGACAATAAAAAATATAAGATTTTT
>NZ_QSFA01000035.1 GCF_003467125.1 Megasphaera sp. AM44-1BH
ACCTTTGATGATGTCATCGACCTGTATCATTCCCTGCGCATCCCGTACCGCCGCAAGGCCGTATGGCTCCTGAACGATTCCACTATCAAGGCCCTGCGTAAGGTCAAGGACAACAACGGCAACTACATCTGGCAGCCGTCCGTCACGGCCGGGACGCCGGATACCATCCTGAACCGTCCCTGCTACTGCACATCCTTTGCTCCGGAACTGGCGGCCGGCAACCGTCCCATGCTCTTCGGCGATTTCAGCTACTATTGGATTGCCGACCGGGAATACCGCTCCTTCAAGCGGCTCAACGAACTGTATGCCGCCAACGGCCAGATTGGTTTCCTCGCAAGCCAGCGCGTCGATGGCATGCTGATGTTGAAGGAAGCGGTCAAGGCCCTGGAGATGAAGGCGAAGGGCTAAGCCATGCTGGTCAGCCTGGAAGAAGCCAGGGAATATCTACGGATTGATGAAGATGATACGTCCAATGATGACGTCATCCTGTCTTCCCTGGAAACGGCCCAGGCCTTGTGCCTGGACTTAGCCCGCTGCGAGGAAGCGGATGCCGAAGAGAATCCCGTCGTGTTTCATGAAGCCATCCTCTATGCCGCTGCCTTTTTGTATGAGCATCGGGAAGAAGCCGATTATTCCGGCCTGCTGAAGCGGCTGCGGTGGCTGCTGTTCGGGGTGCGGCGGAGCTGTTTTTGAAAGGGGGATGCCCATGAAGACCGGGCTTTTGAACAAACGGATTGAAATCCTGGGGAAGCAGGCGGCAATGGATGCGTACGGCTTCGACACCCAGACCGACGTCGTGGTGTACCGCTGCTGGGCATCCATCGAGCCTGCCCGGGGCAAAGTGTTCTATGAGATGGAACGCAAGGCGGACACGGAGTACAGCAAAATCACCATCCGCTGGCGTCCTGGCGTTACCCACGACATGAAGGTGAAGTACCAGAATCACCTGTACGATATCGATACCATCGTGGACCCGTACATGCGCCACGAAGCCCTGGAACTGTACTGCACGGAAGAAGTGAGGGGGACGGACAATGAGCGGAAATGACTTTGAGGTCAAAGGATTGGATGACCTTTCGGAAAAACTGCTTTCTATCATTGAAGAGTTTCCCGGCACTGCTGAAAAGGGCCTAGTGACGATTGGCAACAAGCTCAGGAAGGAATGCGTGAAGAACACGCCGGAAGGCAGCACGGGCAAGCTGAAGAAAGGCTGGAAGCACAAGGTGGAAGGCTATAACGGTTCGGAGCTGACCTATGAACTGGTCAATCGGCACCCGGTCCATCACCTGCTCAATAACGGCCATGTCAAGAAAACGCCGGGCGGCAGGACCGTTGGCTATTATGAAGGCCAGCATTATACGGAGAAATCCGTCAAAGCCTTCAAAGCCCGGGAATTGCAGCCAGGCCTGGAGAAACTGGCGAAAAAGCTCCTGAAGAAAGCAGGCGGCACATGATCCATGACATTGACATCCTGCAGGCCATACAGCAGAAGCTGAAGGAACGGTTCCCGTATCCCGTGTACCTGCAGGAAGTGAAGGAAGGGTTCTGTCCGCCAGCGTTTTTCCTGAAGACGATGACGGTGGCTTCGCCCCAGGGACGCAAGGAAGTGTACCGGGATACAGATATGTACATCACCTATATACCGCAGAAGCAGACGGCCAGTGTATCCATCTATGAAGTGCTGGCTGCTGCAGAAGACCTGTTCCGTGACGGGATTGCCGTCCAGGACAGGTTTTTTGCTGTCCGATCGATGAACGAGGAACTCATCGGGTCCGACAACGACGGCGGCCGGCTGACGCTGACCGTCCAGTACTACGATTCCGCCGATGAAACGGAAGCAGCCGAACGGATGAAAGTGCTGCATCAGCGGTATCGGGGAAAGGAGACAACGAAATATGAAAATGCCATCCATTAATGTCGTGTTCAAAGAAAAAGGCATCAGTGCCATCGAGCGCAGCGAGCGCGGCATTGTCCTCATGATCCTGAAGGAAGAAACACTGCCTTCGGTGACGGAAGTGACCCTGTACACGGCAGATGACATCCCCAAGGAACTGTCCGACAGCAACCGGGAGCAGCTAGAACTGGCGCTCCGGGGCTATGTGAACAGCCCGAAGAAGGTCATCGCCGAAATCATCAGCAGTGAAGCCGAGGACTATACGGATATCCTGAAGGTCATCGAGAACAAGCGCTTCGATTACCTGGTCATCCCGGACATCGGAACGTCGCACATCGATACCATCGCCACCTGGGTCAAGGGGATGCGTACCAATAAAGACAAGATGATCAAGGCCGTCCTGCCAGACTGTACGGCAGATACGGAAGGCGTCATCAACTTCGTCAACAAGACCATCCGCACGAAGAGCAAGACCTATACGACGGCCCAGTACTGCAGCCGCATTGCCGGCATCATCGCCGGGACGCCCATGACGATTTCCTGCACCTACGCACCGCTGCCGGAAGTCATCGGCTGCGATGTCTGGACGAAAGAGGAAATGGACACCATGGCCGGGGCAGGGAAGCTGTTCTTTTTCTTTGACGGCGAAAAGGTGAAACTGGCCCGGGGCATCAACTCCCTGGTGACCACCATCCAGGACAAGGGGACGAGTTTCCAGAAAATCAAACTCGTGGACCTGATGGATATGATGCACGATGATATCCGCACGACGGCCCAGGACCATTACCTCGGGAAGTACGCCAACAGCTATGCGAATCGCTGTCTCCTGGTGACGGCCATCCAGGGATATCTTGACCAGCTGGCCCAGGAAGGGCTGCTGGAACAGGACCAGAACACAGCCTATATCGATGTGGAATCCACGAAGATATGGCTGGAATCCAACGGAAAATACACCAAGGCGGAATTGGCAGACATGTCCGATATGGACATCAAGCTGGCCAATATCGGCAGCAATGTGTTCATCGCCGTCAAGGCATCGCTGCTGGATGCCATGGAAGACGTGACGATTACCATCAATATCTGAGGAGGTGAAGCCGGATGAACAGTATGGAAGCCAAACGGGTCATGAACGGCAAGTACGCCGATCTGTATATCGACGGCGACCTCATGGCCGAAGCAACGGCATTCAAGGCCGAGGTCACGCTGACCAAGGAAGAAGTAAAGATGCTCCGCCATGTGGGCAAGGGCTACAAGGTCACAGGCTACGACTGCAAAGGCCAGCTGAAGCTGCATAAGGTGTCGAGCTACATGATCCGGAAGATGAACGACAACATCAAGGCGGGCAGGCAGACTGTCGTGACTATCGTCTCCGTCCTGGATGACAAGGATGCTATCGGCAGCGAGCGCATCGTCATCAAGGATGCGACCTTTGACAGCCTGATTCTGGCCGACTGGGAAGTGGACAAGATGGGCGAGGAAAGCTACAGCTTCACCTTCTCGGATTGGGATTTACTGGATTTAGCATAAGGAGAACAAGCACATGAATATGGTAGACCGGCTGCTGAAAGCAGATGTAGTGAACAAGCTGGCCGAACGGCCTGAGAAGAAAGTGAAGATGGAACGGCTCTCGAAGCTGTTCGGGTTTGATTTTGTCATCACGCTCCGGGCCATCGATCCGGAACGCTATGCGGATATTCAGAAGATGGCCGTGGACTTCACCAACGGCAGTGCCGATAACATCGACATTTATCAGATGCAGACCCAGACGCTCCTGGCAGGGATTGCCGACCCAGACCTCAAGAACAAGGACCTGCTGGAAAAATTCGGGGCCGTACTCCCTGGCGACATCATCCGCAAGCTCTTCCTGGCAGGCGAAATCGCCGACCTCACGGCACAGATTACGGAACTCAACGGTTATACGACCCAGGAAAAGGCAGACAAAGCCGTAAAAAACTGATCCGGACCGATGGCGAAGTGCAGGCGATGTATCTCCTGTTCCGGGAGCATCACCTGCTGCCGTCAGCGGTCATGAAACTGGGATACGGTGAACGGCAGGTGCTGTATGCCTTCATCCACTATGAGATGGAAGAACGCAATAAAAAAGTATCTTCAGCATTATCGGATTAACTGCTGAAAATACGGCTATCTGGCATAAAGTCATAAGGTAGGCTCAATCCACTTAGATATTTCATAGACGAAGTCGCTTTTTTTCTTGCATTGTGGGTGGCCGACACGTAGTACATGAAAGGTTTGATTGCCCAGTGTGGAAATGGCTTCCTGCCAGGGCATTTTTCTTTTCCCAATATCTTTAAAACCGTTGTAATGAATATTATAACGGTCAAAGACGTTAGGGATGTAATCGTCATAATACCAAGATGTATAAAAAATGACATGAGTAGGATGTATTACCTTTAATTCCTGCTGAAGGACTTTTAGGTTTAGGATACAGTTGGATTTTACAAAATCTGAGGTAGTATCCTTTCCTCCGGAATTGTTGCATTTGACAATATTGGTAAATGCGATGTGTTCTATGGAATCGTCACCGAATATTCTCAGAGTGATAGCACGAGTATAGCTCCAGTATGGCCAGCTTTTGTTCCACAGAGATTCACGGGTATATTGAAAGGGATTGCGGAAGCCGTCTTCAATCGTGCCGGGATTGTTTCTGGCATTTTTACCGACAAATAGAATTCTCTTGGAAGTTTTATTAAAATCGGAACCTACGCACCAACAGCCAATCGGCAAGGATAAACGCTCTCTCTTATGACATTCTTCACAGATTTTGCAAGTTCCAAGTTCCATATGGTGATATCGTTCAGCTAATCTTTTTTCTGTTTCATTGAAATAGCGCATTGGAATTCCTCCGTAAAGATAGATTTCTTTTATCTTACTATATTTTTATAGCTGTAACAACATTGAGAGGTGATATCTATTGGCCAATAACGTCATCGATGCTGCTATCCGTTTGCGGGATTTGTTCACGCCGACGGTGCGGAGCGTCAATGCCATCCTGGGAACCATGAAGGCCCAGATGGCGGCGGCAAAACAATCGATCAGCGGCCTGTCGGACAAGCTGACGGAGCATGAGCGCATCCAGAAACGGACGGCAAAGAGCATCGAGCAGACGGGAAGCAAGATTTCCGGTATGTCAGACAAGATGGCCCTGCTGTCGGCACCTATCCTGGCGGCTGCGACGGCAGGCTTCAAGCTGCACAGCGACTTTGCCAATGGCATCGCCAAAATTTCGACTCTGGTGGATACGACGGTCGTTTCCATGCAGAAGGTCAGTGATGAAATCCGTGCTGTCAGCGATGAGACCGGGGCAGGCGTTGCCGACCTTTCCGAATCGGTCTACCAGGCCATCTCGGCGGGTGTTGATGCCGGCCATGCTGTAGGCTTTGTCAAGGATATGACCATCGCCGCCAAGGCCGGGTTCACAGATACGACAACTGCCGTAAACGGCGTCACGACCGTCCTCAATGCCTATGGTAAATCGGCAGAAGAGGCCACGGCGGTGACGGACCAGATGCTCCTGGCACAGAACTTCGGCAAGACATCCTTTGGCGAGATGGCCCAGTCCATGGGCAACGTCATCCCCATTGCGGCACAGCTCAATGTCAGCACCCAGGAACTGTTCGGTTCCATCGCCGTCCTGACCAAGAACGGTATCCGGACCAGCGAGGCCATTACAGGACTCAAGGCGGCCTACAGCAACATTCTGAAGCCGTCTTCTGAAGCGGCGAAACTGGCTCAGTCCCTTGGTCTTGAGTTCAACGCGGCTCATTTGCAGAGCGTAGGATGGGTGAAGTTCCTGGGCGAAGTGAAGCGGGCCACGGACGGTGATGCCGAACAGATGGCCCAGCTCTTTGGTTCTGTCGAGGGCCTGAACAGCATCCTGGTCCTGACGGGCAAGGGAGCCGGGGATTTCGATAAGGTCATGGACCAGATGGCCCAGTCTGCCGGCATGACCCGGGAAGCCTATGAGAAGATGCTGACCCCGTCGGAGCAGATGCAGATTGCTATGAACCAGCTGAAGAATGCCGGGATGGACCTGGCTGTTTCCTTTACCCCTTATTTCAAGACCATGTCCCTGCGGGTGAAGGAACTGGCGGCCTGGTTCCGGTCGCTGACGCCGGAGCAGAAGACGCTGATCGGCCAGGTGGCTTTCGGCATCGTGACCTTCCAGCTCTTCGGTTCCACCCTGGGACGGGTGCTGACGATAGGCGGACGGGCCTTTGGGACGTTCAGCTCCATCGCCGCGGGCATCAGCAAGGCCGGGAGCGTATCGAAGTATCTGGCTGCCCAGTTCAAGGGCCTCATCACGGTGGCAAGAGGCATCGCCATCGTTGCCAAAGGCATGGGCAGTACGTTACTGACAGTGGGCAGGCTGATGATTACGGTCATCCGGGCAGTCGGCGCAGCAGCGATGGCCAATCCCATCCTGATTGTCATCGCTGCCGTCATCGCAGGGCTGTATCTCCTCTGGAGCAACTGGGATACGGTTTCGCAGTATATCGAACAGGCCATCCAGGCGGTGTCGGATGCTGTGGATGCCGGGATGCAATGGATTGCTTCGGCCTGGGACGGAGCCATGAACGGCATCAGCGAGACGGCTTCCAGCATCTGGGAGAGCATCAAGGATACTTTCCGGAGCGGCGTGAACTGGGTTATCGACCAGGTGAACGGACTCATTGCCAGCGTCAACGGTCTGTCCATTGACATCCCGTCTCTGACAGGCGGGGCGCCGACTCATGTGGGATTCAATATTGAACCCATCAGTCATTTTGCCGGAGGCGTCGAGAACTTTGGCGGTGGTTTTGCGGTCATCAACGAAGATCGCCGGGGCGAGCTGGTCCACCTGCCAAACGGCAGTACCGTGGTCCCGCATGATGAAAGCATCCGGCAGGCTATGAACGCAGGCAGCCACGCCATCACTATCCGCATCGACACGATGAACGTCCGCAGCGAGCAGGACATCGATGCCGTAGCCGACAAGCTGGTGGAAAAGATCCGGCTGTACGGCATGAACCGCATGAAAGGAGCTACCATCTGATGGCCTCATTATTAGAATCCATCCTGAATGCCATCGGGCAGGCGTCACAGGATCTGACGATTTCCCTGGCTGCGGGCAGCTCTGTCGTGACCTTTCCCGTGCTGCCTTCGGAACTGATGGTTTCCGTCAATACGAATCATGGCACGGTGAATATCAACAACTACGGGGAGTATCTCATGAAAGGCAGGACCGGGCTGAAGTCCCTGACGCTGGCGGGATTTTTCCCCGCCCAAGATTATCCCTTTGCCATGATGACACTGTCGCCTTATACCTATATCGCCGAACTGGAAGCCATGCGTACAGGCGGCGAGGTCTGCCAGCTCACGGTATCGGACACGCCCATCTCCATGCCCTGCCTGATCAGCTCTTTCAAGTTCGGGGAAAAGGACGGCAGCGGCGATGTGTATTATGAACTGGCGCTGACGGAATACCGCTATGTCACAGCGGCGGAAACAGGGAAAACGGATCCGGCAACGGGGCTGAAGAAACGCCCTGAGTCGTTCTGGCAGAAACTGAAGAAGAATATCACCTATTATCCGGGCGACAGCATCGGCAACGTCGTGGGCCGGGCCGTCGGAAAATCGGTCACGCTCAATAAGGAGCAGTTCTCCAAGTTCCAGGTCTACCGCAGCATTATCCGAAACGGCGGCCTGAAAACAGGGGACATCATCCGGCTGACGACCATGAACCTGAAAAGGAATGATGAAAATGTTCCAGTTGGCAAAGATAAATAAGGCCGATACGGAAAACCAGCAGGCAGATAAACCGCAGAACACGGACTTATCTGCCTATGCCCTTTCCTATACCTGGTCGGGCGATGTGGAGCAGGCCGGGAGAAAGCTGGAATTTGATATCGCCTATACCACGAAAGACAAGGACTGGACGAATGCCGTTCTGGAGCTGGGAGATGAAGTGTGTTTTTCCTATACCGATGAGGTCACGCAGGAGACGTATCCCGTTTTTCAGGGGCGCATCTTTTCCCGGAGCCGGGACAGCGAGTCTTATTCCATGCGCTTTGTGGCCTTCGACAACATCATCTATCTGGCCAAATCCCGCATTACCCGGAAATACGCCAATGTGACCGTGGCGGATGCCATCCGGCAGACCATCCATGACTTTTCGATTGAAGCCGGGACGATGCCGGACCTTTCTGTGGTATGCAGTTTCATCGCCGATGACATCTCAGCGACCGATGCCATCAAGCAGGCGCTGTCTTACCAGTCGGCACAGGATGGCAAGGGGTATCACATCTACATGACGGACGGGAAGCTGAATGTGGTCTGTACCAATGACCAGGTGGTGGAGAACTTCCTTATCAGCGATGAAACGAATCTCACTGGGGCATCTGTGTCCGAGTCCATCGAAGACATGGTGTCGAAAGTAGTCGTGGTAGACAGTGCAGGACAGACGAAAGGAGAGATGCCGAATACGACCGACATCGAAAAGTTTGGCACCATCCAGGCCATCTGCAAGGCCGACCCCAAGCAGGACGATGCCTCGCAGGCCCGGGCCATGCTGAAGACCGTCGCCCATGACATGTCCGTCAAGGCGCTCGGCCATATCCAGTGCATCGCCGGCTTTTCCGTGGACATCCAGGAAGAACAGCTCAAAGGGCGGTTCTTCATCAAATCGGACAGCCATCGGATTGAGGGGAACAGGCACACCATGGAGCTGCATCTGGTCTTCCATAAACTGCTCGATGAGCAGAAACAGGAGCTTGACAGTGCGTCCTATAATGCGAACCCGGATTACGTGCCGCCAGCAGCGGCCGCTTCGGGCAGCTGGAGCGGGGCGTCCATGAGCGGGAATGCCGCCGGAGGCGATGTGGTGGATTCGTGCATGGAGAATTTTGATGGCACTGTTTCGCCTTATGGCTCCAATGGCTGCGTGGACCGGGCGACGGTTGCCGCAGCTGGTTATTCGCCCTTTGCTGCCCAGGAATACAACCACAACGTCAAAGGCTGCGACCAGCTCCGGGCCGATGCCGAAGCCCGGGGACTGGCGATTCCCTACGACCCGGCACAGCTGGAGAAAGGCGACATCATCATGTACAACCGCTACAGCAAGCCGGACCCGAACTGGCATGTCGTGGTCTATGACGGCAACGGCGGCTGCTGGGGCAATAGTTCCAGCGTGTACGGGTGTTTCCATCATTACGAAGGGAGCATCGACATGGGGAGCGACTATTATCCGGCGACCATCATCAAGACGTCAAGGGGGTGACGGGAAATGCAGAAAAATCCATATATCAGCCTGCTGAACCTCATGGAGCAGGTATCGCGGAGCAGCAACAGCCCGTCCATCCAGATTGGCGAGATACTCCAATCCCCGCCGGACATCCAGGTGAAATACAATGGCATCGTCCTGACCAAAGAGGAGCTGTGGATTTCCCATTACCTCCTGGCAGGCTATGGCAGGACAGCCCGGGGCCATCTGGTATCGGCTACGCAGAACCGGGCAGGCGGCAGCGGGGATGCGGCCTACCAGTCGCATAACCACGATATCCATAACGACTACACCGATTCAGTGATTACCACAGATACCTTGAAGCCGGGCATGAAAGTCGCCATCATGCCCATGCTGGTGAATGGGAAAATCCAGCAGTATGTGATTTTAGATGAGATTGTGAGGTTGGACGGATATGGCTGATCCTTTTGTGGCAATGGCATCCGGAGAGAATGCTGCTGCCAGAGAAACATTGCCGCTCCTTGCGGAATACGGTTATGACTTCGAGAAACACCGGTTCCGCTATGACGAGAACGGGAACAACATTACCGTTACGGAAGACGAAGCCCTTAAGGTGTGGATTTATAAAGCTCTGATGACAGAACGGTACAGGTATCTGGCCTATCACGATGAATACGGCATCACCATCGAACCATATCAGGGGACGATGCCCAACAACATTTATACGGCAGACCAGATCCGCCAAAACATCCGGGAGGGCCTTTCCATCAATCCCTATATTGCCCGGATCAACCGGGTAGATGTGGAACGGCAGGAGAAAGATGATTTGTTTATTTTAGTGGATGTGACATCCATTTACAACGATGAAAGTCTGACTGTCACCGCAGAAAGGAGCCTTGCATGAGCAATTTGTTCGATGCCCAGACTAAAGACCAGATTGAAAGCCGCATGGTGCAGACCCTGCACACGCTGACTGATACGGACAAGACGGCTATCGAGGGCTCGTTTGCCCGGGACATGATTGATACCAATGCTGTGGAATTTGAGAACAGCTATGCGGAGATGGCCATGCTGCGGGACGCGGCTTTTGCCGAAACAGCCTGGGGCGATTATCTGACGCTCCGGGCCGAGGAATTCGGCATCCAGCGGAAACAGGCGGTGAAAGCCAATGGCCAAGTGACGGTTACCGGGCAGTCCGGGGCTTACATCATACGTGGCAGCCTGTTCCAGACGAAAGACGGGCTGCGCTTCTATACGACAGAATCCGCTACGATTCCATCTGACGGAACCGAAGCAAGCATTGCTGTCCAGGCCGCAGATACAGGGGGAAAAGGGAATGTGGCACCGGGGACGATTACGGAAATCCCTTATTCCATCCCCAACGTGTACAGCGTAATAAACCCGGAGAAATGCACGGACGGGGCTGATGAGGAAACGGATGCGGCCCTTCTGGCACGGCTCCTGTTCCGGGTCCGCCAGCCCATCACGTCCGGCAACGCCAACCACTACCGCTCCTGGGCCATGTCCGTGGACGGGGTGGGCAACTGCAAGGTCATCCCACTCTGGAACGGGAACGGTACGGTGAAAGTCATCATCGTAACGGCAGAGAATGAATCAGCTTCCAAGGAACTGATCCAGAAAGTGTCCCGGTACATCGAATCCCAGCGGCCCATCGGGGCCACCGTGACTGTGGTATCTCCGGCACCCGTATCTGTGGATATTACGGCAGAAGTGTATGGCATCGTCAATGCCGATGCGGTGACAGATGCTGTGTCTGCCTATTTCAAGAATACGGGTTTCAGCCTGTCCTATGTCAGCCTGGCACAGATTGGGCGGCTCATTCTGGGCGTGAACGGGATTACAGACTACCGGAACCTGAAGCTCGGCGGCAAGGCAGAAAACATCCGCCTGACCAATGAGCAGATCCCGGTAGTCGGAAAGGTGGTGCTGAACCTTGTCAGCGAATGAATGGATGAGGCAGTACCCCGTTGATGTACTGGACTATCTGCCGAAATTCCTGGGGCAAGACCCGGTGTTCAAGAAGACGGCGGATACCTGCAGCACGGAGCATAACCGTCTGCGTCTGGCCTTGCAGGATTTGGTGGACAACTTCTTCGTGAACACAGCCACCTGGGCACTGCCGCTTTATGAATCGTTCCT
>NZ_QSFA01000036.1 GCF_003467125.1 Megasphaera sp. AM44-1BH
TTGCCGGACGTGATGGGCTGGCGGACCCGGAACAGGAGCCGTGCCAGGAGGGCCGCATCGGATTCTTCATCGGCTCCGTCCGTGCATTTCTCCGGGTTGGTCACGCTGTACACATTGGGGATGGAATAAGGAATTTCCGTAATCGTCCCCGGTGCCACATTCCCTTTCACCCCTGTATCTGCGGCCTGGACAGCAATGTCTGCTTCCGTTCCATCCGCCGGGATCGTAGCAGATTCTGTCGTATAGAAGCGCAGCCCGTCTTTGGTCTGGAACAAGCTGCCGCGTATGATGTAGGCCCCGGACTGCCCGGTGACCGTCACCTTGCCATTGGCCTTCACCGCCTGTTTCCGCTGGATGCCGAATTCCTCGGCCCGGAGCGTCAGATAATCGCCCCAGGCTGTTTCGGCAAAAGCCGCGTCCCGCAGCATGGCCATCTCCGCATAGCTGTTCTCAAATTCCACAGCATTGGTATCAATCATGTCCCGGGCAAACGAGCCCTCGATAGCCGTCTTGTCCGTATCAGTCAGCGTGTGCAGGGTCTGCACCATGCGGCTTTCAATCTGGTCTTTAGTCTGGGCATCGAACAAATTGCTCATGCAAGGCTCCTTTCTGCGGTGACAGTCAGACTTTCATCGTTGTAAATGGATGTCACATCCACTAAAATAAACAAATCATCTTTCTCCTGCCGTTCCACATCTACCCGGTTGATCCGGGCAATATAGGGATTGATGGAAAGGCCCTCCCGGATGTTTTGGCGGATCTGGTCTGCCGTATAAATGTTGTTGGGCATCGTCCCCTGATATGGTTCGATGGTGATGCCGTATTCATCGTGATAGGCCAGATACCTGTACCGTTCTGTCATCAGAGCTTTATAAATCCACACCTTAAGGGCTTCGTCTTCCGTAACGGTAATGTTGTTCCCGTTCTCGTCATAGCGGAACCGGTGTTTCTCGAAGTCATAACCGTATTCCGCAAGGAGCGGCAATGTTTCTCTGGCAGCAGCATTCTCTCCGGATGCCATTGCCACAAAAGGATCAGCCATATCCGTCCAACCTCACAATCTCATCTAAAATCACATACTGCTGGATTTTCCCATTCACCAGCATGGGCATGATGGCGACTTTCATGCCCGGCTTCAAGGTATCTGTGGTAATCACTGAATCGGTGTAGTCGTTATGGATATCGTGGTTATGCGACTGGTAGGCCGCATCCCCGCTGCCGCCTGCCCGGTTCTGCGTAGCCGATACCAGATGGCCCCGGGCTGTCCTGCCATAGCCTGCCAGGAGGTAATGGGAAATCCACAGCTCCTCTTTGGTCAGGACGATGCCATTGTATTTCACCTGGATGTCCGGCGGGGATTGGAGTATCTCGCCAATCTGGATGGACGGGCTGTTGCTGCTCCGCGATACCTGCTCCATGAGGTTCAGCAGGCTGATATATGGATTTTTCTGCATTTCCCGTCACCCCCTTGACGTCTTGATGATGGTCGCCGGATAATAGTCGCTCCCCATGTCGATGCTCCCTTCGTAATGATGGAAACACCCGTACACGCTGGAACTATTGCCCCAGCAGCCGCCGTTGCCGTCATAGACCACGACATGCCAGTTCGGGTCCGGCTTGCTGTAGCGGTTGTACATGATGATGTCGCCTTTCTCCAGCTGTGCCGGGTCGTAGGGAATCGCCAGTCCCCGGGCTTCGGCATCGGCCCGGAGCTGGTCGCAGCCTTTGACGTTGTGGTTGTATTCCTGGGCAGCAAAGGGCGAATAACCAGCTGCGGCAACCGTCGCCCGGTCCACGCAGCCATTGGAGCCATAAGGCGAAACAGTGCCATCAAAATTCTCCATGCACGAATCCACCACATCGCCTCCGGCGGCATTCCCGCTCATGGACGCCCCGCTCCAGCTGCCCGAAGCGGCCGCTGCTGGCGGCACGTAATCCGGGTTCGCATTATAGGACGCACTGTCAAGCTCCTGTTTCTGCTCATCGAGCAGTTTATGGAAGACCAGATGCAGCTCCATGGTGTGCCTGTTCCCCTCAATCCGATGGCTGTCCGATTTGATGAAGAACCGCCCTTTGAGCTGTTCTTCCTGGATGTCCACGGAAAAGCCGGCGATGCACTGGATATGGCCGAGCGCCTTGACGGACATGTCATGGGCGACGGTCTTCAGCATGGCCCGGGCCTGCGAGGCATCGTCCTGCTTGGGGTCGGCCTTGCAGATGGCCTGGATGGTGCCAAACTTTTCGATGTCGGTCGTATTCGGCATCTCTCCTTTCGTCTGTCCTGCACTGTCTACCACGACTACTTTCGACACCATGTCTTCGATGGACTCGGACACAGATGCCCCAGTGAGATTCGTTTCATCGCTGATAAGGAAGTTCTCCACCACCTGGTCATTGGTACAGACCACATTCAGCTTCCCGTCCGTCATGTAGATGTGATACCCCTTGCCATCCTGTGCCGACTGGTAAGACAGCGCCTGCTTGATGGCATCGGTCGCTGAGATGTCATCGGCGATGAAACTGCATACCACAGAAAGGTCCGGCATCGTCCCGGCTTCAATCGAAAAGTCATGGATGGTCTGCCGGATGGCATCCGCCACGGTCACATTGGCGTATTTCCGGGTAATGCGGGATTTGGCCAGATAGATGATGTTGTCGAAGGCCACAAAGCGCATGGAATAAGACTCGCTGTCCCGGCTCCGGGAAAAGATGCGCCCCTGAAAAACGGGATACGTCTCCTGCGTGACCTCATCGGTATAGGAAAAACACACTTCATCTCCCAGCTCCAGAACGGCATTCGTCCAGTCCTTGTCTTTCGTGGTATAGGCGATATCAAATTCCAGCTTTCTCCCGGCCTGCTCCACATCGCCCGACCAGGTATAGGAAAGGGCATAGGCAGATAAGTCCGTGTTCTGCGGTTTATCTGCCTGCTGGTTTTCCGTATCGGCCTTATTTATCTTTGCCAACTGGAACATTTTCATCATTCCTTTTCAGGTTCATGGTCGTCAGCCGGATGATGTCCCCTGTTTTCAGGCCGCCGTTTCGGATAATGCTGCGGTAGACCTGGAACTTGGAGAACTGCTCCTTATTGAGCGTGACCGATTTTCCGACGGCCCGGCCCACGACGTTGCCGATGCTGTCGCCCGGATAATAGGTGATATTCTTCTTCAGTTTCTGCCAGAACGACTCAGGGCGTTTCTTCAGCCCCGTTGCCGGATCCGTTTTCCCTGTTTCCGCCGCTGTGACATAGCGGTATTCCGTCAGCGCCAGTTCATAATACACATCGCCGCTGCCGTCCTTTTCCCCGAACTTGAAAGAGCTGATCAGGCAGGGCATGGAGATGGGCGTGTCCGATACCGTGAGCTGGCAGACCTCGCCGCCTGTACGCATGGCTTCCAGTTCGGCGATATAGGTATAAGGCGACAGTGTCATCATGGCAAAGGGATAATCTTGGGCGGGGAAAAATCCCGCCAGCGTCAGGGACTTCAGCCCGGTCCTGCCTTTCATGAGATACTCCCCGTAGTTGTTGATATTCACCGTGCCATGATTCGTATTGACGGAAACCATCAGTTCCGAAGGCAGCACGGGAAAGGTCACGACAGAGCTGCCCGCAGCCAGGGAAATCGTCAGATCCTGTGACGCCTGCCCGATGGCATTCAGGATGGATTCTAATAATGAGGCCATCAGATGGTAGCTCCTTTCATGCGGTTCATGCCGTACAGCCGGATCTTTTCCACCAGCTTGTCGGCTACGGCATCGATGTCCTGCTCGCTGCGGACGTTCATCGTGTCGATGCGGATAGTGATGGCGTGGCTGCCTGCGTTCATAGCCTGCCGGATGCTTTCATCATGCGGGACCACGGTACTGCCGTTTGGCAGGTGGACCAGCTCGCCCCGGCGATCTTCGTTGATGACCGCAAAACCACCGCCAAAGTTCTCGACGCCTCCGGCAAAATGACTGATGGGTTCAATATTGAATCCCACATGAGTCGGCGCCCCGCCTGTCAGAGACGGGATGTCAATGGACAGACCGTTGACGCTGGCAATGAGTCCGTTCACCTGGTCGATAACCCAGTTCACGCCGCTCCGGAAAGTATCCTTGATGCTCTCCCAGATGCTGGAAGCCGTCTCGCTGATGCCGTTCATGGCTCCGTCCCAGGCCGAAGCAATCCATTGCATCCCGGCATCCACAGCATCCGACACCGCCTGGATGGCCTGTTCGATATACTGCGAAACCGTATCCCAGTTGCTCCAGAGGAGATACAGCCCTGCGATGACGGCAGCGATGACAATCAGGATGGGATTGGCCATCGCTGCTGCGCCGACTGCCCGGATGACCGTAATCATCAGCCTGCCCACTGTCAGTAACGTACTGCCCATGCCTTTGGCAACGATGGCGATGCCTCTTGCCACCGTGATGAGGCCCTTGAACTGGGCAGCCAGATACTTCGATACGCTCCCGGCCTTGCTGATGCCCGCGGCGATGGAGCTGAACGTCCCAAAGGCCCGTCCGCCTATCGTCAGCACCCGTCCCAGGGTGGAACCGAAGAGCTGGAAGGTCACGATGCCGAAAGCCACCTGGCCGATCAGCGTCTTCTGCTCCGGCGTCAGCGACCGGAACCAGGCCGCCAGTTCCTTCACCCGCAGGGACATGGTCTTGAAATAAGGGGTAAAGGAAACAGCCAGGTCCATCCCGGCATTCTTCAGCTGGTTCATAGCAATCTGCATCTGCTCCGACGGGGTCAGCATCTTCTCATAGGCTTCCCGGGTCATGCCGGCAGACTGGGCCATCTGGTCCATGACCTTATCGAAATCCCCGGCTCCCTTGCCCGTCAGGACCAGGATGCTGTTCAGGCCCTCGACAGAACCAAAGAGCTGGGCCATCTGTTCGGCATCACCGTCCGTGGCCCGCTTCACTTCGCCCAGGAACTTCACCCATCCTACGCTCTGCAAATGAGCCGCGTTGAACTCAAGACCAAGGGACTGAGCCAGTTTCGCCGCTTCAGAAGACGGCTTCAGAATGTTGCTGTAGGCCGCCTTGAGTCCTGTAATGGCCTCGCTGGTCCGGATACCGTTCTTGGTCAGGACGGCGATGGAACCGAACAGTTCCTGGGTGCTGACATTGAGCTGTGCCGCAATGGGGATGACGTTGCCCATGGACTGGGCCATCTCGCCAAAGGATGTCTTGCCGAAGTTCTGTGCCAGGAGCATCTGGTCCGTCACCGCCGTGGCCTCTTCTGCCGATTTACCATAGGCATTGAGGACGGTCGTGACGCCGTTTACGGCAGTTGTCGTATCTGTGAACCCGGCCTTGGCGGCGATGGTCATATCCTTGACAAAGCCTACAGCATGGCCGGCATCAACACCCGCCGAGATGGCCTGGTAGACCGATTCGGAAAGGTCGGCAACGCCTGCCCCGGTCTCATCGCTGACAGCACGGATTTCATCACTGACCTTCTGCATGGAAACGACCGTCGTATCCACCAGAGTCGAAATTTTGGCGATGCCATTGGCAAAGTCGCTGTGCAGCTTGAAGCCTGCCGTCGCAGCCGCCAGGATAGGTGCCGACAGCAGGGCCATCTTGTCTGACATACCGGAAATCTTGCTTCCCGTCTGCTCGATGCTCTTTGCCGTCCGTTTCTGGATGCGCTCATGCTCCGTCAGCTTGTCCGACAGGCCGCTGATCGATTGTTTTGCCGCCGCCATCTGGGCCTTCATGGTTCCCAGGATGGCATTGACGCTCCGCACCGTCGGCGTGAACAAATCCCGCAAACGGATAGCAGCATCGATGACGTTATTGGCCAATAGATATCACCTCTCAATGTTGTTACAGCTATAAAAATATAGTAAGATAAAAGAAATCTATCTTTACGGAGGAATTCCAATGCGCTATTTCAATGAAACAGAAAAAAGATTAGCTGAACGATATCACCATATGGAACTTGGAACTTGCAAAATCTGTGAAGAATGTCATAAGAGAGAGCGTTTATCCTTGCCGATTGGCTGTTGGTGCGTAGGTTCCGATTTTAATAAAACTTCCAAGAGAATTCTATTTGTCGGTAAAAATGCCAGAAACAATCCCGGCACGATTGAAGACGGCTTCCGCAATCCCTTTCAATATACCCGTGAATCTCTGTGGAACAAAAGCTGGCCATACTGGAGCTATACTCGTGCTATCACTCTGAGAATATTCGGTGACGATTCCATAGAACACATCGCATTTACCAATATTGTCAAATGCAACAATTCCGGAGGAAAGGATACTACCTCAGATTTTGTAAAATCCAACTGTATCCTAAACCTAAAAGTCCTTCAGCAGGAATTAAAGGTAATACATCCTACTCATGTCATTTTTTATACATCTTGGTATTATGACGATTACATCCCTAACGTCTTTGACCGTTATAATATTCATTACAACGGTTTTAAAGATATTGGGAAAAGAAAAATGCCCTGGCAGGAAGCCATTTCCACACTGGGCAATCAAACCTTTCATGTACTACGTGTCGGCCACCCACAATGCAAGAAAAAAAGCGACTTCGTCTATGAAATATCTAAGTGGATTGAGCCTACCTTATGACTTTATGCCAGATAGCCGTATTTTCAGCAGTTAATCCGATAATGCTGAAGATACTTTTTTATTGCGTTCTTCCATCTCATAGTGGATGAAGGCATACAGCACCTGCCGTTCACCGTATCCCAGTTTCATGACCGCTGACGGCAGCAGGTGATGCTCCCGGAACAGGAGATACATCGCCTGCACTTCGCCATCGGTCCGGATCAGTTTTTTACGGCTTTGTCTGCCTTTTCCTGGGTCGTATAACCGTTGAGTTCCGTAATCTGTGCCGTGAGGTCGGCGATTTCGCCTGCCAGGAAGAGCTTGCGGATGATGTCGCCAGGGAGTACGGCCCCGAATTTTTCCAGCAGGTCCTTGTTCTTGAGGTCTGGGTCGGCAATCCCTGCCAGGAGCGTCTGGGTCTGCATCTGATAAATGTCGATGTTATCGGCACTGCCGTTGGTGAAGTCCACGGCCATCTTCTGAATATCCGCATAGCGTTCCGGATCGATGGCCCGGAGCGTGATGACAAAATCAAACCCGAACAGCTTCGAGAGCCGTTCCATCTTCACTTTCTTCTCAGGCCGTTCGGCCAGCTTGTTCACTACATCTGCTTTCAGCAGCCGGTCTACCATATTCATGTGCTTGTTCTCCTTATGCTAAATCCAGTAAATCCCAATCCGAGAAGGTGAAGCTGTAGCTTTCCTCGCCCATCTTGTCCACTTCCCAGTCGGCCAGAATCAGGCTGTCAAAGGTCGCATCCTTGATGACGATGCGCTCGCTGCCGATAGCATCCTTGTCATCCAGGACGGAGACGATAGTCACGACAGTCTGCCTGCCCGCCTTGATGTTGTCGTTCATCTTCCGGATCATGTAGCTCGACACCTTATGCAGCTTCAGCTGGCCTTTGCAGTCGTAGCCTGTGACCTTGTAGCCCTTGCCCACATGGCGGAGCATCTTTACTTCTTCCTTGGTCAGCGTGACCTCGGCCTTGAATGCCGTTGCTTCGGCCATGAGGTCGCCGTCGATATACAGATCGGCGTACTTGCCGTTCATGACCCGTTTGGCTTCCATACTGTTCATCCGGCTTCACCTCCTCAGATATTGATGGTAATCGTCACGTCTTCCATGGCATCCAGCAGCGATGCCTTGACGGCGATGAACACATTGCTGCCGATATTGGCCAGCTTGATGTCCATATCGGACATGTCTGCCAATTCCGCCTTGGTGTATTTTCCGTTGGATTCCAGCCATATCTTCGTGGATTCCACATCGATATAGGCTGTGTTCTGGTCCTGTTCCAGCAGCCCTTCCTGGGCCAGCTGGTCAAGATATCCCTGGATGGCCGTCACCAGGAGACAGCGATTCGCATAGCTGTTGGCGTACTTCCCGAGGTAATGGTCCTGGGCCGTCGTGCGGATATCATCGTGCATCATATCCATCAGGTCCACGAGTTTGATTTTCTGGAAACTCGTCCCCTTGTCCTGGATGGTGGTCACCAGGGAGTTGATGCCCCGGGCCAGTTTCACCTTTTCGCCGTCAAAGAAAAAGAACAGCTTCCCTGCCCCGGCCATGGTGTCCATTTCCTCTTTCGTCCAGACATCGCAGCCGATGACTTCCGGCAGCGGTGCGTAGGTGCAGGAAATCGTCATGGGCGTCCCGGCGATGATGCCGGCAATGCGGCTGCAGTACTGGGCCGTCGTATAGGTCTTGCTCTTCGTGCGGATGGTCTTGTTGACGAAGTTGATGACGCCTTCCGTATCTGCCGTACAGTCTGGCAGGACGGCCTTGATCATCTTGTCTTTATTGGTACGCATCCCCTTGACCCAGGTGGCGATGGTATCGATGTGCGACGTTCCGATGTCCGGGATGACCAGGTAATCGAAGCGCTTGTTCTCGATGACCTTCAGGATATCCGTATAGTCCTCGGCTTCACTGCTGATGATTTCGGCGATGACCTTCTTCGGGCTGTTCACATAGCCCCGGAGCGCCAGTTCTAGCTGCTCCCGGTTGCTGTCGGACAGTTCCTTGGGGATGTCATCTGCCGTGTACAGGGTCACTTCCGTCACCGAAGGCAGTGTTTCTTCCTTCAGGATCATGAGGACAATGCCGCGCTCGCTGCGCTCGATGGCACTGATGCCTTTTTCTTTGAACACGACATTAATGGATGGCATTTTCATATTTCGTTGTCTCCTTTCCCCGATACCGCTGATGCAGCACTTTCATCCGTTCGGCTGCTTCCGTTTCATCGGCGGAATCGTAGTACTGGACGGTCAGCGTCAGCCGGCCGCCGTCGTTGTCGGACCCGATGAGTTCCTCGTTCATCGATCGGACAGCAAAAAACCTGTCCTGGACGGCAATCCCGTCACGGAACAGGTCTTCTGCAGCAGCCAGCACTTCATAGATGGATACACTGGCCGTCTGCTTCTGCGGTATATAGGTGATGTACATATCTGTATCCCGGTACACTTCCTTGCGTCCCTGGGGCGAAGCCACCGTCATCGTCTTCAGGAAAAACGCTGGCGGACAGAACCCTTCCTTCACTTCCTGCAGGTACACGGGATACGGGAACCGTTCCTTCAGCTTCTGCTGTATGGCCTGCAGGATGTCAATGTCATGGATCATGTGCCGCCTGCTTTCTTCAGGAGCTTTTTCGCCAGTTTCTCCAGGCCTGGCTGCAATTCCCGGGCTTTGAAGGCTTTGACGGATTTCTCCGTATAATGCTGGCCTTCATAATAGCCAACGGTCCTGCCGCCCGGCGTTTTCTTGACATGGCCGTTATTGAGCAGGTGATGGACCGGGTGCCGATTGACCAGTTCATAGGTCAGCTCCGAACCGTTATAGCCTTCCACCTTGTGCTTCCAGCCTTTCTTCAGCTTGCCCGTGCTGCCTTCCGGCGTGTTCTTCACGCATTCCTTCCTGAGCTTGTTGCCAATCGTCACTAGGCCCTTTTCAGCAGTGCCGGGAAACTCTTCAATGATAGAAAGCAGTTTTTCCGAAAGGTCATCCAATCCTTTGACCTCAAAGTCATTTCCGCTCATTGTCCGTCCCCCTCACTTCTTCCGTGCAGTACAGTTCCAGGGCTTCGTGGCGCATGTACGGGTCCACGATGGTATCGATATCGTACAGGTGATTCTGGTACTTCACCTTCATGTCGTGGGTAACGCCAGGACGCCAGCGGATGGTGATTTTGCTGTACTCCGTGTCCGCCTTGCGTTCCATCTCATAGAACACTTTGCCCCGGGCAGGCTCGATGGATGCCCAGCAGCGGTACACCACGACGTCGGTCTGGGTGTCGAAGCCGTACGCATCCATTGCCGCCTGCTTCCCCAGGATTTCAATCCGTTTGTTCAAAAGCCCGGTCTTCATGGGCATCCCCCTTTCAAAAACAGCTCCGCCGCACCCCGAACAGCAGCCACCGCAGCCGCTTCAGCAGGCCGGAATAATCGGCTTCTTCCCGATGCTCATACAAAAAGGCAGCGGCATAGAGGATGGCTTCATGAAACACGACGGGATTCTCTTCGGCATCCGCTTCCTCGCAGCGGGCTAAGTCCAGGCACAAGGCCTGGGCCGTTTCCAGGGAAGACAGGATGACGTCATCATTGGACGTATCATCTTCATCAATCCGTAGATATTCCCTGGCTTCTTCCAGGCTGACCAGCATGGCTTAGCCCTTCGCCTTCATCTCCAGGGCCTTGACCGCTTCCTTCAACATCAGCATGCCATCGACGCGCTGGCTTGCGAGGAAACCAATCTGGCCGTTGGCGGCATACAGTTCGTTGAGCCGCTTGAAGGAGCGGTATTCCCGGTCGGCAATCCAATAGTAGCTGAAATCGCCGAAGAGCATGGGACGGTTGCCGGCCGCCAGTTCCGGAGCAAAGGATGTGCAGTAGCAGGGACGGTTCAGGATGGTATCCGGCGTCCCGGCCGTGACGGACGGCTGCCAGATGTAGTTGCCGTTGTTGTCCTTGACCTTACGCAGGGCCTTGATAGTGGAATCGTTCAGGAGCCATACGGCCTTGCGGCGGTACGGGATGCGCAGGGAATGATACAGGTCGATGACATCATCAAAGGT
>NZ_QSFA01000037.1 GCF_003467125.1 Megasphaera sp. AM44-1BH
ACTTGTATATCTTAACAAACTCAAAGAAGTTTGTCAAGCTCTTTTTTTATTTTTTGTCTTGTGGATAGAGACGTTTGGTTATTTTGTGTATCTCCATCTGACAACTATTGTATTCTACCATCTGTTGCTGCGTCTGTCAAGTTTTATTTTTACTTTAAAATCATCTGACAGCAAAAGGCACACAAAACAACCCCTCTAAAGGGATTCTATTTTGTTTTCTTTCCGCACGCTCGTATCAGCTGGTTCTTTTATATTACCATTAAATCCAATAAAAGTCAACAAAATATGTATGGATTATGTAAAAATCCTTACTGGTAAAGGCCCCTACGTTGCAGTGTGAACCTTAACAATGCCGCCTGCAATATATTCCTCAATTTCTTCGTCCGTATATCCATATTCCCGTAAAATTTCCCGGCTATGTTCTCCCAGAAGAGGTGCCGGGGAAGCTTGTTTCCTTGCTTCTTCAAAGGCAACGGGTGTATTAGGCAGTATAGCAGACCGGCCATTATCAAAATGGCGTTCATATAAATTCCCATTAGCCCAGGCCTGCTGATTTTCCGTTATATCACGGAAATGCCCGATATTATCGTAGACGATGTCTGCAGCAGCTAACAATGGTCCCCAGTCTGCCCGCGGTCTTTTCAAGAAAGCCTGCTGTACCAGATTGACAAATTCGCCAGAATGACCCTGCACCGCTCCAAAGGTATTAAACCGTTCATCATCAATCAGCCCATCCAGTCCGAGGATATGACATAGCGACGGATAGTACCGTTCATAATCCATGATACACAATTCCAGCCATTCACCATCAGCACATTCATAAGGAATACATACGGGGCTTGGCTGTTCGCTCCGCATTCTTGGATAGACATTACCATATACCTTCTGCGCTGCAACAGCGGGAACTCCCATGAGCCAGGAAGCCGTACCCAGCAAAGAAATTTCGACTTTATCTCCTCTGCCTGTCCGCGATTGTTTATACAACGCAGCGCACAATCCTCCTGCCATAATCGATCCGGTCGTCATATCACCAAAAGCATGAAATGGCGTAAGAGGCGCATTACCCGGCTGTCCATAATCCTGCATAAGCCCGCTCCGGGCCCAGAAAGCCGCAATGTCAAACCCCGGTCTTTCCGCTTCCGGTCCCTTATTGCCATACCCGCTCAGATGTCCCCATATGAGGCGGGGATATGTCTGGTGCAGTACGTCCCAGGTAAGGGACATAGCGTGCAGAGCTGCCATCCGGTAATTGGTCATAAACACATCCGCATCAGCCAGGAGACGATGCAAAATCTCCATTCCTTTTTCCGTACGGAGATTCAGAGAAATGCTCCGCTTGTTGCTATTATTGACATCCCAGCAGGGATTTTCCTCCTCCGTACAGGGAACCTGGGCAATTTCACCATATTGCCGCCACGAATCTCCTTTCAACGACTCTACTTTAATGACATCGGCTCCCCAATCTGCCAGTATCCGTGCCGCAGCAGGCACGGCAGCATAGGTCGATAAGTCAATTATTTTTACACCTGTCAATGGCAGCTGTTCATCCATAAAACATCCCGTCCCTTATAAAAGGCGGGCAGTCTACTGTCTGAGACAACGACTGCCCAGCATACGACATAATTATTTTTTACTCTTTAAGCCCATGTATACCTTCTCTGCCGTAATCGGCAATTCCGTAAACCGCAACCCCGTTGCCTGATACACGGCCTCTGCAATAGCCGGTGCCGGCGTGTTAATGACAATTTCACCAATGGATTTAGCTCCGAACGGACCATTTGGCTCGTAACTGGGTGCAAATTCTACGCGGATACTGCCTATATCCATACGACCGGGAATCCGGTATTGCATAAATGAATTATTCTGAATTCTGCCATTTGAGTCAAATTGGACATTTTCCATCAGTGTCATGCCAATTCCCTGCACCAGGCCGCCTTCTGTCTGCACTCTGGCCAGGGCAGGATTGATGACGGTCCCACAATCGACAACAGCCGCGTAATCCACCAGATCGATATGTCCTGTTTCCGGATCGACATCGACAACTGCGACAGCTGCCATAAACGGTGGCGGAGACGTAGGAGAATAGTGAGTTTCCGTAGCTTCCAGGGCAATATCATTGGTAATCATAGCCGCATTTCCCAGTTCCTGCCGCGTCACCTTGCGGCCACTGGCTGGATCCACCACAGCATCTCCGGTAAATTCCAGTTCCGAAGCATCAGCGTGCTCCAGCATACGGGCCGCTTTTTCCTTCATCTTTTCTATCAGCGACCGGCATGTCTTTACCACGGCCATCCCTGTCAGATAGGTCGTCGAGGATGCATAGGAACCACTATCATATGGCGACGTATCCGTATCCACGCCGCGGGTGACAATTTCATCAACAGAACAATCCAGACATTCTGCTGCAATCTGCGCCAAGATGGTATCACAACCCGTCCCCATGTCCGTGGCTCCGATAGATAAGGTATAAAATCCATCATCATTCACTTTTATCGTCGCCGAAGCTACATCCACGTTGGAAATACTTGATCCCTGCATAGCCAGGGCCAGGCCGGCTGCACGGATTTTGCCATTTGGGAGCACCTGGCGTGGGTATACATGTTCCCAGTCAATCATTGACTGCACCCGTTTCAGACATTCTCCCAGATTGCAGCTCAGCGCCGTTTCGTTAAAATACGCCGGCATCGTCTCGCCCTGCTGTACGATGTTCTGAAGTCTCAGTGCTCCCGGGTCCATGTGCAGTGTGTCTGCTAATTCATTCACAGCCGATTCCAGGGCAAAAATCCCCTGGGTAGCACCGTAACCACGATAGGCTCCGGCAGCAATCGTATTGGTATACACAGCGGTATACCGAAAACGGAACGCAGAAAAACGATTATACAAAGGGATAGATTTATGCCCCGACAGGGTAACCGTCGTCGGGCTGTGATCCCCATATGCTCCGCCATTCCAGAGTGATTCGACAGAAATGACCTGAATCATGCCATCGCGGGAAGCTCCCAATCGTACATGGACATCGGCTTCGTGCCGTGGAGAAGATACTGTCATCGCTTCTTCCCGCGTATAGACCATATACGCCCGTTTTCCCGTACGCAGCGTAATCAGAGCGGGATAACATTCCATGACGACTGTCTGCTTGGCGCCAAATCCTCCTCCGATCCGTGGCTTGATGACCCGGATTTTCGATTTAGGAATTTCCAGTGCCGTCGCGACAATGCGCCGTACATGGAACGGGACCTGTGTCGAACTGACAATGACCAGACGTCCAAATTCATCCAGGTATGTATACGCCCGGAACGTTTCCATCATAGACTGCTGTACTTGTTTCGTATGGTATGTCCGGTCAATCACCACATCGGCCTTCTGGAACGCAGCATCGACATCGCCCCAATCTTCTTCTGCCTGGGCAATAATATTCCGTTTATTATCACCACCAACGGGGACGCGGGGGTTCCAGTCCTCTTCGGGATGTACAATAATAGGATTATCTACAGCCTGATGGAAATCCAGGAGAGGTTCCTGTACGTCATATTCCACCTTGATCATGCGCATAGCCTTATCTACACATGCCGCATCACGGCCGGCTACGAGAGCCACCGGGTCTCCGACATAGCGGATCTGTGTATCCAGAATAAGCCGGTCATAGGGACTCAGCTCCGGATAGGTCTGACCAGCAATAGTAAACCGCGTCTTGGGGACATCTTCTGCTGTCAGGACACATTCAATCCCGGGAACAGCCAAAGCCGCTTTGGTATCAACATGGCGTACGACGGCTCTTGCATGGGGGCTGCGCAGGGCTTTGACGATAAGACAGCCTTCCGGTGCCAGATCCTCCGTGTAAGCCGGCTTACCTGTCACCAGCTGCAAGGCATCTTTTTTCATAACTACCCGGTTGATTTCTCTCATAAACGCATCCCCTTTCCCTTTTCCGTCAGATATTGCTTCAGGACCCGCATATGACTGACATACCCCGTACACCGGCAGAGATTGCCTGCCAGATATTCTTTGATTTCTTCTTCTGTCGGATTACCCAGTTCTCTGACCATAGCCAGCACATTCATGACAAAACCAGGATTACAGAACCCACACTGGTCGCTGCCTTCCTGTCCCATATATCGGGCAAATTTCTGTGCCTCACCCTGCAATCCTTCCAACGTCGTGACATGCTTTCCGTCAATGCGGGCAGCCAGAACGGCACAGGATAATACTGGTTTTTCCTCCAGCCATACCGTACACAATCCGCAGGCTGTCGTTTCACAACCGCACTTTACACTGTAACATCCTTTTTTACGCAATAAATCATACAGCATCTGCCCCGGTGCGATCTCATCGTTTTCTACCTTGCCATTGAGCCAGTACTGAATTTTCATTTCCGTCCCTCCCCTGCCGTCTGTAAGAATAACCGCCTGCACAGGACCGTTGCCATATCATGCCGGTATACCCGGCTGGCCCTCATATTATCCTCAAAGGACAGTGAGTCAGCAACTTCCTTGGCTGCCCGGTCCGCGTCATCGGGAGTCATCCCCGTACCAGCCGGCAGACATCGTACCTGCGCTCGCATGGGCCGTGCACCTACACTGCAGGACACGCCATCTGCCGTACGAGATACGGCACAGGCCAGGACAGGAAAATCTGTCGCGTTCAGCCGCAACGAAGCATATGCCGTCTGCCGTTTCTTTTTGGGGAGATATACTCCCTTTAAAATATCCGTGTCCGCTTTTTGTTCCGCAAAAACAGACAGAGGGACCCGGCCGCCTTTATATAAATCTACTTCTGCATCCAGAGCCAGAAATAACGTCAGTACATCAGAAAAACCGAACCGGCCCCAGATACTGCCACCCACCGTCGCCAGATTACGGAACTGTGTCCCCACAATATGCCGTAACGATTCTTTCATGGCCCCCTGAGTAAAGACTTCCAGAGAATCCGACGTTTCCAGCTGGCGCAGCGGTACCATTGCGCCGATATAGAATGCCTCTTCGGTCTCGTGGATTTCATCCAGTCCCAGTCCGGTCAGATCAATAGCCGTTGCCAGCGTACGCCTTGGTGACATACGCAGCCAGCAGCAGCCGCCGAGGATAACAGCTGACCGTTTCTGATTCAGCTGCCAGGCCTCCTCCAAACTTTTTGCTTTAATATAATGAACAATATTCATACCTTTCCTCCTGTTCGTTCCATGCAGCTTCCGGGACTGCATGCGTTTTCTATCACGGTCCCAAACGGTATATTTTGAAAACAGACAGGTTGAATTTCCCCTGCCACATAGTTGCAATGCGTAAAATTAATGGTATAATAAAAATGTCTTCAGGGCAGGGTGTAATTCCCGACCGGCGGTATAGTCCGCTAGCGCTCCGGCGCATGATTTGGTGCAATTCCAAAACCGACCGTATAGTCTGGATGGAAGAAGGCAATCTCAGGCTGCGTCTGCAGTCTGTCTGATGCTGTGCCTGCATGCCCTGACCAGATGGTCAGGGTTATTTTTTTGCTGAAGACAATCCCAAATACCCTTATACGGAGGCATGCATTATGACAATCAAACGAACGTACAACACTATCGACGAAGCGCTGGACGCTTTGCGCCAGGGCCGGATCATCATCGCTACTGACGATCCGGACAGAGAAAATGAAGGAGACTTTATATGCGCCGCCCAGTACTGCACAACAGAAAACATGAACTTCATGGCAACACATGGCAAAGGCCTTATCTGCCTTCCCATCAGTTCTTACTTTGCAGAAAAACTCTCACTGCCACCCATGGTAGCTCAGAATACAGACAACCATGAAACAGCATTTACCGTATCCATAGACCACGTAGAAACGACAACAGGCATTTCCGCAGTAGAACGGGCCTACACGGCACGGATGTTGACAGATGATGCTTCCCGTCCGGCGGATTTCCGTCGTCCTGGTCATATGTTTCCCCTCATCGCCAAAGAAGGCGGCCTCTTTACCCGCGGCGGACATACCGAGGCTACGGTAGATCTCATGCGTCTTGCCGGCCTGAAAGAAGCTGGATTATGCTGCGAAATCATGGCCGAAGACGGTACCATGATGCGTACGCCTCAATTATGGCATCTGGCAGATATGTATCATCTTCCCTTCATTACGCTGAAGGATATCAAAGACTATATGAGCCGTCAGGCAAACAAATCCTGATGATCTTTTACAAAGGAAACAGCCCAGTGAGGTGTAATTTCCAGCGTATCATCTGGCGGCAGAGCACCTGCCAGATCCCGTCCCAGTGCCTGATAGGTCTGGCGCATGGAATCATTAAACGGGAGCATGCCTGATTTCTGCAGTTCCGGATCGGCAAAATGAAACGCATCACCAGATTCGCCGTGAGTGAATTCAATCAGGCCGGCATGAATCGGGCTGGCCTGAGCTGCCAGGAATGATTGAACCATTACTTTCATGATTTCTATCAGCCTGTCATCATATCCTGCATCAAAAATAGCCAGTTTTTCCAATAACTGCGTACGCTGGCGTATGAGACGATAACGGAACGCCTTCATGAATTCATATTCCGGTTTTTGCAGTGACTGATGCATGTCTGTCACATCCCCACCGCCAGGAGCGTAATAAATGACCAGACGCAAATCGCTCTGAATATACAAAAAATCATAATCGAGATACGTTTCATGTCCGCATTTAGGACATTGAAAGCGAAAGAGAGACAAATCCCGTACTTTTTCCCGAAGTCCGGGATTTTTGTCTATCTGTATGCGATCCCAGATTTTAAACCGGCTCTTCTTTCCACAGGAAGGACATTCCAGATTGCGGTTATAATGATCCGCACGTTTCACAGGTTCCATGACATAAGCTCCTATTAATTAAAATAACTACAATTCCATTATAGGCCAGAGCCTTTTCATTGTCTATGAATAATATAATGAAAGGGGTTCTCCCACTCTTTATTCTCATTGGTTCTACCAAGTAAGACGACGCTGTTACTGCGTAAAATAACGGTAAAGCTCTTCTGTCTGTTCTGATACAGGCATACATAGTTCCCGATTCAAAACCTGGCAACACCGCCGATACCATTGCTTTACCATCGCAATATCTTTCTGAATACCATAACTGATCAGTAAAATGCGATATGCTTCTTCCCAGCAGGGATCGATTGCCAATATCCACTCTGCCCATATTATGGATTGTCGATACTTCTTCTGATTCACGTAGGAATTGGCCAGCTCTGTTCCTCCATTAAGGGCCAGTAATTTCAGCCGGTCTCTCTTCTGCAACAGTGGCTCATTCAGGACTTCCCCACACAGATAGTCGCCCTTATACAGTGCAAGCCCTTTTTGAAGCAGAGCCTGCCCTTCAGCCGTATGATGCGCCAAAAGCACTCTGCCACGTGTTACAGATTGTTCGAAATCGCGAACATCAAGATAGCACTCTTCGGATGTTGAAAATTGCAAACTGGTACGTTCTTTATGGATGAAAGTTCCTGATGTCCTGGGCATTCTTTCCGGGTCCAGAATGTTAAGGAGACAATTCAAGGTTACTTTGAAATTATTACGACTAGTCCGGCTATCTGCGTCAGGCCACAGCAAAGTCATGAGCGACTCCCTGTTCATAGGCTGATCATAAAAGGAAATCAGTAGTAAAAAAAGCATCTTAGCCGCTTTACGCGTCCAATCCTCCGATAAAATCTGCCGGCCCCGGGACGTAATGGCTAAGCCTCCAAATGTAGTAACGACAGAATTGACAGACTCCTCATTTTCCATCACAGATTGCAGGGCTTGATAATATTGCCGGAGCGTCTCGCAGGTCACGGGACCCAGATTCCCCAAAATAGATGGTTTCTCTAACAAAAATTCATATGAATATCTGTGGCTATATTGTAAAAACTGCTGATATGATTGCAAAAATAATTTTGGGAGTCCCAGTTGCTGATAGCAATGGCTAAAATACAAGAAGCAGGCCGTCTGACCCAGTGTATCTCTGCATTTTTGATATAGCGATAACGCTTTTTTCAAATAAGGCAGCCCTTCTCTTGCCTGATTGCAAAAGACGGCTCCCATCCCCAGTGTCAGATACAAAATAGCAGCAAACCAGGCATCTTTCCCCTTCTGCGTAATAGACAAGGCATGCTGTCCGATTCGTTCCGCTTCCAGCCACTTGCCATCCAGTGCTGCCATCAGACTCTGTCCCCAATATATTTCCGTTTTACTCCGTTCAATGGACAGGGTATCAGCCAGTGCCAATGCTTTTTCATATTTCTGTCGGCAAATTTCTTTATTATGACGATAGTCAAGCAATAACGCATGCCCCATACGGACATAGCCAATCACAGCAATGAACTGGGAATGAATAGCCTGCGCATACTGAATGCCTTTATTGGCATACTGCAGTGCCTGATCCATATCTCCCTGAATAGAATAACACAATGATAAAATCAGTGAGCTGTCCCGGAAAGACAAGGGCATGCGATCAAAGCGGTCCAGATTTTCTTTTTGCAGAAGCTGGCAGACATTCCTGATTTTCCCTGTTCGCAACCATATACGAGCCTGTAAATTATTTCTGTCGCCATGATCAAAAGGAACAACTCTATGCCGCAAAGCCAGATATCGCTCTGCTTGGCGTGAATTTCCATGGTTAATCATGTTTTCACTCATGAGATACAAGAGTTCTCCTTTTTTCTCTTCCTGTCCTTCTGGCAAAGCTTTATAAGCCTGATGCAGATATCGCAAAGCTTCGACAGGTTGAATAATATCCAGATAAATTTCTCCCAAACCACGATAGCTTTCACTTTCTCCTACAGCGTCCTTCTCAGCAGCAAACAAATAGCCTGATTGCTGATACCAGTAGACAGCCTTCTCATACTCGCCAGCCAATCGTGCCATATCACCGAGTGAAATAAATATCCGGGGATTCTTCCGGTATGAAACAGGAACTTTCTGGATATAATGTTGAAATAGTCTTTGCCGGCCTGATACTATCCAATGCCGCCCTACCTGGGAAAGGATATCCGATGCTCTTTTCCAATCCTGACAGAGGCTGCAAAAATGTAATGCCCATTCATAATTATTTTTTTTCAAATAGTATTGAATGAACGCCTGATATAGCTCTTGTTTATCTGACAACTCCTCTTCCGCTTTCTGCTGTAAAAAATCGCGGAACAGAGAATGATATTGATATACTCCATGTGCAGATTGTCTGGCAAGAAGTCCTTTTTGAGAAATAACGTGCAACATCTTCAGTTCTGAACCAGACCGTATAATATTCTGGCAGAAATCCAGATCAAAATACTCTACCAGAGATGTTTTAAGCATAAAATCCTGTAATTCCACTGACTGCCGGTTAAAAAAATCATAACTCAGATATTCAAAAAAACGCTGCAGATTCAGTGACTTTTTTTGCAAATACGTTTCATATTGTCCGGCATCTTCACGCCATTGTGCTGCCAGCATCTTAATGACGATAGCCCATCCTTCCGTTTTTTTTAATATAACCTGAATATCTTTATCATCCAGATGCGTCAATTGCGCTTTTTGGAATAATGTTTCTATTTCATCTGGAGAAAATAATAAATCCGTCGGAAACAGGTCTTTTGCCTTTCCACGCAGTCTCATCCGTTCCAAAACCGGCAGATTGACATATTCCCGTGAAAGCAGCATGATGTGCAGCGAATCCGGTAAATTAGCCAGCAGCCGATCAAAAAAAGTTACTACACCGGCATCATGAATATATTGCCAGTCATCAATTACCAGATATACAGGTGTATTCCTGTCTGACAGGTATTCAATCCGGATAAAAATAAAAACAGTACAAACCTCCAGTCAATCTTTTTTTCTGTTGCCAGCCGTTGGCAAAACCATTCGCTAAGTCCAGGATAGAACATATCCAGACTTCCCGCCAGATAAATAGCAAAAATATACAAGGTATCATCTTCTGGTCCCAGACAATACCAGCAGGGAGTTTCCGGTTTTCCCCTCCAATACTGTATCATAGCCGTTGTCTTCCCATATCCGGCTCCTGCAGTAATGACTGTCACCGGGCATGATTTTATGGCATCTAGTTTTTGATTGAATCGGGGCCGCGGAATGATGATATCATCCACGGCAGGTATAGAAATCTTTGTTGGCAGTAATTTTCTCATAAGCACCGACCCCTGACAATACGTTTCTTAGTAGTATTATATCAGATTGGGAAAGACAATGAAGCACCGTTATACAAAACCA
>NZ_QSFA01000038.1 GCF_003467125.1 Megasphaera sp. AM44-1BH
CGCCTATGCCGAAACCCGGTTATATTGTACACCAAACTGCACTGCATGCCTTTCTGCCCCGTTTCGGCAGTACCGCGTAGCGGTTCATCCTATCTGCATATAAAGCAAAACAGCACATCCTTCCGGATGTGCTGTAGCCTGGTGGGCGATAACGGGCTTGAACCGCTGACATCCTGCTTGTAAGGCAGGCGCTCTCCCAGCTGAGCTAATCGCCCAAAAAAATGGTGACCCCTGCGGGATTTGAACCCACGTTCACGCCGTGAAAGGGCGGTGTCTTAACCACTTGACCAAGGGGCCATGGCTCCTCAAGTAGGACTCGAACCTACGACAAATCGGTTAACAGCCGATTGCTCTACCGACTGAGCTATTGAGGAATGTCTCATGTGTTCTGTATCGAACAATAAAGATTATACTAGGTTATGAAGAAAAAAGCAAGTACTTTTTTCACTTTTTATCTACTTTATTCCATTTTTCTTTTCAGACCTGGAATAAAGACAATCAAACAATACAAAGCTGCTATGGCAGCAATACATCCTCCTGCATATCCGATATCACCTAGTAATCCCGCATCAACTGTTTTTCCTCCTATCCAGGTTCCACTGCCGATTCCCAGATTGAAAATACCGGAAAAAATCGACATGGCTACGGCAGCTGCCCCGGCCGGGACACATTGAATCAGTTCAGCCTGAAACGTCACATTAAAAACCGTCGCCGTAATTCCCAGCAACACACAAACGAAAATAATCATCCTCGTATCTTGTGAAGCCAGACCCAGCAGGAAAAATAATCCTGCCAGGCAAATCAGGCTCAGGCGGATGAGTACAAACCGGAACTGATTATAAAAGTGTGAAAAAATAATACTTCCTAACAATCCGCTAACTCCAAAAACAGTCAGAATCAACGTAATCCACGTATCGCTCATATGGGCTATCTGCTGCATAAATGGTTCAATATAACTATACACCGTATAATAGGATGTGGAAAATAATACCGTAATGATATAAATCGCCAGGAGTATACGATTTTTCAGCATATGCGGCAGATCAGAAATATAAAAAGGCTGATTTTGTTTTAAGCAGGGAAATACGATAAACAGATATAAAATAGACAGGAGGGAAATACCTGCCAGACATAAAAAGGTTATACGCCAGCCTACATACAAGCCGATAGCCCGTCCCATAGGCAATCCGGCAATCATGGCAATCGATGTACCCGTAATAATCATACTCAGAGCCAGAGACCGGTGTTCTTTCGATACCAGCCGGACGGCAATCGGCGCCGCTATGGACCAGAAAACAGCATGGGCACAGGCAACACTGACACGGGCCAGCATCAGCATCCAGAAAGAGACAGCCAGACCGGAACCAATCTGTCCGGCCAGAAATAATGCCACGGTCCCCAGCAAAAGACGTCGTGATTCTATATTACAAGTAAGCAGCATCAAAGGCAGGGATAATACGGCTACGACCCAGGCATAAACGGTTATCATCGTGCCGGTTTGTGCTTCAGTCATAGAAAAAGACCGGGAAATATCTATCAATAAACCAATAGGCATAAATTCAGATGTATTGAAAATAAATGCTGAAATCGTCAATCCCACTAATGGAAGCATCTGTTTTAGAGGTATTGTACCAGTCATTCGCTACTCCTTATACTAATTTAGAATTTTATAGCTCATTTATCATAACCCAAAAACATAATTTAGTCAAAAAAAACATCCCCGTGACTTGAAATCACGGGGATGTCCTATTACGTTTATCTTACACGTTGCCTGATGGAGAAAAACCGTTCCGGCTTACTCTTACATCATGCCGGGCATTCCGCCCATGCCTGCCGGAGGAACAGCAGGACCAGCCTGAGCCGGTTCCGGTTTATCAGCAACCAGCGTTTCCGTTGTCAGGACCAGAGCGGCAATAGAAGCAGCGTTCTGTAATGCCGTACGTGTAACCTTGGCAGGATCCACGATACCAGCCTGAACCATATCGACGTATTCTTCTTTCAGTGCATTAAAGCCTACGCCGTCTTTGGCAGCTTTAACCTTTGCCACGATAACGGATCCTTCCAGACCTGCGTTAGCAGCAATCTGGCGTACCGGTTCTTCGATAGCACGTTTTACCAGATTAATACCGGTCTGAACGTCTCCTTCTTCATGGAATTCATCAAGAGCCGGAAGAATATCGATAAATGTAGTGCCGCCGCCGGCTACGATACCTTCTTCAACAGCTGCGCGGGTAGCATTCAGTGCATCTTCCAGACGCAGTTTCTTATCTTTCAATTCAACTTCCGTAGCAGCACCGACTTCGATGACAGCCACACCGCCGGACATCTTAGCCAGGCGTTCCTGCAGTTTTTCTTTATCAAAGTCAGATGTGGTTTCGGCAATCTGGGCCTTGATCTGGGCAATGCGGTCTTTGATAGCCTGCGGATCACCGTGGCCTTCTACGATAGTCGTTTCATCTTTCGTAACACGTACCTGGCGAGCCGTGCCAAGATCTTCCATCGTAATGCTGTCCAGTTTGCGTCCTACATCTTCCGAAATGACGTTAGCACCGGTGAGTACGGCAATATCCTGGAGCATAGCTTTGCGGCGGTCACCAAATCCCGGAGCTTTAACAGCAACGGCTTTGAACGTGCCACGCAGTTTGTTGACAACGAGTGTTGCCAGAGCTTCGCCTTCGACATCTTCAGCAATGATGAGAAGTTCTTTGCCAGCCTGTACAACTTTTTCAAGAACCGGCAGCATTTCCTGGATAGAAGCAATCTTGCGGTCCGTAATGAGGATGTACGGTTCGCTCATAACGGCTTCCATTTTTTCTGCATCCGTTGCCATGTACGGAGAAATATAGCCGCGGTCAAACTGCATGCCTTCTACAACAGACAGCTGAGTGCCCATCGTCTTGGATTCTTCAACGGTAATAACGCCGTCTTTGCCAACTTTTTCCATAGCTTCAGCAATTAATTTGCCGACTTCTTCATCGCCTGCAGAAATAGAAGCGACCTGGGCAATAGCTGCTTTGTCAGAAACGGCGATGGAACGGTTCTTGATTTCTTCGACGAGTTTTGCTACGGCTTTTTCAATACCGCGTTTGAGGATCATCGGATTAGCACCGGCAGCAACATTGCGCATGCCTTCCTGGATCATAGCCTGGGCCAGCAGCGTAGCTGTTGTCGTGCCATCACCGGCTACGTCGTTCGTTTTCGTTGCTACTTCTTTTACCAGCTGGGCACCCATATTTTCGAACGGATCTTCCAGTTCGATGTCACGGGCGATAGTAACACCATCGTTAGTGATAGTCGGTGCGCCAAATTTTTTATCAAGGACTACATTACGGCCTTTTGGCCCCAATGTTACTTTTACTGCATTAGCCAATGCGTCAACGCCTTTGCCTAAAGCACGGCGTGCATCTTCGTTGAACAAAATCTGTTTAGCCATGTTAAACACTCTCCTGTATTATAGTATATATTCAATAATGATGACCGTTACAGGCCGTTTATTACATAATTGCCAGAATATCGCGTTCGCTGACGATTAAATATTTTTCTCCTTCATATTTGACTTCTGTGCCTGCATATTTAGAGAAAATAACTTTGTCGCCTGCTTTGACATCCAATGCAACGCGGGAACCATCTTCCTGAAGTTTACCCGGGCCGGCTGCAATAATTTCGCCTTCGCACGGTTTTTCTTTAGCTGTATCCGGCAGATAAATCCCGCCAACTGTTTTTTCTTCCTGTTCCAATACGCGGATGACAACGCGATCTCCTAAAGGTTTTAACATTGTATATTCCTCCTAACATTTCATATCATGTTCCTTATTAGCACTCACTATATCTGAGTGCTAACTACAATATATATATTACTCAGTAAAGGTAAAAAAGTCAATAGTTTTTTTTAATCAGACAAAAATGCCAGGCAGAAACTCTGTCTGGCATCCTCCATTATCTCTGATTATTCTTTTTCGCCATACTGGCAATGACTGCTTCCGCAACATGCTTCAGCGTCGTCCGTTTTTTCATGCTATATTGCTGCAGGCGGCGGTATGCTTCTTCTTCCGGAATATGGTATAAATCCATGATGAGACCTTTGGCCCGTTCCACGATTTTCCGCGTTTCCATTTGTTCGTTCATCTGTTCAAGCTGGGCATGTATTTCCTGCTGCCTTTTAAACTGCGACACGGCAATTTCCATAGCAGGGAATAAATTAGTCGGCGATACAGGTTTAACCAGATATCCCAGAACACCGGAATCCTTGGCCTTATCGACGATATCGCGCTGGCTGTAGGCCGTCAGGAGCAATACCGGTGCCAGGTGATCATGGGCCATCATCCGGGCTGCATGGATACCATCCAACCGGGGCATCTTAATGTCAAGCAATACGATATCCGGACGCGTCTTGCGGACCAGATCCAGTGCTTCCACTCCATCAGAAGCTTCTCCTACGACTTCATGTCCGGCATCCTCCAGCATTTCTGCCAGATCCATCCGGATAATCGATTCATCATCACCGATAACCACACGATACCCCATTCTAATCTCCCCTTTTTTCTATTGGAAAATGAATGACCGCCCGGGTTCCCTCCGGATCTGCCCGTAAAAAAGTAATCGTCCCGTGCAGGTCTTTTTCAACCAGTGTACTGATTATTTTCAATCCCAGATGATGGCGCTTGTCCTTCGTCATTGTTTCCGGCATGCCGCAGCCATTATCTTCCACCACAATCCCGGCTGTCTCCCCGTGACAGCCGATCTGCAGAGTAACGACACCTTCTTTGCGGCCTGCCAGCCCATGCAGCACGGCATTGGTAATCAATTCATTCAGGACCAGCGACAGCGATGTTGCCGCATCAGAAGGCAGCATCAGTTCCTGCCCGTGAAAAACAGACCGGATATGGCTTTCTGTGCTCACCAGACTATGCAATACCAGAGACAGTAACTTTTCTGCAACATCGGACACATTGATGTATTCTTCATCATGATGGGATAATGTCTCATGAACGAGAGAAATACTGATAATCCGGTTCAGGCTTTCACTCAGTGCTTCTTTTGCTTCCTCGCTCTGGACACGGCGCAGCTGCATGCGCAATAAACCAGCAATGGTCTGCAGATTATTCTTGACCCGATGATGAATTTCCTTGATAACGGACGTTTTAATCATCAGTTCTTCTTCTTTTTGATACAGTTCTGTCCGTTCCGTAATAACCACTATGACACGGTCTACACGGCCCCGTCTCAGAATAGGGATAATCCGCCTGGTAAACACGTTGTTCCCGTGTTGTACATCTTCAACAGAACCCTGGCGGGTTTCCAGGACCTGTTTGACCCCGGCAAAATGAAGCTGGCTGCTGTAAATATTTTCTCCCGGCAGGCTTCTGAACCGTCCCCGCAGCTGCATGATGCTCTCCGCCATATCATCAGCATATCGGATCGTACCATTGCCATCGATAAGAATGATGCCATCTTGCAGAGATAACCGCTGATATAACCGGTTCATAGGCTCTTCTATCGGCACCTGCAATGACAGAAAGGCCGTTTCTGTTAATATATCCCGGCTCTTCTCGATCCGGCCGACAAAGGAAATGACGCCGATAGCGAGTCCTCCATTATCGACAAAGGGGTAACAGGAAATAGGCTCCATCTGACCATAATTCGTTTCTATCATTCCCTTTATCGGATTTCCCGTCATCAGGACCTGCCACACCAGCGGCTCATCATACCGGGTAACGATAACTCCCGAAGATGGCAGCTCTGCCAGACTGGATGTTCCCTGAAAGAAAGGGCGCCTCTGCGCTGCCAGGACCAATGTATCCTGTTCCTGTCCGGGAACGTACACATAGATTTTCCGATGAGATAAATCACTGGCGAACTGCAGCAATTTTTCACTATTCTTTAAAATGTGGATCTGGACATCTGACAAAGAACTGGCACTCTGGCAGATGGATTCTATGGGAGACAACATCTCCATCACCTCAGCATGTCGTGATAGATAATGCAGGGCGTGCATTCAACGTCAGATCGGCAAACCGCCCATCTATGGCCATATAATAGGCCCTGCAGCCTATCATAGCCCCGTTATCGGTACATAATATGGGTTCCGGCCGGTATAGCGTATACTGCCGCTTTGCGCAGGCAGCTTCCATCGCAGCGGCAAGACCGCTGTTGGCAGCCACGCCTCCGGCTACGGCAATGTTCGTCATACCGCTCCAGCGGGCTGCATCCATCGTCTTTTCTACTAATGTTTCCACTACGGTTTTCTGAAAACTGGCAGCAACATCTTCCGGGCTATAACCGGCATGACGCTGTTCCTGGGTATGCAGGTAATTGAGGACGGCCGACTTCAGGCCGCTGAAACTAAATTCAAAATTATGCTTTTCATGCAATGCCTTAGGGAATGTAATGGCATCAGGATTTCCTTTTTTTGCCAGGGCATCGATCTGAGGGCCTCCCGGATAGGGATACCCCATGACGCGGGCAATTTTATCGAAAGCTTCTCCTGCTGCATCATCCCGTGTCCGTCCCAGCAATTCAAAGGAATTATACCCCTTGATTTTGACCAGCTGGGTATGACCGCCCGATACGACGAGAGCTAAAAACGGTGGTTCCAGTTCGGGATGACTCAGAAAATTAGCAAAAATATGGCCTTCCATATGATTGACGCCGACTAACGGTTTATCGAGGGCAAAACTGAGAGCCTTCGCAGCCGCGACACCCACGAGGAGAGCACCTACCAGACCCGGGCCATAGGTGACGCCGATGTGATCAATATCGTGCATATCGACCCCGGCTTCGTCCAGGGCTTCTTTTATGATTGGCATAACGTATTCAATGTGCTGACGTGAAGCGATTTCTGGTACAACGCCGCCGAACTTGCGATGAATCGGCACCTGCGTGGAAATAATATTGGAGCAGATATGGCGTCCATCCTGAATAACGGCTGCCGATGTTTCATCACAGCTCGTTTCCAATGCTAATGTATACATAATATGTTCATCCTTTTTATTATTTTACAGCCCATTTATACTTTTCTTTCTGACATCCCATGACATAGGCATCTTCCACGGGCTCAGAATAATATCCCTTCCGCACGGAAAGAACTTCAAACCCCAGTTTACGATATAATCCCAGAGCCGGCAGATTGGAAACGCGTACTTCCAGAAAAATATCCATGCACCCTTCTTCAAACGCATTTTCCATCATGACCCGGACGAGAAGCTCGCCATATCCTCTGCCCCGCGCATCTTTGCGCAGTGCGATATTGGTAATCTGGCCTTCATCGGTAACGCGCCACAATCCGGCATACCCGGCAATGTATCCATCATCACGGACCAGTACATAATACCGGGTCAGTTCGGTATGTTCCAGTTCATGGTTGATGCTTTCTCTGGACCAGGGAACAGAAAACGATTCTTTTTCTATATCATAAATTCCGGCCGCATCCTGACGTACAGCCGGCCGTACAATCATAGACATAGCGTTTCACCATGCCGTTTTTCCCATAATACTTCGGCTTCACTGCGCCGTTTATACGCCGGCGTCAGGGTCATGCAGTCATCACAATCGCCAGCATCCAGCCGTCTTTTAGCCGCCATTGCCAGGCTTCCCGCCCGGGGGATACGCATCGTCGGCGGTGCAAGATAAAACATGGGACTGGCGTCCTGTATCTGTTTCTGATACAGAATAGCCCCATCACCGCAGAATACAACAGGCCCGCCACAGGACTTACAGGCAGTCAGGACATCGGCCACGGGCATAACGGTAACCGGACGTTGTTCCTCAAGATTCCATTCATGCCAGAGATAGGTAGAAGCATATACGTTTCCCTTTTGTGCGTCAATAAGAACACAAACCGGATAAGACATGCCCATAAAATTCCAGGCTAATGCCCGGGGCGTTTCAATTCCTGCAATCGGTACCTGCCATGCAAAGGACAGGGCTTTGGCCGATGCCAGACCGATACGAAGACCCGTAAAAGAGCCGGGCCCTATCGAAACAGCCACTCCGTCAATCTGACTTTTCTTGACAGATGCTTTCTGAAGCATATCAGCAATGTGGGGCATGAGCTGTTCCGAATGGGTCAGTTTTGCCTGTATCGTCAACTCTGCACGGAGAGAATCCTCATGCAGTAGGGCCACACTGGATACAAGGCTGGACGTTTCAATGGCTAATAGCATATTTCTGTACCTCTTTTTCTACCTGGGACCAACGACTCCCACTAAAATCAAAATGGAAAATCCGGCCAGTCGCACTCGTCTTCTGAATCGTGATATGTAACGCATCGTCCGGAAGACGGTCAGGAAATTTTTCTGACCATTCTATAACCGTAACTCCACTAGTCAGATAGTCATCAAAGCCGAGATCATCCAGTTCATACTCTTCCTCAAGACGATAAAAATCGAAATGCTGTAACGGAATATCATGTTCATAATAGTTTAAAATCGTAAACGTCGGACTGGGCACATTCGCATCAATTCCCATCCCACGGGCAATACCTTGCACAAAATGAGTCTTGCCGGCACCTAAATCGCCATGCAGTGCCAGCACATCACCCGATTGCAACACGGAGCCGATTGCCATACCCAGGCCGGTTGTTTCCTGCTCTGACTGTGTTACCACATCCATATAAGAGCCTCCTTAAAAATGAGTCCAGCCAGTAGGGGCCAGAATCGATTCGGTATCACCATCTACGAGAAGTACGTCGCCATTTCCGGAACGGACGACACCGATTTTAGTCACATCAGAATATTCCGACTGCAGCGAATGAAAATCTGCCGGTTCCATGGTAAAGATCAATTCATAATCTTCCCCGCCATTAAAGACATAGTTCCATACACTTGTCTTCGACTCAGCCGCCCAGGATGTTAATTCATCGCTGACAGGAATGGCATCTTTCTTCAGAACCAGTCGTACTCCGCTGGCCTTGGCAATTTCATTGCTTTCACTGGCCAGGCCATCGCTGATATCATTCAGGCTGTGACAGTTATATTTGACCAGCAGCCGTCCCAGTTCAACCTGAGGAACGGGAAAACGGTGGGCGCGCTTCAATTGAGGATATCCGTCGTGGTTTTGCAAAAGAGCAGCCAGACCACCACTCGAATTGCCAATGGTATGAGAAACGGCCACGATATCTCCAGGCCGCGCGCCACTACGGCGTATAGCTTTTCCTGCTTCGATTTCCCCAAACGCAGCTACGGTAATAACCATGCCTTCTTTAGAAGTGACCGTGTCTCCTCCAAGGATATTGACGTGATACGTACGACAGATGTCCTTAATGCCATCGTATAAAGAAATGAGACCTTCTACTTCCATATCCGGTGCAATCGCCGTAGACAGGACAATATGTGTAGGAATGCCCCCCATGGCAGCAATATCACTGAGATTGGAAGCCACGGCTTTATAGCCGACATCATACCAGTCACCAGTACGATGAATGATGAAATGACTATTTTCCACCATGGTATCAATAACGGCAACCTGTTCCATACCTTCAGACGTTTTATATACGGCACCATCGTCGCCAATACCGATGACAACCGGATCGGGATTAAATAACGTATCCTCTTTTATGGCATCAATAAAGCCAAATTCACCAAGTTCAGAAATTTTCATAAGAGTACTCCTTATAAAATGCAAAAATAAAGGTACATTACTCAAGTATCTATTGTATATAAAAAAAGGATACTTGTAAATGACGGCCTATAAAAAAAACAGCTCATACAAAATGCATGAGCTGCCTGTGGTGACCCGGTAGGGATTCGAACCCTAGACCTACTGATTCGTAGTCAGTCACTCTATCCAGCTGAGCTACCGAGTCATGTAGAGGGATATCGGCCTCCATTGGATTCCTCTCCCTCTGTGTTTTGGCAGGGGCAGAAGGAATCGAACCCTCAACCAATGGTTTTGGAGACCACTACTCTACCAGTTGAGCTATACCCCTACGTATAATCAGCGGCTTCCTATCCTCCCAGGGGGCTTCCCCCCAAGTACTT
>NZ_QSFA01000039.1 GCF_003467125.1 Megasphaera sp. AM44-1BH
CCACAAAAAAAGGTCTAGCCCAACCACAAAAGTTGGACTAGACCCCATAAAAAAGCCGGCATGGAACATCCTTCTCAATGTCCCGTACCGGCTATTTCCTACTTTACATCTTCTACGATCGTATTTACAGCCAGTTTCATCAGCGTAATGTACAGACGATTCCATATCTTCACCCATCAGCTGGTCGTGGTCTGGATCTTTACTTTATTTACCATAGCTTTAAAGTCACTCACATATTCATCCGCGACCATGAGCACAAGTTATATTTTTAATATTTTCAGCAATTGGCTCACTATTCGTGTATCCACTACCTAATACATTGCCACTGCTATTTTCTACCCAATAGGTCCCATTCCTAAGATTAAAATGAAACCAACAAGTAATATATCCTCCAGATTGATTCTGAACAATTACCTTGGAGTATACATTCGGATACGTACCGTACTTATCTCTAACGTAAAAATCAACACCATCGCTAGACCCAGCATAAATATCTGCTGCATAGCTTATTTCTGTCATACCTCCGAATGAAAATAGTATACTCAATACAGCTACCATCAGTCCATTTATTAGCTTTTCCTTCATTTATAAATCACGCTCCTTTCAGTCCAATTTTAACGCTAATGTTCTCCTCTTACAAAACAACTGTTCTAAAGGTTAGTCATGTTCTTCTTTTTCTTTAATACTTTGACCATCCTGATATAACCACATCTTTCGACCATTGGCAGAACCCCCGGTTACACAGGCAGCTACTGTTGATGAACTGCTAAAGGGTACATCTTCTATAAAGTACCCATCTTGCACCTTCCCCTCAGCCATTAATTCTTGACGACGCTCATGGACATACTTAGGGCATGATGGGGTTTCGGTAGTACTGAATTCAGAGTTTTTACATACAATAAACTGATTATCAGAAATATAAGCAGTAGCTTTTACTTTTCTCCCAGCAAGATGCAACATGTTTTTAATATTGTCATTTTTTGCTTTCTCGCTCAGGCTGGATGATATTTTCGGCTGTATAGCAGATGGGACTTTAGGGATTGTAGTTTCTGCTATATCTAGTTCTTTAAGTGAAATTCCCTGTTTATTTTTCCATTCTATAAGCCCATTAGAACTTTTGCCGCAAATAAACATAGCTGCGTAAGATGGACTCCCAAAGCAGATATCGTCTTGAAGAATCCCATTGGCATCAATGATTCCAGCATACGCCTTACGTGCTCTCTTAATGCCCTGGGAAATATAAGAAGCAAGTTTCGGATAAATAAAGCTGCCTTTTAATACCCAGAAGCCTTCTGATGTAATACACCCTATGCCTTTACCACTCTTCCCTAGATTTCTACTAAAATAAAGAAGGGGTTCATCTCCTTCCTTATCAACTTCAGACGGCAGTGGCACAAAAGCAGAATAACCTAAAGTTGGAAGAATCAGCTCTACATTGATAATAAATTCCTCCAATGAGTCTTGTACCGGTTTAGACAATGGCGATTTCGGCGGCGTATTACCATTTTTAACGACATATCGTTTTGCTTTTTGTGCTATCGTATAAAATCGATGTTCCAAGTACTTGACTCGTCCCTTTTCCAATGTCCCATCCGGTGTAACGAAAGTAACTACTTCTGTCCAATAACTGCCATCATTTTCAAAAGAATGGGGTTGTAATAAACGTTTTTCTACATTATCCGCCTCTCCGACGTAAATAAATGATTTCCCCGTTTCATCATCTTTTCCGAAAAGAAAATAGACTCCAGGGGCCTTAAGATCAGATAGGTCATTACATTCTTTTAATTTTCCACGTGGAATCTTATACGCCACGCCATTCCAATTCGACAAGTTTGCCTGCCATCTCTCAGAAGCAGAGCCATCCATCAAGTATAAATTTATGCTTTTTCCAAGAGATGACATATTTTTCTCTCCCTTTATTAAATAAAATGATAAGATAATTTTAGCGGGCGTGCCACGAACACGCCCCTACAAACAATCAATGCGTTCTCGTCATCAATGCCACCGACTCAATGTGGCTCGACGGCCTAAAATCGATGTCACTACACCGCCTCACCACAATAAATATCATTTGGGGATTCGCGGAAACATGTCTACACTTCTAATCTTGCTGAATTTTCCTACCGCCGTTCAAGGAAACATGTCAAAAAAGCTTCTTCTTATATAGAAAAGAAACTAACCGTCTCAACCTCAAATTACTCCAACAAATCCTCTATTGACCATCGTCTCCACCTAGTGTTTAGGACCTTCTTTTTCATTAATACTCTGTCCATCAGGATACAGCCATAATTTCCGTCCATTAGCAGATCCTCCGGTTACACAGGCAGCTGCCATTGACGGGCTGTCGAAAGGATAGTCTTTCGTAAAGCGCTCCTCTTTAATCGTACCTTCCGCAATCAGTGCCTGGCGCCGTTTGTGAATGGACTTCGGGCACGACTGCGTTTCTGTTTGACTAAATTTTGAACCTTTGCGTACAATAAATTTTTCTCCATCCCTGTAGGCAGTAGCTTGTACCTTCTTCCCAGAGAGGTACAGAATTTCTCTACCTGCTTCTTCATTGTGAACAGAAGTAAAAATCCCATCCGGAAATATATTGATGTAAAAGTTGATATCCTGAATATAATTTTCACAAGTATGTATCTGTACCCCGCTAAGATGATAGTGACGCTTCCGAAATGTTTTCGTACAATTCGCTTTTTGAGGACTCATTGTCAGGCACTTATTAAAATGCGTATGGATATATTCACACATCGCATTTTCAATAAATTGTAATTCGTTACTGCTGATATTAGAATCTGTAAATTTAAACCCTAAGACAGTGTGCCATGAAGAATCAATATCACCTGAATGGGCATTCATAATTCTTCTTTGAATCGTATCCAAACCTGTTTGACCAACATAGACTGCATCAGAACCAACAAGAAGTAGGTAAATGCCCGGCCCATCTAGTTCGTTTTCATAATCTTGTATGTTTTCTTTCGCTACGCGAATGGCAGATATTTTTGATGAGTCACTGCTCATCGTAACGGTACCATTATAAGTGCCATCTGCTAAATAGATTTTTAGGCCACGCATTTACTACTCACTCCTTAAATTTCTTAGCCAGACTTAGTCTTACGTTGATAGTTTGAATATGAAAGTTCTGGATCACTGCCTAAAGGCTTTATCCCACTCTTTTCAAGCATTTCATTAATTTCAAAAATGGAATTTTCACTGCATGATGCAAGTATACATTCATATGCATATCCCTCATATTTCATCGCATTTAATTTACAATCTGACTTTTCAAAAAACATCTTAGCGTCAGGCGGTGGTAGTTTCAATCCCACACACAGCCCTAGCACCGTTTGCACAGTTGGTTGATAATCTTCATCATTCCTGATTCGTTGAATCGTTTTTATTCCTACCAAAGATGCTTCTGATAACTGCTGATTTGAAAGATGTCTTTCTTTCTGTAAAGCTACAAGAGTTTCAGCGAAAGACCCTGGATATCTCCTAAGTTTTAGCGCACGTTGTTTACCCTCCTGAATTTGTTGAAGTAATGAGCGATTATGCGCATTCATCTCAAAATAATATTCAACCTGGCCTTCTTGCAGAGGCAAACTGTGCATAAACTGCACATAATAGCGAACGCCTTGATATTTAGACTGATAACTATACCCCTTAGTAAAGATAAGACAGCATTCGTCTATATGAGATAACGCATACTCTGTAAGAGTTGCCTTGCCAGTTTTCACATCAGAAGTGATGTATTTTTTGCGATTTAAAACAAGATGCCCATCAATATATAAAAACTGATGCTTGTTTAATAATCTTCGAAACACCTTATCGAAGCTATAGGCCTTGAATAAATCCGCATATGAAATTATAAATGTTTGGTTCTTGGCAAGACAATTATCATCAAACGAATATCTATGAAGATAATGCCCATCAATAAAAGGATAAGCCCCTTCTGCCTTCGGATACCCTAATTCAATTAAGCGAGCTTTTGCTGCATGTCGCGATACATCATAAAGAGATTTCAGTGTATCAATTACAGATTCGTATGCTTCTGCATTCGCGACTGCTGCTCCACCGTACGCAGACAGCAAACTATCGGCTTTTTCCCTTACTGTTTTTGCGGGCATTAGGATTTTTGGTGCGATACCTTTTGCCTGCCATTCCATCCAATCGACAGCTTTCCATTTTGCTGAATTCGTCGTTTTAGCATTAATTTCACATTGAATCGCTCGGCCAATCGAATCCCTGGCGCCAATCATCTTCATCAAAGCATGATACGGTTGATGGCGATACCAATGAAAACATTCATGAGCTAATGTCGTCCGCAGTGTACCAACAGAACGTTCATAGGTAACACGGGGATCCAGATAAACTGTACCTCGTTTCGCATTACGGATTAAAAGTTTTCGATGTGAATCAAAAATATTGCCATCGTCAAAAACAATCGTACCCAAATAGGTCAACTCATCAGACAAATTTACATTGTCAATAATGGTCAGCCCCATTAAATCTTCGGCTATATTATAAATAGGTACGCGCATAGGATGTTGTAGAGCTTCCGGACAATATCGCAATAAAAACTTTTCCGCTTCTTCATCAAACTGATCTCTGGAAATAATAGGCACCAATTCACCAGACAGTTTTTCTGGCTCATCTTCTCCAAGCGAATCGCAGTCCCCAATACGGATGATGCGAAAACCGTCAAGTTCAATGCCTATCGTGACCTGGCAATGAATTCTCAACCATTTTTCTATGAAATAACTTTTAGTAGTCGCGCTTCTTTCTACAGCACAAGAGACAATAACATCAAAACCAATGATGCCATCAACCTGCTGCATGATATGCGTGACGTTTTCAAGGGTAACATCAGAAGTTTCTATTCTTTCATCAGTGCCTACCTGTGCATTGCGCAGGTAGGCTAAGGCCGCATCCTTAATATCATCATAGCGTACTCGATTAATCAATTTTTGCAGCGGGCTTTCATCATGAGCTTCATAGTAATCAAGTCGGCTGTCATTCAGTGTTTTTCTTATTTCACGCCATTTCGGCATATACCGGTCGAGATAACTTGTAAATGTCGCATTATGTTTCCGGGTAATCAAATGGGTCAGCTCATGCAAGATAATATAATCGAGACATTGTGGTGCCTTCTGAGCCAATTGAAGGTTAAACCACAACTTCCGTTTTTCCGTATTGCAGGCACCCCATTTGGTAATCATATACTTCGTCTGCCAAGAATCACATTTCAGTCCTGTTTTTTCCTCCCAGAGTGGCAAGCGTTTTTCAATCGCCGATTTTAACATCTTGCGATACTCTTCCCGCACATAGGATTCCCGCTGTTTGACGGTACTCTTACTGTTCATGGCAAGGATGACGTTTTGATTCTGTATAGTAAAACTATTTTTCTGACTGTCCGGCTTAAAGACGAGATAGTAAGGCTTTCCCCAGATATACATGGTTTCGCCGGAAACATACTGCCTTTTTGAAGCTCTTGGCTGATCTTGGAATTTAGCAATAGAGCGTTTGATAAAACTAATTTGCGTTCTTGCATAAGCCTCGATGGCTTTGTCATCGACAGATTTAGGCGCAGAAATAACGACATGTCCATCCGGCGGTTTGACCTGCAGATGCATGTTCTTTATATTCTTTTTTTGCACATCAATCGGTATCCCGGATATGACAATCCGCATTAATATTCCTCCTGCTTCTCAATGATTTTATAGACACGTTCTACCTCCGCATCATCGCCAAAAATCTTAAATAGTGCTTTCTTGATTCTTTTCACAATAACCTTATTGTTGCGAAAATCCGCCATTTTATTATCCATAACCGCCTGATGAATTCGCAGGGCAAGTTTCTCGTCCTCCCCGGTGTTGTCGTAAATAGCCATCAGTGCCTTGCTGCCGCGTATGCCTTCCGGGTATTTCGCGTTTTCCTCCGGATGGTCAACATCCTTTGCCAACTTAATATAGCGCTCGAGCATCTCGGCATAGTCAAGTACGCCTTTTTTTCGTTCCTCAATCAGTTTGTCAAGGATTTCAGACATTTTAGCGTAGTATCGCGGGTTAACGGTAACCTTCTCAATTACTTTTCTACGGATATTATTTTCAATCGCTTCGGCAGCACCTTCTTTATGTCCACTATCAGCATCACCTGTAAGTGTTTCGCCCCGATTTACCACAAAATCAAGTAACGTAAGGTCATCAAAATCACCAATCTTCTGAGCGTCTGTTGCCGTTAGATAATTGTCGATTATTTTCCGCATATCTGGCTCATAAGCTTTCAAATCAAGAAAATCGCCGCTGGCGTTGCCAATCATTTTCTTCAGTTCAATGTAGAATGTGACTTTTTCGTCATATTCCTTCAGTTTGTTGGATGAAACATCGTCTACGAGATAAGGTTTTGCCTCAGCAAAAGCACGTACAAGACTGCTTACCAGCCTATAAAGCTTTTCACGAAGCCTTGCATAAATCTCATCGCTTTCTTCCGACTGCCCTGAAACTCCACAGAAATAATGCTCGTACTGAAGATCCTCCTGTGGCTCTTCAACGCCCTCGCAAAGTTCCTCTAAAGCGTCATATACTTCCTCAAAATAACGGATGGCTTCATCATGGCGATCCTTGACAAGACCTTTGACATCCTCCGGATCATATCCTTCAAATGCGCCAGAAGTGTAATCCTTCATAGCGGTCTGAAGCTTCCCAAAAAGTTGTTTGTAATCAACAATGTACCCGAAATCCTTTGTGTCATCGTCCAGACGATTCACACGGCAAATAGCCTGAAACAATCCGTGATCCTGCATCTTCTTATCAATATATAGATATGTACAAGGTGGGGCATCAAAACCTGTGAGCAACTTGTCAACAACGATAAGCAGTTTCATATTTGCCGGTTCTTCAACGAATTTACGCTTGGCTTCCTTCTCAAATTTTTCAACCTTAGATAAGATGGAGCCGGTCTTTGGAAGGTTCTCCGGATCGAGTCCGAGCATTTTCAGATAAGTCTCATACTTTAGGAAGGTATCCGTGTCGTCCTCATCGCTAACGGTATCCGTTCGAAGTTCTCCCTTGTTGGGAGTATAGGAAGAAATGATAGCACATTTCTTAAATCCCATTTGCTGAAAGATCTCATAGTACTTACAGGCGGTTGAAATAGAATCCGCTACTAATATCGCATTCCCGTTTCCCTCCATAAGGCGAGGCTTCATGTTAAAGTCCTGTATAATGTCCCATGCTACTTTTTCAAGACGTGAACGGGAACTGTAGACCTTCTGCATCGTTCCCCATTTCTCTTTGAGCTTTGCTTTTGCCCGCGGGGAAAGGCCACGCGTCTTAACGTCAAACCACTGATCCACACGATTCTGCGATGACAAGTCCTGTGGCACGTCACGGTACTCATATCTCAAATCAAGGACGACTCCGTCCTCCACGCCTTCGTTGTACTTGTATGTGTGAATATATGTACCGAACACTTCAATGCTGAGCTTCTTGTCTTTTTTAAGGAGCGGCGTGCCCGTAAATCCGATAAAGATAGCATTCGGCATAATCGTCTTCATTGCCAGATGAAGTTTGCCCGACTGCGTTCTGTGGCATTCATCAACGAATACGACAATGTTTCCCTTCGCCTCAAAATCTGGTGGAAGGGAACTTTTTAGTTCTTCTATATATTTGTCATAATCATTTTCCGTTGCCTCGCCGCCGCGTCTGCCAAACTTATGCACCAGGGAGCACATCAGCGAGTCATCGTATTTATTCAGACGTGCAATCAAATCCTGTCCGCTTATCGTCCTGACAATATTCTCATCCACACCATTGAATGTTTTCTCGATCTGTTCGTCCAGTTCCTCACGATCAGTCACAATCAGAACACGCGGATTTATCTCTCCCCAATGCGACAGAATCCATTTTGCCAACCAGATCATGGTCAGCGTTTTCCCGGAACCCTGTGTGTGCCAGATGATTCCGCCCAATGGATCATCTGGATTACGTCCCGCATCATGAATTGCTGCCCGAAGATTGTTCAGTCTGACCTGTGCTCGCTTTATGCCGTAATACTGGTTATAACGGCACACCTTTTTGACACCCTTGTCAAAAACTACAAAGTTAAACATAAGGTCGATAAAACGCTCTTTATCAAACATGGCATAGAGCTGCTTGAGCAGTTTATTATCGATTCCCGCACACGCATTACTGATACGGACATCCATCGGGCTACGCTCTTCCTGATGTTCTTTAAAGCCGTCAGCTTTCCATTCCATGTAGAATTTTTCCGGTGTATTGAGCGTACCGTAATGCAGTCCTTCAGACTCATTGCCAGCCATACAGAATTGCATCGTACTAAAGAAACTCTGAATAAATGAGTTTTTCTGGTTCGTCAGATTTTGACGTATTCCTTCCGACACAGAAATGCTGCTCCGCTTCAGCTCAATAACAGCAACCGCGATGCCATTTAAGTAGATAACCAGATCCGGCCTTTTCTCTGTTTGATCCACTACGGTGACTTCTTCCGCAATCGCAAAATCATTGTTGAGTGGATTGTCTTCGTCAATGAAATAAACCGTCTTAGGTGGCTGTTCCGGACTTTCGTAGACCTTGGCTCCATATTTCAGTAAGGAATATACCTTTTTGTTTGCATCGTAAATACCATGGGCTAAATTGCCAGCTGACTGCTGCAACTGATGAATTGCCTCACTACATAGCCTATCAGAATAACCTTTCAGATGGAGATACCGCCGCAGGCGATCTTCCTTTATGTTTTTATTCTGAATATCCTTCAAATTCCCTAGATACTGGTATCTTAAAATATTTTGATCTTTAAAGAAGTCAATAACCTTCTTCTGTGTTTTTATCTCTGAATCACCGATGCTCATGGTAAAAGCCCCCTTACTTCAATCGTACCTTGCCGGTCAACAGGTCTTCCATCATGCCCTGTTTAATCATTTTGTACTTCTCACACTTACGCTGATGAAGGGTAATAAGGTTATTAATTTTTTGAAAATAAATGCCTAGTTCTCTTTGCTCATCTTTTGATGGTAAAAACACTTTAGCTCCTATTATTATATCTGGAGTTACTCTTTTCTGACTATTTGAAGAGCCAGATGAACAATCTTCTAAATACTTCGTAAATGAATCCCTTGAAACTACAAAACTCAAAAAAGGTAAATCTATATCCTCTGAATACAACGGGATAAATTCAGCGGAACAAACGGCGTTACCTGTTGGCTCTTTTATATACCAAATGCGTTTTTTTCTTACATTTAATTTGTTAACAGCAGTTTACAACTTTTTGAACAAATAAATATCGCGTAACCACA
>NZ_QSFA01000004.1:0-68418 GCF_003467125.1 Megasphaera sp. AM44-1BH
TGATAGAAACCTCAATTTAACTTGTACTCAAACTTGACATAGGACCACTTTGATATTTTTCAACATCCGGTAATTTATTATATTCTTCTGGAGATAACCAACGTATTGCTTCGTCATTTACCGCCCTATCAACTTGATTATATGTTTGATCTGATGTGATGATAACATCGTCTTCAATATCATCAATCCAAGGAATCAAATTTTTTAAATACTTTAATTCCCATTTATATCCATATAGTTCTTTCATCAATTCTCTTTTTTCGTGTCTTATCTCTTTTACTTGTTCAGCAGCTTTCGGTGCTCGTATTTTTTTAGTTCTTAAATGATATTCTATGGCTTCATCTCTGGCTGTCCTATAGTCAGATAATACAGTAGCAATTACGGGAAATTGCGAAATGGAAGAGTTTTCAAATTGAATTATTATTTCTTTTTCTTTTTTCCAGAGTGATTTTTCCCTTGCTAGATGTTTATCAAATTCTTCTTTTTTTTGATTTAATTTATTTTGTAAAAATAATAATTGTCCTTTTTTATGATTTATTATTTGATTTAAATCATCAATTTTTGATGACATCCGCATAACAATATATAAAAAAATAACAATGCAAATTCCTATAAGCCAAAATGGAATAAACATGGCAGTCACTTCCTATTCATCGACATATAATAGTTAATTCCTGTATTTACAATTTACCCCTAAGTTCAACTGCCTTGCCCAGTATTTGTACGGGCAATTTTTTTATCTCCTTATTAGAATAAAAGTGCGGTTCATATACGCTGGTATTGGTTGCAATAAGTGTAATTCCATCAGTTTGTTTCTTTACTCTTTTTACTGTAGCTTCGTTTCCATTTACAAGTATTATTGCAATATCTCCGGATTCTACATCGTCCTGGCGTTTAACAATTACAACGTCTCCGTCTAACATCCGCGGTTCCATTGAGCGACCGTGGATTTTTAATGCAAAAAATTTGCCAGTTGCCGCAAGTTCTGGAGTAATTTCTTCATAATCTAGGATATCTTCTGTGGTTTCAATGGGAATGCCAGTAGCTATGCAACCTAAAACGGGTATCTTTACGCCTTTCCCGGGATTTTGATTTATTCCAACGCTTCTTATTGGAGATATACCCATTAACCAATCAAAAGAAACGTTAAAATAGCTACATATTTTCTTTTTGATATTATCATCCGGAGTACTTTTATTATGCTCATAAAGAGAAATGGTGGATTTTGATATCCCTAAAACTTTTCCCAGTTCATCGCCTGTCATTCGTTTTTCTATTCTCAAATTTTTTATTCTGCTTCCCAATGTACTCATATAAACACCATCTTTTAGGTGAAATCCCATAAACTAGATATTTTTAATATAACTCATAATTTTGATTACGTAAACTTCTATTAAATACTTTTCTTTTTATTAATAGCTGGAAGCATACTAATTGTGGTCATTCATAAAGGACCATGTTTTTTTAATTAGAAATAAAAAAGAACATTTGATTTATAGTGACCAGGCCAATCAGTCTACAGTTGCTCCCAACGGCAGCTCAGTTTCGGTCTTGTCCGACAATAATGTTGGGGACGAACAAGACAGTATGCCAGCATCTGCAAAATCAAATGTTCTTTCTGACTTAATTATATTCTAAAAGGCAAAAATAGGGAATAAAGTTGATGCATTTTCTGTTGAGCCAGATACTTCTATATTGGTTCGTATCTTACGTTAGTATGAAATTTGAAGACTTATCAGAATTTAGACTCAACAATAAAACAAGAACCAGCTATTGACCGTACCTCCAAAAGAGCGCTTCAATAGAAACGGGATATCTTGGGCCAATGACATCAATAACTGGTTCTAATATTGGTACGTAACTTTCTGCGAAATGTAAATGGTAATTGAGGGAATTACCTATACTCTGAATCAATTACCAGCCAGGGGTCCGGCGGCCGTCTGGACTGGGGATGGTGGATAGGGCGGCCAGTAGTACGGGGTGCCGATGGTGGCAATATAGAAAATAAGAGACATTTTTAGTCTTTTCTGATATACTGGAACTGTATGAAAAGAGTTTGGAAGTGAGGGGACACACATGATTACTTGCAACGGCAACGGCAGCTTTGACATGCTGGTTATTGGCGTCGATAAGAGGATGAAAGCCCTGCAGCGGGTACCCAAGGAGGATGTAAAGGCCCTGAAGGTATTTGTTGAGGAGCGGCCTGATATCGTAGATTATACATCGCTCTGTGTATTTCATTGTGCCAGTGGCAGCAAGGTGCACACGTATCTCCTGGTAGGGCTGGATAATAAGCCGGTACAGTATGCGACGTATGAGGATTTCCGCGTCGGCCGTAAAATCATGCAGGCTGCACGGAAGGAGAAGGTCCGGGAGCTGGCTCTTTTAATCGATACGCTGGAAATGGATATTCCATCGCTCATCGACAGCCTGTTGTATCAGAATTATGAATTTATCCAGTATAAGACCCAGGCGTCGCCCAATCTGGTCAAGAATATCAATCTGATCACGGCGAGTCTGCAGATCAAAGAGCTGAATACGCTCTGCTACGTGTATTCGTCGGTCTACGAAGGAATTTATCTGGCACGGGATCTGACGAATATGCCATCCAATGAGCTGACGCCACGGAAATTCGCCGACTGGGTACAGGAGTTGTGCAAGGGAGAAAATATTCACGTCGAATCGCTCAACAAATGGAATCTGGAAAAACGCCATATGGGCGGCATTGTAGCCGTCGGCAAGGGCAGTATGAATCCGCCGCAGCTCGTGTCAGTGCTGTATCAGGGCGACCCGGACAGTAAGGAAGTGCTAGGGCTTGTCGGCAAGGGGATTCTCTATGACAGCGGCGGTCTGTCCCTCAAATCCCATGCCAATCTGGAATTCATGAAAGACGATATGGCAGGAGCCGCTGTAGTCCTGGGTGTCATCCGGGCACTCATGCTCCTCAAGTATCCCGTCAATGTGCTGGCTGTCATGCCACTGGCGGAAAATATCCCGTCGGGCATGTCTTATCGCGTTGATGATGTCATCACCATGTACAACGGCAAGACCGTAGAAATCAAGAATACCGATGCCGAAGGCCGCCTGGTCCTTGCCGATGCCGTAGCCTATGCCCAGGATAAGGGCGCAACGCGGATCATCGATTTCGCTACTCTGACCGGAGCCTGTGTGACGGCTCTCGGGACGGTGCGCAGTGGCATGGTCGGCAATGATCAGGAATGGATGAACCGCATTTTTACACTGGCAGAACGGGTCCATGAAAAGGTATGGCAGTTCCCGGCGGACCGGGAGTATGAAAAGCAGCTCCAGAGCGATATTGCCGATTTGAAAAATGTCGGCGGTCCCGAAGCCGGGGCGATTACGGCCGGCCTCTTCATCCGCCAGTTCATCAAGGAAGGGACGCCGTGGATTCATTTTGATATTGCCGGGACGGCTTTTCTGGAAAAGAAAGATGACATGGGCTATATAGGCGCGACGGGGACGGGAATCAAGACGGTCCTGGAATGGCTCAAAGGAGGCGGGTCTGTATGAAAGTAGATCTGCATATGCATACGACTTGTTCCGATGGTTTGTATACGCCGGAACAGCTGACACAGATGGCTGTAGAGGCGGGGCTGTCTGTCATGGCCATTTCCGACCATGATACGGTCGCTGCTTATTCGGGGCATACCTTTGCTCCGGGGGTACGGGTCATTCCGGCTATTGAAATGAGCAGTGATTACGATGGAGAAGATGTCCATGTCCTGGGCTATTATATCCATCCCGGCCAGAAAGACCTGATGGACTACTGCGCGCGGTTCAAACAGCGGCGGCTGGACCGGGCTCTGGAAATCGCAGATAAATGCGTATCTCTCGGTTATGATATCGACCGCCGGCAGATAGAGGATATGCTCGCCAAGGGCGGTACCGTAGGCCGGCCTCATATTGCCCGCATGCTCGTAGCCAGAGGGTATTTCCCCGATGTAAAGGCGGTCTTCGATACCATATTGTATCGTGGCGGTCCAGCTTATGTGCCGTATCACCGCCTGACCGTCGATGCCTGTATCGACCTGATCCATAAGGCGGGAGGGCTGGCTTTCCTGGCTCATCCGGGCCTGTTGAAGCGAACCTTGTCCCAGGTCCTGCAGTTTTCCTTCGATGGGCTGGAAGTCTATCACCCCAATAACCGCGGCCGCTGTGACGAATTCCTGCGCATTGCCCGGGATCATCACTGGCTGGTCAGCGGCGGTTCCGATTTCCACGGCGTGCCGGGCCGCTTCCCGGAAACGGTCGGGACCTATGCCGTAGAGGGAGAATGGGTACAGGATATACTGACGTATCCGCAGGTGCAGGCCGGAAACGTATAACCGGTGCGGATGCGGTGCAGGCAGGAAAGAAAGGATGATGAACGATGCATATTACCGGTTTTATCGGTGCCAGCGGGACAGGGAAGAGTTATCATGCCCTGGTCGTAGCCCACGAAAGGAATATCGACTGTATCATCGATGACGGCCTGCTCATCTATCAGAACCGCATCATCGCCGGTCAGTCTGCCAAAGAGGAATCGAACCGCATGCAGGCCGTGCGCCGGGCTATTTTCCTTGATCCGGCCCATGCAGAGGCCGTCCGCAAGGCTCTCGGGACAATCCAGCCGCCACGGCTGCTCATCCTGGGCACGTCGAAGCACATGATATGCCGTATCTGCGAGGCCCTGCGCCTTCCTTATGCCAGTGACTATATCCGTATCGAAGATGTGTCGTCGGCAGCAGAAATCGCCAAAGCCCGGGATATCCGCCTGAAGGAGGGCAAACATATCATCCCCGTTCCGACGATGGAGCTGAAATCTCATTTCCATGGGTATCTCCTCGATCCCATCCGCTCCTTCCTGTCTGGCCGTGGCGGCAGGAAAGCCGGTGTGGAGCAATCCGTCGTGCGCCCTGTGTTCAGCTATTACGGCAAACTCGTCTTTTCCGATGACGTCCTCTTTGCTCTCGTCCGCCATACACTGAACGGCATGACCGGTATCGCCCGGGTCAACCGGGTCAAGGTGGCCAAGAACTACTTGTCCCATGCCAATGGCCTGGCCATCATCCTGACGTTGACCATTTATTACGGGGAAAATATCCGCCAGCTCCTGCACAAGGTCAAAGACGAGGTACAGCAGTCTGTGGAATACACTACGGGAATGTCCGTGGATGTTATGAAAATTACCATTCGTGGCATTGCGCCCCGTCCTTGACAGTCCACAGGGGCCATGCTACCATTATTTATAACTGCATATGAGCTGTCAGGTGTCGCAAGACTCAATAGAAAAGCCGGTATAAGCCGGCGCGGTCCCGCCGCTGTAAGGAGGAGCGCTGCTGCAGAAACGTCACTGTACATCCGTATGGGAAGGCGCAGCAGGGTCATGAATCCGAGCCAGAAGAACTGCCTGACAAAGAATCACCGGCAGACCTGCGAGCGATGGGGAGGGGGATTAGGACTCTGTTCTGTATAAACCGTAAGGATGACGTATCCCTGCGGTTTTTTTATGTCTTGGTATATAGGAGTGGTAGCACCATGGAAGCGATTACGAATGGATTTTTATTGTTTCATAAGGGCGGGATTGTCATGTACATCCTCCTGTTGTGTTCCCTGTTTGTCGTCTATATCGGCATGGAACGGGCTATTTTTTATACTCACATGGACGCAGGAGCCGCCTTTGCCCGGAATTTTTATACGTATATGAAACTGGGACAGTACGACAAAGCCCGCGAACTGGCAGAAGAAAGCCGGGGCGGCCTGGCCTATATCCTGCGCGATGTGTTCGCCGGCCGTACAGGACGGGATGTGCGCGCTTATATAGAACTGCAGTCGGGCATTCTCATGGCAAAGCTGCGCAGCCGCCTGTACTATCTCAGCGTCGTCGTAACTCTTGGGCCAATTCTGGGCCTCCTTGGCACCATCAGCGGCATGATCCGGGCATTCAGTATATTTAACGTACAAACTGGCCAGTCAGCCGCTATCACCGGCGGCGTCGGGGAAGCACTTATTGCAACGGCTTTCGGCCTCTGCGTTGCTATTCTGGCACTTTTGATCCACTCCTATTTTACCCAGCGTCTGGACCGGATCATCACCGATATGGAACTGTGCTTTTCGGCTCTCGAAACGGTGCCCCGGGAAAAGGAGGACTGAGCCATGCGTTTACGGGATCCGCGGTACTTCAAACAGCCGTCGTTTATGATTATCCCTATGATCGATGTCATGTTCTTTCTCCTGGTCTTTTTCATGATGACTTCCCTGTCCATGGTCGATCTGCGTACCATGGGCGTCCAGCTTCCCTTTGCTTCCCAGGCAGAGCAGCAGCCGGCGGCACAGTACGTCGTCACCCTGCGCAGGGACGGCTCGCTCTGGCTGGATGATGCGCCCATCGATAAGGAAACGCTGCTGGCGTCGGCCCGGGAACAGCAGCAGAAAGACAGCCGGTTCAACGTCGTCGTCCGTGCCGATAAGGGCATGAATTATGGCGATGTCATGGCCCTCCTTGATGACTTCAAGCGCGTGGGAGTCGTCCAGCTCGGACTGGCTGCAGAAAGTGGGGCAGAGCCGTGAAATGGGAAAAGAAGAAAGGACGCGTCGCAGCCGGCCTGTCTGTTTCCCTCCACGCGGCGGCCTATCTGGCCCTGGCGGCAGGCGGCTTTTTTACCATTGCCTACAACTACACCCGCCAGGAGCCCGGTGCCATTACGGTCTATAATGCCAATGACCTGGCTGGGGCCGGCGGCCGTGATGCCGCTGGGATGGACTATAATGCCGGGTCTTCCGGCGATCCGTCGCTTTCAACTGGTGCAGGAAGCCGTGATGAGACTGTGGCAAAGGAACCGGCTCTAACAGATCCTGCCGGGAATACGTATTATCGGAAAGCGGCACAGACCGTCGCGGCAGCCAGTCAGTCTGTCCGGTCCGGAGCCGTGCGTGAGGCATCCTCTGTTGCCGGCCATGGCGGAGGAAGCGGACGGGCTGCCGGACCGGGTACGTCCCAGAACGTGGCACCGTCCGGTTCCATCCACATCGCCGGTGCCGTAGCGGATTTCCTTGATACGGTACGGGAGATGCTGCCAGATATCCCCGAACAGACAAAGACGGAACCGCCTTCGCCATCCGTCCCGCCCCGTCAGTCCAATACGACGATTATCACCCAAAAGGAAATCCAGACCCACCGGGATCAGACGGTACAGGAAGCGCTGCAGCGCGTGACCGGTGTCACCGTCAACGAACAGGTACCGGGCATTTCTTCCTTTGTGAAACTTAACGGCGATGACCGGGTGCTCATCCTCGTCGATGGACAGAGCCTGGCCAACGCTCAGGGAAGCGGCTACGGAAGGGGCAGTGTAGATCTAACCAGTCTGCCCGGCGCAGCATCTATCGACCATATCGAAGTGACGAAAGGCAGCGGATCTGTCCGCTATGGCAGCGGTGCCGTCGGCGGTGTCATCAATATCGTTACGAAAAAAGCAGATCACAACGAATCGTCTCTTTCGGCTTATACCGGTTCCTGGGGCATGCATGGCTACACCCTCACGAACAGTGGCAGGCAGGGGAATACGTCCTGGCTGGTAAGCGGCAGCATGGAACGGCGCCAGTATTATGCCTTTCCCCATGGCATCAATACGGATCATTCCCGCGGTGATATTTTCCGCCAGTCCTTTAACCTGAGACTGGATCAGGACCTGACCAAAGATAGTTCCCTTACGGTCAAGGCCTATCATCAGGATTACCGTGGCCATGGCTCGACGTTCCTGCCATCGTATTCCCGTTCCCTGCCCCGGAACCTGCGGAAAGAGCGCCTGCCGGGCTGGTATCTCAGCGACAATAAGGTGATTGAACGACTGATCAACAATTACAGCCTGACATATAATTTTCATACCCGTTCGTCCCAGCCGGGTTTTTTCCGTTATTTCAACGATTATCAGCGCACGTTCTGGACCAATCATTTCCTGACCCGGACGCAGGGCCTGGAATGGCAGAATAACTGGCAGCTCGGACCTCATCAGCATGTGACGGCCGGCGCCGAGTGGACAGAGGACATGGGGACCAATTACGAGGCCCATTACATAGACAAGAAACGGCATAACAAAGCTATATACGCAGAAGATGCCCTGACATTCGGCAAGTGGACCGTGACGCCGGGATTGCGGATCGACGATAACAGTACCTTCGGCGTGCACCAGACACCGCGCCTGGCCATGAATTTTAAGGCCAATGACGCCTTCAACGTCTACGCTTCCTGGGGCCGCGTCTTTTCGCCGCCGCGGCTCAACGACCAGTTCTATGTGACGAGCTCTTCGCGGGGAAAAGAAGACCTGCAGCCGGAAGAAGGCTATACGCAGACGCTGGGATTCCAATATCAAATTCATCCCAAATCGTACCTCGAAGCCAGTATTTTCCATAGCCATCTGCGCAATGTCATCCGCTGGAACCGCAGCGTCACACCCCATGAAGCAGAAAATCTCGATGAAGAGGATAAACGGGGCCTGGAAGTGACGTGGAAGCAGAAAGTCAATGATCATTGGGACTGGACTGCCGGCTATTCCTATATCCGTACGCGGACAGACAGTGGACAGGGACTGGTCTTTGACGAGACGTATAATCAGCCCAACGGCTATCATGCCGGTGTGACCTATCACAGTAAGAAATGGCAGGCTTCTGTCGATATGACGGCAGGTACGGGCCGGAATGATACGTATTACAGCAACAATTCCTACGTCGTATGGAACGGCAGCGTCAGTTATGTAGCCAACAAGGATACGACCATCTATGGGAAAATCAATAATTTCAATGACGAAAGCTATGATTTGTATCACAATTATCCTGCCAGCGGCCGGAACTGGCAGATAGGTATCCAAAAGAAATTCTAGGAGGTGTCGGGAATGAAGAAATACATATGGCCTGTCTTTGTCCTCATGGGGCTGCTGGCCTGTCTGGGCCTTGCAGGATGCGGTCCGGAAAAACAGCCGTCATCGGCTTCGTCTGCCGTATTTGCCCAGGTGACCGATGATGCGGGCCGTACGGTAACGATTAAAGAAAAGCCGAAGCGCATTGTCGTCCTTTCCACGTCGCTGCTCAATTTTGCTGATGCCGTCGATGGTGATCTTGCCGGACGGGCGTCGGTCAGGTCGGACGCGGCGGAACTGCCGGAACGATATGCTGATGTCCCTGAAGTCGGGCCTGTCTACAATGTAAGCGTAGAAAAAATCATGGCCTGCCAGCCCGACCTGGTACTGGCCAATAAAAACCAGCACGAAAAACTCATCCCCCTGCTGGAACAAAACGGCGTGCCCGTCCTGGCCTTGACAACCAAGACGTACGACGATGTGAAGCGGAATCTGGCGCTCGTAGGAACACTCTACGGCAAAGAAGACCTGGCACAGGAAAAAATCGCTGCCATGGACAAAGAGATACAGGCTGTCAAAGAAGCCATCCCCAACGACCATCTGACCATCGCCATCCTCCATGCGACGCCCAGCAATGTCAGCCTGGAACTGGACAAGAGCATCGCCGGTGATGTGGCGCGTATCCTTGGATTTACTAATGTAGCCCAGGATGCAGCCGATACACTCGACGGCAGTGCCGAAAAGGTACCGTACAGCATGGAAGCGCTCGTAGAAAAGGACCCCCATGTCATTTTTATTACGTCCATGGGCAGAAGTGATAAAATCGAAAGCAGGCTCCGACAGGATGTGGAAAGCAGCCCGGCCTGGCAGACCCTTTCGGCGGTGCGGCAGAAGCGGGTGTATGTACTGCCGGAAAATCTGTTTCTCCTCAATCCAGGCCTGAACTATCCTGAGGCCGTCGCCTATATGGCAAAAGCCGTGTATCCCGAGGTCGTTCACTGATGGGGTGGCGCTGGCTGAAACGGCTCATACTGCTCGGGACCTTTGCCGTGCTGGCTCTGGGCGGTATCGTCCTGTCGGTCACCCAGGGGGCGGCTTCTGTCACATCGACAGAAGCCCTGCAGTTTCTCTTTGTCCCCGATGATAGCACCTTGTGTCAGATTATCTGGAATATCCGTCTGCCGCGGGCTGTGACCGGCGCACTGGTCGGTATGAATCTGGCTCTTTCCGGGGCCATACTCCAGGCGGTCATGCGCAATCCTCTGGCGGACCCTCATATTATCGGCATTTCATCCGGGGCGGGTCTCACGGGCATCGCCATCCTGATCTTGTTCCCGGCCTATACGTATCTCATGCCGGCCGCTGCCTTTACGGGTGCCATGGTAGCAGCTATCATGATTTATATTCTGGCCTGGAAAAATGGCATCAAGCCCGTGCGCATCATTCTGGCCGGCGTAGCCGTATCGGCCTTTCTTGGCGCTGCCATTTCCAGTCTGCTCATTTTCTACAGCGACCGCGTCCACGGCGCCCTGCTGTGGATGGTAGGGGGATTGGCTGCCCGCAGCTGGCACGATGTGACCCTCATCGTGCCCTATACGCTGGCCGGGCTGACCCTGTCGCTGGCAGGAGCCTATTATCTCAATCTGCTGCAGCTCGGCGATGACATGGCCCGCGGCCTGGGATTATCGGTCGAACGGGCCCGGCTGGGGCTGACGGCTATTGCGTCGCTCCTGGCGGCCAGTGCCGTAAGTGTGGCCGGACTCTTAGGATTTGTCGGGCTTATCGTGCCCCACATGGTGCGCCTCCTGGGAGGGACGGATTACCGCTATATTATACCGGGGGCGGCTCTTCTGGGGATGGCAGTCGTGACCTGGTGCGATACGGTTGCCCGGGTCATTCTGGCGCCGGTGGAACTGCCCGTCGGCATCATCATGGCCTTTCTGGGAGCACCGTTTTTTCTGTACCTGCTGAGGAGGGAACTGTGATGGATACACCGCAAGCCGTATCACTGAATCATATATCGGTGACGCTGGGAGATACCCCGGTCCTGCATGATATCAGCCTGAGCGTGGCACCGGGAGAATTTCTCTCCATCATCGGGCCTAACGGGTGTGGCAAAAGCACGCTCCTCAAGGTCATCTGCCATATGATCCGGCCACAGTCGGGACAGGCATGTCTGTACGGCAGGCCCCTTTCGTCGTACAGTCGTCGCCAGCTGGCCCGCCATATGGCTATACTGACGCAGAAACACGACATTCCCGAGGACATGACCGTATATGAACTGGTCAGCCTGGGACGGTTTCCCTACCGGACCTTTTACCGCCGTTCTTCCACGGTGGAAAGGGAAATTATCGACAAGGCCATGGCAGACGCCGGCATCCAGTCCTGCCGGGACCGTCTGGTCCATACGCTGTCCGGAGGAGAGCAGCAGCGGGCGTTTCTGGCTATGACGCTGGCCCAGGAACCGCAGATCCTGCTCCTCGATGAACCGACGACGTACCTCGATATCCGCCATCAGCTGGATATATTGGAGCTCTTAAAGCATCTGAATGAAACGCTCCATCTTACGATAATCGTCGTGCTCCATGATATGAATCAGGCTCTACGGTACAGCCACCGCACGATGGTTATGAAAGAGGGGCGTATCATTGCCGGAGGCCCGCCGCAGGAAGTCATTACACCAGCACTGCTGCAGGATGTATTCGGCATATGCGGGGAGTCCGTCGTCACGTCTTCAGGCCGCCGCGTCCTCGTTTTTTAAGGGCTGGCAGGCCGGCATAGTTCGTGTTATAATTGAGAAAAAAGTAGTATACACTATATAGCAGGATAACCTATGGATACTTACGAAATCGTACAAGGAAAAAAATTGCGCTGCGGCTATACGACAGGAAGTTGTGCCGCTGCCGCCGCCAAGGCAGCGGCCCGTATGCTCTTTACCCAGAAGCCGGTTGCCAACGTGCGCCTCATGACGCCCCGCGGCATTATGCTGGATCTGGAGCCGGAAGATGTGATTATCCGGCCGGACCGGGTGACCTGTGCCATCCGCAAGGATAGCGGTGATGACCCCGATATTACCGACGGCATTCTCGTCTACGCCTCGGCAGAAAAAACAAAGCAAGGCATCTGCCTCCGCGGTGGTCCCGGTGTGGGCCGTGTGACCCGTGACGGCCTTTCCTGCCGCAGGGGAGGTCCTGCCATCAATCCAACGCCACGGCGCATGATAGAAGAAGCCGTGCGTACAGAAGCGCAAAAGGCCGGGTATACGAAAGGGCTGGTCGTCACTATTTCCATTCCCGGCGGAGAAGAGCTGGCGGCTCGTACGTTCAATCCCCGCCTGGGCATCGAAGGGGGACTGTCCATTCTCGGCACGTCCGGCATTGTCGATCCCATGAGTGAACAGGCCCTGATCGATACGATTCATACGGAAATGAATTCCCGCAAGGCTGGCGGCGTGCGCCACCTCCTTGCTTTTTTTGGCAATTACGGTGTCGATTTCAGCCGTGACAGGCTGCACCTCGACGTATCGAAGCGCGTTACCTGCAGCAATTACGTCGGCGAACTTCTCGATTATGCCGTCTATGAAGGATTTGAAGATGTCCTGCTCATCGGCCATACGGGAAAACTCATCAAACTGGCTATGGGCATCATGAATACCCATTCCCGCTATGCTGACGGGCGCATGGAATTCATGGCTCTCCAGGCTATGCTCTGTGGTGCCGGCCGGAATACGGGCCGCCGGATTTATGAGTGTACGACCACCGATAAGGCCGTAGAGATACTGATAGAAACGCAGCTGCTGGAACCGGTCATGACGGCTGCGGCAGAGAAAATTCAATACTACATGGACCAGCGGGTCCACCACGATATCCGCTGTGGTGCCATGATGTTTTCCAATAGTTACGGTGTGCTGGCCAAAACTCCTCACGCAGATGAACTCCTGGCCGTTCACCAGAAGGAGATGGGTGAATGAAAAAAGGAACGTTATATTGCGTCGGCATGGGTCCGGGTGACCCGGAGCTTCTGACTTTCAAGGCCTGGCATGCTTTATGCCACTGCCCCGTGCTGGCACTGCCGGAAGACCAGAGCGGCCGTCAGACTGCCGCCACTATCCTGAAAGAAGCGGCAGCCCGGCAGGACGGACTGTATATGGATGAAAAGACCATGCTGTCCCTGACCTTTCCCATGACCCGTGATGCGGCGGTATTGCAAAAAGCCCATGAAGACGCATCGCAGAAGGCCGCTGCTGTCCTCGACCAGGGACTGGATATAGCACTCATTACCCTGGGCTGCCCGACGGTCTATGCGTCGTGTATGTATATTCAGAAAGAAATCCGCCGCAGGGGCTATAATACAGTCGTCATTCCCGGTATTACCAGTTTTTCGGCGGCCGCGGCCCGTCTGGGGCAGTCCCTGTGTGAAAAAGACGAACCCCTTCTCATCGTACCGGCCGGACGGGACGATATACCGGACCTCCTGGACGTACAAGGAAGCAAAGTCCTCATGAAGGTGCCCCGCCATATGGGTGCGTTAAAAAAACAGCTGCAGGAAAAAGGCCTGTTGTCCTGTGCGTCTCTGGTAGAACGCTGCGGCCTTCCCGGAGAACGGGTATGTACGGATATACGCGATGTAGACGATACAGGATATTTTTCTGTGATTCTCGTAAGACAGGAGGATGACCTATGATATATTTTGTCGGAGCCGGCCCGGGAGCCGTCGATCTCATAACCGTACGGGGCCAGAAACTGCTTGAAGAAGCAGACCTCATTATTTATGCTGGATCGCTGGTCAATCCGCATCTGCTCCAGTTTGCAAAAGAAGGATGCCACATCTGCAACAGCGCCTCCATGACACTGGAAGATGTCCTCCGCGAAATGGAGCAGGCTGAGAAAAAAGGCTGGATGACGGTCCGCCTGCATACGGGCGACCCCTGCCTGTATGGCGCTATCCGCGAGCAGATGGACGCCTTGGACCAGCGGCATATTGCCTATACGTATGTGCCAGGCGTTAGTTCTTTTTCCGCCGCAGCCGCTGCCGTCCGCAAAGAATACACCCTGCCCGGCATCAGCCAGTCGGTCATTATCACCCGCATGGAGGGACGGACTCCTGTACCGGACGGGCAGCGCATTGCCGACTATGCGGTTCATCATGCGACCATGGTCATTTTCCTCAGCACGGGCCTTCTGGACAAACTGCAGACTGAACTCATCCGTGGCGGATACGCAGAGGATACGCCGGCAGCTATCGTATACAAGGCATCCTGGCCGGATGAACGGGTCTTTTACTGCACCGTCTCGACTCTGGTAGAAACGGCAGCAGCTGCCGGGATTACCCGGACGGCACTCATCCTGGTCGGTGATTTCCTCGATGGCTCCTATGACCGGAGTAAGTTATATGACCCGGCCTTTACCCATGGATACCGCAAAGCGTTCCAATAGCTCGTGTGAGAGGAGATGAAACGATGAAGGCAGTCTTGTTTTCCTTTACCCGGCGCGGTGCCAGACTCAGTATTTCCGTACAATCGTATCTGAAACTGTGTGGCTGGCAGGTCCGGGCATTGACAGGAAAGAAATTTATTTCCCTCGATTCCAAGCTGGAAGAAATCGAACCGGATCTGGTCAGTTGTACCGGCCAGGCTTTTTCTGAAGCAGAACTTCTAGTCTTTATCGGGGCATCGGGCATTGCCGTGCGCAGTATTGCCCCGTATATTAAAAGCAAGACGACTGATCCGGCCGTCCTGGTCATCGATGAAAAAGGGCAGTATGTCATTCCCCTCCTTTCGGGACACATAGGCGGTGCCAACCAGATGTCCCGGAAACTGGCAGGTTATCTCCATGGCCAGCCGGTCATTACGACGGCGACCGATGTCAATCATCTCTTTGCCGTCGATGAATGGGCGGCACGGAATCACATGGTCATTTCGTCCATGCGGGAAGCCAAGGCATTCTCGGCAGGCCTTTTGGACGGCGGCCCTGTCGGGGTATACAGTGATTTCCCAGTAGAAGGCGCACTGCCGGAAGGTCTGGAAATGCAGCCGTCAGGACCTCTTGGCATGGCGGTCACTCTTAGTCAGGATTGTTATCCCTTTGCCGAAACGGTCGTGCTCCGGCCGCGCATCATCCACCTGGGCATCGGCTGCCGCAAGGATACGCCGGAGGAAGCTATCAGCCGCCTCGTGCTGCGGGAATTGCGCCGCCTGCGCATTAGTCTGAATCTCGTCGCCGATATTGCGACCATCGATATAAAGAAACAGGAAACGGGCCTGCTGCATTTCGCCAGGAATAATGCCATCCCCATTCATTTTTATTCGGCAGAGCAGCTAAATGCGGCGCCGGGTCTGGGATTTGCCTCGTCCCGGTTCGTACAGAAAACGACGGGGACCGACAATGTCTGTGAACGGGCTGCCGTACTGGCCAGCCGGGGAGGCCGTCTGCTGTTGCATAAAACCGTCCGCGATGGCGTGACGTTGGCCATTGCCTGTGAAGAATTCTGCGTCAATTTTGAAATGATGGAGTAACCCTATGAATAAAAAATTATATGTCATCGGTATCGGGCCCGGCTCTCGTGAGGAAATGACTTTCCGGGCTGCTCACGCACTGGAAGAATGTGATGTCATTGCTGGTTATAAGACTTATACGGACCTCATCCGGGCCGATTATCCAGATAAAGACTATATCGTTACGGGCATGACGAAAGAGACGGACCGCTGCCGCATGGCTCTGGAACGGGCACAGGATGGCGCCTGTGTCGCTCTCGTATCCAGTGGCGATGCTGGCGTCTATGGCATGGCCGGCCTGGTGTATCAGCTGGGCACCGCCTATCCCGATGTGGATATTACGGTCATACCGGGGATTACGGCGGCCTGTTCCGGAGCAGCCCGTCTGGGAGCCCCGCTCATGAATGATTTCTGCCTCATTTCCCTGAGCGACCTCATGACGCCGTGGGAAACGATTGAAAAGCGTCTCGACTATGCCGCAGCAGCTGATTTTGTCATCTGCCTGTACAATCCGGGAAGCCACAAGCGGGCTGATTACCTCAGGAAAGCCTGCGCGATTATCTTACGCCATCAGAAGAGAACCGTTCCTGCCGGCCTGGTCCACCATATCGGCCGGCAGGGAGAAGAAACGAAGCTCATGACACTGGAAGAATTGCAGGATGTTGAGGCTGATATGTTCACGACCGTATTCATCGGAAACAGCCAGACGGAAGTCATCGATGGCCACATGGTGACGCCCCGCGGATACAAGCTGCTGTGATGGGGGCGCTTTGGATTATCGGCGGTACAACTGAAGGCCGGGAGCTGGCTGACTATGCCGGCAGAAAGGGAATCGGGACGTATGTCACGGTGGCTACAGCATACGGCGCGTCCCTGATCCAGTCATGGCCGTCCCTTGTGGTCTGTACGGGACGGCTGACCGAGGAGGCTATGGAACGATTCCTGACAGAGCATGCCATTTCCCTGGTAGTCGATGCCAGCCATCCCTATGCGTCAGTCGTGACCGATAACTGCCGTGCGGCCTGTATGCGCCGCCATATCCTGTATATCCGTGTGGCCCGGCCTGTCTCCCCGCACAGGGATGTTCTTGCCGTCTATTCCATGGAAGAGGCGGCAATGGTCCTCAGTCATACAGAGGGAAATGTCTTTCTCACGACGGGCAGTAAGAATCTGGATGTGTTCACTCATGTCCCGTCCTATGAAAAGCGGTTTTACGTACGCATCCTGCCTCTCAGGGATTCGCTGGAACGGGCTTTATCTCTGGGATATGCGCCAGGACATATCATCTGTATGCAGGGACCTTTTTCGGCGGAGCTGAATGTGGCCATGTTCCGTCAGTACAAAGCCCGCTTTGTCGTCACCAAAGATTCGGGAAAACCGGGCGGATTTACAGAAAAACAGGAGGCAGCCCGCATGGCTGGTGCCCGGCTGATTGTCGTCGGACGGCCGCCGGAAACAGGCGATTCGCTGCAGTCCGTAAAGGCGCGGCTCGATGCTCTTTGCCACAACCTATAAGAACAGATGGAGAGGAGAAGAAATGATGGATGTCTATGTCATCGGTATTGGTCCGGGAAATCCGGCTTATCTGACAGAACGGGCCCGTTCTATCATCGCGGCCTGCCCGGTCCTTGCCGGAGACCGGCGTATGCTGGCTCCCTTTGAAATGGAAGGGAAACAGCTCGTCGCGACGTACAAGATGGAGGAACTGCGCCAGCTGGCAGCGTCCCTGCTTCCTGATGGCGGTCCACTGGCCATACTGGTGTCGGGCGATGTCGGATTCTATAGCCTGGCAGCGCTCGTAAAGGACCTGCCGGGATGCCGTATTCATCGCATCCCCGGCATCAGCAGCCTCGTATATTTTGCCTCTCTTTTGCAGACGAACTGGCACGATGCGTACATCGTCAGCCGCCATGGGCGATGCGATTCCCTGACAGAGGCTGTACGCCATCACGGGAAGGTATTCTGCCTCACCGGTGGCAGTGACACGCCGGCCGCCTTATGCCAGACGCTCTGTCATGCCGGGTTGGGACAGGTCCGGGTGGCTGTGGGATGCCGCCTTTCCTATGAAGATGAACAGGTAACCGAAGGTACGGCAGAAGAACTGGCAGGCTGTCCGGAAGACGATTCTCTGGCTGTCATGATGATCTGGAATGACGGGGCCCGTCCATGGCAGCGGCCGGTCCACGGTCTTCCTGACGAGTCTTTCATCCGTGGCAATGCCCCCATGACCAAGCAGGAAATCCGCAGTATCGCCCTGTCCCGGCTGGCACCATCCCCGGATGCCGTCGTCTATGATATTGGGGCCGGTACCGGTTCCTGTACGGTGGAACTGGCTCTTCTGGTCCCGATGGGAGAAGTTTTTGCCTTCGAAATCGATGCCGAGGCCCGGACGGTCCTTGACGCCAATATCGATCATTTTTCCCTGAGCAACGTGACCGTCGTCGCCGGGAACGCCGCCCGGACATTGCCTGATGTGACTGCCGTTCCGGACGCTGTGTTTATCGGCGGGACGAAAGGGAACATATCGGCCATACTGGATGAGATATACCGCAAGAACCCTGCCTGCCGCATCGTCATGACGGCCATCACCGTCGAGACACTGGCAGCGGTTACGGCGTATTATGCAGCCCGTCACGATTATATACTGGATATCACCCAGGTCATGACAGCCCGGTCACGTCATATAGGCAGCAGCCATATGATGATGGCCCAGAATCCCGTGTATATCATGACTGCCGTCTGCAAAACCGCCCCAGACGGAGAGAGGAGAACTTCATGCCCACAGTGAATCTGCCACGCCTCATGATGGCTGCGGCCAGCAGTCGCAGCGGCAAGACGACCGTCGTCTGCACACTCCTGGAACTGCTGCGCCAGCGGAACTACAAGGCAGCTGCTTTTAAGAGTGGGCCCGATTATATTGATCCTATGTTCCATACGCGGGTGCTGGATACGCCGTCGTATAATCTGGATCTGTTCCTCCTGGGACGGGGCGGAAAGGGAAGGCAGGAAGCCTGCCGCCTGTTGGGACGGCATGGCAGACAGAAGAAGATTGCCGTACTGGAAGGAGCCATGGGCTATTACGACGGCATCGGTACGGGCAGTGAAGCCAGTGCCTATGAACTGGCCGCCGCGACGGAAACACCGGTCGTGATCGTCGTCGATGGCCGCGGCAGTGCCCTGACACTGGCGGCCGTTCTAAAAGGGCTGGCTGTGTTTCGCAAAGACAGTCATATTGCCGGTTTCATTGTCAACCGGATAAAACCCATGGTATATGACCGTTACTATCGCGTCTGGGAAAAAGAATCGGGACTTACTGCACTGGGATATCTGCCGGACATGCCGGATTGTTCCTTTTCCAGCCGTCATCTGGGACTGGTGACGGCTTCAGAAATCGAAAACCTGCAGGATATACTGGGAAAGTTAGCCGATGCAGGGGCAAAAAGCCTGGACTGGGATGCGATAATGAAGCTGGCCCGCACGGCTCTGCCTCTTGCCTGGGATGAACCGGAAATGCCGGCTCCGGCAGATACGGTTCGTCTGGCTGTCGCCCGGGATGAGGCATTCTGCTTCTACTATGAAGACAGTCTGGATACCTTGCGGTCTTGTGGGGCGGAGCTGATTTTCTTCAGTCCCCTTCACGACGGCAGCCTGCCTGATTGTGACGGCCTCTATCTGGGTGGCGGCTATCCGGAACTGCATGCACAGGATCTGAGCCGGAACGGGAGCATGCTCACATCCATCCGGCAGGCCATCCGGCAGGGCATGCCCTGTCTGGCTGAATGCGGAGGATTCATGTATCTACATGATTATTACCGCTGTCAGAACGGGCAATTGCTCCCCTGGGCCGGCGTCATTTCCGGCGAAACGTATATGACCGGCAATCTGCGCCACTTTGGCTACGTGACGCTGGAGGCACAACAGGATACGCTTTTGCTATCCCGTGGTGAGACCATGACAGCCCATGAATTCCACTATTCCGTCAGTACTGCCTCTGATGATGCCTGTATGGCCTATAAGGCCGGGAGCAGCCGCCAATGGACATCCATCGTTGCCAGAGGCCGCCTCTTTGCCGGGTATCCTCATATCCATCTCTGCGGCTATCCGGACTGTGCATCCCGATTTATCGATGCCTGCCGCCATTTCAGAAAGGAAGTGCAACCATGAAAATAGAACATATCCTGCCTGCTGATATTGAACGGCGCAGTATGGAAATCATCGAAGAAGAACTGGGGGATATTATCCTTCCTACGGAGGAAAAAGATATTATCAAGCGTGTTGTCCATACGACGGCTGATTTTGATTACGTACGGAACCTGCGTTTCAGTCCCAGTGCTATCCGGCGCGGCCTGGAAGCGCTGAAGCATGGCTGCACGATTGTCACCGATACGAATATGGCCTGTATGGGTATCAGCGCGCCAGGACTTAAACGACTTGGGGCCAGCAAAGTGTGCTATATGGCCGATAGTGATGTGGCACAGGCGGCCAGGGCACAGGGGACGACGCGGGCGCAGGCATCTATGGACAAAGCAGCCGGTCTTACAGGGCCACTGATCATAGCCGTCGGCAATGCGCCTACGGCTTTATTGCGGCTGAAAGAACTCATAGAGAACGGGCGGATCAATCCGGATCTGGTCATTGCCGTACCGGTGGGATTCGTAAACGTCGTCTATGCCAAGGAAGAAATCATGGAAGCCGGCGTTCCCTACATCACTGCTATAGGGCGCAAGGGCGGCAGCAATGTCGCGGCGGCTATCTGCAATGCCCTGATTTATAAATTGACGCGCCAGGCCTGACTACCTGGAAGAAAAGAGGGGATATGATGAATTGGAAAGTCGTTCTGGCTATTCTGACCTGCAACATCCTCTTTATGTCCTTCAGCTATACGATGCTCATTCCCTTCCTGCCACTCTATCTGACGGACGAACTGGGAGTCCTGCCGGGAGATATCCATCTCTGGTCGGGCATCGTGTTTTCGTCTACCTTTCTGGTCAGTACCATCATGGCACCCATATGGGGGAAACTGGCTGATGCCCATGGGAAAAAGCCCATGGCTATCCGGTCGTGCCTGTTCCTGTCGCTCAGTTATTTCTGTGGCGGTCTGGTCACCTCGCCGGAGCAGCTGACACTCATGCGGCTCCTACAGGGCTTTGCCTACGGGCTGTGGCCTATGGATCTGGCCATTATGACACTCTATGCTCCCGAAGAAAAGCTCGGATTCTGCCTGGGGACCATGCAGGGGGTCATGACGGCCGGCAGTGTCCTGGGCCCTCTGTTTGGCGGCATCCTGTCCGATTTGTTCGGCATGCGCTTTTCCTTTTTTATCGCCGCTTTTTTCCTGTTCCTCAACGGCCTCATGTTCATTTTCTTTATCAAAGAGCCGCCTGATCCGGGAAAAGACGATGCCAGAAAAGAGCACCATTTGACCCAGATGGATGTATTGCGCCAGCCTCTTCTGCGCAATATGCTGCTGTGTGGGGCGCTGATCCAGATGGTCATCTTCATTCTCCAGCCTGTCCTGTCTACGTATATTACCAGCCTGGCCGGGGACATTCCCAATCTGACACTTACAACGGGATTCGTCATTTCTCTGTCCGGCGTTTCCGGTGCCATTGCAGCGCCTTTATGGGGGAAAGCGGGACAGAAAAAGGGATTCATCCGCATTCTCACTATATCGATTTTTGTCACCGGTATCGGGGAAGCTCTGCAGGGACTCCCCAGCACACTGGCAGCGTTTTCCCTTACCCAGTTTACCATCGGCCTCTGTTTTTCCGGCATCAATCCGGCCCTCAATGCCATCATGGCTCAGCATACGCCGCCGGATTTCAAGGGACGTATTTACGGCCTGCTGTTTACGGCACAGCAGCTCGGTTCCATGGCGGGGCCCCTCCTGGGAGGGATTCTGGCTACCTGGTGGGGCATGAAATCTATCTTCTTCGTCATGTCGGTTATCCTGCTGGCAGCCAGTTTCTGGCTTTATCACACGTACCATAACCGGGACCCAAAACCGGTATGGTTCTGAAAACAGCACAGGGAATACAAAAAAAGAGACTGTCTGTGTATCCACCCTGAAACGTTCCTGCTTGACGTTTCAGGGTACGGTACAGACAGTCTCTTTCACGTATCCTGCTGGTATATGACTATATCTAAAATACGATTTTGACCCGTTCGTCAATAGGCAGCTTTTCAATCGGTCCCGGCTGGCTCAGGGGCTGACCGAAGGGCATCTGGGCAATGAGCTGCCACGAAGACGGCACATCAAATTTACTGGCCAGGGCTTCGTCGATGAGCGGATTGTAATGCTGCAGATTGGCAGCCAGGCCCATGTTGGCAAAGAGTGTCCACAGGGCATACTGCATCATGCCGTTGGCCTGCTGGGCCCATGTAGGGAAGTTGGCTGCATACAGAGGGAACTGTTCCTGCAGCTTTTTCACGACATCTGTATCGTCATAATACAGAATGGTGCCGTAGGCGGCAGCAAAGGAATCGATTTTCTTTTCCGTATTGGCAAATGCTTCGGCCGGTACGACCGCCCGGAGAGTGTCTTTTGTTATCTGCCAGATTGTATCATGGGCACTGCCATAGGCAATGATAATCCGTCCCGACTGCATATTGAAAGCTGACGGAACTTCCCGGACGACGGCTTCGATACGTGCTGTGATTTCTTCCTGGGAGAGAGTAACGTCCTTTCCCAATGTATAATTCGTACGACGTTTGGCAAACATCTGCTGTACTGTTTTTTCCATCATATCACCTCATTATAGATATATAACAAATAACGATTATTTATTACATATAAAGTATACCAAAAATATCCACATAAGGCAAGCTATAATTGTAAAGTCTGGATAAAAATTTCTCCCAGACTGGAAAGATACCGTCCTTTGGGCCAGATGGCAGCGATGCGGGTGCGCAGGGACGGCTCGTCGATAACCTTTACACTCAGGTTGTCATGGGCTGCCAGATTCACGGCAGAGGCGGGGGTAATGGCGATTCCCAGCCCGGCGTTGGCCCAGAGGATGGTCGTACGGGCATCGTCGTTGCGGCAGAACAGGACGGGCGTCATATCCTGGCTGATGCACGTATCATGGAGGAGCTGATCGAAGCGGCGGTAAATAATGAGCGGCTTCTGATCCAGCTCCTGCAGGGTAATATGCGTCCGCCCGGGACACCAGTCCAGTTCACGGGGCAGAGCCGCTACCATAGGTTCCTCGTTGAGTATTTTACAATGGAAGGAACCGGCTTTGAACGGTGTGCGGACAATGCCGATTTCTACCAGTCCCTTGTGAAGCATGTCGATGACTTCGAAAGTATTGCCGTCATAGATTTCGAAATGGACGCTTTCATGCTCCTGATGAAAATCGCGCATGGCCGAACTGAGGATGACACTGCCTGAACTGGATACTGTGCCGATGTGCAGCGTTCCCTTGAGGCCCTGTTTGAAGTCACTGATTTCCCGTCTGGCCGAATCACTGAGATTTAAGATCTGCCGGGCCCGTTCATAGAGCAGTTTTCCTGCTTCGGTCAGTTCCATGTGGCGGTGTTCCCGTATGAACAGGTCTACGCCCAGTTCTTTTTCCAGTAACTGGATCTGTTGGGACAGTGGCGGTTGTGCCATATGGAGCTGCCGGGCCGCTGCCGTAATCTGGCCTTCTTCGACGACGGTGACGAAATACCGGAGTTGTCGTAAATCCATCATATCCCCCTTCTTATTATATGAAAAAAATATGCTAACTAAATTAAAATTATATTTTTAATATATCACAGATACTGGTATAATTCCATATAGAAACGGGGAAGAAATGAGTCACTAATTTTTAAAGGAGGAACTACTGATGGAACAAGAAACCACGTTGGAACGTCCCAAACGGGATGCCCATTTTTTCTGGGTCTTATTTAAATCAACTTTTATTATCAGTGCTTTTACCATTGGCGGCGGATATGTCATCGTGCCGCTTCTCAAGGCCAAATACGTCGATGAATACCACTGGATCAGCGACAAGGAAACGCTGGATATGGTCGCCATTGCCCAGTCCATGCCCGGCGTCATCGCCTGTAATAGTGCTATTATCCTGGGATACCGCATGGCCGGTATTGCCGGTACATTGACGGCCCTCATTGCGACGGTGCTGCCACCGCTCATTACCTTGACCATTATTTCTTACTGCTATGATTTCTTTATCCAGAGCCAGATAGTCAAGATGATTCTGCGGGGTATGCAGTGCGGTGCCACGGCCCTCATGGTCAATGTAGGTATCAATCTGCTGATGAAGCAGTGCAAAAAAAAGCTCATCCTGCCACTGGTCATCATTGCTGCCACCTTCATCGCCAATGTCGTATTCGACGTCAACCTCATGTACCTGGTCCTCATTGATGGTATCGTTGGACTGTTGTGCATGCGCGATGTGAAGTATGATTAGAAAGGGGGAAACATATCATGATTTACTGGCAATTATTCTGGGAATTCTGCAAAGTCGGCATTTTCTGTGTCGGCGGCGGATATGCTTCTATGCCGCTCATCCAGGCTTCGGTGGTCGATACGTTCCACTGGCTTTCCATGAGTGAATTTGTCGATATATTTACGATTTCGCAAATGACGCCCGGTCCGATCGGCATCAATGCGGCGACCTTTGCCGGGACGAAAATCGCCGGCCTCGGTGGTGCCATCTGCGCGACTGTCGGGTTTGTCACGCCTTCCCTGTTTCTGGGAATCATCCTGGCCCGGGTATTCTTCAAATACGGCAACATCGGCCCGATCCGCGGCGTATTGAACGGACTGCGCCCGGCTGTCGTCGGACTGATTTGTGCAGCCAGCCTCAGTTTTGTATGGCTCGCCGTGTGGAGTACCGAATCGGTTCCGGAAGACTTTGGAGCTTTCAGTCCGGCAGCCATCGTCGTCCTCATCCTGGCACTGGTGGCTATCCGCCGTAAAATCGGCGTCATCAAGGTCCTCATCGGGTCGGGTGTCCTGGGTCTCGTCCTGGGCCTCATGGGCGTACTGCCTGTTTAAGAAAGGAGACTGTTATGCATCTGGGAACACAGGAACTGATCCTGATTTTACTCATTGTCATCGTTCTCTTCGGAGGCAAAAAAGTTGCCGGCCTGGGAAAAGCGCTGGGTACGAGCCTGCGGGAGTTCCGGGCAGAAGTCCGCAAAGACGATGAACCTTCGTCGGGACAATCGGAAACACCACAGACGGAAACACAACGGACAGAAACTCCACAGACGAAGTCCGATGAATCAGCCGATACGTCAGCGAAAGAAGAGGAAGCTGCATCCCGTCGGTCGTCTTCTTGATATTTGATGCCCATCTATCCCTATATCACGGGAAAAGCCTGACTGCTATCTCCTTCGGCAGGACAGGCTTTTCTGCCTGAAATAGATGGCGCGATGGGACGAGAATCACAATACTTTTTCTATTCTGTAGGATTTATTTAAATAATTTAATAAAATAATTGACAAGCCTTATATATGGTGGTATTATATGACCATAATCTTATCCTCTTAAACATATATCCGGGGCAATGAGGCCTTCTCTTTCCAGTCTGGAAGAGAAGGTCTTTTTAATGGCATAGAGAGGAAAAACTCATGATACCCGCGCTGAAAGGGTCCTGCAGCCCAAGGCATGACGCTTTCAGTTTCATATACCTTTATCTCCCATATCCCAATGGAAAGGCCGTACAGACGACTCCTGCCTGTACGGCTTTTTCCTGTCCTATCATAGAAATGTCTTGTCTAAGCGCTGTATTCAGTATATGATATAGAGAACGCATCTTATAGAATGTGATACTAGTGAGGGGGAAAAGGACCATGAGGGATATCCGTATTATTACCGGACGTACGGCTAAGTTCGATCCGGACCAGACCGTGCGGCTCCTGGGATGCCGGCCAGGCAGTGATGTCTGGGAACAGACCCGGAATGATATAGTAGAACGGATGCCGGTCCTGCGACGCCTGATCCGGCCTAAGGGGGCCTTTGTCATAGAAGAGGATGAAGGCAAAACCTGGATATATGCTATGATGACTCTGGGACGGGCCGTTACGGAGTACACAGACCGCCTCCGCGAAGACGGGGATACGCCATCGGCTCTGATCCTTAATGCCATGGCAGACAGCAGTCTTTTCTCTTTTGAAGAAGAGCTGCAGCAGGCACTGCGTTCTTTTTGCCGTGAAAAAGGCTGCGGCATCTCCCGGCGGTATGAAATCGGGACGGATCTGCCGCTCCTGTGGCAGCAGCGGGCCTATGACGGTCTGGCTGCCGGCCGGACCCTGGGACTGGAGATGACGGCGGACTATATGCTCGTACCAGAAAAGTCGATGAGCCTGGCTTTTTTGGTGAGTACGGATCCTGCCGTATTTCATGCCGGCCATGACTGCCGGATGTGCCATCATACGAATTGCTGTCTCCGCCAGCAGCCGTACGGGGAATCTCAAAAAAGTCCTGCCAGTCCGGCCTTTCAGGAATATACCTGTCCTTCTGGCCAGAATCTGGCTGATTCCCTGCGTGGGCTGGGAGAGCTTCCGGCCCTGTGCGGTGGAAAAGGCACGTGCGGCCGCTGTGGCATCCGGCTCGTAGAAGGAACCCTGCCTGTTACGAAGGCAGACCGGGAGTTTTATACGGACCAGGAACTGAAAGGCGGCTGGCGTCTGGCCTGCCAGGCTGTGCCCGCTGAGCCCGTACGGGTACGCCTGCCCCTGTATCACGAAGGACAGATGGCCGGCCTTCATCAGGAAAAGGCAGCCGCTGCCGTCCGGACCAGTGGGGACTATGGCCTTGCAGTAGACCTGGGTTCGACGACGGTCGCCGCATCGCTCGTATCGCTCTCTGATGGTACGGTGCTGGAATCGGTGAGCAGTGTAAACCGGCAGCGCACCTTTGGCGCCGATGTCGTGAGCCGCATTTCTGCCGCCTGTGACGGCCATGCTAAAGAGCTGCAGAAGCTGGCCATAGAAAGTATAGAAGAAGCAATGGACCGTCTGCTGGCCCCTTTCCCGGGTATGAGGCAGCAGCTGCGGCGCATGACCCTGGCCGGGAATACGACCATGGAGCATCTTCTCATGGGATGGTCCTGCAACGGACTGGGGAGCTGGCCGTTCCATCCTGTATCGCTGGGAGGAAATACGCTTGTGGCATCGGACCTTTTTGGTGATGCCATCCCAGCTTCCTGTACTCTTACGGTACTTCCCGGGTTCAGTACTTACGTCGGGGCCGATATTGCGTCGGGACTCATAGCCTGCGCCATGGACCGGACCGATACGGAGAGCCTGTTTCTCGATCTGGGGACCAATGGCGAGATGGCTCTGGGAACCAGTCAGGGCATTTTAGTCGCATCGACGGCGGCCGGGCCGGCCCTCGAAGGGGGACAGCTCCGCTGCGGCATGAGCAGCGTTCCCGGAGCCATCTGCAGTGTGACCTGGAATGGCTCTGTGCCGTCGGTCCGCACCATTAGTGATTCTCCTCCACGGGGACTGTGCGGAACCGGGGTGATAGAGGCCATGGCAGGCCTGGTAGAGCAGGGAATCGTGGACCGGCACGGAACACTCCGGGAGCCGTGGTTTACCCGGGGATTTCCTCTGGCACAGGGAGCAGATGGAGCACCGGTTGTACTGACCCAGGCCGACATCCGGCAGATACAGATGGCAAAAAGTGCGATCCGGGCCGGCATATCGGTCCTTCTCAGGACTGCCGGCCTGCGCGAAGACGATGTGAAGACAATCTGGCTGGCTGGTGGATTCGGCTATTACCTGAAACCGGATGCTGCCGCTGCCATCGGCCTGATTCCGCCATCGTGGACGAAACGGACCCGTGCTGCTGGCAATACGTCCCTTATGGGAGCCGTACAAGCTCTGACTGATCCCGGCGCCATGAAACGGATGACCTCGTTCATTCAGAAGGGGAGGGAAGTCGTTCTGGGAAATACGGCGGATTTTCAATCGCTATATATACAGCATATGGATTTTACGAATAAAACTACATGACAGATGTGAGGAGATAGATGATGACACGAAATGAATTCAGACAGTTACTGGAACAGGGCGTTTGTATCCTGGACGGTGCCACCGGCACCAATCTGCAGAAAGCAGGCATGCCCGTCGGCGTCTGCCCGGAATTGTGGATCATGGAACACCCGCAGGCCATACAGGACCTGCAGCGCCAGTTCGTAGATGCCGGTTCTCAGCTGGTCTATGCGCCTACCTTTACGGGCAACCGCATCAAGCTTGCCGAATACGGCCTCGAAGACCGGCTGAAAGAAATCAACACCCGTCTGGTACAGTTGTCGAAAGAAGCCGTGGGTGACAGGGCACTGGTCGCCGGCGATATGACCATGACCGGCCAGCAGCTCTATCCCATGGGTACGCTGACTTTTGAAGAACTGGTAGATGTATATAAAGAACAGGCTCTGGCACTGTATGAAGCCGGCTGTGATGTATTCATCGTCGAAACTATGATGAGTCTGCAGGAAACGCGGGCCGCCGTCCTGGCCATCCGCGACGTGTGTGACCTTCCTATCATGGCTACCCTTACGTTCGAACCGGATGGCCGTACCCTCTATGGCACGCCTCCGGAAGCGGCCGTCGTAGTCCTGCAGGAGCTGGGCGTCGATGCTATCGGTACCAATTGTTCCACGGGACCGCTGGATATGGTAGAACGGATCCGGGCTATGTACCGATACGCAACAGTACCACTTATCGCCAAGCCCAATGCCGGCCTTCCGGAAATCGTTGATGGAAAAACAGTCTATCAGACGACACCGGAAGAGTTTGCCCGCGATGCCCGCATGCTCGTCGAAGCCGGCGCCCGTATCATCGGCGGGTGCTGTGGCACGACGGTGGATCATATCCGTGCCCTCCATGATGCCGTAAAAGGTATACAGCCCCAGCCTGTATCTACGGTGAAAAAGCGTGTCCTGGCGTCGGAACGGAGCGTCGTTGAAATCACCCTGGACGGCCCGTTCCAGGTCATTGGCGAACGTATTAACCCGACAGGAAAGAAAAAACTGCAGGCCGAACTGCGCGCCGGTCGTATGGCTATGGTCCGTTCCTTTGCCCGTCAGCAGGAAAAAGACGGTGCCGCTGTGCTCGACATCAATATGGGAACCAATGGCATCGACGAAAAGGATATGATGATACGGGCTATTTATGAGGTAACCGCCGTTACGGGATTGCCGCTGTGTATCGATTCCAGTTTTCCCGAAGTCATCGAAGCGGCGCTGCGCATTTATCCCGGACGCGCCCTCATCAATTCTATTTCTCTTGAAGGGAAAAAATGCCAGCGTCTGATGAAGGCAGCTAAAAAATACGGGGCCATGTTCATTGCCCTGCCCGTATCCGATGCGGGACTTCCCAAATCGGTGGAAGAAAAGCACGATGTTCTCCGGGCCATCATCGAACAGGCAGAGGAAGCCGGCCTTGCCCGTGAGGACATCGTTGTCGATGGCCTCGTCGGTGCCGTCGGCGCCCTGCCAACGGCGGCTCTCGACTGCCTTACGACGTTCTGCTACTGCCATGACGAACTGCAGCTGCCGACGGTCTGCGGCCTGTCCAATATTTCCTTTGGCCTTCCCGGGCGGATTTATGCCAATATGACCTTCCTCTCCATGGCCATTGCCAGCGGCCTTACCATGGCCATTGCCAATCCCGGCCAGGACCTGCTCATGAATGCCGCTGCCGCTGCCAATATGTTCATGAACCGTCCTGGCAGTGACCTGGCCTATATTCAGCGTATCCGGTATTTTGAAAAAAAAGAAGAACAGCGGCAGCAGAACCAGCCACCGGCGGCCCCTGCAGGCTCTGACAGTACGGGAACCATCAAGGAACAGGTAGATTCTCTCTTAAGTGGCAATGCCGTATACCAGGCCGTCCTCAACGGGGAGAAAGATACGATTGTTTCCTTTACGGAAGAGGAACTGAAAAAGGGAATGAAACCGGAAGATATCATCAATCAGCTTCTCATCCCGGCTATCAATAAAGTGGGCCAGCTGTATAATGACCAGTACTATTTCCTGCCACAGCTCATCGCCAGCGCGGCCGCCATGGAAACGGCTATCCACCATCTGGAACCGCTTATCCGGCATACGGCAAAAGAGAAACTGCCGACCATCGTCGTTGCGACCGTCGAAGGGGATGTCCACGATATCGGGAAAAACCTCGTGGCTCTCATGTTGCGCAATTACGGCTATGAAGTCATCGACCTGGGTAAAAACGTTCCGGCTGCGACAATCATTGAAAAAGCCTTGTCTGCTAAAGCGGCAGTCGTCGGTCTGTCTGCCCTCATGACGACAACGATGATGCACATGAAAGATGTCATTGCCGAAGCCGTCAAACGTCAGTACCACGGAAAAATCATCATTGGCGGTGCCGCTGTCACGCCGAGTTTTGCTGATGAAATCGGTGCCGACGGCTATTCGAAAGACGCAGCTGATTGTGTCAGACTGGTAAGTACCCTGCTGAAGTGATCCGGTGATTCTGTCACAATTCAAACAAAATGTCCTGAAACGCCTTGTTGCCATACGACGGGAATGATACAATAAAGGACACGAGGGGCATGATGCGCCGGAGGACGCAGAATCCTTATGAGGTGATAGATTATGAAACTCCATTTGATGAAACGGTCATTAATTGCATTGGCTGTGGCAGCCTGTCTGACCGGCAGTACGGCCCTGGCAGCAGAAGCAGATTCTCCGCTCCTGGGTTTGCCTAATCCTATTGTTTCCTATACATCCTATGCTGATACAGCTCAGGCTGCCGGGTTTACGCCGCTTTACCTGACAAAGGGCAGTGGATATTCGCTGCGTACCATGTCGGTCATAGGTCATACCACAGCCGATCTGGGTTTCCGGAATAGTACAACCGGTGCAACGGTCCGCGTCCGCACGGCTCTGGCATCGTCTACAAAGGGAATGACGGATATCAGCGGCGTCTACAGCGTACAGTGGAATACCCATTACCTGTCCGGCGTAACCGTCTACACAGCTACAATCAAAGACCGAGCCTATGCAGCACACTGGCAGGTCGGCGGGTATCTCTTTTCTGCCCAGACTGAAAATATGAGCCGCAATGAATTTTACTCCCTGCTGAAATATCAGCTTGTCGATGCGTCGTCCCACTATTATCTGCCCTTGTCCAAGTAATATACCGGACTGGGACGTATAAAAATAACCATACCATGATTTGTTGTAAAGAAGCAGACCTTTACCGGCCTGCTTCTTTCTGTTATGATAAATATACGGCCATCGATCCATCGGCCATCATCTAGGAGGAGAAAAAACATGTTTCATTTCGATATATTATCCCTCGTTGCCGGTATTCCGGGCCTGCTCATGGCTCTCGTCATCCATGAATACGCCCATGCTCTGATTGCAGACAAAATGGGGGATTCTACGCCGCGCATGACCGGGAGGCTCACACTGAATCCCATAGCCCACATTGATCCCATCGGCCTTATCATGCTGCTGGTCGCCCAGTTCGGATGGGCCAAGCCGGTCATGATCAATGCCAATAATTTCCGAAACTGGCGGAAAGGGGAAATCTGCGTGTCCCTGGCCGGCCCTTGTGCCAATTTTATCCTAGCTCTCATCATGTTTGCCATACGGATGATCCTGTTCTGGAGTGGCGTGCGCATGCGGAGCCTGGACCTGGTGCTGGACCTGATCATCATCTATAACATCAACTTCGGCATCTTCAATCTCATTCCCCTGCCGCCCCTGGACGGGTCGCGCCTTATTACGGTATTTCTGCCGACGGAATGGGCTATCCGCCTGGCCAGTGTAGAACGGTACAGTTTTCTTTTGCTGATCGTCCTCATGGCGACGCCCGTATTCAGTTATATCCTGATTCCGCTGCAGCGTCTGGTTTATATGCTCGATTATACCATTGTACAGGGGCTATTTTACTGGATTTTCCGCTTGTTTATATAGTGCTGTGCATGCCTCATGTGAAAGGAGGAATTTTGTATGAAATGGAAAACGGGTCTGGCTGTACTGGCAGCCGCCATGTGTATTCCCGCTGGTTCCATGGCATTTGATTATAATCTGTCTATTGATGAAATCAGCGAACATCCCCTCACGGCATATAATACAGTATATCTGGGGATGCCCAAGAAGGATTTTGCCCTCAATTTTTCTATCCTGCCCGACTGGACGTTCTATGGAAGTGACGGTACGACAGAAAAGGCGGAACGGTCTGTTACCCAGAATGGCATCACCGTCATCGAAGGCCTGTCTATTACGACGGCCGATGGTTCTCCGCGCGGAAAAGTCCTGGCATTTGAAAATTATTTCAAGACGACGAACCGCAAAGCTGCCCGGGATATGTACGCCCGTCTATCGGCAACGATTTATTCCAATATGGAAAATTTCCCTGCCAGCCAGAGCAGCAAGGAAATCCGCTGGATACAGAATGATGTCACTATCGTGACCTGGATCGACGACAAAAAAGATGCAGACGGATATTATACCGTTACCATCCGCCGGTATAACAATCATGTCCTGCAGGCTTGATAAACTATAGGGAACGTGAATCGAACATATTGACAGAATGACGTTTTCTGTTATAATATAGTAAATTCAAGTTTTACCTTTTGACTTTTGGTTTTTTAGAATAGAGGAGAGTAGTATGAACCGTTTAAAGACAGTCTTTCTCATGACTCTGCTGGCGGTGATTATGATGGCCATTGGCAGAGCCTTTGGTGGTGTTCATGGCATGACCGTCATGCTTATTCTCGCGACGGGCATGAATTTCTTTTCCTACTGGTTCAGTGATTCCATCGTACTGCGTATGTACCGCTGCCAGCCTGTAGGACCGGAACACCGTCTGTACCACATCGTGGAAGATCTGGCACAGCGTGCGGAACTTCCCATGCCCAGAGTATATATTATGCCGACGGAAGTCCCCAATGCCTTTGCTACGGGGCGCAATCCGTCCCATGCGGCCATCGCGGCGACGGAAGGTATTCTTGACATGCTGGATGATGAAGAAATACGTGGTGTCCTGGCTCACGAAATGTCTCATATCCTGCACCGGGATATTCTCCTAAGCACGATTGTGGCTACCTTTGCCAGTGTCATTTCATGGATTGCCAATATCGCCCAGTGGGCTGCTATATTCGGACGGGGCAACGACGATGACGACAATGGCGGCATTGTAGGTCTCCTGGTAACGATTATCATCGCTCCCATTGCGGCTACGATCATCCAGCTCGGCATCAGCCGGACACGGGAATATATGGCCGATGAAGAAGGCGGCCGTATGATCGACGATCCCCTGGCTCTGGCCCGGGCGCTGGCCAAGATAGACAATTACGCACACTACCAGGTATTGCCGGGAGCCTCCAAGACGACGGCACACATGTGTATCATCAATCCCTTCTCCGGCGTCCGGTCGGGACTGGCCAATCTGTTCAGTACCCATCCGCCGACAGAAAAGCGGATTGAACGTCTGAAAGAATTGGACCATGAACTGCATGGCTGATATCGTGAATATGAAGAACGGGCCTGTCCATACACGGCAGGCCCGTTCCTATTATTTCTGTATATCTGATGTCTGTCAAAGTCCTTTTTCATCAAGCACGCGACGCAGGTCCGTACATGACGGCAGTGATTCTGTTTCTTCGTTGACGGCCGCATACAGGATAGGCGAATCAAAGGTATTTCCCTTCAGGAGTTCCGCCTTAGCAACAGGGCCGGTCGGCTGGATGATGACTTTGAATTCATAATTTTCCTGCAGAAAGTCGCGCACAGCCTGCAGGACAGCATCGATATCGTCCGTCGTCTGTGCCGGGAAGGTAATGTGAAAGGTGCGGGCTTCCAGATCGGACAGGTCTGTCAGGCGCTGTTCCAGGGACGCGGCATCCGATGCGGCGTCAAGGGACAGGGAAATGATTGGAATCAGGCCCGTATCCATACATTGCTCCGAGAGATCGGCGATGAGGTCCGGATCTGTATCGGCGGCGATTTCCAGTGCATCGGGCAGGCCGCTGCGCAGGGCAAAGGTCATGATATCCTTGTAGTCCCGTTCAGTCCGGCAGTATTCAGGCAAATCTTTCTTTTCACATTTAAAAATAAATGTCCCTTCGTTAGTAGCCTGGGTTATCATGAGCAGGGCATTCCACAACTGGGATAAATTGGGCAGGCCATTAAAGGTGCCGGCATTGTACTCGATGATGTCGTGCGGTTTTTCCCGTATCTGCTGGCAGCAGTAACAGATGTCGCCGACGGTTTCGCCAGTGCAGGGAACACAGATAATAGGTTTTTTCCGGTTCAGCCGGATATTTGCTAAATTCGCCATACAAAAGAACCTCCCATGGATATGTATCGTACAATATCTCTTATAGTGTACCACGTTATGGGTATTTCTGCATCTGTTGTCTTTTTGGGAGACGTTGTTCTGCCTGGGAGGTGCCGCAACAGAATAAATTTTACATTTTTTTTGCTATTTTGCTAGTTTCTGTCTTTTCCGGCAGTTGTTTATGGTATAATATAATTCAATGCTTTTTTATATTTTAGCAACCATTCCTTTTTTTCGATGAGGTGTAAATATGTTTATAGACAGAGCAAGAATATTTGTGCAGTCCGGCAAGGGCGGAGACGGCATGAGCAGTTTCCGTCACGAAAAATTTGTACCCAAAGGCGGCCCCAATGGCGGTGATGGCGGCCAGGGCGGCAATGTCATCCTTGTAGCGGACCGCAACGTCAATACGCTGGTAGATTTCCGTTACCGCCGTCTGTTCAAAGCCAAACCGGGTGGAAAGGGCCAGGGGAGCAATAAGTTCGGCCGGGATGCCGACGACCTGTTCATCCCCGTTCCGGTCGGTACGATTGTACGCGACGAAGCTTCGAATGCCCTTCTTGCCGACCTGAGCCATGACGGACAGCAGGCCATCGTTGCCAAAGGCGGCCGCGGCGGCCGGGGCAACTATCATTTCCGTACCAGTGCCAACCGGGCACCGACATTTGCCGAACGGGGCGAACCGGGGGAAGAACGCTGGCTGCGTCTGGAACTCAAGGTGCTGGCCGACGTAGGACTTCTCGGCTATCCCAGCGTAGGAAAATCGAGCATCCTGCGTAAAGTATCAGCTGCCCAGCCGGAAGTTGCGGCCTACCATTTCACGACGCTTAACCCGATTCTCGGCGTTGTCGATCTGCCTGATCAGCGCAGCTTCGTCATGGCCGATATTCCCGGCCTTATCGACGGGGCAGCTGAAGGCGTCGGCCTGGGCCATGATTTCCTGCGCCATATTGAACGGACGAAAATCCTCATCCATGTCCTCGACGTGTCCGGCAGCGAAGGCCGCGATCCCATCGAAGATTATGAAAAAATCAATAGCGAACTGGCAAAGTACAGTGAAAAACTGTCACGGAAACGGCAGGTCATTGCAGCCAACAAAATTGATCTGCTGTCAGACGATACGAATCTGAAACGGCTCCAGCAGTATATGGACGAACGGGGCCGGGACGTATTTCCTATCTGCGCTATGTCCGGGGAAGGACTGCCGGAACTCATGGAATACGTCTGGAAGCTGTTGGAATCGTATGTAGAAGAACCGGACGAAACTGATGAAGAAGTCATCTATAAACCGGAAGAAAAACCGGATTTTGAAATCCATCGCGACGATGATGGCGCCTTTGTCATTACCGGTCCCCGTATCGAACGGCTCGTAGCCATGACCAACTTCGATGATGACATGTCCCTGCGCCGGTTCCAGCGCATCTGGCGCTATATGGAACTGGACAAGCTGCTGCAGAAAGAAGGCATCCAGGAAGGCGATACGGTGCGCATCTATTCCATGGAATTTGAATACCGCAAATAAGGAGATACAGTATGAATAATAAAGACAAAAAACAGCTGAAAGCACTGGCTACTCAGATGCCATCGGTCATCCAGATAGGAAAGGAAGGCTTGTCCGATGCCGTCATCGACAGTGCCCGGGCCGCTATTACTGCCAGAGAACTGGTAAAGGCCCATGTGCTCAATAATGCCGATCTCGATACGGCGGAAACAATGGAAACCCTGGCAGACATGCTGGGAGCCGAACTCGTCCAGGTCATCGGCCATTATGGCGTCCTGTTCAAAAAGAAGAAAGAAAAATCGCATTACGACTATATCAAAGAGTAGGATAGTGATGGAAGTGAACTGTATGCAGAGAGATTTCACACATAAGAAACGCATTGTCGTCAAAGTAGGATCCAGTACGATTTCCTATGAAAATGGCAAACTCAACTATCATCGTATCGAACACCTGGTACGGGAACTGGCAGATTTGCAGAATCAGGGAAAGGAAATGATCCTCGTCAGTTCCGGTGCGACCAACGCCGGGCTGGCTCCGCTGCACCTGGACCACCGGCCCCGTACGATTCGTGAAAAGCAGGCCGTAGCTGCTGTCGGCCAGGGCGTACTCATGCATACCTATGAAATGATGTTTCGTGAATACGGCCAGATCGTAGGCCAGGTACTGCTGACACGGATGGACTCCCAGGACCGGAGCAAGTTCATGAATTCCCGTAATACGCTGCTTACTATGTTGGAAATGGGCATCATTCCTATTATCAATGAAAACGATGTCGTAGCTGTCGATGAATATAAAATTGGCGATAACGATACGCTGTCTGCTATGGTCAGTGGTCTCGTCGATGCCGATCTGCTCATCCTTCTTTCTGATATCGATGGATTGTATACAGCCAATCCCAAGACCCATCCGGATGCGACTATTATCCCCGTCGTCCACACCATAGATAAACATATTTATGAGATTGCCGGTGATGCCGGTTCCTCTATGGGGACGGGCGGTATGCATACGAAAATCCAGGCTGCTTCGATTGCCACGGCGGCCGACGTCGATATGGTCATTGCCTCAGGCAGTGAAGACGGCATCATCAGCCGTATCGTCGGGGGAGAAGCTGTCGGCACGTTGTTTAAAGCCAAAGATACGCCCCTTCATTCCAAAAAGCGGTGGCTCGTTTCCGGCAGCAAAGCCAGAGGCAGTCTTGTCGTCGATAAAGGCTGCCGTGACGCCATCATCGATCACGGATCTAGCCTCCTTCCCGTCGGGATCACCGCTGTAGAAGGTATATTCCAGGAAGGGGATATTGTCAATGTCCAGTACGACGGCATTATCATTGCCAAAGGGATAGCAAATTACAGCAGCATCAATATCAATGCCATCAAGGGCGTCCAGTCTTCCGATATTCCCAGCGTACTGGGCCATGACGGCATTTACGAAGAAGTCATTCACCGCGACAATCTCGTGGCCATGTATTAAAGGGGGAAGAGACAATGGAATCAGAAGCCGTCAGAAAGGCCCGGGCAGCCCGGCAGGCATCGTATGCTCTGGCCAATGCCGATACAACCGTAAAGAACAAGGCTCTCAGCTATATTGCTGATGATTTGCTGGCTCATGCCGGTGATATTATGGACGCCAATGCGGCCGATGTAGCTGCCGCCCGGGAAAAGGGGATGAGCGATGCCATGATTGACCGGCTGACCCTGACACAGGACCGGATTCAGGGAATGGCAGAAGGAGTCCGTCAGGTCATTGCCCTGCCAGATCCTGTTGGACAGACCCTGTCTTCCTGGGACCGGCCCAACGGTCTTCACATCGATAAGGTCACGGTTCCTCTTGGCGTCATCGCCATCATCTTTGAATCCCGCCCCAATGTCACCGTCGATGCTGCTGTCCTGTGCCTGAAGTCGGGCAACGCCACGGTATTGCGCGGTGGAAGTGAAGCCATCCGTTCCAACGTAGCTCTTGCCGGGGTCATCCGCCATGCCATTGCCAGAGCCGGACTGCCTTCCGATGCCGTTACCATCATGGAAAATACCGACCGGGCCCTGGTCAGTGAACTCCTGACACTGCGCCAGTATATCAATCTGGCTATTCCCCGCGGGGGAGCCGGCCTGATCCGCATGGTCGTCGATACGGCTAAGGTACCGGTCATCGAAACGGGTAGCGGTGTCTGCCATGTCTATGTTGATAAAGATGCCGATCTCGATATGGCTGTCCGTATCATTGAAAATGCCAAAGTATCCCGTCCTTCGACCTGCAATGCCATGGAAACCCTGCTGGTCCACAAGGATGTCGTCCGGCCGCTCATGGAAAAGCTGGTCCCGGTCCTGAAGGCGCGCCACGTCGAAATGAGAGCTGATACGGCTGCCAGAGAAGCTGGTGGAGATGATACGATAGGAGCGGCCTCAGAAGAAGACTGGCGCACGGAATACAACGCACTTATCATGTCCATCCGTACCGTCGCCTCTATCGATGAAGCGCTGGATCATATCCGCCACTACAGCACACACCATTCGGAATCTATCATTACGGAAAATACGGAGACGGCGGAACGGTTCCTGCAGGAAGTCGATTCGGCTGCCGTCTATGTCAATGCTTCGACGCGATTTACGGACGGCTTTGAATTTGGCTTTGGTGCAGAAATCGGCATCAGTACGCAAAAGCTGCATGCCCGTGGTCCGATGGGACTGGAAGCGCTGGTCAGCTATAAATATCTGATTCACGGTCAGGGACAGATCCGCCTATGATGCGATGCCTGCGTGGATACCTGCGGACGCTGCGTCAGTATGCGTCGTCGCCGAAAACGCAATATGAGTATAAACATTACGCCATTTTTTTGCTATTATATATAATAGTAGTGGCCATTATCTGGGGAGGTATGTATATCTATTATGGAAATCACTAGATTGGGTGTCATGGGTGGCACATTCAATCCGGTTCACCTGGGACACCTGATGATAGCCGAGGAAGCACGGGAAGCCTATTCGCTGGATCGTGTCATCTTCGTTCCGTCTTACATTACCCCCAATAAAGAGGTACACGGTGCCACCGCCTGGCAGCGTCTGGAAATGACGCGTCTGGCAACGGCTGACAATCCGTATTTCACCGTAAGTGATATGGAAATACGCCGTGGCGGTCCGTCGTATACTCTGGACACACTGCGTTTTTTGAAGAAATTGTACGGCCCCGGTCATGAACTCTATTTCATTTCCGGTACGGACACGATACAGGACCTTCCAAATTGGAATCATCCCGAAGAAATACTGCGCCTGTGCCATTTCATCGGTGCGACCCGGCCGGATGGTACAGAAGCCATTATGCCGGTGGTCCGCCATTTTGGAAGTCTCGGCCATCATATCCTGAAGTTGTCTGTGCCGACGATGGAAATCTCATCGACGGAACTGCGCCGCCGCATCCGTGCCGGCCGCAGTATCCGCTATATGATTCCCCGGGCCGTGGCAGACTATATCAGGAAGAATGGGATATATCAATGTACAGCACAACCGTAAAAGAAGAAATAAAGAAAGATTTAAAGAGTATTTTGTCAGCCCATCGGTACAAACATGTCCTGGGCGTAGCCAAAGCGGCCCGTCAGCTGGCCCTGCAGAATGACTGCGATCCCGATAAGGCAGAAGTGGCAGGACTCTTGCACGATGCCGCCAAACAACTGCCCCTTCCGGATATGCAGGAACTGGCGCGGCAGTCTTTTGGCGATAGTCTCGATGATGCCATCATGACCAACGGCGGCCTGCTCCACGGCTATGCGGCCGTCACCATCGCCCGCACGAAATATCATCTGACCGACGAAGACTTCCTGGCATCCCTGGCCCATCATACGACCGGTGCCGAAGTCATGGGGACACTGGAAAAGATTATCTTTGTTGCCGATTACATCGAAGAAAATCGCGATTTCGACGGTGTAGAACACCTCCGCCAGCTGGCTGCTGCTGATCTGGACCAGGCTGTACTTGCCGGATACGATTCAACCATTTCCCATCTGCTGGAACAGGACAAGCTTATTTTTACTGGTACCGTCATCAACCGCAATGCCCAGATTCTGGCGATGCAGAAAAAGGGGAGACAGAAAAATGGGTGAGACTCAAAAAAAAGAAAAGACCCGGGGAAAACGGCGGCGGACCGTAAGCCCGGGAGAACGGAAACGCCGGTTCTGGCACAGAGTGGGATTATTGGTCCTTATCGTGCTGGCCATCATTGCAGGCGTGCTGGCGTGGTTTCATTTCCGCCCGGCACGAGCCAGTGAAGAATTTGCCCAGCAGAGCCCGGACCTGCCTCTGTACGTATTGGTCATCGGCGTCGATGAAGAAGCGGCGCCACGGACGAATTTAGTAGGTTTGGCGGCTGTCAATAAAGAAAAGAAGACCATTGATTTCATTATGCTGCCCAATAATACAAAAATTGAAGGACGGAAAGGCAAAGGTGTGCAGGCGCTGCAGGATATTTACACCGAAGGCGGCATGAGCCTTACCCGCGCTGTTGTAGAAGATATCTTTCACATCCGCATTCCCTATTATATTTCTTTTACGCCGGAATCGTTTGCCCGGATGATCGATATCAATGATGGCCTGCCTTTGTACGTAGAAAAACCGATGTATGGGGAAACCAATGATGGTGCCGTTGATTTCAACCTCGGTCAGGGGTATCAGCTGCTTACGGGCAGGGAAGCTGCGGGCTATATGAGTTATAAAGATAAAGACGGCCCTCTTTTCCAGTCGCTTCGGCAGGAACGATTCCTTAAAGCATTTTATGAAGACCGGGAAACTCATTTTGGCATAACGAATGCCGTAAATGCATACCGGGTCTGGCATGATGTGGATTCCAACATATCGGCGAAAGATATGGCACGGTTGGTGTGGACTTTCCGCAATGTGCCCGTGTCGGATATTCATTTTTATATGCTGCCTGGCGAAATTGCCAAGAGCGGGGAAACAAAAACGGCGACATCGGATACGCTGTGGAATTTTGATCCTGTAGAAGTACAGAAGATTATCGGGACGAGCATCCATGCTATAGCCAACGAATAATGGCAGCATGGATGGGATATAAAAAAGGAGAAGATAGAAAGAAATGCCATTAGTAATGAAAGAACAAACACACGACACAAAAGAAAAGACCTGTTATGAAATTGCGGCTCAGGCGGCATATGATAAAAAAGGCTGGGATATTGTCATTCTTGATATGATGACGGCATCTATTATGGCTGACTATTTTGTCATCTGTAGCGCCCGCAATACCCGCCAGGCCCAGAGTATTGCCGACAATGTGGAAGAAGAACTGGAAAAGAACGGGTATACGGTCCGGCACGTCGAAGGCTACCGCTCCGGCCGCTGGATTCTCATCGATGCCGGCGACGTCGTTACCCACGTCTTTGTCGATCAGGACCGCAGCTATTATGAACTGGAAAATCTCTGGTGTGATGCGCCGCGAATTCCGTTTGAAGGAGAATAAGATGAATCAACTTTTGCAGGAAAACAGTATTGCTACCCTGAAAGTGCTCCGTCTCGGTGAGATGGGTGCCTTTCTGGATGGCGGCACAGGCAATACGAACGATGATATCCTGCTGCACAAAAACCAGCAGACCCATCCCGTTGCCGTCGGGGATACGGTAACCGTATTCCTGTATCATGACCCGTCAGGCCGGCTGACTGCCAGTATGCGTCTGCCGAAAATCAAGATTGGACAGATTGGGTATGCTCCCATTATCAATACAACCCGCTTCGGCGCTTTTGTCGATGTCGGGACCGAACGGGGGATTTTCATGCCCTTTGCGGAAATGAAAGGACGGCCGAAGGAAGGCGAATACGTCTGGGTCCGCCTCTATGAAGACAAATCCCACCGGCTGGCTGTATCTATGGAAGTGGAGGATGAAATGCGACGTGCTTCCCGGCCGGCGACAGATGCCAAAGTCGGGGACTGGGTAGAAGGCGCCGTCTATAACATGACTGATCAGGGAGCTTATATCATGACCCGCGAACGGTGGATTGCTTTTCTGCACCGCAGCGAATTTCACGGTCCTATCCTGATTGGACAGATGATCAAAGGCCGGATCACCTACCTGCGGGAAGATGGCCGTATCAATATCTCTTTGCGGCCGGTCAAGGAAAAGGCTATGGATGAAGACTGCACGCAGATTCTGACTTTCCTGCAAAGCCGCAAGGGAAAGATGCCCTATAGCGATACGACGGCACCGGCTGTCATCAAGGCTAAATTTGGGCTGAGTAAAGCCGCATTTAAGCGTGCACTGGGACATCTCATGAAAGAAGGAAAAATCCATCAGGAAGATGGCTGGACCTATCTCGATGAGCAGCAGTCCTGATTGCTACATGATTTCTTTGCAAAAAACGCATATATAAAACTTTTGATTTTTTAAAGTACGTTTTAGATACGCAATAGAGTTTGTCCGATGGACAAACTCTGTTTTTTTGTCTGTTATGTCCAGCCGTATGGGAAAACAGTATTACTTAGCAAACACATATTGTATACAAGATACAGAACATGAAAAAATACAAATTTAGCGCCAATTAATATAAAATATAATCGTTTATTTTAAATTTTTAAATTATTTTTACGTAAAACTCTTGAAAAATATTAATAAATGTTCTATACTTTAGTCATTCAGTGAACTGAAAACTTCAGGACATTAAGGGGAAGGATGAATATTTTTATTGAATATAAGAATATTCATGCGTATTATGCCCTGAAGGAATACCAACTGGAAAGGAGAGAGGGTTTATGCGAGTGCTGATTACAGCCATACCATTCATCTGGTCTATCTTCTGTCTGCCTTTTGTCAATGTGGCTCATCCCTTCGTGCTGGGGATACCCTTTGTTGCCTTTTGGGAACTGGCAGGAATCATCATTTCCGTAATCGCGTTGCAGCTGTTGTGGAATGTGGACCACAAACCCGGCGGCATTGCCTCAAAGGATCATTTGTATATGGATCCGAACGTCAGCCGTGATGACATCAAATAATTGCAAGAGGGGATGTGAACTGGATGGATAATTTTGGTGCATTAGTTATTTTATTTGTCTTTATTATCGGCATTTCTATCCTCGGTGCCATTCCGGGCCTGAAGGATAGAAAGATGAGTGCTGAAAACTGGGCTGTCGGCGGCCGTAATTTCGGACGCTGGCTGAACTGGTTCATTATGTGCGGGGAAGTATACACCGCCTTTGCTTTTTTAGGTGCCAGCGGCTGGGCATATGCCCGTGGGGGCCCTACCTTTTATATTCTGGCCTATGGCGGCCTGGCATATCTCGTAGGCTATCACGTACTGCCCCGTGTCTGTGCACTCGGCCATCGTCATAAACTGGTCACTCAGGCGGACATGGTAGAATATCTGTACAGCAGTCGTCCGCTGGGGATTTTTATTTCCTGCGTCGGCGTTGCATTCCTTCTGCCGTATCTGCAGCTTCAGCTGACTGCTCTGGGCCTCATCGTAGAAGTAGCTTCTCTCGGTGCCATCGGCCGTGTCCAGGCTATGCTTATCGCCTTCGTCATGGTTGCGGCATTCGTTTTCCTGAGCGGCCTGAAAGGTGTTGCTTCGACAGCCGTCTTCAAAGATGTCAGCATGATCGCCGCTATGCTGATTTTTGGTATTTATCTTCCGTATCATTACTGTGGCGGTTTCTCTGAAATGTTTACAGCCGTGGAATCGATCAAACCCGATTTTCTGACCTTCCCTGGCGGCACGAAGAACCTCGATGTGACATGGGGGATGTCCACCATAGCTCTGACTGCTCTGGGCTTTTATATGTGGCCCCATTTTTCGACCAATACATTCAGTGCAAAAGACCCGGATGTGCCACGTCATAATGCCATTTACCTGCCTTTTGCCCAGCTGGCACTGATTTTCCCCATGCTCGTCGGCTTTACGGCAGTTATCGTATACGCCAGCAATCCGCTGCCCCGTACCGATATGGCATTCCTGTTCCTGGTTAAAGACACATTCCCGACATGGGTACTGGGAATCCTCGGCGGTGCCGGTGCACTGGCCTGCATGATTCCCGCAGCTGACCTGCTCCTTTCCACGTCGCTGCTCATTTCCCGCAATATCTATGTACGCGGATTCCGTCATAACGACGAACACGTTTCACCGGAACACATGAAGAACGTAGCCCGGTATCTCATCCTCATCCTGACGGCTATTGCTCTGTATCTCTCCATTTTCCATGCCAATCTGCTAGTCAATCTGCTGCTTACGGGCTATGCCGGCGTTACCCAGTTCTTCCCGATCATCGTCCTCGGCCTGTTCTGGAAGAAAGCCAGCAAACTCGGTGCCGTCTGCGGCCTGATTGTCGGCGAATTCCTGGTATTTTTCCTCATCCTGAGCAAGATGGACCCCGTCGCTCTCGGTTCGGTCCATATCAATGCCGGTTTCTTTGCCCTTTGCATCAATACGATCGTATTCGTCATTGTCAGCATGATTACCTCGTCGGGCAAGACCAAGATGATCTGATGGCTTCCATCCTCCTGATTGACAACTCCGGCAAGATTTGCTATGATAGGTGGCATGAAAGCCGATGAAAGAAAGTAGTATGCAGTCCGCCACAGCGAGGCAGGGAAGGTGTGAGCCTGCCAGAAGGAGTGCAGAAGGCATTCTGAAGGCAGCAGCCGGAAGCCGGTATGGTGTGTATGACTGCATAAAGTGAGCGGGTCAATCGACCAATCAGGGTGGAACCGCGGGTGTTAACTCGTCCCTGTAACATCAGAAGATGTTACAGGGACTTTTTTTGTACAGGAGGGAAAGCAACATGAACTTTCAGGAAATGAGCTTCGCATTGAAGAAATTTTGGTCCTCCCAAGGCTGCATCATCCAGGAACCGTATGATGTAGAAAAAGGGGCAGGCACAATGAATCCGGCGACGTTCCTGCGTACGCTGGGACCGGAACCGTGGCACGTCGCCTATGTCGAACCGTCCCGCCGTCCGGCAGACGGCCGTTATGGCGATAATCCAAACCGGTTATATCAGCATCATCAGTTCCAGGTCATCTGCAAGCCGAGCCCGGACAATATCCAGGAACTGTATCTGCAGAGCCTGGAAGTACTGGGCATCAATCCCAAAGAACACGATATCCGTTTTGTCGAAGATAACTGGGAATCGCCAACACTGGGTGCCTGGGGCCTCGGCTGGGAAGTCTGGCTTGACGGCATGGAAGTCACGCAGTTCACCTATTTCCAGCAGGTAGGCGGTATCGACGTCCATCCCGTATCATCGGAAATCACATACGGCATGGAACGCCTTGCCATGTATATCCAGGGCGTAGACAACGTATATGATCTGGAATGGACAGACGGCGTAACCTATGGTGATATTTTCCACCAGAACGAATTCGAACAGTCGTCCTATGCCTTTGAAGTCAGCGATGCCAAGCTGCTGTTCCATCTCTTTGACCTCTATGAAGCCGAAGCTATGCGGACGATTGAAGCCGGGTTTGTCCTTCCGGCGTATGACTATGCGCTGAAATGCTCCCATACGTTCAATCTGCTCGATGCACGGGGTGCTATCAGCGTCAGTGAACGTGCTGCATTCATCGGCCGTGTCCGCAATTTATCCCGGGCCTGCGCCAAAGCCTATCTCGAACAGCGTAAAAAACTGGGGTTCCCTATGTTGAAGGAGGAAAAATAAATGAGCAAAGATTTACTGCTTGAAATTGGTACGGAAGAAATCCCGGCTCATTATATGCCGAGTATCCTCAGTCAGATTAAGGATCTGGCCCATAAAAAACTGGACGAAGCCAATATATCGTACGAATCCATCCGCTCCCTGGGCACACCACGCCGTGTCGCTCTCCTTGTTGGTGGCGTTGCGGAAAAGCAGTCTGATGTATCGGCCAAAAATAAAGGACCGTCTGTCAAAATTGCCTATGACAGTGAAGGCAATCCGACAAAGGCTGCTATGGGATTTGCCCGTGGTCAGAAAATTGCCGTAGAAGACCTGGTTGTTGAAGACGGCTATGTCTATGCCAATGTCACGACCGTCGGCAAGGATACAGCCGGCCTCTTACCGGATATCCTGAAAGACATCATCCTGTCTCTGAGCTTCCCCAAAAGCATGATCTGGGGTGACCAGACAGTCCATTTCGTACGGCCTCTGCGCTGGTTCGTAGCCCTTTTCGGCACAGATGTAGTTCCTTTTGAAATCGCCAAGGTTAAATCAGGGCGCATCAGCCGTGGCCATCGTTTCCTGGGAACCGGTGATTTTGAAATCCCGTCTATGAAAGACTATGAAAGCGTAACAAGAGAACACTTCCTCATCGTCAATCCGGAAGAACGCAAACAGATGATTCTTCAGGGCATGCAGAAACTGGCTGACGAAAAAGGCGGTACCATCATCATGGATGAAGATCTCCTGGAAGAAGTCGTGTTCCTTGTGGAATATCCGACAGCTTTGTGCGGCGAATTTGACAGAGAATTCCTGCAGCTTCCGGAAGCAGCCATTATTACGCCGATGAAAGACCATCAGCGGTATTTCCCCATGCGTGATAAAGACGGCAAGCTCATGAACCTCTTCCTTACCGTCCGCAACGGCGACGATTATCATCTGGAAACAGTCCAGCACGGTAACGAACGGGTCCTGCGCGCCCGTCTCGATGATGCCAAGTTCTTCTTTGAAGAAGATAAGAAGAAAAAACTCATTGACCGCGTCGATGATCTGCAGCGCATTGTATTCCAGGACGGTCTGGGTACACTCAAAGATAAGGCACAGCGTCTGGAACAGATTACGACATTCCTCAATCACAAACTGGACCTGGGTCTCGACGATGGCGACCTTACGCGCCTGTCCGACCTGGCCAAGACAGATCTTCTGACCCAGATGGTTGCTGAATTTACGGAACTTCAGGGCGTCATGGGCCGGGAATATGCCATGATTGACGGCGAAAAGCAGGAAATCGCCGATGCTATCAATGAACAGTATCTGCCCCGTTTTGCTGGTGATGAACTGCCTCAGACGACGATGGGCAAAGTCCTGGGCATTGCTGATAAGTTCGATACCATCACCGGTTCGTTCAGCCTGGGTCTTATCCCGACGGGTTCCCAGGACCCCTTTGCCCTGCGCCGCCAGACTATCGGTATCCTGAATATTCTCATGGATGCCGGCTGGAATCTCAATTGTGACGAAGTCTTTGCTTTCATCTTAAGTCTGCTCCATGTAGAAGGGGATAAGCAGGCAGAAGTCATAGGCCAGCTCAATGAATACTTCACGCTGCGCCTGAAAAATATTTTCCAGGATAAAGGCATGGATTATCATATCATCGACTGCGTACTGGCATCGGATACACTCAATGCGGCAGAAGCTGCCAGGAGAGCCGATGCGCTCATCAAGGCAGATCTCATGAGCCAGACCGACTTGCTTCAGGCCTACACCCGTGTAGGGAATATGGTCAAGGATGCCGATGATACCCAGGTAAATCCGGACCTGTTTGAAACAGAAGAAGAACGGGCTCTTTATGGAGCTGTCGTAGCTATGCAGGCCAACCTGCCACAAAAATATGCCGTATACGATTACGCTGGTGCTGCCGAAGTCCTGGCTGAAGGCATCGGAGCTATCAACGCCTTCCTCGATAATGTACTGGTTATGCACAAAGACGAAGCGGTCAAGCAAAACCGCCTCAATCTCCTGACGCTGACATTCAGCCTGATCCGGCCCATTGGGGATATCAAGAAATTGAGCTGATGATACGGGCTGTGTGTGTCACAGTCTTCTTACAGTCTGTGGTATACAGCTGACGGCATGACAAATTCATGATATAATAGAACCAAAAATAGATGTGGATTTGTTCCACATCTATTTTTGAATGATGTATACGAAGGGAATGGTATGGATGAAAGGAAAGAAAATCGCGCTGCTTCTGGCTGGTCTGGCTCTCGTTTCTTCCACGGCCCTGGCAGCAAATACACCGTATGGACTGCTGGACAGCTCTGATAAAGACAGCTATGCCAAAATCATGGTCTATCAGGCCAACGATATGAATTATTACCGCTACATCAACAGCACTTATCATTATGCGCTGGATATCCCGACAGAAGTCAATAAAGCCGACGAAAACGAAGGGGGAGATGGCTGTTATTTCCAGGACCTCAAAAATAAAGTCGTCGTCACGACCTATGCTGTCAAGAACCAGATGAATTTCTCTCTCGATGAATTGTACAACATGGATATCGGCATGAACGGGTCACCAAAACTGACGACAAATAATAAGACCATCAATCACTACACCATCGCCTGGACGAAGGACGGCAAAAATTTCTACAAAGAATTGTATCTCCTGAATGATACGAATACCTATGTCTGCTTCTCCGTCGTCTATCCGACCAAGATGGAAAAGAAATATCAGAAATACATTTTCCACATGAGCCAGAGTTTCATGCCCAGCGGAGCTGTTATCTAAAAAAGCTTGCAATCCTGTTACTCCTATGGTATAATATCGCTGTTAATTTAGGCAGTCCTCTGTCCGTAAGGCGATTGTCACAGCTAGGTGATGACGCGGGCACGAATGTCTTATAGGAGGAAAATAAACATGAACATCATCAGCGTACTTGAACAAGAACAGCTTCGTAACGACATTCCTGATTTCCGCCCTGGCGATACAGTCAAGGTACACGTAAAGGTTGTCGAAGGCAACCGTGAACGTATCCAGGTATTCGAAGGCGTCGTTATCGGCCGTCAGAACGGCGGTGTCCGTGAAACCTTCACGGTTCGTCGTATTTCCTACGGTGTAGGCGTTGAACGTACTTTCCTGGTACATTCTCCGCGTCTGGCTAAAATCGAAGTTGTACGTCATGGTATCGTTCGTCGTGCAAAGCTGAACTATCTGCGCGGTCTTACAGGCAAAGCTGCCCGTATCCGCGAACGCCGCTAATTTGCAGGCAAGAACACTGGAAAAAAGGCTGTCCTATGACAGCCTTTTTTTACTACCTTTTACGGCCCTCCTATGGCATGGGACCGTGACGTATGGTATAATAAACAGCAGGATGAATTAAATTACAAGTATTTAATGAGGTGATTTATTGTGGCAAAACCAATTTTTGTTACAGGGCACAAGAGCCCCGATACAGATTCTATCTGTTCCTCCCTTGCATTTGCAAAATTAAAACAGCTCCAGGGCGTCAATGCAGTCGCCATCCGGGCTGGTGAAATCAATAAGGAAACGGCATTTGCCCTCGACTATTTCCACGTCGAACCCCAGCCGGTTGTCAAAGATTTCTATATCAAAGTAGGCGATGCTGTCCATACAGAAGTTGAAGCATTGAAAGTCAGCGCCAGCCTCAAAGATGCAGCTAAATGGTTTGCAGCTCATCCATCTCCTATCGCGCCTGTCGCAGATAACGGCACATTCGTCGGTGTCATCGACCGGGCTGCTCTGGCAGAAGAATTCATCAAGACCGTTACCGGTGAAGAACTAAGCATGGTCAAAGACCTGGTACACGATCCGGATCGTTTCTTCCAGACGACCGATAAAGGCTGTGACATTCCGGACGACGGCAAATATGTCGTCGTCGATGACGGCAAATACGTCGGCATGGTATGCGCAGAATGCGTAGCTGCTGCAGAAAAACAGCAGGTCATCCTCGTAGACCACAACGAAAAGAAACAAATCATTGACGGTTCTGATGATGCTGAAATCGTCGGCGTCGTAGACCATCACCGCATCGGCGGTACTCTTTCGACAGAAGGGCCGATTTTCATCCTCTTCCGTCCTGTGGGATGCACGGCGACTATCGTGACCGGCCTGTACAAACAAGCTGGCATCGCGATTCCCAAAGATATAGCCGGCCTTCTCCTTTCGGCAGTCATCTCTGATACGGTCCTGTTCCGCAGCCCGACCTGCACGGAAGAAGATAAGAAGACCGCTGCCGAACTGGCTGCTATTGCCGGTGTCGATGTGGAAAAATATGGCATGGAAATGCTGAAAGCCGGCGCCAATGTATCCGATCTCACACCGGAAGAAATTGCTGCCAACGATATGAAGGAATTTTCTGATAGTGGCAAGACCTTTACCATCTCTCAGGTCCAGGTCATGGATACGACAGATCTTCTGCAGCAGAAAGACGTACTGCTCAATGCGCTGGAAAAAATGCGTGCTGCCCACAGTTACGATGCTGCTTTCCTCATGATTACCAGCATCATTGACGAATCGACCAATCTGATTTTCGCCGGCAATATGGATGACGTAGTAACGAAAGCCTTTGCCAAAGATGTCGTCGATAAGGAAGTCTACCTGCCGGGCGTCATGAGCCGTAAGAAGCAGATTGTTCCGCCGATTCTGACGGCATTGAAATAAGTTTTTCTATACTTGTAATCCAATAAGGGACTGTCGTCGTGCGGCAGTCCCATTTTATACGTATGCCGTCTTATAAAGGAGTTTGAATGAATCCTATTTTTGCTACGCTTAATGAACGCCAGCTCGAAGCTGTCCAGCATACAGAAGGACCGCTGCTCATAACGGCCGGTGCCGGTTCGGGCAAAACAAAGGTACTGACCTGCCGCATCGCCCATCTGCTGGAACTCGGGGTTGCCCCCTATCGCATTCTGGCTATTACTTTTACCAATAAAGCTGCCAAAGAAATGCGGGAACGGGTGGAAAATCTCGTCGGTGCCGAAGCAGAACGAATCTGGCTCAGTACGTTCCATTCCTTTTGTGCCAAACTGCTGCGGTTTGAAATCGACGGGTTTGAAGGATATACCCGGAATTTCACGATTTATGATGCGACAGACCAGCAGACACTGATCAAAGACTGCCTGAAAGAACTGAATCTCGACGACAAACAGTTCCCTCCGCGTTCAGTCCTGGGGACTATTTCCGGGGCAAAGAACGCTCTTCTGAGCTCCCAGGCATTTGCCCGCCGGGCCGGTGATTTTTACGAACAGAAGGTAGCCGATGTCTATGACCTGTATGAAAAGAAGCTGAAAGCCAATAACGCCCTCGATTTTGACGATCTCCTGCTCCTGGCCGTGCGCCTGCTGCAGGAAAAAGAAGACGTACGGAAAAAATATCAGGACCGCTTTCAGTATATCCTCGTCGATGAATATCAGGATACGAACCACGCCCAGTATATGCTGACCCACATGCTGGCGGCCAAATGGAAGAATATCTGCGTCGTCGGCGATGCCGATCAGAGTATCTATGCCTGGCGCGGTGCCGATATCCGCAATATCATGGACTTCAACCGTGATTATCCCCAGGCCGCATCCATCAAACTGGAACAGAACTACCGGTCTACGAAAACGATTCTGAAAGCGGCCAATGCCGTCATTGACAATAACATGGACCGGCCGGAGAAAAATCTCTGGACAGAGAACCCGGAAGGCCATAAAATCATTCATTATCATGCCCAGACAGAACACGATGAAGCCGATTACGTAGCCGGTGTCATCTATAACCGTCATACTATTGAAAATGAGCCCTATGGTGATATGGCCATTTTGTTCCGTACCAATTCCCAGTCCCGTGTACTGGAAGAAAAATTGATGCGTTATTCTATACCGTATACGATGGTAGGCGGTACGAAATTCTATGACCGCAAGGAAATCAAGGATATCATTGCTTATCTGCGTCTTCTGTATAATCCCGAAGACAGTCTGAGCCTGATGCGCATCATCAATGTGCCGAAGCGCAATCTCGGCGCCACTACACTGGAGCATCTGGCAGACTATGCTGAAAAGCAGGGGATTTCCTTGTTTGAGGCCCTTTCCTCTACGGAAGACATACCGGTCACCAAACGGGCCAAAACGGCACTGGAACAGTTTTCCATCATGATTTTTGATTTGCTCGGTCATGTGGAAGAATGGGACGTCCAGACGCTGATGGAAGAAGTCATCAAGCAGACCGGATATGGCGATATGCTCGATAAGGAAGCCGCCCATGACCCACAGGGTGAAAGCCGGAAAGATAATGTCGGCGAATTCCTCTCCGTTGCCAGGGATTATGTCGATTCCAATCCGGAAGGCAGCCTGCAGGATTTCCTGGAAAACGTTGCCCTTGTCAGTGATGTCGATGAATTCGAAAGCAGTGATTCCAAGGTTACGCTCATGACCCTTCATGCGGCCAAGGGCCTGGAATTTCCCGTCGTCTTTCTGGTCGGCATGGATGAAGGGCTGTTTCCTCACAGCCGTACTCTCATGGACGAATCCCAGATAGAAGAAGAACGGCGCCTGGCCTATGTCGGTATTACCCGGGCCGAACGGCAGCTCTATGTGACCAATGCTTCGACGCGTACTATGTATGGCCGCATTTCTGCCTATCTTCCCAGCCGTTTCCTCGATGAAATCCCGGAATCGCTCATAGAAGAATACCATCGCCGGACCGCTATGCCACAGAACCACGCCGGAGAGGTACCGGCACGACAGCACGTGTCTATCCTGACCCGGCCGGTCACGACGAGTCTGCCTAAAAAACACGCTGTAGATCATACATGGCAGAAAGGGGACACGGTGCGCCATAAAATATGGGGAACCGGCAAGGTCCTGGAAGTCATAGGCAGCGGTGAAAATCTGCAATTGAAATTAGAATTTCCCACTAAAGGTGTGCGCCAGGTCATGGCCAAATTTGCACCCATAGAAAAGGTGTAGCCCCGCAGGCTCACCGAGGAGGTCTGTATGGAAAAAGAAAAAGCGCGCCTGCTGGAACTGCGCAAGACAATCGATGAACTCAGCTATCAGTATTATACGCTGGACAAGCCGACGATGACCGATTATGAATATGATATGTTGTACCGCGAACTGGAAACGATAGAAAAAAATCATCCGGATTGGGTGACTCCCGATTCGCCGACCCAGCGTGTCGGATCGAAAATCTCCGGCGGCTTTGAAAAGTATACCCACGACAGGCCCATGCTCAGTATGGGAGATGTCTTCAATGACCAGGAACTAATGGAATTTGATCAGCGCGTACGCAGCGACCTGGGTGGAGAAGAGCTGGAATATATTGTCGAATTGAAAATCGACGGGCTGGCGGTCAATCTGATTTATGAAAACGGCCAGTTCATCCGTGGCGTGACCCGTGGAGACGGACGGGTCGGTGAAGATGTCACAAATAATGTCCGGACTATCCGCACGATTCCGCTTCATATCAATAGCACATCTCCCCACATGGAAATCCGCGGGGAAGTGTATATGCCAATACAGGCCTTTGAACAGCTCAATGCCCAACGCCGGGATGACGAGCTGGAGCCCTTCGCCAATCCCCGCAACGCGGCGGCCGGGTCGCTGCGTCAGCTCGACCCTCGGATTACGGCACAGCGCAAACTCGCCTTTTTTGCCTATGCCATCGGCGGTACGGTCGGCATTGACATTCCCAGTCAGGAAGCCCTGCTGAAGGATCTGGAAGCATTTCACTTCCAGGTCAATCAGGAATACCGGAAATTCAGCACCATGACCGATGTCATTGCCTTTGTCCACAGCTGGGATGACCGGCGGGACAAGCTGCCCTATGCGACAGACGGCATGGTCGTCAAAGTCAATTCCTTCGCCCAGCAGGCCCGTCTGGGCAATACGGTCAAGATTCCCCGCTGGGCTATTGCCTATAAATTCCCGCCAGAACAGGCCCGTACGAAGGTGCTAAATATTTCTGTCAGTCTGGGCCGGACCGGAGTCCTTACGCCGGCAGCTGATTTAAAGCCAGTCCGACTTGCCGGGACGGTAGTCAAACGGGCAACTCTGCATAATGAAGACTATATACGCGAAAAAGATATCCGCATCGGTGATACCGTCGTCATCCAGAAGGCAGGAGAAATCATTCCGGAAGTCGTCCGGGCTGTTACGGCCGACCGGGATGGCAGTGAACGGGTATTTTCTATGCCAGACCGGTGTCCGGGCTGTGGTGGCCCCGTCGTACGCCGGGAAGGAGAAGCAGCTACGCGCTGTATCAATCCGGACTGCCCGGCTGTTATCCTTGAACGGGTTGCTCACTTCGTTTCCCGTAATGCCATGAATATAGACGGTCTCGGCGATGCCATCGTCAGCCAGCTCTTGGACCATCATCTGATACATACCGTAGCCGATATTTACGGCCTGAAGAAAGACGATTTACTGGACCTCGACGGTTTTGCCGATAAATCAGCAGACAACCTGCTAAAGGCCATTGAAGCGAGTAAACGCGTAGGCCTGGCGCGGGTCCTGTTTGCTCTGGGAATCCGTTTTGTCGGTGCCAAGGCCGGGCGGATTCTGGCAGAATGTTTCGGATCCATCGATGCCATCATGCAGGCCAAAGCAGACGAACTGACGGTCATTGATGAAATCGGGCCGCGTATTGCCGAAAGTGTCGTTTCTTATTTTGCCGATGACAAAAACCGGGCCCTTATTAAAGAACTGCGCCAGTATGGTGTCGATATGACCTGTGAAAAAAGGCAGCTCATCAATGCCTCTTTTGATGGAGAAACAGTCGTACTGACGGGAAAATTGGAAACCATGACCCGTCAGGAAGCCCAGAAGGCTATTGAAGACCGTGGTGGCCGGTGTACTTCATCAGTAACGAAAAAGACGACCCTTGTCATTGCCGGTGCCGATCCGGGCAGCAAATATGAAAAAGCCCGTCAGCTGGGAACGCACATTATCTCTGAACCAGAATTCCGTGAATGGCTGGAACGGGAATAACGCTGTTATTAGCAGCAAATTGATGAAAGCCCTGGCGCTTCGGGAGGACTGCAGCAGAAAGACAGGATAAGACCTGTTCTGCTGCAGTTTTTTTGTTTTTTTGTTATCATATATCTTGCATTTCGTTAGTAACAATGGAATAATATACGTAATGAGTATTATTACGTTTGGAGTGATCCGCCATGAAAAACAATAAGCTGACGATTGGACAAATGGCAAAAGTCAATCATACGACTATCAGTACACTGCGGCTGTATGATAAATTAGGTATCCTGAAACCGATTTATGTCAATCCCGACAGTAATTACCGGTATTATGATATCCGCCAGTGTATTGTTTTCCGGTCCATACAATTCCACAAAAATATCGGACTGAGTCTGAAAGAAATGGAAAATATTTCTAAAGAAGACACCTTTTCCTATATAGAAGAATTATATTATCGTCGGCTCAGTGAATTATCCATACAGGTCGAGAATCTTAATGCACAGCAGCGGGCCATCGTCCGGTCCCTTCATGCTATCCGGCGCATTTCCCAGCTGCCACCGGCAGGGACGACTACTCTGGGATATCTCGATGCCGAATATGTCTATGCCAGACCGGCAGAGCGTAATTACCTGGAAGAAGACGCAGGCAGTGTAGAACTGGGCATCTCTCATATTTTGGAGCATATGGAAAGAGATCACTTTTCCTATGAATATGCCTTCTTTATCGGATTGACTGTCCGGCGTGAAGATTTTCTTTCAGGAATTTTGAAAAGTGATACATTGTGCCTGTATGTAGACCGCTCGTATGTCGGCAAGCGTAATATTCAGATACAGCCACAAGGTACGTACGCCTCTATTTATTTCGATGACTACAACCGGATTGGTGAATACATGGGTAAACTGCGTCAGTTTTGCCGGGATAAGCACTGCACGATTGCGGGAGATATGATTTGCCGGTGGATTGGAACGATGAATCTGGAGCGGTTCATCAATCACAAAGAATTTTTGCGGCTCCAGGTGCCTGTCATCGTTCAGGAAGAACAGAATATAAACGTTTAACCATATTGGCTGAATAAGGTTTAAAATCAAAATGTTTCTATTTGATTTATAATTAAATAGAAAGTAGATATATAGAAAATGCATAATTAAAACATATTAATATACAAATAAAGAAATTATATCATGATTATAATAACTAGTTCTTATTTTATCTCTCAATATTGACATAATATAAACAATATTTAAATAATAATATGATATATTCTTATCACACTATAACAAACATTTTGTTTGACTCGTACCTTAATATATGAGTTATAATAATTGTAGCAATTGTCAGAAAATTTTGATAGTCGTAATACATATCCAGTCGCTTTCAGCTGGACACGACAGGGGAACAAATTTTCAGGGGTGAAAAACTATTATGGTGCAGTATACGGATCGATTGAAATATTTGCGGATCAGCAATAACCTTTCGCAGAAAGATGTTGCCAATTTATTGGGATGTTCTCAAGTTGCCTACGGTATGTATGAATTAGGAAAACGCCGTATTTCTCTCGATAAACTCATCATACTCGCTAAATATTATAATACGACACTGGATTATATTGCCGGACTGTCTGATCAGAGATAGGATGATTGTGTTGCCACATTGCCTTATGGTGATGTGGCATTTTTTTGCTTTTGTTGCTTTTACAACAGAAAAGAATAGTATTTCCGTCTATACTGATAGCGTACTAAAAGACGCCAGAGGAGGCGGAAGAGATATGGACAAAACAATTGATGATGTCTGGGCCATTGTGCCAGATTATTTTAACCGGAAAGAATGTGAAGGTTGTGGCTGCTGCATCAGTATCTGTCCGGCCCGGGCTATTACTATGATAGAGCGCGTGGATGGCAGTGAACGGCCGATTGTCGATATGAGCAAGTGTATCCGTTGCACCCGGTGCATGGATGCCTGTGAGATTTATAAATGCTATCATGCCTGAACAGCCTTTCATTCTGACACCATCATGATTCCCATTCAAAAACGGAAGATGCCAGCTGACAAAGCATCTTCCGTTTTTTTTGTTCTGATGAACCGGCGTCGTTTTTTCTCATGTATTCCTGAAACTTGCATTGCAATATGTAAATTAGAAGCATATAATGAATCCGTTATAAAAAAATTCAGTGCGCATTTTCAGAGGAGGAATCAGCACATGAATGCTTGGATTAGTGATGCATGTGAAAAACAATTTCATCTCAGTCGGTTTCATTCGTCTGTTAGTACAGAAGTTATAGCCGGACTGACTACTTTTGCTACGATGGGTTACGTACTGGCCGTCGTGCCACATATGATGGGAGAAGCCGGCCTGCCCGGCGGTGCCGTCCTGACGGCTATGGTATTGATGATTTTTCTGACAACTATGGCTATGGGCCTGTATACCAATCGGCCCTTTGTCCTGGCTCCGGGAATGGGCAGCGTAGCCATATTTTCTATCACCCTGGTACAGCTGCAGCATGTATCCGTCAGCATCGCCAGTGCCATCGTATTTTTAAGTGGGATTTTATTCATTCTCGTCACCGTTCTGGGGATCCGCAAGGCTATCGTCATGGTCATTCCCAAAGGCATCAAGATTTCCATCAGTGCCGGTGTCGGGATGTTTCTGGCTGTCATCGGTCTGCGTAATGCCAAATTATTAGCAGCGAATGCCAAGAAAGTTGCTCTGTCTTTCGGTGACCTGACACAGCCTGTCGTCATTCTGGCTATGATTACCTTCATCATTCTGCTGGCCTTGCAGGCGCGCCGTGTCAAAGGAGCGGCCCTCATCAGTATCATTGCAGGCACTATCATCGGCATTCCCATGGGCATTACCAAAATCCCGGCTACGCTGTTTACCATGCCTGACAGCCTGGCACCGGTGTTTTTTAATTTTGACCTTTTCGGTGCGCTGGATGTCAAATACCTGCCGTATTTATTCGTATTTTTCCTGCCCGATTTCTTTTCCAGTTTCGGAACGGCCATCGGTATCGGCGGCAAAGCGGGGTTCCTCGATAAAAACGGAGATCTTCCTGACATAGATAAAGTGTTCCAGGTCGATTCCGTAGCGGCTACGCTGGGTTCCTTTTTTACGATTCCTGTGCTCATTACCTATCTGGAATCCGGTGCCGGTGTCGAAGCTGGTGGCCGTACGGGGCTTACTGCCATTACCACAGCCGTCATGTTTCTTCTTATCCTGGCGGTGACGCCACTGGCCCTCATGATTCCTGCAGCAGCTACAGCTCCTGTACTGGTCTATGTCGGTGTTAGCATGATGGGTGGTATGAAAAATCTGGATTATACTGATTTGTGCGAATATATACCAGCTTTTCTTTGTATTGCCTTTACAGCTTTTACCTTTAATATAGCCAATGGCATTTCCGTCGCTTTCATTGCCTATGTCATTATGAAAATTGCCTCCGGCAGAGCATCAGAACTCAATAAAGGTCATTATCTGCTGGCACTGCTTCTGGCTTATTATTTCTATGCCATTGCCGGCGTCAAATAAGGGGGTTTTGAATCGTGAAAATCGATTGGCTGTTAAAAAACGGGAATATTTATAATGTCTATCTGAAAAAATTCATCCCCTGTAATCTGGCTATCAGTGGAAGCCGGTTCTGTTACATGGGAAACGATCCTCTGCCTATGGAACCAGAACAGGTACGGGACCTTGGCGGCAAGTACGTCATTCCTGGTTTTGTCGATTGCCACATGCATATTGAAAGTACCATGGCAGCACCGCGGACTTTTATGAAGGGAGCAGTCCGCAATGGGGTAACGACGCTCATTGCCGAACCGCATGAAATAGCCAATGTATTTGGACTTGCAGGTATACAGGCTATGGCGAAAACGATGCAGGACGGCCCTTGTGACGTTTATATCGCTATTCCCAGTTCCGTACCGTCAACGAATGAACAGCTGGAAACAACAGGGGGCATCATTGATAACGATGATGTAGAAGCTCTGATGCATATGGACCACGTCATCTGCCTGGGTGAGGTCATGAACTGCCGTGACATCATCAGGGACAGTCATTCCAAGACCAGTCGCCTTATCCGGCAGATCCGGGCCGGGCGCCCCGATTTTTCCCTGGAAGGGCACTGCCCCCGGTTCAGTGGCTGGGAGCTGGCGCAGATTTTAATGAACGGCGTCAATTCGGACCACACAGACCAGTCACTGGAAGGTCTGAAAGAACGGCTCATGAACGGTATGTTTGTACAGCTGCAGGAAAAATCGCTGAAACCAGAATTCATCTCCTATATTAAAGAAAATCACCTGCTGGAGCACATGGCTATCGTAACGGATGATACCATGCCAGATGCATTTATGGAACGGGGACATCTCAATTATCTTGTAAAAAAGGCTATGCATAACGGCCTGACACCGGAAGAAGCCATCTATACAGCGACGTATACACCGGCCCGGCGCATGGGACTGCGCGATAAAGGGAGCATTGCTCCTGGGAAAATCGCCGATTTCGTCATTTTGTCTGATCCAGCCAGCCTGAGTATTGAAAGTACCTGGTGTGCAGGACGGGAAGTATATACGAAAGGAGCCCCCTGGCAGGAAGAAGAACGAGATACATCGTTTCCGGAAGCGTTTTATCACAGTGTCCATGTAACACCCCGTACGTCCGGCGATTTTACGCTGACAGCGCCTATAGAAGAAGGGGAAGTTATCTGCCGTATTCTGGAAGTTCAGGAACATACTACGTTTGTCAAAGAAGGACAGGCGGTACTGTCCGTTCATCATGGAGAAATCGACTGGGAACACAGCCCTTACAATCTGGCAGTCGTCTGGGAACGCCATGGGAAAAACGGCGGATACGGAGCAGCTCTTGTCGGTGGGACAGCCATGACAAGAGGAGCTGCGGCTACGACATATGCCCACGATCATCATAATCTGCTTGTCATAGGACAGACCAAAAAAGATATGATGGCTGCGGCCAATACGGTCATCACACATCAGGGAGGCTATGCCGTAGCCTGTGACGGTGTCACGAAGGCTTTTGCGCCACTGCCGATTGCAGGAATCCTTTCTGACCGTCCACTGCCTGTACTGGGTAAACAAATACAAGAAGTACACCGTGCTCTGACGGACTGTGGGTATCGGAGTGATAATGTCATCATGTCCCTCAGTACCTTGTCACTTCCAGTCAGTCCCTTCTTCAAACTGACCGATAAGGGAATTATTGACGTCCGCAATGCCCGGATTGTTCCTCTTATCATCGAAATGCATGAAAAACCGTAACGTACTGTCAGATAAATACAGCTATTGAAAAAACGTGCTGCCTGGGATTTAATGCCAGACAACACGTTTTTTTGATGGAATCTCTGATGTGGGGGATTGCGGCAGAAAAAAGACCGGCTATAATGAAATAAAAGGAAGTGATATTTGTGACTATTGCCATCGTAACAGGTGCGTCAAGCGGTCTGGGCCGGGAATATGCAAAACTCCTCGATGAAGAGAATGTCGGGGAAATCTGGCTCATCAGCCGTCACGAACGGACCTTACAAAAAACAGCAGAGCAACTGAAGACAAAGTCCAGGATTCTGCCACTGGACCTGACCCAGCCGTCATCATACAGCCGCTTTGCCGATGTTCTCCGCGAACACCATCCTGTTGTTTCCTACTTTATCCATGCTGCCGGCTTTGGCCGCATGGGAAGCACCACTGCCATGTCAGAAAGGGATACAGCCGGTATGATAGCCATCCATTGCCATGCTGCTGTATTCCTTACGACAGCAGTCCTTCCGTATTGCCAGAGAGGCAGCCATATCGTGGAAATCTGTTCCTGCGCTGCCTTTCAGCCGCTGCCCTATCTGGCGGTATATGCTGCCTGCAAGGCATTTCTCCTGCGTTACAGCCGCGCATTGGCAGAAGAATTGAAGCCGGAGGGAATTTTTGTCTCTGCCGTCTGCCCATACTGGGTCAAGGATACGGCGTTTATTGCGACCGCCAAGAAGACCGATCAGGAGAACCGGTTTCATCACTATATATTTGCCGGGAACGGGGAATGTATTGCCCGCCGCTCTTTCCGGCAGATCCGCCGGGGCCGTGTGGTCATTACCCCTGACGTTATTTCTACGCTTCATCGCATCAGCTCCGGCATACTGCCGCAGTCGTTCCTGATCTGGATCAGCCGCTTTTTCCGCTAAATCCGGTCTTCCTTGCAGGCTTGATGCCTGTCAGGTTTTGTTGCGGATAGCTGACGGGATGATGCCAATAGCACAGAGAACCGTAAAAATCAAAAACGCTAGTTGGATATGGGCAGTGAGCCACGGTGCCGTACTATTCTGGCTCTGTGAAAGAATCAGGGTGATAATAGCAACGCTCAGGACCTGTCCGATGAGCCGTACCGTGCCGACAACTGATGAGGCAACCCCATAAAATTGTGGTGTGACAGAACTCATGATGGCATTGTTATTTGGGGCTGTAAACAGGGAGAACCCGATGCCGATGACGACCAGGGCAGCGATAATACAGACAAAAGACGGATGAGTGACATTATATGTCAGCATGGCCAGACCGGCAGTGATGAAGACCATGCCTGATGAGGCCAGAACCGAGGGACTGATTTTATCAGAAAGCGTTCCTGTCAGCGGTGATAACACGGCCATAAATACAGGCTGCATCAACAGGATAAGACCGGTGTCACGGGCATTCAGACCCATGATGCGCTGCAGATAGATAGACAGGAGAAAACTGATGCCAAAGGTGGCACAATAATTGAGCATGGCAGCCAGACTGGAAAAAGAAAAGATGCGGTTGCCGGCAAAAATACGTACAGGAAGGACGGGACTGGAAATATACCATTCCCGGTACAAGAATAAGCCGAATGCCAGGAGACCGGCAATCAGCAGATATTTGCCAAAGTCCCAGACGGCCAGCTCAGAAAGACCGGTCATGACAGCCACCATAGCCAGTGCATATAACAGACTGCCTGCACTGTCCAGACTGCCGGATGCATTGACGATCCATTCCTCTTTCATATATCGCAGGGAAAGAAAAAAAACGATGGCACAGACCAGAGCGATAAAATAGAAAATGGCCTGCCAGTTCAGGTAATACGAAAAAAATCCGCCCAGAACAGGGCCCAATGACAGGCCACAGTATACGGCAGCTATGGTAAATCCCATGGCACGACCGCGGCGCCGGGGATTGGTCACCAGTGAAATAATAGCCATATTCGTAGCAAATATGCAGGCGCTGGCCAGTCCCTGCAGGACGCGGATGAGAAGCAGAGCCGGAATAGATGAAACAAAATACACCGATAGAGAAGAGCAGCAGAAGAGAGCCACGCCGATGAGGAAGATGCGCCGTTTACCCCACCGGTCGGCCATCTTACTGATGGGCATAATCGTAATCGTAGAGGCGATGAGGAACGTTTCTATGACCCAGCTCAGGGCCATTTCGCTGGCTCCGTATGCATTTCCGATATCAGGAAGTGCCGTCGTAAGGGCACTGCTGGTAAATGGGTTGATGAACGAGACCATCATCATAAGAATTAAAATTGTATTTTCATAAGAAATACGGTTCATATCAATATCCTTTCTTTATATATCTATAATATTATTTTTTATTGACACATTCTTTATCATACGCTTTCGTCTGTATTCTGACAAGTGACTTTGTATATTTGTTGCAAAAAACGGGAAAACCTGTGATTCATTTTACAAAATTCATAGCCATCTCTGACAGAGCGTTTACATCTGCCTGATATATTGGATACAAATATACAGGAGGTGTAAACTGCATGAATAAAAACTGGAAACGCTGGATAGCTCTGGGATTGACTATATCCTGTCTGGGAAGTGCCGCTGTGATGGCTGAAGGAGTACAGACTAAATCGTATATTGTACACGCTGATTCTTATCAGCTGCCGTATAAAGGCAATGAAAAGGCATTTAATCATCACATCAACCCCGGGTACGGCTCAGCGCTGGCCTTGAAAGATATCAAAGCCGATGGAACCATCGAATTTTATGCGATTACGGACCGGGGACCCAATGGAGACATTCCGACTTACGTTAAAAATGGTAAAAAGGTAAGTGGAAAATTCTTCCCGACTCCTGATTTTGCTCCGTCCATCGGGGTTATTACCGTACGCCCGGGACAGCATCGGGCTGACGTAACGGAATCTATCCCGCTGAAAGTACAGGGAAAAGCAATTACAGGAAAACCTGTACCGAAAGGAATGACTGGTTCTACAAAAGAAATTGCTCTCAATTTTAAAATGAAAGACCTGGGAACGGATGTCAATGGTCTGGATACAGAAGGACTGGCTGTCGATAAGGACGGTAATTTCTGGATCAGCGACGAATATGGCCCCTTTATCGTAAAAGCAGATAAAAACGGCAATATTGTAGAAAAATTTGCTCCCGGTGCCGGACTTCCCAGCATTCTTGCCAGCCGTGTTCCCAATAGAGGCAGTGAAGGCCTCACCATCGATGAACGGGGTCATATCTTTGCCCTTATCCAGAGTCCGCTGAATGTCGATGGCAAAACAGCCAAAACGTCAAAATATACGCGTATTGTCGAACTCGACCCGGTAACCAAAGAAACGAAGATGTACGCTTATCCCGTTGACACGGGCTATAAAAATACAGGTGCAGCTAAACTGGGCGATATCACGTCCATCGGTCATGGCCAGTTCCTCATGATCGAACAGGGAAAACAACACGGTGTCATGCAAAACCTGGTCTATAAAGTAGACCTCAATGGCGCTACGCCAGTCGCAAACAATGGCAATTTGGAATACGGACGTCTTGATGGAAAATTGGTACCGGCAAAAAAAGAACTCGTCCTGGACCTGCGCGCCAACGGCTGGAATATTGAAAAAGCTGAAGGCCTGGCATTATTACCGGACCGCAGAACCATAGCCGTCGTAAACGACAACGACTTTGGAATGGATATAGCCGTACAGGATGCCAAAGCCCCGTCAGCCGACGTATCCGATTATACTTATGACAGTGATAAAAAAGTCATGATATACAATAAAGACAAATCTGTCCATAAAGTAAAACTCAGCCTTAAGAAAAATGCACCATCTGAACAAGAAAGCCAAATCTGGTTCTTCACATTGCCAAAAGCATTGTAAGACAATAGACTGCACACATCCATAGCAAATCCGCCACGTATAAGCCAGAACCCCCTTATATGTGGCGGATTTGCTTTTGGAGAAGTGCAATTACTTCCGATAACCTTAATTTATCGGAAGTAATATATAAGTAAATTCCGGAAGTACTTTTAAGGTCTTATAAACCGCTTATTTATGCCAACTATCAGGTATTACTGTACATTGGTAATACTCTTCAACGTTAGTTAAATCTCTTAAATTTGTATCTCATAGTGGGAAGTTTTGTGGGAAAGCTGACAAAATATCGGCCCAGACGAATGGAAGTGTCTGCCGTGATTTCACGTCTGTCATGTAAGATGTCCTGGATCCTTGACACCGGAACATGTAGTTCTTTGGCCAGCTGATATGCAGAAATCCCCAATGGTTTCATAAATTCTTCCCATAAAATTTCACTGATTCTGGGTGTTTCGATATTTCTTGTCATACTATGCATCTCCTTAATGATAATCTGTAATTTCTACGTTAAAAAAGTCTCTTCCCTGAACAGTGAAACAAATACGATGATGGATGAATGTGAATGATAGAAAATATAGAATAATCAAAAAATCAAACATAATACGCTTACCATTTGTACTACGTACGTGATATAATACCTGTATACAGCAAGTTATTGTGATGCCCACGAAGGAGGGTGTGTTTAGGATGTTAGCAAAAAAAGTTGCCAAATTGATTAATGATCAGGTTACATTAGAATTTTACTCTGCTTATCTCTATCTGGACTTTGCAAATTATTATATTGACGAAGGACTCGACGGCTTTGCTCATTGGTTCGAAATCCAGGCCCAGGAAGAACGTGACCATGCGATGCTCATGCGTACATATCTGCAAAATAATGATGTCCGCGTCGTCTTTGGCACGATAGACAAACCGGATCAGGAATACAAGGATTTGAAGGCTCCTCTTAAGGCTGCGTTGGAACATGAACAGTTTATCACCGGCTGCATTAATAAGATTTATGGAGCTGCCTCTGATGAAAAGGATTATCGTACCATGGAATGCTTCAACTGGTTTGTCAAAGAACAAGGTGAAGAAGAAAAAAATGTCGGCGATTTGATTAAAAAATTCAAATTATTTGGCAGTGACCCGAAAGGTCTCTATGCGTTGAATCAGGAACTGCTTGCCCGCGTCTATGCCGCCCCGACACTGGTCCTCTAATCTAATTTAAAATCCCGTAATATAGGATATATGCCAAATCTCCCCGGTTATGTGTAGTAATTTACACTAACCAGGGAGATTTTTTACTAGTACAGAAACGTTACCAATGCTGATGAATGATGCGTGCTGTATCTTCATGGACCAGACCATTAGTTGCTATAATATGTTCATTGTGTAATACGTCAGGAGTCTGACCATCATACGTCGTAACTTTGCCACCGGCTTCTTCAACGAGCAAAATGCCTGCAGCCATATCCCAAGGTTTCAGATTGCGTTCAAAATAGATATCCGTCCGGCCGGCTGCTACATAGGCCAAATCGAGGCATGCACTGCCCGTGCGGCGGATATCCAGACATTGGGAATACATGGCCTGGAATAAAGGGAAATTTTTTTCTGTATATTGCCGGTCATATGGGGACGTACCGATAACAACCAGACATTGTGATAATGCTCCATTTCCAGTCACGTGAATCGGTTTATCATTTAAAAAGGCGCCGCCACCACGGACTGCATGAAACAGTTCATCAGTAAACGGATTGTACACGACAGCTGTCTGCAATAATCCTTGTGCATAGTATGCCAGCGATACGGCACTCATATCAAAATGACGGATGAAGTTTTGTGTACCGTCAATGGGGTCGAGAATCCAGTAGCGGCCATCGGGGTCACTAACCTGACTGTTGTCCTGTTCTTCCGAAAGGAGTAAGACTCCGTCATCTATGTCATGGAGTTTCGTACGCATATATTCCTGTACGGCAACATCCATCTGGGTGACAAAATTGGCCCTTCCTTTGGCAGTGATTTCTAATTCTTTCTCTTCCGTCAGCATATCACGAGTGCTGCGTACGAGTTCTATCATTTCTCTTTCAAACATGAATCGTATGTCCCCTTTTTTCTAGTATGTTGAACATTTGTTTGGCGAGCAAATTCCGGTTTCCATGAACACATGTTCGGAAGCTTCTCGAAACGCCATGTCCGTTGGCAGTCGGGATATTTTTGGTGATCGACTTCACTCATAAACATAGACAAAGGCCGCAGATAATGACCATATGAGCCATAGAGCGCCTGATACACCACATAGGATTCTCCAGTCTTGGCATCCTCTGCCAGCGTGATGATACGGTACTGTTTTTCTTTGAAATGAATCCAGATTTCTCCGGACGATGGCAGTGCTCTATCCATGATGACCTCCTTATCTGCGTATTCTGGTACTATTTCAGGTAGTAAACTCTGTCGGGTTTCCGCAGAGCGGCTTTTGGGAGTTTTTCTGCCGGATAGCCTATGATGCAATGGCCAATGCCTTCCCATTCATCAGCAGACAGACCGACCTGATCCAGAATCTTCTTTCCCAGGGGCATCGTCATTTCCTCTTTGGCCCGGTGAATCCAGCAGCTGCCCAGCCCCAGTGCGTATGCTGCCAGCATCATATTGCCTATGACAAGGCTGCCATCGTACTTCTCTTTGCCTTCTCCTTTTTTACCAAGCACAAGGATGACGACAGGTGCGCCATAAAACGGGTCATTGCCGGCAGGCCAGCCACCAATCTGATTATTGAGTTCTGATAAATCGTGACGGAGTTCTTCATTGGTGATGACGATGATTTTTGTATTCTGCCGTCCCATGCTGCTTGCTGCATAAAGACCAGCTTCTACAATATCATGAATCAGATTTTCTGGTACAGGCTTATCTTCATACTTGCGGATACTACGCCGGTCCAGCATAGCTTTTATAATTTCATTCATATCAATCACCCTTTCCTTTGTCATAGGTATGTAGTTACTCTTATACTATAATACTTTTACTTTTTACTGTCACTTTTGACCTGCGTGGCAACGAGAAGTGTAAAGACCCCCGTACCGCCGATGATATTTCCCAGGCCTGTTGGCAGGAGAAAACGGAAGAAATAATCAAACATCGTGGAACCACCCATGAGTACATCATAAGCCGCTTCGCACGATCCGACGACAACATGGGCGAAATTACCGATAGATATAAAATAGGTGAACATGAAAATAATAAAGAAGGCAAAGCTCCGCGACATAGGCATCATCCAGACGATTGCGGCAATCAGCATACCCGCCGGAATCCCCCGCATAATATTATCTATAGGGCCGGGAGCCATGATGTGGTGGGATACATTGTATAAGCACTGGGTAATTTCCGGTGTCGTGAAAATCGGGCTGGACATAAAAAGAGCAGCAATGGCTGTGCCGACTATATTAGAAAGAAAAACAATCCCCCAGAGCCGCAGGAGCAGGCGGAGATTTTTCCAACAAGGGTCACGGAAAACAGGAATGACCGTGGTAATCGTATTTTCTGTGAAAAGTTGGAGCCGTCCCAGAATAACGATGAGGAAACCCGTCGTATATCCAACACCTGTGATGGCTTCTGCCCAGGAAGCACTTCCAATGTAGACATTAATGATAGACCGGAAATAAAAAGAAAAAGAAATCATTAACCCGGCAGCCAGTGCTGATAAAACAAGGGGCCAGGCTTTGCGTTCCAGTTCCAGTTCGCCATCGTGGCGGATAATTTCAAAAATCAGATTCGGTGATAATTTTTCATATTCTTCAACAATGACACGGGTTTTCTGTTCTTCCGACTGAGGGCAGGAAAAATCACAATCGCAGGGATATTTTGTTGTCATACATCCTCCTGATAGGTACTAAAATATTACTAATAACTGGGTTATTGTACCATATACAGCTTCATTTTGGAATAGAAATTATTCTGCTAAAAAAGCATCTAGTTGTTCAAAAGACGAAAGAAAAGCGACTTGTCTGGCCCAAGAATCATCGACAAATCCTTCATGCGCCATGTACAGGAGTAGAGCTTTCATCGGCTGATAATAACCGTTAAAATCTAGAAAGGCAAACCGGCCTGGCAACAATCCCAATTTGATCTGGCTCATGACTTCACTGATTTCTTCCAATGTCCCGATGCCGCCGGGAAAAGCCAGGAATACATCGCCCATTTCCATCATTTTCTTTTTGCGGGACGCCATATCCCTTGTCACGATGAGCTCAGTCAATCCTTCATGCTGCAGTTCTTCCTCCATAAAAAACTGCGGTTCAACGCCGATGACGCGTCCACCATGATCGAGTGCCCCATCAGCCAGCTTTGCCATAAGACCGGTCCGGCTGCCTCCATAAATGAGCGTATGACCGTGACAGGCAATCCATGCTCCTAGTTCATAAGCGTACGAACGATATACGTCACGATTTCCCGTCCGGGCCCCCAGATACACCGTAATATTCATGATATTCCCCCGATTAATCGTCTTTAAGTGATGCATCAATGAAATTCAGATTTACTTCCTGGGTCTCTGCTCCGTATACAGTCGTAACCCACGCTCGCAGAAAACTTGGCACATCGCCCTCTCTGGCATCCCTGTCAGGATATCCTGGTATCCCTTTCTGTTCCATTGCAAACTGTACCAAAGACTGTACGATGTCCTTTCGCGTCAATACACGGGCATACGAAGGCAAATCAGGTGGTACATCATTTTGGGTATCATAGATGCAGTGGATAGTACCTTCCAGCGCATCGCTGCCACCGGGCTGCTCCCATTGTTCCCGATAATACCGTGCCATAGCAAACCGTCGATTGACGGCTTTTTTATACTCTTCATACCGGACGCTGATTTTGGAAATCCGGTCCCGGTCTTCCGCCGACTGCATGCACATGCGGAACAGATTCCGTTTCTCATCCTCCGTCACAACCAGGGGATGAACCGTAAACCGTGGGAAATCTCCCAACTCCTTCTTGTCAGTCTGTACCAGCTTACGCCATTGCAGCATCGCTGCTTCCCTTTCATCATGAGTACTCATATATATCCCTCCCATTTATACAATCTGAACTTTTCCCTGTTTAATACTTTTTTATATATTATAGCAAAAATCAGTTTGGCATTACAGACCTTGCGAACAAGCGTTAGTGTCAAGAAGTTCTCGTTTGTTTCCCATCATCCAGCTACGGTAGATATAGCATAGTTGAACGCTCAACTATGCTATCTAAAAATCAGCCTCTGCTAGTCAGACTCATGGAAATCTGGCAACAGGGGCTTTGGTTTACGTTTGGTATATGGTTGGAATGTTATGCGCTTATAGCTCTTTCAGGTATTCGCGAAAAGATGGGCCCAGGTTTTTTCGTCTTAGGACGTATTCTACCGTTGCTTTTAGGTAGTCCAGTTTGTTAGCTGTGTCGTATCGCTTGCCTTTTATTGGGCAGGCGTATATAGTCTGTCGGTCCAGCATGAGGCGCAGGGCATCGTGCAAGTGGATTTCTCCGTCTTCCCTTGGTTCTACCCGGTTCAGGATTTCAAAGATATCCGGGGTAAAGATGTATCTTCCCAGGCAATTGTAGGTTTGGTTGTCTTCAGGTG
>NZ_QSFA01000004.1:68428-145310 GCF_003467125.1 Megasphaera sp. AM44-1BH
CAGGCAATTGTAGGTTTGGTTGTCTTCAGGTGCTTTGTGCAGTTCTTACTAACAGCGATTGTGGTCTAGGAGATGTCTTTTTCTCCTTGCAATCGTCTTACGGTAACTATTTAAAAAGCTTGACGCTACCTTAGTTATTACATAATTTCCGATTTCTTCTATTTAATCTAATCGAATAGTTTCTTCCCCTTTCAAATATACCTGAACTCTATTTTCTACACTGACATCATTTACAATCCATCCTCTAACTTGACATAATTGCTTGAATAATTCAATCCGATTTATTCCCTTTATCTCTTTTAACGTGATAATCAAACCAAATGGAACTTCTTGTCGAGCATGCTTATTTAATCTCTCCTTGCAATATAATTTGATACCCCAAAGTCCTTTTTCGTAAGCTTTACGAGGTTTCATATTATTATATATTGGGTCAGCAACTATTTTTACGTTATCCCATTTCCGATAATCATTTCTAGCATCCTCTTCATAGATAGAATGCTGACCCGATTCGGCTTGTAAATTTCCATTAATGGATTTTATTTGTAAATGTTGTGCTTTATCAATCTTTAATCGTCCAAAATGCAAATCTAATTCCGTGTCAGTATAATCAACGCCTTGATTACGATTACACAACGGAAAATAGACCAAAGTAGCTTTTGCAAGATAAGGGTGCTTATTCTCTACAACTGGGACAGGCAGTTGATATGTATACGTGCAATAATTCTTAGTTTTTCCATAAATGATAAATTTAATTTCATCATCAGGAGATTGCAAAATATCTTGAATAGATACAGGTACTATGCCATATCCCTTTTTTATATCTGGCCTACAATACCAGCCCGTTGCTGAATCTATCAGCAACGCTTTAGCAACTTCCCGAGTAAATCCCATAATATAAATCAAGTATGCCATCTTCCTTGCAATCCAAGGAGCGGCAAAAGAAGTGCCAGCTGCCTGCTTTGCACCCAACGCATTGTTGCATACCGTTATATATTCATGCTTTTGCCTATCCCCGCCATAATAGCTGATATCTGGTTTTACAAAGAAAGACAATACAGGTCCACTTCGAGAATACGATGCACTTTGATTCTGAAAATTAACAGAATTCACAACAATAGAATTTAAAGAATCTGCTGGAGCACCAATTTTATATTTTTTTTCATGCTTAGAAGATAAATTAGTTCCCGCTACTATAAAAACAATATCGTATTCATTCTGCAAGCGATCTAGTTCAGCAGCTTCTGGCGAAATAAAATTGTCATTAATCTCTAATACAGAACCTAAAGAAAGATTCCACACCTTAATATCACGATTTAGTCGTACAATATTCCCAATCTGCTTAATAATTGAAAAGGAACTAAATGTACCAGCAACAGCAACTCCGAAATGTCGAACTCTAAAACGACCACATCCATCATCTAAGTTTGGATTTCCTCTAGGGCCATCTACAATAATTGAACTAACAGCTGTTCCATGTTCATAATCCATTGGCCCAATTGGGATATTCTCAGACAAACAATTTGTATAATCTACCCATTCATGAAAATAGACATCTTTATTGAAAGGAGTATCAATAACACCAATAACAGGTTCATTTTTAGGAGATGGAATAAGTTTGGGAATTTCCGAGGATTCAGTCAAGTGTTCAGGAATATATTGAGTTAAATCATTTACTCCCATGGCTACTAGATATGGAGCTTTATCCAGTAACATGTGTATTTCTTCTGGATTCATTTGAATAGTAAGTTGATTAAGTATTCTGCTTTCTGGAATTGAAATACCAAATCTTCCCAATAACTCCTGTGTTTTTACCTTAGTTTTGTAAATTGTTATAATGCATGCTTCATGAATATCCTTTTCCAATTTATCAATCCGAAAATATTGAAGATTAGAACTATCTACAATTATTTGTCGAAATTCAGTCTTAGATAAACCATTACACTTGATTTTTTTTCTTTTTAATTCTTCAAATTCTTCATATGAAATCTTACCTTGATATTGTTTTATCAAAACATCATAAGCCTCTTTTAAGGAATGTATGGTCCGAAAAAGTGCTTCTAATGGGATAAAATATGTAAAGACATGATGCTTCTTATTATCCGAGCCAATATTAGTCTCAAATTTTGCACCTACTATAAAATCGTTTGGTGATTCACGAGTACATGAAAGTAAAAATTGCAAGCGACTTGACTTAGGAACAATACGAACATAATGAGCACTAACTAAAGCACCTTCAATTTCAGAATGTACTGACCAATAATCAGCTATTTTTTTCAAATCATTGGCCAGCGTCAGTATATGCTCTGCTTTGACAACTTGACCTTTTTTTAGTGAGATACTTCCTCCTCGAGATTGATTTGGTTTATGTTGAAATACCCCCTTTAACTCCAATATGTTATTCATTTATAATGCCTCCTTAAGTTCTCTATCAATAGTACTCTTAGATTTGTTTGTTAGTATAGCTATCTCTCTTACTGTAAATTTTTGTCTTTTTAATTCAATTAAATTTTCTGGAGTTTTTCCACAAACCGTACTATATAATCGCCTAAAGTAATCAAACTCATCATTAGGATTGCTAAAAGCTATCGCTGTGCGAATCATATTCTTTAAATCACCTGGATAAGGCAGGTAATCTATTAGTTTCATAATCTTACGAAATAGCCGAATATCCCGATTTTTTAAATGCAATTGATCCAAGTATCGGTTTAATATTTTTTCAGCAATGTCCAACAGATCATCTTGGGTATACCGATTAAAACTAATTACTGAATCAAACCTTCTAATTAAAGCTTTGTCAAAATAAGAATAAAGATTGGTTGTAGCAACTAAAATAATATCCTTATCCAGTGAGTCAAGACATTTCAATAAAGTGGAAGTAGCTCTTCCCATTTCCCGCAAATCATTATTATTCGTTCTATCTAAAGCCAATGCATCAATTTCATCAAATAAGAAAATCATATTGTATTTTTGATAAATTCCATTCATTTCTTCAAATAATGCCATTATATTTTTAGCAGTTTGCCCTAACCTACTATCAATAAGCTCAGAGAAATTCACCATATAAACGTCTCTATTTAAGATTCTGCCAAGTTGTTTTACTGCTTCTGTTTTTCCTGTGCCCGGAGATCCTTCAAATAAAAAACGATGAATCCCCATATGATGATTAATAGCATTCACAATCCCTAAGACATCATTCATAATTACATCAGGTAAAAGCAGCATTTCTTCACAACCAGAAACCTTATCAAAATACTGTAATCCTTTGTAATTTTCTTTACTTTCCTGCACTTGTGGTACAAAAGTATTAGCATCTGATAAAAGTGACATGAGGTAAAGACCTAATTGGGTATCTCCATCTTGATCGAATTCTTTAGCGATTTGATAAGCAGTAGCTCTAAATCCGGCATCATTTCCTTCTGCATGACACTTAATTAAATTCACAATATCTTTCTTTTTCATCACACTCCAGCTCCTTATGTTTTATGACAGTTACTATCTCTTATGATATTATAGCTTACTGGGACATTTTTTTCAATATTGGGACAATTTATTGTTTTTATGCTTTATTTTGATAGATTGAACTAAAATATCTTACATTAAGTTATTTCCACATCCGCCTTTACACAATTTTTTAGATAGTATAGTTGAATGTTCAACTATACTATCTAAAAGCTGGCCCCTGCCAGTCAGACTCATGGAAATCTGGTGACAGGGGTTTTGGTTTATATTTGATATATGGTTGGAATGTTATGCGCCTATAGCTCTTTCAGGTATTCGCGAAAAGATGGGCCCAAGTCTTTTCGTCTTAGGGCGTATTCTACCGTTGCTTTTAGGTAGTCCAGTTTGTTGGCTGTGTCGTATCGTTTGCCTTGTATTGGGCAGGCGTATATAGTCTGTCGGTCCAGCATGAGGCGCAGGGCATCGTGCAAGTGGATTTCTCCGTCTTCCCTTGGTTCTACCCGGTTCAGGATTTCAAAGATATCCGGGGTAAAGATGTATCTTCCCAGGCAATTGTAGGTTTGGTTGTCTTCAGGTGCTTTGTGCAGTTCTTGTATGTTGTGAACAAGTATGAGTCCACTATCGGCACATTGGCTTCCCTCCAGAACATCTACGGGTATCAGTTGTTCTTCCGTCATTGGCTGACATCCTATGATGGTTGTTCCTGTTTTTTCATAGGCTTGTAATAGTTGCTGTAGTGCAGGATTCTGATCATTATACATCATATCATCGCCGAGAAGGATGGCAAATAGATCATGGTCAATGAATGATTTAGCACAAAGGATGGCGTCTCCCAGGCCACGGACATGTTTTTGATGGATATAATGAATGTTGATTGCCGAAATATCCTGTACCATCTTTAGCATCTGATCTTTCCCTTTTTGGTACAAGGCATGCTCTAGTTCTACATTGGTGTCGAAATGGTCTTCAATAGCCCGTTTCCCATGGTCATTGAACAGGTCTTTAAGAACGGCTTACATATCAATAATCTTGATTCAATACGAGCTTAATAGCATTTAAAACAGTACTCTTCCCCACTTCGTTTTCACCAACAAAATATTCATCTGATCATTAAGGTTCATCTCAATTTTTTTAAAAATTTTAAGGACTCAATAAGAAATATGGTTTAGCTTTGACATATTCTTAATCTTCGGTTCTAATTCCAAATTAACATACGTTTTATTGTCAGAATCTATCAGTTGCTTATAAAGAAACGTTTGCGTCCTGCATTTTTTTATTTTTGATAGAATTATGTACCCGTGTTATCTATATATTCCTTTAATTCAGGGGATAAAAAAGAAATAGATTCGTTTTTCATAGCCTTATAAGGTTGATTTAATTTATTTGCAGGTAATATTTCATAAAGAAACAGCCAATTATCGTCTATATTCCCCACCCTTTCATTTGCCAGTGTAGCTGCATAGTCTTCTATTGTTTTTATTGCATTATTTCGTTTCTTGTTTTTAAAATAACACCATATCAATAAATTAAGTATCCCATTATTATCTTCATCTAATTCTTTACTCATTTCCACATGAATATTTTTAAATAATTCTTCAAGAGAAATTATTTGCACGTTATAAATAATAGCATAATAAATCGCATAACATTGTTCCTCAATATTGCCCTGCTCTCTTCCTTCACTATACAATAATGATATATAATTTTCTAGTTTTATTTGTGATATTTTATACTTCTTTAACACACATTTATTTAATATAGTAATTAAATAGGGATAAATAAAAATTAAATGAAATACATATTCAATAAAATATTTTTCCACTTTAGATGCTAATTTTTTGCTAGATATAATTTTTATTGCATAATTAAGTATGGCTATATTATCATCATTTTCATTAAGTAATTTCAATGTTTTATTAAAAAAAGCTTTTAATTTACGACAACTATTTATCTCTTTATTCTCCACAATTTCATCAGAGTTAAGTACTGAAATCCAATCATCCTTATTAATTTGAGGTAATCTTGTAATTGAAATCTTTTTCCTATTCAATGTTAAACCAAATTCTTGTAATGCTTTATATAATTGAATTAAAAATGCATTTGCATCATTTTCATTTTTTGTATAGCAATGAAAATCATCAATGTATCGAACAAACTGCCATTTGTCGGATATGATTTTTTTATCTATTTTCGTGAGAACAATTTCTGAAATCAAATTCGAATAATGTGGTCCAATTAATATTCCATGCGTCTCTCCATTAGTAACGTTTCTACACCATTTATCCAGACCATTATACCAGCAGCCATCGTTTCTTTCCTTCTTCGCGTTGGTTTTTCCAATTAATGCCCAAGGAATTGCATGAGTATAAATACTAGGAAAACAAGAAGAAATATCAGCGGTTACACAATATCTTTTCCCAACTATCAAACTATCTTCAGAATCTAACTCACACTTTGCTTCATATGATTTCATTTCGAAAAGGCTTTTCTTATTACCCCTATACTGTAAATGAATTTGACTGATATTAATATTTTGATCTTTGGTAGTTTCTCTAAAGTAATTCTGAATTTTATTCCAGTTTTTCCGTAAAAAGCAGCATAGATGATAATAAGCAATCGGGTTAGGTATATTAATTGTTCTATAATCGCCAGTATTTCTTAATACATTAAAATTTAAATAATCATGACATTTTTTATCTGATTGTAAATATTGTTCAATTTTACTGCTTTTCTCGAAAAAATCAACAGAAGAAAAAATAGGCGGCAATCGATTTGAAAACATGCCATATCCTAAAAGGCCTTCAAACAGCTTGTCTTCTGTTATATCCAGATAATACTGATAATATTTTTTCATTTTTAGTTTCTCCACATATGTACCATAACTATAATAAAAATTTTTGCCTATTGCTTTCAGTCATTATTTATATGAACTGACAGCTGTTTTTAGCTGTTACATATAATTGTATAAATACTTTATTTCAGCCAAGAACAAAACTACTAACAGCAATCCGATTAAATTGGTACTGGATCTAATGAAAATACTAAAATCATATAACTAATATTTCAATAAACATATTAGTTCATATAAAATAATCAAATTAAACTCCTTGATTAGTTTACATTTTCCTATCAACCATTTATGAAGATATAAGATCGTGATACAATTTTTTACTGAAAATACATAAACATATCAGAAAAAAATCTGAAAAACTACAACTCATGCAGAATTGCAATCTTTCAGATAAATAAGCGGTGGGTGTGTAGGGATTTGAACCCAATGGCGTGTATACCTTATATTCAAAAGGAAATTCTCCATGCATCTCTAAAATGGTTGAAATCACACCCGCATACACCATTTCCCACCAAAAGAGTAAAGGGAAAAATTGTCATAAAGGCAACACACTCCTTTAAATTCAATTGTAAATCTAATAAAATATTTTTACAAAAAGGAATTTTTATATCAAGAGTGATACTTAACCCAAGAAAAATCACAGAGAGAATTATCCCAATAAGCAAATATATATTGTTTTTATTATACCACAATTGTATGATAATTGCATAAATAAATCGGGAGTTGGTTAATGTGAAGAAATTCCCGGTTATTTCCAATCTCCCCATATAACTCATCAGCCCGCTACGATAGATGCAGCATAAGTTGAATATTCAACTATGCTGGCTATGAATCAGCCCCTACCAGTCAGAGTTATGGGAAATCTGGCAGCAGGGGCTTTGGTTTATGTTTGATATATGGTTGGAATGTTATATGCCTATAGCTCTTTTAGGTATTCGCGGAATGATGGGCCCAGGTCTTTTCGTCTTAGGCCGTATTCTACCGTATATCAGAATTTAAATGTGTCTTTCAGGCCCAGCCACTGCTGGTCTTTATCACTGAGATTCAGCGGCGTGCCATCGTCCAGGGTATACCCTTCTGCAGAGCAGTTTCCTTTGTAAATGCCTTTTACATGGGGCCACTGGATGCCAATTTCGGGGTCATTCCAGGCCATGCCGCCTTCGTCGTTGGGATGCCAGAAATCGTTGACTTTGTAGCAGAATTCAGCTACATCGCTGAGGACCAGAAAACCATGGGCAAAGCCTTCAGGAATGAGGAATTGCTTTTTGTTTTCATCGGTCAGTTCCACGCCATACCATTTTCCATAGGTCTGTGAGTGCTGGCGCAAATCAACGGCCACGTCAAATACACTGCCCCGGACGGCACGGACGAGTTTGCACTGAGGAAAGTGTTTCTGGAAATGAAGTCCCCTCAGTACGCCTTTTGTAGACATAGATTGATTATCCTGAACAAAATTGATATGAAATCCTGCGTCTTCCATATCTTTTTGATTATAGGTTTCCATGAAATAACCACGTGCATCACCATGTACTGTTGGCGTAATGACGCATAGTCCGTCTATTCCACCTACATTCTTTTCAACTTGTATCTGACCCATTGTATTATCTCCCTTCATAAAATCCGTTTATCGTAGTTCGTTCGTCAAAGTTGTCGTTCTTCGTAGGTCGTTCATCGTTCATCGATTTTTTGTTAAAAGCCGTTAATCATTTTCACGAAGCATGGTATTCATAACGTATCATGCCCTTCGACCTACGACGAACTACCTACGACTAACAATCTGCAAACTGCGGTCTGCAAACAAGGTTTCAGCCTTGTTCCTTCAAATACCTCCGCAAGGCGTCTTTCCAGTCTGGTAACGGTTTGAATCCGTTGGTGATAAGTTTACTTTTATCTAGTCTCGAATTGAACGGCCGTTTGGCTTTAGACAGGCCATATTCTGCTGTTGTTACCGGTACTACCTTCGTTGTATATCCAGCCTGCCGATAGATTTCACAGGTAAAATCATACCACGAAATATAGTCGCCTTCATTGGTTGCATGATAATAGCCATACTTATCGCTTTCAATCATATCGACCAACAGACGGGCTAAATCAAATGTATATGTCGGCGTTCCAATCTGATCATTGACGACACGCACGGTATCATGTGTTTTTCCTACATTAAGCATAGTTTTGACAAAGTTTTTCCCATTTTTGCCAAATACCCAGGCAATGCGGACAATAAAATACTTATCCAACGTGCCGGAAACAGCCAGTTCCCCTTCCAATTTTGTCTGTCCATAGACATTTAGTGGTTTATACTCTTTGCAATCTGGCTGCCACGGTTCGGTACCCTGTCCATCAAAGACATAATCCGTACTCAGATACAGCATCTTGCAATCCAGCTCTTTGCAGATATCAGCAATATTCTGTGTACCACCAGCATTTACTGCCCGGACTTTGGCCACATTTTCATCATCCTCTGCCATGTCCACAGCCGTCCAGGCTGCGCAGTGTACGACGGCATCAGGATGTACTTCTTCTAAAACTCGTTTTACTGCCGATGCATCAGTAATATCCAAAGATACGTAGGGCATCCTGGTTACGGCTGTTCCATCGGCTATCCCGCTATAGAGCGGTGCCAAATCACTGCCTACCCCTTCATGGCCGCGGGATGCCAGCTCATTCATCACATCATGCCCCAACTGGCCATTGACACCGGTTACAAATATTTTCATGCCTTTTCCTCCTAAAAACAGCCGCCAGCAGTCAGCCGCCAGCAGCCAATAATTGCACTGCGCGCATTGCCTTTGGCTCGCTGTAATTTATCAAATTCATCTATTCAGCTTATAAACCAACGAATTAATCATCTTTCCTACTTCCATGCAAAGTTCCATGGAATCACTTATTGCATCTTTTCCTACATAATGAAATCGTACACACAATCTTAGTTGTGTTTCAATTTCAGCAATAGAACCTTTGGAAATATGCAAAAAATAAGAAAACTCCCTATCAGTTCGTCTTGCCTGTCCTTCTGCAATATTTGAGGGGACCGAAACCGCTGCTCTGCGCAACTGATCTGAAAGACCAAAGCGTTCTTCAACGGGCAACTTTAACGTAACCTCATAAACAGCCTCAGCTAAATCCATCGCTTTCTGCCATATTGTATAATCTTCGTAACAACGTAACGTCATGTAAACTCCTATCTAGAATACAGCATATTCCAGGTTTGCTTAAAACCTCCCCCTTTTTTAGCAACTAGAAATTCGTCGCTGACAATTCACCTGCTTAATTTTTCAGCATCAGAGACTGCAAGCCCATGGACGCAACTGGCTGCTGACAGCTCACCCCTGCGACCTGCGCCGGGGCTTCATCCCCGGTTCTCATACATTTTCTGGTAATACTGCTGGTATTCACCGGAAATGATAGGTTGCCACCAGTCTTCGTGGTCCAGGTACCACTGGATGGTCTTTTTGATGCCGTCAGCGAATTTCGTTTCTGGCAGCCAGCCCAGTTCGTTATGGATTTTCGTCGGGTCAATGGCGTAGCGGCGGTCATGGCCTTTGCGGTCGGTTACGTGATGGATTAGGCTTTCCGGCTTACCCAGTTCTTTGCAAATCAGTTTGACGATATCAATGTTCTTCATTTCATTGTGACCACCAACGTTATATACTTCCCCGACTCGACCGTTCTGGAGAATGAGGTCGATGGCCCGGCAATGGTCTTCTACGTAGAGCCAATCCCGCACGTTGAGTCCATCTCCATAGACAGGCAGAGGCTTGTCATGAAGGGCATTGATAATCATAAGGGGAATCAGTTTTTCTGGGAAATGATAGGGCCCGTAGTTATTGGAACAGCGGCTGATGGTTACTGGCAGACCATAGGTCCGGTGATAGGCCAGTACCAAGAGGTCTGCCGAGGCCTTTGAGGAACTGTATGGACTGGACGTATGAATCGGTGTCGTTTCCGTAAAGAACAAATCCGGTCGTTCCAAAGGCAGGTCTCCATAGACTTCATCCGTCGATACCTGATGATACCGCTGGATACCGTACTTGCGGCAGGCATCCATGAGTACGGCCGTGCCCATGATATTCGTTTCCAGGAAAATCGACGGATTTTCAATAGACCGATCCACATGGGATTCGGCAGCAAAATTGACGAGCACATCAGGATGCTCTTCCTCAAAGAGCTGATATACAGCATTACGATCGCATATATCCGCCCGGACGAACCGGAAATTTGGCTGATCCATAACAGGTGCCAACGTAGACAAATTCCCCGCATACGTCAACTTATCCAGACACACAATCCGATACTCCGGATGAAACTTCAACATATGAAATACAAAATTCGAACCAATAAACCCGGCACCGCCGGTTATTATTATATTCATGCTAGGGTTCCTCCATTATAAGTCATTATCGGTATTTCAAGTGGTGTGTAATCGGTGGTTGGTGGTTAGTGATTAGTGGTCAGTAAATACAAAAATTATTTATTCTTTAAACTACGTATTAAGCCAGTTAGAAGTCTATTAACTTTTTTACTTAACAGGATTGCTTCTGCTGTTTGTTCATTCGTTACATAAGAAAAATCAGCACATAACAATAGCTGAGTTAACAATTCTGCATTAGAGCCTTTTGCAATATAAAGAAATTGAATAAATTCTTTGGTCGAGTTTCTTGCTTGTCCTTCCGCAATATTTGATGGAATAGAAACGGCAGCTCGTCGCATTTGATCAGACAGTGCATATCGCTCTTCTGACGGAAGTAGCTTTACTAATTTGTAAATTTCTTTTGCCAATTGCATAGATTCCTGCCAAACAATCAAATCTTGAAAACATCTCAAGGAAATATCAATCACCTCTCTGGATTCAGTATCGAGTACATACATGGTAACAATCTACCTACAAGTACTATAACTCTCTACATTCTCTGGATGTCCTTCATCAACCATTTTATTCTCTGACCACTGTTCACTAACCACTGGCCACTATTAAATCAATCCGGTAAAATCTTCCCTTCAGCTACTTTTTTCAGGTATTGTCCATATGGGCTCTTGCCGTATTTGATGGCACTTTCCATGAGTGTGGCTTTGTCGATCCAGCCGTGTCCATAGGCAATTTCTTCCAGTGCTGCTATGTGGATGCCTGCCCGGTTTTCGACGGCCCGGACAAATTCCCCGGCTACGCTCAGGCTTTCCATTGTACCCGTGTCCAGCCAGGCATACCCGCGTCCCAGTGTGACGACATTGAGATTGCCTTTTTCCAGATATATTTTATTTAAATCGGTAATTTCCAGTTCCCCACGGGCAGAAGGTTTGACCTGCTTTGCATAGTCGCAGACATTTTCATCATAAAAATAGAGCCCAGTAACAGCATAGTTGGTCTTCGGCTTCTCAGGCTTTTCTTCAATAGAAATGGCCTTACCATTTTGATCAAACTCGATAACGCCAAACCGTTCAGGATCCTCGACGTAATACCCGAATACCGTAGCTCCCTCTGTATTAGAAGCAGCCTTTCTCAAATGCTTTGTCAGTCCGGCACCGTAGAAAATATTATCTCCCAGAATCATGGCACACGATTCCCCATTTATGAACGCTTCACCGAGAATAAAGGCCTGAGCCAGTCCGTCTGGCGATGGCTGCACCTTATAACTCAGATGAATACCATAGCGGGATCCATCTCCTAGGAGCCGTTCAAAATTCGGCAGATCCACCGGAGTAGAAATAATCAGGATATCCCGGATACCCGCCAGCATCAACGTCGATAAAGGATAAAAAATCATAGGTTTGTCATACACAGGCAACAACTGCTTAGATGTCACCATCGTCAGCGGATACAAACGCGTGCCACTACCACCAGCTAATACAATACCTTTCAAAAAAATCACTCCTTAACTAAATTAAAATAATGTTATTTATTTAAATTAATTCGACGATATATTCTTGGAGTTATATACGTATTTACTAAAAATACTATTTGCTTAACTACATAATGCAAAATAAAAGCAGCAAAGACAATCCTTACTATGGTTAATCCTAATAATCCCAACGCATAGTAGACATTTTTTGGATTCCAAATTTCTAACATATATAAAATAACAACATGTTGTAGAAGAAAGATTTCATAAGATATATTGCTAAGCCAAACTATAATTTTTTTCAAAATAGAATTCGTTGTAATCTTGGAACCGATACTATAAAAAACGAAAAAAAGTAATAATCCATCTGCTTGTGCACTAATCGTACTATCTCGTTGAGCGGGTATAAAAAGAAGTAATAACAAAAAAACAAGTGATACAATAGATATCCATTCTCTTAAGAATATCTGATGCTTCATGATTAACATACCAAGATAAAAGCTAAAAATAACACTAAAAACATTACGAAATGGATCTTGAGAAAACATGTTCCATGTATAAGTTGCAACAAACAGTGTTACAATTATCATTGAGGAAAAAAATTCACTTTTATTTATTATCCCCAGTAATACTGGATAAGTCAAATAGGCTATAATAATTGCACCAAGAAACCATTCTCCTAAAATATAAAAAGTATGAAATTGTAACCATGCAAATAAGTACCCATCCATACCTATAAATGTAAAAAAATAATATTTTATAGGGTGTCTTAACGCTATTGTGGCATTATGAAGTATTGGACTTTCTAAAAATATAAATAAATAAGCTAAATAAAATGCAGGGAATATAGCTATCCATCTTCTTTTGTAAAATCTCCATACAGAGTCGATTTTATTATGATGTAAATATAAGAGCGCTCCAGAAGTCAAGAAAAAAACAGCAACTAGAACGCTCCCCCAACTACCAGTATAGTTAGGCAGGGAAACTAACCAATTTAAATTTTGAGCATGACATCCGAAATGAAAACAGATAATTCCTAATGCAGAAGCAGCTTTAATAAAATCAAAAGCATAAATTCTCTGTTTACTTTTATTATAGCTTGAATCATTCATTCATAAACCTCGTTTGATTACAATACAGAGTGTGTCGATATGAGCAAACTTACTTGTTATTCATTACTGTAAAAACTTTAATTATAAATTTATAAAAACACAACAATTGTAAAAAAATAGCAAATAATCTTTAAATATAAATTTTTCTACTATAAATATCATACATGCGCTTTTATTAATGAATAATTAATAAAAGCGCATGTTATACTACCTATTTAAGCTATTTATCCATGCATCATAGTCAGTATCTTCCCATGGCATATATTTTTTAAAAGAATATCTCCAAGGGTAAACGGGTTTTCCAGTTTTTCTATCTTTTATTTTGCGAATATCGGAAATAACTTTAGCAGGATTGCCACCCACTACTTCAAATGGATTAACATTTTTTGTAACTACTGCACCAGCAGCAATTAAGCTATCGCTCTCTATAACAACTCCAGGTAATATTACACTTTGAGTAGCAATAACTGCAAACTTTTTAACAGTAACACCTTTCATTACTTCAGATGGAGGTGTAGGATCATTTGTCAATACTACATACGGAAAAATCCAAACAAAATCTTCTATAGTCGATTGTTGACCAATATGTACATTACTATGCATACGTACGTAGTTGCCAATCGTACAATGTCCTTGAATATCATCTAAAGTTCCTAAACTGCAATGATGACCAATTGATGACTTTTCACGAATGGTAACGTTATGTCCGGTTGAAAAATGATTTCCAATTGTTGTATCCCCATAAATAATTGTGCCACTCCGAATTATTGAAGAGTTTCCAATTATTAATGGGTGTTTGCCTAGATCATGAGTTTGATAAAAATCCATTTGATATTCACCAAGAATGCAATTTGCATCAATGAAGCAATCGTCGCCAATTGTTACGTTGTCTCTTATGATAACTCGGTGATCAATATAGACATTTTTTCCAATCTTAATGTTATTTCCTAGTATGACATCATCACAAATTTTTGCTGTTTCATCTATTGTATTCACGATTCTTCTCCTTGATTTTTATTTATTAAAACTATTTATCATTTTTATTACATAAGAAACCTGGTCATCTGTCATGCCATAAAACATAGGAATGCTTAATTCAGTCGAACTAATTTCTTCTGCAATCGGCAAATCACCTTTTTTTATATTTAAATTACTATAAGCTTTTTGCAAATGCATTGGAATGGGATAGTGTTTATTGGTTCCTATACCTTTATCGTTCAAATATTTTTCTAATTCGTCTCTTTTAGCACAGCGAATAGCAAAGATATGCCAAACAGGATTAACGTTTTCTATTACATGAGGTAAAATAACTTGAGGATTATTTATTTCATTAATATATCTGCTAGCAATGCGTTGACGTTCTTTATTCATACGGTCTAAATGTGGTAATTTTACACTTAAGAAAGCTGCCTGTAATTCATCCAATCTGCTGTTATTTCCTTGATAAATATGGTGATATTTATAATCTGATCCATAATTTCCCAATGCTCGTACTTTAGAAGCAGTTATTTTGTCATTCGTAACTATGGCACCCGCATCGCCAAGGGCTCCTAAATTCTTTCCAGGATAGAAGCTGAATCCCGCTGCATTACCGAATGTACCCACTTTCTTATTTTTATAAGTAGCTCCATGTGCCTGTGCACAATCTTCTACTAAAAGTAGATGATATTTTTGAACTATTTCTAGAATAGGATCCATGTCACATGGTTGTCCATATAAATGAACTATAATTATTGCTTTAGTATGGGATGTAATTTTACTTTCAATTTCATTAGGATTGATATTAAATGTATTAATATCTGGTTCAACAAAAACTGGTTTAGCACCTGAATATGTAACTGCTAAAGCAGTAGCAATAAAAGTATTAGAGGGTACTAAAACTTCATCCCCTTCTTTGATACCTAAAGCTTTTAGGCTCAACATTAGGGCATCTAATCCGGTTCCACAACCTATACAGTAATTTATGTTTAAATATTTGGCAAAGGCAGTTTCAAATTGTTCATCTTCTTTTCCCTCAATATACCAACTAGAATCAAAAACTCTTTCAAAAGCTCGATGAATATCATCATTTAATTCATGTTCCATAGGTAAAAACGAGACAAATGGTACTTTCATTTTAAAATCCCCACTTTCAATAAAATTATTTTTTATGTATAAATTTTAAAAATTCATCATATTGTCGGATATAATCTGATTCATCGTATAATTTTGATGCTAAAACTAATAGAACCGCACCATTCGTGAAGTCAAACATTTCTCTCCAAATGGCATTTGAGATATACAATCCTTTATCCGGCTTATCTAATGTAACAGTTTTTCGCTTGGTACCATTGTCTAGTAAAATCTTACATTCGCCATGAACACAAATTAAAACCTGCTCTAATGACTTATGGGCATGTTTTCCTCTAATGACATTATTTTTTGTATCAAATATATAGTAGATTCTCTTAATATTAAAAGGTATATCCTTGTTCTCCTCTAAAGCTATTAATCCCCCCCTATTATCTCCGTGAATTTTAAAGTCCAATAATTTAATAGTTTTATTATCAGTCATTTGATTCATCCCTTTCATTTGTATTAAATTTACCAGTTTCCATAAAAAAATCAAGATAATTAAAATTATATTTTGTACTTAGTATTGAGCACATTACGTCATCATTTATATAATTCCATATTTTTTCACAACCTACTTCATGAACAGATTTTATAGATTGCTTTAACAGTAAAAAAGACTTTTCAATCTCAAAGCATCTCTTATCGTTCATTGATGCAACTGAAAACTGATTAGGAAAAATCTCATGAAGCAGCTCCCAAGTCATATTATTCAATATATTTTTATAAATCATCTTCATTTCAAATTCCATGCGTCCATTATTATTTTTTGATGAAATATTATTGGCATGCCTTCGATATTTAATTAATCTCTTATTAATAATGGGCATATCATATTTTTTTGACAAACTTAACCAGCATGCAAAATCCTGAAGCTGTAGCGATGAGATAAGAAAGGGATTTTTTTCCTCGATGATATCCTTTTGAAAAAAAGCTGTAGGCGCACAAAAATAATTTCCTTTTTCAAATAACCTTTTGAACACTTTTCTATTTGAGAAAGAATGATCTGAAAAAAATACAGGAAAATCTTCATCAGGAATAATATTATCTTCATCATCAATTATTATAGGAAGACCAAAACAAATCTTATAATTAAATGAATTGGCAAATTCATATTGAACCTGTAAACGATCTGGCAGTGAAATATCATCTCCTGACATTAATGCAATCCATGCTCCCTTAGCCAATGAAATCCCAACATTGGAAGCACTACTTGGCCCTTCATTTTGTTTAAATACCTTTTTAATTCTAGAATCTGAGTATTGGTCGATTTTTCTTTTTGTATCGTCTATCGAACCATCGTCTACGATAATTAATTCAAAATTATTAAATGATTGGCTTAAAATACTATCTATTGCTTTTTTTATAAATTTTCCCTGGTTATAAGTTGTTAAAACAACAGATATATCTGGTAACATTTAGCTATTTTCCTCCAATTTATCCAATAATTTTTCCAATTCAGGAATGTCAATGACAAAATCATCATGTAAATCTTCTCGATGATATGCCCGGTGTCCAAAAAATTCAATCAAATGTATATTGCAGATATCAGCTAATTGACTCCATAAGTCAACATTGTGCCCATTGTATATCTGAGGCAATTCTTGTGGATGGTTTGAAAAAAGGACAACATATATAGAATTTTTTGGAGAAAGAATCATGTTTGTCATAGTTGCTCCCGTAGGCGACACAACAATTTTAGCTTGAGCAAAAATTGTTTGTTGATATTCAAATGATACTCCCGCTAAGTCTATGACTTCAAATCCTCTTTTTAGCATGCAAATCTCAACTTGTTCCTCGTTTAAGACTTTTCGATATGTACCACTTCTCCGCGTCAAATAAATTTTTCGGGATGGGGACAGGGGATTTGTTGATAATTGTAATAATTCTTTGACTTTCTTTATATAAATTGGATTGAGTATAATATCAGTACCGATTTTTGTATCCCCATGATATCTATCTAATATTCGTGATAAATCTGAAGGTAAGACAAGCTTTTTTACTTTATAAATTTCATTTTCTTCTAATTCAATTATTTTCTTATTATTTTTTAATTGAGACAGCAGCACATGCAATGCGCATTTAAAATTATAATGAATTTTTTTTGGTATTAATAAAGGGAAATCTCTATAAATTTCTTCATGTTCTAATGCGAATACAACCATTGGCAAAGTTTCATTTAGCCAATGAAAGTAGTTGTTGTCATGATCACATGATATTAATATGCCCTTGTCTATTACATTGTTCTTTTTTTTAGTGACATTAAACAATAATCCCTTTATTTCCTCATTGTCATATACTCTTTCTAATATTTGCCATCTTTTTACACCATAGTCTGAAGAAGTAAATTCGGATAATTCATCATGAAATATTATGTTATCCTTATATATATAACGTGATCCACCTATAACACAAACATCTTTATATAAGTTAATATATTCTCTGGGGTAAGTGAAAGAACTGTCGGTCAGTCCATTATAATTATTATTCTTCTTGTATAATGTTTTCCCATGATTATATGCATAATCGATTTTAACAACTTTTTTCTTCAGTTGACTAATATATACACTGTCTTTAGTCATCATTTCAAAAAGTTCTACAGCTTTTACTATATTATTATCGTTTAAAGCTTCTCTTATCTTACATAATTGTACCTGACATTCCTGATCTTTGAAGATAGATGGATTAATAAAAACAGAATCTCCTACATGTAAAGAATCTGACAGAATCGGAGAACATATTTTTCCTTCTTTTATCCCAACATTTACATAATATTCCAATGAAGTTTGGCCTTTTGGTATAGATTGAGAATATTTTTTATAAACAAAAAATGTATCAAAGAGAGGATGTGGAATTCGATATTCTTTATCTCCAAACAATATAAAATGAATTAACGGATTAATGAAAGAACAATTTATATCTGGATATTTAGATGTATAAAATTTACAATCGAAAAGAGGACAGGGAGATAATCCTTCTTTATATCCATGTCTTACAAAGTGCCATAATGGTTTATCGATGTGAAAAAGATCCTCTCTTTGACATCGATAATAATTATTATCAAACAAATTTGTTAATTTAATAATATAATATGCTACAACTTCTGAAAACAAAGTAAGATGCATCTTGTGAAAAAATTTAAATAATGAGTAAAGTGCATATCGTCTCAACTAATTCACCTCAAGCTTTAACCAGTTATTGAATTACTAATTAATTTATCCTCATATACATTTCAATTAATTCTTCAGCTTGTTCCTTGTAGCTTCTAATATCTCCATAATTTTGAGTCTTATAATTTATATATTTACTAGAATTTTGTAAAATTTCTTCAATAGCATTTTTCAATGCTTTCAAATTACCTCTAGGAACAATTGTACCATTTTCTCCATTTACAACAGCTTCAGCAGGTCCACCACAGTCACTGACGATAACAAAGCAATCGGAACTAATAGCTTCTCTAACAGTAAGTCCAAAACTTTCATACCCAAGTGATGGGAATAATAATACATCAACATCTTTATAAAGCTGTTTCATTTGCTCTCTATTTTGACGTCCTAAAATTTTAATTCGATCTTTAGGCCATTTTGTTTTTGGTGAGCCAAAGGGCATGATAAGAACAAGTTCCCAATCATAATCTAATAACTTCATTAGAGCCTGGTAAATTAGATTGAATCCTTTTACTTTGGCCTCCCCAGCTACAAATAAAAATTTAATTTTTGTTCTGGATTCTCTATGATTCTTTCCGTCAAAATTCTCTATGCCATTTTTATTAACCAAATATTGAAATGTTGGAATCAATTCTTGCATTGTTTTTTGTGCATAAAAAGACGGCACATATAGTTGGGCAGCATTTTTAAGCAGTTTAAATAAATAATTTCTTCTTGTAGCAATCCAATCAGCATTTAAGTGGCATCTATTTTCACAAATATCTATAGAATCTCCATATTGAATACAGTGATTGCCTTCATCATCCACCATAAACAATTTAGGACAAAGAGCCCAACTATCATGCAATGTCATAACATATGGAATATTATTTTCTGAACAAATTTTACCTATACCATAGCCAAATCCCTGTACAGCATGTAAATGCACAATGTCTGGCTTGACAGTTTTAAGCGTTAATCGAAATGCATCATCAATAATTGGGTTGTCAATTTCAGTAAACTCATTCAGATTGGCTGAGCAAGAATAAACCATGCTTCCATGTGACTTATATTTGCGTATAGTTCCTATGCCCGCGGGATCTGATTGATGAATGGTAAAAACAGAGACAGCAGCAATAGTATTTTCTATCTTAGCCATTTCTTCAGCAATATTTTCTACAACTATAGTTGCCCCACCTAATGAGTTTAATCCAAAATATAAATTAACTTGTAATATATTTAATTGAGAATTATTTTTTTTGTCATAATCAATCAAAGGGATTTTACATTTTCGTAATATTTCCTCCATAGTCTTTGTTTGTTTTTGAATTCCATATAAAGATTTACAACTTTGGAATGCATTTTTTGCTAATTCGTTTCTTAGGTTTTTATCAAGTACTAACTTTTCTATTTTTGTATACCATTCATTATAATTATTTTTCGCCAAAAAGCCATTTTTACCATCTACTATAACATTATTAAATTCAATTAAATCAGAAGCTACTGACGGTATATTTAAAATTGAAGCTTCTATAAATTTAATATTGCTTTTACAATTGTTAAAAAAAGTATCTGTTAATGGCATTAATGCAATGTCGTATTTTGCAATTTCTCTAAAATAATTTTTTGCAGATAATCTTGAAATACGGTGTATTTGATTCTTATATTGCATAAAAACTGGATTTAATGTTAGTTGTCCTATTACATATAAATGTACGTTAGGATATCGCTTTAAAATATCAGATATTGCCAAGTGAATCATATCAAAGTCTGCATCATGCGTATTACTTCCAGCTCCATAAAAAATACGAATATCTTTTTTAGTAAAATTCTTTTTAGTAGTTCTAAATTTAAAAATATCCTTAACCATTCCATTCTGTAGTAAAAAAGATTTTTTTTGTTCGTTAATGCTGTTATATACATCTAAAATTTGTTTTGTACTAGTTAAAAATACATCTGCATGAAGGATAGCTTCTCTATAATATTGCGCTCCTTCTAATAATTGTTTTAATTGTAAATGATTAAGTTTAATTTTAGCTTGTTTTAAATACTTTTTATACAGCGGAATATCAAAAATTAAATCATCAATATCATAAAATTTCGTTAAATGAAGTCGGTCAGCTTCTTTATAATAGTCGGCAACTATCGAAGTATATGGTACTCGATAAAAAATAACATAATCAGCAATTTGAAGATAGCTAATAGCTTCACTTTGCTCATGCCAATCAATAATATATACAGTATATCCTAGATTTTCTAAAATTATTTTTTTATTATCAACCCTATACATCTTACATTGAGGGATAGATAATTCTGCTATAATAACAGCTACATGATTTTTAGGCGCACAATCGAGTTTAGGCCAGCATGTTTCGACCAATTGTTGATTTCGATAAAAATCTTTTCGATGTTTATATTTTTTTGCTTTTTTCCCGAAATGATATAGCAAGTTAAAAGATAGTATTACCATTTTTCTTAAAGAAGTACGGGGACCATTTAAGAAAACGGATAGTGCAGTTACAGCTTGTGGATCGTAAATAGATAACTTTTTTATTTTTTTGATTTTCTCAAACATTAGAAGCTCCTCATCAATTATCCAATACTAGAGAGATAATGCTCTACTGCCACTTCACTATCTCCTACAAACATTAAATGTCCTTTGTTAATCCAGGCAGCATGACGACAGATTTTTTTTACCATTGATTCATCATGTGAAACTAAAATTACAGTTGTTCCTCCACTCATCATTTCTTCCATTCTTTTTGAGCATTTTTCCTGAAAAGAGTGATCACCAACAGACAAGATTTCATCTACAATCAGAATATCTGGTTTTACGAGGGTAGCAATGGAAAAACCTAACCGTGCCATCATGCCACTTGAATAATTTTTTACAGGGACATCTTCAAAATCTTTTAACTCACTGAAATCCATGATTTCGTCATACTTTTCTTCCATCATTTTTTTACTATGACCAAGGATAGCACCATTTAGAAACACATTTTCTCTGCCACTGAGATCCATATCAAATCCAGCTCCTAATTCAATGAGGGGAGCAAGACTGCCATTTAATGTTACGGTACCGTAGGTAGGTGTCAATACGCCACTAATAATTTTTAATAAGGTACTTTTACCGCTGCCGTTTGATCCAATCAGAGCAAACGAATCTCCTTTGGGGATAGTTAGAGAAATATCTTTTAACGCCCAAAATTCATCGAACGATACACCTTTTCCCTTTAATTTTCTAACGACCCATTCTTTTATATTATCTACTCGTTCTTTTGCTAAGTTAAAACGCATAGACACGTCTTTTATTTCTACTGCATTCTCCATGGCTATCCTCGCTCAAATCAAATATAAAGTATAAAATTCTTCTGATGTTTTTCAAAAACCCACATGCCTACGGCTAAAAAGCCAAGTGAGCAAGCTATACATAGTAAATTTTCTTCCCATGTTGGCCATTTACCATAAAGCAATATATCTCTCAGAAATTCTATGTAATCGTATAATGGGTTAAAAATCATCCATGATTTTAACCATTCTGGCAAAATCGAGGTGGGATAAAAAATAGGCGTCAAAAAGTTCAATGCTGATAAAAATACCCCGTAGAGATGTTTTATATCGCGAAAATATACAACTGACACGGCTAAAATCAGGCTGACACCTAGTGAGAAAATCAACATATATATAAAAACAACAGGTAATAAAATCAACGTAATGTGGAAACTGGTGCTAGTAACTACCATGACAATAAATAATGCCAATAATGAAAAGAGTAATGTTGTGAACGTAGATAATACTCTGGATAAAGGAAAAATATATTTAGGAAGGTATACTTTCTTAATTAGGGCTGCTCCATTTAATATTGAATCCATTGCCATCGTCGTTGATTCACTATAAAAATTGAATAGTAATTGCCCTGTCAATAAATATACTGGATAATTAGGAATATCAAAACGAAAAACTGTAGAGAACACTACGGTAAGTACTAACATCATTAACAAAGGATTTAATACACTCCACAAATAGCCAAGAACAGATCGGCGATATTTGATTTTTAAGTCACGAATGACCAGTTCTTCTAACAACCATTTATATTTAAATAAATTATTTTTTAAAATCCAGTTCATGATCCACCTCAGCCATTGATTGTACATTTTCCGAATTTCCCATTATGGGCATCTTGAAAAGCGGAAAAAATATATTTTAGTTTCTTCCATTTATCTTTTTCAAAAAAAAGAACTTTGACAAGTTCTTTAAGGATATATTTGATGTAAGCGTATTTAAGAAATGGATATTTTCTCATTACATATATCAAGTTACGAAAAATATAATATTTTCGTACTGGGCTATGATTTAATACCGCAAACTGATACGCACCTACATGATACCATTTCGTATTTCCCAGCTGATGCTGCATGTAAATATCAAAAAAAGTGATAATTTTCTGTTTCCTTATTCTGGCTCGATAGGCAAATTCACTATCAACCTGGTCTATAAATAAATTTTCATCAAACATACCTAAAGCTATAGCTTTATCAACATTGAGGACAGATCCTGATGTGATATAATATGTAATAATTTGATTTTCTAATTTAGATTTGTCTAAAGGACCATAATTAATAGCATAAGAAACAATCGTATTAATCGTATTTTCGGACGCTCTTATTCTTTTTATATAAGCAGAGATATTGCTTTGTGTAAACGAACTATCTTGATCCATCGTCAATAAAAAAGTATATCCATCAGATTGCGCTTTAGTGAGAGCATAATTCAGGGCGTATGCAATCCCTCTGTTTTCGTAAAATGCAATATATTGTATCTTTGGGTCTTCCTTTAGCTGGTTTACAACGGATGAATCAGGTTGTTCTGTATTATCTAAAACGTACAGCTTCTCAACTGATGAAATATAACTTTGAATATTATGCCATACATCGATATCTGGGTGATATAGAATGACGACACCTGCTAACTTTACATTCATAATTTCCATTCCATTCTTTAAACTATTGTGATGACTGAATTTTTCGAAGAAAATGTGAAAAAATAGATGACGGAATAAATGGTAAGAGCAATTCTAGTTTAGTCGTAGAGGGCGCCCAGTTTTTTCTTTTCCATAAATAGCTGGCATTTTTCCATGTTGGACGCTGAAAATAGGAGATACGCGCTTCACTCCATCTTTTATATGGCTGAAGTCGCTTATCTCCAGCAAAATACCGTGATAATAAATCTATAAATTGTTTATATTGCTTGATGTATTTTTCGAGATATTCTGCTTTAGAATGGATTCCGGCTAATGGTTTCGACTGATTTCCTCTATATACTCTATAATTCATCAATGGCCGGTCTGCTTTTTCTATTTTGCCTGATAACGCTGCAAATACAGCAAGCCACCAATCATGAAAGAAAATATCAGGGAAAGGAACAGCCTTTTGAGCAATCTGGGTCTGCATCAGTATGGTGCATCCTGTGATGAAATTTTTCGCTAATAATTGGGAAACTAAATTATCATCAGAATAGATAATTTGTCGTGGACGTATATCTGTTATGCTATCGGCTATAATCTTAGATGTTTCATCCATAACATACATATCACTAAACGTCAACACCACATTTTCATGAGCTATCAAACTCACTAAAGTAGATAATTTTTCTGGCAGCCAGACATCATCCTGGTCACAATACGCAATATACGGAGTATGGACCAATGTGGTCAAAGTTTCGAACACTTTATTTGATCCCATATTATTCGGACCATGAAATAGTTTAAATGGTATATGTTTTAAATGAAGTGAGAAAAAGGCTTCATATGGATATTCATCGTGAGGATCATCATTCCATATATATAGCTGGAATTGCCTGAATGTTTGGTTTTCAATAGAGGCAAGTTCTTCTTTCAGCCATTTTAAATTGGGATGGTATAAAGCCATTACCACCGTAACTAAGCACGAATCAGGCACCCAGGTAAACCTCCTTGATTATAGAATATTGCTTTTCCCCAGACGGTATCCAAGAAATTTAACGAGGTTATGGAAACACGCTACAGGCAGAAGTTTTATGCATTTATGAGAAATCAGCGTGTAAAGTTCAGATTTAACAAACTTTACACCCTCTCCGTTTACCGCACCGAAAGAATCAAATACGGGTTGATTGTCATGATGTAATTTCCCAATAATTACACTACGCTGAAAATCTTCAGATAAGGTAAAGGAATGGGCATGATACACACAGGCATCAGCATTGTAATAAACGGCATATCCTTCTTTGATAAATTTAGCTGCTATCAGGGTATCTTCACCAAAATCTACATCGGGGAAATTTCCTGACTCTAATAGTTTTTTTCGGTTATATGCAGCGAATGAATCTGAACAAAAAATAGTTTTGACGCCTAATCGGGGAATGTCTCTTTTTGTTTTTAATAAACTTTGAGCAGGATAGTTGAATAACCTGGCATGATTTCCCAGTATGCCAATGCCTGAAACAGGTAATTGCCTGCCATAGGTTAAACCGATTGACGGATTTTCTATCAATGGCAGGCACAGTTTCCAGATAGCGTCAGGTGCAGCTGGAATGGCATCTTGTGTCAGAAAGACAAGGTAATCAGCCTGCGATTGGGTAGCTGCCATGTTCCGCGTCCTACCGTGTCCAAATTCTTCTTTTTTAATAATTTGGACATGGAAACCAGCTTGTTTTGCAATGTGTACTGTATCATCTGTCGAAGATGAATCAATAATACGGATATTATTCGGTGTAATATTTTTCTGTTGTTTCAGAATACCTGCCAATTCATTGAATTTCTTTCCAGCGTTATATGTAGGAATGATAATTTCTATATTATTCATGACAATTTATACTCAACCAGCTCCTATAAATAGTGCATTACTGCATTTCTTTATTTTAGCACATTCAATGCATGCTGTCAGCAATTCAATTGTATACAAACTGTAATAAACAGCTTGTCTTATCTTATACTCAAGGTTAAGTATTTTTAATGAAATACGTGATTTGCTTTTTCACATTCATAAAAAAGTGATATTTTTTCGATTTGCTGTTGAACAGCCTTTTTATCATTTTCAGCAAGTTGCTCAGGCCGTATTACGTGATTATCCTCTATGCTATAAAAATCAAGTCCTGTCGCTAAAATAGGTGGTGCGTCCATAGGTTCAAAAATAGAAGTACCCATAAAGCTATTTTTTTCGTTATTGATTCCTAAAAGCTGACATATAGTTGGTGTTAATGCCAAAGAGGTGTTATTTTGGGCATCATATCGTTCAGGCAGGGAATGCACAGGATCGTAAATGATAAAGGGAATCCTGTCATGAAAGCATTTTACATAATCGGTATCATTGGCAACGAGTGACATAAATGGCTTATCATGGTAATGACAATGGTCAGCTGTAAAAATAACAATCGTATTATCTTTATATTGAGAATGCATAAAATATTTCCAAAACGATCCGAATGCGTTATCTACATTATGCAATGTGTTTAACGTTTCATTGCTTCCGTCTTTATATTTGATGCCATCATTGGGAGTATCTACATTAGTATGTGTTTCAAATGTGTACATAGCTATCAGGAAAGGCTGCGAAGTCGTTTGGTGTTCTAATATTTGAACTAGTTCTGTATACATATCCTGGTCTGTCAGAGAACTGTGCCAGAATTCTGGGTTATAAGGTAAAAATTCAGTTGCGCTATCACGAGTATAGACTTGATGAAATCCCAACATATTCAATAAATCCGTATAAGGGTCCTCTTGCATATGTGGGCTGATAAAGCTGGTGTCATATCCTCTTTCATTTAGCAATTTGGGCAACGACTGGTAATCACGTTGAGCCAGCTGTTTGGATACGCCGGATCCTGCTTTATTACCAACCCAGCCACCTTTTTCATTACCTCCGTAGCGGGGATAACAAGACGTCAATTGTCCGTGAGTCCCTCTAAAGGTTGCTGCTGTGTGATTATAATATCGATCTACTACCATACTCTTTTCTGCAAAGGCATCTATATTGGGAGTCACGTCTCCTAATTTTCCATCATAACAGTCTAGCAACCGTGCAGAAGTACCTTCGGTAAAAATAATGATAATATTAGGCTGTTCTACGTGCTTGTCAGATTTTACAGGAAACGGAAGTTGATTTTTATAAATCCAATCTTTTTCAAAAGGATATCCAGCAATTTTTTTCTGTTGTTTTGTAAGAGGAATGATACTTTTGACAATATTTTTAGACAGTGAGACAATTGGTGTCCCCCCCCTATGTACATTTTGAATGAGCGGCCAATTAAAGTGTGAATTTGTATTCTGGATATAAACTCCACCTGCCGACAATACACTGATAACTATCGAGATGAATAAATTTCGCTTGGACAAATAGAGTTTTCTGCCTTGTACCAGTACAAAGCTAACACCTAAAATCACAAGCAAACATATAATATAGGCCGGACGAATAAGTAAATAAGCTTGATCTGCGTTTTCTAATGCCAAAATTGACATAAATTCACCAACCTGGGAATAATAGATGCATTGTATAAAGTAAACGATACATAAAATAAATAGAATACCTTGACCAACGTATTTCCACTTATTTTTTATAACACGTATTAAATACAAAAAGGTTAGTAATAATACTATTTCTGGTATCGTTTGAAAAAACATCCACCATTCTTTTTCGCCATACGATATAACGGCCAATATCCAACTAAGCCATAATACAATACCTGATAAACATAATTTTTTCATTAGGACAAACACCTCTTATTGCATTTTCTTACTTCTATTTCTTTTATTTATAATCATCTAACAAATACATTACAGTATTTTTACAATCAGGTATTATTGTAACATGGATTTGGTTCTAAGAGAATGCTCTAAGCTATTTTTAGGGGTATTTGTATAGCAAAAAAATAGCAAGAATTATCATTTGATTACGATAATTCTTGCTAGATAGAAAAATTTTTTTGACTCATCATATGGACTCTATCTGTGAGTAAAGCCCCTGCCGCCACTTCGTGGCCCTCCTTCATCTCTGCTGTCCGTTTTGGAAACCACCTTGCGCTTTCTTACAGTCAGCACCTTGCGGGCCCAAAAGGCCTCTCACGGGGACGGCTTTTAGCGTTGTAGGCTGGGATTATAAACTGACAGCATCTTGGAATTCAGCATATTTTGTATTATTGCGTATGTAAGTTCGTTTGAATGCGGCAAATGCAGCATCTCTTTTTAAGCGGACCATCACTCGTCTTTTATTCATGGTAGTTTTATGTTCTTCGTAGTTTTGCAACTCATTATAAAATATATTCATTTCCTTTTGTAGAGCTTTGAATCTGTATTCAGATTTATTTATTCGCATTCCTGTATTTTTTAAATTAAATACTTCATAAATTAATTCTGCTGTCAAGCGTGACGTTGGCTCTTTGTCTAGAGCTGTAATAGAAACTTGTCTGTCCTTGTATTCACATTTTATGTGTTTTTCCGGGTCTTCCTGGCAACAATTAATAATGTTGCCGTCGTACTTTCTTTGATTTTTTATGCTATTACAATGTCCACAGCTCCAGAAAAGGTTATTCCAATCAAATTTTAAGTCAAGATTTCCTTTATGTGGAATCAAATGCTCGATTTCAGGATCTTGAAGCCCTTTCAGTTCACAAATATAGCATTTATCATGAAAATCTGTCTTCAGCTGTGTTACGACATCATCGTTACGATATGAGCCACTGTTACCTTTTGCTTTTTCAATTTCCAGAGATGCTGGTGCAATCGGGGATTTATCACATTTTACCATCTTACCTACTCCTTCTGCGATAATTCCAATTTTAGTTTTTTGTAATCGGTCATAAAGTCTAATCCCAGGTAATCAGGGATTTCATCGAGATAATATTCAAGATCTGCAATTTCTGTATAATCATCGTCAGTTAAATTCTGTTTATGAGCTAGTTGTTTGTATCTTTCGTATTTTTTCTTTAACTCATTAGAAAGCATGGATGCTTTGAAATACCCTTCCACAATTCCGTCGTAAGGGATGTTAGACAATCCTTCCGGATTATCTACTAATGTATGATTAGCTAAGTCATATATCACAGCATTAGATATGGAGTTTAGGATGAAGGGAGAATGGGTCGTCACAATAAATTGGATATTAGGGAAAATACCTGTCAGAATCGGTAAGATTTTCTTTTGAAGTTCTAGATGTAAATGTGTTTCGATTTCATCAATCAATACAACACCTTCCAAATCGTAACGCTTCCCGGCTTTCTTTTCCATTCGCATCATCAAATCTACGACAATATCCAAGACGGCTGCATATCCGCTGGATAATGTGTCAAAGGTAAATGGTTCTCTGCCTGGCACGATAATATGAAATTCAAACGTTTCAATATTAAAATCCAAATGGGCCTGATCATTGTCAAAAATGGTTTGCAGAACATGGTCGAAATTATGAAACCATTGTTTGATTTCAGCAGCTCTTTCCGCTTTACCACTAACTTCTGCCATAGCTCCAATTGTTTTGAGATTTAGGATATATTTTACAAACTCCTGGCCCGGATGCTCATGGATAGCATATTTTTCTTTTAAATCTACTTTCGATACGTTTTTTTCATTATGTGCCGTATATTCACGTTCAGCTTTATAGTATGCAAAGATGTATTCGCCCGTATATACCTTGGACTGCATGCTTTCTACGTCATTGAATTGGACAGTTATCCCTCGGTAAAAGCGATTGATATACTCTTGGTCTTGCTTTATCCTTTCTGAAATCTCTTTATATTGGGTATCCAAAAATTCTAATGATTTGATTTTTTCTTTGTCCGCCAACAACTGCTTTTTGCAATACTCAAGTGTATTAATAGTACGGGCATCTTCTGTATATATAGACAAATACGCACTCAGTGCCTCAATGACGCTGGTTTTGCCACTGCCATTTTTCCCTGTCAGAATCAGATGTTTACACGTCGTTTCTGATAATGGAATGGTGATATTTTGTAAGTGCCGTATTTTATCGATATATATGCTTGTAATAAAATGCTGATTCATCCGATCATCTCCTATATTTTATAAGGATTCAAGATAAAATTTATATTTGAGTAACCCCCCTTCAGACGCCTACGGCGCCAGCTTCATTTCTGCTGTCCGTTTGGGCAACCAGCCTGCATCTTCCTTTGGTCGATACCTGCTGGGCCAAAAAGGCCCCTCACGGGGACGGCTTTTAGCGTGTAAGGTTCAGATCTAATACGCGCCTTTATGCCTCAATACGACTCCTATGGTTCTCCAGATGAGTACGATGTCGAACCAGACATCCCAGTTGCGGACGTACCAGGTATCCATCTGGACCCGTTCGTCGTATGTGGTGTCACTGCGGCCGCTGGTCTGCCACATGCCGGTGACACCGGGACGGACCATGTAGAAGTCTTCAATGTATTTGCCGTATTTGGGAACTTCGGCCTGTATGATGGGGCGTGGACCGACAAGGCTCATTTCTCCTTTCAGGACGTTGAATAATTGGGGCAGTTCGTCCAGGCTGGTTTTGCGCAGGAATGCACCGCTACGGGTAATCCGCGGGTCGTCTTTGAGTTTGAATTCTTTCTCCCATTCTTTGCGGGCTTCCGGATTTTTGGCCAGGAGTTCTTTGAGCCTGACATCGGCATCGACGCACATGCTGCGGAATTTGTAACAGTTGAATTCCTTTCCATGACGGCCGACGCGGCGGTGCTTGAATATGATAGGACCCGGCGAGTCTTTGTATATCCATAGAGAAATAGCCAGGAATACAGGGCTCAGACAGATAATGCCGATACAGGTACAGACTATATCGAACAGGCGCTTGATGATACGATTGTACCGCCGGGCCATGTTATTGCGGATCTGGAAGGCGACGATGTGACCGTCGATGAGGGTTTCCATATCGAGGGTAGCTAGTGGCATGGTGCCCATATCGGGAATGAAGGCGATGTTTTTTACTTTGGGCTGCAGACGGTAGATGATATCCTGTACTTTATCATTGCTCAGGCCTGGCGCGATGACCAGGACGTGCTGGACGCCGGTCTGGTCGATAACGGCTTCGGCGTCGGCAAAGGTTCCCAGATGCGGCATAAGTCTGGCGACTTCCGGTTCTGGTTTATGATCTTCCAGGAAACCGATGAAATCAAAGGCAAGACCGGAATCGTCCTTGAAATATTTCAGCACAATAGCAGCTGTCTTTCCTGCCCCCATGATGAGGACCGGAAGCTGCAGCATATGGAGACGGTTCAATAGTTTGCGGCTGATGAAGCGGAATAATACGAGAAAGAAGAAGGCAAATATCCAGATGAATCCGATAAATAACCGCGACGTATGGGAGGCCGTTTCCAGAACATACATGAGAAATATCATCACACCGACGGCATACAGATTGGCTTTGAAAATACGGGAAATGATGCGCCAGAACTGCATGCGCCGTGTATACAGAGACTGAACCTGCATGAAAAGGATAAAAATAGCTGGCCCAATTACATGAAAACTGAGCCAGGAAATATGCAGGGCAGAATTGGTAATGAGCGCATTACGCAGGGAAAAAGACAGCTGTTCTGCCAACAGGACAGCTATATAATCGATTACGACCCACAACAGAGGCAGCACGACGGTGCTGTATTTATTTTTTATAGAAATGGATGTTTTCATGACGTCACCATGTCCGTTCATTCCCAGAATCCTCCTAGTTTGTAGCTTGTTTCATTTTAACACACCCGCCATAGTTTGTCAGTATGAGAAAACGATTTGTTTTTTGAGCGATTATGGTACCATCAAATCTACTCTAGTACATCGTAAACACAGAAAAGTCCGCACGGCGATATGGAGATATAGAATACAATTTTTTCAGACCGTAATTTTTATGTTATAATATATTTATTAATTGAATGCTATACAGAATTATTACATAAATATATATTTATTGGGGAAAGGCAGGAGAAATCATGAATCAAGAGTTACATAATTTTATTCGTTCATTGCCTACAACGCCATTTTTATTTGTGGGGTCTGGTATTTCAAGACGATATTTTAATTTGCCTGACTGGCGCACGTTATTAACACACTTTATTAATATTGTAACGAATCAAGATTCAATTGGATGGGCAAAATATTATCAATCTTTCGGACCAGATTATGCAGATATTGCGGAAGCTCTAAAAGCTGATTTTGATGCCAGATGGTTTACTGATTCATCGATACGTACATTGCCTTTTGAATTAATGCAAAAAGTTACACAAGAGAATTGTTCTCCATTCAAAGCCGAAATAGCCTCTTATATTGACTTAAATTCTAAACTAAACTTGGCCTATAAAGATGAAATTGATATTTTGAAATCACTGACCGCTAGAAATATTGCAGGGTTTATAACAACAAACTACGATAATTTTTTAAATATTATTGCACCTGACTATATTACCTTTGTAGGTCAGGAAGAACTACTTTTTAATTCTATACAGAATATTGCTGAAATTTATAAAATCCATGGTTCAATTTCAAATCCTGATAGTATCATCATTACCAGTAGTGATTATGATAAATTTAACAGAAAAGCTTCTTATCTAACTGCTAAATTATTAACTATTTTTTTAGAAAATCCAATTATTTTCATTGGTTATTCAATAAGTGATAAGAATATAAGAAATATTATTTTTTCTATCGCCGATTGTCTTTCAACAGAAAATTTAAAAAAATTAGAAAATAGATTCATTGTGGTGGAATATGATAGAGACAATGGGCCAACTACTATATCACCGTATTCTATGGATATTAATGGAACTATCATTCCAATGACTAAAATAACTATGTCAAATTATGCAGATTTATATGAGGCGTTAAAAGAAAAACGTTCCGCACTGCCTGTTAAAATGCTACGAATGTTTAAAAATGAATTTTATAATTTTATACTTTCTAGTACACCAACTCAAAAACTGTATGTTGCTGGCATAAATGATGTAAGAGTGGATGATGAAGACTTAGTGCTAGCTATTGCTTCTCCTGATCAGCTTGGACCAAAAGGGTTAACAGGAATTGAAGCGGACGAACTATATAAAGATATCTTATTGGATACGATACATAATACCGCTGATGAAATTCTCACCTATGCTTATCCTAAAATAATTAAACAAGTTCAAAAGCTTGTAGTATTTAAATATTTAAAAAAAGCATCTCATGATTACCCTGAAATACGACAAAAGACTAATATTAATTGTTATGATGACTTCTTGAGCCAAACAATAAAGAAAAATCGTTCAAGAAAAGATTATTCCCATCATACAATTATTGATCTAACACATAATTTGGATTATAAGAATTTAGATTTAGTGGAAAAAGTCAACATGGAAATATGTTTTTTGCCTGAAAAAAATATTACTGCAAACAGCTTATATGACCATTTGAAAAAAATTATTGAGAATAATCCTAATATATTTTCTAAAACAACAAAATCAAGTTTTAAGACAGGTTTTCGTCGTTTAATAAGAATTTATGATTGGTTAAAATACGGTAAATAAATGCAAAGGAGCTCGTATTCCAGTGCCTCTTTTAAAGACACCTGATACGAGCTCCTGCAAATAATCTCTGTCAAGAACCTGTAGATCAGTTCCTCCCAACGGAGAAACCTATAACCAGTTCTTACCTTTAGTATACTTGTTTTTTTCTAAAAATCAAGAGGGATATCGGAACATTAACCAGCTATTTCATGATCAGGATCGGTACGTGGCTGCGCAGGAGGACGTAGTTGCTGACACTGCCAAGGAGTATTTTTTTCAGGCCTGACAGGCCGCGGTTGCCGATGATGATGAGGTCTACCGGATGTTCTTCGCTGTATGCTACGATGTTTTGTGCCGGGTCCCCTATCTGGACGACGGCTTCGGCATGAATCGTATCGGGAATGAGGGGCATGAGTTTCAGAAGCAGTTTGTATCCTTTTTCTTTCAGTTCTCCCGGTATATATCCACCGGTGCTGACTTGCTCAAAGGAATTGATTTCTTTATTCATATCTACTACGGTCAGCAGTGTCAGGCTGCTGCCGCATTTTTGTGCCAGATAGACGGCTTTTTCCAGGGCCCGCCTCGATGGTTCGGATCCATCGACCGGTACCAGTATATGCTGTAATTCTTCATTCATGACAATTCCTCCTTCTGACGGGCCAATTCTTTCTGTCTCGTCCCGTAAAAGACCAGGCAGAAGACGATAAGGATGCAGGCGAAATAAATCAGGAATCCGCCAAATTCCGGAGCAATATCCCAGAATCTGGCACCGCGGATCGTAATGTCTCTTGTAAATTCATATTCCCAGGTAAGGGGAAAGAAATGGGCAAAGTAGCGGACCCACAGGCTTTGCTGCATAATCGGGCTGGTGGCACCACCAAGAATAAATCCCATAGGAATAAAGAGTATCATGCGGCTGGCAGCTACGCCGGGGTTGGCTGCATTCCACCCAAAGAGCAGGCTCATCATTCCGACGGCCGGGATATAGAAGCACTGGGTCAGGAAAAACAGGAGCAGGCTGCCTGCGAAAGCCATGTCATTCAGGAAATGAAGGATGACCATGCCGACGGTAAGTGCCGTCATGAGGCAGATACAATACGGAACGAGACGGACGAGTATGGCAAACGGAGTTCCCTCCTGCTGGATCCGGGCCAGTTCCCCGGTCATGCGCAGTCTGGGTATCATACCGATGGTGGCAAAGGTAAAGAACATGGAAGAAAAGAAAAAGAGGAATCCCTGGACTTCCCCATTGTTGGCTGCGGAACCTTGTGGATTGAACAGGAGCCGGTCGCGCAGGGTAATGCCCCGTTCTGCCCGGGATGTTGTGGGAGCCGCCAGTTTTTCATTTTCTATCGCCACGATGGCATTGAGTCCTTCTATGATATCTGCGTTCTGGGCAATGCTCGTATTGTCATAAAATACGCCAATGGTCCCGGCAGCATCGCTGTAACGGTTCTTTTCCAGATCTTTTGGGAAATAGACAACGGCAGCGAACCGGTCCCGGTAAAACAGTGATTTGGGATTGACTGCTGTATGAAGGACCGTATCGATGCGGATATACGGGGAGGCATCCATTTCGTCGATGACCTGATGGCTGTATTTGGAGTTATCCAGATCGATGACGGCGACCGGGGCATCCTGTATATAGTTATTTCCCAGGAGCACTGTAAATAACACGGCACAGACCACAGCTACGACCATAGCCACTTTTTCATAAGGCATGCCCATACCGGAAAAGAGAAAAGCCAGCTCACGTTTAAGGGAGTTCATGATCGGTCACCTCGATTGTCTGACCCGGCAGTACTTTTTCTTCCGGATTGGTGTAGACGCGGATTTGGAAAGCCGTAAGGTCGGCCTGTCCTTTTTCTCTCGTGCCCTTCAGGTCGGCAAAGCCCGGTGCCTGGGTGATAAACCGTATTGTACCGGCTACACGATGTCCATCCGTTATGGCCGTACCGGACAGGTCCTGCCCTTCGTGAAGGCGTACAGCCTGTTTTTCACTGACATAGATATCATAATATTTCCGTTTGCTTTCCAGGAGGATGACCGGCGTATCGGCCTGAATCATTTCTCCTTTCTTGGCCAGCAGTTTCAGTATTTTACCATCCTCCGGCGCTCTCAGGGTCAGGCGGTCTTTTTGTACTTCCAGCTGTTGCAGCTGTACGCGTAGCTGGTTGCGCTGCTGGACCAGGGATTCCCTGTCATGTCCCTTATTGGCTACAGTCTGGCGCTGTTCTTCAATCTGCGGCAGTACCATGGTATTCGTATCACCGGTATCCACGGCTCCGCCCAGTAATTTAGCCAGGCCTTCCTGCTGCTGGTTCATGGCAGCCTGGGCTACAGATAGAGCTGCTTCCGAGTCGTCCATATCGGATTTGGCGATGGCTCCCTGACTATACAGGGCCATTTTACGGTCGTAATCCCTCTGAGCATTGACCAGTGTGGCCGCGGCCGAATCGATAGCTGCACGCTGCTGATCTATCTGGCGCCGGCTTTCCTGTTCTGTCGTATTGGTCTGGGCAAAGCCAATCTGTATAGACCCTTCCATGGATTGTATCTGTGCATCGAGCTGAGCAATCTGGGCCCGGGTCTTGGCGATATCGAGGTCTACATCGGTACTGTCAAGTTCCATCAGGATATCGCCGGCTTTTACTTCCTGCGATTCCTTCACGGCTTCCCGGATCAGTTTGCCACTGACTGATTGAAAGGATACTTTTACCTGCTCTGCCGTGACGATACCATCTTTTTTGATGATGCCCTGAGCGACGGCATCATTTCCCTTATACAGCAGCAGAATTCCGCCGGCAATGAGGACGATGATAAAGAATATCCCCATATGCATCGCTTTTCTGCGCCATATCATATTTTGTCCGTCCATACTAAACAGTCCTTCCTGTCTATATATTTAGCTAGCTAACTAATTATGTACGATATCACACAGGTCCTGTCAGGCAGACTTATCCTGTCAGTTTCTTCAGCAGGCCGATGAGTTCGTTTTGTTCCTGTTCCGTGAGCCGTCCCATGAGCTTCGTAATGCGCAGATAGTGACCGGGCAGTACTTTTTCTGTATAGGCCTTCCCGGCTGGTGTCAGCAACAGTTTCTTTGTCCGCCGGTCTTCCTGGCTCGACCGGGCTTCTACTAATCCATCCCGTACCAGTCGCTGTGACATGACACTGATTGTCGCTTTGGTCACTCCCGTCTTTTCTGCCAGGTAACTCGGTGCAATGCCTTCCGGATGCTGGTGCAGGACAATGAGGACCCGCAGTTTACCTTCGCTGAGTTGATATTTCTTTTCCAAGACGTCATTGATATCGCATCGTATTTCTTCGGCAGCCTGCATGATGCGCAGCATGGCCAGTACTGCCGGAGGATTGATTTCAGGCATCAGGCTGGCATGTTGTTCCAGTTCTTCCCTTGTCGGAAACGCTTCTATTTTCATCATTGTCATCCCTTTATAATTAGTTAGCTTATTAACTATTAGTATAGACACTTTTCTGAATTTGTCCATACTTAAGCCTTCTTTCCTTCATTGGGGCTGTTGCGTCCCATGCTCCAGTCCACGATAATACCAGCGGACGAAATACAATTGAAGCAGATATACCAGAAATTCCATTTCCTCTTCCAGATTTTCATCAAAAGGTCCGCCTGTCAGGAGTCCTTTATCAGCGATTGCTGCTACGATTGCGGCTGCTATAATTAAGAAGAAGGCCGGAACAGGAACGGGGATTTCCAGGAAAATTCTCCTCCAGGGCATGAGCACAATGAATGCCAGCATAGTCACCATAATGATCACGGCAATGATGCCATGGATAACTACATGATGTGGCAGGGAATGCATACTGACAAATACAGGTCCGTGATTGGTCATCGTTTTCAGCATAAAGACACGGCCCCAGCTCAGTTCTCTGCCCAGTAGGATGAGAAAATAGAGGCTTATAGCCAGCCACAGACTATGATGGTAGCATCCACGGGCTTTGCGGAAAAGAGCAATACAACAGACCGCTCCGGCGGCCAGGACGATATTCTGCAACATCTCCAGCGGCCCATTTTCCCAGCCGGCCCACGGCGGAAACAAGAACGCAGCAGGAAATGCCATAAGAAAATAGAGACACGCCCAAAAGGGGACACCGCATCTCTTCCATCGGATTATAAGATTATGTACTATCATGGGCATCACCTTGTATACTACTATTTCTTTTATTATATCATATTTAAAGGCTGCCCATAATAGACATATTTACAGAATCTGCCCAATCCCATCTGTCGGGACCGGGCAGAGTTTATCAGTACAGGCTATTCTAGGCCAAGTTTCTTTTTCCAATAGCCGGAATAGACGACCGACATGGGGTTATGAGTCAGTACGCGGTCTTTAACTACCAGCGTCGTGACAGGACCTTTGCAAGTCTGGGCAAAAAGCGCGTCATGACCAACGCAGAGACCGGCCGATACAAATAATTGGCAGTTCTGCTTATTGAGAAAATCAGCCTGGCCTTTTGGATTACACATGCATTCCACAGGGGCATGGGGATTTACTTTTTTCAGACCTAGGACGTCTTTTTCGACACCGCAATTTTTACAGCAGACAGAATACACTTCGAACTCCTTGGACAAGTAAGCAGCAAACAGACGGGCTTCTTCGGCAATGCCAATACAAAAGCCGATACCAATTTTTGTATAACCCATTTTTCTGGCAAAAGCTGCCGTTTCCTGCAGGCGTGTATATTTCATATAATATGTAGCTTCTACATAAGCCGCGGCATCCATGATGCGCCGTTCTTCCTCATTATATAATGCCAGTACTTCTTCTGGTTGTACACCCGTACAACTTTTTCCTAATTTGGCACACATATGATTACAATTACAATTGGCACAATCTCCTAACATTGAAATCATCTCCTCTTTCCGTCATTTCTTTTAGTATACTACGAGTTAACCAGGAAGTACTCCGATTGTTTGTATACCTCTTCTGTAATATCCTGCCCGATTCCCGGGAGATCCGGAACGGCATACTGTCCGTTTACAGGCTGGTAATCGTATTGGACCAGTTCCCTGTATTCCTTCAGTAAGGTTTTCTGGTGATGTTCATGAATGATAAAATTAGGAATAGCCGCTTCCGCCTGAATCGCTGCCGCTTCTGCTACTCCCGTACCGGCAACGTGGGCTTGTACGGTGATTTCATATGCATGGGCCATATCTGCAATTTTCCGGAATTCAGAAAATCCTCCGCATGACCCCAGATCAGGCTGTATAACATCCAATGACCGGTCTGTAAAATATGGCAGATAGCCAAAGCGGGAGTAAATCCGTTCTCCTGATGCCAGGGGGATATGTATATCATGTTTTGCAATCCGGAGCAGTGATGGATTTAAGGGTGTATTGATTTCTTCATATAAATATATATTATATTTTTCGATTGCCCTTGCAAATTGAATGGCACTAGTAATATCCGTACGGCCATGATTTTCAATGATTATGTCCACATCCGGACCAATCGTTTCCCGGATTGCCTGTACCCGTTCTTCGCCTAACGCAATAACCCAATGAGGTAAAGGACCTTCTACCCGGGGAATGGTTTTGCCTTCCCGGTCAAAGGAAAGGACGTCTACCTTTATAGCATCATATCCATCGTCCAGGGCATGCTGTGCTTCTGCCACATAGTCTTCTGTTTTTCCCCGCGCGTATCGTTCTGGTCCCCAGCCCAGTTGCAGCTGCGATGCGTATGCCCGCAACGAGGAATGCGTTTTTCCTCCCAGCAGCTGATAGACGGGAACTCCGAGTGCCTTTCCTTTGATATCCCACAAGGCTATATCCAGCGCGGAAATGGCCGTAAAAATGACCGTGCCGCCACCCTGGCCCCAAAATGTTTTCTTGAATAAGGTTTCCCAGATTTTCTCTGTGGCAAAGGGGTCCTGTCCGATAAGCAGGGAACTGAAATCCCGGATAGCTCCTACAGCACCGCTGCCGCCTTTTCCGTAGGCCATTCCGGCTTCTCCGATTCCATATATCCCTTCATCCGTCGATACCTTGACTAAAATTGGACGTTGTCCCGACTGCGGACGTGTAGTAACGTAAAATATTTCTACTTGTGTGATTTTCATGTGAAATTCCTCCTCAATAGATCATACAATTTTTTTCTGTGGTTTCATAATGCCGTCTAAAATGTGTTTTTCATACTGAATCGTTTCTGGTCCTTTTCTATGGGGGCGGCCGAGTTCGATTGGCTGATTCATCTGGATATGCCCGTCTTCTATGAGAACAACCCGGTCAGCCAGATAGACGGCTTCGCTGACATCGTGTGTCACAAGAACCAGAGTAAACCCCAGTTCCTGCCAGAGCCGTTCAATCAGACGCTGCATTTGCAGGCGGGTCAGTGCATCGAGAGCACTGAGCGGTTCATCGAGCAACAGTACCCGCGGCCGGCCAATCAGTGCCCGTGCCTAAAAAGGAAATACTGGGCTGTCGTAGATTTGACATAAGCTACTTTTTTCCCTTTCAGGTCGGCGACTGTATGAATAGATGCTTTGCTTTTCGGGCCTGTAATCAGTTCCTGATCCAAGGTTGATCCTTTTCGTATAGCGACGATTTTGAAATTCCCGCCATTATTGCTTAGTGAAGCAAAGATAGGTGGTATCTGACTGCCACAGCCCGCCAGTCCCAGAACAAGAAAACAGAGTACAATAAACAGAATTGATATTTTTTTCATAACATTTCCCCCTTTGGCAATAAAAAAAGCTGAATGCACCCGGTACGCCTTCCTTGATGGCATACGTACCAGGTGATTCAGCCTTCAGCTTTTCTGATCAGCTTTTTCTCCGTCCGTTCGATGCGGACAATTTCATGTTTTTTGATGACGACGACTAGTTTTCCGTATTGCAGATTTCCCAGTGATGAGCGGATCTGTTGTTCTATCCCTTTCCGGTCCGGTGGTTTCCGGCAAATTCCCTGTCCCTGACAAAGGACGATGCGTTCATTGCGCTCCAGCTGGATCAGCCGGGAATCCTGGATGACCAGGGCAATCTCTCCGGAACAGGTCTGTTGTATTAAATCCAGTGCATAGGTCAGTGCATTTTCCTGATCCGATGCTCCCCCTCTGTTTTTTTCCATGTATCCCTCTAAAAAAAAAATCAGCATCCTGAAAGATGCTGCTCCCCTAGCCAGTTTCATCTTCCAGGTTTAATCCTGCTGGAATTGGCACCTTACCTTCCGGCAGGTTGCCGCAGCTTCACCGGGCCAGTCCCTCCGCTGCTCTTGATGACGCGCATTCTGTTGTATCAGACCTGCGCTATGAATTTGTACACATACAGTCCATTCTGTTCATATCCGGTACCTCCTGATTCGTCGGTTTTTAATGTATACCGAAATAATACACTATATTTTTCCACCTGTCAAGAAATTTAGAATTTAATTCTATATTTTTTTCGTTTATGCAGAAAAATTCCATCCCTATGCACACTATGTATTCATTATTGCGAATCTATTGTTCCTTTCATGTATTAATTGTGATATGATTGTGAAAAAGCATATGAAAGGAACTACCCCATGAACCTGAAATGCGTGTTGCTCCTGTTTATCCTGACAGCCATTCCCATGTTCTGCGGCTCCAGCCAGGCAGCCAGATCTTCCACTTTGCCTGTGATTGTCCCTGATGATGTACAATCGGATCCATTAGAAGACGAAGAAATTCCGAGGACGCAGAAAAGTACCTATCCCTATGTCGAAGTGCACGGTGATTACCGCTGGCTCTGGGGAAAAGGCCGTTTTTCCGCATATAGTGAGCAACTGGGAAAAGGCCGCCGCCGTCATGACGAAGCGGTATATCTGGCCACGCGCAGACTGCGGATTTTTCCTTTCATCCATCTGAACGAACATACGTCTATACGTACCCAGCTGGAAGATAACCGGAATGACAAAGACCATAATCAGGATCATCATCTCTACCTGGGGCGATTATATATCCAGCACGAAACTGAACGAATGAAACTGGAAGCAGGGCGTTTCAATTATTATCTGCTCGATGGCAATGTCATAGACAAAAAGGTAGACGGTCTGCGGTTCCGCCTCGGCCAGAAGGGAACGTCCCCCGGCAGCATCACTCTCTTTGCCGGCCAGACGACTGGGGCTGATGATGAGCATCGGAAAATAGGCTGGAGTCTCTTCCACAGCAAACGTAACGGCCGCTTCCAGAGCGATACGGTATTTTTGGATTTCCGCAACGCCAGCCACCTGCCACCTGCATTCCCATCATTAGCGGCTTATGGGATATACCCTGAACGGGCTGGCCGGGGATTTGACCGGCAGCGCATTTTACAATGGCGCGGATTATATCAGTTCCAGCCGGATTTCAGGGCCAGCCTGGAATTGCTGCACGCCTGGGTGCGTCATGAAGCAGACCAATACAGTCAGTCCGAAACGGGATTTGTCGCCTCCCTCATCTACGGCGAGCTGGATGAGCGGAAACAAGGCTCTTATGAAGCGTGGATACGCTATTATAATCAGCCATCATCGACTATCCTCTATCATACGATGGATGCCGACACGACGTTTTTCCGCCGCATGGGCTTCCGTGGCTGGGGAATTCGTCTGGACTATATTCTCCGTCCGGGCCTTGTCTGGGCTGTAGAAGGTTTTTCTCTGAAAAATCGTCAGGACGCATCTCTTGCCGGCTCATTCCATGAATATGTCCTCGGCACCAGTCTGACGGCATATTTCTAAGGCCCCGATGCGTATCCTTTATCCGTCGCTTCGACGGCGAGGCCAACGATGCTTTTGTGCCCTGTCTTGGTAAGCATATTGCTGATGTGAAAGCTGACGGTCCGCTTGCTGATTCCCAGCTCGCTGGCAATTTCCTGATAGGACAGGTTACGGCAGATGAGCTGCAGGATATCCAATTCCCGCTGGGTCAGGGTGACACCATGGATACCAAATTTCACGGTTCCCTGCACATCGGGATACAACCGTTCCCCTGCCACTGTCCGCTTCATACAGTCTATAAAAACGGCTGCTGAACTTTCCTTATAAATAAAGCTGTCGGCTCCTGCATCCTGGGCCATTTCCAAAAAACTGATATCCTGAAACCCGGTCATGATGATGATTTTCTGACCGGGATTTTTTTCTTTTATCCGCCTTGTCAGTTCAATGCCGCTGTTCTTCCCTTCCATACAGATATCCATGAAAATGACGTCCGGATGTGTCAGGGTACAGGCAGACTCGGCTAGTTCCGAGAAGGGAATCGTGCCGACGATTTCCACATCACCACATTGGGATAAAATTGTTGCCAGTCCTTCGAGCAGAATTTTTTGATCGTCAATGATGAGTACGCGAATCATAGTCATCCTCTCTTTCTACGGACAGAACAAAATGGGGAGTTCCTGTCAGGTGGAGTGTAGCGCCCATTTTTCTGACCCTTCGTTCAATGCCCTGCAGTCCATTGCCGGACTGTATCGTGCCGTGGCAGCCGATGCCGTTATCACGGATTGTCAGTATCCGTTTCCCCGTTGGAGGAAGCTCTATAGAGACACGGCTGGCTTTACCATGAAGGATAGCGTTGGTCAATGCTTCCCGGATAATGCCCACCAGTCTTGCCGCCATTTCCTGATTAGCCGGAAGATTGCCCGTCACAGTGACCTCGATGCCCAGGCTGCCATAGGTACGGACGAGTACGTTCAGTCGTTCTGCCGGATTATCTACGGTTTCGCGGCGCATATCTGCCAGGACATTCTCTACCAGTGGCAGGATTGCGGCGTAGTTTGTCATGTTTTTATTATTCAGTAGCTGTTGCAGAATAGTGATACGCTGTCCCATGAGGTCGTGGATTTTATAACGCATTTCCTCTGTCGTCCGCTGTGTCTGCATATCGACCAGATGATTGAGGAGGTATTTCATTTTTTCATTGCGTTTTTCCAGCAATTGGTTTTTCTGGTCCAGTTCACGGTTCACACGGTCCAGATTCGTCACATCCAGTGCCGAAATCTGCCATCCTGACCGGTTCCTGAAGCGGATGTATCGCCGCTGCATCAGCCACGCCACGCCATCATTACGTCGGAACAGGAAATCCCGGCCTTGTCGTTCCATGGTAAGGCGTTCCGTATTGTTCCAGTTTGCCAGGATATGCCAGAAAATATTCGCATTGCGGATAACCGTGCCCAGTAGCTTTTCCATGACATCATACATGACGTAGTTTACCAGCACGGGTTCTCCTTTTTCCAGACTGAGCAGGACTCCTTCTTCCAGAAAATCGACGGCAGACTGGATGGAACGGGCCGTCAGCTGCTCCCGGTATTGGCGGTATGCTACTGGGAAAACCCGGATGAGACGCAGAGCAATGCATGACAATGCTAGTAGCAATGACCAGGGAAGCCACGTGTCTAATTCCGGGAGAAGAAGAAATGAAGCCATGAGCAGGTACTGGCCACCGGCATGACGATCATACATCATATAGAGGGTAGAAATCAGTGAAATCAATATGATACCGTAACGCCAGACATCCATGGCTTCTATGTACAGGATGCCACTTGCCCCATCTTCAAAGACTTCATGCAGGATGGTTGCGATTGCCAGCAGGACAACGAGATTGCTCCCTTCCAGGCATTTACGGCCCAAGTGGCGGAATTCCTGTTGAGGCATTAAAAAATAGTAAAGCAGGCTGCTGGCAATAAATAGGATGATGGCTGTAGTCATGCAAAAGATGTAGAACGTACTGGAAAGGGTGTATATATTAATCATGGCACGTCTCCTTTCCGATAGATACGGTCAAACGGCGCCCATATTCCAGCCGGTCATAGGAAGATTTCTCAAACAGTGTGCTGTCTGACAGTGTCCCTGGAATCCAGTCTGGCTCATCTGGCCTGTCTTCCCACGTTACCGATAAGGACCAGGACGTATCGGTTTCAAAGAAATGGCAGATCCAGTAAGATTCCTGATGGGCAATAGATTGTTCACCTATTTCTTCAAACATATCATACAAGGAAAGCGCTGCACTATCCGGTATGATCCCGGAAATAAGAAATGTTGCCATGCCATGCAGTCCTGCAACCGTCATATAGTGCTGGGATTCGCTGACTGCCAGGGATAATTCACGAATTTCCAGCATCCCATTTTCTTTTCCCCGGAGCAGCAGAACACAGCGCTTCTTTAAATAGCAGACCATGACGTTGAGCCGGCTGACCATGGCATCGGCTTCGATTCCAGGCTTCATGGACTGCAGCGATTTCATATAGGCTGCAATATGCTCCCGCTTGCTGCTGATGATTTGCTCCAGTTCGGCATAAATACGGCGGCTGACTTCCTGATGGATGACCTGGCGCCGGATTTCTTCTTCCTGCAATAGCAGATGGTACGACCGTTCCAGTGCCTGCGCGACGAGGGAGAGTTTTCTCTTCTGCTGACGCAGATGGCGGACATCACGATACCAGCGTACCCAGCCTCCCCGTATAGGCATAGTCTGGATTTCCATATCGGCCAGCGGCAGATTATCTATATTCTTTGATGCATATGCGACACGGCCCGAATCATCACAAAGCTGTATGGCCAGCCGGGACTGACGGAAAAATTCGATATATCCTTCATTGGTCGGGATGATCCGGATACGCATGATTACTTCCAGCCAGATAAGCGTCCATAATACGGTCATAAGGGTTAGTTCAGAAAGATGGCAGAAGGGAATTTTCATCATATAGCCAACGATATATGCCCCGTAGAACAGACAGCACAAGAACGGCAGGACAAGACGGAATGAACGCTGTACATGCTGCTTCCACGATGCATAACAGAGACAGAAATTGACAGCCAGGAATTCGATACCATATGACGATGCCAATAAATAATACAGCGGCCCATAATCATGACGGGAATCAGCATCAGCAGCAATGTCCGGCAGGATAAAAGCCCATTGGTGTATATCATTCGTACATACGAGTACGGCCAATATCAAGTTGTAACCGAACAACAGGCGCAGCCATCGCGGACAATCGGGGCACCAGTCTGATTGTGATGCCATATAGCCGATCCATACAATGAGGGAAACAAGGAGGCCGAAAAAAAGATAGTATCCGTACCAGCTCCAGCGGATCAAATCCACGGCATATTCCGGCATCATCAATTTGTATATACGAAACAGGATCCATCCACAAAGAGTAAGAGTAAGACAAGCGTAGGCATTGCGCAGGCGGGGCTGTATGACATGGTGGCGCAGGCGGCAGCCCCAGAGGATTGTCACAAACAGCGCAGCCATATACCATAGCATGTGATTCGTACCAGTGAGGAGATTCTTTTTATACACACGAAAGACATGGAGCATCATCTGCTGGCTGATTGAACTGGATCCGATGAAAAAGGATTCCTGGTCGGATACCCGGACGGCTCCTTCCATGGGCTCCGTCCGGTAAGCGGCATCAGCCAGTCGATCAGTCAGTGCGGCATCATCCACTACCAGTGGCATCTTCGATAAGAGCCCTTTCTGGAATGCCAGCGTTCCCTCATCAGGGACAACGATGTGGATAGGAGCCCCGCGCCGCTGCCATTGCCGTGCCTGATAATCGTAGAGAACATAGACCTGTGCAGCCGGGCGGTTTCTGTAGGGCATCATCATGTTGAATCCCGTGAGTGTATCCAGGCGGAACCTCCCCTCTTCATGGATTTTCTTCAATGCCTGTACAGCCGGCCAGCCGGATACATCCCGGCCTAGCCCATAACTCATGGCCTGAACGGAAAAAGAATACTGTGGTCGTGCCGATATCATACAGACCGATACAGGCATGGTAACCAGACTCTGCCAGCCTGTGACGTCATAAGGACAGTCATCACTGACAGCCAGTATAACCGTGGCCATATACTGGGGATACCAGTAATACGGATCAAGAGTACTTTTTTGGAAGACAGCGGCCTGTATATCATAGGCTTCTATCGCCGTTACATCCGTATCAGTAAAGAGTTCCATCAAGGAGGTGTCATATCCGGTACATTCCTCCAGATGATGTATCGTATGTTCCAGTACCTGGCCATAGGCGTCGCTCCAGGTATTATCATATAAGACAGAAACGGCCTGACTCATCATAGATACAAGCCAGAATACAACCATCCAACATGCGGTCAGCCATTTTTTCCTGATCATCGTCTCACCTGCCGATTGCAACTGCGTATCTTGATTTTTTTGTTATATTTATTATACCATGTGTACATGACAGCTGTCACGACATAGAACTAGTATATTGCAAAAGAATCACATACTTTGCTTCAGGCAAAAAAAGGCTGTAACAAGATGATTTTAAAGGAGCATTTTGTTACAGCCTGCTTTGTTCAATATCCAGAATCTGACATCACCATTTCTGTCACCTCAGGGATGCAGGATTTTTTTGATGTGGCAGTCATCGGGAGTTCAACAGACAGTTTTTATTTTTTTACGCGGACGCGCTGTACCGTCGGGGTCCCGTCTTTATCCTGATGGACGGTGTCGATGCGGATATACGACAGTTCATTGCTGAATTCACGGGCCAGACGGTTCATTTCCGGATCGGTATGTCCCATGCCTTTTTCCATCAGGTGGTAGACAATCGCTGCAAATTCATAGCGGGTCATTACCTGATTGCCTTTAAAGAGTCCATCCGGGTAGCCTTCGATAATGCCATTGCCAGCCAGTTTCGTGACATATTCGTAAGCCCAGTGGTTATCGGCTACATCCGGGAAGAGCATGCTCTTATTGGGATCGATAGCCAGATGATGCATGGCCTTGAGCTCTGCAATTTCAGCTGCCTGTTCAGCCATAGCCTTGCGCATATCGCGGATTTCTTTAGCCATAGCTACGCGGGAATTCGAAACATGGCTGCCGCGTCCCAGTTTGAGACTAACGCCGGCGTTAACCATATTTTCACCACCACCGAAGCTGCCACCGACACTGAACATAGTGTCTTCATTGGGCCGGTAGTAGAGTCCGACAGCCGCTGCATTGGCATCGCGATAGTTACCATAACCTGCAGCAAAATCCCACTTGCTGTCCGGATCAAAGTCGAGCGGATGAAGTGCTGCCAAAGCGGCTGCACCAGCGCCGACACGGTTGATGCGGTTATCCAGTTTATTCAGGGAATTTCCAAGTTGGGTAATATTCTGCTGATTTTCCTGAACCATCTGGTTGGTCGCGTAGAGCTGGCTGCCGTTGACGGCATCCGTAGATGTTTCAGAGATTTCTCCCGGTGCCAGCTGGGTGATGGATTGATTGGCCATATCGAGTCCGGTTCCATCCAGTTTCGGTCCGTTCCGGGAAATCTGGACGCTATCGACGGTGATGTCCGGCTTCAGATTGATATGGATAGTATCGGTGACCACTTCGTTATCGTTCTTAGTAGAGCTGGATGCGGTCTGGATATTGTCCCCGCCCAGCACATTGACGGTGCCTCCGTCGTTGAGCTTGGCCGTATTCCCGTCATCAGTGGCAAAATTTACTTCATTAGACACATATCCTACATGAATGGGCCCGCCGTCGTCCCTTTCCGGTTCCGCTACGGAACGAGCTAACTGTATCCCAGATGCCTGTCTGGGCTGATTGGGAGATATTTCCTGTTGATCCGGGTTTTGTGGAAATTCTTCCGGATTGGACAGAATCTGGACTTCCCCATGAGTATTGCTCAATCCGTTCAGATTCGCTTTGATTGTGTACTCCGATCCCAATTTCTCAACGATGATGCCTTCTCCGGCATGGATAGAAACCCGGGCATCGCTCATAGCTTCCTTCAGCTGGGCTACGTTTACAGCATCAGTGTCTTCTGTCCCAGCGGCTAGGTTGATGATCTGCCGGGTCCGCTGGGAAATCACTCTGCCGTTTTTATCCTGAGAAGGCCCAGCCCCGACAGAAATAGCACCCCACGAGGACTGCCAGGCAGGAGAAACATCTACTATCTGACCATAGACTGGATGGTATCCCTGCCAGCCCGCTTCCCGGTCGGCTACGGAACTCATGCCCAGAGCGACAGAACCATAGACGGAAGCACTGCTCAAGATACCTACCGCTGTCCCACCTTGACCGCCGGCCTGACTGGCAGCGCCCACGGCCGTGCCATTAAGGCCGGCTCCACTGCTATAGCCCAAAGCCGTCGCGAATTTCTCAGTAGCTTTGCTGAAGCTACCTAAGGCTGAGGAAGCCAGTCCAGAGGATTCAGAATAGGCCCCGACTGCAGTTGCATGTTTGCCAGCAGTTCCGCCCTCACCCATGCCATTGGCCATGATGCCGATGCTGGTACTGCACTCTTCTTTGCTCTTAGCCTGCTGGCCCAGGGCCACGGCCCCTTCGGCAGTGGCTTCGGAATAACTGCCTACCGCTGTCGTATACATCCCCTTGGCATGGCTCTGTTCGCCAATGGCGATGGCATTGATACCGTTAGCTTCTCCCTGGGGCCCGGTGCCGATGGCAATGGCGTCGAGACCAGTAGCATTCGAACCGTTTCCTACGGCCAGTGCCCGTTCGCCGTCGGCTACGGCATCATTGCCCAAAGCCGTAGCTCCCATGGTTCCGTCCGCATAGGCCCCAGCTCCGACGGCCAGGGAATTCTTCCCAACCGCACCGTCATTATTGTAATTTTTGTCGCGGTTACCATTCTCAGGGTTGACACTGAAATAATGGGTGCCGTCTTGGACAAGAACCGGAGCCTGCCCAGCATCAGCAGCCCAAGCAACACTGCCCCAGAAAGCTGTTACACCGCACAGAGCCAATACGGCCAACATCACTTTGGCCTGGGATGTTTTACAATGATGACGTCTCTTCATGATGTACGCCTCCTTTATTCTTAAACTATATTTTTAGATAACTTCTTGCTTTCATTATATGGAAAAGGAAAAGGAAGCACACTGTAATTTATTACAGTATATTCATGTATATTTTGCAATCACTCATGCATTTAAAGCCGCATCATCGACTTTTGCGAATCTGTCATGATGCATGACATGATTTTATATTTCTACTGTCAGGACAGTTGAGAGAAGGCGAAAAAAGGGCTTGGCGAACACGACAAACCCTTTTTAGTAGAAGGAGTCATATAAAAATTTACGGGCCAAGGGTAATCCGTCCCTGTCCGGCCGGGTTTCCGTAGTCAGCAGCCAGGGCATCTCCTTTATGGCGGAGATAGTCTGCCAGGGCGTCGACATCGGACAATCCCGTGTCTTCCAGCAGGATGCCGCCTTGCAGGCTGGTCTGGCCGTCACCGCCATTTCGCAGGACGTAGGCCGTACCGCCGACGCGGTAGTCTTCATCGGCCTCGATGGGCTTTCCGTTGACTTTGACGTCTTTGACCCGCCGCGGACCGGCCACTTTGACGAAGCGGCCTTTATCGTCGAGGACGACGGAACTGGGAATCATCGGATCGATGCGGTAGGTCAGGCCGGACACGTGTAAAAATCCGCCGAATTCCTGAGGATACCGCGAAGCCCCCATTTCCAGGGCATCGAGTAGCTGCTGGCCCGTTACGCTGCAGACGACGAGCTGATTGGAAAAGGGAAAGACCCGGTACAGCGATTCATAGGTCACGACACCGGCTGATAGCGGAGCCCGGAAGGAGCCGCCGTTCAGGAGCGCCACATCGGTATGCAGGCGGTAACGGATGGCATCGACAGCTAAATCGGCCAGATTCGTTTCTCCGTTGCGGACGCGCCGCTGGCCCTCGATGTCGGTCACGAAATCCACCGGTGACGTGGTGACCGGCTGCTGGAGCCGTTCCCGGACGACAGCCATCCCGCGCTGCACGACAGCTTCCGTCGCCGCATCGGACCCATCCAGCCGGGTCACTAATTCGCCCCGCACGTGGCCGTAGTCATCGATGACCAGCTTGCCGACGGACTGGAATTTCGTTCCCGTCTGGGCGATGAGGACAGGCTGGCCTTTGCGGTTCTTGACCAGCCGTTCATAGCGTTCATGGGAATGACCGTCGATGATGGCTGCCACTTTCTGCGTATGTGCAGCCAGGGCCTCGCTGGTCCAGACCGGGAGCGACCCATTCTGGCCCAGGTGAGTGACCAGGATGATGGTCCGGGCTCCTTCGTCCCAGGCCTGGTCAATGGCCTTTTGGACCTGTTCATAGAGTTTCTGTCCTGTCGCATCTTCGGAAAAGCCGTAAATGAACTGCCCCTTATCGTCCTGGAAGTAGCGGGGCGTCGAGGAAATCAGGGTCTGCGGCGTCGTCACGCCGATGAAGGCCGCCTTTTTCCCACCGTCATAAGTCACCATCTTATACGGTGGGAAGACCGGTTTCCCCGTCCGCAGATCAATCAGGTTGCAGCTGTAATAGCCGCCGTTCAGCTGCGGCGCCAGTTCCAGGAAGCGCGCCATGCCGTAGTCGAATTCGTGATTGCCGGGAATGGCGAAATCATAGCCGGCGACATTCATGATGTCGATAATGGCCTGTCCCCGGGTCAGGCTACCCAGGGGTTCGCCCTGGATGGCATCGCCAGCATCGACGAGCTGCACCGTATCGTCAGGGTTCTTCATCAAGTCCTTCTTATATTGAGCCACCTTGGCATAGCCAAGGTGATTTTCCACACCACAGTGGACGTCGTTGGTATGTAAGACGACGAGGTCGGCGCGGACCTGGCCCGACCCATGCAGGGCCAGGCAGAGAGCCAGGGCCAACCAGTATTTTCTGCCAAAAGCCATCCCATTCCCTCCTTCTCAATAGGCCTTCAATACATAGACAATGATGCCTTTCGTAGAAATTTTCCCCATACCAATCATTCTTAACCAAACGCATTCTTACGTCCCATATAGATGTCATAGCTGTCCTGGAGCATCCATTCGACAGTTTCCGTACGGCCCACCCAGGGACCGGCTGCCGTTTCAGGATGCATGACGAACCAGGCGATGTCATGTTGGAAGACGTGACGGTAATACCATTGCTTGCTTTTCAAGGTTATCCCCTGACGCTGTGGGTTCACTTCATAGACAAGGGGAACAGTTCCCTCCTTCTGGGCCCGCGTCAGGATTTCCAGCAGGCCGTTGCCGTCTAGGTCGGTGACGGCAAATTCCTTTAAGGGGTTCCCGTCCATCGGGTAAATGGTATCCCAACATTGCGTAAAAACGTGAATCTGCTGGGCTTCATCAGACTCCAGGCGCACGGACCGGTGATGCCCTTCTTCACAGGCTGAGGCACTGGTGCCAATCAGGCAGGCTGCCATCAGCATGAGTAGTATTCGCTTCCCATATTTCATAACAAGGCCTCCTCATAATCCGGCTTAGAACTTCCCGCCGCCACCGCCGTGCTTCTCGTCAGTACTGTCATGCCGCTCCGATTTTTTGGCTTTGGCTATGCGGGACACATTCATGAACAGGAAGGTATCGTCTTTCTCGACAAGGTCAAAACTGTCTTTATCAAGGTAGGCCGAAGCCGCAAGAGCCGGAGCGACATTGCTCATAGTACTGATGAGATAGCGCCGGATGAGGAAGCCACCGCCTATACCAAGGACCAGGGCGATGGCCAGGGCCGTAACACTGAACTGGTCATGGGGATCGTAGGCCTTGCCATTAGCTTCATAATAAGCCAGCTGTTCACCTGCTCCTTGTACATAAGCTTTGAAAGCATCGGCATATTTTTTTTCTTTCAGCAGTGGCAGGAATTGTTCTTCCAGTGCCGGGATGCCGCCTTTATCAGTAATGCGCTGGCGCATGGCCTTATCCGTAGCGATGTAGTAATCGCGTGTGTCCATGGCCAGGACCAGGACCATATTGCCATTCTTTCCGTCCTTATAGGTACTGTCCAGAATTTGATTGGCATAATCACCGATTTTCACTTGATTCGTCGAAGCGACCGTGACAATAGCCAGGCGCACGTCATATTTCTTTTCGACACTGCCGATTTCATTCATCACGGCAATGCGTTCGCTTCCCTTTAAGAGCTGAGCTCCGTCAGCAAGGCTGGAAGGATTGGCGGCCAGAGCGTTCATGGTCAGGAAGAACAGGCTGATAAAGAACAGCATACTCTTCGTTACATATTCTTTCATGGCTATCCCTCCTTATACGAACAACTTGGCAATGAAATAAAAAACCACTGTCAGGATCAGAGAGCTGCCGGCCCAGTACAGATTAGCTTTCTGCTTGTCATAGGGCAGGCTGCCGATCATCTTGCCGGTCTGGCCATTCATCATGAAGGTATAGGGCTGATTCTGGTAACGCGTCGTCAGGATCCATACCGGCGCCATGGCGTAGGACACAGCTCCTTCGTCTTTGCTGATGACATCTTCTTTGAGTTCTACCCGGTCATAACCTTCGACGGTATCTTCGAGTACACCGATGGCGCTCTGGCGGACCCGTTCGTCTGCCCGGGGTACAGCTGCTTCGGCATCAACATCGTATTTATCGGCAAGGCATCCCGTCAAATAGACACTGCTGAAAGCCATCATGCCATCATAATCGTAAGGCTCGATGCTTTCCATATACGTGTCATCCATCTTTTGGCTGCCATCAACGGGGATACGCTGAAAGCGCATGGTCCCTTTGCGGTCACAACGATAGACGCTGGTTTCGGTGATGCGTTCGTCTTTCGTTTCATAGACCGTGTCGGTTTCGACCTTGAATTCAGCCGAAGCCGTCACTGCTGAATCAAAGAGCCAGAACGGTACGTACATGGGCTGGATGGCTTCGACGCGGTTGTCTGCCGTAAAGGCTTTGGGCAGGAGACGTTTTCCCTTATAAAAAGCGTTCAATGCCGACACAGCGTCTTCTTTTGTCTTTGTAAAAGGAATGACGAAATCCGGCTTGAGCATCCCCGAAAAACGGCTGGGGATCATGGTCGGGTTGCCGCAGTAGCAACATTCCGTCGCCATCGTATTGCCATCGCTGACCAGCTCAGCGCCACAGGAGGAACAAGTGAAGGTCTGCATCTGGGCTGCTTCGTCTTCGCCCCATTCACTGCCGGTATTTGCCGTATCCCATTTAGCTTCCTTTGCTGCCTGGGCTTCTGCCGCCATCTTTTCCTGTTTGGCAAAAAGTTCTTCGATTTTGGCAACTTCGAATTCCGTATCGCAATACGGACAGGTTACCTTGGCTGTACCAGGAGAAAATTCCAGAGGGCCTCCACAATTGGGGCATGTATAGCCCACAGAGGTATTAGCCATAGTCTCACCTCATTTCATTGGCTATTGTTTATCGTTATCATCAAAGGGATCGCCGCACTGAGGGCAGAATTTTGGAGGATGATGGGGATCAGGTGGCTGCCAGCCACATTTATCGCACTTGAAAAGTGGGGCATCGGCCGGTTTTTTCGTTCCACATTCCATGCAGAACTTGCCCTGATTGACGGCCCCGCACTGGGGGCAGGTCCATCCCGCTTCCGGCCCTTTCCTTTCGGGTCTGGCTTTGCCGCAGTTCATACAGAATTTCCCCGTATTGCCCGTCTGGCCGCAGTCACAGTCCCATGTATCTGCCGGCTTAGGTTCCGGTTTCTTCGTGCCGCAGTTCAAGCAGAACTTGCCCTGGTTAGCCGTGCCGCATTGCGGGCAGGTCCAGCCGTCTGCCGTACCGGCCGCCGTCGCTCCGCCTGCCTGCGCAGCCACTACCCGTTCTGCTTCCGCCTTCACTCGGGCCATTTCTGCTTCCAACTGCTTCTGGTCCATCAGTAGTTGCTGCCGCTTCATCATTTCTTGCTGCTGGGCCATCTGCTGATACATGCCGGCACCGGCATTGCCGGCCATATTCATGTTCATGAAGCCAAAAGCCGCACCGCCACCGCCTTCATTCTGGGCCGCCATGCGCAGGGAGTCACTGGTGGAATCGGCCATAGCACCCATGGCCAGCGACGGGTCCGACAGGGTCTTGCTCATCTGAACTTTCTGAATCTTCGCTTCATCTTCTTCATTGGCCTTGATGCTGTTGATACCAAAAAATACTATTTCCAGACCGCGCAGTTCCCGCCAGCGTTTGGACAGGACTTCATTCAGGGCGTCGGCGATTTCAAAGGTCCGCCCCGGCAGTTCCACGTAGTCGATGCGCTGGGCACTGAGTTTGGCGAAGGCCGGCTGTAATGCATTGAGAAGCTCTGACTTCAGCTGACTGTCAATCTGGTTGCGTTCATAGCGGTCGGCGACGTTGCTCGCCACGTTAGTATAGAACAGGACCGGGTCGACGATGTGATAGCTGTATTCACCGAAACAGCGCAGGCGGATCAAGAGGATCTGGCCCGTATCGGGGTCTTTCATCTTGAACGGGACTTCCTGTGGCGTGCCGTACTTGTTGCCGATGAGCTCTTTCATGTTGAAGTAATAGACCCGCTGGTCCTTGCCGGTATCGCCGCCAAATGTAAACCGTTCTTTCATCTGACCCCACATGTCTTTAAGGCCCTGCCTGAGTTCACCTGTAAAAATGGATGGCTCCGTAGATTGGTCGTAAATATATTCGCCCGGTTCATTGCAGAGATCTACGACCTTGCCTGATTCGACAATCATCATGCACTGGCCGTTGTTAACGGCAATCTTCGAGCCATTGGAAATGATATTGTCTTCCCCGCCCGTATTGGAACTGCGGCCGTGGGAACTGATCCGTTTTTGCCCTTTCATCATGAGAACGTCCGGGGGCATACTGTCACAATAGAAAAACTCTTTCCACTGGTCGGCCAGGACACCGCCTGCTGCACCCATTGCTGCTTTAATCAAACCCATAGTATGACCTCCTTTATACATGGATTCTTTACAAACTTTTTCGTAATTACATACAGTTCGTTTTTTTATCTACTTATAGGATACTAAATTCCAAAAAAAAATAACCTGTACTTTAATACAGGTTATCGATACTCCTTGCGAATGTATAAGCTATATTTTTGCGTCTGTATGTATTTTCAGAATAGCTGTTCTGTAAAAAGCAACTATGACCGGCGTTGCTGAAAAAAACTGCCCCATGATGGCATTAACCATATGGGGCAGTTCCAATTAATCTACTGCAAAATTATCATTCAGGGAAATACTTAGAATGCATTGTGACTGTATTCATAGTACAGGTTCAGCAATTCATCCATCTTGTCGTTCATGACGACCATCAGGTCGGAAGCTGTGTCATAATCTTTGACAGCCAGGGCTTTTTTAATCTTGGAAAAGATAGACAGGTTCTTTTCTGTATCACGGCCCAGTTCCGTCCGGAGCGTGTTGATGGTCTTCCAACGTTCAACTTCCAGCGGATTGGAATCGGCTTCTGTATGGAGCTGTTTGCAGGCAATGACTTTTTCCAGGTTATCAGGAATAATACGATACTGGAGTTCCAGAGCCCAACGGGTGAGAGCCCCCAGTTTGAACGATTCTACGAAGCGTTTTTCAAAGGCACCTTTAGTAATTTCTGCCAGTTTTTCCGGATATTCGTCGAGAGCCTTGAAGTTTTCCCAGACCGTCTTCGGAGCCTTGCCGAACATGTCAGCCCGTTCTTCATCGGTAAAGGCTTCGAATACATCGACTTCGCTGCGGTATGCGCGGTCTTTTTCGAGGTAATCAGCGTCATCGCCCGGTTTCTTCGAAAGTTCGGCACATAATTCAGCCGGTGTCTTACCACTGGACAGGGCATATTTGATGCCATCGAGAGCTGCAATATATAACAGAGAAATGGCAATGTATGTATTGGTGAAAGCATTCGGTGCACGCAATTCGAAACGGGTAGCAGCCGGTTTCATCGTGTTGCGGATCAGGCCGATGAGGACCGAACGGTTACGGGACTGTACAGCCGGTGTTTCGCCACCAAGAGCCGTTACGATGCAGACAGGAGCTTCGAAGCCCGGTTTCAGACGATTGAGAGCATCGTTTGTCGAAGAAACGAACGGATTAATGACTTCGTAATGTTTCAGGATACCCATGATAGCGCCATAGCCGAGGGAGGAAAGGAATTCCTGGGACATATCATCAGGGTTGTAGAGGTTGACGAATTTGCCATTCTTCATGATAGCGCCAATGCCGATATGAGTATGTTCGCCACTGCCGGCAACGCCCTGGATTGGTTTAGCCTGGAAGGTAACTTCGAGGCCGTTTTCACGGAATACTTCACGTACGATGACACGGGCCTGGATTTCATTATCAGCCGTCTGTACCGGATCGCCTGTGTATTTCCAGTCGATTTCCAGCTGTTCGAGAACGTAGATCAGATTACCGGAATCATCAATCTGGGCTTTGATGCCGCCGACTTCTTTATGACCCATTTCCGGTTCAAGACCATAGAGACGGAGACGTTCGACAGCCTGTTCCAGAGCCGTACGGACTACGCCGTGAGTACGCTGCCAGTACGATTCCTGCAATTTCTGGGTAACGGAAAGGCTGCGGGTAGCTACTTCCTGGCTCGGGGTCTTGACCCAGAATTCCAGTTCCGTTGCCGTCGTAAATACGATTTTTTCAATATCGTCGGTATTAATTGTCAGGCCTTTGATACCGTATTTTTTGATGACTGCCAGGAGTTCGTCGTTTACATAATTCAGCGTGTTGCGGAGAATAGAACGGGAATCAATATAGCCCGTCGCATGGCGCAGGAAGCTGGGAATACGCAGGGTACCTACCGGCTTGCCCGTTGCATAGTCGATGTTGCCATCGTTATAATCAACAAACCAGTTTACACCGGGATCGGCTTTGATATCGACACGGGCGTTGGAAAGCGTTGCAATGCCCGGCAGGACGACGGAAGAACCATCTGTCTGGAAGGCCGTTGCATTGAAGAAATCATCATAGTCATCAAAGAACGTAGAAATAGGAATCTTTTCATCTGTATCATTGCCAGCCAGATCGACGCCGACGAGCGATACAAATTTGATTTCCGGATGCTGTTCGAGCAGGGCCAATACCCCTTCTTTACCATACTGACCTGCAGGAATGACATAAACTAAATCTTCTTTTACCATACCCAATTCCTCCTTAACAAATAAAAAAAGACTTCTCCCCAAAATTTGGTTTGAAGTCTTCTTTGACTTGATTCATGACTTATTTTGTTGTCTAAATCATGGTTAAATATTACAATCAATCAGCGGATTTGTCAAGCGATTTATGATAAATTCACTACTTGCTTTGTAAGATTTTTCTGACGGTCTGGGAAACCAGCTTTCCGTCGGCTCTGCCCTTGACTTTCGGCATGACGAGCTTCATGACATCGCCCATTTTAAGAGACGATACATCCTGCCCGGCAATGGCGTCGCGGACAATCTGCGCAACTTCATCTTCCGTCAGCTGTTTTGGCATGTACTTTTCCAGAACGGCCATTTCAGCCTTTGTCTGGTCTGCCAGGTCGCTGCGGCCAGCTTTTTCAAACTCAGCCAGCGATTCTTTGCGCTGTTTCATTTCTTTGGCAATGACAGCGGCTACGCCAGCATCATCCAGTTCGCACTTGCCATTGATTTCCGTGTTCCTGATGGAATTACGGACCATGCGGATGACGGAAAGAGCTGTTTTACCAGCTTCTTTGGCTTTCATTGCCGTCTTCATATCTTGAAGCAGTTCTTCTTTCAGAGACATGATATCACCTTTCTATTCCTTGCGATTATGCTCTATACTTCCGTTTCCGTGCTGCTTCAGATTTTTTCTTTCTCCGTACGCTCGGTTTTTCATAGTGTTCACGTTTCCGTACTTCGGAAAGAACACCTGCTTTTTGGCAAGAACGCTTGAAACGGCGCAGTGCGCTGTCTAAGGATTCATTTTTACCAACTTTGATTTCTGCCATTCTATATCCCTCCCTCCAAATGTATGTTAGGGAGTGCTTTACTGCACACATTGAAATTATACTCAAAAAGAGCATATTTGTCAATCCGTAAAGTACTGTAGAAAGTGAAGTCATACACTTTCCTCAGGCAGTCATCAACGATGATTGCCACTTATAACCCGGCTTCTTTACGGAGCACGTCGGCTTTATCGGTCTTTTCCCAGGGAAAATCCAGATCATTGCGGCCAAAGTGACCATAGGCAGCGGTCTGTTTGTAAATTGGGCGCTGCAGGTCGAGCATTTCGATGATGCCGGCCGGACGCAGGTCAAAGTGCTTGTTGATCAGGCTGACGATGACGTCATTATCGACCTTGCCGGTGCCAAATGTTTCTACATGGATAGAAACAGGGCGGGCAACGCCAATGGCATAGGCCAGCTGTATTTCGACTTTATCAGCCAGACCTGCAGCTACAATGTTCTTGGCTACATAACGGGCTGCATACGCTGCCGAACGGTCTACCTTTGTGGGATCCTTGCCGGAGAAGCAGCCACCGCCATGACGGGCCATGCCACCATAGGTATCGACGATGATTTTCCGTCCCGTGAGGCCCGAATCGCCCTGGGGACCGCCGATGACGAAACGGCCCGTCGGATTGATATATAATTTTGTTTTGTCATCAAAAAGGCCTTCTGGCAGTTCCGGTTTGATGACGTATTCAAGAAGATCTTTTTCAATCTGATTCCGCGTTACATCGGGGCTGTGCTGCGCCGAAATGACAATCGTATCGATACGGACCGGTTTACCATCTTCGTATTCAACCGTAACCTGTGTCTTGCCATCGGGGCGGAGATAGGACAAGGTGCCATCTTTGCGGACTTTGGCCAGACGGCGTGCCAGACGGTGTGCCAGGGAAATAGGCAGGGGCATATAATCGTCGGTTTCGTTGGTAGCATAACCGAACATCATGCCCTGGTCACCAGCACCGATCATATCAAATTTATCCTTCTGTCCTTCTTTGGCTTCCAGTGCTTCATCAACGCCCATGGCGATATCTGAAGACTGTTCGTCAAGGGAAACGAGGATGCCGCATGTATCGCAGTCGAAGCCATATTTAGCCCGTGTGTAGCCGATTTCACGGATTGTTTCGCGGACGATATGAGGAATATCGACATAGCAGGTAGTAGAAATTTCACCTACGACATGTACCATGCCAGTCGTTACCAGTGTTTCGCAGGCAACGCGGGCATTCTTGTCTTTTGCCAGGATGGCATCAAGGATGCTGTCGGAAATCTGGTCAGCCATTTTATCGGGATGACCTTCGGTGACGGATTCAGATGTAAAGAATTCGCGGTTTTTAGCCATTTGTATATCCTCCTTAATTTGTTAGTTCCATTGGTACGTATGTAAAAAAAGCCCCCTCTGACAAGAGGGGGCTACGTATACCCATCTGCCAGTATATACACTGTTGGATTTAGCACCTTTCAATAGATGAAGGTTGCTGCGGCATCACAGGGCCAGTCCCTCCGCCGTCTCTTGATGGAACTATATTTTATTTGACGTAGAATAGTATACCCGATATAGCAGCATAATGCAAGTCTTTTTCAAAAGAATTTTTGCACTGCCCCATCAGGATTCCGGAACAACCGCTGCCTTTTCTTCTCTTTGGGCGTTATCTTTTCCAACTGGATTGAGCTCATCTTTGGAAATGGTGAGTCTGTGCCGGGCTGCCGCCAGAATGAGATCTGCCGTCTTTACGACACCGTAGTCACTGGATTTGAGGCTCATATCATAATTGGCCCCATAACCCCAGTACGAATCGGTGCAATACATGCAGTGATCCCGCCGTTCTTTATTGACCCGGTTGCGGATTTTCATGGCCGTATCAGCATCGACGTGTTCACGCAGCATGATGCGCTGTACGGCCCAGTCAGGGTCAGAAGAAATAAATACATTAAACGTATTCGGGCGCTTGCGCAGGATATAATTGGCCAGCCGGCCAACGATGACACAGGATTTGCCGTTTGTCAGTTCACGGATGACATCGGATTCGTCATTAAACATTTCCTGCCGTTTCGATTCATATCCTGTCGAATAATGGACGTAATCATCATAGACTTTGGCAAGAAGCGGGCTGAGGTGATTGTCTTTTTCCTTACGCCAGGCTTCAAATGTCTGGGGATGTTCTTTCCGCGTCATGTTGAGAATAGCCGTGTCATAGTACGGCACGCCCAGCTTGCGGGCCACGAGTTTGCCTATATTGCGTCCGCCACTGCCAAATTCCCTGGAAATGGTGATAACCAGCGGGCATTCCGCATCTTCCCGGATCCAGGCCGGATGGTTCTGCCGTCCTTCGATTTCGCCGACAGCATGATGGCGGAACAAGAGATGTTCAATCGGCCCCGCCATAGTACATCCCAGAAGGATGAGGACCAGACCGATGACGGCATTGAATGTAATCGGTTCCGACAGGATGATTGCCGACAAAATCAGCGCGATGACCGGTTTGATGAAGAAGGCAAAGGACGCATTGGAAGGGCCGGTCAGTTCAATGGCCTTCATAAAGCACAGGTACCCGAAGCCGGTAACAACGAGAGAGCAATAAATGAGAGGCCAGATGGTACGGGAATTGATTCCCCCCAGAATGGGATCACCATGTACTATGAGAATGAAGAACAAAAACACGCATCCCAGAAGGAAGCTGAAGGCGTTTTCCACATTGCCGCCCAGTTTGTCAATCCGCAGCTTCCCCAGCGTCGTATAGAGGGCAAAGGAAACGGCTGCGGCTGCCGAAACGAGAAGGCCAAAGTTGCCGCTTTCGATAATGGCTACCGGGTTGGCGACAATAATCAGGCCGACGATACTCAGGACCAGGGTAATAGCTTTCTTGCGGGTAAAGGCTTCATGGATGATAAAATACGAGAAAATCATGACGAAAACAGGATTACTGGAAAAGACGATAGCCGCAAGACCGGCATTGGCCATATTAACCCCAATCTGGAATAAAATCATACTGAAACAGATATTGATCAGCCCCAGTACTGCCAGATAACCGATATCGGAACGGCTCAGGCGGATACTGCGTTTCTTCATATCCCGGAGTGCCAGGGGCATCAACAACAGACCTCCGACGAGAAAACGGAGAAATGTCAATTGAAAGGGGGTAAACGCAGTACCCGCGATTTTCAATGAAATTTCCATTGTCCCGAAGGCAATCGCTGTCAACACAATACAGATTGTGCCTAATTTAGATGACATAGAAAAGCCTCCTCATGCATACACTGCTGCTTTTAAATGAAACTATGAATCAAAACACACCAAAACAAGTCTCATTATATACCTGCACAGCCGGTGTTGCAATAAAAAAAGGTGGTACACTTTTCCATCTCATTCTTTTGGTTTCTCATACAATCTGGGGCACGGTACACCGTCTATTCAGACAGACTGGCAGCGAATCGTTCCCGTCTCGGTGTATCGTTGAGGACGTATAATAATCCCTCTTTTGTCGTATTCAGAACAAGTGATGCGGGGAAACGGGCATCCTGCAAAAAGGTTTCAGAACGCGTAAGATTTCCTACGTCGAGCCAGATATGGGCGTCACTGCCGGCAATGACAGGAACCTGGTACTGCTGGCAGTATTTGAGCAGCGTAGGAATGTTTTTTTCTGTACCGATGCGCCCATTGCGTGGCGATGCCGAACTGTTATTGATTTCCATGGCGATGTGCTCATGAGAAGCAGCCTCTACGAGTTTTTCATAATCGACAGGAAAACGGTCATCGTCAGGATGACCCAGTATTTTGACATAGGGATTCTTCATGGCATGAACGAGAGCCGAAGTGTTCTCCTCTACCGATCCGGACTGGATGCAGTCTTTATGAAGGCTGGCAATGACGTAATCGACTTTCTGCAATATGCGTTCTTCCATATCGACATGGCCTTCATAATCTATGATATTGAGTTCCATCCCCGTAAAGATGTGCAGCCCGTCTATGATGTCAGGGATGACTTTGAAATTGCTAAAAAAGATAGGCTGCGGCGCGCCAGGCATGGAGCTGGAATGTTCCGATACTCCCAGTCCCCAGAGGCCCCGTTTCCGTGCCGCAGCAATATAATCCGTAAAAGAACCATAAGCGTGGCCACTTGCCAGCGTATGGGTATGCAGATCAAATAAAAAATTCATGTTCTTTCCTCTTTTCATGCCGTAAATACGAGCCGTACGGATTCGCCGGGAGCAAATACTTCTCCTGCCCGGGCAAAGACGCGGAATTGTTCCTTTCCGCAGATAACGGCATAGTGTATTTCCCTGCCGTGGAACTGCCGGTTCGTTATAGTCGCTTCAAGGCCCGGCCCGTCATGGGTAATGTGGAACTGTTCCGGCCGGACCGGATAAAGGCCCTTTTCTTTCAGCGTGCCGGCCACGCCGGTATCGCGATATACGAGAGGATGACCGGCTACATAGAAATCGTTTCCCTGCCAGGTTCCATGGAGAAGATTGCATTTGCTGACGAAAGTAGCGACGAATTCATTTTCCGGATGAGTATAGATTTCTTCCGGCGTTCCCAGCTGTTCGATATCACCATGGCGCATGACCAGGATACGGTCGGCCATAGCCAGGGCTTCACTCTGATCATGGGTGACGTATATGATGATGGCACCGGTGCGGCGGTGTATATCCTGAAATTCTTTGCGCATGTTGATTTTGAGTTCTGCATCGAGAGCGCTCAGCGGTTCATCCATGAGCAGGATGGACGGCTTGCTGACGATGGCCCGGGCCAGGGATACGCGCTGCCGCTGCCCTCCGGAAAGTTTCCCGGGATAGCGGTCTGCCAGTGCATCGAGCCCCATATCATGAATGGCCTGTGAGACAGCGGCTTCCTTTTTTGCAGCCGGCCAGTCTGCTTTTTTCCGGCTCTTCAGAGGAAATTCAACATGTTCCTGCACAGTCATATGAGGCCACAGGGCAAAAGACTGGAATACCATGCCAAGGTCCCTGTTTTCAATAGGAACCATGACCGATGGAACGGCATGGTCATATGACCGGGATGGACCGTCACTTCAGCAGCCCCCAGTTCCTTTGCCAGACGGAGAGATGCTACGAATTCCTGGACAGAAGCCTGTCGTATTTCTTCATTGAGCGAAGCCAGATTCAGATCCCAGCTGCAACTGTGTACAAAGGTCTCTATCTGGAATTTGCTTGCATATTCTCTATAGGCAGCCTTGTCGTACTGATGATAAAAAAAATGTTGTGCCCATACTTCTATCCCTGCCAGCTGATTATCCTGAACGACCTGTGCCATATCCTGCAGAGGTGCGCTCCACATCAGCTTGGAAGAGAGAAAAAGACGTTTCATATAACCCCTCCTCTTCTGTACGAACACTACTATTCTGCTATACTTTTGTAAATTTCTTTTATATATCCTGTGGCATCTTTGTAAAAAAACAAAGTCTTTTTTGCCACATGTCAGGTATTCTGTTATACTAAGTTCGTTACTATACTTTCTTTTTCCGAAAGGAGCCTTCCCATGACCCAGATTTCCCAGGAAACAAAATCAGAACTGCGGAGCCGTTTCCCTCTTTTTCAAAAGGCCTGCCATGCCTTTTATGCCAAGGAGCTGCCACCAGCAAAATACAAAAGCACCTCTGGCAAATTCGGCAGTTACGGTGAACGGGGCGGACAGAGTTCTATGCTGCGTCTGCGCTTCTCCGGCGGTGCTATAAAAAAAGAACATGTCATCTTTTTACACGATATTATTGAACGCTATCAACCGGCCCTGGTCCACTTTACGACAGGTGAAGCCCTGCAGATTCACCATTTGTCCGAACATGCGCTTCTGTCTTTGTATCAGGAATGCTTTGATGCCGGCATATACTGTTATGGCGCTGGTAGCGATAATCCGCGTAATATAACGGCCAGCCCGCTTCATGGTGTCGAAGAAGGTGAATATTTCGACATGACACCCTATATAGAAGCAGCTTCCCACTTCGTCATCAATCTCATGCCCAAGCTGAACCTTCCCCGCAAATTTAAAATCAGCTTTTCAAACGGCCTCGACAATGAAGGACATGCAACGTTCAAAGATCTGGGATTCGTAGCCCGCAAGGACCACACGTTTGACGTCTATGCCGGCGGCGGATTTGGTGTCAATGGCTCCCGCTTTGGCATCCTCATCGACAGCTGCGTCGATCCCCTCGATATTTCTTACTATATTTTCGCCTATGCACGTGATATTTATATGAAATACGGCGATTATGAGCATCGCGGCCGCAATCGTTCCCGTTTCATTCTGGAAGCCATGGGAGAAGATGCATTCCGTAATGCCGTGCAGGAGGCCGTCCGGCACGTCCGGTCTGAGGGAGATTATAAACTGACTATTGAACGGCCCCATCCGGTAATCAAAGGCCGTGCCGATGACCGGATTTTGTCTGACCCGCGTATTGGAAAACAAAAACAGCCCGGCCTGTATTATGTTACATACAAACCTCTGGGCGGTACTCCGGACATGACCGTATTCTCCCGTCTGCTTACATCACTTTCTGCCATGGAGGGTGTAGAAATCCGGCTTAATGCCGATGAAACGGCGTACATCATTAATCTGACGGCCCAGGAAGCCCGGACCATAGCAGATATAACAGCAGATGACACAGCCAGGACAGCCTTCGAGCAGTCAGTCAGCTGCATCGGCGCAACAGTCTGCCAACAAGGACTGCGCGACTCCCATGGTACTTTCATCCATATCGCCACCGTGCTCCGGGACAGCGGCAAAGACACGACGCTTCTGCCGAAATGCCATTTTTCCGGCTGTCCCTCCAATTGCACAGTTCAACAGCTGGCTATACTGGGACTGCGTGGATCCAGTAAAAAGACTGAAAATACGATGGAAGAAGCCTTCGATATATATGCCGGCGGCAGTTATGCCATCGGTCACAGCGTCATGGGTACCCGGATCGGAACCATAACAGCAAAAAATCTGCCGGCGTTCTTCCTGGCATTAAATGACCGTCTCCTCGCCGATTCCCAGCCTTTTACTGACTGGTATCCTTCTCATACCAGTGTATTTCAGAACCTGATAGAGCAATTCGAGTAAATAACGAACGAGGCTGCAGCAAAATGCCTTTGATATGCTCCCCCTATAATGACAGTTTTATTTTTTACTGTCTTTCATAGGGGGAGCATATCACATTTTACTGCAGTCTCTGTTTTGTTTATCCTGAATTTTCTTTGACAGAACAGTCACTGTACTTTTCTCTGACAGACCCTGTCAAGAAAAAATTCATGTATACGTGTATCCTGCCCGACTTCGGGATGGAATGACAATGCCAGTTGATTTTTGACGACAGGCAGTCTGCCTTCATCGTGAACGTATTTAACTAAATCATAAGGTACGTGCAACAATTTGGCGGCTTCATACAGTTCATCATCCCGTTTAGCCGTAAGGGCCGCGATTTCTGAATTGATGAGCCGCATATGGCTGACTGCCTGCACGACATCGCCTGTACCCGGTTCACCTTTTGTGCGGATCATGGAGGCCCCTTCCTCTATGCGGCGCAAAGCTTCACCGAGATTGCGGGCACCGCAGACGAAGGGTACATTAAATTTAGTTTTATCGATATGATATATATTATCTGCTGGCGACAAAACTTCACTTTCGTCGATGTAATCAATTTCAATAGCTTCCAGAATCTGGGCTTCTACAAAATGGCCGATGCGGCATTTTGCCATAACAGGAATAGAAACGGCATCCTGAATTCCTTTAATCATATGCGGATCGCTCATTCGGGATACACCGCCGGCAGCCTGTATATCAGCCGGGATCCGTTCCAGCGCCATGACAGCACAGGCACCGGCTTCTTCAGCAATTTTAGCCTGTTCAGGCGTTGTAACATCCATAATGACGCCACCTTTCAGCATTTGTGCCAACTGTTTGTTCAATTCATAACGTTCGTTTGATTCTCTGGTCATTATTATCTCCTCCACATGATATATCTTGATATTTCTTACGGGTATTAGTATAATCTAAATTGACCTTATTAAAAGGTTCAATAATTATATATTTTATAAGGTCAGATTGGATGAGATGTCTGTTATGATTACCTATTCTTTTGAAAATATAAGGTCAGAATTTCTCTACGAACATTTATATCGCTGTCTTCGGGAAGATATCCAATGTGGTAAACTACGGCCTGGCGAACGTCTACCATCGAAACGTACCTTTGCCATTCATCTGGGAATCAGTACTGTCACTGTAGAAAATGCTTATAGCCAGTTACTGACAGAAGGATATATATTCCCGTCCCAAACGGGGATATTATGTAGCTGATATTACGTCCCGTCTCATGAAGCCCGTCCCTGCCAGAGGATGTCTGACCTTGCGTCAGGCTGTATCTGGCCATCTGCAACGATTCCGCGGCATGTATGCATCCCCATCACAGATAGTCATCGGAGCCGGAACTGAATATCTCTACAGCCTGATTGTACGCCTTTTGGGAACACGGCACATTATTTGTCTGGAAGATCCGGGTTACGCCAAGGTACGACGCATTTATGAAAGCAATGGCATGACATGCCGCTATGCCCCTCTCGATGATGGAGGAATTTCAATGGACGCACTGCGACAACTTCATGCATCGATTGCCCATATCAGTCCATCTCACCATTTCCCAATAGGGAGAGTTATGCCTATCGCCCGCCGCTATGAGCTTCTGGGCTGGGCCAATGAAACAGAGGGACGGTATATCATCGAAGATGATTATGACAGTGAATTCCGATTTACAGGCAAACCGGTCCCGACTCTGTTCAGCATCGACGCAGGCGGTAAAGTCATCTATATGAATACCTTTTCCAAGACGCTGACGCCAACTATACGCATCAGTTATATGGTCCTGCCTCCCGAACTGGTCCAGCCTTTCCAGGAATCTCTGGGATTTCTTTCCTGCACCGTATCAAACTTTGAACAGTATACACTAGCCCGGTTCATCAATGATGGTTATTTTGAAAAACATTTGAACCGCATGCGGACGTATTACCGGAAAAAGCGGGATCTGCTCATTCATACCTTGAAAAAGAGCGCCCTCGCCGGGAAAGCTGATATTATCGAACAATGTGCCGGCCTGCATTTTCTGTTGCGCTTTCATACCTCCCTTGACGACATTTGCTTGAAGGAACGTTTTCAGAAACAGGGACTGCACCTTGCCGCCCTATCTGGGTATTATCATGAACCACATCCGGATGCGTCCCATACATATCTGATAAATTATTCCAGCCTGGAAAGCAAAAAAATACCGGAAGCCATCGAACGACTCTGTCAGGCTGTTCTTTCTGAGTCGTGATACTTCCGGTATAGGCAGGGCTGTATGTGAACTGGGCCGGTTCTGTTACATAGGGCTACGGTTTTGTGTTTCGTATTTTTTTAGTTTCAGCAGATGGGTCCCTTTCAGCTTTTCGGTATAGAGATTGAGTTCCACATCATCGCGGAGCTGTGGCAGGAGCCGGTAGAGGTTTTTTCCCGGGCAGTCCGTGCTGTTGACATCGCGATGACCGACAATGGTCGCTGGTCCGGGATCGATATGATAGATACGGCACAGAGCCGTTACCAGTTCCGTCAGGGATTTCATCTGGGCATCGGTCGGGACTTCTTTTTCAAAATTCCCGGTCACATTTATGCCGACTGTATGATAATTTTCCCCGTAGGCATGAGCTCCCACGACGGCCAGGGGGCGGCCCCGTTCGATGACGCCGTTTTTACGGATGACATAATGATAGCCGATGCCAGCCCAGCCATTGGCCAGGTGTGCCCGATGAATAGCGGCAGCTGATGTATCACCGTCAGGAATCCCTACATGATGAATAACAATCATATCTGTCTTGGGACGGACCAGGAGCGGTTCCCTGAAGTGGAAATTCGTTTCCTCAATGGCCAGTCCTTCCGCCGGGGCAGCATCTTTGGCCGGGTCGTATACAGCGAGGCCTTCATCACTTGATGCTTGTCCTGTCTGACGGACATCGCCTTTTTCCGTGCTGGCCGGTTCTGTCTGCACGTTTTTTTTCGTTTGCTTCTGTATCGTTTTCTTTTTTTCCTTTTTCATCTTCTTTTCCGGTGATATGGTCTGTATAGCAGTCTGGTCCGGAGCCTGCACGGCCACAGCCGTTTCACTGGCTCTGGCTGATGGCAGGCTGAATACGGAAACAGCCAGTATGACACTCAGTACAGCAGCTAACTTTATATAGGATTTCATGTCTCTTACCTCCTCCAAAAGCGACTGCCCCAGGAAATTATTCTCCTGGGGCAGCTGTCATTGCCAGGCCATATTTCTCACGGCTGAGGAATATGTTCGGCCAATGGCTTTGTCATTTCCATATTATTCAAATATGCGTGGGTCTTCCACAACAGGGCACTGAAAGCACTAAAGGTCAGGCGGAAACGGAAATGTTTGAAACTGACAGGACCTTCAAAGAACGGCACCCGGTCGAGATCATAATGATCGTCCCAGGGGAAATCACGGCCCGTTTCCACAGTAAATCCGTAATCATATCCGGCATTCTTCGTTTCTTCCATGATCATTTCGTTGAACTTTCCTTCCGGGAACGCAATGAAATTACAGACCTTGCCGGTCCGGGCTTCAATCATAGCTTTCGATTCCTGTAATTCTTTGCGCACGCCGCTGCGGTCGAAACTCGTCAGCGGTTTATGGCTGATCGTATGGGATCCGAATTCCATCCCGTCATTACTCATTTCTTTGACCATATCCCAGGTCAGGTACCCCGGTTTGTCCATGAGATTCATAATGAGGAATATAGTGCCGCGGAATCCGTACTTCTTCATGATGGGATAGGCAAATTCGTAATTATCGACATATCCATCATCAAAGGTAATCAGTACGGGACGGTCCGGCAACGAGCCTTCTCCGCGCATATAGGCATCAAACTGCGCCTGGGTGATGGAATGATAATCGTTGTCGTGCAGATATTTCATCTGGGCTTCAAAGTTTTCAGGTTTCATAGTGAGACATGTCTCATAGCGGTTATTGACCTGATGATAATTGAGGACGGGAACACCCGTCAGATGGTAATTTGTCGATCCAAAATACCAATATGCAAAAATACCGGCTACAAGAACGATGACTGTAAAAATAATACCTAAAAACCAGGAAAAAAATTTTTTCACATTAAAACTCCCTTGTCCTGACTCTAAGTAAATTTATATCTTTTTAAGGATATCACAACATGAGTGCACTGACAAGGATTTTTTCGTACTAAATATGCTCTATTGTTTTGATAAACCCGTTTTTCCGGAGCCAGACTTTATCCTTCCGTTCCAGAGCCTGCTGCAGCTCTTTCAGGCAGACCCGTTCTGTTTCGGCCGTTTCCCGTACGTTAACGAGATACTGCGTATCCTCAAAAATATATTCCTTTAATTCATCAGGATCTGCTATGTCTTTTAAAGCGTAACGGATATCTTCCGATTCCTGCACAATTTGGAGGATTTCCTTCCAATTGTCGTATTCCTGTTCAGAGAGGATAAATTCGCCCATCATCCCCGTATCGAGCCGTTCCTGGGAACATATGACGCTTTTGGCATAATCAACACCGCTGCTGCGGTCGTAGACGTGGAGTTCCCGTTCTTCATTGTTGACATATACTATCATGACTATTGTCTCCTTTGCGTGAAGTGTATTTATTATATCATATAATTACTTTTTAATCTCTGTACATCGTGACCACCTGGTACGTAAAATGATTCCGTTTATTGTAAAATTACCGTAAAAATACTTTCTTTTCCCGCAACAGTGGTATACTATGATTGCATACACATGTATTCTGGCCCACAATTCCAATCTGATTTTCGGCAGCCACCCCGATGCATCGTACACCAATATCATGGTAACCATGCCGCCGGAAGCAGCCACAGACTACAGACTGGTCCGCAGTCTCCTGGAAGCCGGCATGGACATGGCACGCATCAATTGCGCCCACGATACGCAGGATATGTGGCAGGCTATGCTGCGTCATATCCATAAGGCAGAAAAGGAAACAAAGAAACGTTGCAAGATTTACATGGATCTGGCCGGCCCGAAAGTCCGGATTTCCCAGGTACTCGTCCCCGGAGATGACGACCGGGTCTATACAGACGATTTCTTTTTCCTCGCCCGGGGGAAAATTTCCGATTATCCTTCTGATTATACAGGAAATGTCATCATCACCTGCAGTATCCCCCAGGTATTCGACCATCTTCAGGAAGGCGACCCCGTCGTCATCGATGATGGCAAGCTGAATTGTGTCGTCACCAGACTGACACCTCAGGGAGCGTACCTGCGCGTCGTTTCGACAAAAGCCAAAGGATTCCGCCTGAAAAATAAGCGGAGCCTTAATTTCCCTAAAACACCGCTGGACATTACGCCCCTTACAAAAAAGGACCTGACCGATCTCGATTTCATCATCCATCATGCCGATGCCATCGGGTATTCCTTCGTCCGCAACCGCGCCGATATCCTCCTTTTACAGGATGAACTGCAGAAACAGCTGGGAAACAAAGCCCGGAACATGGCAATCATCGCGAAAATAGAAACCAGAGACAGTGTACACAATCTGCCGGAAATTATCGTCCAGGCAGCCTCCAGGAATCCCTTCGGTGTCATGATTGCCCGGGGAGATCTGGCCGTCGAAGCAGGATATCACCGTCTGGCAGAACTCCAGGAAGAAATACTCTGGATTTGTGAAGCCGCCCACGTTCCCGTCATCTGGGCAACGCAGGTTCTGGAAAACCTCGTCAAGACCGGCATACCCTCACGGGCAGAAATCACCGATGCCGCCATGAGCGAACGGGCCGAATGTGTCATGCTCAATAAAGGACCGTATATCGTCAAAGCCGTTTCCAGTCTGGCCGATATCGTAAAACGTATGGAAGGTCATCAGTATAAAAAAGCGCCCCAGCTGCGTACACTCCATATTGCAGAGGATACGCTAAAAGAATTCGACCTGTAATTATTGACTTTTGCCATTTTATTAATTGACATATGTCGTTATATAGTGTATACTCTATAACTGAAGAAAGAAATAGTCTCGATATCAGTTTAAGGAGGAATGGATATGACAACACAAGGCATTATCGCCGTTACTTATGACAACGGTAGCGTATTCCAGCATTTTGGGCGGACGGAAGCATTTAAATTTTATACGGTGGAAAATAAAGCCGTAACCAGCAGCGAAATTATCTCCACCAATGGCGTCGGCCACGAACCACTGGCCCAGTGGCTTAAAGATCACGGAGCAAATGTTCTCCTCTGTGGCAATATGGGGCCGGGAGCACGAAAAGCCCTGCAGCAGGCAGGACTTCCTTTCTACTGCGGCGTACAGGGCTCCTGCGATGAAGCCGTCCAGGCATTTCTGGAAGACCGGCTGCAGTATAATCCCGATGCCACCTGTCCAGGAGGCCACCATCATCACCATGGAGACGGAAATCCTGATGGTGGCCAGCACCACGCCGGCCATGATCATAGGTGCAATCATACGTAATCAGCCGGAACAGGCAGCCTCACAGCGGAATTGTATTATTTTATCCGCTATGAGGCTGTTTTTAACATTTTCTTACTACGTTAACAGAATTACTGTTTTCCCTTTTCTCAGTTTCTTGTCTATAATGAAAACAACAAAAGAACTCGTGTTCTGCAGCACTGCTTTTGTCCGTTCCTGCGCTGGCTGCAGCTGGATACAAAAATCTCATTACATGTCCCTTTTAGGATTCTTGTATACTGATTTCAGCAGGACATCAACATTATAGTAAGGCTCCCTGAAAAAGGGGCTGCAGCAAGGTGAATCTTTCTGTTCCACTTTGCTGCAGCCCCTTTTTCCTATGGAATAGTTACTGACTCAGGTGAGACTGTCTTTGACAAACTCTTTCGTACATTCGATAAATGCCCGTGCCGGGACGGAACATTCGCCAAAGGAAGCTACCGTCAGAATGATATCACAGCTCAGAGGCGGCGAAATAGGACGTGCAGTGAGTCCCGGATGCATGGGAGCATAAAAATCCCACATATAGACCGGCAGCAGGCTGACACAACTCGTCTGTTCCAATTTTTTCAGCATGACATAATTGCAGTTGGACGTAAACGTTGAAAGGGGCTGCAACTGATATTTTTTCATATACTCGGCTACGTTCGATTCCAGACCGTGACGGGAACGGAACATGAGTACCTGGGAAATCTGCATTTCTTCTGCAGTGATACAATCTTTCCGGGCCAGGGGATTCTCTTTGGACAGGACTGCCACATAAGGATTGACATTGAGGAGAATCCATTCATTTTCATAATCGGGCTGCTTCGTCGTAATCGTAATATCGGCGACACCGCTGCGCACCCATTCAGCCAGTGCTTTCGGGCTGTTTTCTTCCAGTATGTCTACGTCGATATTAGGGTACCGTTCCTGGAAGCGTTCGACTACGGGCAGGATGATAGCACAGGCCGTACTGGTGAAACCGGCAATGCGCAGGCGGCCGAGATGAATGCCCTTGATATTTTCACACTGTTCTTCCAGCCTCTCCTCTACTTCAACGAGCTGTCTGGCATAGGGCAGGATGGCATGGCCTTCTTTGGTCAGTACGACGCCTTTATTGCTCCGCTGGAGAAGGCTGAACCCGCATTCATTCTCCAGGGAGTTCATCATCTGGGTCACGGCCGACGGCGTATACCCCAGTTCCCGCGCAGCCTGGATAAAACTTCCCTTGCGGGCCGCTGTAAGGAAAACTTTATATTTTTCTATATTCATATGATCACCGTTTTTTCTGTAATTCGTACACCGTAACTTCCCGGGAACACAGAACGCGGAAAGGCAGCCAGTGACCGGTGCCGCGATTGACATAGCCATAGGAGCCGTCTTTTTTGAACAGGCCGCGGAGATACTTGAACCCTACGGCCTGCACCAGGGGACCGATAGGCGCAAACTGGGCGCCATGAGTGTGCCCGCACATCGTAAGAGGTATACGGTGAGCAAAGCCTTCATCGATGAACGCCGAATTATGAGCCAGAAGAATCGTAAAAGCATCTTCCGGGATGCCATCGAGAGCCTGCTGCGTATATTCCCGCCGCTGCTCGTCGTGGAGATGGCCACTGGGAGCAAAGCTGAAATCGGTACCGGCAATGTAAAATGGCCTGTCATCACGGCCGGATCGACCTGACAGATTCTGGCCCCGGCCGGGACTGGCGCAGAAATGGCTGTTGCGTACAATACGCACCGGCGTCGTTTCCAGCATGTCCGTAATATCTGCCAGCCCCCGGTAATATTCATGATTGCCGTAACAGAAATCGATGCCATCGGGAAACAGTGCTGCTCCATCTGCAAGGACCTGACGGCATTGGGGCAGCCGGCTCAGCTCATCGATAAGATCGCCGGTGATTTCAAGGCGGTTTACCTTTTCCTCTGCCAGCCGCTCCATGGCCGTTTTCAAGTCCTCAGGGCTGAAAAACAGTCCTATATGAGTATCGGAAATCTGGCCGATGCGGTACCCTTCCAGATAGTCTGGCAGATGAGGAAACGACAGAGGCAGTTTCGTCACGGCCAGATAACTTTCACCAATGACATCTCCCAGGCCGCTCGTCGCCGCCGCTGTGACAGGAACGGCGGCAGCCATTCCCTTCAAAAACGTGCGGCGGCTCATAGACGGTCCCCGGTGAAGCTCAGCGGCCCCACCGGCTGCCGGTATGGCTGGCCGGACACGCCATTTCAGACGATACAAAAAGACACCGGCCGCCAGTATCAGCAGGACGGGAAATGCCAGGAGGAATGCAAGGAACCAGCTTACGGACACCAGTGCCCCTGTGTGAAGCACGGTCAGCCCGATGCTCCCTGCCCCATCGGGAAAGGTGCGGCTGTACAGATACAATTCCCCCGCTCCCAGAGCACAGCAGCCTGAAAGGAGCAATGCCAGTTTCTTTCCCCGCCCGCCTTGTACGACATAGTTGTACAGTATACCTGAGGCCACGGAAAAACAGGACAGGATGACCATGAAATTAATAAAGAAAAGACCTTTCATCTATACTATGGCAGTAATTTTCCCATGTGGCCCGGCCCAGGGAACGCGCGTGTAATCAACTTGCGGCAGCCACTGCCAATCCTCCTTATCATCTAACGTCCCCTCTGTATAAGGGGCAGTATACACTGTCATCTGCCAGATTTTGTGGGAAAATACATGGCGCAGCGTACCAGCAGGCCCGGTGACGTCACCCGTACGGATTCCGGCTTCTTTCAACCGGGCCCTGACGGCATCCAGTCCGGCCCTGCCTTTTCCCTCTGCACTGGGAAACTCCCACATAGAAGCCAGCAGGCCCTTTTCCGGACGGCGATGGATGAGCCAGGAACGACCGTCGGAAACGACCAGTACAGTCACATCTACGACAGGCTTCTCCTTTTTGACAAGTCGGACCGGAAGCTCCTTTTCCCGTCCTTTTTCATGAGCCTGGCAGCAGGAAATGACGGGGCATTCCTGACAGCGCGGACTGCGGGGAATGCAGACCCCTGCCCCCAGATCCATAAGAGCTTCATTGAAATCACCGGGGGCATCGTGGGGAATGACTTCCTGTACGAGATGGGTAACTTCTTTTTTTACTTTTGCCGATAAGATATTATCTTCTATCAAATACAGACGGGAAAAAATGCGGAGCACGTTGCCATCGACAGCCGGAACGGGCCGGCCATAGGCAATGCTCAGGACGGCCCCGGCCGTATAAGCACCGACGCCTTTGAGGGACAGCATATCCTTTTCTGTATCCGGTACCTTCCCTCCATACCGGGACTGCACTTCGCAGACGGCCTGATGGAGGTTGCGTGCCCGTGAATAATACCCCAGTCCCTGCCATTGGCGCAGTACGTCTTCCTGTGATGCACCGGCCAGAGCCGCCACCGTGGGAAAATGATCCAGCCAGTTTTCATAATAAGGCCGGACGGCTTCTACCTTTGTCTGCTGCAGCATAATTTCTGAAACCCATACTTTATACGGATCCCGCGGCGTCGTGCGCCAGGGCAGATCGCGGCGGTGTGTCCGGAACCAGCCGAGCAGCAGTTGCGGCCAGTCATGGACTGTTTCGTTTCGTATCGTCATAAACGGTTCGTACCTCAGTCTTTTTATAGAAATCATACCGGAATTCAAATCTGATTCCGGTGCTTTTTATTATACCACATCCGGTGCCATATATCGTATTTGAAAAAGCGTATCTCTATGCTACAATATACGGTAGGTATTAGTAAAGGAGTCCGTCATAATGGAACACAATCCGTCATTACATACACTGGTATACAACCTGGACCTGGGCAGGACGAAACCGGATACGGTGCATCGCGACGCATCGTACTGTCCGTTCTGCGATGTAGCCCATTTAAAAAATATTATGGAAACGAGGGGACACATGATATGGCTGGAAAATGCCTATCCGGTCCTCAGGGATTCGTGGCAGACGCTGATCATCGAAAGCGACGACTGCGATGGCGAATTCTGTGAATATACGCCGGACTATGCCACACAGCTCATCGCTTTTGGACTGGAAAAATGGCAGCAGGTAAAAGATTTGAAACGGTTCCGCTCCGTCGTGTTCTACCGGAATCACGGGTACATGTCCGGCGGTACCATCCATCATCCCCATTCCCAGATAGTCGGATTTGAAAACTACGATTATCACGACGATATCAAGCTCTATCACCTGCAGGGGACGCCCATCATCGAAGAGGACGGCATCGAAATCAATCTCTCGACCCGTCCCATTATCGGTTTCTATGAAGTCAACCTCATTCTCGGAAATAAGGAAAAACTTCCGGAATTCGTCCGGTATATGCAGCTTGTCGCCCACTATTTCATTCACGATTTTGTGTGGCGCAACGAAAGCTATAATATTTTTTTCTACGATTTCCCCGGTGACAGCCGGCTCTTCGTCAAAATCGTTCCCCGTTTCCTGACCAATCCGCTGTACGTAGGTTATATGATCGCCCAGGTCGCCAACAAAGAACACCAGCAGCGGGTCATGGAAAAACTCCGCACCATTTTATCTGAAAGGAAATAATATATGCGTTTATTTGCAATCGGTGATTTACATCTGTCCGGCAATCCGCCAAAAAAGCCTATGGAAGTCTTTGGTCCCCGCTGGATCAATCACTGGCAGCGGATCCGGGAAGACTGGCTCAGCCGCGTCCATGAAGACGACGTCGTCCTCATCGCCGGCGACACATCATGGGCCATGCACCTGAAGGAAGCCCAGGAAGATCTCGATGAAATCCGGAAACTGCCTGGCACTAAATATATCATCCGCGGCAATCACGATTACTGGTGGGAAAGTGCTGGCAAACTGAACCGCCTTGACGAAGGGAAAGGCATGCACTATTTATACGGAAGCACAGTCACTCTCGACGAAGGCCGCATTGCCGTCTGCGGGACTCATGGATGGGTCTGCCCCGGCGACATCCACTATCATGAAGAAAAGGACGCCAAACCCTACCGCCGTGAACTGCTCCGCGTCGAACGGTGCCTGCAGGAAGCGGCAGCACTGAATTGCCAGCACACCATCCTGCTGCTCCACTACCCGCCAGTCTGCGATCTGACCAAACCCAGCGGTTTTACAGAGCTCCTGGAAAAATATCATGTTCCTCTCTGTGTGTTCGGTCATCTCCACGGCATGCAGCCCAACACCATGTTCCCGCGCATGTATAACGGGACGCTGCTACAGCTTGTTTCTGCCGATTACCGGGACTGCCAGCTGCTGGAAATTACATTTGATGCCAAAGGAGAACAGCCATGAGCCAGATTGCCCAGAAACATCTCTTAGCCGGTTTCATCTTCGGTGACAGGGAAAACAACGAATACATATACCTGCCCGGCGGTGAAGTCGGCACGGAACATCCCCTCTGCGTATACGAACACGATGGTTCCCGGGAAGATATTCCCCTGGAGGAAGCAGGCTATCTCGTCGGTCATCTGACACTGAAGCCATGCAGTCATCCCGTGCTGGGGAAAAAATCGTTTTAGCAATAGAGGATGCAGTATAATAGCCTCATCGAAAAAAACGGGCTCAGTTATCTGAGCCCATTTTTTTTGCAAAAGAGGCCCCAAATGAACTGCCCCCAATCGTTAGATTTTTGGTCTAGCGATTGGGGGCAGTTCAAAATGCATAATGCGACACCTTCATTTTTGATCAGCAGGCCTTCAGGGTGAACCAGAATGTCACACCGTCCGGTTCATTGTGATATGCTCCCCCTATGAGAGACAGTAAAAAATAAAACTGTCATC
>NZ_QSFA01000040.1 GCF_003467125.1 Megasphaera sp. AM44-1BH
ATCTTGGGAGGTAAATGACTATGAACCGTGAAGAAATCAAGAAAGCCATCGCCAATGCCGTTGTAGACTTTGCCAAGAGAGAAGCCGAAGCAGCTATCAAGTCCATCGACCTGGATGACATCCAGAAACTGGTGGAAGTGCAGATGAAGAACTTCACAGATCCTCTGGAGGCGGAAATCCAGACTACTACCAGCTGGTGGGTCAAAATCCGCAACCGTCTCTACATCACCCTGATGCAGCAGGCAGTCAAAACCATCGTGGCTGATGTAAAACAGAAGATTGCATGAGCAAAGCCGATACGGGACATCAGGAAGGATGTTCTGTATCGGCTTTTTTATGTTATACTAAATATAAATAGTTTTAGACAATAAAAATAAAGAATTTAATAGGGCATGAATAGGTTGTGAACTGTTGCATCTATGAGGAAAAATAGTATGGTTGTTGTTACTGTTGGAGTGGAACTCAATTATCATAACGAGTGTTTTTTGTGTTGAATACTGAAATGTTAGATTTTGCTTAAGATTTAAATGAATTTTTTAGAATTTGGAGGTAATGTGATGGATAATCTTTTTATTGGTAAAATCCCTATTACCCAAAACCGATATTTCAACCCGTTTTCTAACTTACTAGATATGATTCAGTACTATTATGATATGGCGCAACGTAACAATATAGAGGAATTGGATTGTTTTATCGATGTGGAATACTCTGCATATCGCGATTCTTTCCCTAAGTTACAGAATACTGAGGAACTTCAAAATACGATTATTAAGAAAACAAGAGAATGGATGATAGGGCATCCAGATAATGACTGGCTGAATTTTGATGAAACGCGAATGGATCAGCTCTTAGACAATGCGTTCTTTCAGGAATACCGTTTGCAAGCAAGAAAATTTTATCATAAGTATGCTTTCCTTGAACTTTATACTTATAGTAAATTGCAAAGTTTGGCTGTAACTCAGCTACCGCAGATACGTTCGGTAATGGCCTGGTATTTCTTATGTTATAATGACATGATTAAATCCATAATGTCTTTTGGCTTCTTTACGCCTTTGGCGGATATTTATCAAAAATGGGGCTGGCGGTGGTTTACGTACACGATAAAAGAAGACCATTTGGATGCTGTTTTATATATATGGGCTGTTTACGCTATCAGAGCTTGTAAGCACGTTCATAATATTCCTAAAAACACATTAAAAAAAGATTTAATGGATATTTATTCGGAATTTTTGATTTTGCTGACCCGCAGTGATTCCTTACAGCAGAATGAACAATATCTATCGTTCTTGAAGAAAGAAATTCAATGTTTTGATGATGATGAGATTGATTCACTTAAAAATCAAATTCAAAAAACTGAGCATCAAAACTTTAAATTAATGCAGGATAAAAAGACTATTGAGAGAAGTTGTGCGGTGTTAAAACAGGAAATTAAGAAATTGCAGAATGACCAATATCGTACGGATGACGAAAAGGCAAAAGGAATAATCGAACGGATTTATGCAGCTCTTCCTGAAAACAAGGACCAGGCAATTAACGAAGTTAATATTTCAAAGGTTTGGGATAAACTTTCGCCATTAACGCAAAAAAATATAGAAACAGCTTTGAATTTATATCAGTCTCGTCAACGGGCAGATCTTGCGTCATTTCTTTTGATTAGCTGCATAGAAACTGAAATGAAAGGTAATTTTTTTGCTCCGTTTAAGGAAAGTTCTTTATATCGTTCGATACAAGTAAATTTTTGCAATAATAAACGTTATAAACAGGTTCATAATGCATTATATAAAAAGGGAATTTATCCGACAATGGGAGCGATTCCTTTTGTTGGTCGGGCTGTAAATTCTCCTAAAGCCATTGTTGCTAGTGAAGTAATTGCAAAGTTTGCAGAGTTTCTTAGTGATGAGAAAGAAGCATTTTGTAAGATTTGTCGAGCAATTGATACATATCGAATGGGCTTAAATAAACTCAGCATCCTTAATATTCGCAATGGTGTGGCCCATGGCGATCCAACAGTTGAGGAGAAATGCGATCAACAATGTTTCACTGATATTAAGCATTTTTTATATGACCCACCACTACAGATTATGATTTCGATTTTACTGCATTCTAAGAAGAAAAGGTGATTCTGAATTTGAAATTCCTGAAAAGCTAGACTTTTCAAGAGGCGGAGACTGTACTGCATAAAATCCGAACTATCACCAATTGGTGGTTTGTTAGCCTCTATAACCAAACTAATGGAGATGCCGGTAATGCTATTGTAGTTGATGCAAAATAGCAAAATAGAAGATTTTATGAGAAAGACGGTACAGAACTTCGGGAAAGATGTTCTGTACCGTCTTTTTATTTTTCTGTAATCAATAGGGAATGTACAATTTTTATTATTTGTATTATGCTTTTAGTAAGGAAAATAACATAATGACATTCTTTCTTGCGCAAAGAGGAGGTGTAGTGGATGTATTCTTTTTGTACATATTTAGTAGAACAATTTAAACAAATTGATAAATCTGCATGGCTGGAAACCATGAAAGCAGCTCATCAACGATATGAAGCAGAATATCCAGGGCGGACTTTGCATCCAGATCAAATTTTTGCTTGGAATGATTGCTTTGATGTCCTGCAGAGAGTTCTGGCAGCTTTTCCGTATCCGGACTTTTACATCGTCTTTGAATATATGCTCTATCAGGAAAACGGTTGCCGACCAGACGTCTTGCTTGTCAGTAGCGATCAGGTTTTTGTCCTCGAATTTAAACATAAAGATCACGCGACAGATGCGGATATTGCCCAGGCTGATATGTATAGTCGTTTTATGAGCACTTGTCATGTAGAATCGCGGGGAAAGGAAATCATTACTTGCTTAGTATTGACGACGTCGAAATCTAAGGAAGAATATCTCGATGGCTCTATCCATTTTGTCTCTGAAATCGGATTAAAAAAATTATTAAAAACGCGAGTTAAGGCTCCTCAGAAAACGCTTGACATTGAAAAGTGGGAAGCTTCTATTTATGAGCCGGATAAAAGCTCCTTAAGAGCTATGATAGATATGTTCGAAAAAGGTGAGCTACCCCATTTAAAAACGGCAAGAAGCTCAAAAATCCCTGTAGCCGCTGCTTTTTTGAAAAAGGTAACGGCTGTAGCCAAAGCCCAAAAAGAACATTGGCTGTGTATTGTCAGCGGTGTGCCCGGAGCCGGAAAAACGTTGCTAGGGGTACAATACATTTATGAAATGCGTAAGCCAGACAGTCCTTATAAAAATGCCAATGCAGCTTACGTGTCAGGAAATGGGCCTTTGCTCAAAGTATTGCAAGGACAGTTAAAATACCCAACTTTTCTGATGAAGGCACCAGACTTTGTCAAATCGTATAATCAGAAACGCCTTAAAGAGACAGAACTTGTCGTATTTGATGAAGCACAGCGTATGTGGTCTGAAGAACAAATGAAAGAAAAACATCGCGGTGATTTTTCGGAAAATCAACAAATTATCGACATTCTTTCAAGTCCTGATTGGAGTGTCTTAATTGCCCTTATTGGCGAAGGGCAAGAAATTTATAAGGGCGAAGATGGTGGTATCGAAGCTTGGGTAAAAGCTCTACCATCAACTTGGAAAGTGGCTTGCTCACCGAAATACGAAGAAGATTTTAAGCATTGTCAAGCAAAAGAACTGCAGGTCGAACCGAGCTTACATCTCAATGTTTCCATTCGCTCGCAAGGGGCTGAACAGGTCAGCAATTTCGTTAACGCGTTGCTGGATAATAAACTTGAAGAAGCAAAAAAACTTTACCACGAAATCAAGAAAAAACATTTCCGTATGTACGTTACACAAGACTTTAAAGCTATCAAAGACTATTGCCATATTCTCTATGATGGCCGTGATGACAAACGTTACGGGTGCATTACGTCTTCACAAAATCCTAAGGTGAAAAGAGATACTAATATCGCTCGCTGGTTTAATGATTTACCGACAAGCTTGGCCTCATGCTGTCAAATGAAAGTGTCCCAATCAGAATTTGATGTTGAAGGATTGGAACTGGATTTACCCGTTGTTGGCTGGTTTGATGATCTGATGTGGCAAGATGGTAAATGGGTGCCTTATAAAAAAAATTGGTCTGGTCAGATGGAGAAGTGCGTACCCGGTACACCGGATTATCGCTACCGCATCAATACGTACCGCGTTCTTCTCACACGTGGTCGTGATGGCGTACTGATTTATGTACCGAATAAAGAAAACCTTATGCCTGTTTATCAAGTTCTGCGGGATGTGGGCATAGGCGAGTTGCAATAGAACACACAAAAAACGGTATAAGGCATCGGGTTACAATGTTTTATACCGTTTTTCTATGCTTAGAAGGCTCTAGTCGTCAATTAAGTGGCGATACTTTTCCCTGAAGCGCTTCATTTCTTCTGCAAAAGTACGCTGTGGACGACCCAGGAGCTTTGCTACTTTACGGTCTGAGATACCATCTGGATGTTCACTCCAGATGGCGATTAGTTTATCTGCCTCTGAGTCCAGTTCTCGCAGCTTGGCGAAGAGATACTGCAGTAAATTTCGGTCAGAAACTATCTTTTCTGCAATAGCTTTTGTGTCTGCAACATGGTCCAGAAGAGTGCCATTGCTGGAACCATCATTATTGAAAATGGGTTCATCTAATGAGTCGGTTGATGAAATATAGAATTCACAATCCAGACAATGCGCATCACAAAGCCACCATTTTCCTTTAGGGCAATAGCAACGGTTTTGATATTGCATCCGTTTCCGGGCTGTATTGCAGTAGCGGTCATGTGCTTTATAAAATTCACCAGAAACGCTGTACCATTTTTTACTGTTTTTGTCATAAATCTTTTTGTCTTGATTTTCTTTGTTTGTCATCATTTGTCCTCCGTTCGTTCCCGAACCGGAGGAGATGGCAAAATAAAAGAGCGTGACAGGTCGCAACCGGAACGGGAGTAAAAATCTCGTTTCGTTTGAACCTGCCATGCTCGTAGACAGGGGTAGCTATTTAGTTTTAACCACCATGGCCATTCGAGCCACCTGTGTACTTTAGGTGAACGTCTATAGCGGTAGACCTTTTAACGTCTTATCTGGGACATCGTTTTCTTTCTTGGCTATAGTATGCCTCAAAATATCGATCTAAGTAGGGTCATAAAGATGTCCGTTTTTTGAGGCAATAAGAGCATAAAAAATGAGAAAATTTGAGACGAGCTGATAAATGCGCAAAAGACGTACCGGACATGAGTATGTCCGGTACGTTTTTTATAAGCCGAAATATTGAAGGAAAAAGCTTTTGTGATGTATAATAAAATAGTTATATTAGCGCTTGGATTGAATGTCGTGAGAAGACCTTCAATAGCAATTTAAAGTAGTAAGGAGACTCGGAAATGGCGGTTAAGAAGACACAATTATATGCTTCGTTATGGGCGAGCTGTGACAAACTCAGGGGAGGAATGGATTCGTCGGAATATAAGGACTACATTCTGACGCTCCTTTTTATGAAGTACGTCACAGACAAATATAAAAATAAGGGTGCTTACGAAGATATTACGGTCTTCGACAAAGCGCATGATAAAGATCCCGATCCTGAGAAGAGGACTGGCTGCTCTTTTGACGATTTTGTTGCTCTGAAGAATAATAAGAACATCGGCGAAGGTATGGATAAGATTATTGCTCGTCTCGCTGACGAAAACTCCGAACTGAAAGGCGTTATTGATATTGCGCATTTTAATGACGAGAAGAAACTCGGCAGCGGACAAGAAATGGTCGATAAGCTTACGGATCTTATAGCGATCTTTCAGAACCAGGGGCTGAATTTTTCTCAAAATCGCGCAGATGATGACGATATTATCGGTGACGCTTATGAATATCTGATGCGCAAGTTCGCTACCGAAAGTGGAAAGAGCAAAGGCCAGTTCTATACTCCTGCCGAAGTTTCGCGCATTTTGGCAAATGTGGTCGGTATAAGCAAATGTGCAAACCGCGACGCGACTGTATGCGACCCTGCATGTGGCAGCGGGAGCCTATTAATTCGGGCAGTAGACGCCGCACCTATTCCAATCATGGCTTATGGTCAGGAAAAAGAAAGCACCACAGCTGGTCTTGCAAAAATGAACGCTGTCCTGCATCGGAAAGCTGAAATCACTATCAAGAGTGGGAACACATTCTCAAATCCGCAGTATCTCGATAAGAGCGACAACTCCATACTGGAAAGGTTTGATTATATCGTCGCTAATCCTCCATTCTCTATGAAGAACTGGACTGATGGAATTGCAGGCAAGGAATACGGACGATTTGAAGGCTATGGAGATATACCACCAGAGAAGAATGGTGATTATGCATGGCTTATGCATATTTTGAAGACATTAAAGTCAAATGGCAAAGCCGCTGTTATTTTGCCGCATGGTGTTCTTTTCCGTGGAAACGCTGAGGCTACTATACGAAAATCTATCATAAAGAAGCACTGGATCAAAGGAATCATCGGCCTCCCCGCAAATTTGTTCTATGGCACAGGAATTGCTGCGTGCATCCTTGTGATTGATAAGGAAGGCGCAGCGAAGCGTCAAGGCATTTTCATGATTGATGCAAGCCGCGATTATGTAAAGGACGGGAATAAGAACCGCCTTCGTGAACGGGACATCTATAAGATCATTACGACTTTTAACAATCAGATCACGACTGATCCGAAGTACGCCCGATTTGTGCCGAATGACGAAATCGAGGTACAGAACGACTACAACCTGAATCTAACAAGGTATATCGATTCTTCCGATGCAGAAGATATCCAGGATATTTATGCACATCTGCACGGAGGTATTCCAGTTGCGGATATTGACAGCCTTTCAAAATACTGGAGAGTATTCCCATCGCTTAAAACGCAGCTGCTCTCGGCGATTGATGAGAAATATTATCGCTTGAATGTCAAACACGAGAATATCCGGCAAGCAATATACAACAATGAGGAATTCTCAAAATACGGAGACAAGATTGAATCCGCGTTTTTTGCGTGGAAACAAAAAGAATATCCTACACTCGCATCACTTGATGAAAACGTTTCTGCAAAAAATCTCATTGTTGTTACAGCGGAGGATATTATTGTCGAATTTGAACCAATATCCCTGATCGACAAATATGATGTATACCAGGTTTTGCTGGCGTATTGGAATGAAACTATGAACGATGATGTATCTCTGATTATTAGTGATCCGGAAGGATATGGTAATGCGCGTGAAACTGATAACATCGAAGAAGAAATCACGCAGGGGAAAAACAAAGGTAAGATGAAGGTCGTCGGGTGGGAAGGTAGGCTGATTCCCAAGGACTTAATTATCAATGCGTTTTTCCACGAGAAGAAAAAAGCTATAGAAGATATTGAGAACCTTGTAGCGGATACGGAAATTCAGTTGTCAGATCTGATTGAAAATGCAGATGCTGAATCTGCACTTGCTGATGTCTCGGACGACGGGAAAGTAAAAGCGAAAGATCTGCAGGCAAAGATTGAAGAATTGACGCAGCACGTTGTGACGGAGGAAACAATACAGCTCCAGAATCTCTATGATATGCTTCCAATCACAAAGAAACGTCTTTGTGCCTATGCCGAAAAATTTCCACTTTGCAAAAAGGTGTTTAATGAAAAAGGCAATGTCACGAGGAAAGCAATTCTTGATTGGCTGATTATTATTCGCACGGTAGAAAGCGTCCCGGAAAGTCTGAAGGATGACGTGGAGCAGTTGAAAATAGCGCTTGAACTGACAGATAAAATAGCCGAATATAAAAAAACAATGAAAGGCATGCAAGATGCATTGGATAAAGAGTGCCGGGCAAAGTTTGCCGATCTGACGGACGAGGAGATACTCGACCTTCTTATCAATAAGAAGTGGTTCAACAGCATTTACGATGGCATCAGTGACCTTTATGCGGGTATTTCACATAAGCTAACAGAGCGCATCGTAGAGCTGTCTAACCGGTATAAGCATACATTGCCGGAGCTGGAAAAAGATGTGAATGACCTGGAAGCTAGTGTGAGATCTCATCTGGAAAGGATGGGATTTACATGGTGAACGGTTATAAGAAAACAGAGATAGGTGCTGTTCCGAGTGAATGGGACGTTCTTCCATTCGAAGAAATTTTCAGAACATTGTCAAACAACACTTTACCACGTGATCAGCTGAATTATGATAGTGGTTCCATTAAAGATATTCATTATGGAGATATTCTGATACTTTTCCCAGAAGTCCTTGATTGTTCGCGTGATGATATTCCCTATGTAAATAATGATGCATCCATTTCCGGGAAACCATTACGGGATGGAGACATTATTATTTCGGATACCGCTGAAGATGAAACCGTGGGAAAGGCTGTCGAAGTTTCCAATCAAGCAAATACAAATATTGTAGCGGGGTTACATACAATTCCTTGCAGAGTCAAGTATGGAAAATTTGCGTCTGGATGGTTAGGGTATTTCATTAATTCACATTACTATCATGACCAGCTGATTCCATACATTCATGGTACAAAGGTATCTTCGATCACGAGAGAATCGCTTGCTGACACTTATATTGTTGTTCCTCCATATGAGGAACAGGAAAAAATTGTTGCGGCTCTTGCTGATATTAGTAGATTGATCTCAGAATCAGAGAAACTGATAGCAAAATACCAGTCCATAAAACAGTCCTGTTTGCAGCACATGTTTCCGCGAAAAGGACAGACTGAACCTGATATGCGGCTACCCGGTTTTACTGGCGCTTGGGAACAGCGTAAGTTGGGAGATGTATGCAAGCAATTAACAAGAACAATTGATCCTCAGACTAGACCTAATGATATATTTGCCGAATATAGTATGCCTGCGTATGATTCTGGTATGAAACCCAGTATAGTCTATGGACTTACGATGAATAGTACTAGGAAGATTATAGATAAATCTTGTTTGTTAATTAACAAACAGCACTTTACAACTTTTACGCTGCCTCGGAAGTTGACAAAACTAG
>NZ_QSFA01000041.1 GCF_003467125.1 Megasphaera sp. AM44-1BH
TTCTTGTTATCGAGACCATTCAGATAATTGCCGTTTTCAGGGTTGCTATCACCAGCCGTATTGGCCTGTTTGCCCAGAGTCATGGCGCTGTCACCGGAACCAATGACTACCTGGCCGTTGGAGCCATTGATGGCAACCTGCTTATTGGAATCGTTGCCCAGGATGATATCATCATTCAGGTTCACCGTGTGATCATCATTCACGGTGATGTTTTTGCCGCTCTTGGCTTCCGAAGCTTTGGCTTCATTCTTGGCCAGCTGCTTCACATCGCCGATACTGGCCGCATTATTGTCGCCGGCATCTTTATACTGTTTGCCATCGATGCCACTTCCGATGTTGGTAATCTGCTTGGCTCCGCCGTTGATGCCCTGATCCGTAATCGTGATGTCACCGACTTTGACCTTGTTGGTTTCCACGCCATCACTGTTGATAGTAGTATTCCCGGCTTTGATGCTGCCGTCTTTGGTTAAATCTACATCTTTGTTCAGTTCAACTTTTATGGCTTTATTATCCATATCAACAGAAGTCTTGATGTTCCCAGCTTTTTCTACAGTCCCATCAGCCTTGTAAGTGGTATCGCCCTTAATCTGGATAGCCCTGCCAAGGTCCTGTTTCACAACCTTGTCAGTACCTTTTTCATCAGAACTCAGCGCAAAACCACCGCCGTTTGCCTCGTTGGTAATGGAACCGGCAACATCCCGGAGCTGACCTTCCGTCGCGGCCCGGTTTTCCGTCACATGGTCCTTGTCCCACTTGGTGTTATCAAGACCGGTAATATAGTTGCCATTGGCCGGATTCTTGGTATCAGAATTATCCTGTCCGCCAATGGTGATTTTGTTGTCACCGCCCACCGTAACCTTGGTAAAGTCCGGGGTATCGGTCATGACGATTTCCAGTCCGTCGCCACTCTTGCGGACGCCCAGGTTCTTGCTGGATGCCTTGGCTACAGCGTCTTTATCCAAGCCGCCTTTAATGGACAGGGTTTCATTCAACTTCCGGGTGACTTCCTGGCCGTCGTTGCCCACGAATTTCAGGCCGTCGTCCAGGGTGGCCACGGTCTGGGCATTCTGGCCAGCCTTGTCGGTATATACAATGCGGGTGATGTCCGTGCCGCCAAGATTTTCCTTGCCGGTCTTGCCGTCTTCGCCCTTCTGTCCTTTTTCCGTCTTGATGATGGTAGTGCTGTACCCTTGTTTGCCGTCGGTCCCCGGCAGGCCATCTTTGCCGGTCAGGCCAAGGGTGCCTTCCTGGCCGTCCGTACCATCTTTGCCTAAAGCCAGCTTGTCGTTGAGATTGATATTGTAAGTCATCAGGCCATCGCTGTCTTTTTTGGCCGCAATCATCAGGTTGCCATTCTGGGTATCATATTCCCCATAGGCATTGGCTCCCGGTTCAGCTGTTGCCGGATTGGATTTATCGTTCACCGTGACCACCGTACGCTTGCCGGCGGCCGCAGCGGCGTTGTTGATGGCTTCGCTGACTTTGGCCAGCTGGTCTTCCGTAGCCGCCCGGCCGCTCTGGATTTTTTTGCTGTCCCAGTTGGTGTTCTTCAGTCCGGTGATGTAATAATCATCATTGGAGTTGGCGCTTTCCGTGCCATCGGCATTCTTGCCGCTCTGGACGCCGATCACGATACCGCCACTGTAGGTGTCTCCGGTTTTGACGCCGCCTACGCGGACCGTATTGAACCGTACATCGTCAGCAGTGGAAATGGTCACGTTATCCGTATCGACTGTATCGCCGGTAATGGTGATGTTCTGGCCCTGAATCAGATTGACTTTGGGGTTCGTCGGCGTTACGGCTTTTTGCTTCGTGCCGTTAACATCCAGTTCCCAGCCCTTGTTTACTGTATCGATTACCGGCTGGACGGTGGTGTTGGCGATATTCTTCACATCGCCGATATTGGCCCCGTTGGTCAGGGTATTGTAGGTCGGATTTTTATCAGCGTCAGTGCCATCGGAGCCGCTGCCCATGTTGTTGACCTGGTTGCCACCGAAGGAAATCTTGTCGCCGTTGATGACCACATGCTTGGTTTCATCTGTTTTATCGTTGGTGATGGTAATGCCGCTGTCGTTCTGGACGGTCTTGCCAGTGGTGACGGAATTCAGGCCTTTCAGGTCCTTGGCCAGTTTCACCGTCAGGGTATCGGTGCCGTTGGAAACCACGCCGATGTTGTTGTCGGTGAGAGCATCCTTACTGGTCACGCCGCCGTTGATGGTGGTCTTCTGGTTCATGGTGCGGGCAAAGCCGGTGCTGTCGGGTGTGCCGTCGGTTTTGATATCCCCGGCGTAGATCTGGCCATCATCCATGGTGGCGATATCGTGGCGGAGCCCCTGGGCATCCTGGTACCCCAGCCGGGTGGACTTGGTTTCGTTGTCAGACGTGGTGATGTTCTTGCCGCCCGTCAGAGTCTTGTCCCCATAATGGACACTGGTGTCCGCCTTGGCGGCTTTGCCATCCTTATCCTGCTGGTCCTTGTTCCCCGTATAAATCACGTTATCAGTGATTACAGTAGTGAAGGTGGGCTTTTCATCCATGAGGATGGAGATATCCCCGTTTTCGGCGATGCGGGTGGTCAGGTTGGCCGTGCTGTAGCTGTGGTTGTCCCTTTCGTCACTGGCCTTGATGGCAATGGTGTCGCCGAGCTTGCGGCTGACCACCTTGTAGCCCTTGTAGTTGTCCGTGGTATTGGATACATCCTTGGAGTTGGTGGTGAAACTGAGGCCCGCCGCTTTCAGCTGGGCCACGTTCACGGCATCCGTATCCAGAGAACCGGCTGCCACACCGGTGATTTGGCGGGTCATCAGGCTGCCTTCTGCGTCGTTGCCGATGGCAATGGCGTTGGCTTTGGAAACCCAGGCTGCGGAAGTATTGCTGGAAGCCTTTCCGGTCAGCACATCATAGCCTATGGAACCGCTGGAACGGTTAGCCAGAGCCCCACTGCCCAGAGCCACGCTGTCCGCCAGTTTGGCTTGTGCGCCGTTTCCGATGGCAGCAGCATTAGCAGCTGTTTCATCCACCGTACCGCCCAGAGCCGCCAGTGAATTTTCTGCCGCAGCTGTAGAATATTCTCCAAAAGCTACTGAATACTTCCCGCTGGCGGTAGAATCACTGCCAAATGCCGTGGCACTTTCTCCGCTGGCAAGGGTCCGTTCCCCAAAAGCAGTAGCCCGTTTTTCCGTAGCCTTGGTTTCCTGACCAAAGGCAGTGGCATTGTTGCCGCTGGCAGTGGTCCGTTCGCCGAAGGATACGGCATTATCTCCGCTGGCCACATTGTTGGCCGGTTCTGCCGTAGTATCCGTCTGCTGCCCGCCAAAAGCCAGGGCATACTGGCCTGTCGCCGTGCCATACTGGCCGATGACCGTGGCGCCGAAGCCGTCTGCTTTGGCCTTATAGCCGATGGCAACGGCGTTTTCTGCATCCTTCGTTGTGGATGCACTGACACCGGCTGCCATGGAATTTTTAGCCACAGCACCTTCGTTGGTATAGTTGGTATCTGTTTCCGTATCGGGAGACCAGACGCTGTAGTCATGCATATTGACCTTCTGGGTGGCCGCTTTCAGCTGGGCCACGTTGACGGCATCCGTATCCAGAGTACCAGCAGCCAGATTGTTCAGCTGGCGGGTAATGGCCGTGGCAGTGATTTTGCCATCCCCATCCCGTTCTTCTGCCCGGCCGATGGAAACGGCTTCGTCCGTGGACTGCCAGGTTGAAGTATCATCCACAGAAGCCACGCCGGTATGCGGATCGTAGCCTTCTATATTTTTATCGGCACCAGATTTGGAATTCTTGCCCAAAACGATGGAATTGGCCCGCCAAGCGTTGGTCCCTTCGCCGATGGCAATGGCGTTTTCACCCCAGACCCCGCTATTCTGGCCGATAGCAATACCATGGGCCGTGGTCCCGGCTCCAGATCCCAGGGCAATGCTGTAATTCCCCCAGGCTCCTCCGCCACCCAGAGCAACGGCATTTTGTCCCGTGGCATTGGAACCGGCACCTACGGCAGCGGACTGGTATCCGGAAGACTGGGCTCCATAACCTACAGCCGTGCCCGTATTGGAAGCCTTGGTTTCTGTGCCTACGCCGGTACTCTGGTAAGCCACACTGGCATTCTGGCCCAGAGCCACCCCATAGGAACCTGTGACGGAAGCATTGGATCCGATGGCCGTACCACTAGTTAAACTTCCGCTGATATGGGCGCCCCCAATGACCGTAGAATCCGAAATGGAATCGCTCCAATACCCGCCAACAGTAGAGTTCTTGCCGATAGCCGTCACATTGGTCCCTTTGGCACTGGCCCCGCCAATGGCGGTAGAATAACTGCCCTGGACAGAAGTCCCATAGCCCAACGCGGTGGAATGATCCCCTGAAGCCACGGAGCTATTGCCTACGGCCGTGGCATAGGCATAGTTGGCATTGGCCCCCTGTCCTACTGCCGTGGAATTCGTATCACCGGCATGGCCGCCCACAGCCGTACTCTGAGACCCAGTAGCCGAAGAACCCCATCCAATGGCCGTAGCCTGATTCGTGGTAGCGTTGGCACTGTTTCCCACTGAAACAGATTGATGGCCCGTGGCCGAACCGCCTACGGTAATTGCCTGGCCGCCGCTAGTGGCAGAGCCGGCTCCGATGGCGATTTCGTTGGCGCTGTTGGTATGACCTCCGATGGCGATGGAGTTATCCCCTGCGGCAGAAGCCGCATTGATATAGCCCCAGTTATCCTTCGAAGAGCCGATGGCAATGGAATAGTTTCCGATGGCATGGCCACCTACAGACGTGGAATAAGAGCCCTGAGCCGTAGAACCATACCCTACTTCCACAGAATGGCCTCCTTTGGCGTGGCCCCCTACCGCTACCGAGTAAGCACTTTGGGCGGTGGAACCGGTTCCTACCTGCACCGCATAGTACCCTTGGGCATGTCCGCCGATAGCGACAGAGCCTTCCTGCTGTGCACTGGTCCCGGAACCGATGGATACGCTGTCCTTCCCCATGGCTGCAGCCCGGTATCCGTAAGCGGAGGCATCTTCTCCCGACGCATAGGTCTGGGTACCCACGGCTGTAGCATTGTTCCCCTTGGCCATGGCACTGACCCCGGCCGCCAAGGCATTGTTCCCGGTGGCTCCATCGTTCAGGTAGTTGTTGTTCCCAGCTGCATCCGTTGCTTCCGTGGTCTTCACGCTGTAATAATGGGTCATGGCTTCTTTCAGCTGGGCCAGGTTGACTGCGTCGCTGTCTTCACTGCCGGCGGCCACATGGGTGATCTGACGGCTGGCACCGCCATTGCCAATGGACAGAGCCCCTTCCCCGGACTGCCAAGCTGTACCAGTCTTGACGGATGTAGTGCCCGTCTTAGGGTCCCAGCCGGTAACGCCGCCGGAGCGGTCTGCTTCCGAACCTTTGCCCAAGGCAATAGAACCTTCCACGCTGGCCTTTGTTTCCTTGCCGATGGCTACACCATTTTCTTTGGCTACGGCCGTATCACCTACGGCTACAGCCGAATTATCGGCCGTGGATCGGTAACCGACGGCTACGGCATTACTACCGTTGGCGGTGACTTCTGTGCCGGCAGCGATAGAGTTGTCCGCAGACTGATAGAGTGTGACAGAATAAAGATGGTCCGTATTGTCGGATTTCTGGTAGTTGTAAACCGGCTTACCATCTTTCTGGTCAGACTTACTGGCATCGCTGGTGATTTCGGTTTTGGTCACTTCTTCACCGGTAGCCGGATCTTTTTCTGTATACGTATGGACATATTGGGGTGTAGTGGTGGTATTGCCATCTGCATCACGGAACACCTGGGGCACCTGAGTGGGATTGCCATCCTTATCTTTGTACCAGACAGCCTTTTCTGCATCAGTAGTCTTATTACCATCTGCATCGGCATAGTAGGTGATAGGTTTGTTGGTAATTTTCGCTCCATTGCCGATAGCCGTGGAATTATCCCCTTCAGCATGATTGTTGTAGCCTACAGTCGTGGAGCCGCCAGATTCGGTGGAAGTAGTCAGATCAGCAGCTTTTCCTTCACTACTCACTAGCTGCGTATTATCTTTATTATCCATAGGCTGCCCATTCTTCGTCGTTTCCCCTTCCGCCACATTGCGCAAGGTATCTGAATTCGTGCCAATGGTCGTATTATTTTGTCCCTGAGCTTTTTCTCCTTTTGCAACGGTTTCTTTTCCAATAATGAGATTCCCCTGAGTATCATAGGCCGCTTTACCGCCATTGCCCAGGTCCACCGGCTCGGCCGCCAGTGCATAGGACGACAAACAGAGGGTAATAGCCAGAGTCAGTGCACCAATACGGCTTCTACTGCTCGTCCGCTGTGACTGTTCTTTTCCATGGCTTTTGGCCAGTTCCGACACGACAACATAGCAATTCCGTACTTTGTTGTAAATGACTTTGTAAATTTTGTTCATAAAGTCCCCCACCTTATTTACAGATATTCAATTTCCTGTTCTTAGTATCATTTCATTTACAATATAATTACCATAATATTGTAAAAATCATTACTATTTTAAACCTTAATCCGGAATACGTGTCAAATATCGTTTTGTTTATTGATGACTACACAAAATATAATGTAAAAATAACGTAATACTAATCGTACTCTACGAATAAATCATATTTAAACCAGAAAAATGTATAATATGCATTTATTTATTCTTAATTATTATGATAAAACTGAAAATTTGCTTACCCTGCTACTATATTTTGTCGTTTTTCATTAAAACGAAATATTTTTATACACTATTCTCTATGTTTAGGTTTTACGTTTTACGTTGTCGTAAAATGATGTGTTTTAGTAAAATTATTATATCAGGATAAAAAATTATAATAGATTGTATTCACATAGGATGGCATAACGAAAGAAGAGGTTGCTACAAAACGCTCTGTCAAAACCATTTTGCTGCAACCTCTCTCTATTTTTCACTATTTAGTTGTATTCTGAACGCGTACGCGCTGTACTGTCGGTTCTCCCTGATCCGTTTGATGAATGGTGTCTATGCGGATAAATTTCAATTCCTGGTTAAATTCCTTTGCCAGTTTTCCTAAGGTACCATCCTGATTCAGACCGGGATCCGATGCAGCTCCCATAGTGATAGCCCGGTAGACGATGGCAGCAAATTCATAGCGTGTCATCATGCGGTCACCGGCGAATTTTCCATCGGGATACCCCTTGAGGATACCTGCTTTGGCCAGTTTGGTTACGTATTCATAGGCCCAGTGGTTTTCCGGTACATCGGGGAACAAATCATTTCCTTTGTCCTGTATCGAACCGGTATCCACGCTGGTCAGTTTTTCAATGAGCGCGCTCTGGCGATTGACAATCTGATTGAGCTGTGCTACATTTTCCCGCAAATCCTTGATTTCTTTCGCCATGGCGACGCGGGACGTTGAAACGTGGTTGCCCTGGCCCAGTTTAAAGCTGACGCCGGCATTGACCATGTTTTCCCCGCCGCTGAAGGAGCCGCCGACGCTGAACATCGTGTCTTCATTAGGACGATAGTAGGCACCGATAGCGGCCGCATTGGCACCGCGGTAATTACCGTAGCCGGCTGCGAAATCCCACTTGTCGTCCGGGTCGAAATCCAGCGGATGGAGGGCTGCCAAGGCAGCGGCACCGGCACCGACGCGGTCTACGCGGGTTCCCAGCTTATTCACCGCTCCGCCCAGGTTGGAAATGGCCTGGCCTGCGGCGTACAACTGACTGCCATTGACGGC
>NZ_QSFA01000042.1 GCF_003467125.1 Megasphaera sp. AM44-1BH
ATCTTGGGAGGTAAATGACTATGAACCGTGAAGAAATCAAGAAAGCCGTCGCCGATACGGTTGTATCTTTTGCCAGGAGCGAAGCCGAAGCGGCCATCAAGTCCATCGACATGGAGGACATCCAGAAGCTGGTGGAAGCGCAGATGAAGAACCTCACAGACCCACTGGAAGTGGAAATCCAGACCACCACCAGTTGGTGGGTGAAGATTCGGAACAGGCTGTATATTACTTTGCTGCAGCAAGCGGTCAAAGCTATTGTGGCTGATGCAAAGCAGAAGATTGTATGAGAAAAGCCGATACGGAACATCGGGAAGGATGTTCCGTATCGGCTTTTTTGTTTTTATAGTACTTAGTAATAGCCGTTCTGTCCTGTTACTCCTGAAGACCAAAAATTTAGGAGGTATCCATCATGACGGACGAACAGAAACAACAGATTATTGCTCTGCGCCGAGCTGGGGCAGGGTATGGCAGGATAGCGATGCAGCTCCAGATTTCCATCAATACGGTGAAGTCGTTCTGCCGGCGGCACAGTCTGGTAACCAGGATAGATGGAGCAGTATGCGAGCAGTGTGGGAAGCCTATTGATCAGAATCCGGGGCGGAAGCGGAAACGGTTCTGCTGTGATGCCTGTCGGAACAAGTGGTGGAACGCACATCTGACGCTGGTGAAGCGGAAGGCAGTCTATACTTTTACTTGCCCGGCCTGCGGAAAAGCATTCACTGTCTATGGCAATAGTCATCGGAAGTTCTGCTCTCATGCTTGCTATATTGCTTACCGGTTCGGAGGTGTCCGCCATGGATAAGAAGTTATTTTTTAATGAAATAACTTTTCAGGTAACGATAAATCTGGCAAGGAAAATGTTGAATGATAAACTTATTACCAAGAAGGAGTACCAGTCCTTCAAGAAGGAAATGCTTCATAAATATCAACCGTTTTTCGGAGGGCTATACACTTGATAATTCTACTGGTTAGAGTGATATATATAGTTGGAAGGAGGGCTCAACTATGGAAAAGAAAATGTGGAAAATAGAACAGAAGGTTACCGAAATTTCCAAACGGAAGCGGGTTGCTGCCTATGCCCGAGTCTCTGTAGAGTCAGAGAGAATGCAGCATTCCCTATCGGCTCAGATTAGCTATTACAGTTCATTGATACAGAAAAATCCTGCGTGGGAATATGCGGGGGTATATGCTGATTATGGTATTACTGGAACAAAGATTATTAAGAGAAAAGAGTTTCAACGTATGCTTGCAGATGCAGAAGCTAGAAAAATTGATATTATTCTTACGAAATCCATCCAGCGGTTTGCACGTAACACGGTTGACCTGCTTAAGACGGTTCGGCACCTAAAAGAGATTGGTGTCGAAGTCTGGTTTGAAAAAGAAAACATTTGTAGCCTAAGTGGTGATGGAGAGCTGATGCTGACAATCCTTGCCTCCTTTGCTCAGGAAGAAAGCCGCTCTATCAGCGACAATATCAAGTGGAGGTTTCAAAAGAAATACGAAAAAGGAATTCCCCATGCAAAGTTCTTCATTTATGGGTACCGATGGAAAGATGGAGAACTAGTTATCCAGAATGAGGAAGCAGCGATTGTTCGGAGAGTCTTTAAGGGGTATTTAGCAGGGAAAACGCGAAGAGATATACAGCGAGAGCTTGCCAATATCGGAGCTCATACGATGTACGGCAACCTATTTCAGGATTCTACTATAAAGCAGATGTTGCAGAATCCTGTATATAAAGGAAACCTGGTCATTCAAAAGACCTTCGTAATAGATCCAATTACCAAACATCAGGTCATAAACCATGGAGAAAAGGATAAGTATGTAGTGGAAAATCATCATGAGGCCATTATTGATGCAGCGACATTCAATCAGGTTCAGGAAGAGATGGCATGGCGTAAGGAGGCGGGAAAGCAACGTGGCGGATATGCCAGAAATTTCCTAAACACATCCTGCTTTACAGGAATCATCAAGTGCGGTATTTGTGGAAAGAGCTACATCCATAACATAAGAAAGTACAAAGGCAAACCGAGTGAATATTGGTCGTGCCTGTCAAATAAAGGAAAAGCGGAGGAACGGTGCGGAGCCTATGGTGCCATTCCACAGCCTGCTCTTGAACGCGCTTGTATGAGTGCGCTTGAAATGGCAATTTTTGATAAGACTGAGTTTTTACAGAGGGTAGAGAAAATAGTGGTGCCGGCTTATCATTCCTTGCTATTTTACTTAAAGGACGGCAAGGTTATTAAGCAGCCATGGAAATCGACAGCGTTAAAGGATATGTGGACGGAGAAACGGAAGGAACAAGTACAGCAAAGAATGGTCCAATACCGTAAAAGTGGACTGTCCAGCCGTTATAGTGCCTTTTCAGAACGTATCTTTTGCCCGACTTGTGATGTGAAATTTGTCCGTTGTTTGGAAACACGTAAAAATAGAAGAGTAGCGTATTGGCGGAGTCGGAACAAATATAAATGTGTCCACACTAGCGGCATCCAAGAAGATTGGCTGAAAAAAACAGCGGCAGCCCTTCTTGGCGAATCTACATTTGATGAGCAAAAATTTCGGGAACAGGTGGAATGGATTGAGGTTCAGAAGAATCGGACCCTGTTGTTCCGGTTTTATTCTGGAGAAAATAAAGAGGTGCAATTGCCATGAAAAAAGTGCAGGTCATACCAGCTACACTACAGAATTACACAGAAAAACCTATTCATAGCCAGAAAAAGAGAAGGGTCGCCGGGTATGCACGCGTTTCAACCGACCGGGATGAACAGCTTACAAGTTATGAAGCACAGGTTGACTATTATACAAATTATATAAAGGGACGCAGCGACTGGGAATTCGCTGGGATGTACACGGATGAAGGAATTTCAGCGACAAATACCTTGCATAGGGAAGGCTTTAAAAGTATGATTCGTGATGCAATGGATGGCAGAATTGACCTTATCATTACGAAATCGGTCAGCCGTTTTGCGCGGAATACGGTGGATAGCTTGACAATCGTACGTAAGTTGAGAGATAACGGGGTCGAAATCTACTTTGAAAAAGAAAACATCTGGACACTAGACGCCAAAGGTGAACTTCTTATTACTATTATGAGTTCCCTAGCACAGGAGGAAAGTAGGAGTATATCAGAAAATGTCACTTGGGGACATCGGAAACGGTTTGCTGATGGGAAGGTCAGTTTGGCATTCAGTCATTTTCTTGGTTATGACAGGGGAGCGGACGGCAATCTGGTAGTGAATAAAGAGCAGGCAGAAACAGTAAAACTGATTTATCGTTTATATCTTAGCGGGTACACCTTTCATTCTATTGCAAAGAAATTGACAGAGCAAAAGATTCCAACACCTGCGAGGTGCAAAATATGGAGACCCAACACGGTGCGAAGTATTCTCATGAATGAAAAGTACAAAGGTGATGCGTTGCTTCAAAAGAAATTTACGGTGGACTTTCTTACGAAAAAAAGTAAGAGGAACGAAGGGGAAGTACCGCAATATTATGTGCAAAATAACCATGAGGCTATTATCAGTCCACAGGTATTTGACTTGGTACAGGAAGAGATGCGGAAGAGAAAAAATAGTAAAATTCGTCATAGCGGTATCTCCATTTTCTCCAGCAAAATCAAATGTGGACAGTGCGGCAGTTGGTACGGAGCCAAAGTTTGGCACTCGACTGATAAATACCGCCAGACCGTATATCGCTGTAATGATAAGTTCAAGAGACATTGTAAGACGCCACATCTGACTGAAAATGAGATAGAAAATATATTTGTCCGAGCAGTCAATCAACTTATCAAGAATAAAGATGAGATCCTTAGCAATATTATTCTGTTAAAGATTCGCCTAGTTGATACTACAGATTTGGAAAAGAAACGAAACGCATTAGAATTCAATATGAACCTGTTAGCAGAACGGGTTCAGCAACTCATCTCCGAAAATGCTTGCTTGACACAGGATCAAGTGCAATATAACCAAGAGTACAGCGAGCTAGTTAACCGCTATGAAAAAATAAAAATAAAGTATGACCAGATTTGCGATACCATGAAACAGCGTACAAGTAGGGGCCAGCAGCTAGAAAGATTTATTGAAAATTTACAGAAACAGGAATTTATTAGCATTTTTGATAAAAGACTGTGGTGCAGTTTGGTAGATTTCATTACTGTAAATGAGAAAGATGATATTTGGGTGACTTTTAAAGATGGCACAGAAATCAAAGCATAAATGGATATTTGGAAATGCAAGAGAGAAACGACATGACTTTCCGGGAAAACGGAGTACAGTATGTTAATGTATAGCATTCATATATTATTAACTTAAGCTTCACAGTTGATACCCCGCTGATTTATCTTTATTAGTAATCCGCGAAATAAAAATAGCATGAACTCATTCCGTTTTGTATAATAAAAGTAACGAAAATCCACAACACAAACGGAAGGCTTATGCCATGAATATTGTACAATATCATCACTCATGTGAAGTATCATCTTCCAAGATTCGTCAATTCTTTGCCGAATTCCATGTCAGCCAGTTCTTGCGAAACTACAATGTCTACAAGATGTGCGGCTTTGCAGTCATGACCGCAAAGCGCGTCCGAGGCAGTGTTTCAGAGGCGGTTCTTCTACCAACGGAAGCTGGAACGGTTTATTCCCAAGCAATGCCATTGCCGTAGAAACTGCTATCCTGTCCTTGCATTTGTACGATGAGCGAAACAGGGCTGTCGGTCTGTGTTTTGAGCCATTGCTGGATCTTCGCGGCATCGGTCGGGGAAAGTGGGGCCGAGACAGTGAGTTTTGCAAGAAATTGTTGTGATTGACTGCCTGATGTGCTTGCGTCCGTACTGTGGGCGGGCATGGTGCTGCCTTGGGCGGCAACAATTTGTGGAAATAGCGCAGGGAGCTGAGCATTCATAGCAACGGTGATTTGTTCATCGCTTTGCTGTGTTTGGTAGGCCGGATAATAAAGTCTCGCGAGCTCTTTATAGGATTTTCCTTTATCGTTGGCAACCAGTCCTTCGATCCGGTTCGTGATGATTCGTTGAATCTCTTTTTGACCGATGGTGTTTACATTGCCTTGCACGATGTGTAACTTGGCATCTGTCAGTTTGGAATACGACTGCATCGAGGCCTGGAGTTCTGCCACCTGATCCTCGGTTAGTGGTGTTCCAATGAGATCGACCGTTAAGAGTCCATCTTTGAAGGCATACGATACGGCACTCACTTTTTCAGAGGCGACTTCTTTTGCTATAAACGTTTTGATCTGCGTATCGCGGATGTTGTCGTTGACTGTTAGATAGGCCATGTAAATGCTAGGGATGGTGATGACGATGCCCGCGATTAGGAGAATGGTCCGCTGGTATTGCATGTGGCTTTCGTTGACCGTCGTCGATGCCGGTACGCGCAGCACCTTGAAGACTAAGAATGCGGAAAGCGTGATAAAGAATGCGTTGATAAAGAACAGGTAGAGCGCGCCAAGTACGAAGGTAGAAGAATGCGTGGCGATGCCGTAGCCTGCGGTGCAAAGCGGTGGCATCAAGGCCGTGGCAATAGCAACGCCTGGAATGACATTCGTTTTTTCTTTTCGGGTGTTACCAATGGCGCCAGCGATACCGCCTGCTAGTGCGATGATAACGTCCCAGATGGTCGGGGATGTGCGCGCTAAGAGTTCGGAAGATGCATCGCTGATGGGCGAAAGAGAAAAATAAATCGCCGAGGTAATCAAGGCGAAGGAGACTTGGAAGCCAAGCTTTACCATCGAATCCTTGATAAATTGCATGTCATAGGTTGCCATTCCGTAGCCTGTTGCGACAAGGCCACCCATTAAAGGGGAAATGAGCATGGCACCGATGATGACTGCGGTGCTGTTCATATTGAGGCCGACGGACGCAATGAGGATTGCGGTGATTAGAATGACGAGATTTGCGCCTTTCACCGAAGCATCGGACGCGATCCGCTGTCGGATTTCAGAGAATGGGGCCGAGTCGCCCTTGAGGTCTAAGAGTTGTGAAAAATTGAAGTTCATAGGGATAGATCTCCTTTCTGTTAGTTCCTATCTTTCATGATAGCATATTTTTCTCCGGAAAATCATTGTTGTACAGAAAAGTCTGATAATAATAGGTAAAATAGGAATAAAAGGAGTATTCTCGAGAATTTTTATATTGGCTAATTGTATAATGAAACAGCAGTTTACAACTTTTTGAACAAATAAATATCGCGTAACCACA
>NZ_QSFA01000043.1 GCF_003467125.1 Megasphaera sp. AM44-1BH
ATCCCTACCGGGTCACCACAGGCAGCTCATGCATTTTGTATGAGCTGCTTTTATATTGTATGATTCCTATTCTTTTTGGTTAGTCAGGTGAATAGATATGAAGTATGGATACACTTGCGTAAATCCTTCATTTTTTATGGAGTTTCAACAGAATTTGCCGCAGCAGAAGGAGTTATTGCGTGCTGGCGTAAAGAAGGAACACATGATTATTGAGGATGCGAGTCTGAGTCATCCTGATCATCCTGCCAGAAGCCTCCTGTTGCGCCGTCTGAAAGCCGGAGATGAGCTGGTTTGTTATTCACAATGTGACCTGGGAGAAACAGCTGATGAACGCTGGGATTGCCTGAATGGTCTCTCTGACCGCCGGGTAGCTGTCCGCATGCTTCATATGATGTATGAACCTGATGTAAAAGACGTTTCCAATCGTTTTACCTCTTTGCGGGACGCTGTCCGTGAAGGCCGTCTTGCATTATGTGCGTATCATAAACTGACTACGGAAACTGAAAGATGAATAGATGTATATAAAAAGGATGTAACGAAATATCTGTGTTATTTCGTTACATCCTTTTTTGTTACGGTTTAATCCGCGCATTTCCTTCACGGGAAAGATTCACGTCTTTTAATGGAATAAGGCGCGTATGATTTTTTGCTTTATGCCAGAGGAAGACGGCTAAAAATACGGGAATGCCAATGTAGGCGACACTGGCACCGTACCAGTCTATTTCCGCTCCGGTAAAGGCTGAATAATTCTGGCCTGCTGTGACGATGATGCACATCAATAACGCCAGAAGCGGACCAAAGGGGAACCATTTTGCGCGGTACGGGAGGTCTTTCAGATCCTTGCCCTGTGCGACATAGGCACGACGGAAACGGTAATGGCAGATGGCAATACCAATCCAGGTGATAAATCCAGCCATACCGCTGATATTAACCAGCCAGTCGTATGCTTTGCCTTCACCAATGAGTGAGGTCAGAAAAGCGGCCAGCCCAAAAACGACAGTAGCAAAAAGGGCGTTGGATGGTACTCCTCGTTTATTTAGTTTCAGGAAGCATTTAGGAGCCTGTCCTGTTTCTGCCATGGCATACAACATCCGGGTCGATACATACAGGCCAGAGTTGCCTGCCGATAATACTGCAGTCAGGATGACTGCATTCATGACAGATGCAGCGGCTGCCAGGCCGAACCGTTCGAATACCAGAGTAAAGGGACTCACAGAAATATTTTCAATTTCTGTATTCAGTAAATTCGGATCCGTGTAGGGAATAAGAAAACCGATTACGATAAATGCCCCTAAATAAAAGAGCAGGATACGCCAGAAAATTGATTTGACGGCGCGGGGGACATTTTTTTCCGGGTCTTCACTTTCACCTGCAGCAATACCTATCATTTCGGTTCCCTGGAATGAAAAGCCGGCTACCATGAAAATGCCTAACATGGCGGTAAAGCCGCCGACAAATGGTGCATCACCGATGGTCCAGTTCGTAAATCCCGGTGATGGTTCCGGCCCGAGACCGAGAATCAGAAGAGTACCGGCAAAAAGGAATACGAGTACCGTAAGCACCTTTATGCCGGCAAAAATGAATTCGCTTTCGCCATATGAGCGGGTAGAGAGGTAATTCAATGTAAATAATACGATAAGAAAAATTCCGCTCCAGATGGCTGCCGGTATATCCGGGAACCAGTATTTCATGATCAGTGCGCCTGCTACTAATTCAGCTGCCACAGTAATCGCCCAGTTGAACCAGTAATTCCATCCCAGGGCAAACCCAAGCGACTTGTCTACATAGCGGTTTGCATACGTTTCAAATGAACCGCTGACAGGCAGATATGCCGCCATTTCTCCCAGGCTGGTCATGAGAAAGTAGACCATGATACCAATCAGGGAATAGGCGACGAGAGCACCTCCTGGCCCGGCTGTGCTGACCGTTTCCCCACCGGCTACAAAAAGTCCTGTCCCGATGGCACCGCCAATGGCAATCATATTCATATGACGTGCTTTCAGACTTCGTCGCAGGCCTTCTTCGTGCTGTTCTTCTTGCATGAAATCACTACCTTTATATGTAATTGTATAAGAACACCCCAATAAATTCTATTATACAGAAATTTATGCATGATAGCAATGGGAGTGTTCTTTTTATAGTATACATTTTAACGTATACAATTTCATCTGTCTAATATATAGATAGGATACGTGCCCATCATGGTAAAGCTTCTTTTACAGATAGTTTGCTGTTCATGCCGATTTAACGTATAATAGATAACATAGCACGTATGATACTTTGTATACAGAAGGTGAATGGATATGTCTTTTATCGCATATATTATTTTTGCCGTTCTCGTCGGGATATGGGCCAGCCACCGGGGACGCAACGGAATCATCTGGACTCTGGCCGCTCTGTTGATCAGTCCTGTGCTGGCCGCCATCGTACTGGCTGTCATGAAGGATTTATCTATTGAACAGGAACTCGAACGGAGCCGCAGAGAAAATGGCATGCTGAAGGAACGAGTGGCTGTTTCTGAGGCAGATATGCATTCGCGGATGGACCATATGGAACACCGGATCGACCATCTGGAAGGAAAAGAACCTGAAGAAATACAGCAGGAGGACAAACGGGAATTAAGTGGCAGCCCGTCTCCCCGATTTTGTAAGCACTGTGGAAGCAAGGTGCCTGATGACAGCGTTTATTGTCCCAAATGTGGATCCCGGTTATAGTGCAGGAGGAATGGCAGGAATATGATAAAAAAAATCCGTCATTATTATGGCTCATCTTATATTACGCTGGCTGGCGAACTAAATCTGGCTTCTGAATCAAGAGGCCGGTTGTTTACGCTGACTCCGGAATTGAAACAGACGGTTAACCAGATGATCTCTATATTACAGGAGGATTTTCCGTTTATCCGTCATGACATACAGGAAGGTATTATGGAAACAACAATCAGCCTGTTTGCCTATCGGAGTGCCTGCGCAGATTCGCTGTTCCTGAACCACCTGAAACAGTGGCTCATCAACCTGGCGCGCGTCTTATATGCCCATCATTGTATTGTTACGATACATTGCAATGGGACTATTATTCGAGACGGAATTGCCAGGGATTTCTGTCTGCTGAACAAAGGAGAAGAAATCCAATACAAGATTACTGCCGAAAGAGCCGTTACATTTGTGCAACGGGTCCTGTTTTCTCCATGGTGGCGGGGGAGCCTGACTATTATTTTACTGATTGTGCTGGTCTGGTTACTATATGAGCAATGGAATCCCCAGCCGGCTGGACAACTTTTTTAGGAGTGATAGGGTATGGAACTGGAAACGTGTCGTCGTGAGATTGACCGGCTGGATCAGGAATTGACGAAGCTATTGGAGGAACGGATGAAAATCGTTGCCCAGGTAGCTGCCTATAAAAAAGAACATCATTTGGAAATATACGATCCCCGGCGGGAACGGGCTGTCCTGGATAAAATCGCCGGACTGGCAGCAGATAAAGATTTGGCTTCCTATTTGCAGACGATTTACCGGTGTATCATGGATGAAAGTAAGAATTATGAACGAAAACGTATGGAATAATGCTATGACGAAGGAACGTAATACATTACAAGGCGTCGTAGAACGCATTTTGTTTGAAGCACCCGATTCGGATTATCTCGTATTCCGACTGCGCCGCGAAGATGATGATTCTGTCGTTACCGTGACGGGAAATGGTAGTAAGCCTCTGGTAGGTGACCGGCTGGAGGTCCAGGGACGCTGGACAGAGCACCGCCGGTATGGCAGACAGTATCAGGCAGGATGCTGGAAACGCCTGGTTCCCGATACGGAGGAAGGGATGGAGCGATTCCTGGCATCGGGGGCTGTCAAGGGGATAGGACCGTCTCTGGCACATCGCATCGTCGAAGCCTTTGGCAGTGCTGCTATGGAGGTATTGGAGAAAGAACCACAGCGTCTCCTGGAAATAGAGGGCATTGGCAGAAAGAAACTGGCGGATATAACGGATTCGTTCCGCAAAGAAAAAGAAGTGAATGACATTGCTATTTGCCTGGAAACACACGGTATTTCCGGACGCTTCGCTTCCCGCCTGGTACAGAAATATGGCAGTGATACCCAATATGTACTGGAACATGAACCGTACCGGATGATTCTGGAAATCGAAGGAATCGGGTTTAAAACGGCAGATCAGATGGCCATTGCTTTTGGCATGGACCCGGCATCAGACGAGCGTCTGGCAGCCGGTATGACCTATGTACTTTCTGAAATGACGGGCAATGGGCATGTCTGCATCCCTGATACGGAGTTGATCCGCCGGACTGCTGCTGTTCTTCGTGCAGAGCCATTGCAGTTACGGAATATTCTGGAAGAGGCCCTTGACATAGGCCAGCTGATATCGGCTGATTACGGCAGCGGAACCTATATTTATATTCCGGAAATGTATGATGAAGAATGTGACATTGCCAGACGGATCCAGTATATGTCGGAAATGAAGCCGCTGTCTATCCATACGCCGGTTCAGTTATTTCTGGACCGCTGGCAGGATATCTGCCATTTTGAACTGGCAGAAAAACAACGAGAAGCAGTGGAAGCATCTCTGCAGTCAGGACTGCTGGTCATTACTGGCGGACCGGGAACGGGCAAGACGACGGTCGTGCAGACGATCATCAGTCTGGCTGAACAGGAACAATTGCGCATCATCTTATGTGCTCCGACGGGCAGGGCAGCTAAACGCCTTTCGGAGACGACTGAACGAAAAGCACTGACGATTCACCGTCTGCTGGTCCCCATGGGATTCCATGGCCGTATGCAGGTATTTGAATATAATGAAACGAATCTCCTCAAGGCCGATCTGGTCATCGTCGATGAAGTATCGATGCTGGACATGAGCCTGATGTATCACCTTTTCCAGGCATTACCGCCGGCCTGCCGTGTTATTTTGGTCGGGGATGCCGACCAGCTTCCGTCTGTCGGCGCCGGGTCCGTCCTGCATGATATTATCCGTTCCGGCCGCGTATCGGTTATCCGGCTGGATACGATTTTCCGGCAGCGGGAAGGCGGCCGTATCGTGACCAATGCTCATCTCATCAATTACGGCCGGATGCCCGTCGTCAATGAAGATGAAGAGTTTCGTTTTGTTGCTATTGACAGTGAAAGCCAGGGAGCAGAAATCATCAGCCGGTTATATGAATCCGAGTCATCTGAAACGGGCGATAAATTTGCTGTACAAGTGGTATCGCCTATGTACCGCCAGGATTGCGGTGTCGATCACCTGAATGCACTGATACAGGAAACGACAAATCCTCCGGCACCGGGAAAATCAGAATTAAAAAATGGACATACAGTGTATCGAACTGGCGATAAAGTAATGCAGAAGCAAAATGATTACGAAAAAGGCGTATTCAACGGTGACATAGGAGAAGTGTTTGCTGTAACCGATAAGACCGTATATGTCCGATATCCGGAACACGATGTCAAATATGAAGGACCGGAACTGGACGAAATAACGCTGGCATATGCCATTACGGTCCATAAAAGCCAGGGAAGCGAATATCAGGTTGTCATTATGGCACTGGTCAACAGCCATGCTATCATGCTGCAGCGGAATCTCTTGTATACGGCAGTGACCAGAGCAAAACGAAAGGTAATACTGGTAGGGACGAAACGGGCATTGGAAAGGGCCGTGCAGAACGTACGGACCAGTCAGCGTCATACGCTGCTGGCAGAGCGGATACGTCAGGAGGAAATCACTTGATGAACTGGTTGCATACTATTTTGTTTCCACCGCGTTGTCCCGGTTGTGGCCGGTCTGTCAGCAGCCACGGTACATGGTGTTCCCTTTGCTTTCAGTCTGTATGGCATCCCAGACTCGTTAATGGCAGCCGACGTAATCACCTTGACGGATGTTATGCCCTGACTGACTACAGAGGCCATATACGGCGTATTCTGCAGCAGATTAAATATGAACGGAAATTCCAATATGAGGCAGCATGTCTGTATTTGTTATCCCGTTTTCCCTGGATGGATGAAATCCGTACGGATATAGCTGTTCCCGTTCCACTGTCCCTGACGAGGCTTCGGAAACGGGGATATAATCAGAGCGAATTTATTTTGGTATTAGTCCAGATTTTGTGGTGTGGTCACCCCTAGTCCAATTTT
>NZ_QSFA01000044.1 GCF_003467125.1 Megasphaera sp. AM44-1BH
AGAATATTATTTCAAGGTGTACTGCATTATGAATGACAAGGATACCGTAACGCTTTCGAAGCTGATTGCCCAGCTCGACATCTACAAGCCGGCCCATCTGGGCTATGCCATCTATTTGGGCTATTCCTGGAACGGGAAGATCCACTGGGATGGCGAGGCGACGTTCTCGACAGCGACCATCGTATCCGGGAAAGGAGTGACGGCAAGTGGCTGAGTATATCAAGGAGAAGTGGTCGGCAGATTTTCCGGACCGGGCCGGGCAGGAAGTCCGGCCAACAGAAGCCGTGGAAAATACGCTGGATTATGATGTGCTTTTCCCTCAGTATCTTTCGGAAGACCCGGTGGTCTTCAATCAGCAGAACAGGACCGTGTCCCAGCTGGTCAGCAATGATGCCCGGCTCTATGAGCGGATTTCTGCGACGGCGGCTGACATTAACGCCCATCTGACCGATGCCAAGGCCCATGCCAGCGGCATCAGCGGCAATGCGGCCAGTGCGTCGAAACTGCAGACGGGACGGAAGATTCACCGGGTGCTGTTTGATGGCACGAGGGACATCACCCTGCCGGATTTCAGCGGCTGCGGTGAGAAGACAGCAGGCCAGAGCGGCATGGTCCCGTCACCGGCTGCGGGGAAGCTGAATACGGTCCTGCATAGCAACGGCAGCTGGGGTAAGGTCACTTATGCGGATATGGACGAAGAGGCTGTGGCAAAGATCCAGGCTTGTCCGTTCCCTGTCAATGCCATCTACATTTCTACGGACGGGAAGAATCCCGCAACGTATTGGCCGGGTACGACCTGGGTGGCCTTTGCCATGGGGCGGTGCCTGATCGGGGCCGGGGCAGCAGACAGCGGGACCATGTACAAGGCCGGGGACAAGCTGGGCGAAGAGAAGCACACCAATACCCTGGCGGAAATACCGATTCACAAGCATAGTGGTTCAACGGCTAAAAGTGGTGGACATAATCATAACCGAGGGGACATGGAAATATGGGGGAACTTTGGGGGAGATGACGCCGTGCGTGGCCAACAGGGGTTACCTGCGCCGGGGGGCTCCTTTTATCCAGGCGGAATTGCCAGATATGATGCTAAATCTGGATATGAGGGTGATGAAGATGGCGTAGTCGTAGAATTTCGTGCTTCCCGCACCTGGTCAGGGAATACGTCATGGAATGGAGAACATGCGCATACCTTTGATACAGGAAATGCTGGGGGCGGTACAGCCCACAACAATATGCAGCCGTCCATTGTCGTGTACATGTTTCAGCGGACGGGATAGGAGGTGAGAAATATGGCTGAATGGTTACAGATGGCCGCATCTCTGGTATCGGTCCTGATGCTCTGCGGCGTTATCTTCAATTTCAGCGTCATCAAACCCTTAAATCAATCAGTACGGAGCCTGCAGGAGTGCATTGATCATCTGCGCAGGCAACTATCCGATACGGAATCCAAACGACAGCAGATGGCAGAGCGGTTGTCCCGGGTGGAAGAAGCTACGGGGCACGTGCAGCATCGCCTGGATGTGATTGAGCAACGGCAGAATGAGTAGGAGGTGATAGAATGGGTTTTTCGGTCATTCGAAACCGGCTCTTTTTGACAAGAGGGGATTCTGCTGAAATCACGCTGATTATTCGGGACCGGGTGACAGGTGCCATCTTTATCCCAGGTCCGGATGATCAGCTTACTTTTACCGTTAAGCGGGAGCTTTCAGATGAAAAGACAGTGATAGAAAAGCATCTGGATAGTGGTATTCTGCGCCGAGAAAATAACTGTGTTCTGATCCTGATACCAGAAGATACAGCACAGCTTCCATTTGGAACCTATTGGTATGATGTGGAATTGGTGCTGGACTCTGGGTATACAGACACAATCATTCCACCCAGTCCGTTTATTATAACGGGAGAGGTAACAACCCATGGATAAGTATAAAGGCACTGTAAAGGGAATAAATACTCTGCAAGGGATTCTATCCGTGCCGGTGGTACCTTCCAGAAATTATCAAAAAAAAGTGGTCATTCCTAATAAAGAGAAACAAATCATCCGACCAGATGCGGGCTACGATGCCTTGCAGCGGGTTACGGTAGCTGCCATTCCGTCGAACTATGGCAGAATTAGCTTCAATGGATATGAGTTAAAGGTTGAGTAAAGGAGAATAACATCATGGCGAAAAATGTAAAAATCAATTCCGTAGTGTATGCAGAAGTCCCTCAAGTTTCGATTCCACTAGCAGAAGGAGAGGGAGCCGCCACTTTTTATGATACAACGGGGGCGACTGCAGTATCTGTGGATATCCTGAATGGGAAAACTGCATTCTTGGGAACCGGTTCAGTGACAGGCTCTATGCCAGATAATGGGGCTGTCAGTGGCCGTATTGGCAAGGTGGACGGTTCGTATACTATCCCGGCAGGCTACCATAATGGCAAAGGCGCAGTTACCATCACGAACGAGGAACAAGCCAAGCTGGTCGCGGATAACATCAAGGCAGGTGTGACGATTCTGGGAGTAGCTGGCAAGGCTAGTGTGGTGGATACGGCAGATGCTACCGCAGCTGCGAGTACTATTGTGTCGGGTAAAACCGCCTATATTAACGGAGCGAAAGTGACAGGTTCCTTGACCTCTGTAGCAGTATCCCAGGATAGTCTGACCAAAGTGCTGACCATTGAATAGGAGGACTGAGCCATGAAAGTGGATGTTAAGATTGCGGGAGCTAATTACACGGAAGTTCCATCCATATTATTACCCCTTACAGCGGGAGGCAAAGCAAGGTTTTGTGAAGTGTCCGATACGACAGCCGAAATTGGAGATGTTGCTCGGGGAAAAAAGTTCTATACGGCCGATGGGGAACTGGTGGAAGGGACAGCGAACGTATCTGTTGGTGTGGATACCCGGAAGAAAATAACCCTGGTGCAAAAAGACCATCAAAAAATTACGATTACCTGCAATCATCCAGAGTTATCGATGCAATATGATACGGATAGAAATGCTGTGTATGCTACAGAATATCAAAATATGCTCGATATTACCCTAAAAGCAGACAATGATTATTACGTCGGGAAAATCACAGTTAATGGTAAAGAACAGGGCACTGTCAGTTCGAATCATCAATATGCTTCTGCGTCTATGCCGATTAGTGATGGCATGATTGTCAGTGCCACGGATGCAGTTTTGATTCCCACCAGTCCCTTTACGACTGTGAACCTTACACTGCAAGGACAAGGCTCACAGTTCCTTTTAGGAAGTCTGCTGATGACCTTAGCGCAGAGTCCGGACAGTCCTAAGATAGAAGGGATTGTTGTTGCCGAGGATGCGGATAATAAAGGGATGATATTCCTGGTAAAAGAAGAACAGCGCTATGCTGCCTGTAAGGCTGAAGTCACAACGGGAACGGGGATCAAGGAAATCATAGACTTGACATATAATATAGACACAGATTTAGGGGCAACAATGTCTGGGAAAATTTCTGATACTTTATACACTTATTTAAAAGAGCGTTCGGAATCGAATGCAGAAGTGACACTACAGATTAAGGTGGTAGCGTAAGTATGTTTGAAAAAGTGAATATCCCTGATTGCATAGTCGTCATCGGGCTGGTCATGGCACTGATCTTGGCGATTTTTTATGCCCTCAACGAGCTGGCCATGTCCATCGCTTCTGGCTTGCTCGGTTACATCGGCGGGACCGTGAAAACCGCTGTTCATCAGAAAGGAGAAGAAAAGCAATGAAAGTATTCCTGAACCCCGGCCATGCGCCGAACGGGCATCCCGACCCAGGTGCCGTCAATGAAGAAACGGGCCTACGCGAGAGTGATGTAGCATTGGCCGTTGGTAAATCCGCTGCAAGCTATCTAAAT
>NZ_QSFA01000045.1 GCF_003467125.1 Megasphaera sp. AM44-1BH
AAAAAATCTTATATTTTTTATTGTCCTCTTGACGGGGAGCAGTTCATATGGGGCAGCCTCGTTTTGTTTCGTTGGAAGGAAAGGTGTAAATGATGAAATCTATTGAATCCTGCTTTACCCACAGCCGGCATCCCGTCCGGGTCCTGCAGTTCGGAGAAGGCCGGTTTATGCGGGCATTTGTGGATTATGCGATTGATGTGGCCAATGAGGAACAAGGCTTCGATGGAAATGTGGTTATCGTGACACCACGGGCTGCCAGACGGCCTGAGGGTTTTACACGGCAGAAAAACCTCTATATGGTGCGGCTCCAGGGCCAGCAGGATGGCCGGAAGGTGGTATCGAACCGGGTCATTACCTGTATTGATGATGTCCTTTCACCCGTTGCGGATTATGATGCCTACATGGCACTGGCCCGGCTCGACACGCTGGAATATATCACGTCGAATACGACCGATGGGGGAATCATTTTTTCTTCCGATGATAAACTGGAAGACCGGCCGCCACGGACCTATCCTGCCAAACTGACCCAGTTCCTCTTTGCGCGCTATCAGTATTTTAACGGGGCAGAAGACAAAGGGCTGATTATCCTGCCGGTCGAACTGATCGACCATAATGGCCGGACTTTGCGTTCATGTGTCAATCAGTATGCCGCGCTCTGGAACCTTCCGGCTGATTTTCTGCAGTGGCTTGACGAGGCATGCCAGTTTACGGATACCCTTGTAGACCGCATCGTAACGGGATATCCTGACGAACAAACGGCACAGGCCATTCAGAAAGAATTAGGCTATACAGATGAGCTGCTCGATGTAGCTGAGCCATTTGCTCTCTGGGCTGTTGAAAATCCGGGACTGGAAAAACGGTTGCCTTTTACTTCGACCTATTTCCAGACAGTTTTTGCACCAGATATTACAGTATACAAAGAACGAAAAGTACGCATCCTGAACGGGGCTCATACATCGATGGTCCTCGGGGCCTATCTGGCTGGCCTGGAATATGTGGGCCAGTGCATGGCTGATAAAGATATACGACCGTCACTGGAACAGACGGTCTATGGGGAAATCCTGCCTACGGTATCAATGGCACCGGATGCTGTCCGGTCATTTGCTGATGCTGTATTTGAACGGTTTGAAAATCCTTTTGTCCATCATGAGCTCCTGGCGATTTCTCTCAATTCGACATCCAAATGGAAAGCGCGTATCCTGCCATCGCTGAAAGACAGCCTGGCTGCCACAGGGAAACTGCCGCGGTGGCTGACCTATTCTATGGCGGCATTGCTGGCCTTTTACCGTTCTGAAGACAAAGGCGATGATTGCCTCATCGGGCATCGTGGCAGCGATACCTATCCTATCCGCGATGATGCAGACCGTCTGGCATTTATTGCTTCTCATGCAGCAATGCCCGATGCCGGATACGTTACGGCAGTCCTGAAGCAGGCGGATTGGTGGGGTGAAGATCTGACGGCGATTCCCGGCTTTTCCCAGGTGGTGACAGCGCATCTGGCCCGCATGGGCGCTATAGGCGTCCGGGCTCATATCCGGGAAATGGTAAACGGATCGTGATTTTTTATAACACAAAACTAACATAAATTCTAGTATGTTAGAAAAATATTGGCACTTCGTGGCGGTAGGAGAATTGATGTTTCCCTGCCGCCATGGTAGTATAAACAGAGGAATACAGTAAAAATAATATATCCGTAATAAAGGAGGCTGTTAGGATGGGTAAAGTCCTGACCATCGGGGAAGCGATGGGGCTTCTCGTTGCAGAAAGTGAAGGTACGCTGGACCAGGTGAAGCATTTTGAACGCCATGTCTGCGGCGCAGAATTAAATTATATTGTCGGTATGGCCCGCCTTGGGTTTGATGCTTATTATGTGTCCCGAGTGGGAAATGATCCCTTTGGGACATGCATCTGTAATTTTCTCCGGGAAAATCATATTCACGACACGTATGTGCAGGTCGATGATGCGTATATGACGGGATTTCAGATGAAGGAAAAAGTGTCCAGCGGTGACCCGAAAGTCGCTAATATCCGGCGCAATACGGCATTTACTCATCTGACGGCGGCGGATTTCACCGGCATCGACTGGCAGGGTGTACAGCTCCTGCATGTGACAGGGATTCCTCTGGCCTTATCGGATAATTGCCGTCAGGCCATCGCATTTCTGATGGAAGAAGCGCATCAGAACGGCGTTCCCGTGTCCTTTGATACGAATCTCCGGCCTATGCTCTGGCCTGATGAACAGACTATGTGCGGAACAATACGGGACTTTTCCCTCAAAGCCGATATCGTGCTGCCTGGCCTGAGTGAAGCGCGGCGTATTACGGGGCTTTCCGATGAGAAAGCTGTTGGCCGGTTCTACCTTGATCATGGGGTAAAGACTGTGGCGGTCAAGCTTGGCGGCAGTGACGGCGTTTATGTCTGCACAGCAGAGGAAGAACACTATGTACCCAGCTATCATGTCGATCACATTGTCGATACCGTCGGGGCCGGTGACGGATTTGCCGCGGGATTTACAAGCGGTCTGCTCGACGGATTATCCCTGTACGATGCGGCACGGCGTGGTGCGGCTATCGGGGCTCTGCAGATCCAGGTAGCCGGTGATAATGAAGGCCTGCCTACGCGCAGCCAGTTGCAGGAATTTCAGGAACGTGCCGAATAAGGAGGAAATGGTATGATTAGTGAAAATATGAAAATGATGTTTGAAATTGGTCTTGTTCCACTCGTTGTCATTGACGATGCAGCCGATGCTGTTCCGTTTGGACAGGCACTGGTCGATGGCGGCGTGCCTGTAGCAGAAGTTACATTCCGTACCGATGCCTGCCTGGATGCCATTCGTGCTATGCGTCAGCATGTGCCGGGACTCCTCGTCGGTGCTGGCACCGTGCACAATGTTAATCAGGCCGATGCAGCCGTCAAGGCGGGAGCAGAATTTATCGTCACACCGGCCTTTAATCCTGCCGTTACACAATGGTGCATCGATAACGGTGTCGATATCGTCCCGGGGACGGTCAGCCCGGCTGATATTGAAGCGGCCAACGGTATGGGAATTGAAGTCTGCAAGTTCTTCCCAGCTGCTGCGTACGGTGGCGTCAAAACCTTGAAAGCGCTGGCTGGTCCGTTCCATGATATGAAGTTCCTGCCTACTGGCGGGGTCAATCTCGATAATATGACAGAATATCTGGATCTGCCCAATGTGGCCGCTGTCGGTGGCAGTTTCATGACTCCGTCCGATATGGTACGGAATAAAGATTGGGCAGGTATCACGGCGACCTGCCGTCAGGCTGTACACAATCTGCTGGGATTTGAAATCTGCCATACGGGCATCCATTGTAAGACGCAGGCAGAAGCAGAAGATGTGACAGACCGTTTGTGCACGCTCCTGGATCAGGAAAAGATTACTATTCCCGGCGTCTCTTATTTTGTTGGTACTGTTGTCGAAGTGTGCTACAATACGCTGCCTGGTGAAAAAGGCCATATCGGTATTGATACGCGCGATATGGAACGGGCGATGGCATACTACAAACGCCGTGGTGTGGAATATGCTGACAATGGGCTGTTTTATGATGAACAGGGGCGTGTCCGTCTGGCATATTTCAAAGAACTGTACCATGGATTTTCCGTCCATCTGCGCCGTAAACCGGCGGCAAAATAATTGCCTGCCTTGTATAAGGCGTGTAATAGAGGCTGCTGCATGAAACGAGGGGTTTGTGCAGCGCCCCTTTTTCTATTCGATTTGGTTTGACGGACCGGGCCG
>NZ_QSFA01000046.1 GCF_003467125.1 Megasphaera sp. AM44-1BH
AGAATATTATTTCAAGGTGTACTGCATTATGAATGACAAGGATACCGGAACGCTTTCGAAGCTGATTGCCCAGCTCGACATCTATAAACCGGCCCATCTGGGCTATGCCATCTATCTGGGCTATTCCTGGAACGGGAAGATTCGTTGGGATGGCGAGGCAACGTTCTCGACAGCGACCATCGTATCCGGGAAAGGAGTGACGGCAAGTGGCTGAGTATATCAAGGAGAAGTGGTCGGCAGATTTTCCGGACCGGGCCGGGCAGGAAGTCCGGCCAACAGAAGCCGTGGAAAATACGCTGGATTATGATGTGCTTTTCCCTCAGTATCTTTCGGAAGACCCGGTGGTCTTCAATCAGCAGAACAGGACCGTGTCCCAGCTGGTCAGCAATGATGCCCGGCTCTATGAGCGGATTTCTGCGACGGCGGCTGACATTAACGCCCATCTGACCGATGCCAAGGCCCATGCCAGCGGCATCAGCGGCAATGCGGCCAGTGCGTCGAAACTGCAGACGGGACGGAAGATTCACCGGGTGCTGTTTGATGGCACGAGGGACATCACATTGCCTGATTTCAGTGGCTGCGGCGAAAAGACAGCCGGCCAGAGCGGCATGGTTCCATCACCAGCCGCGGGAAAATTGAACACGGTTCTGCACAGCAATGGCAGCTGGGGCAAGGTCACCTACGCCGATATGGACGAGGAGGCGGTAACTAAGATCCAGGCGTGCCCGTTTCCTTTGAACGCTATCTACCTTTCTATGGACGGAAAAAATCCAGCCAATTATTGGCCGGGAACTACCTGGGTAGCGATTGGCATGGGCCGCTGCTTAATCGGTGCTGGTGCAGCAGACAGTGGCACCATGTATACTGCAGGACAGAAGCTGGGCGAAGAAAGACATCCTCTGGCGGGATCAGAAATGCCAATGCACAACCACGCTGCAACAATAAGCCAGAATGGGGAACATACCCATTCACGGGGAAGCATGAATATTACGGGTCAATTTTTTACCGATGACAGTGACTATGCTAAATATTTTCAGGGTGCTTTTTATTATGGTGGCAGCCATGGTGGAAATGGGATTGCTAATAATGATGGTGCGGCCTGGGGGATTGGTAAATTCGAAGCTGCAAGAGCTTGGACGGGGGCAACATCATCCAATGGCAAACACTCTCACAGTATAACAATACAAAATGCTGGTGACGGTCAGGCGCACAATAACATGCAGCCATCCCTCGTGGTTTACATGTTCCAGCGAAAAGGCTAGGAGGTGAGAAATATGGTTGAATGGGTACAGATGGTGGGTTCTTTGGTATCCGTCCTGATGCTTTGCGGCATCATTTTCAACTTTAGCGTCATCAAGCCGCTGAACCAGTCAGTGCGGAGCCTGCAGGAGTGCATTGACCATCTGCGGCGCCAGCTTTCTGAAACGGAAACCAAGCGCCAGGAGATGGCAGAACGCCTTTCCCGTGTGGAGAAGGCGACGGATCATGTGCAGCACCGTCTGGATGTAATCGAGCAGCGGCAGATTGAATAAGGAGGTGGCAGGATGGGCTTTTCAGTCATTCGGAACCGGATTTCCATTACCCGTGGGGATTCGGCACAGATTACGCTGACCATCCGTGACCGGGTGACGGGAAAACCGTTTGTGCCGGGAGCGGATGACCGGCTTACATTTACCGTCAAACGGGCAGTGACGGATAAGGAAGTCCTGATAACAAAGACGCTGGATAACGGCATCATACGCCAGGAAAGTGACTGCCTTTTGCTGTTGCTGCCGGAAGATACGGCACCACTTCCTTTCGGTGCCTATCGGTACGATGTGGAATTAGTGCTGGTTTCCGGCTATACGGATACAGTTATCCCGCCCAGCCCGTTTATTGTGACCGGAGAGGTGACGGCCCGTGGAACGATATAAAGGAAAACTGGAAGGGAAAAGCGCACTCTGTGGAGTGCTTTCTCTGCCGCAGGAGCCGTCCGGGGCGTATCAGGAAAAACAAATCATTCCCAGTGATGTGGAGCAGGTCATCATGCCCGATAAGGGATTCACGGCCATGCGGTCGGTAACGATAGCTGCCATCCCGTCGAACTATGGCAGAATCAGCTTTAATGGCTATGAGTTGAAGGTCGAGTAAAGGAGAAATCAACATGGCGAAAAACGTAAAAATCAATGGTGTCACCTATGAAAGCGTACCGCAGGTATCTATTCCTCTGGCAGGGGGAACCGGGACGGCAGAGTTTTATGATACGACATCGGCAAATGCTGTTGCGGCAGACATCAGGAACGGGAAAACGGCATTCCTGGGAAGTGGTGTGGTGACAGGAACAATGACAGACAATGGTGCGATAACAGGTTCCATCAATGTCGTGAAAGGAACCTATACTGTACCGTCCGGCTACCATAACGGCAGCGGTACCGTCAGCATTGCTTCCTCCGAACAGTTAAAAATCATTACGGGAAATATTAAAGCCGGGGTGACCATCCTCGGGGTTGCCGGAAAGTCCAGCGTGGTCGATACGGCTGATGCAACAGCAGCAGCGAGTACTATTGTGTCCGGGAAAACGGCCTATGTCAACGGTTCTAAAGTGACCGGATCATTGACTTCTGTTGCAGTATCCCAAGATAGCTTGACCAAAGTGCTGACTATCGAATAAAGGAGCGTGATGACATGAAGGTGGATGTGAAAATCGCTGGCGCCAGTTACAATGAGGTTCCATCCGTACTGCTTCCTCTTACGGCTGGCGGAAAAGCCAGATTCTGTGAAGTTTCGGATACAACAGCAGAAACTGGTGACGTTGCTAAAGGCAAGAAATTCTATACGGCAGATGGAGAACTGGCAGAAGGAACCTTGCAGGCAACGCAGATTTCGGTATCAGAAACGAACGTCTTTTACTATTGGGATTCAGGCACTAAGAATATCTGGAAGATTCCATTGACTGTATCTGGCAATACGTATGAACTGTATACTTATGATAGTGCAAACAAAAATGCTACGATTGACTTTGATTTTAGTGCGGATAATCTGGCCTTGTTTATTGGATATCATGATAATGTGACGCTTGCCAGCCTGTCAGAAGGCGGGGAATTATATAACTTCTTCAAATCTCATGATCTTGTGGCAGAAATCGTGAAAGACAGCCAGCTCACTGCAGATGTATCATGTCGGATTTCCAAAGCCGATATTAGTGTATATGCATACCCGGCTTTTACATTGGTGTATTTTCCTTACAGTAAATTTTCCAATGCAGCCAGTCTGAAAAACAATAAAAATAATGTTATACGGTTTCGGTTTGTATGATTTATAAATCGGAATGGAGTGATTATTGAATATTATGTTTGAGAAAGTGAATATCCCCGACTGCATTGTCATCATCGGGCTGGTCACAGCACTGATCCTGGCGATTTTTTATACCCTCAACGAGCTGGCCATGTCCATCGCCTCCGGCCTGCTCGGGTACATCGGCGGCACTGTGAAGTCCGCCGTTCATCAGAAAGGAGAAGAAAAGCAATGAAAGTATTCCTGAACTCCGGCCATGCGCCGGGTGGCCATCCCGACCCGGGGGCCATCAACAGTGAAACAGGCCTGCGTGAATGTGATGTAGCATTGGCCGTTGGTAAATCCGCTGCAAGCTATCTAAAT
>NZ_QSFA01000047.1 GCF_003467125.1 Megasphaera sp. AM44-1BH
AAACTGGCAAATCTGGAAGCGAAGAAGAAAGCAGCTCTCAAGATTGCTGGCGTAAAAGTAGAAGACTGAGGCGCTTATGATTGTCGGTGTGAAGTTCTGCGGTAATTGCAATCCCTTTATTGAAACGCCCACACTGCTTAAAAAATTGATAGCAGCGGCACCGGACCTGGAATTCCGTATTATCAGCCGCACCCTGTCTCATTGGGATGTTACCCTTCTTCTCAATGCCTGCCCGGCAGGATGCCTGAAAGAGAAAGAATATGAGAATCCCGTCGTTGTTAGCGGACTGTCTGTGGAGCACTGGGACGTTGAAGCCGATGAACTAGTGCAAAAAGTTATTGCGGCCATCCGTCGCAAATTACCGGCAATGTAAAACAGGTCAGGTGTACCTGTGTATAATGTAAAATTATACAGAAAATTGCATAATATATATTCAAATCCCTGGATTTTGCTCCGTGAGCGAAATCCAGGGATTTGTTTTATTTTACTATTTCATGCACGTTGAAAAATAACAATATAAAAAAAGCATAGGAAAGTATAGGACATTGCTTATTTATAAAGATTGAAAAAGTATAAATTCTAAGTCTTGACGCTAGGGAGATAAACCCGTATAATATACGTGTGATAGATTCGCATATACGTTATATTTCTTATATATGAATAATGATATATATGCAGAAATGAGATGCGTACAAAAATTCTTTCTTTTTTATTTAAAATGGGATACTAGTGTTACTAAAAACATAAATCCATTGAAAGGCATTGTAGATAACACGATGCAACACGAAGCGGTTCAGCGTTTTCAGTGCTATGAGGAAAGCGGGGTGAATCAGGGGCTGGTTACGATGTTCTTTATTATTTTATTATAGGTTGTGAAATAAAGAACGCTGAATATAGCTTTGTGGCGCAGGTGACTATCGAACCCGTATTTGACGGGCTCACTATAGAAGGTATGAATCTTAGTGGAGGTGGCTGTTTTGTCTAACGAATTAGCTATTGAAAGATCGTGTATGAAAAAATGTTCAAGCCGGCTCTTGCCGTACTTGCTCTTTATGTTCCTGCTTTGCTATATTGACCGTACCAACTTAGGCTTTGCCGGTATCCAGATGTCTCCGGAATTAGGTCTGACGGCTTCTACATTTGGCTTTGGTGCTGGCCTGTTCTTTATCGGTTACTTTATCTTCGAAGTTCCGTCCAATCTGTGCCTGGCCAAATTCGGTGCCCGCCGCTGGATTGCCCGTATCATGGTTACCTGGGGTGCTGTAGCTGCCCTCATGTGCATGATCAACGGTACGACGAGCTTCCTCGTCATGCGCTTCTTACTCGGTGCATCGGAAGCTGGTTTCTATCCTGGTGTTACGTATTTCATTGGCGAATGGTTCCCCAACAAATACCGTGCAGCGGCGCTGTCCCGTTTCAATCTGGCTCAGCCTGTTGCCCTCGTTGTCGGTTCTCTCGTTTCCGGCTTCCTGATTAGTGCTCTCGACGGCACCATGGGCTGGTCTGGCTGGCGCTGGCTGTTCCTTGTCGAAGGTATTCCGACTGTATTCTTTGGTATTGTAACGCTGTATTATCTGACGGATAAACCGGCTGATGCCACTTGGCTTACAGAAGAAGAACGCAACTGGCTCACAAACCGTATGGCTGAAGAAGCAAAGGCTATTAAAGGTGCTAATGCCGACTATTCTATCATGAAAGCCCTTACTCACCCGGCTGTTCTGGTCCTCGGCATTGCTTACTTCCTGGCCATCTGTGAAGGTGTATATGGTATCAACATGTGGATTCCGCAGATGCTTAAATCCTGGTCTAATATGTCTTCCATGGAAATCGGCCTTATCGGGGCACTTCCGTTCGTGTGTGCATTCATCTCCGTTATTATCTTTGGTCACAGTTCCCAGGTCCGTCAGGAACGTAAATGGCATCTGACTGTAGCTCTTGGCATGGCTACTATTGCTCTGTGCGCAAGCATGTTTGTTACAGGAACTATTCCTACCATGATTTGTGTCTGCGTAGGCGCTGCTGGTATGTTCGCAGCGATTCCGCTGTTCTGGACTATTCCGGCCCAGTTCCTTACTGGTACGGCTGCTGCAACGGGTATCGCCGTTATCAACTCTATCGGCAACCTCGGTGGTTTCTTCGGACCGACGGCGGTTGGTATGGTAAAAGATGCGACAGGCGATTTCCACTATGGCCTGCTGCTCCTCGGCGTCTGCGTATTCGTAGGCCTTGTCTTGTGCCATATCATGAACAATATCTATGGCAAGAAAGTTGACTACAGCAAGATCGAAAAATAATAGTTTCATCAAATAGATACATTTTAGAAAACAATGAAGAGACTGCTCTGAAATGAGATTAAAAAACTCGTTTTGAGCAGTTTCTTTTTTGCAAAGAAGAAAACTATGCATTTTTATATATTTATACTATATAGTGCATAATAGAAAACGAAACCTTTGATTTGAAAATATAAATCATCTGCATTATAGCAACTCGTCTTAGCGGTAAATACAGAAAATTGCGACATCATTTAATTGCGATACGAAAAAATCATAGAAAACACAGTTGCATTGCTTATTTATAAAGATTGAAAAAATATAAATTTTGACTCTTGACGGTACGTTGTTAAATCCGTATAATATCCATGTGATTGATTCGCATATACGACATGTTACTTATATATGAATTATTCCCTATATAATAAAAACAAATAAGTTGCATGTTGATGTATGTGAAATTTTTCATAAAGTCAACAATAAGGGATACTAGTATTATCCCAATGATGGTAATGATGTATATGAAGTGATGGTTTATGTTGTAGATAACACGATGCGGCTGAACTGGTACCTTGTCAAGAAAGAGGTGAATTTGTATTTTAGGTTTACATTCTTCATTTTTATTATATTGCATTAATTATGAAGGGAATCAGCTCGAGGTTTTCTGTACTGCAGCGTGTGATCGAACCTGTCGGCAGACGGGCTCAATATAAGATGTAAGGAATTTAGTGGAGGTGGCTATTTTGGCTTATTCAGCGGCTGTGGAAA
>NZ_QSFA01000048.1 GCF_003467125.1 Megasphaera sp. AM44-1BH
AAAATTGGACTAGGGGTGACCACACCACAAAATCTGGACTAATACCTCTGATTGAAGCCATCATGTTTTGTACATATGCATTATTTGCTGTCAATTGGATTGCAGGCACGACCCTGACCCCGGAAATTATGAAATATTTCCGTCTGGATTCGTTCATGTCAGCTACGTTTATATCGAATGCCATTACGGTAGCTAAAATTATTGGTAATTTTTGTGCAGCTGCTATTCTCATTAAGTTCATGCCCAAAAAGGCTATTGCAATCGGTTCCGGTATGATTGTTTTTGGCAGTGCGCTGGCCATCCTGGCACCTCAGTACTGGGTATTCATCCTGGGACGGTTTATTATGGGATTTGGCGGGGCCGTTTACGTTGTTTATTTCAGCCCCGTTGTCATTCATTATTTTAAACCGGAAACGCGCCCTACGGTCAATGCTATCAACAGTGTTGCCTACAACGTTGGTGGTATGCTGGCTATGATGGTAGTTGGCCCGGTCATTGCTATGATGCAAACCTGGCAGATGAGTATGGCGTTTTTTGCCGTCATCAGTGGTGTACTTTTTATTTTGTGGCTTGTGGTGGGACAGGATTTTGCTATTAATACGACAAATGACTCTACGGAAACTTCAGCAGAATCCTATAGTTTTGCTACTGCACTTAGCCATAAGTTTAATTGGATTTATCCGGCTACCTATTCGGGTATTCTTACTTTTTATATTGTCTTACTGTGCATCTTTCCTATATCCGGCACAACGGTAATTGATTCTAAGACGCTGAGTATTGTCGTGGCTTTTGGCGGTATCGTCGGTACTATTATTACTATATTGCTGTCCAAGGTGTATTATAAACGGCTTCCTGTCATCCGGCTCTGCGGTTTTTTACTTACGGCTTTTGGGGTGCTCATGTTTACAACTGAAAACGGTATCGTTGCTTTGATTGCTGCATTTGCTATTGGAAATCTGATGTTTATACCCGTTACATCTTTATTCATGATTCCGCAGGAATTGCCCGATATGACTCCGGTCAAATTGACAAAGATTATGGGGATATTCTGGGCCATTGCTTATATTATTGAAACGATTGTCTTTTTTATCATCGGTGTCATTATCGATTCGTCGGGATATACGGCAGGCCTTACTGTAGCTGTTGTTTTCAGTGCAACCGCTTTCATCGGTTCGTTCTTATTGCCAGAAACAGGAAAATTACGCAGCAAAAAATAATACATTTTATAGAGGAGGTTATACTACTATGACACAATACGAAACCATGTATGAACAGAAAAAAATGACAGCAGAACAGGCACTTCAATTAATTCAGGATCATGATTACATGTTCAGTGCCCAGGCTTCGGGAGAACCGGCGGCTATTCTCGATAAACTTCAATACTTGAAAGAAACGGGAGTCAAAGATACGATTATCAATACGTGTCTGCCTTTAAAAGATTATCCATGGCTTCATGATCAGGAAATGAAAGGAATTATGTTTCATAATGGCTGGTTTTTCTGCGGACCTCTGCGCCAGTCACAGAAGGAAAAACTGACGAGTGCCGTGCCACAGCGGTCCACGACTATTTTACGTCATACCTTAGACCGGATCCGGTATGAAGGACGGAGACCTGTTGTCCTGGCAACTGTATCGCCTATGGACAAGAATGGGTACATGACACTTTCTGTCAGTGCCATTTATGAACGGGACCTCATCAATGCGGGAGCACTAACTATAGTAGAAGTCAATCCTAATTTCCCAAGAACTTTTGGTGATACACTGGTCCATATTTCTGAGGTTGCAGCTGTAGTAGAATCAGATCGGCCTATTCCCTGTGCAAAACTGGCTCCGTATACAGAAACGGATGCAGCTATTGGCCGGTATATTGCGGAACTCATAGAAGATGGGTCTACTATACAGCTGGGTATTGGCAACATTCCTAATGCTGTGGCTAATGAACTGAAAGCAAAAAAACATCTGGGGATTCATACGGAAATGTTTACGGAAACTATGGTGGATCTGATTGAATGCGGTGCTGTGGACAACTCTCAAAAAGGGTTTATGAATGGATATTCTGTCTGCTCTTTTACGATGGGCAGCCAGCGGTTATATGATTTTATCAATAATAATCCTTCCGTCCTCTTTAAGTCCAGTACTTTCAGCAATGATCCCTATACAATCGGCCGGAATAACAAGTTCGTTTCCATCAATGCCAGTCTGGAAATTGATCTTACTGGTCAATGTGCTTCCGAAACGGTAGGAAATTTGCAATGGTCCGGAACAGGTGGTCAGTCGGAAACCGTTCAGGGCGCGCAACTGTCACCGGGAGGAAAGTCCATTATTGCGATGCATTCTACGTATACGACAAAGGATGCTGATGGCAAAACGGTACTTCATTCCAAAATCGTTCCTTTCCTGGCTCCAGGAGCTGCCGTTACAACATCGCGCAATGATACAGATTATGTTGTTACAGAATACGGGGTAGCCTGGCTGAGAGGATTGAATATCAAGCAGCGTGTAGAAGAATTGATTCGCATAGCCCATCCTGATTTCCGTAATGAATTGCGGGAAGCGGCTGAAAAATATATGATCTGGTAAATAGAATTGAATTGACTCTTTAATAGAAGCACCGTTATGCCATTGGTTTTGTATAACGGTGCTTCATTGTCTTTCCCAATCTGATATAAT
>NZ_QSFA01000049.1 GCF_003467125.1 Megasphaera sp. AM44-1BH
CCACAAAAAAAGGTCTAGCCCAACCACAAAAGTTGGACTAGACCCCAATCAGATTAGCCCTCCCTGATGAAGTTGAAGCGGTACCAGACATAGATTTTCTCTCCTTTCTCTTATAAGACAACGTACCTATATTCTTTAATTACAGTATACAAAAGCAGGTAACAAGGCAGTTACAAAACACAAAAAAGAGTTGTAACAAAATGAGCAAAAACTCATTTCATTACAACTCTCCTTACATCAGCGCATTAGTCTTTCTGGCGAACTAATTTGCTCTGATTAAATGTATCCACCATTTCAAAATGATCGGCATCGCTGAATTTCAACGTTTCTACACCAAAATCATTTTTTCCCTTCATATTTATAATCATACTGCCCTTACCTGTTTCCGGATCAATCTTTACATCCGACAATTCATACGAATAGGACGAGTTTGTACCATGAGGACGTATAATTTCCATCGTTCCCTTTTTGACAACCCACGTATAGCCACCTTGGACCGTTTCTTTCCAGGTTCCCAGGAATATATCTTTAGGATCGGCTTTAATCGCCTGTCCATCTGCATCCAGATAGGTAACTTTAGGATGATTATTGTTATTTTCAGAATATTCAAACTGACGGCCATAGTACTTGGTAGTCCCGTACAATTTCAAATAGGTCGGGTTACCCGATTTATCAAAATATTTGGCTTCTGTTCTGTTGCGCTGGCTGTCATATTTGTATTTGACCGCGGCAATATCTGTCTTTGCTGACATACCCCCATTACTCAGGACTTTTTCATCTATGTTCAGAGCTTCCCCATTTTTAAAGTAGCTTATCTGGCTGATGTTGCTATTTTCATCATAGTCCATTTTTAATTCATCGGGCCCTTTAGTATTACTTATGACGAGGGGCAGGCTTTGTCCATCAGCACCGATGAACTTCAAATCTATAATACGATCCGCGTCATCATAGGTCATATCCAGTTCGGCAACACCCTTGGCACCATCTTTAACAGGAGCAGCCTGTCCATCTATGCCCAAGAACTGGATTTTGACCGGACCGGCATGTTTGTCATCATATGTGTATTTTGTTTCTGCACCAGCTTCTATCAGACCATCTTTCATCTGTTGCAATTTGTCATTAAGCGAAGTGGGGCCAAGAAAAATAAACAGGCTCTTTTGAGCGCTGCCATCGAGATCACCGGCTTCATTGTACAACTTGCGGCTGATGACACGACCCTTTTTATCGTAGGAAAAAGCAATACGGGCGTATTTGTTTTTATTGTTCTTCACTACACCGTTATTATCCCGGATTTCGACGGAGTTCAATACATCGGATTTTTCTTTGTCATACACAAAGCCCAGGATGCTGGCACCCAGATATCCATTAATCACTTTTCCATCTTTATTCATATAGGTAATGGTATCGATATTCCCTTTTTTATCATAGGCAATCTTCGCCTGCGCTACACTTCCTATAGAATTATTATCGCCTTCAGAATTATAATAATATTTCTTTTCTGCTTTTCCTTTATTTTCTCCGTCTTTTGCTATCTGATAACGGACAGAAGCTTCACCGTGGTTTCCTACACCTGCCTTGCCGGTAACACGTTCATACTTTTCTTTAATATACCCATCCTGGCTATAGTCAAGCTGGATCCGTGCTGCCGTAACAGCCGTCATGTTGCCAACGGTAGATTTCCAATGTATATCGATGGGAGCATTACCCGCTTTCGCCGTAACACTTACGATTTTATCTTTTGTCGCATCGTCCTTGCCCATTTCGACATAGTAAAAAATACCGCCTTTCTTGGCCTTTGAGTCGTCAACCCGGTCTTTGATGACGAATTCGCCGTTCGGTTTGATTGCAACGTTTTTGTAATAGCCGGTAGATACCTTATCGCTTCCGGTTCCACAGCCAGCCAGCATAAGGGAACATAATCCGGCAAGTATAAGTCCAAAAATTTTGATGCGCTTACTAATCAACTCTCATCATCCTCTCTGTTTTTTTAATGCCCTTCTTTTAAATTCGTCGTACTATATACCGTATCTCCCCCCAGTCTCATGGCGATGCCAGTACATTCTATCGGAGGCCGCCCTTTCCGAAAGGACATTTCCATAACAAAAAGAATATGGCACGCAGTATTTCTCAGAATTCACCATTCAGAGATAATTCTTGTTTTATTATAATACAAGAACACAGAAATGTCACAGTTATTTAAACAAATTTCA
>NZ_QSFA01000005.1:0-206 GCF_003467125.1 Megasphaera sp. AM44-1BH
TAAAACCACCTCCATCTCTCTATTATACCACATATAGTACGATATAGCACTAACTAATTTATAAAATTTGACAAAAAAATACGCCATTTTACTGGCTTCGTGGCACTTTTTTTCGCTTGCAGGTGTCAAACTCCCGTGCAGCGCCCCTTTTTCTATTCGATTTGGTTTGACGGACCGGGCCGTGTAGTCTATAATGAATAATTAGA
>NZ_QSFA01000005.1:216-130958 GCF_003467125.1 Megasphaera sp. AM44-1BH
AAAAGTTATCGTTTGAGGCTTGTAAATCCTTTTTTCTATGATATACTATAGTGTACACAGCAATGTGTATACCTTTACGGGGATGTAAAGGTTTCGACGTGGATGGTTGTATCATGAATAGCGAGCCGGGGTGTCATCTGCCCGTAAATCGGTGAAAACGTTAAATTAAACGCTAAAGAAGAAAACTTTGCTTTAGCTGCCTAAGCGCAGCTAACGTCCCTTTCTGCTAATCCTGCGGGCAGGGATGGGACGTCACTTAGCGGGATACCTTCCGGTTTTGCCTGGCGGCCGGAACGGGAAACTCACAGGCTGGAGTCAGTCTAGTTTGTCCTTGTACGACAACTGCTCGAGATAACTAACAAGGTCTGCGCTCGGAGAGGTTCATGGGGCGGCATTTACGGACAGGAGTTCGACTCTCCTCATCTCCACCAGATAAAGAAGTGCTGTTGCACACGTATTGTGCGGCAGCACCTTTTTTTCATTTCCCATTATGGGATGCCTCCTTATAAAAAAATATGCTATAATAAAAAATGACCATTTTGGTACTCTTTTGGAACAGGGATGATAGCAATGAAAGAATTACCGCTTTTCAAAGTTGGCAATTATTATGGATATAATCAGGAACTCTTTACAGACCACTGGATGAATATCGGAGGCTGTGGTGCTGTAACGGCCTGTGATGTCAGTATTTATCTGGATCTGAATCAGGGGCTCAGCCGGTTGTACCCGTACGATATCCATCATCTGACGGCACAGGATTATATTAACTTTTCACAGATTATGAAACCCTTTCTGCGCCCACGCCAGAACGGTATTGATACGTTGGAATTATGGATACAGGGATACAGCAATTACCTGCGGTCTGTGGGGGAACATCATATATCCATGCACGGCCTGTACAGCGACTGTCCGCTGAAAGAACTGGAAAGTGCCGTAAAGTGGGAAATAGACCATAATCTTCCCGTTCCGTACCTCAATTTAAAGCATGCCAATCCGGACCTGGCTGCCTATGTCTGGCATTGGTTCTGGCTGGCAGGCTATGCGCAGTACGAAGATACGTTCCTGGTCAAACTCGTGACCTATGGCAGTTTCCGCTGGTTTTCCCTGGAGGAGTTGTGGAATAGTGGTTACAAACGCAAAGGTGGTGTCATCCTCCTGAACGTATCGAAAAAAGGAAGGGAAGCGTAAGTCATGCTGTATATCATCAAATGGCTGTATATGTGGATCCTGCCTTTGGGGGGCGTATTTCTTGCCTTGTTTGCTATTCTTATATATATGTTCCGAAAACGCGCTGCCGGCCGCTGGGCACTGCTCATAACCGTGATCTGCTTCTATGGCCTTTCCATCCAACCGGTGAGTCATTTGTTTGTGCATCCCTTGGAAACACAGTATGAACAGCCGTCATTGGACCAGCTCGACGGGGATGTCATCATCCTGCTGGGAGGCGGTTCCCTGGCCGGCGTGCCTGATTTCGATGGTACAGGCCAGCTGGGCCTTGCAGCGTCCCACCGGTTCCTGACGGCTGTGCGTATCCAGAAGGCGCTGCACGTACCGGTTCTCCTTTCCGGGGGCGTCGTGTTTGCTGGTGATGCCAGCGAGGCGGCCATTGAAAAACGGATGCTTCTGTCTCTGGGCGTAGAGGAGAAGAACATCATCAGTGATGAAAAAAGCCGGAATACAGCAGAAAATGCCCGTTTTGCCAAAAAACTGTGCGATGCCCATGGCTGGCATCATCCTATCGTTGTGACCAGTGGGTTCCACATGGCACGGGCCATTGGCTTTTTTACCCGTGAAGGCATGGATGTCACCCCCTATCCCTGCGATTACCGTACAACCGATGCATACCGTCTGTCGCCGTTTTCCTTTATTCCCCAGTCCATTGTCCTTTTCGATTCCTGTCTGGCAATCAAAGAATATGCCGGGATGATGGCAGCAAAAGCAGGCTTGCAATAGCAGGTCTGTCTTTTTATGGTAAAAGTGGGACATAAAATGACCATGGCATTGCATTATTGTTCCCAATGTGGCATAATGACATTGTAAGAACGAAGTAGTCAAAAACATCCATTAGCGATGTGCCTATAGTTAAAAAAAGGAGTGTATTCTCATGATCAATGTTGGCATTAACGGTTTTGGCCGTATCGGACGTCTGGTTTTTCGTGCTTCCATGAAGCGGGATGACATCAATATTGTAGCAATCAATGACCTTTGCGAAGTAGATTACATGGCATATCTTTTGAAATACGATACCATGCATGGCCGCTTCCATGGTAAAGTTGAAGCCGATGTAGAAAAGAATGAACTCATCGTCAATGGCAAACATATCCGCGTAACTCAGGAAAAAGACCCGGCCAATCTGAAATGGGACGAAGTCGGTGCCGAATACGTCGTTGAATCGACGGGACGTTTCCTGACTCCGGAACTGGCAGAAAAACATTTGCAGGCCGGTGCCAAATACGTCGTCCTTTCCGCTCCTTCCAAAAAAGGAAAAGATGGCAAACAGGCAGATATGTTCGTCTGTGGGGTTAACACGGATCAGTACGCCGGCCAGAAAATCGTTTCCAATGCTTCCTGCACGACGAACTGCCTGGCACCGCTGGCAAAAGTCATCAATGATGCTTACGGTATCGAATCGGGCCTGATGACGACTGTACATTCCGTCACAGCTACACAGGAACCGGTCGATGGACCGTCTGCCAAGGATTGGCGTGGTGGCCGTGCGGCAACGGGAAATATCATTCCTTCCACGACGGGCGCTGCCAAAGCCGTAGGCAAAGTCATTCCGGAACTGGATGGCAAACTGACCGGTATGTCCATGCGTGTACCGACTCTGGACGTTTCTGTCGTAGACCTTACGGTCAACCTGAAGAAACCAGCATCGTATGACGAAATCTGCGCTACCGTCAAAAAAGCAGCGGAAGGCGAACTCAAAGGCATCCTCGGTTATACCGATGAACCGCTCGTATCGTCGGACTTCCTCGGCTGCCCGCTTACTTCCATTTTCGATGCTCAGGCTGGCATTGCCCTGACAGACAAATTTGTCAAACTCGTTTCCTGGTACGATAACGAAATTGGCTATTCCAATAAAGTGCTGGATCTGATCCAGATCATGAATGCCTATAACAGCAAACACTGAGACAATCATACCGGATAGATGCCTGCCACGGCTGGAAAGGCAGCGAAGTACATATTATAATGAGGGCAGGGATTCATTCCCTGCCCTTTTTAATCTATAAGCAAGGAGATATTCTGTATGACACAAAAACACACAGTAATGCTGATCATCATGGACGGGTTTGGATGCCGTGATGAAAAGAAAGATAATGCCGTGGCTATGGCGGATCTGAAGGTGCTGCCACGCTTGTGGCATGATTATCCACACTCTCATCTGGAAGCGTCCGGTGAAGCCGTCGGACTTCCGGCGGGCCAGATTGGGAATTCCGAAGTGGGACATCTCAATATCGGTGCCGGACGGGTCGTCTATCAGGCGCTGACGAAAATTACAAACGATATTAAAACGGGCGCTTTCTTCGAAAAGGAATCATTGGTGGGAGCCATGGAAAATGCCCGGGACCGTCATTCGGCTCTTCACCTTATGGGGCTCGTGTCGCCCGGCGGCGTGCACAGCAGTGAAAAACACCTCTTTGGCCTGCTGGAAATGGCCAGACGATATGGACTGAAAAAAGTCTTTATCCATGCCTTCCTCGATGGCCGTGATGTTCTGCCCCGCAGTGCCGGCCCGTTCCTACAGGCGCTGGAAGACGAATGCCACCGTCTCGGTACAGGTACCATCGCGACGATCAGTGGCCGCTATTATGCCATGGACAGGGATAACCGCTGGGACCGCACGGAAAAAGCATACAAGGCCATAGCATTTGGTGAAGGTGTCGAAGCGGCCGATGCCCAGTCCTGCCTTCGTGATTCCTATGCAGCTGGCGTTTCCGATGAGTTTGTCGTGCCGGCCGTCCTCTGCCATCAGCCCGTTGCCGACGGGGACAGCGTCATCTTCTTTAATTTCCGTCCCGACCGGGCGCGGCAGCTGACAGAAGCTTTTGTCACTCCTGATTTCAAGGGATTCGCCCGTCCGGAAAAACGGGATGTCTATTTTACGACCATGACCCGTTATGAAGACGGCCTGCCTGTCCACATCGCCTATGATAAAGAAACCATTGTCAATACGCTGGGAGAAGTACTGGCCAAAGCGGGAAAGAAGCAGCTGCGCATTGCGGAAACGGAAAAATACGCTCATGTAACGTATTTCTTCAACGGAGGCAATGAAACGCCCAATCCCGGTGAAGACCGCATCCTCGTTCCATCTCCCAAAGTTGCGACCTATGACCTGCAGCCGGAAATGAGTGCCCCTGTCGTGACTGATAAAGTCATCGAACAAATCCAGTCCGGCACATACGATATGATCATGCTGAACTTTGCCAATGCCGATATGGTGGGACATACGGGCGTCATCCCGGCGGCAATCAAGGCCGTAGAAACAGTCGATACCTGCGTCGGCCGTATTGTAGAAGCGCTGCAGCAGACCGGTGGCGAAGTACTGATCATCGCCGACCATGGCAATGCCGAACAGATGGCAGATCCCGTGACGGGTTCTCCCTATACGGCGCATACGACGAATAAGGTTCCCTGTATCCTGGTCAGCAGCCGCCATCAGCATGACGCTTTATCTGATGGCAAACTGGCCGATGTCGCTCCGACGCTGCTCCATCTTGCCGGATTATCTGTGCCGGCTGAAATGACCGGGAAAGATCTGCTTCATCCATAAAATTACGCATAAAACAAAAAAGAGTATAGACATAATAAATAAAATAGTATACTAAATAAGAAAATCACACGTATATAGTGCCTATATAGTGCGCTGTTTCCTCCTTACACAACCATAACAGGAAAAAATAATTTACAAATTGGTGATTGTAGTATACACTATAGCTGTAGAACTTAAAAGAGGTGTAGTCTGTCCGAATATCCTGGCGGTCAGGCATAGCTACCTGGATTATGTGTAAGGAGGAAGCATAATGACAGTAAAAATAGGTATCAGTGGCTTTGGCAGAATTGGCCGGTGCACACTCCGCACGTCCCTGCTGCAGCCGGAAATTGAAATCGCGGCTATCAATAATCGTTCCGTAGGGCCTATCATGGCGGACCTTTTGAAATTCGATACCGTCCATGGCACGTGGAATCACGATGTTTCTTATGATGAAGGAACGAGTGAACTGATTATTGACGGACGCCGCATTCCCGTGACCAATCACACGGATCCGGCTGATATTCCCTGGAAAAAACTGGGCGTAGATGTCGTAGTCGAATCGACAGGTAAATTCAAAGACCGCGAATCGGCATCGAAACATCTGGCAGGCGGTGCCAAACGCGTCATCATTACGGCACCGGGCAAAAACCCTGATACGACCATTGTCATGGGTGTCAATGAAGAAACGTACGACCCGGAAAAACATCGCATTATTTCCAATGGCTCATGCACGACAAACTGCCTGGCTCCTGTAGCCAAGGTATTGTCCCGCGAATTCGGCATTGTTCGTGGCATGATGACGACCGTCCATGCCTATACGAATGACCAGCTTCTCGTCGATGGCGTACACAAAGATATGCGCCGTGCCCGCTGTGCCACCCAGTCAATTATTCCGACCTCTACGGGTGCAGCCAAGGCTGTCGCCCTGGTTCTGCCTGAACTGAAAGGCAAATTCACCGGTATGGCCCTGCGTGTCCCGACCCCGAACGTTTCGATGACCGACCTCGTAGCCATCCTGCAGAAAAAAGTAACCGTAGAAGAAGTAAACGGTGCCTTGAAAAAATGGGCAGAAGGCCCGCTGAAAGGCATACTGGCTTATTCCGAAGATGCTACCGTTTCTTCCGATTATATCAGCGATCCCCATAGTTCCATTGTCGATTCGCTGGATACACAGATTGTCGAAGGCGACATGATCAAAGTTGTTGCCTGGTATGATAACGAATGGGGATATTCTCTCCGCGTCAATGACCTGGCGGCCTATATGGCAACCAAGGGTATTTAAAGACTATCATGACAGGCAGCAAAAGGGAGGAAAAGATGAAAGAAAAGACTCTCAACGTCTTTCGCAAAATAGCCCCCGATGTGATGGGGACCATCAAAGAAAGATATTTGCTGCTCCGTCATATTTCTGATGCGGAACCCGTCGGGCGCCGGTCTCTGGCTGCCTTGTCGGGCTTATCTGAACGAGTAGTACGGGCACATGTGGATGTGCTGCGGCGCAGCGGCCTTGTGCGTTTTACGACCATGGGGATTGCCCTTGAGCCGGAAGGACGCAGGCTGATGCCGGATTTGCTGGAATGTTTCCTGCGCCTGAATAATGTCGATGATATGCAGCGGCGGCTCTGCCAGCACCTGCAGCTGAAAGAAGTGTATATCGTACCGGGTGATTGTGATACCGATAAAGCGGCCTGCGAAGAAATGGGCCGTCAGGCAGCCCTGCTCCTCAACGACCTGCTCACGCGGGGGGCCATCGTCGCCATCAGTGGCGGTTCGACCATGGCTGAAGTAGCCCGCTGCCTGCCTGAGAGTACAGCCGGCCCGGTCATCGTACCGGCCCGGGGCGGCATCGGCAATCACGTCGAATTCCAGGCCAACTATATTGCCGCCAACGTAGCGGTCAAGACGCATGGAACGTACCGGATGGTCCATATTCCGGACGGACTGAGCCAGTCGGCCCTGCATCTCATGCTCGATGCTGATGAACAGGCGAGAGAAAATGTAGCTCTGGCACAAAAAGCCCAGATTGTCCTGTTCGGCATAGGCCGGGCGGATACGATGGCAAAACGGCGCGGCCTGACGACAATAGAGACGCACGCCCTGAAGGAGCTCATGGCCTGTGGCGAGTCCCTGGGCTGTTATTGCAGTCTGGACGGTCATGTCGTCCACGAGGCGAGTAACGCCGGTATTTCTTTGAAAGACATAAAAAAACATCCACATGTTATTGCTGTCGCAGGCGGCACCAGCAAGGCGGAAGCCATCCTTGCAGTGATGCGTGCCTGCCGTACAGGAATCCTCGTTACAGATGAAGGAGCCGCAGAACAAATCCTGAAGATGATATGATAATGAGGAAAGGGTGTATAGCATGGTAAAAGTAGGTATTAATGGATTCGGGCGTATTGGCAGAAGTTTTTTCAAGATTGCCCAGCGATATCAGGATGAAATTGAAATCGTCGGCATCAATGATATCGGTTCGCCGAAACAGATGGCCCATCTTTTGAAGTATGACAGCATCTATGGCACACTGAAAAATAACGTCACCTATGATACGGGTCACATCATCGTCGATGGAAAGCCGTATCCGCTGTTTCAGCAGAAAGATGTAAAAGATGTCGATTGGGATGCCCTCGGTGCCCAGATCATCATCGAATCATCGGGCAAATATGCCGGCCGCCGTACGGCGAGTTCTCAGGACCGCCTTCCCCTTGGTGGCAGCGTGAAGAAAGTCATCATCACGGCTCCGTCCACCATCGATGACATCACGATTGTCCTCGGCGTCAATGAAGATAAATACAATCCCAAGAAACACCACGTCATTTCCGGAGCGTCTATGACGACCTGCGGCCTGGCAGCCATCCTGAAACTGATGAACGATACGTATGGCGTCAGACGCGGTATGACCACCTCTATCCATTCCTACACGACGGACCAGAAAATCCTCGACGTATCCCATAAAGACTTCCGCCGCGCCCGGGCTGCGGGCATGTCGATCATTCCGACGACGACCGGTGCTGCCGAAGCTATTACCAAAGTCCTGCCGGAATTTGAAGGCAAACTGAGCTGCCGGGCAGTCCGCGTTCCGACGCCGGATGTCTCCATTGTGGATATTGTCCTGGAATTAGAAGATAAAAACGTTACCCTGGAAGATTTAAACAGCACCTTCAAAAAAGCCGCTGCCTGGAAATACAGAGGCATCATCGATACAAACGAAGATGAACTCGTATCGGTCGATTACCGCGGCAATGAAAATACGACGACCATCGACATTCCCCTCAATATGGCCATGGACGGAGGCATGGTGAAAATTGTCTCCTGGTATGATAACGAATGGGGATATGCCCGCCGCGTCGTCGAACTGGTGAAATACCTTACATCCCAGGGTCTCGACTGACGAGAGGAGAGACTACCATGAAAAAAATAATTACTGATGTAGATGTAGATAAGAAAAAAGTATTTGTCCGCGCAGATTTTAATGTGCCCCTCGATGAAAATGGCATCATCACCGACGACACACGGATCCAGAAGACATTGCCGACAATCCGCTATCTCCTCGACCATCAGGCAGCGGTCATCCTGGCCAGCCATCTGGGCCGGCCAAAAGGAAAGGTCGTTGAAAAATATTCCTTGAAACCGGTGGCAGTCCGCCTGTCGGAACTGCTGGGGATTCCCGTACAGATGGCACCGGACTGCATCGGCGTTGAAACGGAAGCCATGGCTGGGGCACTGCAGCCGGGGCAGGTCCTGCTGCTGGAAAACCTGCGCTTTCATGGGGAAGAAGAAAAAAACGACCCGGAATTTTCCCGCAAACTGGCCTCTCTGGCTGATGTGGGTATCAATGATGCCTTCGGATGCTGTCACCGCGCTCATGCGTCCGTAGCCGGCATCGCTGCTTTTCTTCCTATGGCTGCTGGTTTCCTTCTGGAAAAAGAAATCCGCTTCATCGGTGGCGCTGTCGATCATCCGGCACACCCCTTTGCAGCTATCATCGGCGGTGCCAAAGTATCTGATAAGATTGAAGTCATTTCCAATCTGCTGCCCAAAGTCGATGTCATGATCATAGGTGGCGGTATGGCCAATACGTTCCTGGCAGCCCAGGGATACGGCATCGGAAAATCTCTCGTAGAAGCCGACAAGATTGATCTGGCGAAGAAACTCATCGCCCAGGCGGCGGACGAAGGAAAGAAACTGCTCCTGCCCGTCGATGTGACCGTAGCAGAAGCTTTTTCCAATGATGCAGCCCATAAAGTCGTACCGGCTGATGCCGTGCCGGAAGGCTGGATGATTCTCGATATCGGGACAAAGACACAGGAACTGTTTGCCCGTGAACTGGACCCGATGAAACTCATCGTCTGGAATGGTCCGATGGGAGTATTTGAAATGGAAAACTTTGCCAAAGGGACCGAATCTGTTGCCCGGGCCGTGGCCCATTCACAGGCAGTTTCCATTGTTGGCGGTGGTGACTCCGTTTCGGCTGTAAACAAGACAGGCCTTGCTGATCAAATCAGCCATATCTCTACTGGCGGCGGTGCTTCCCTGGAATATCTGGAAGGCAAGAAACTGCCCGGTATAGAATCGCTGAGTGACAAATAAATCTATTTACTATCAGTCGTAAAGGAGTTTTCGAGATGAGAAAAACAATTATTGCAGGTAACTGGAAGATGAATCACACCGGAAAAGAAACGAGGGAAACCATCATGGCCCTCGTACAGGGACTTACCGGTGCGGAACAGGCAGATATCGTCATTGCCCCTGTATTCCCCTATTTGCCGCTGGCTGTAGAACTGACAAAGGGAACGGCCGTACACGTCGCTGCCCAGAATATGCACTGGCTGGATAACGGTGCCTATACGGGCGAAGTATCACCGGCTATGCTGAAGGATATCGGTGTCAGCCATGTCATTATCGGCCATTCGGAACGGCGGGAATATAATAATGAAACCGACGAAACTGTCAATCAGAAAGTCAAATCTGCACTGGCCCATAGCCTCACGCCGATTCTCTGCTGCGGAGAAACACTGGCCCAGCGTGAAAGCGGTGCCATGCAGTCCTGGGTAGAAGGTCAGATCGAAAACGCCCTGAAAGATATTGCAGCGGCTGATATAACGAAAGTGGTCATTGCCTATGAACCAATCTGGGCTATCGGGACCGGCAAAACGGCGACGGCTGCTCAGGCAGAAGAAGTATGTGCCATTATCCGCAACAAACTGGCAGCTCTCTACGATGACGCAGCCGCACAGAATGTATCTATTTTGTATGGTGGCAGTGTCAAAGGAAAAAATGCAGCCGAACTGACGGCCTGCCCGGATATTGATGGCGGTCTGGTCGGCGGTGCCAGTCTGAAAGCAGGTGATTTCCTGGAAATCATCCACAAAGCCGTTATCAAATAGTCCATACGTCATCGGCAAACGATATTGCAAATTTTATATATCAAATAAAGTCTCTATTTATCCTTCTTCTTTTAGGATAATAGAGACTTTTCTTTTTGCGCATAAGAAAATGGATGAATATCGATTTAAAAGAATGTATCAGAGACTACAAAAGGTAAAACGATTGTGTAGAATAAAAAAAGCGCATATGATATAATTCAGAGTAGGCCTTTGTAAAATTTTAATGATGATTACGTCAAATTTATGTAAATTATTCAGGCCGGTTTGTACTTGCAAAGATGAGGAGATTGGACGACTATGGCATTCCATTTAAAGCCGAAAGAAGAGAAGTTTTTCACCCTGCTCGACGAACATGCACGTATCAGCTATGAAGCGGCGGACCTGCTGCGACAGGCTATGAACAAGGAAATCCCCACAGAAGATGCCATGCATCAGATTTTTGACCTGAAGACCAAGGCAAATGAACTGGTAGTCGAAACGATGAAACGATTGCAGAAAACGTTTATTACCCCTATGGACCGGGAAGATATCCAGCAGCTGATTGACCAGCTGGACGCTACCGTAGACAGTATCAATGATATCATGGATAAAATGTGGATGTACAAAGTTGGTGATGCTACGGAAGGCACCAAACAGATGACGGTCATTACGGCCAAAGCGATGAAAGAAATCCGCAAATCTATCGGATACATGAAGGACCTGAAGAAAAATTACCTCAAAGTAGAAGCGCGTAGCAAGAAAGTCCTGAAACTGGAACAGGACTGTGACGACCTCTACCACGAAGAAATGGCAAAGTTATTTGCCGAATGCAAAGATCCTATCGAAATCATTAAATGGAAAGAAATCCTGCAGTCTGTCGAAGACGTGACAGATGACTGTGAAGACCTGGTTGTCACGTTCAGGAGGGTTGTATTGAAATATGCCTGAGCATTGGTTAATCTGGGCAGTTGTACTGCTTGCCGTTCTTTTTGATTATGTCAATGGGTTCCATGATACGGCCAATGCCATTGCTACCAGTGTATCAACACGGGCAATCACGCCGCGTCATGCTATTATTATGGCGGCTACGCTGAATTTTGCCGGTGCCATGATCAGTACCGGTGTTGCCAAGACTATTGGGGGCGATCTGGTTCTCAATCCGTCCCAGATCAGTCTGGAAGTCATTGTGGCTGCTCTGATCGGTTCGATTATCTGGAATATCACGACCTGGTATTATCGTATTCCCAGCAGTTCATCCCATTCCCTCGTAGGAGGTGTCATCGGTGCCGTCTCCATCAGCGTCGGACCGGCTGCCCTGGATGTTACGGGGATCAGTAAAATCGTCATGTCCCTGATTCTGTCGCCTATTGTGGCCCTTGCGACAGGGTACTTTGTCATGATTGGCTTATTGTGGATTTTCCGCAATTTTTCGCCTATTACTCTGAACCGGCAGTTCCGTAAAATGCAGCTCGTGTCGGCCAGCCTCATGGCGTTTTCTCATGGCTCCAATGATGCACAGAAAGCGATGGGCATCATCGCCCTGGCACTTTTGTCCGGTGGCTACATTGAAACCATGGAAATTCCTGTATGGGTAAAAATCGCCTGCGCCACATCCATGGCACTGGGAACATCGGCTGGCGGATGGCGTATTATTTCTACGATGGGCACGAAGATTTTCAAGATGGAATCCATCAATGGCTTTGCTGCAGACCTGAATTCATCCATCGTCATCTTTACGGCGACATTCCTCCACCTGCCGGTCAGTACGACTCACGTCGTATCCGGTTCCATCATGGGCATCGGGTCGGCCGAACGGGTCCGCGCCGTCCATTGGGGCGTAGCCCGCAGCATGCTCCTGGCCTGGGTCATTACGATTCCCATCAGTGCCTGTATTTCTGCTGTTATTTATCTGGGTCTGAGCCTGTTATAAGTTAGCTGTATGAATCCTTTGCTGTGCAGTACGCAGTCGTATTTGCACAGCTTTTTGTATTATGTCAAAAAATACGGAATAATGAGCTAAAAAACTATACGAATTTAGTGAATTATTGTATAATAAGAAACAAGGAGAATGATGCGGCCGGGATGTTAATGCTGCATCAGCAAGGAGGATTATGCTATGAGATTGAATCAGGCAACAGATTATGCGTTCCGTATGGTATTGTATCTGGCATCTTTGCCGGAAGGAACGAAAATAACCGGGGCGGCTCTGGCAGAAAAACAGAATATACCAGAACGTTTCTTATTAAAAATTATGCGCAGTCTGACCGCTGCCAACATTATGAAATCATACCGGGGCGTAGAAGGAGGATTTGCCCTCCAGCGCGCACCGAAAGATATCACCCTTTTTGATATTATTGAAGCCGTAGAAGGACAGACGGAATTACAGCGCTGCCTTCATGACGTGGGATCCTGCTCCAAAGGCTGCAGCGGCATGTGCTCCATTTACGCGGCTTTTGCCGGTATCCAGCGTAATCTGGCAAAACAGTTGAAATCGTATAATTTTGAAGACCTGGCGAATCAGGAAAAGGCTATAAAGAACGCCGAAGAAGCTGCTAAAGTGGCTTCTGCCCCGGACGAAGACAAAGCAAAGGCGGAATAATCATACCTGCATGGAAACTGGTACTGAAGTGCGCATATTTTCAGTACCAGTTTTTATTTGCCCGGGGGCAGGGAAGAAGCTCTTTTCAGCGCCCCTGAAATATTGTACAATAAAAATACTGTATGAAAGAAATCATGCAGATACTTGTATTTCAGGTATTCTATCAGGGAGTGTACTATGTATTTACCAATTCAGGGATTCATCAGCAGTTTCCGTCTGCTCGATGTTGTAGATATTCTGCTCGTTGCTTTCTTTCTATATAAAATGCTGATCCTGATCCGCAATACGCGGGCCGTGGCGCTTATCAAGGGCCTCATCGTCCTCGGTGCTGTCACGGTGATCAGTAGCAGCCGTTTTCTCAACCTTCACGTGATCAACTGGATGCTTCAGCAGGGCATGATGGTCATCATGTTTGCACTGCCTGTCGTATTCCAGCCGGAATTGCGCCGCGCTCTGGAACAAATCGGGCGCGGCCGTCTCATCCGTTCCAGTCAGGTCGTCGATATGGAAGCCCTGGAACGGCTCCTCGATGAAATCGTAGCGGTTACGGAATCCATGTCCAAGACTCATACGGGGGCGCTCATCGTGTTCGAACGCGATGTCGGCCTCAATGACTATATCGATACGGGCATCCAGATTGATGGCAAAGTGTCGCGGGAGCTATTGGGCAATATTTTCATTCCCAATACGCCGCTCCACGATGGCGCCGTCATTATCCGCGATGACCGCATCATGGCTGCCGGCTGTCTGCTGCCCCTGACCAGTGACCGCTCCCTTTCTACGGAACTGGGAACGCGTCACCGGGCCGCTATCGGCATCAGCGAACTGGCCGATGCTGTCGTCGTCGTGGTCAGTGAAGAAACGGGGTCTATTTCCTATACGTACGGTGGACATATTTACCGCCATCTCGACGGCACGGCGCTGCGCAACGTTCTCATGACATTTCTCAAACGGCAGCCCCAGGGACTGGCCAATATCTTGAAATGGAGGCCGATGAAATAATGATCAAGCTCAATCAGAAATGGCAGCTGCGCATTATCTGCCTCATTCTGGCCATTGTCCTATGGTTTGTCATCATCAATGAACAGAACCCGACGAGCGAAGGCAGCTATACCGTGCCGGTCACGGTAGAAAATCTCAATTCCCAGTATATTGCAGCCAATGTCCCTAAGACGGTGTATGTACGCCTTCAAGGCCCGCGCAACACGATTATCAATGTAGGCGCGTCGGATATCAAAGCCTATATCGACCTTTCCAGCGCCCAGGAAGGGGAAATGGAAGTTCCGATACACGTACAGATTCCCAATGGTACGGAACTGAAGAAACAGTCACAGAATTCAGCAAAACTTTATATTGATGTCTATGCCGTCCAGGAATTTAAACTGACACCGCATCTCACGGGCAAGTTGCCCGATACGGTAGCCATCAGCAGCCTGCGCATGGTCCCCGATACGGTCGTCGTCAGCGGGGCGCGCCGCCTGATTCAGCAGGTAGACCGGGCCATCATCAATATCCCCGTCGGTGATGCGGATGAGGATTTCTCTGTGATGGCACCGATTCATCTGGTCCATGCTGACGGATCCTCTGTAGAAGGGCTGGAAATGACGCCGTGGCAGAGCAAGGTCAACGTCAAGGTCCTGACGAACGCCGTAACCAAGCGGGTTCCCGTCTATGTGACGACGACGGGGACACCGGCCGATGGCTATTCCGTGAAGAGTGTCAGCCCTATTCCGGAAAGTGTGGAAGTCCGGGGCCGGGCCGATGTCGTCGGTACCGTATCGGGCATCAATCTGGCAGCGGTCAATGTCAATGGCATCAGTGAAACGAAAGACTTTGAAATGTCTGCGCCATCTATTGATGGGGCCGTCTTTACGCCGGATACGATTAAAGTTACCGTTGAAGTCGGCAAGAACGAGTAAAGGAGAGAGTCATTTTGCTCAGAGTACTAAATATACGGACCGCCGTTCCCATGGAAAAGCCGCTTCCGGTCCTGGTGGCGAAAAAGTTGCGCTGCCGCAGAGAAGATATACAGCGGCTGGTCATCGTGCGCCGGTCCATAGATGCCCGCCGCAAGCCTCACATCTATTTTGTCTTTACGGTAGATGTCACCCTGGCGGATGAAGCACGGGTATGGAAACACTGCCATGATGCGAAGGATGTGCGGAAATTGGAAGTCCGCCCCGAACCGCCGGTTCATCCCGGCAGTCAGAAACTGGCCCACAGGCCGGTCGTCGTCGGTACCGGTCCGTCCGGTCTGGCGGCGGCACTGGAACTGGCCCGCCATGGATACCGGCCGGTCGTATACGAACGGGGCTGCGATATCGACACGCGGACCCGTCACGTGGAAGAATTCTGGGAAGGCGGCCCCTTCCGGCCTGAGTCGAATGTACAGTTCGGCGAAGGCGGGGCCGGTACCTTTTCTGATGGCAAACTGACGACGCGGGTCAACCATCCCCTGCTGCCCAGGATACTGCATATGTTTGTCCAGGCCGGGGCTCCGGAAGATATCCAGTATGCCTATAATCCCCACGTCGGTACGGATATCCTGCGCCGCGTCGTAAAGAATATGCGCCAGACTATAGAACGCATGGGCGGGACCATTCATTTCAACAGCTGCGTGACCGGCATCGGCCGGGACGATACGGGACAGGTCACATCGGTTACCATCAATGGCACAGAGCAGGTCCCGGCAGAGGTCGTCATTATGGGAATCGGGCACAGTGCACGCGATACGTATCATATGCTGTACCAGCAGGGCATCCATATGGAACGGAAAGACTTTGCCGTAGGTGTGCGCATCGAGCATACCCAGGACCTGATCGACCATTCCCAGTACGGCTGCTCTGCGGCCGACCTGGGGCTGGATGCCGCCGATTATGCACTGGTATATCATGATAAAGAAAATGGCCGGTCCTGTTATTCGTTCTGCATGTGTCCCGGCGGCGTCGTCGTGGCGGCGGCGTCTGAAGAAGGCGGTGTCGTGACCAATGGCATGAGCCTGTACAAACGGGACAGCGGCATTGCTAACAGTGCTCTCGTCGTCAATGTTACGGCCGATGATGTAGGCAGTTCGTCACCGCTGGCAGGTATCGAATTCCAGCGCCGCTATGAAAAACTGGCCTATGAAGCCGGTGGCAGGTCTTACAAGGCACCGGCACAGACGGTGGGATCGTTCCTGGGGCGGAACGATCCGGGGCAGATGCCGTCTGTTACATCCTACAGGCCCGGTGTCGTCTGGACCGATCTGCGTCGCGTCCTGCCTGGCTTTGTGACGGATACACTGGCCAGGGCCCTGCCGTATTTCGGCCGCCGTATTCATGGATTTGATGATACTAATGCGGTCATGACGGGTGTAGAGACCCGGACCAGTGCCCCTGTACGGATTGTCCGGGGAGAAGACCGCATGGCCGATGGCAGCAGCGGCCTCTATCCTGTTGGGGAAGGAGCCGGATATGCCGGTGGCATTATGAGTGCTTTTCTCGATGGTCTGGAAACAGCTATCGCTATTATAACTATATATCAACCGTTGGAGGGAAAATAAATGGCAAGATTGTTTGGAACTGATGGAGTACGAGGTATAGCAAATGATACATTGACGCCGGAACTGGCATATCATCTGGGACGGGCGGCTGCGTACGTACTGGGACAGGAAAAGGAACATCCCACATTCCTGATTGGCAGGGATACGCGTATTTCCGGGACGATGCTCGAAAGCATCCTGGCAGCAGGGATTACCTCGGCAGGAGGAAACTGCTACCTCGTCGGCGTGATTCCGACACCGGCCATCGCCTATCTGACGCGGGTCCATCATCTCGATGCCGGCGTCATGATTTCGGCTTCCCATAACCCGTTTGAATATAATGGCATCAAATTCTTCGACCAGTACGGGTATAAACTTCCCGATGAAACGGAAGACCGCATTGAAGAATACATGCTCAAAGATGAACGCTCTGGCATCCAGAGCCGTCCCACCGGTGCAGCAATCGGTACTATTTCCAACTGGACGAACCTGCAGGCTGAATATGAAGATTTCATCGTCCAGTCTACCGATGTCGATCTGACGGGACTGAAAATCGTTCATGACGGGGCCAACGGGTCGGCATCCCAGCTCGGTCCGGATATTTTCCGCCGCCTCGGTGCGGAAGTCATCGCCATCCACCACGAACCCAATGGCATCAATATCAACGACCACTGCGGTTCTACCCATCTGGAAAGTCTCAAAGAAGCCGTACTGAAGAACGGTGCCGATATCGGTATCGCCAATGACGGCGATGCCGACCGCTGCCTGGCCGTCGATGAAAAGGGCCAGGAAATGGACGGCGACCAGATTATGCTTCTCTGTGCCCTGAAACTGAAAGAAGAAGGCCGGTTGAAACAGGATACGGTCGTCGGCACGGTCATGAGCAATATCGGTTTCCATAAGGCACTGAAGGAAATGGGATGCCAGAGTGTCATCACCGCCGTCGGTGACCGCTATGTCCTGGAACGGATGCGCAAAGATGGCTACTGCCTGGGCGGTGAACAATCGGGACATATTATTTTCCTCGATTACAACACGACCGGTGATGGACTGCTGACAGCGGTACAATTGCTGTCCATCATGAAAACCCGTCAGAAGCCGCTGTCTGAACTGGCAGGCATCATGACGAAATATCCGCAGATTCTGAAAAACGTCACCGTACAGACCAAATCAGGCTGGGAAAATAACAATCTCATCATGGCGGCCATCGCTGCCGGAGAAGAAGAACTGGGAGATGAAGGCCGGATTCTCGTGCGCCCGTCCGGTACGGAACCGCTTATCCGCGTCATGGCAGAAGGTCCGGATCTGGATCAGTTGCAGCGTATCGTAGACGACATTGCCCTCGTCGTAGAACACGAAATGGGCCCGTCGAAATAAGCCAGGTATTGACCAGATGCATAGCTTATATTAAAATAGGGGAATGGAGTATACTACTTCATTCCCTTTTTTTCGTTTAGGAATCCATTCGTAAAATGGATAGCGCTAGTGCCTGCGTGAGGAACAGGCAGACGAGGTAGAGAAGTATCGAAGATTCAGCGGATGTCTCTCGGCAGCTCCAGCCGTTATGCAATGAAAAAAATCACACTGGCAACAGGGTGGACAAAGACTTTGCAGGGAGTGCACAGGGGCAGTGCGCCCGTTTTGCGGCGTGCCCCGGAAAACAGGAGGAAAAAAATTATGTGTGGTATTGTTGGTTATGTTGGCGACCGCCAGGCGGCAGATTTTCTTTTGGAAGGCCTTGCTAAATTAGAGTACAGAGGCTATGATTCTGCCGGCATAGCTGTATATCATGATGGTAAAATAAAAGTGCAAAAAAAAGTGGGCCGACTGGTCAACTTGAAGAAAGTGGTGGAACAGGACCCCAATATCGGGACTATTGGCATTGGTCATACTCGCTGGGCTACCCATGGCGGCCCTTCTGATGTCAATTCTCATCCTCATATGAGTATGGACGGGAAATTTGCAGTCGTCCACAATGGCATCATTGAAAACTACATGACGTTAAAAGAAGAATTACTGGCTAAAGGCTATCAGTTCAAATCGGAAACAGATACGGAAGTTGTGGCTCATCTCTGCTCCGACATGTATGACGGTGATTTTGCCAGTACCGTCCGCCGCGTGCTGAAACGGCTCCGCGGCTCTTATTCGCTGGTTTTCATGACCACCTATCAGCCCGACACGATTATCTGCTGCAAAAAAGATAATCCGCTCATTGTCGGCCTCGGTGATGGAGAAAATTATATTGCATCGGATATCCCGGCAATCCTGAATTACACGCGCCGGACCTATATCATGAACGATGGCGAAGTCGCTATTGTCAAAAAAGACAGCGTCTGGGTGACCGACCTGGATGGGCAGCCGGTTTCCAAAAAAGTATTTGAAGTCAACTGGGATGCCGAAGCGGCTGAAAAAGGCGGATTTGAACATTTCATGATTAAAGAAATTTTTGAACAGCCGAAAGCTATCCGTGATACCCTGAGCTGCCGTGTTTCGGAAGACGGGAAATCGGTCAAATTCGATGAGCTCAGCTGGGCGCCGGAAGATGTCAAATCTATCGGTAAAATCATGATTACCGCCTGCGGCACGGCCTATCATGCCGGGCTTCTGGCCAAGTATTTCATTGAAAAACTGGCCCGTATTCCCGTCGAAGTAGATATTGCCTCTGAATACCGTTATCGCGATCCTCTGACGGACAGCAAGACGCTGTGCATCATTATCAGCCAGTCCGGGGAAACTATTGATACGCTGGCGGCCCTCAAAGAAGCCAAACGTCGGGGAGCCCGCTCTCTGGCCATTACCAACGTCGTCGGTTCGTCCATTTCCCGGGAAGCCGATCAGGTGGTCTATACCTGGGCAGGACCGGAGATTGCTGTAGCATCGACAAAAGCCTATACGACCCAGCTCGTAGCATTGCTGCTCCTGGCACTCTATATGGGCCGTCTCAATGGTCAGCTCAGTGCGGAAAAGGAAACACAGATTCTTCAGGATCTGCAGAAAGTACCAGAACAGTGCCAGTATATCTTTGACCATGCCAGCGATGTCAAAGAACTGGCTGAAAAGTTCAAAAATAAAGAAGATGTCTTCTTCATTGGCCGCTCCATGGATTATGGACTGGCTATGGAAGGGGCGTTAAAGCTGAAGGAAATTTCCTATATCCATGCCGAAGCCTATGCCGGTGGTGAACTGAAACACGGCACACTGGCCCTGATTATCGATGGCGTTCCCGTCATTGCCCTGGCTACCCAGCGGGATGTAGAAGAAAAAATGATCAGCAACATAAAGGAAGTCAAAGCCCGTAATGCCCAGGTAGTAGGCGTCGTACAGGAAGATGATACAGAAGTAGCCAAGACGGTGGATTCTGTCATTAAAATCCCGAAATCGGATAATTTTGTCATGCCTATCATGACGGTCATTCCCTTGCAGCTGCTGGCGTATTATGCAGCCGTAGCCAGAGGAAATGACGTAGATAAACCGAGAAATCTGGCAAAGAGTGTCACTGTAGAATAAAAAGCAGGTGTAGTAATCCGCTGTGTGAACGAAAGAGCGTTCATGCAGCGGATTTTTTTAGATTGTGTAAAAAATGCCCTTGACAAGAGGGGCAGAGTAGGATATACTAAACAAGCTGTTGAGCGGACGTGAAGGCTTCCTTCCTCCCACTCAAAAGCATTTGAAAAAAGAGCTTGACAAACTTCTTTGAGTTTGTTAAGATATACAAGTCGCCACGATGAGCGATGAGCTTCTCTCATCTTTCTCTTGCGGGCGGCAGATGACCTTTGAAAACTGAACAATGCAACATACGAATGAACGCCAGGTGCGAGGTTCTAGAGATAGAACGTCAAACAATGAGTAACAAACCAACAAAAGTAAGAATGAGCTAGCGCTCTTCACATATCATGGAGAGTTTGATCCTGGCTCAGGACGAACGCTGGCGGCGTGCTTAACACATGCAAGTCGAACGAGAGGACATGAAAAGCTTGCTTTTTATGGAATCGAGTGGCAAACGGGTGAGTAACGCGTAAGCAACCTGCCCTGCAGATGGGGACAACAGCTGGAAACGGCTGCTAATACCGAATACGAAGCAGCTCCCGCATGGGGGCAGCTTGAAAGGATGGCCTCTGAATATGCTATCGCTGCAGGAGGGGCTTGCGTCTGATTAGCTGGTTGGAGGGGTAACGGCCCACCAAGGCGACGATCAGTAGCCGGTCTGAGAGGATGAACGGCCACATTGGGACTGAGACACGGCCCAGACTCCTACGGGAGGCAGCAGTGGGGAATCTTCCGCAATGGACGAAAGTCTGACGGAGCAACGCCGCGTGAGTGAAGACGGCCTTCGGGTTGTAAAGCTCTGTTATACGGGACGAACGGGCGAGGGGCTAATACCCTCTTGTCGTGACGGTACCGTAAGAGAAAGCCACGGCTAACTACGTGCCAGCAGCCGCGGTAATACGTAGGTGGCAAGCGTTGTCCGGAATTATTGGGCGTAAAGGGTGCGCAGGCGGTCTCTTAAGTCTGTCTTAAAAGTGCGGGGCTTAACCCCGTGAGGGGACGGAAACTGGGAGACTGGAGTATCGGAGAGGAAAGCAGAATTCCTAGTGTAGCGGTGAAATGCGTAGATATTAGGAGGAATACCAGTGGCGAAAGCGGCTTTCTGGACGACAACTGACGCTGAGGCACGAAAGCCAGGGGAGCGAACGGGATTAGATACCCCGGTAGTCCTGGCCGTAAACGATGGGTACTAGGTGTAGGAGGTATCGACCCCTTCTGTGCCGGAGTTAACGCAATAAGTACCCCGCCTGGGGAGTACGGCCGCAAGGCTGAAACTCAAAGGAATTGACGGGGGCCCGCACAAGCGGTGGAGTATGTGGTTTAATTCGACGCAACGCGAAGAACCTTACCAAGCCTTGACATTGATCGCAACGGGTAGAGATACCCGGTTCCTCTTCGGAGGACGAGAAAACAGGTGGTGCACGGCTGTCGTCAGCTCGTGTCGTGAGATGTTGGGTTAAGTCCCGCAACGAGCGCAACCCCTATCTTCTGTTACCAGCGAGTTAAGTCGGGGACTCAGGAGAGACTGCCGCAGACAATGCGGAGGAAGGCGGGGATGACGTCAAGTCATCATGCCCCTTATGGCTTGGGCTACACACGTACTACAATGGCTCTTAATAGAGGGAAGCGAAAGGGCGACCTGGAGCAAACCCCAAAAACAGAGTCCCAGTTCGGATTGCAGGCTGCAACCCGCCTGCATGAAGGAGGAATCGCTAGTAATCGCAGGTCAGCATACTGCGGTGAATACGTTCCCGGGCCTTGTACACACCGCCCGTCACACCACGAAAGTCATTCACACCCGAAGCCGGTGAGGCAACCGCAAGGAACCAGCCGTCGAAGGTGGGGGCGATGATTGGGGTGAAGTCGTAACAAGGTAGCCGTATCGGAAGGTGCGGCTGGATCACCTCCTTTCTAGGGAAAGAGGCTGGAAGGAGAGCTAAGGCTCTGACTTTCAGTGATTCTTAGGTCGGCATTCTGGCAAGTATGAAGCATTGTTTAGTTTTGAGAGGCCATCCTCTCAAGAAGAAAATCGCATATGGGCCTATAGCTCAGCTGGTTAGAGCGCACGCCTGATAAGCGTGAGGTCGGTGGTTCAAGTCCACCTAGGCCCACCATACTTTATCCTTGAAAAGGGTAAAGGGATAGTGGGGGTGTAGCTCAGCTGGGAGAGCACCTGCCTTGCAAGCAGGGGGTCAGGAGTTCGATTCTCCTCATCTCCACCAGATTTTCTTTTATGGCGTACCTTGACAACTGTATAGAAAACGAAGAAATACCTCTTTTTTGAATGAAAAAGAGACTTAACGAACCTTAGAAAAAAGAGCAAGTCAAGTAAGTAAGGGCGTACGGCGGATGCCTTGGCTATATCAGCCGAAGAAGGACGCGATAAGCTGCGATAAGCTGCGGTGAGGTGCAAGTAACCGTTGACCCGCAGATGTCCGAATGGGGAAACCCGGCGTGAGGAGTCACGTCATCCTCTCAGGAGGAAGGGCACCCGGTGAACTGAAACATCTAAGTAGCCGGAGGAAAAGGAATCAAAAGAGATACCCTGAGTAGCGGCGAGCGAAAGGGGCAGAGCCCAAACCGGGATGGGAAACCAATCCGGGGTTGCGGACTGCGATAAACTGCACGAGCGAAGCAGAATGAGCTGGGAAGCTCAGCCAGAGAGAGTGAGAGCCTCGTAAGCGCAAGCAGATGCAGGGAGCAGGATCCAGAGTACCACGAGACACGAGAAACCTTGTGGGAAGCAGGGGGGACCACCCTCCAAGGCGAAACACTGATATAGACCGATAGCGCATAGTACCGTGAGGGAAAGGTGAAAAGAACCCCGGGAGGGGAATGAAAGAGAACCTGAAACCGTATGTCTACAAGCAGTCGGAGCACTTTAAACGTGCGACGGCGTGCCTATTGAAGAATGAACCGGCGAGTTGCTTCATCCAGCGAGGTTAAGCAGGAAATGCGGAGCCGCAGCGAAAGCGAGTCTGAAGAGGGCGAGAAGTTGGAGGGAGCAGACCCGAAACCACAGTGATCTACCCATGTCCAGGTTGAAGCACAGGTAAAAATGTGTGGAGGACCGAACCAGTGAGCGTTGAAAAGCTTTTGGATGAGATGTGGGTAGGGGTGAAATGCCAATCGAACGTGGAGATAGCTGGTTCTCCCCGAAATAGCTTTAGGGCTAGCCTCATGGAGAGAGTACAGGCGGTAGAGCACTGAACAGGGTAGGGGCCTATCCGGCTACTGAACCTAATCAAACTGCGAATGGCTGTACTTATACATGGGAGTCAGACTGCGAGTAATAAGACCCGTAGTCAAGAGGGAAACAGCCCAGACCAACAGCTAAGGTCCCCAATGCCGTACTAAGTGGCGAAGGATGTGGAATTTCGAAAACAACCAGGATGTTGGCTCAGAAGCAGCCACCATTAAAAGAGTGCGTAATAGCTCACTGGTCGAGAGACTCTGCGCCGAAGATGACCGGGGCTGAAGTACGGAACCGAAGCTTTGGCATGTACGAAAGTACATGGGTAGGGGAGCGTTCCTGCATGGGAGAAGCGGTACCGGAAGGAGCCGTGGACAGGCAGGAAGAGAGAATGCCGGTATGAGTAGCGAAAAGAAAGGTGAGAATCCTTTCCACCGAAAGCCTAAGGGTTCCTGGGCAACGCTCGTCGTCCCAGGGTAAGTCGGGGCCTAATCCGAGGCGGAGACGCGTAGGAGATGGACAACAGGTTGAGATTCCTGTACTGCATCCGTTCGTTCGAGCGACGGAGTGACGCAAGAAGGAAAGCGCGCGTGCGACTGGAAGAGCACGTCCAAGCAGGTAGGTCGGGAGACAGGCAAATCCGTCTCCCATAAGGCTGAGATGTGATGGGGAGCTTCTGGAGACAGAAGCGAAGGGGCCGGCACTATATTGCCAAGAAAAGCTTCTAGTGAGAACGGATGCACCCGTACCGAAACCGACACAGGTAGGCAGGAAGAGAATTCTAAGGTGCGCGGGATAACCCTCGTTAAGGAACTCGGCAAAATATATCCGTAACTTCGGGAAAAGGATAGCCTGTAGTCAGTGAAGTGCAGAAACGCACGGAGCTAAGGCAGGCGGCAGAAGAGAGGCCCAAGCGACTGTTTACCACAAACACAGGCGTCTGCTAAAGGGAAACCTGACGTATAGATGCTGACACCTGCCCGGTGCTGGAAGGTTAAGAGGACTTGTTAGCGCAAGCGAAGCAGAGAATTGAAGCCCCAGTAAACGGCGGCCGTAACTATAACGGTCCTAAGGTAGCGAAATTCCTTGTCGGGTAAGTTCCGACCCGCACGAAAGGTGTAACGATTTGGGCACTGTCTCAACGAGGGACCCGGTGAAATTGAAGTACCTGTGAAGATGCAGGTTACCCGCGACTGGACAGAAAGACCCCATGGAGCTTTACTGTAACCTGAGATTGAATTCTGGTAGGAGATGTACAGGATAGTTGGGAGGCTTAGAAGCGAGTACGCCAGTATTCGCAGAGCCAATGGTGGGATACCAACCTTGTTTTATTGGAATTCTAACGAGAAGCGTAACGAGCTTGCGGACAGTCTCAGGCGGGCAGTTTGACTGGGGCGGTCGCCTCCGAAAGAGCAACGGAGGCGCCCAAAGGTTCCCTCAGTGCGGACGGAAACCGCACGAAGAGTGCAAAGGCAGAAGGGAGCTTGACTGCGAGACGGACAGGTCGAGCAGGGACGAAAGTCGGGCTTAGTGATCCGGTGGCATAGAGTGGAATAGCCATCGCTCAACGGATAAAAGCTACCCTGGGGATAACAGGCTTATCTCTCCCAAGAGTCCATATCGACGGGGAGGTTTGGCACCTCGATGTCGGCTCATCACATCCTGGGGCTGAAGTAGGTCCCAAGGGTTGGGCTGTTCGCCCATTAAAGTGGTACGCGAGCTGGGTTCAGAACGTCGTGAGACAGTTCGGTCCCTATCCATCGCGGGCGGAAGAAACTTGAAAGGGGCTGCTCCTAGTACGAGAGGACCGGAGTGGACCGACCAATGGTGTACCAGTCATGACGCCAGTTGTGCAGCTGGGTAGCTACGTCGGGGACGGATAAACGCTGAAAGCATCTAAGCGTGAAACCAGCCTAGAGATGAGGTTTCTCATTACGTAAGTAAGTAAGGTCCCACAGAGACGATGTGGTTGATAGGCCGGGAGTGGAAGTACAGTGATGTACGGAGCGGACCGGTACTAATAGACCGAGGACTTGACTTAAGCAGTACGTTAAGAAAGAGCGTTTTCTATACAGTTGTCAGGGCACGACCCTGACAAAAGAATTCAGTGGCGATAGCTGCGGGGATCCACCTGTTCCCATGCCGAACACAGCAGTTAAGCCCGCAAACGCCGAAAGTACTTGGGGGGAAGCCCCCTGGGAGGATAGGAAGCCGCTGATTAGGGAAAAAGCACTAGCTTATGCTGGTGCTTTTTTGTTTGATGTTTGACGTTTGGAGTGAATAAAAAAGACACCAATCGTGTTAGGCTGGTGTCCTTTTCATCAGGTGGCTGCTTTCTAGCTGCAGACTGCGGCCTTCCCTCGGCCTGCAGACTGCGAACCGCGAATGGCGGCTCTCGACTATGTTAATTCGTATTTTTGTTTTTTTTGATATCGTATCATCCATACCTGGTCCTGATTGTCAAAGAGGACGGTCAGATAGTAATCTGGATATACTTTATCGGATAGAAGGTAAGCATGGCCGATTTCCTTTAATTCATACATAAATGAAAATGCAGGCCTGAGCGTAGGGAGAATTGTATTTTTTTTATCTCCTATTTTTATGCCATAAAAGGAATGAAGAACGGTATCTTCTGCACTGATGATTATTTCCCCCTTTTCCTGCCGGTCTGCATAGACATCGCGACACCAGACCTGGCTACGTGCCGGCGTGGCTGCCTGGGATGATATACAGACGATGCATAGTGCTATCAGGAAAAATAATATGCGTAGTATGGGATGGATTCTTTTCATGACAGAGTACTCCTTTCCATATGGCTTTTGTCAGATATAAATGGTATCTCCCTCATAACCGTCATAGTTCCTGTGGATCTTTATTTATGTATAGTATATCATGAGCAGCGGGGTTTATATTATTTTGTATTCAAAATACATGCGTAAAACGTTTACCCTTTTCTTGTCAGCTACTTTCAGATGTGGTATAAATGAATAGGTAACTAAAAAAGGGGAGTTGATTCTAAATGGGTATGAGTGTTGCTGCTAATCATGCAAAAGGTAAGTTTGCTGCTGATGCTATTATGGCAGCTGCGGCACGTTGCACAGAAGACGTTAAGAAAAATGGGGCTGATGCTGTCATAAATGGCACAATTGGTTCTATTATAGATGAAAATGGCGATCTCGTCGTGCTGCAGATTGTAAAAGACACATTAAAACAACTGACGCCGAATCAGATTGTAGCTTATGCGCCGATTCCGGGATTTCCTGAATATCTCGCTGCGGCTATCGACCAGTGTTTCTGCGATTCCCGTCCGGAAGGATATATTCGTGCTATTGCGACACCAGGCGGTTCTGGTGCCATTCATACGGCAGTTCACAATTATTCAGACCCTGGCGATGAAGTCCTGACGACTGATTGGTGCTGGGGAGCATACCGCAATATTATCCGTGACGACAACCGTGTTCTCCGCGAATTTGAATTGCTGACAGACGACGGGAAATTCAATATGCAGAGTTTTTCCGAAAATCTGCAGGATCTCATCAATAAACAACACAACACGGTCATTATCCTGAATTCTCCTGCCAATAATCCTACTGGATTCGGACTGAATCTGGATGAATGGGATGCCGTTCTTTCGTTTATTAAATCGGCGGTCGAAGGAAAAGATAAAAATGTCATCCTCGTTTCCGATGTAGCGTATCTCGATTATAGCGGGGAAAAGCAGGAATGCCGCCGTTTCTTCAAAAAGTTCGGAAATCTGCCGGCTAATATCCTTCCTATCGTCGCATATACCTGTTCCAAAGGGTTTACCTTGTATGGCCAGCGTATGGGTGCGATGATCGGAATCACCTCCAGTGAAGATGTAGCTGATGAATTTACGGCTATTAATAAGTACACCGCCCGTGCTACCTGGTCCAATCCGACCAGCTCGGCTATGTGGACGATGATAGAAATTACGAAAGATCCGGAAAAAGTAGCCCGCCTCGATGCAGAACGGGCACAGTATTTCCAGATGATTAAAGAACGGGCAGATATATTTATGAAAGAAGCGGCTGACTGCGGATTGAAGATTCTGCCATATTTGTCGGGTTTCTTCATTACTATCCCGATGATTGGCTCAGATAAGGTATGTGCAGCTCTTGAAAAAGAACATATCTATCTCGTTCCCCTGAAAAAAGGTATCCGTCTTGCCGTCTGCTCTGTATCCAAGAAGAAAATTACGGGCCTTGCAGCTAAGGTAAAGGCAGCTGTCGATGCAGCTGGCATTGTACAGTAACTGCTGCTGTATAAAGGAGGGATATCCTATGTTTAAGACAATTGGTATTCTCGGCACCGGCAATATGGGACGGGCTATTGCTATGGGCCTGGTGCGGTCCGGCCTTATCGAAGGGAAACAACTCGTATTGTATAATATCCACAAAGCAAAAGCACAGCGTCTGGCCGATGAAACTGGTGCCAGTGTCGTCGATTCTGCTGCTGAATTGGTGCAGAAATCCCAGGCGGTTATCCTGGCGGTCAAGCCGTTCATTATGCCTGGTGTCCTCAAAGAGATTTATCCGGTTATAGCACCGGACAAGGTGATGATTTCCATTGCTGCAGGACTTACGCTGCAACGCCTGGCTGATGCCATGCCGGCAGGAACAAAAATCGTCCGCGTCATGCCAAACACTCCTTCTATGGTGGGAGAAGGTATGGCAGCTCTTTGTTTTAATGAAGTCGTGGCAGATGCTGAAAAGGATGATTCCGTCGCTATTTTCCGCAGTTTTGGCAAAGCAGAAGTCGTGGAGGAACGGCTTATCGATGCTGTCTGTGGCCTGAGTGGCAGCGGTCCGGCTTTTGTGTACATGTTTATCGAAGCACTGGCAGATGCGGGTGTGCGGGAAGGTATGTTCCGGCCTATGGCCTATACGTTTGCCGCGCAGACCGTCTTAGGTGCTGCCAAGATGGTACTGGACACAGGAGAACATCCGGGCAAGCTGAAAGATGATGTATGCTCTCCCGGCGGTACGACGATTGAAGCTGTACGAGTTCTGGAAGAAAGCGGTTTCCGTGCAGCTGCCATGAATGCTGTTATTGCGTCGGCTGAAAAAAACAAGAACTTGTAGGTTGCTATAAGCGTCAACACTACATATGCGATGACCGGTTTACATACTATGGTTTGTAAACCGGTCAATTTTTATGTTATATACCTAAAAAGAATAACATATCATTCCATTTAGGTATAATAAAAAATCATAGGTTATTTGTGAACTGTTGAACAATATTAATAATATTAAAAAAATACGACAATAATTTAAATTAATAAAACAATCATGCGAATTTATCAATTTAGTCATCCATACGTTGTGAAATATATATAACCCATATGTATAAATGTAATTTACTTATCTATGTCGCCGTTGTATAATTAAATCATGAGATTGACTCCGGAGATAATCAAAAAAAGAACTGGTCTTATTCATGATGTCTGGCTGTGAATGAGCCACCTGCCTGTTAACGGCGTGAAACGTGTGTTTGATGAAAGGGTGGTTTGAATGGTTCTGCTTGCTTTGCTCCCGATACTATTTTTGATCGTAGCATTGGGATTTTTGAAGATGGCTGGTTGGAAGGCCTGCCCGATTGCGGCAGTCATTGCATTTGTCATTGCCGTCTTTGCCTTTGATATGCCTGCGGGCATTGCTGTTTCTGCAGCACTGGAAGGGGTAGCCCTGGCATGCTGGCCGATTTTGCTCGTCATTATAATGGCTTTATTTGCTTACAAATTAACAGTAGCGACAGGCAGTCTGGATATTATCAAACAGATGCTGACTACGGTCAGTGAAGATAAACGTGTCGTGTTCCTGCTCATTGCCTGGGGCTTCGGGACGTTTATGGAAGGGATGGCCGGATTCGGTACAGCCGTAGCTATTCCGGCAGCAATGCTGGTGGCGTTGGGATATCCGCCTATCCGGACGATTGTTGCCTGCCTGATTTCCAATGCTGTAGCACCGTCCTTCGGGTCCATCGGTATTCCGACGACGACTATGGCAGCCGTTACCGGTCTGGATGCCGGTGTCCTGGCTACGAACGTTTCTGTTGTGTCCTTTATCCCGGATCTCATTGCCCCGTTCCTGATTGTCATCTGCATCGGCGGTGGTATCAAAGCAATCAAAGGCGTAGGTATTGTTACCCTGCTTTCCGGTCTGGCTCTTGCCATCCCCGAATTGTTTATTTCCATGACAGTCGGGGCTGAACTGCCGGTTATGGTTTCTTCCATTATCATCATGGCAGTCATTGTCCTTTATTCCAGAGCTTGCAAATCGACAAGCAATCCGGAATATAAGTTTGATATCGATACCAGCGACCAGAAGCCTGTTTCCTTTGGTGAAGGCGTCAAAGCCGCTATGATTTTTATCCTTATCTTCGTATTCCTAGTAGGTACGTCAAAACTGTTCCCGTTCATCAACGGTCCGCTGGCTTCCATTAAGACCTCTGTCCTGATTTATGCTGGGCCGGGTGCCAAACCGTATACCTTTACGTGGATTGCCGTTCCTGGTGTCATGATCTTCATTGCTACTATCCTCGGCGGCCTCTATCAGGGCGCTTCTGCCGGCAAGATTGCACAGGTCTTTAAAGATAACTTTGTCGGCCTGCGCTTTACTTATCTGACTATCATTGCTGTCGTCGTCGTCGCTAAAGTCATGACATACTCCGGTATGACCCAGGAAATAGCAGATGCCCTGGTATTTGCAACAGGAAATGCCTATCCAATCGTGGCTCCCTTTGTTGGCGGGCTGGGCGCCTTTATTACCGGGTCCTGCACCAATGCCAACGTACTGTTCGGACCGCTCCAGACTTCCGCTGCGGCATCTCTTGGTATGAGTCCGGCGTGGATGGCCGGTGCCAGCTCGCTTGGCGGCTGTATCGGTAAGATGCTGTCTCCCCAGAGCATTGCTCTTGGCGTCGGTGCTGTCGGTGCCCTGGCAGAAGGTAAAGAAGGGGAAATCATGCGCGGGACGGCAGGGTACTGCCTGTTCCTTCTGATTATTGCCGGTATCCTGACATTTATCATCCCCAGTTTTCTGACGTTGTAAGTTAGTGGCTATACGCCGGTCCTATGCCGGTTTTATACAAAGTAAAGTGTTTTGCATTTAGAGGAGGAATTTTATTATGGCTAAAGGTATTGTTACCCCGGAACTCATTGAACAATTAAAAGCTATCGTTGGTGAAAAGTTCGTATACACCGATAAAGACAAACTGGAACCGTATTCCCATGACGAAGTAACGGATCCTCATTATATGAAAGAACCGCAGGTCGTCGTTTTGCCGGCTAATACAGAAGAAGTGGCCAAAGTCGTAAAGCTCTGTTATGACAATGATACGGTCATGGTTCCCCGTGCAGCAGGTACAGGCCTGGCAGCTGGCGCTGTAGCTACATTCGGCGGCGTCATCATTTCTATTGAACGGATGAACAAGATTCTTGAAATCGATAAACAGAACATGGTCTGCGTAACAGAACCGGGCGTTACGACGGCTGTATTGCAGGAAGAAGTACAGAAGGAAGGCCTGTTTTACGGTGGCGACCCCTGCAGCGGGGATTCCTGCTTCATCGGTGGCAACGTAGCAACCAACGCCGGCGGCAACCGCGCTGTTAAATACGGCGTAACCCGCGATCAGGTCATGGGCATCGAAGTCGTTACTCCGGAAGGTGAAATCGTTACGCTGGGCGGCAAATTCCGTAAAAATGCAACAGGCTATATGCTCATGCATCTTTATATCGGTTCCGAAGGGACCCTGGGTATCATCACCAAGATTTATCTGAAACTCGTGTCCCTGCCGAAATATCAGGCCGACCTGCTGCTTATATTCGATAATCTCGACGATGCCATCGCCCTGACACCGAAAGTCATGAATGCCGGCATTACCCCGGTCTGCGTAGAATTCATGGATAACGCTTCCATCAAACAGGTCGAAGTATTCCTCGATGAAAAACTGCCTCATTCTGATAACGGCAACTACATTATCATTCAGATTGCCGGTGACAACGAAGATGTCCTCGATGAACAGACTGAAAAAATCGTTGAAATCGCAGAAGAAAATAAAGCCATTGACTCCCTCGTCGCCGACCCGAAGGTTATCTGGAAATCCCGTAAAGCCTATCTGGAAGCCGACCGCGCACGCAGCCTCGTATTCTCCATGGAAGATATCGTCGTTCCTATGACGGAAATCCCTGGTGCTGTACAGCAGATTTCCCGCCTCTCCCAGAAATACGATGTCGCTATGCACTGCGCCGGCCACTGCGGCGATGGCAACGTCCATATCGATATCCTGAAAGATGACCGTACCCAGGAAGAATGGGAAGAAATGCTGCCGAAGATCCAGGGCGAAATCTATGCTCTCGTATACAGCCTGGGCGGCCGCCTCTCCGGTGAACACGGCATCGGCTATAAACGGGAAGCTCTCCTTGAAAAATACACGAACCCTGTAGAAGTCAAACTGATGAAAGCTGTCAAGAAGGCACTGGATCCGAAGAATATCATGAATCCGGGCAAAGTTATCAGCATTAACGACGAAGTTCCTGTAGAAGAATAATCACATAGTCTGCCGATAGGGCCAAAGGAAATACGATAGGAGGATGATACGCCACCGTGCCATCCTCTGAACGGATAACCTGAAGTTTGGCGTTTGAAGCAAAGAGGTTGTCATTGCAGGACAGCCTCTTTGCTATATCGGACAGTCAGATCTGGTAAGGCGTCATGTTTCGTTCATAATACAGAAAGGCTGGGATCTATATGCAGAAATTTTCTATTCCCTTTGGTAAGGGACATATTCATTTTGAACTGCCTGATGAACAAGTAGCAGGTGTACTGCTTTCGCATGCCCATGAATATAAAGCGCCCAAGTCAGAAGAAGAACTTGTTGCAGATGCGCTGGCCAATCCTATTGGAAGTCCCCGCCTGAGTGAACTGGCAAAGGGGAAAAAGACGTGCACCATCATTTCCAGTGACCATACGCGTCCGGTACCGAGCCATGTCATCATGCCACAGCTGCTGGCAGAACTGCGCAAAGGCAATCCGGATATTGATATTACCATACTGGTTGCAACCGGGATGCATCGTCCGACCACCCATGAAGAACTGGTCGCCAAATACGGAAAAGAAATTGCGGAAAAAGAAAAATTCATTATCCACGTCAGCCGCAATGATGATGATATGGTCAGCATCGGGACGCTGCCTTCCGGCGGGGAATGCCTGATCAATAAGGCTGCCGTCAATACGGACCTCCTCATTTCCGAAGGCTTTATCGAACCACATTTCTTTGCCGGCATGTCCGGTGGCCGTAAATCTGTCCTGCCAGGCATTGCCAGCAAGATTACGGTCCTGGCCAACCACTGCTCGGAATTCATTAATAGTCCTTATGCCCGTACAGGTATCCTCGAAGGCAATCCCATCCATAAAGATATGCTTTATGCAGCTAAAGCAGCCAAATTGGCATTTATCTGCAACGTCGTCATCGATGCCGATAAAAAAGTTATTGCCGCCTTTGCCGGTGACCGCGAACAGGCACATTACAAGGGCGTAGAATTTGAAATGAAGCTGGCCGGGGTCAAGCCCGTTCCGGCAGACATTGTCGTCACGACGAATGGCGGGTATCCTCTCGACCAGAATATCTACCAGTCCGTCAAGGGGATGACAGCAGCCGAAGCAACCTGTAAAGACGGCGGCGTCATTATTGACTGCTCGAGCTGTAATGACGGTCATGGCGGGGAAGATTTCTTCAACACCCTGAAACAGGCTAATGACCTGCAGAAAGCCATGGATGAAATCCTGGCACGGGATCGCAATGAAACCATTTTTGATCAGTGGGAATCGCAGATCCTATTGCGTTTACTGCTCCATTTTGATATTATAATGGTGACCGATGCCCCGAAGGACATGGTAGAAGCAATGCATCTGAAATATGCATCCAATATTGACGAAGCCTTTGCTATGGCGAAGAAGATCCTGGCAGATAAAGGAGTAGCTGATCCTAAAGTGACCGTTATTCCGGATGGCGTATCAGTTATCGTCAAATAAAAACAGAAGCTAATAAACACAGCGGTGTGTACAAATAGTTTGTACACACCGCTTTTTTTTACGTTTGTTTTGTTTTCCCGTTATTTTTTGATGAAAAATGCATCGCCGCTCTTATTGCCCATGCCAGGATGGATATCGAAGCGGACAACGCCGATTGCGGCTTTGCCGGCAACGGCTTGTTTGATCATAGCCGTTCCTTCTATGCCGAAGCCACCGCATAATTCGATGGCTCCTATCCCGTTTTCTACCAGCTTTTTTGCTTCTTCGACGGCTTCCTCATAGGATTTGACGCCGACTACAGTCAGGTCGAGACCGGGGCCGGGAATGACGGCTTTCTGCTTTTCCGGGTCATTGCCCGGGGCAATATACATGAATGCTGCCTGATAACTCATACCATATCGTCTCCTTTTCGTATTGATAGGTATATCATACGAAAGACCGCGGAGAAATGCAAGGCGCATCGGTCATAAAAGAAAACAGCAAAAAATAAAAAATATTTTTGCTAATTGACAAAATTTTAGTTCATAGATATGATAAAAACATAATCATTACTTGTTACTATCATATCATTAAGGAGGTATTTGTATGAGTGGATCTATTATTGTAGCTGCCGTTGTCATAGCATACATGGCATTTATGCTTTTCATCGGCTGGTACTCCAAACACATGATTTCCGGCAATGCAGACTTCATGGTCGCCGGCCGCCGTCTGGGGCCTATCCTGATGGCAGGGACACTGGCCGCCACGGAAATCGGCGGTGGCAGTTCGCTGGGCGTTGTCCAGCAGGGTATGGGAAAATACGGTATCAGCGCAGCCTGGTACGTCATCGCCATGGGCTTTGCTTTTGTCATTCTGACATTCCTGGCACCTAAATTCCGGGCATCGACAGTCAAGACAGTACCAGAATATTTCCGCCGCCGCTATGGACGGCTTCCTGGCATCATCACGGCTGTCGTCATGTTTTTGCCTCTTATCGGCCTGACGGCAGGACAGATGATTGCATCTGCTGTCATTCTTTCGACGATGATGGGAATCAGCTTTAAAGTCTCTGTTATCGCTATCTGTGTTATCGTTACCCTCTATTCCGTCATGGGGGGACTCTGGTCTGTTACGCTTACCGATTTTGTACAGGTCTTTTTCATCGTATTCGGTATGGCCGTAGCCCTTCCTTATGCCCTGAATCTGGCAGGCGGCTGGGATAATGTCGTTGCCAATGTGCCGGCTGAATCGCTGGATCTCTTTTCCGGTTACAGTGTTATCGATGTCGTGGCGCTGACGGTCATGTACATCACGACCTTTACGGTAGGCCAGGAAGCCGTATCCCGGTATTATGCGGCCCGTGACGGACGGACTGCCCAGAAAGGGTCTGTCATTGCTGCCATTATCAATTTCATCTATGGGTTTATCCCGGCGACATTGGGCGTCATTGTCCTGGCTCTCATCAACATGGGTGTCTTTGATGCGGCCCAGTTTCAGAGCGTCGGCTCCCGGTATGCCCTGCCGGTCCTGGCTGTTACGGCTATGCCGCCTCTCGTATGCGGTATCCTATTTGCCGGTGTCGTCTCAGCCACTATGTCCAGTGCCAGCTCGGACCTGTTAGGTGCCGGCTCCATTTTTGCCAACGATATTTATCGTCAGTATATCAAGACAAAAGCGACGGATGAAGAAGTGATGAAAGTCGCCAAGATCGTCATGGTCCTGGCAGGGTTGCTTTCCCTGTTTGTCGCCTTGTTCAATACATCGAGTATCATTGCGATTCTCATGTTTTCCTTCTCTCTCCGTGCTGCCGGTGCCTTCTTCCCGTATGTCATGGGGTTGTACTGGAAAGGTGCGTCCCTTGCCGGTACGATGGCATCTCTCATTGCCGGGACCATTGTCGTAGTCTATCTGGAACAGTTTACCCACGGCGTCATCTTTGGCATCAAATTTGGGCAGCCTATCCTGCCAGGTCTTGTCGTAAGTTTCATAGCGTTCATTGTTTTCTCTAAATTAATGCCGCCGAAAGAAAAAACGACAGAACTGGCCTATGACGAACACGAATCCTGATTCGTATGCCGGGCAGATCTTTTTCAGTTTTGTACGATTTTACTTTGCTTTTGCGGAGCAGAATATGGTATAGTAAAATAAAGTGATAAAGAAAATTTGTCATTACTGCAAAACAAATTTTTGCTCGTATATATTAGGAAACGGAGTCGTTGACCGATGAAAGAAAATATGCTAACTTTTTTGAAACAACTGGCCCGGGGCATTGCGCAGCAGTTCGGGCCCAGCTGTGAAGTCGTCGTCCATGACCTGAGCGGTGACAATGCAGAACATTCCATTGTTGCTATTGAAAATGGACACGTTACGCACCGCAAGGTTGGGGATGGCCCGTCTATGGCAGTTCTGGAAGCCTTGAGCGGCAAGCCGGAAAAATTGCATACCGATGGCAGCTATCTGACCAAGACAAAGGATGGACGCATCCTGAAATCGACGACTATTTATATCCGTGATGAACAACAGAAAATCATCGGTATTTTCTCTCTCAATTTTGATATTACGGAATTGATGATGGTCAGCAACGCTATTAATCCATTGGTATCCATTACGTCACAAAAAAGTGAAACCGGAAGTATTCCGCACAATGTGACGGAGCTTTTGCAGGAACTCATTGAAGAATCGACCCGTCAGGTAGGAAAACCGGTGCCGCTCATGACACGGGATGATAAAATCCGGGCTATTAAATTCCTCAATGACCATGGGGCACTGTTGATTACAAAAGCGGGAGATAAAATTTCCAAATATTTTGGCATCTCCAAATATACGCTGTACAGTTATATTGACAGCAGTAATAATGATGATGCACCCGTTTAGGGACAGAAAGGGGGCTGTCACATGCCGTACGGTATGCGACAGCCCCCTTTTGATGCGACCGATGCGTTAGTTCTGACGGGTATCGGGGAGTGCCAGAAAGCGATTGATGGTATAGATTGCCTGGATAGCCAGACGGGCGGCCCGTCCTGCTTTTTGCACTAATATATTCATATAAATCATCCTTTTCTAGAATTCTATTACTATAGCGCATATAATAATACGTGCCTTTCAGGAGATTGTCAAGATAAAAACAAGAATATTTTTTAGATTTCACGTAAAATATTGACAAAAAATTTGATTGTGCGTACCATAACAGGGAAGAAAGGGGACAATCCCCTGTCCTGTGTCTATAGAATAAAGGAGGAATGTGGTGTGGAAACCATATCTTGTGAAGACGTCCGGAAACTGTGTCAGGCGCTGATCCGCCAGCCCAGCCTGTCCGGACAGGAAGAAGGCGCCAGCCTTGCACTGCAGACGTATATGAAAGAACAAGGCGTATTCGATACGATCCAGGTAGATGACTATGGAAATACCCTGGCTTCTATCAAGGGATGCCGGCCGGGGCCGGTCGTACTCTTTGATGGACATATCGATACCGTTCCTGTCGAAGATGAAACGGCCTGGACCTATCCTCCCTTTGCCGGTGAGATTCACGACGGCCGCCTTTATGGCCGCGGAGCCAGTGATATGAAAGGGGCCCTGGCTGCTATGACTGTGGGAGCTGTACAGTTTGCCAGAAAGACAGGAAAGGACTTTGCTGGTACCTTGTATATTGCTGCCGTTGTCCATGAAGAATGTTTTGAAGGCGTTGCAGCCCGTGCCATCAGTCAGGCTGTCCATCCTGATTATGTCGTGATCGGGGAAGCTTCCGGACTAGACCTCAAAGTCGGACAGCGTGGCCGGGCGGAAATCGTGCTGGAATCACTGGGCCGTTCGTGTCATTCGGCCAATCCGGAGAAAGGCGTCAATGCCGTATATAAAATATGCAAGGCCATTTCCTGCCTGCAGCAGGTACCAGCTCCCATCCACCCCGTACTGGGAAAGGGGATTCTGGAATTGACCGATATCAAATCTTCACCCTATCCCGGAGCTTCAGTCGTTCCCGATTACTGCCGGGTTACGTACGACCGCCGTCTGCTGACGGGGGAAACGAAGGAATCTGTCCTGGCACCGCTCAAAAAAGCACTTTCCACATTGATGGAACAGGATGCGGAAGCTTCTTACCGCTTGTCCTATGCCGTAGGCAGGGAACGATGCTACACGGGCGCAGAAATCGAAGGGGAACGTTTTTTCCCAGGCTGGCTGTACGACAAACAGGCTGACTTTGTCCAGGCGGCGGCTGACGCGATGGGCAAGGCCGGATTTACGCCGGCTATCCGTCAGTATAACTTCTGTACCAATGGCAGCCACTATGCCGGGGAAGCCCATATTCCTACATTAGGACTGGGTCCCAGCCGGGAAGATCTGGCCCATACGGTAGATGAATACATAGAACTTTCCCAGCTTACAGGCGCTGTTACTTGCTATATGGCCGTTATGGGAGCTCTGCTTCAGGAACGGTTTGCACCGGGAAAAGGAGGCGCAGGTGCATGAGTATCCTCATTCAACACGGTACCGTCATCGATGGTACAGGGAAAAAAGGGTATACGGCCGATGTCCTCATCGATAGGGATCGTATCAGGGCAATCGGCCAGATCGAACTGTCGGGAGAGATGCAGTGCGTCGATGCATCGGGATGTGTGGTAGCGCCGGGGTTTATTGATACCCACAGTCACAGTGATATCGAGGTCCTGCAGGACAGCCGCGTCCTGCCAAAAGTCATGCAGGGTGTGACGACAGAAATCCTGGGGCAGGATGGCATATCCGTTGCGCCCCTGCCGGAAGAATACATTGCGACGTGGCGCCATAATCTGGCCGGTATCGGTGAGGATTCAGACCGCATAGACTGGCATTATCATACGACAGCGGGGTATCTGGAGCGGGTACGGGCTGCGCAGCCGGGAATCAATGAATGTTACCTCGTACCTCATGGCAATATCCGTATGGAAGCCATGGGCCTCGAAAACAGGCAGCCATCGGCAGCAGAATTGCAGAAAATGGCTGATATTACGCGGAGGGAAATGGAAGGCGGTGCCGTAGGCCTGTCCTCCGGCCTTATTTATCTTCCCTGCGTCTATGGCGGAAAAGAAGAACTCGTCACCATGTGCCGGGTCGTAGCGGAGTACCAGGGATGTTTTGTCGTCCATCAACGGAGCGAAGCCGATACGATTGTCGATTCTATGAACGAAATCATCGACATAGCCCGTCAGTCCGGTGTCCATCTCCATATTTCTCATTTTAAAGTCTGTGGCCGGAAAAACTGGCAGTATATCCCACAGGTGCTCCGGCTTCTCGATGAGGCTGAAGCAGAAGGGATAGATATCAGTTTTGACCAGACGCCTTACACGGCAGGCAGTACGATGATGAGCGCCATCCTGCCGCCATGGGTCCTGGAAGGCGGTACCGATTGTGTGCTCCGGCGCCTCTCTGATCAGACAATGCGGCAGAAAATGATTGCTGACATCCAGAAGGGGATTCCCGGCTGGGATGACTTTATCGATTTTGCAGGCCTCGATCAGATTTATGTTTCCAGCGTCAGGAGTAAAAAAAATCAGGATGCCGTCGGCCTCAATCTCATCGAACTGGGACAGAAACGGGGAAAAGACCCGTATAATGCCGTTTTTGATCTACTGTATGAAGAAGAAAATGACGTCCGGATGATCGATTTCTATTGCCAGGAAGACCATGTGTTGCAATTTATGAAACGTCCGGAAATGAATCTGAGCACCGACGGGCTCTATGGCAGTCATCCTCATCCGCGCCTGTATGGTGCGTTTCCCTATGTATTGCGAAAATATGTGAGAGAACAGCCTGTCTTTTCGCTGGAAGAAGCCGTGCACAAAATGACCGGTAAGGCTGCATCGGCATTCCGCCTGCGTGACCGGGGAGTACTGGCTGTCGGAAAAGCAGCAGACCTGACAATTTTTAAGGCCGATACCATCCGGGACAGGGCGACCTTTACTGACCCCATCCGCTTCCCGGAAGGCATAGAGCAGGTCTATGTCAATGGCGTGCTTACAGTCAGCCACGGACGCCATACCGGCGTCCGGAAGGGCCGTGTATTGACAAAAATGAATGGATATATCGTCTAGGTGTGACAAAAAAATATATATAACCTAAAAAAAATTTAGCTTATATCTTGCAAAAATGGAAAATCATGATATACTTTTAAGTATACAAAAACTTTTTGGATAACAAAAATATTTTTTAGAAAAATAAAATGAATACGCAGAGAAGATGTATGACAAGGAGGAGGAATATCATGGCAGATACCATGAAATGGGTGATGAATCACATGCCCAAAACGGAAGATAAGAATCTTCCTATTATGTCCGTAGACGAAGTCAGAAAGGCACAGGCCTTTCATCAGAGTTTTCCCCAGTACAAGGAAACGCCGCTGACGAAACTCCCTAAGATGGCGGACTATCTGGGGCTCGGTTCTATTTTCGTCAAAGATGAATCGTACCGTTTCGGCCTCAACGCATTTAAAGTATTGGGCGGGTCTTATTCTATGGCAAAATACATTGCCAAAGAAACAGGAAAAGATGTATCGGAACTGCCCTACGATGTGCTGACATCGGATAAGCTTCACGATGAATTCGGTACGGCGACATTCTTTACGGCGACAGACGGCAATCATGGCCGCGGCGTAGCCTGGGCAGCAAATAAACTGCATCAGAATGCCGTCGTGCATATGCCGAAGGGGACGACGCAGACCCGCCTGGAAAATATCAGGAAGCTCGGAGCCAAAGTCGATATCCTCGACCTGAATTATGATGACTGCGTACGCCAGGCTGCCAAAGAAGCCGCCGAAACGCCACGGGGCGTCATCGTGCAGGATACGGCATGGGATGGGTATGAAGAAATTCCGTCGTGGATCATGCAGGGCTATGGCACGATGGCCATGGAAGCTGCCCGGCAGCTGAAAGCACAGGGTGTAGAACGGCCGACCCACATATTTGTCCAGGCCGGTGTCGGTTCGCTGGCCGGTGCCGTCGTAGGATTCTTCTCCAATCTCTATAAAGACAATCCGCCTGTATTCGTCGTCGTTGAAGCCAAAGCAGCTGCCTGCCTCTATAAAGGCGCCGTAGCCGGCGATGGCAGACCGCGCATCGTCGATGGCGATATGCAGACCATCATGGCGGGCCTTGCCTGTGGGGAACCCAATACCATTTCCTGGGATATCCTGAAAAATCACGTCAAAATGTTCGTTGCGGCCCCTGACTGGGTGGCAGCCCAGGGCATGCGCATGCTGGGAGCTCCTATCAAAGGTGATCCGGCTATTACATCGGGTGAATCCGGTGCAGCTCCTTTCGGCGCCTTGTCAGTTCTCATGACTAGTGATGACTGCGCCGATGTCCGCAAAGAACTGGGACTGGATGAAAAAGCAAATGTCCTGGTATTCTCCACAGAAGGGGACACGGATCCGCAGCGGTACAAAAATATTGTCTGGAAAGGCCTCGATAAGTAACAATCACTAACACACTCTGTAAGAGTATATAAATTTTCATGAAAAGGAGCAGTACAACAATGGCACTGGATTACAGCAAAATCAAAGAAGCCGCAAAAGGCTACGAAAAAAACATGACAAAATTCTTACGGGAAATCGTACAGTATCCCGGCGAAAGCTGCGATGAAAAGGCCCATATCGACCGCATCGCACAGGAAATGCGGGCTCTCGATTTCGATAAAGTTGAAATCGATCCCATGGGCAATGTCCTGGGTTACATGGGCAGTGGCAAGACGCTCATCGCGTTCGATGCCCATATCGATACCGTAGGCATTGGCAATAAGGATAACTGGGAATTTGACCCTTATAAAGGTTTTGAAACGGAAACGGAAATCGGCGGCCGCGGTACATCCGACCAGTGCGGTGGCATCGTATCGGCTGTCTATGGTGCCCGTATCATGAAAGACCTGGGACTCTTGTCCGATAAATATACGGTCCTGGTTACCGGTACGGTCCAGGAAGAAGATTGCGATGGTCTTTGCTGGCAGTATATCATCAAAGAAGACGGCGTCCGTCCGGAATTCGTCGTATCTACGGAACCGACCGATGGCGGCATTTACCGCGGCCAGCGGGGCCGTATGGAAATCCGCGTCGATGTTCAGGGCGTGTCCTGCCATGGCAGTGCTCCCGAACGCGGTGACAATGCTATCTATAAAATGGCTGATATCCTTCAGGACGTACGGGCTCTCAACGAAAATGACGCTGCCGATGACACAGAAATCAAAGGCCTGGTCAAAATGCTCGACAAGAAATACAATCCCGAATACGAAGAAGCCAATTTCCTCGGCCGCGGCACCATTACGTGCTCCCAGATTTTCTACACGTCCCCAAGCCGCTGTGCCGTTGCTGACTCCTGTGCCGTATCGCTGGACCGCCGCATGACGGCTGGTGAAACATGGCAGAGCTGCCTCGATGAAATCCGGGCACTGCCCAGCGTCAAAAAATATGGTGACGATGTCAAAGTCAGCATGTACGAATATTCCCGTCCGAGCTATACGGGACTGACCTATCCGATTGAATGCTATTTCCCGACCTGGGTCATTCCCAAAGATCATAAGGTGACAAAGGCCATGGAAGAAGCTTATACGAACCTCTTCGGCGATACCCGTATCGGATCGGCCGAAACAGAAGCAGAACGGAAAGCCCGTCCGCTGACTGATAAATGGACGTTCTCGACCAATGGCGTCACTATTATGGGGCGTAATGGTATTCCTGTCATCGGATTTGGTCCTGGGGCAGAAGCACAGGCTCATGCTCCCAATGAAAAAACGTGGAAACAGGATCTCGTCACCTGTGCTGCTCTCTATGCAGCTCTTCCCACGGTCTACACGAAAGACTGATTGATGTATACTATATAGTGTCCATTATGATAGCATTTGCCAAAAGGAGAGTATGATTATGGAAAAGAACTTGCAGTATTATTTGGATCAACTTAAAGCCCTTAATTTCAAGGATATGTATGAAAACGACTTTTTCCTCACCTGGGACAAGACCGATGACGAACTGAAAGCCGTCTGGATTCTCGCCGACGCACTCCGCTATATGCGTCAGCACAATATTTCTACCCGTGTATTCGAAAGCGGTCTGGGCATCTCTATTTTCCGCGATAACTCGACCCGTACCCGCTTCTCCTTCGCTTCGGCCTGCAACTTCCTTGGCCTGCAGGTGCAGGACCTCGATGAAAAGAAGAGCCAGATTGCCCATGGCGAAACGGTCCGTGAAACGGCTAATATGATTTCCTTCATGGCTGATGTCATCGGCATCCGCGACGATATGTATATCGGCAAAGGCCATGCGTATCAGGAAGAAGTCGTAAAATCCGTTACCCAGGGGTATAAAGACGGCATCCTCGAACAGAAACCGACACTGGTCAATCTTCAGTGCGATATCGACCATCCGACGCAGTGCATGGCAGATGCTGCCCATATCATCAATACCTTTGGCGGCATCCAGAATCTGAAAGGCAAGAAAATTGCTATGACCTGGGCTTATTCTCCGTCCTATGGCAAACCGCTCTCCGTACCGCAGGGTGTCATCGGCCTCATGACCCGTCTCGGCATGGATGTCGTCCTCGCTTATCCGGAAGGCTATGAAGTCATGCCGGAAGTAGAAGAAGTGGCTAAGAAAAATGCCCAGGCCTCCGGTGGTTCCTTCCGCGTAACCCACGATATGGCCGACGCATTCAAAGACGCCGATGTCGTATATCCCAAGAGCTGGGCTCCCTTTGCAGCCATGGAAAAACGGACGAAACTCTATGCAGACGGTGACCAGGCCGGCATCGATGCCCTGGAAAAAGAACTGTTGGCCCAGAATGCACAGCATAAAGACTGGTGCTGCACGGAAGATCTCATGAAGACGACCAAAGACGGAAAGGCCCTGTATCTCCACTGCCTGCCGGCCGATATCAACGGTGTCAGCTGCAAAGACGGGGAAGTAGAAGCGTCCGTATTTGACCGGTATCGTGATTCCCTCTACAAGGAAGCCAGCTACAAACCGTATATTATTGCCGCTATGATCATGCTTGCCAAATTCCAGAACCCTGTAGAAACACTGGAAGCTCTGGCTAAACGCAATGCTCCGAGAAAAATGAAATAAGCACATTCTATGCTTCGTAAGCCTGATAAGGTGCCGATCCATCCGGGACCGGCACCTTATCTGTCTTTTTAGTCCATCCTATTGGGCATCAGGCGTAAAGCGAAGTGTACAGGTTCCGCTTCAGGCCTGAGGCCCCATAGGGTCAGATGTGATGAGACATTGTATGTATATGAAAAAGGAAGGAACCATATGGAACAGAAAAAGAAACGGATTGTCATTGCTCTGGGCGGGAACGCCCTGGGTAATACACTTCCCGAACAGATGAAAGCCGTTAAGATTACGGCTAAAGCGATTGTCGATCTCATTGAAGAAAATTGTGAAGTCATCGTATCCCACGGAAATGGGCCGCAGGTAGGGATGATCAACAATGCCATGGCAGCTCTCAGCCGTGAAAATCCGGCCCAGCCGAATACGCCGCTGTCGGTCTGTGTCGCCATGAGCCAGGCCTATATCGGCTATGACCTGCAAAATGCCCTGCGGGAAGAACTACACAACCGGGGTATTAAAGATATTCCTGTGGCGACTATGGTAACCCAGGTGCGGGTCGATGAAACAGATCCGGCTTTCGATCATCCGTCCAAGCCAATCGGTCATTTTATGACCAAAGAACAGGCCGACTTTGCCGAGAAACATTATGGCTATATCATGAAAGAAGATGCCGGCCGCGGCTATCGTCGTGTCGTCGCTTCCCCGCAGCCACAGGAAATCATTGAAATCGGCGCTATCCGGACTCTCGTCGAATCGGGCCAGGTTGTCATCGCCTGTGGTGGCGGTGGTATTCCCGTCATGCGCCGGGGAAACCACCTGAAAGGCGCCAGCGCGGTCATCGACAAGGATTTTGCCAGTGAACTCATGGCAGAAAATCTCGATGCTGATTATCTGATTATCCTGACGGCTGTTGAAAAAGTGGCAATCCAATTTGGAAAGCCAGATGAACAATGGCTGGACGATATGACGACGACGGAGGCACAGCGGTATATACAGGAAGGTCAGTTTGCCCCGGGTTCTATGCTGCCCAAAGTACAGGCTGCTGTCCGTTTTGCCGAATCCAAACCGGGCCGTACGGCTCTCATCACTCTGCTGGAAAAGGCAAAAGACGGCATTCTTGGAAAAACAGGGACGCGTATCCATAAGGGATAAGGAGGCCGTACTATGACACCGGAAACGGATTCTAAAAAGCGGGCTCTTGCCTTATTCGAACTCAATGGCCGTCCGCTCTTCCGCGTCGCACTGCCTATTGCTCTGCAGCATGTTATCGCTATGATCGTAGGCTGCGTTACGCCGGCCATTATCATTGCTGGCGTGGCCCATTTGTCACCGGCGGACAGTGTCATCCTGATTCAGGCTTCTCTTATCGCGGCGGCCATTGGTACGGCGCTGCAGTTATTTCCTATCGGGCCGCGCAGCGGGATTCATCTGGGTGCGGGACTGCCTGTTATTTTCGGCGTCAGCTTTGCCTATGTGCCGAGTATGCAGGCTATTACAGAAGAATTCGGCATCGCCGCGATTTTTGGCGCCCAGGTCGTCGGTGGCCTTGTCGCTATCCTGGTGGGGCTCTGCATCCACCGGATCCGCCATTTCTTTCCGCCTCTCGTAGCAGGGACCGTTGTCTTTACAGTCGGGTTGTCACTATATCCAATTGCTATAAATTACATGGCCGGCGGTATCGGTCAGCCTACATACGGCCAGTGGCAGAACTGGGTCGTAGCTCTGTTCACGCTGGGGGTGGTCACGTTTTTCACCCACTTCGGCCGTGGCAGCCTGAAGCTGGCTTCAATCCTCGTCGGTATGGGAGCCGGGTATGTCCTGGCCCTGATATTGGGCATGGTGGATTTTACCAATGTGGCCAATGCCGGTTATTTTGAAGTACCGCGGATTATGCACTTCGGCATTGAATTTGATGTGTCGGCCATTGTGGCTATTGCCATTTTATTTGTCATCAATTCCATCCAGGCTATCGGCGATTTTTCGGCTACTACGTCAGGGGCTATGAACCGCCTGCCGGAAACACAGGAACTGCATGGCGCTCTGCTGGGCCTTGGGGCGACGAATATCCTGGGGGCGTTCTTTGGCTTCCTGCCTACGTCTACCTACGGTCAGAACGTCGGTATCGTCACGACGACACGGGTCATAAACCGCCACGTCCTGGGCATGGCAGCTATCATCATTCTCATTGCCGGCATTTTCCCGAAGTTTTCGGCTCTTCTGACGACCATCCCCTATGCGGTCCTCGGCGGGGCGACGGTATCTGTATTTGCGTCTATTGCCATGACCGGTATCAAACTGGCTCTTTCGGAAGGAACCAGTCCGCGCAACACGGCTATCATCGGCCTGGCTGTAGCTATGGGCATGGGCCTTTCGGCAGCACCGGCGACACTGGCTCTGTTCCCGGCCTGGGTAACGACAATCTTTGGCAAGGCACCTGTCGTAGCGGCGTCTCTCATTGCTATTACGCTGAATCTCCTCATACCTAAAGAAATCAAATAAGAAAAGACAAAGTGTCCCGTTATGGCTCCGGCCGTGAAGGGGCACTTTTTAACCGTGTAAACTGATGCGGTTATGGTATAATAAAACTATCTTGACAGGGTGAAGGTGATATAGTGTTTCAGGAAACCTATGACGCTTCGGCCAGGAGTGCCGCAGCTAAAGTCCGGTTTTTAAAAGACAATCCTATAGGATACGTCATGGCCTCTCTTCTGGGAGGTGCCTATCTGGGGGTTGGCATCCTTCTGACCTATACGATCAGTGGATTTCTGGGAGACTGGCCGGCACGGCATATCATCATGGGTGCCTCATTCGGCGTCGCCCTGAGCCTGGTCATCATCTGCGGAGCGGAAATGTTTACGGGAAATGCCTTCGTTCTGTACAATGGCCTGCGGCGTAAACTGATTTCTGTCAGAGATGTCCTGTGTCTCTGGGCCGTCTGCTATGGCGGAAACTGGCTGGGAGCGGTTATATTATCGCTGCTGTTTTATGGTGCCGGCTATGACACGGGTACGACGGCAGAGGCGATAACGGAAGCGGCGGCCATGAAAATGAGTCTGCCGCCGCTGGAACTCTTTTTCCGGGGCATTCTCTGCAATATCCTCGTCTGCCTGGCCATCTGGAGCAGTTTCCGCTGCCATTCCGATGCAGGTAAATTGATCATGACGTTCTGGTGTCTGTACGTCTTTTATACGCTGGGATTTGAGCATTGTATTGCCAACATGACCGTCATGACACTGGCGATACTGCTGCCGGCTGCACCGGGCATTACTCTGGCCGGATACGGGTATAATCTGCTCTGGGTGACACTGGGCAATATAGCCGGGGCGGTTTTCTTCCTGTCTATTCCCTATGGATGGGCTGCCTATGGCAGGAAACATCTATAATATAATCATACGGCACTGCCGCCGGAACACTATTCCGTACAGGCAGTGTTTTTTTTATGTCCTGAATGCATAGTAAAAAAATAGTCATACCGATTGCTAAATAAAAATTAGTTATCCTAAAAAACATTTGACACACATACAGATAAAATGCTAATATGTTTTTAGATACAGAAACGGCAAAAACACTATTAACAAAATGCATATACTGTGTATCGTCAGAACGGATTACTGCTCCGGCAGCAGGAAAAACGGAGGATAGAATATGTTACTTCTTGGAAATGGTACGGTTGTGACGCGTACGAAAGAACAGAACTGGATACCTGATGGAGCGGTAGCAATGGACCGGGGCGTAATCTGCGCTGTCGGGCCGTTGCGGCATCTCAGGCAGAAATATAAAGATGCCACCTTTATTGATGCCCGTGGCGGGCTGATCATGCCGGCGTTTATTAACGCCCATGAACATATTTATAGTGCCATGGCCCGCGGCCTTGCCATCAATGGATACGCTCCCCGGGGGTTCCTCGACATTCTCGATGGCCTCTGGTGGAACATCGACCGTCATCTGACCAATGACCTTACCTGGCTGAGCGCCGTAGAAACCTATATAGAATGCATCAAAAACGGCGTGACGACGATTTTCGACCACCACGCCAGTTATGGTGAAATCAAAGACAGCCTGTTCACTATTGGCGACGCCGCCCAAAAGATGGGCGTCCGCTCCTGCCTGTGTTATGAAATTTCAGACCGGGACGGCAAGGATAAAGCAAAAGAAGCGGTACTGGAAAATGAAGCCTGGATCCGTCATACCCAGCAGGACACGACGGATATGCTCGCCGGCATGATGGGTATGCATGCCCAGTTCACAATCAGCGATGAAACGATGGAACTGGCGGCCTGTCATAAACCATCCGGGGCAGGGTATCACATTCATGTGGCAGAAGGCATCGAAGATCTGCATGACTGCCTGAAAAAATACGGCAAACGGATCGTAGACCGGCTCTATGACTGGGATGTACTGGGACCGCATACGCTGCTGGGTCATTGTATTTACATCAATCCCCATGAAATGGACCTGTTGAAATATACGGATACGATGGTCGTGCACAATCCTGAATCTAATATGGGCAATGCCTGCGGCTGCCCGCCTGCACTGGAACTGGTGCACCGGGGCATTGTGACCGGCCTGGGGACCGATGGCTATACGCATGACATGATCGAATCGTATAAAGCGGCCAATGTCCTGCACAAACACCATCTTTGTGATGCCAATGCCGCCTGGACCGAAGTGCCGCAAATGCTTTTTGAAAACAACGCAGAAATTGCGGCCCGTTATTTCCGCAGACCTCTGGGTGTACTAAAAGAAGGAGCGGCTGCCGATGCCATCGTCGTCGATTATATACCGCCTACTCCGCTTACGGCAGACAATATCAACAGCCACATCCTGTTCGGAATGAACGGCCGTAATGTCGTGACGACCATCGCTGACGGCAGAGTCCTTATGAAAGACCGGGAACTTCTCGTATGTGATGAACAGGAAATGATGGAAAAAATCCGCACCGGGGCAGCAGAACTGGCCCGGCGGATCAATGGATGACAGAGAAAGGAGAAAGACGATGAGCGACAGAATGTATTCACTGCCCTTCGAACATCTCATGAAATGGCTTCTGGGAGAGCGTCATGGTAAAACCGTGTACGGTGTACATCACTTATATAAGGCCGACCCGTCCCGTACATACACGATATTTGGAAGAAAACTGGAAACGCCCTTTGGACCGGCTGCCGGGCCACACACACAACTGGCCCAGAATATCGCCGCAGCCTATGCGGCAGGCGCCCGTTTCTTTGAACTCAAGACTGTGCAGACTCTCGATGGGGAAGACCTGCCGGTAGCCAAACCGTGCATCCATGCCGATGATGAATGTTATAACGTCGAATGGTCTACGGAGCTGACTGTTTCCAAGGCCTTTGAAGAATACGTCAAGGCCTGGTTCCTCCTCCATGTCCTGGCCAAAGAGTACGGCCTCGGTGCCATGGATGGATTCCAGTTCAATATGTCTGTCGGATATAATCTGGAAGGCATCAGCAGTCCTAAAATCGATGGGTTCATTGAGGGATTGAAGGATGCATCCCGGACGGACATCTTCCGGGAATGCCGGGACTGGCTCCTGGGCCATACGGACTTGTTCCAGCACCTGACAGAAGAAGACATACGGGCCATCCCGGGAACTATCTGCAATTCCGTGACCGTTTCTACCATGCACGGCTGTCCGCCGGAAGAAATCGAACGGATTGCGACGTATCTCCTGACAGAAAAGCATCTCAATACCTTTGTCAAATGCAATCCGACTCTCCTGGGATATGATTTCGTCCGGAAGACCATCGATGAGCTGGGATATAGCCACATGGCTTTTACGGACCGTCATTTCAAGGATGACCTGGCTTATGATGATGCCGTACCGATGCTGCAGCGCCTGCAGAAACTGGGAGAAGATACAGGACTCCTGTTCGGCGTCAAGCTGACCAATACCTTCCCTGTGGACATCAAAAACGAAGAGCTTCCGGGCGAGGAAATGTACATGTCGGGCAAACCCCTGTTCTTCCTTTCCATGAATGTAGCGAAAAAACTGACAGAGGACTTTTCCGGCAGCCTGCGTATTTCCTACAGTGGCGGTGCCGATGTCTTTAATATAAGAGACATTGTACAAACCGGCATCTGGCCCGTTACGGTGGCTACAACCCTGTTAAAACCTGGTGGCTATGAACGGCTGTACCAGCTGGCCGGCGTGTTTTGCGGGGACGGGGCTTCATCTTTCCAACGTGTCGATGGAGAAAAAATCGGGAATCTTCTGAACCGTGCCTGCGGCGATGCGTATTATGCACCGCTTCCACGGATACGGCAGGAACGCAAAAATGACAGGGCACTACCGGTCATAGACTGCTTTATGGCTCCCTGCAGTGATACCTGTCCCATTCATCAGGATATCCCGGCGTATATGACGCTTGTCAGGGAGGGTAAATACAAGGAAGCATTGGAAATCATTCTGGAAAAAAATCCCCTGCCTTTTATCACCGGTACAATCTGCTACCATATGTGCATGAACAGCTGTACCCGCAATTTCTATGAAAGTCCTGTAGAAATCCGGCGCAATAAGCTCATCGCAGCAGAAAAGGGATACGATGCCGTCATAGCAGAACTCATGCCGCCAGAAGGATGCGGGAAGAAGGCGGCCATTATTGGCGCCGGCCCGGCCGGTTTGTCTGCCGCCTATTTCCTGGCCCGCGGTGGTGTCGATGTCACTGTGTTTGAAAAGAACGATGTGGCCGGCGGTATGGTCCGTTCCTTCCTGTGCGACAAAAAAGGGCAGATTACGGCTGATGCCATCGGCAAGGACATTTCCCTGATTGAAAAAATGGGCGTCCGTATCGAAACGGGCCGTGATATCAGCCGGGCCGATAAACTGGCTGGTTTCGATTATGTGCTGGCAGCCTGTGGTGTCAAGGGGCTCATGGGCGGTGCCAAACCGGCAGATATTCCGGGACTGATCGTCATCGGGGACGGTCACTATGGAAAGACGACGTCTGTCGTAGAATGTATTGCCGATGGAAAACGGGCAGCTGAAGCCATCCTGAACATGCCGGTCAGTGTCGATACGGAACTGGCAGCGGATGAAGAAGTCGTCTATTCCCAGCGCGGTCAGCTCATCATGGCTCCTGAAGCAGGGTGTGACCGACGCTGTCTGCAGTGCGATGCTGTCTGTGAAGTCTGCACCGAAGTCTGTCCCAACCGGGCCAATATGGCCGTACCGGTGCCGGGACTCCTGCACCGGCAGATTATCCATCTCGATGCCCTCTGCAATGAATGCGGGAACTGCCGGTCGTTCTGTCCCTGGCAGGGCGCACCGTATAAAGACAAACTGACTGTATTCCGTACCGGGGCCGATATGGATGACAGCACGAACCCGGGAATACTCCTGGTACAGCCTGAGACCGGCCGTTTCCGCGTCCGCATGGATGGGATGATGACAGAGTACACCGTGGGCGGATCGGAACCGTCTCTTTTAGAAGAACCGGTCCGGAAACTGATTGATACCCTGTTCAAGGATTATTCATATGTGTTATGGTGAGAAGGGAGGCCCTCTTTGCTTTTTCTCTAATTACGATGTATTATATATGCATATAAAGTGTATATATTTTCGGAGGTGATTTTTTATGAGTCCCTATCAGGAAGAAAAAGATGGCATCGTCAGCCTGACCGATGCCGGAGTGAAAGAAATTCAGGCTCACAAAAATTTTTACAGCGATGCGACGAAACCCATTCCCCGGGAAAAGCGGGACTGGCATACGAAGGATATGGCCAATCTCTGGATCGGTATTATCGTATCCGTTGCCGTTTACCAGGTAGCCAGCGGCCTCCTCGTGGCCGGCATGACCTGGTATGAAGCGCTGATTACTATCGTCCTGGGTCATACGCTGGTCATGGCCGTCGCCATGATTATCGGTCACTATGGCGTCAAATACGGCATGAACTACGCCATGCTGGGCAAGGCCATTTTTGGCCAGAATGGATTGTGCGTGCCGGCTATCATCCGTGGCATCCTCGGCATTTTCTGGTTCGGTGTCCAGGCATGGATCGGCGGCCAGGCTACGAGCATTATTATTTCTACTGTTTTTCCTGCCTGGGGCGACCTGGGATTTCCGGGACTCTTTATCTCCTTTCTCATCTTCTGGGCACTCAACGTCTACATTGCCGCTTCGGGCAATAAAGCCGTTAAAATCCTGGAAGGCATCTCTGCCCCGGCCCTTATTGCCATGAGCCTTATCGTCATCGTCTGGGGATTATCGACAGCGGGCTGGAGCCTCGATACGCTGCTCAGTGCCCAGGTCGTACAGGCCCGCGGCGATACGGACTTCTGGACCTTGTTCTGGCCGGCCCTTTCCGCTATGATCGCATTCGATGGTGGCATTGCTCTGTCTATGCCCGATTTTACGAGAAGCTGCGTCAATCAGAGAGCCCAGATCGTAGGCCAGATTATCAGCGCTCCTGTCATGACCGGGTACATCGCCTTTGTCGGTATCTGCGGTACGGCAGGTGCCTGGCTGGCTTTTGGCAAAGAAATCTGGGAACCGGCTGTCCTCGTCGGCTGCTTCCCCAGCCCGGTAATCCGCCTCATTTTTTCCCTGTTCATTATTATGGCTATCCTTACGACCAACGTTGCCGGCAACCTGATTCCGCCGGTCAACATCGTTGCCTCCTACGTGAAAGGACGGTTCAGCTACCGGAAAGTGGCTATTTTCGTCGCCTTCCTGTCCCTGTTTGCCCAGCCGTGGAATTCTCTTTCCAGTGCGTATCACCTGATTTTTGATGTCACCCAGCTCCTGGGCGCTCTTATCGGGCCTATTTCCGGCATCTACATTGCGGCCTATCTCTTTGAATACCATACGGAACTGAGCATCGTCGATGCCTATATTGAAGGACCGGGCAAATATTTCTATTCCAATGGATGGAATGTGCGGGCCATTGCCATCATGCTCATCTTTACTATTATTATCTTTGCCGGTAAATGGGTACCTGCCCTGAGCCCGCTCTTTAATAATGCCTATGTATTTGGTACACTCGGCGCTTGTATTACCTACGCCCTGGTTTGCAAGTTGGGAGGTAATTCATCATGCAATACGTCATCAAAAACGGAATAATTTGTCTCGAAGGACAGCACGTCAAGACCGATTTAAAAATCAATGACGGCATCATAGAAGAACTGGGAAAAGGTATCTATCACGGTTCTGAAGAAGTCATCGATGCCGACGGGATGTATGTCTGCCCTGGCGGTATCGACCCTCATACGCACATGGACCTGCAGCAGTCGCCGAAATACCGGGCCTGCGATACCTTCTATACGGGCGGCGTTGCTGCTGCCTGCGGAGGTACGACGACGATTATCGATCACATGGCCTTTGGCCCTGTAGGATGTTCGCTTCATCATCAGTTCGGCGTCTATCAGAAACTGGCAGCAGACTGCCCGGTAGATTACAGCTTCCATGGCGTATTCCAGCACGTCGATGCCGATATACTCAGTGAACTTGGAGATATTATCGACGAAGGCTTTCCCAGCTTCAAGGCCTATACGACATATGGATTTCCCATTACGGAACCCCAGCTCATGCCCATCCTGAAAGTAATGAAAGAACACCACGGCCTGCTCACGGTCCACGCGGAAAATGATACCATTACCAATACGCTGCGCCGGGAACTGCAGCCTGATGAATTGCTGCCTATCGGGCAGGCTCTGACGCGTCCCAATATTGCCGAAGCGGAAAGTGTCAACATGCTTCTTTCCGTAGCCCGCGCCGATGGGGATGCGCCGGTCTATGTGGTCCATCTTTCCGCTCACGAAAGTCTGGATCAGGTACGGCTGGCCCGCAGGGAAGGGCAGAAGAATATCTATGTCGAAACGTGCCCCCAGTACCTGCTCCTGACAGAAGATAAATTCCGCGATGGCGGACCGGAAGAAGCCATCAAATACATGATGGCGCCGCCACTGCGCAAGAAAGAAGATAACGAGGCAATCTGGCAGGGGCTGCGCGACGGATCGGTTCAGGTCATTGCCACGGATCACTGCCCCTTTACGGAAAAGGAAAAACTGGAAAATGTTGCTGATTTCCGGAATTGCCCGGGCGGTGTCTCCGGCGTGGAAGAACGGATGCCGCTTGTATTCAGCGAAGGGGTCCTGAAAGGACGGATTTCACTGGAACAATTCGTACAGACTACCAGTACCAATGCGGCGAAAATTTTTGGACTCTATCCGAAAAAAGGAACCCTTCTGCCGGGCAGCGATGCCGACGTCATCCTCATCAACCCGTCGAAGAAGCGCACCTTCAGCCACGATAATCTGCATACGACCTGTGGATATTCCCCCTATAACGGCATGACAACAGACTGCACTATCGATCTGGTCATGCTGCGCGGCAAAATCATTGCCAGAGATAATACCTTTACCGGTCAGAAAGGCTATGGAACCCTGCTGCACCGCAAACGCACCGTTGCCTATGAAGATATCGTCAGGGTATAATATAGGAAAGATTGACAGCGTATGAGACACGGGCTGTGTCACACTAAAAAATAGAAAATACAAACTTCATATTCGTATGTTCCTGTCTGGTATTTTCCCCCGCCCAAAGCTGGTTTGCCGGTTTTGGGCGAAATGGCAGCCATGACAGACATATCACTGAAAGCCCGTCAGGGCGGAAAGAGGACTGTTATGGATAGGACATGTAAATTGTGGATCAACAATCGGGAAATGGAAGTTGATCCGGAACGCAAACTAATGGATATTCTGCGCAATGATCTGCGGCTGAAGTCGGTAAAAGACGGCTGTAGCGAAGGCGCCTGTGGTACGTGTACCGTCGTCATCGATGGAAAAGCGACGAAGACCTGCGTGCAGAAAGCAGGCCGTCTGGCAGGCAGACATATTCTGACCGTCGAAGGCTTGTCACAGCGTGAAAAGGACGTATTCGTCTATGCCTTCGGAGAAGCCGGGGCCGTGCAGTGCGGCTTCTGTATTCCCGGTATGGTCATGTGCGGCAAAGCGCTCATTGATGCCAATCCACGGCCGAACCGGGTAGAGATAGCCGCGGCCATCCGCAATAATATCTGCCGCTGCACCGGTTACAAGAAAATTATCGACGCCATCTCCCTGGCAGCGGATATGCTGGATAAGGGAACGCCTGTACCGGAAGAAGCCGAATATCCTCAGGTAGGTTCGGCCTGCCACCGCATTGACGTCAAAGGGAAAGTACTGGGAACCGGACAATATGTAGACGATCTTGATGAGGTTGATCTGCCGGGCATGTGTTATGGCAGTGCCGTGCGCAGCAAGTATCCCCGGGCCATCGTCAGGGCTATCCATACGGAAAAGGCAAAGGCCCTGCCCGGCGTGGTCTGTGTCCTGACGGCTGATGATATTCCCGGTTCTGTCAAAGTCGGGCATCTCAAGACCGACTGGGATACTCTCATCGGTGTCGGCAGGACGACTCATTTTCTGGGAGATGCCATTGTACTGGTTGCGGCGGAAACGCCGGACATCCTGGCAGAAGCCAAGAAGCTCGTGGAAATCGAATATGAAGAACTGCCACCGGTGACGTCGGCAGCCGAAGCCCTGGCAGAAGGGGCTCCGCTGGTCCACCCGTCCCACGGGTCCAACGTCCTCGTCCATGAACATCTCGTGCGCGGCGATGCCGATGCAGTCATAGCCGCCTCGAAATATAAAGTGACACGCCATTATGAAACGCCGTGGACGGAACATGCCTTCCTGGAACCGGAATGTGCCGTAGCCATGCCTTTCGATGATGGAGTATATATCTATTCGACCGATCAGAGCCCCTATGATACGCGGCGGGAAACGGCTCTCCTTCTGGGACTGCCCCAGGAAAAAGTCATCGTCGAAAATAAACTCGTCGGCGGCGGCTTCGGCGGAAAGGAAGATGTGACGGTCCAGCATCTGGCAGCGCTCATTGCCTATAAGACGAAGCGGATCGTCAAATGTAAACTGACCCGGCAGGAAAGTATCCTCATCCATCCCAAGCGCCATCAGTTCAGCATGGACCTGACGACGGCCTGTGATGAACAGGGCATACTGACGGCTATGAAGCTCGTAGCCGTGACCGATAACGGTGCCTATGCCTCTCTGGGCGGTCCCGTGCTTCAGCGGGCCTGTACCCATGCAGCCGGTCCCTATAACTATCAGATCATCGATATCGATGGGACGGCCGTGTATACCAATAATCCGCCGGCAGGTGCGTTCCGCGGATTTGGCGTGACCCAGACGATTTTTGCGACAGAACGGAATCTGGATCTTTTGGCGGAAATGGTGGGGATCGATCCCTGGGAAATCCGCTACCGCAATGCCATCCGGCCCGGACAGGTACTGCCGAACGGGCAGATTGCCGATCCGGCGACGGGGCTGGCAGAGACGCTGGAAGCCGTAAAGGATACGTATTATCACAGCGGTCCCTATGTGGGCATCGCCTGTGCCCTCAAAAATGCCGGCGTCGGCGTGGGACTGCCTGATTATGGCCGCTGCCGCCTCGTCGTGGAAGGTGGTACGATCCATATCCATGCCGGTGCCTCCTGCATCGGCCAGGGCGTCGGCACGGTCCTGACGCAGATCGTGTCCCAGGCGGCAGGTGCTCCTGTCAGCCATATCCGCTGGCATAATCCCAGCACGGCTACGGCTCCCGATGCGGGCACGACTTCCGGTTCGCGGCAGACGACTCTTACGGGAGAAGCGGGCCGGCGGGCTGCTAAGGCTTTGCGCCGGGCCCTGTTTGCCCGGAAGGGACTGGTCTATGTATCGAGCAGTACGCCCAGTGCCTATCTGGAAGATGTCATGGTCGAAGAAGAATCGCCGGAAACGGCAGCCGTACGCTTTACGGCAGAAGACCTGGCATTACTGGACGGGACCGAATACTATGGCGAATACTACGGTAAAACCGATGCCATGGGGACGTCCGGCAAGGAACATCCCGTTTCTCATGTCGCCTACGGATATGCTACTCACGTATGTATCCTCAATGAAGATGGCACAATCAAAAAGATGGTGGCCTGTCATGACGTAGGAAAAGTCGTCAATCCCAGAAGTCTGGAAGGGCAGATTGAAGGCGGTACCATCATGGGTTGCGGCTATGCCCTGACCGAACAGTATCCTCTCGATCACGGCAGGCCGACGGCTAAATACGGTACGCTGGGATTATTCCGGGCCGATAAGGCACCGGATGTAATTGCCATTCCACTGGAAAAGAAAGGCGTAGACGTATCATACGGGGCTATCGGCGTCGGTGAAATCACATCTATCCCGACGGCGCCTGCCGTAGCAGGAGCGTACTATCGCTGGAATGGCGAATTCCAGACGGAAATTCCGCTGAAAGGGACGCCGTATGCCAGAAAACAGGTAAAAAAATAAGCAGATCGTACCTTTTCAGACGGGGGTTACATGGATTATAATTAAGAAAATAAAAAGAAACCGGCCGGAACGAAGCCGGTTTTCTTTTCCCTGGCGTTATTCGCACACAAATATATCGCCTGAAAGGAGCAGACCGTCATGAACAGAAAGAAAGATAAGGTACTGCAGTGCAAGGTCACAGTCCGTATGATGACCGATGAAAAAGCCTTTGGACCCGGTGTAGCCGAATTGCTTTCCGGCGTGCAGCGCACGGGGTCGCTGCAGGGGGCTGCCCAGGCCATGCACATGTCTTACAGCAAAGCCTGGACGGTCGTGCGGGCGGCGGAACAGATCTGGGGATTTCCCCTGACGGAACGACAGGCCGGAGGCAGTCATGGCGGACACAGCCGGCTGACGAAGGCTGCGGAAATTCTTCTCCAGCGATATGAAAAACTGGAAGAAAAGGTAAACGAAACAGCAAAAAGGGAGTTTGAACTGTCGTTCAACCCCAGTGAAATTGCCAAATTAAAGGAGTTAGGTCATGAAACAACATAATTGCATTATCGTCCGCGGTGGTGGCGACCTGGCGACCGGCGTCATACAAGCCGTATGGCGGGCCGGATTTCCCGTATTGTCTCTGGAAACGGCCGCTCCCTCGGCCATCCGCCGTCAGGTGGCTTTGTCCGAGGCCGTGTATGACGGATGCTGCACGGTGGAAGATATGACGGCTGTCTGCTGCCATACCTATGAGGACGTGCAGCAGACCTGGAAAGAAAACAGGATTCCCGTCATGGTCGATCCGGAAGGACAGGCCATTGCCGATCTTAAGCCTGCTGTCGTCGTCGATGCAATCCTGGCCAAACGGAATCTGGGCACGGAGCGCAACATGGCACCCTGTGTCATCGGACTCGGTCCGGGATTTACGGCTGGTGGTGATACAGATTACGTCATTGAAACGAAGCGGGGACATAATCTGGGCCGGATTATCACCGATGGCATGGCGGCTGCCGATACGGGCATTCCCGGCATCATTGCCGGATACGGAAAAGAACGGGTGATGCATAGTCCGGCTGCGGGGTATCTGTACGGGCTGGTACGGATCGGCGATATGGTGGAAAAGGGCGACCCTCTGGCCGTCATCACCAGCACACCACAAAATGCTGTTTCTGTCCATACGGAAGGAACGCTGCTGCGGGCCAGCCTGACCGGTCTGGTACGGGGCCTTATACGGGATGGATATCGTGTCCCCACCGGATATAAAGTAGCCGATATCGACCCTCGAAAAGAAGAATTCAAAAATTGTTTTACTATTTCCGATAAAGCCCGTTGCCTGGGCGGGGCCGTGCTGACGGCTGTCCTGATGGACCAGAAGAAAAAAGGAGTGCAGGAACGATGAAAAAAATGCGTACTGTCGATGCTGTCGGGCAGGTACTCTGCCATGATATTACACAGATTATCCGCGGCGTGAGCAAGGGCCCGGTATTCCGCAAGGGCCATATCATACAGCCTGAAGATATTCCCGTCCTGCTTTCTGTGGGAAAAGAACAGATTTATATCTGGGAAAATAATGAACACATGCTTCATGAAAATGATGCAGCGGTCATCCTGCGGGATATCTGTCAGGGCAGTCATATTGCTGCCGGCGAACCCAAAGAAGGAAAAATTGAACTGACGGCAGATTGCGACGGCCTGTTTCTCGTCGATACGCAGGGACTGTACCGGGTCAATGCCCTGGGACAGATGATGATTGCCACACGGCACGGCGGATTCGCCGTCAAGAAGGGAGACCGTCTGGCCGGGACGCGGATCATCCCCCTGGTCATTGAAAAAGAAAAGATGGAAGCGGCAAAACAGGCCGCCGGCCCCAGACCGCTATTGCAGGTCGTTCCTTTCCGGAAAATTCGTTATGGCGTCGTGACGACAGGCAGTGAAGTATTCCACGGCCGTATCAAAGACACGTTTACCGATGTCATCGTTTCCAAAATGGCAGAATTCGGAGCTGTGATGGAAGCCCATGAGATCCTTGACGATGATCCGGCGGCGATTACACAGGCTATCCAGGGCATGCTGGAACAGCAGCTGGATATGGTGCTTTGTACAGGCGGCATGAGTGTCGATCCTGACGACCAGACGCCGCTGGCCATTAAAAACACGGGCGCCCGTATCGTTTCCTATGGGGCGCCGGTCCTGCCCGGGGCCATGTTTCTCCTGTCTTATATGCCGGACGGACGGCCTGTCATAGGACTGCCGGGATGTGTCATGTATGCCCGCCGGACCATATTTGACCTCGTCCTGCCCTCCCTCATTGCCGGCGTCCCCGTTACGGCGGATCAGCTGGCGTCTCTGGGCGAAGGCGGATACTGCCTGAACTGCCCGGTCTGTACCTTCCCGAACTGCGGATTTGGCAAATAGGAGGAACTGATGGAACATTTTTCTCATATGGATGAAGCGGGCAATGCCCGCATGGTGGACGTTGGCCAGAAAGAGATAACGTCCAGAGAAGCCGTGGCTGCGGGGCGGATTTATATGAGCGATACCTGTTTTTCCATGGTACAGGACGGGACGATGAAAAAAGGCGACGTACTCACAGTGGCTCAGATAGCTGGCATCATGGGGGCAAAAAAAACGAGCGATCTCATTCCCCTGTGTCATATCTTGGCGTTGACCAAGTGTGCCGTGACTTTTTCCCTCATACCGGAGGAACGCGCCATCGAAGCCCGGTGCCTGGTCCGCTGCCAGGGCCGGACGGGCGTCGAAATGGAAGCGCTTACCGGCGTCTCTATTGCGCTTCTTACGGTATATGATATGTGCAAAGCCGTAGATAAGGGCATGCACATCGAACAGGTGCACCTGATAGAAAAGAAGGGCGGCAAAAGCGGTCATTTTATCTATGGAACAGGAGAGACCCATCATGCGTGATACCTGGGGCCGTACCATTGACTATCTGCGCATTTCGCTGACAGACCGCTGCAATCTGCACTGCCGTTATTGCATGCCTTCTGATGTGCCGTCTGTCAGCCACGATGATATCCTGCGCTATGAAGAAATACTGGAAATCTGTGAAGCCGCCGTGTCGCTGGGAATCAACCGCTTCAAAGTGACCGGGGGAGAACCGCTCGTGCGCAAGGGCGCCCTTTCCTTTATATCCCGGCTCACGTCGCTTCCGGGAGTCCGTGATGTGACGCTGACCACTAACGGACAGCTCCTTCAGGATGCGCTTCCTGCTCTTATGCAGGCCGGGGTAAGCAGTATCAATATCAGTCTGGATACGCTCTTGGCCAGTCAGTATGCGGCTCTGACCGGCGGGGGACGGCTCGACACTGTCCTGTCTGCTGTCCGGCAGGCTCTGACGCTGCCAATCCGGATAAAACTGAACGCTGTACTTCTGGAAGAAACGGCATCACAGATCCTGCCTCTGGCAATGCTGGCCCGTGACTGGCCGCTGGATGTGCGGTTTATTGAACTCATGCCTATTGGCTGCGGCCGGCAGATGAAAGGAATTGCTACCGGTGAGGCCCTTTCCCGGCTGAAACAGGTCTGGCCCGATCTGACCCCGTGCCAACGCCATGGCAACGGACCGGCCGTCTATTACGGCAGTGCATCCCTTACGGGGAATATTGGCTTTATCGGGGCCAATACACACCGGTTCTGTCATAGCTGCAACAGGCTGCGCCTTACCAGCACGGGAATACTGAAGCCCTGTCTGTGCTATGAACAGGGCGTATCTGTAAAAGACATCATCAGAGGCGGCCGTACAGACCGTCAGGAGCGGCTGCGGCAGGCCGTGGCCAGAGCCGTACTGGCAAAGCCGGAACAACACCAGTTTGCTGATGCAGACCGGATTACAGAACATAAAACGATGAATCAGATTGGAGGATAATATGGGACGCATAGAAGCCATATGTATCAGTACAGCCCGGGGGACGCAGAAACGGCCTGTCGGGTCGGCAGAATTCGTTGCTGACTGGGGCATCCGCGGCGATGCCCATGGCGGTCACTGGCACCGTCAGGTCAGTCTGCTTTCAGCAGACCGGATCGACGCATTCCGTGCCCGCGGGGCCCAGGTAGAGAATGGGGCCTTCGGGGAGAACCTCGTCGTCCGCGGATTTGACTTTTCTACCTTTCCAGTAGGGACACTGTTTAAAAGTGGTGATGTCCTGCTGGAACTGACCCAGATAGGCAAGGAATGTCATCAGCACTGCGCCATTTATCAGGCCGTAGGGGACTGCATCATGCCCAGGGAAGGCGTGTTTGCCCGGGTCATACGCGGCGGCATCGCGCGGACTGGCGACGAACTGGTCCTGGCAGAACGCCGGGAGCGGCGTCCGTATCAGGCGGCGGTCATTACCCTGTCCGATAAGGGGAGTCAGGGAAAACGCCAGGATACGAGCGGACCGGCTATTGCAGCCAGACTGAAGGATTCAGGGTATGATGTCGTGGAAACGCTGCTCCTCCCCGATGAGGCGGCAGCACTCCGGCAGCAGCTCTGCCGGCTGGCAGACCAGCGTCAGGTGGACCTCATCGTGACGACGGGCGGTACGGGATTTTCTCCCCGGGACATCACGCCTGAAGCGACGATGGCAGTTGCTGACCGGATAGCACCGGGCATTGCCGAAGCCATGCGGGCGGCCTCTCTCAGGATAACGCCGCGGGCTATGCTGTCCCGGGCGGTCAGCGTCATACGCAAAGGAACGTTGATCATCAACCTGCCGGGCAGTGAGAAAGCCTGTCAGGAATGCATGGATGTCTTTCTGGATACGATTCCCCACGGCCTCGATCTGCTGCGCGGCGAAAGCGGGGATTGTGCCCGGAAATAACAATATATCAATCGTTAATAAAGGTGCTGATGTACATGATATGGAAAAAAGTAATGGCAGCGATTATGGCGGGAACATTGGTGTTTGCCCTGGCCGGATGTGGATCCGGGCAGAAGGAAACGGCATCGGGAGGAAAAGACAAGGTCCATCTTACTGTATTTGCTGCGGCGAGCATGACAGAAACGATGAACCAGATTGCCAAAGCATACGAGAAGGAACATCCCAACGTAGAAATTTCTTTCAATTTCGATTCATCCGGTACGCTGAAAACGCAGATCCAGAACGGGGCTGAATGTGATTTATTCATCTCTGCTGCCCAGAAGCAGATGAACCAGCTCGATGGCTCCCAGGATAAAAAAGCCAATCCCGACGGCCTCGATTTCGTCAAGAGCGACAGCCGGGTCAATCTTCTGGAAAACAAAGTCGTCCTGGTCACACCGGAAGGAAATCCCGGAGGCATTCAGAATTTCAATGACATGGCTGCCAAATTGAAAGCCGGCTCTATCCGTCTGGTCATGGGCAACAGCGATGTGCCCGTCGGCCAGTATACGCAGAAAATCCTGAAATTCTATGGTCTCGATGAAAACGCGATTGCCAGTGCCGGCCACATCACCTATGGCTCCAATGTCAAGGAAGTGACGACCCAGGTCAAGGAAGGCAGCGCCGACTGCGGCATCATTTATGCGACCGATGCCTTTAGTGCCCAGCTGAAGCCCGTCGATGAAGCGACGAAAGATATGTGCGGCCAGGTCATTTATCCGGCTGCTGTCATGAAAAACAGCCAGCATCAGCAGGAAGCTCAGGCCTTCCTGGATTATCTGAAAGGCGATGCGGCCATGCAGGTCTTCAAGAGTGTCGGCTTCAGCCCCGTATCGTAAGGAAGGGATATGATGGATTGGTATCCTCTGTGGAACAGCCTGCGCATCGCCGGGATTTCCTGCGTCCTCGTCTTTTTCAGTGGCATCTGCCTGGCCTATTACGTGGCCCGTCTGCCCCGTGTCTTAAAGGGAATCCTCGATGTCGTCCTCACGCTGCCCCTGGTCCTTCCTCCGACGGTATGCGGCTGGCTGCTCCTCCTCGTCTTCGGCCTGAAACATCCCGTCGGCATGTTCCTCAATGATATGGGCATCCGCTTTGTCATGACCTGGTATGGCGGCGTCCTCGCTTCGGCAGTGGTGGCGTTCCCGCTCATGTACCGTACGGCCCGCGGGGCCTTTGAAAGTTTTGATGAAACACTGGCCTGGAGTGGCCGGACACTGGGCTTGTCCGACACGTATATTTTCTGGCATATCCGCATGCCCTGCTGCCGTCAGGGTATCATTGCCGGTACGGTGCTGGCCTTTGCCAGAGCGCTGGGGGAATATGGGGCGACGACCATGCTTATCGGATATATCCCGCACAATACGGCAACGATTTCTACGACGGTCTATCAGCTCTGGCGTATCAACGATGAATACCATGCGTTCATCTGGGTCCTCATCAATATCGCCATCAGCGCGGTCGTGCTGCTCACCATCAATATATATGAAAAAAAGAAGCCGTGAAAGGAGAAGTCCCGTATGAGCCTGTCTGTCCATATAGAAAAGAAGCTGGGCGCCTTTACGCTGTCCGTCCACTTAGAGACAAATGGCGGCGTCCTCGGCATCCTGGGCGCCTCCGGCAGCGGCAAGAGCAAGACCCTGCAGTGCATTGCCGGTATCGAGACGCCCGATGCCGGACGGATCGTACTAAATGACCGCGTGTTGTTCGATTCCCGTTCCCGCACCGATGTGAGCGTCCAGAACCGTCATATAGGATATTTGTTCCAGAATTATGCCCTGTTTCCCCACATGACGGTAGCGGAAAATATATCTTGCGGTATCCGCCACATCAGGGATAAACGAAAGCGGCGGCAACGGGTCGGTGATATGATTGAACGGATGCATCTGACCGGTCTTGCGGACCAGCGGCCGGGGCAGCTTTCAGGTGGACAGCAGCAGCGGACGGCTCTGGCGCGCTGCCTCATCAACGAACCGGATATCCTCCTTCTCGATGAACCGTTCAGCGCCCTCGATACGTGGCTCAAAGAGCAGCTCCTGGCCGATTTAAAGCAGCTTCTGACGTACTACGACAAAGATGTCCTGCTCGTCACCCATAACCGGGATGAGGCCTATCAGTTGTGCCAGCATATAGTCGTTCTGGAAGACGGGCACGTCGATTCAGCCGGGACGGTGCAGGACATCTTTTCTGCACCGCCTACGAGGGCGGCAGCTGTCCTGACGGGATGCCGGAATATGGCGCCGGCCCGCCTTATGGGCGGTGACGTATTCGTGCCGGACTGGAATCTCCGCTTTCACCCGGACCGGCCAGCTCCGCCGGACCTGTGTGCCGTAGCTATACGGGAACAGTCCTTTGTGCCGGCATGTGAAGACAATGGCCGGGCCGTTCTGATAGAGACGGTCCTGGAGCGGCCCTTTTCCTGGCTGGTGCAATTCCGCTACCGGGGACAGGCGGCAGAATCGCCGTCTCTCTGGTGGCAGGTGGATAAAAATGGACAGAGGCCGCCACAGGCAGCGTTTCTTTCCGTATCCTCCCGTGATATCCTGCTTCTGCATACCTAAAGAAAGGAACGTTGTATACGATGAAATCTCTGTTTTTAAAACTGTTAGAAGAACTTTCTGCCGGCCGCAGTGTCGTGTTACTGACCATCATTGATACGATGGGTTCGACTCCCCGTGGTGCCGGCAGCCATCAGCTGATTCTGGAAGACGGCTCGGCACCGGGGACTGTCGGGGGAGGATATCAGGAACACCTGGCCTGTGAAGCCGGAAGAAAAGCTCTCAGGGAAAAGACGTCGTTCATTCTGCCGCTGGTCCTGCACAAAGATCCCAAAGCGGATATCGGGGCTGTATGCGGCGGCGAGCTGCGCGTATTCTGCCAGTATTTCGACCGGTCTGTCCCGTCCCTGATGCCCCTGCTGGACCGGACGGCACAGTGTTTGGCCGAGCAGCAGGCCTGCCGGCTTTTTTGGGATCTGACGGATCCGGCTCACTGGGGAATGGCTCTTTTTACAGACGACGGACCGGTCTGCTGCGGTCAGTCATCGTATCTGCAGCATCTTCCGGAAGAACCTGGGCGGGACCGGAAGATACCGGGGATGGTATCCCTTCCCGGTCATTCCCTGTATAAAGAAATATTGGCTCATCCCCGGCATGTCATCGTTTTCGGGGGTGGTCATGTAGCAAAAGCGCTGGTTCCACTCTTGACAGGGCTGGATTTTTCCTGTACTGTTGTCGAAGACCGCAGCGAATTTATATCTGCCAGCCGGTTTCCTGATGCGGCAGCCAGGATTACAGCCGATTTCCACCATCTGGCAGACTACGTCCCGGTCTCAGGCGATGATTATGTCTGCATCATGACCCGTGGCCATCTGGGGGATTATGACGCACAGAAATATGCCCTTTCCTGCCATCCCTGTTATATCGGGGTCATCGGCAGCCGGGCAAAATTAGCGTTTGTCCGTTCCAAGCTGTTGGCCGATGGATTTTCTGCAGATGCTATCGACGCCTGTCACGCGCCTATCGGCCTGCCCATCTCGGCGGCGACGCCGGAAGAAATCGCCGTCAGTATCGCTGCCGAACTCATTGCTGTCCGGGCCCGCCGTGAAGGGCGCGAAAAAAAGGATGCCAAAGTCTGGAGAGCGTATAGGAATGAACATTATCGTATATAAAAAAGAGTCGGATGAACGTGTACCGTCTTTGTGGGATGGCATATGCCGGATCCTGCCGGGACTGAAAAGAAAAGATTCCCCTGTCGTACTGGCCGTTACCGGGGCCGGCGGCAAAACATCGTGCATTGCTGCTCTGGCACAGGAACTGGCAGAAAAGGGGAAACGGATCCTCGTCGTGACGACGACTCATATGTACCGGCCGGAACGGTATGGCGTATTGACCGGTGATGCCGCCATGATCATCCGGCAGCTGCAGGAAACAGGTATTGCCGTCGCAGGGCTTTTTTGTGAAAACGGTAAAATTTCGTATATTGGCGATGATGCCTATGAAGCGGCATCGCGTCATGCCGATGTCGTCCTGGTCGAAGCTGACGGATCGCGGCAGCGTCCCTTTAAAATAATGGGGCAGAACGAGCCGGTCCTCCCGTCCCGGTGTGATGCCGTGCTGTGTATTGCCGGCCTGTCGGCACTGGGACAGCCCCTGCAGGCCGTCTGCTTCCGCTGGGATGAAGCGTCCGACGCGGCCCGGCGGTTTGGACGATCCTGCCCGCCTGAAGCGGCTGATGGCGAAATACAGCTATCTATCCAGTTGTTTGCCCGGCTCTGGCAGAACTGCTGCCTTGCCGGCATAATACGGGATATTCCTGTCCTTCCCGTGCTGAATCAGGCGGATACGCCACAGCACCGCATTGCTGCCAGCCTGATATTACAGGAAATGGATCTTCCGGCAGGGCTCATCACGTCTTTTGTGGGAAACGAAGGGATTCCATGCATATAAACCTCATATATCTGGCTTCGGGGCAGGGGCGCCGGTTTGGCCGGAATAAACTTCTCACTCCTTTTGCCGGAAGACCCCTGTATCAGCACGGATTCCTCCAGCTGGCCGGGGCAATGAAATACGTGCACCAGGCAGGGATTTCGTGTGATCTGGCGGTCATTTCGCCCTATGAAACACTGCGCCAGTGGTGCCGGGAACAGGGAGCACTGGTCTGGCCCAATGATGCCAGTAAGGAAGGCATAGCCGCTTCTATCCGCATTGGCACGGCGGCTCTCGATGGTGACGCCTATGGATTTTTTGTGGCCGACCGGCCTTTGCTGCAGGCACGGACCATTGCCCGGTTTTTGCTGGGCTATGTCCGGTCAGGACAGTCTGTTGGGGCCATGCGGGCATCGGGCGTCGTAGGAAACCCGGCTGTTTTCTGCAGTACGTTCTGCCAGGAACTTATGTCTCTCCGTGGTGACCGCGGCGCCGGAGCCCTGTTGAAGAAATACCGGGAGCAGTGCTGGCTATATGACGTACCGTCAATAGAGCTCGCCGATATCGATACAGAGGCCGATGCCCGGTATCTGCTGCCGTTGATGAATAAAAAATAAAATACCTATTATATATATGTACAGAGTATGCTGACGAAAACAGCATACTCTATATTTTTTTTGTCTTCATGAAACAAGGCCTGTTATGTGAAAAAAGGGATATAGTTGTATGCAGGATACAAGAAAAATGTCGGTTTTTTAGTCTTGACATTCAGCAGATTTCATGTAGAATAAATGCATGGTTCGTAATAACGACCAAGTTAGCATATACGAATAAACAACAGATTACAGTGCAGAAGGGATTGGGATACGCATGAAAAAAGCAGAATATTTAACGCCTGTCGTCACCATTTTTGACCGCGTAGGCAATATAGACCAGAAAGGCAATGAAATGGTCTATGATTTCCTCATAAAAGGCGGTGTAGACGGCATCGTCGTTATGGGCAGCACAGGTGAATTTTTTGCTATGTCTATGGAACAGAAGAAACGCCTCATCGACATTGCTGTACCCTATATCAAAGGCAAAGTCAAATGCATGATTGGTACGGGCTGCATGAGCGTCCGCGATACAGTAGAACTTTCCAACTATGCCTGCGATGCCGGTGCAGACGCCGTCATGATTGTCTGCCCCTATTATTTCCCGCTCAGCGCGGAAGATATTGAAGCCTATTATGATACGGTCCTGCCCCAGGTACGCGGCAAGGTATTCATTTACAACTATCCCGGTGCGACCGGTGATGATGTGACACCGGAAATCACCCTCAATCTGCTCCGCAAACATAAAAACCTCGTCGGCTACAAAGACACGATTGAACTCTTCTCTCATACCCGTAAGCTGATTGAAGTCACCAAGGAAGAATTCCCTGACTTCATCGTGTACTCCGGCTATGATGAAAACCTCGTCCATATCATGCTCAGCGGTGGCAACGGCTGCATCGGCGGCCTGTCCAACTTCGCTCCGAAACTCTGTTCCGAATGGTGCCGGGCCATCAATGAAAAGAACTGGGAATACATGTTTGACTGCCAGGAAAAAGTCAATGGCCTGATGTACATCTATTCGTCCAAGACGCCGTTCCCGCAGGTGGCCAAGAAAGCCCTCAATCTCCAGGGGGTCCCGGTCAGCGAATACTGCATGCATTTCTCCAAGAGACCGCCGACGGTGAAAAAGCTCCAGGCCTTTATCGACGGCATCGATCTGGATAACCTCATGAAACGCAACAACAAGCAGGCTGTCAAGAAAGAAACAAAATAATATATGGTACGCTCCTGTCGTCTGATTCATAGCAGCAATGGATCAGACGACTTTTTTATGCCATATATGCATGGATAAAGGAAAAACGACCTATAATTGCAAGCCCGGATTCATTGACAGCCGGGGATTTTTACGGTACTATGAACGTACATTCACCAGGTTTTTTTGTCTGGCTTTTATCAATCCAAACTGGTATACTACAGTTCCAGATTGATTTTTATGTTTAAAGAATTGACTAGTGAATGCTTTGTAAGAAAAGGAGAGATTTCAATGTCAGTAAAAGAATTGTATGCTAATGATGCATCGGACTTAATCCTCCGTTCGCGCACACATGCAGACGGACCGGATGGCGTATTGCCGTTGACTCCGGAAACGCTGCGTAATTCCCCGAGCGGCAATATTTTCGGCATGACCATTGACGCCGGTATGGGCTGGGACCCCAAGGCCCTGGCCAACGGCGATGTCATGATGATCAGCACCTATGGAGGTCTCAAAAAAGATGATGGTACGACCATTGCCGTCGGCCTCCATCCCGGTCATTTCGAACTGGACGGCCTCTTGAAAGAAGCGGCCGATACATTAAAAGGCATGGGCTATGTCCCGACTGCCGCTTTCGTTACCGACCCCTGCGATGGCCGTACACAGGGCACGACGGGCATGTTCGATTCCTTGCCGTACCGCAATGACGCTTCTATCGTCATGCGCCGCCTCATCCGTTCCCTGCCGACCCGCAAAGCCGTCATCGGTGTCGCATCCTGCGATAAAGGCCTGCCGGCTATGATGATGGCCCTGGCCAACATGCATGACCTTCCGACAATCCTCATCCCCGGCGGCGCTACCCTCATGCCGAACGACGGGGAAGACCTCGGTACCGTACAGACCATCAGCGTACGCTATGCCAATAAAGAATTATCCTTCGACCGTGCCTGCCGTCTGGGCTGCATCGCCTGTGCCAGCGGTGGCGGCGGCTGTCAGTTCCTCGGTACAGCCGGCACGAGCCAGGTCGTAGCCGAAGGCCTCGGTTTCTGCCTGCCTCACGCTGCCCTGTCTCCGTCTGGTGAACCGATCTGGTACGATATGGCTAAAAAATCGGCTGTTGCCGCTATGGATTTGTACAAAGCCGGCATTACGACGAAAGATATCATTACCGATAAAGCTATCGAAAACGCCATGGTCATCCATGCCGCATTCGGCGGTTCGACCAACCTCCTGCTCCATCTCCCGGCTATCGCCTTCATGGCTGGCTGCCACGTACCGACCGTTCACGACTGGGCACGTGTCAACAAAGAAGTTCCCCGTCTGGTCAGCGTTCTGCCTATGGGCCCGATCAACTACCCGACAGTTGACGTATTCATGGCTGGCGGCGTTCCGGAAGTCATGCTGCACCTGCGCAAGATGGGTCTGCTCCACGAAGATGTCATGACCGTTACGGGCAGCACCCTTGGTGAAAACCTCGACTGGTGGGAACAGTCCCAGCGCCGTGTATCCTGCCAGAAGCGCCTGAAAGAACTGGATAACCTCAACGTGGACGACGTTATTTTCAGCCCGGAACAGGCAAAAGCCAAAGGTATCGGCTCGACCATTACCTTCCCGACTGGCAATATTGCTCCCGAAGGCTCGGTCGTCAAATCTACGGCTATTGATCCGTCTGTCATCGACGACGACCATGTATACCGTCATACGGCACCGGTCAAATGCTATCCGTCTGAAAAAGCGGCTATTACGGCCCTCAAGAACGGCGGCGTAGAAGCCGGCGATATCATGGTAGTCATGGCTGGCGGCCCCATGGGCACCGGCATGGAAGAAACGTATCAGCTGACTTCCGCCCTGAAACACCTGTCCTTTGGCAAACACGTAGCCCTCATCACCGATGCCCGTTTCTCCGGCGTATCGACGGGCGCATGCTTCGGCCACGTAGGACCGGAAGCACTGGCCGGCGGTCCTATCGGCAAACTCCGTGACGGCGACGTCGTAGAAATCATTGTCGATACGGTAAACCTCAAAGGCAGCCTGAACTTCATCGGTACGAAAGACCATAAACTGACCTATGAAGAAGGCGCCAAAGTCCTGGCCGAACGGGAAACGAACCCGGCCATCCACGAAGACGACGATCTGCCCGATGATACCCGTCTCTGGGCTGCCCTGCAGGATGTCAGCGGCGGTACATGGAGAGGTACTGTCTACGATGTCGATAAGATCATCGAAACACTGAAAGCCGGCAAAGAAGCACTGGCAAAGAAAAATAAATAAGCCACAGGCGCAGCCTGCGGTATAACGAAAGGGCGCTGCATGAAGCATTTCCGCTATCATGCAGCGCCCTTTCTGCCTGCCTTTTCTTATCGGTGCAGGATGTGGCTGCTGTGTTTTCTGACGATGATGACGACGCCGGTGAGGATGAGGGCCATGCCCAGGGCGATGTTCCAGGTGAGGGTTTCACCCAGGAAAAGGATGCCGCTCAGGACGCCGATGGCCGGGACGACGAGGATGGCCGTGCCGGCTTTGGACGCTTCCATGTGCTGCAGGATGTAGTTCCAGAGAAAGAATCCGGCGGCACCGGCCAGAAATACGTTATACAAGAGTGCCGATACGCTCGTCACGTTCCAGATGACGGCGGTTTGACCGCTTGCAGCTGCCCAGACGGCGAGGACCAGGCCGCCCAGGGCCATCTGCCAGGCCGTGCAGGTTATCATGTCGCAGCCGCCGAGTTTCAGCTTGAGGATGATGCCCGATACGGCCCAGCCCAGGGCGCCGGCGAGGACGATGACCATGGCGCCGATGTGATTGTCGAAATGGATATTCATGAGCAGGCAGAGCCCGGCCATGGACAGGACGATGCCAAAGAGTTTGCGCTTTGTCAGGCGTTCTCCCAGAAAGAAATGGGCCAGGATCGCCATAAAGACCGGCATGGTGTAATTGAGTACGGCCACGAGCCCCGCTGAAAGGGTGACGATGCCAATCTGCATGGCCGCATTATTTATGACGATCTGGGAAAATCCCGTCAGGAATATCCAGGGCCAGTATTTGCGCTCCGGCCAGAATCTGTGACGGAATGCACAGACCAGGAGCAGCACGGCGGCCGCCATCAGGGCCCGGCAGGCGACGAACAGGACCGGCGGGAAATAGGCCGTCGATACCTTCATGACGACCCAGTTGTAGCCCCAGATTATATATATGAGAATCAATGCTTTGACCATACCATCGGCTCCTTTTGTCAGATGACTTCATTATAGCATAACGGGAAGAAGCCGGTAAGAAAAATCCGCTCCTGGCGTTTTAGCCGCACCGGGTAATGTAGTATAATAGATATGTTAGTCCGACGAGGAGGATGATAAACATGAAATGTGTCGTATTACTCAGTGGCGGCGTAGACTCGACGACGTGTCTGGCTATAGCCGTAGAAAAATATAAAAAAGAAAATGTACTGGCCCTGACGGCGTATTATGGACAGCGCCATGAAAAGGAATTACAGGCTGCCCGTAACGTGGCGGCCTATTATGGCGTGCAGCAGGAGGAAATCAATCTGGCCCAGGCTTTCCTGCACAGTGACTGCCCGCTCCTGGAACGAAATAACGATAAAGAGATTGCCCATATGTCCTATGCAGAGCAGCTGGCCCAGGCCGGCGGAGAAGGTACTGTAGAAACATACGTCCCCTTCCGCAACGGTCTGTTCCTGTCCTTTGCCGCCGCCGTGGCTGTCAGTGTCCATGCCGAAGTCATTTACTACGGCGCCCATGCCGATGATGCCGCCGGCAGAGCCTATCCGGACTGCACGCCGGAATTTGAACAGGCCATGAATACGGCTATCTATGAAGGGTCCGGCCATACGTGCCATCTGGAAGCGCCGCTCCTTTTGTGGAATAAAGCCGGCGTCGTCAAAGAAGGCCTGCGCCTCGGCGCTCCCTATGAACTGACCTGGAGCTGCTATGAAGGGGGCGACAGACCCTGCGGCGTCTGTGGTACCTGCCGCGACCGGGCGGCTGCCTTTGCGGCCAATGGCGTACCCGATCCGGCACTGAAAAAATAATCCCGTATACGACGAAAGGAGACGTGCGACGTGATAGCAAAGAAAACGGCGGCTTTGTGTGCCGCTCTGGTTCTGACGGCCGTACTGGGAGTGTTCCCGGGCCATGCAGTCGTCCTGGCAGCCAGTGAAAAAGACGATTTTTATCAGGCCGTCAATGAAAAGACGCTGGCGGAAAAGCAGATCAAACCGACAGAAGCCTCGTGGTCCTGGTTCCACGAACGGAATCTGGAAAACAAAGAATTCCTGACCGGGGAAATTGAAGACATTGCCAGCCATCAGGGAACCTATGACAAGGGGACGCCGGAACAGAAAATAGCCGACCTGTATCAGTGCATTACCGACCAGAAAACGCGCAATGCCACGGCCCGGAAGCATATCCAGGACGTACTGGCTCCCATCAAAGCGGCCAGGACTCCACAGGAACTGACGGCGGCAGTGGGAGAGCTCCATCAGACATATGGCATCGATGTGCTCATGAGCATGAACGAACAGCGTCTTCCCGACAGCCGGCGCTATGTGGCACGCTTTGAGCCCCATGATCCCTTCCTGTCACGGTATGACCTGGAAAAGGAACCCCAGCCGGGCGCATGGAAACGCCATACAGACTATATATCCCGGCTGCTCCAGGAAGACGGGATGGCCAAAGACAAAGCCGATACGATGGCTGCGTCCATCCTGGCCTATGAAAAATCCCTGGCGCCGCATATGCTGACCAGCGAAGAAGAAAATGATATTATGGTCCAGAACCGTATGGTAACGCGTAAGGAATTCTTGGAGATGACGCCTCATCTGGATGGAAAACGCCTGCTGAAAGACTGGGGACTTTCCCGGGAAAAAGTCTTTTTCCTTTCCAATCCGGACTATCTTTGTCAGATCGATGCAGCCTATACAGAAGAAAACCTGGAACTGATGCGGAATTATTTCATTGCCCGCACCTACGACATGGTGGCGCCTTTTGCTGACATCCCCTTGCGCGACATAACGAAAGCCTATTATAACCAGCGCTATGGCATCAAACAGAACCGGACGGAACGGGAACGGGCTTCCTACCTGCTGCAGGACCTGCTGCCTTACGAAACGGGGCAGATTTACCTGAAAAAACGCTGCACCCCTCATATGATACAGGACGTGCGGGCCATGACTGATGAAGTGCGGAAGGTCTACCGCTCCCGTCTGGAAGCCAATGCCTGGATGAGTCCCCGTACGAGAGCACAGGCTATAGAAAAACTCGATGCCCTGCGTGTTTTTGTCGGCGGACCGGCAGCCGATGACAAACCGCTCATCGAAGACATGCATGTCGTCGTGCCCGAATCCGAAGGAGGCGACCTGCTCGGTAATATCCTGGCCAGCCTTGCCTGGGCCGCCCGGGAGGAACAGAACCTGATCGGGACGGATTTCAACCCCGATAAGTGGTACGCCTTCGATCCGCAGGATGTCAATGCGGCGTATATTTCCGATAACAACAGCATTACCATCCCGGCAGGAATCCTGCAGCCCCCGTTCTACGATGCCAATGCCTCGCGGGGGACGAATCTGGGCGGTATCGGCGCCGTCATCGGTCATGAAATATCCCATGCCTTTGACCCGAATGGCAGTCATACCGATAAAGACGGCAATGTCCGCAACTGGTGGACCAAGGCCGATTACGAAGCCTTCCAGAAACGGGCTGCCGCTTTTGCTCCCTATTACAGCCGCTATGAGCTGGCACCGGGGCAGTATGAAAACGGCAAACTCGTCATGAATGAAGCCATTGCCGACTGCGGCGGCCTTTCAGCCGTGACGGAAATCGCCGCAGGCGACAAGACGGCCCTGCAGGACCTGTATCGGAATTTCGCGTCTATTTTTGCCTCTAAGTATACGGACCAGCTCCTCCATCAGCTGCTCATGCTCGATCCCCATCCGGAAGGACGGGCCCGGGTCAACGGAGCCTTGTCCTCTACGGACGGCTTCTATGGCGCCTATGACATCGCAACAGGGGACGGAATGTATATAGCAGAAAAAGACAGGGTAAAACTCTGGTAAACTATCGGAAAATATAGAAGATACAGGGTAAAGAAACGGTTTTTTCCTTGCATTATTACAGTCGATACGATACAATCACAGAAGAAGGACATACCATAGTTTTTATGGTATGTTCCCCAAGTGGGACGGATTTTGTACCACTGGGAACAAAAATGTAACAGCTATCACAGGCACATTAAGGAGTTCAGTACAAGGAGGTACATTATGCGAACATACATTGCACTCATCGCTCATGATGCCAAGAAAGATGCCATTGTCAGACTGGCAACACAGTTTAAGGACGTATTATCCCGGCATCCCCTCGTAGGGACGGGTGAAACGGGACACCGCATCGAAAACGAAACAGGACTTACGGTAAAACAGATGCAGCCCGGCCCGATGGGCGGCGACCAGCAGATCGGGGGCATGATTGCTTCCGATGAAGTCCTCGGTGTCGTATTTCTGCGCGATCCCCTGACGGCCCAGCCTCATGAACCGGATGTGTCGGCTTTCCTGCGCCTCTGCGATGTCCATTCTGTGCCTGTTGCTACCAATGTGACCAGTGCCCGTATCCTGCTTTCGGCACTGGATGAAAAGCCTGATCTGTTTAACCTGTAAAAGGAGCATAAACGATGAAACGAACAAAAATAGTATGTACTCTGGGCCCCAGTTCGAATACGCCGGAAATCCTGGAAGGCATGGTCCGTGCCGGCATGAATGTAGCCCGGTTCAATTTTTCCCATGGCAGTCATGAAGAACATAAAAAGCGGATTGAAATGGTCCGTGCCGTTTCCCGGAAATTAGGGACGCCCATTGCCCTGCTGCTCGATACAAAGGGGCCGGAAATCCGCCTGGGTAAGTTTAAGAATGGTTCCATCATGATGGAAGCCGGTCACGACTTTACCCTGACGGCCCGGGATGTAGAAGGTGATGAAACCATTGCCTCCATGAACTACAAAGAATTACCGCAGGATGTAAAGCCCGGCGATCACATCCTCCTGTCGGATGGCCTGGTCAATCTGGAAGTCACGTCCGTGGAAGGCGACGATATCCATACGAAAATCCTCAACAGTGGCAAGATGAGCGACCGCAAGCGCGTCGCCGTACCGGGAATCCCCATCAATCTGCCGGCCGTGTCGGAAAGTGATGCAGCCGATATCGAATTTGGCATCCACATGAATATGGACTGGATTGCCGCTTCCTTTATCCAGCGTGGCAAAGACGTACTGACCATCCGCAAGATTCTGGAAAATCACGACAGCCACATGAAGATTATTTCCAAAATCGAATGCAAGGCCGCCGTCAACAATATTGATGAAATCATCAGTATGAGCGATGGCATCATGGTAGCCCGCGGTGATCTGGGCGTAGAAGTGCCGGCCGAAGAAGTGCCGACGCTGCAGAAGCTCCTGATCCGCAAATGTCAGGCTGCAGGCAAACCAGTCATTACGGCAACGCAGATGCTGGAATCTATGTGCAACAATCCCCGGCCGACGCGGGCCGAAACGAGTGACGTAGCCAATGCCATCCTCGACGGGACCGATGCGGTCATGCTCAGCGGCGAAACGGCAGGCGGCCTCTATCCGGTAGAAGCCGTCCAGACCATGGCCCGGGTGGCGGTCTTTACGGAAAGCCAGTTCCCGCCCCAGGCTCATCAGGAAGGAAATAAGGCGCCGGCGACGACGACCGAATCCATCGGCAAAGCGACCGTCAAAATCGCCGAAGACCTCCATGCAGCGGCCATCATTGCATCGACCGAACGGGGTGGCACGGCACAGATGGTGGCCAAGTACCGTCCGGCATGCCCCATCATCGCCGTTTCTCCTCATGAAAATATTGTCCGCCGCCTGCAGATGAACTGGGGCGTCCAGGCCATACTGGGGAAAGAAAGCAATACGACCGATGAAGTCGTCGATAATGCCATTTATGCGGCTCTCGACGCAGGGCTCATCAATGCCGGCGACCTCGTCGTCCTCACGGCAGGGGTGCCGGTGGCCAAAGCCGGATCGACTAACATGGTGCGCGTACAGGTCGTAGGTGATGTCCTCCTCCGCGGTACCGGTATCGGCCGCAATTCGGCTATCGGCCCCGTATGCGTAGCCGCCAGTCTCGATGATCTGAAGAACCATTTCACCGACGGCGCTATCCTGGTCATGCGTTCAGCCAGTGCGGAATACGTAGACTATATGAAGCGGGCCAGTGCCATCGTATCGGAAGAAGCCGGCCTTACGAGTGAATCGGCTATCGTAGCCATCACCTTCGGCATTCCCACCATCGTCGGGGCAGAACATGCAGCCGACGTCCTGGAAAATGGCGAAATCGTGACCGTAGATGCCAGCCGTGGCACGATTTTCCGTGGCAAAGCCAATGCCCGGTAATGTGAACCGGTAATACAGACAGAGGATGCCTTATTACGCAAAAAGACGCGTAATGGGGCATCTTCTGTTTTACGATTGACGATAGATAAAGGGACTGCAGCAGCATGAGCATTTTGAGCTCTGCTGCTGCAGTCCCTTTTGTATACAATCTGCGTGGCAGACCGGTCAGGATATATTCAGTACGGCGAATGGCTCCGATGTGTCATAGCAGAGAAATTCGGTAAAAAGCCGGTTTGTCTGCCGCAGGAATTATCGGGCTTTGAGAGCCTGGATTTCTGCTTTCAGGGCTTCTATTCATCATACTATAACTGTATCGTAAACAAACCGTCTTGTAATCGTAACAAAACTGTAAAAATTAAAATGTCTCTTGATAAAAGACATATAATGAAAAACGGAGGCAATGTAAAAGTTTGGGATGGAAAGGGAAAAATATGGGTAAGCACTCTGTAAAAAGATGCTATAAATGGCTTAACTACGCCGTTTATAGCGCTTTTGACAACAAAAAGGGATTTCCTCTATACTAGCCATGCAGACGGATAACCGCCTGTGCAGGACTGTCATGAGAGGGCAGATTGTGGATTCAGAGAGGAAACAAGGAAAACTCGCCTGGACAGCAAGTGCCTCTCCGGAGACAAAGGTCCTGCCTGTGTCTTTAGGAAAGAGAGGAATATATCATGATGAAATCGAAAATTGCCACTGCCTTTGCAGCCGTTCTGACACTGGGCGCTGCCAGTGCCTTTGCCGCCAATCCCTTTGTCGATGTACCGACCGACAGCTGGGCCTATAAGTCCGTCGTCGAACTGGCTGATGCCGGTGTTATCCAGGGCGTCGATGGCTCGTATTTCCAGGGGGAACGCAATATTACCCGTTATGAAGCTGCTGAAATGACAGCCAAGGCTATGGCTCACATGGACAAAGCTTCGGTCGAACAGCGTGCCCTCATCAATAAACTGGCTGATGAATATGCCGATGAACTCAACAGCCTCGGCGTCCGCGTTTCCAATCTGGAAAAGAAAGTGGGCAACGTCAAACTGACTGGTGATGCCCGTGTCCGTTACCGTTACCAGCAGGGCGGTAAGGAAAACGACGATTCCTGGGATTATCGTGTACGCCTCCGCGCGACGACCAAGGTCAATGACAAGACGACGGTCAAATACGGCCTCAGCACGGACTCTGTCGCATTCTCGGATAATGAAACGGCCAGCAGTGACAATGGTGACGTCTATACCGACCGGGCAGAAGTAGAAACGAAACTGGGGAATTTCAAGATCAATGCCGGTCGTACGGAAAAATATATCATGGGTAATGCCTACGGCCTCAACTACGGCGATGTCTTCGACCGTGCCCAGTTACAATACAAGAACGACAATTTCGCCGTCACTGCCGGCTATGGTAAATTTAAGATCAATGGCTCGGATAAGACCTTTGCTGGTGATGATGATAAGGGAATCGATGGCGTAAAGACCGGCTATGGCGAAATCGAAGGCTTCTTCGGCAATGGTTCTAAAGTCGGCGTATACTACAACGACTTCACCCGTGCCGGTGGCAAAAACAGTGGCGATTCCTTCATGGGCGATGACCTCTGGGGCGCTTACGTATCCTACAATTTCGGAAGCAAATGGAATCTCCTCGTCAACTATGAAAAGGTCAACCTGACAAACGGATACAAGACCATCAATAACGACGACAACGCAAACCTCTGGATTGCCCAGCTGACCTATGGCAAAGCCATCAAATCCCAGCCGGGTACATGGAGTGCCTGGGTGGAATACCTCAATGTCGAAGATGGCGCTTACCTCGGCGGTTCGACGAACAGCTGGCGTTTTGACAAAAAGGCTCTGGGCAACATCGAATCCTGGGGTGTCGGCGGCAGCTATGTTGTAGCGAAAAACGCTCAGTTCAACGTATATCAGACCTTCGCTTCCAAGTGGAAGGACCATAAGAAGAACGCTGCCGATCCGGAAGAACAGACACGGGCCGAATTCGTATTCGTCTTCTAATACAGCGGTTGCTGCAACCGTAAAACTGCAAACGAAAAAAGGACTGTCGCATGATGGCTTATGTCATCATGCGACAGTCCTTTTTCTGTATTGTGTAGTTTATAGAAGATGAGTTAGACTGTTTAACCCACTACAAACTGCTGACTTAAAACTCAAAAAGGACTGCCTGGGGGAGGCAGTCCTTTTTGTATATAGGAGAGGTGGATCGCTTCGGATAGGGGAATTATCCTAAGATTTTTTTCAGGTCTTCTTCCGGTGTGCTGGTCGGAGTGATCTGGAAGTTTTCTACGAGGTAGTTGAGGACATTCTTGGAGACGAATGCCGGCAGTGTCGGTCCGAGATAGATGTTCTTGATTCCCAGATAGAGGAGGGTCAGGAGGATGCAGACGGCTTTCTGTTCGTACCAGGACAGAACCAGCGTGAGCGGCAGGTCATTGACGCCACAGTCGAAGGCTTTTGCAAGAGCTACGGCTACCTGGATAGCGCTGTAGGCATCGTTGCACTGGCCCATATCCATGATGCGGGGCAGTCCGCCGATGGAGCCGATATCGAGGTCGTTGAAGCGGTATTTGCCGCAGGCCAGGGTCAGGATGACCGTATCAGCCGGAGTCTGTTTGACGAATTCTGTGTAGTAGTTACGGCCGGGACGGGCACCATCGCAGCCGCCGACGAGGAAGAAGTGTTTGATAGCGCCGGCTTTGACGGCATCGATGACTTTATCAGCTACGGAGAGGACAGTGCCATGACCGAAACCAGTCGTTACCGTGCTGCCACCGTTGATGCCGGTGAAGTGCTGGTCTTCGCTGTAGCCGCCCAGTTCGAGAGCTTTTTCGATGACCGGTGTGAAGTCTTTATCTTCGCCGATGTGGGAAACGCCGGGGAAGGATACGACTTCTGTCGTGAAGACGCGGTCTTTATAGCTGGGGCGTGGCGGCATGAGGCAGTTTGTCGTGAACAGGAATGCGCCGGGAACGCCGTCGAATTCTTTCTGCTGATTCTGCCAGGCTGTACCGAAGTTGCCTTTGAGGTGTTTGTATTTTTTCAGTTCCGGATAGGCGTGGGCCGGCAGCATTTCGCCATGGGTGTAAATATTGATGCCTTTGCCTTCGGTCTGTTTGAGGAGCAGTTCCAGGTCTTTGAGATCGTGGCCGGTGACGACGATGAACGGTCCTTTTTCTACAGTCAGAGGAACCGTTGTCGGTACCGGTGTGCCATAGGTGGACGTGTTGGCTTCATCGAGGAGAGCCATGCAGGACAGGTTGACTTTACCTGTTTCCATGACGATCGGCAGGAGTTTGTCCATGCCCCAGTCTTCAGCGAGGGCGGACAGGCCTTTGACGAAGAAAGCGCCGACTTCATCGCTCGATTTGCCGAGCATCAGAGCATGATAAGCATAAGCTGCCATGCCACGCATGCCGAACAGGATGAGGGATTTGAGGGAACGGATATCTTCATCGGCGTCCCAGACCTGGTTCATGTCATAATCAGCAGCGGGTGTGCTGGAAAGAGAAGCGGCTTCGCCGTGGACCTTGTCGATCATGACCTGTGTCGTTTCCGTATTGAAATTGACGTTGGTAATGGTCGTGAACATTCCTTCGAGAATCGTGCGATAGGTCTTAGCCGTGGGAGCAGCTTTCTGACAGGTACGTGCCAGACCGACGAGAGCGCCTGTCAGAGCATCCTGCAGGCCTGCTTCGGCAGCGGATTTACCACAGACACCAGCACAGCCTGTACATCCTGTACCCCGTGCCGTCTGTTCACACTGAAAGCAAAACATCTGATTTTCCATCTTGATTACCTCCTAAATATCTATTCCTTTACAATAGTAAATAAAACTCTTGATTACTGCAGTTCCTGACTGCTCTTATAGTATAGCCGAAAAATAGAAAAAATGTTGTTGTATATGCAACGGAACGGAAAAAATCTGATTTTTATGTGGAAAGAATCAAAATTGATAAAAAGAAGTACAATTTGCATCATACAATTGATGTTGCGCGTATGGTACGATTGATATGTCAAATAGACATCGAAAAAATGAGAAGTTCTAAGACATTGAAAAGGAGAGAGAAGTATGTTAAAACACACGCGCGTAACAGATCCGCAACTGTATCAGCTTTTGGAAGATGAACTACATCGTCAGGAAAAAAACATCGAAATGATTGCTTCTGAAAGTACGGCTCCATTAGAAGTCATGGAGTTGACCGGTTCCGTTTTTACCAATAAGACCCTCGAAGGGTATCCGGGAAAACGATTCCAGGCAGGTTCAGAAATTGCCGATGAAGTTGAAAAGTTAGCAAATGAACGGGCTAAAGAATTGTTCCATGCAGATCACGTCAATATTCAGTCTTATTCTGGTTCCACGGCAAACTATACTGTCTATGCAGCCATTCTTGATCCCGGTGATAAGGTTCTCAGTATGCGCCTTGATCAGGGTGGTCATCTGACTCATGGATCTCCTGCCAACTGGGTCAGCAAAATGTATCATTTTGAATTTTATGGTGTAAACAAAGAAACAGAGCTGATTGATTACGATGCGTTGGAAGAAAAAGCCAAAGAATATAAGCCGAAACTGATTGTAGCAGGTGCCAGCTCCTATCCCCGGCTGATTGATTATAAGCGGATTGGCGAAATTGCCAAAGAAGTAGGTGCTTATTTTATGGTAGATATGGCTCACGTAGCGGGATTAGTTGCAGCCGGCGTTATTCCGAGCCCGATTCCGTATGCTGATTTTGTAACATCTTCGACTACGAAAACCTTTATCGGACCTCGTTCCGGTATGGTATTCTGCAAAGCCGAACATGCCAAAACACTGGACAAAGGTACATTCCCCGGCTGCCTGGGTTCTATCCAGCTGCATACGATGGCAGCAAAAGCCTGGTGCTTCAAACATGCTCAGAGCGATGAATACAAGGCCATTATGAAACAAATCCTTGTCAATGGCAAGACACTGGCCAAAGAACTGGCTGATCATGGTTTCCGTGTCGTTAGTGGCACAACGGATAATCATCTGGTTCTTGTGGACCTGCGTCCGAAAAATATTACAGGAAAACTTTTCCAGAATGCCCTGGATAAGGTAGGCATAACGGTAAACAAGAACCAGATTCCCTTTGATCCGGCGTCCCCGTTTGTGACTAGTGGTGCCCGCATCGGTGTTACGTCTATTACACAGCGCGGCCTGAAAGCACCGGAAATCCATGAAATCGTAGAAATCATGGATCAGGTTTGCAAAGCACCGGAAGATGAAGCTAATCTGGCGGCCTGCAAGAAACGGGCAGAAGCACTCATTTCCCGCTTCCCCCTGTACCCGGCTGGCAGTTTTGATGACTAATTGTGTCAATCCATCCCATAAATAATCCATATTGTTTTGAATATACCCGCGTTTTTTAATGCGGGTATATTTATAGGAGGTACTTATGCGTAATGCCCAGGAAATAGCGGCTGCCTATATTCAGGCAGGAGAGCAGAAGAGTACCATACCGATGGTACGCATGCTGCTTCTCAGCATCCTTGCTGGAATGTTTATTGCACTGGCCGCTGTAGGGGCTAATACAGGTGCGAGCCTGATTGGAAATGCAGGAATTGCCAAACTCATTTCAGCTCTTATTTTTCCGGCCGGCCTTTCCATGGTCGTATTGGCAGGATCGGAATTATTTACCGGTGATTGCCTGATGGCTATGTCCGTCTGGTCGGGACGGATCCGACTGCGCGAGTTGTTACGATGCTGGTGTATCGTATATATTGGAAACTTTGCAGGATCACTGGCAGTAGCCTTTTTGATGTTTTCCTGTCATCAGTTTTCACTTTTTTCCAACGCTGTGGCTGTGTATACGATTCAGACAGCGGCTGCCAAGACGAATCTTTCGTTTCTTTCTGCTTGTATTGATGGAGTTTTTTGTAATTTTCTCGTTTGTATCGCCGTATGGATTGCTATGGGCGGATCAACCGCGACAGAGAAATTGGCCGGTCTGTATCTGCCGATTTTTCTCTTTGTCCTGGCAGGATTTGAGCACTCTGTTGCAAATATGTATTATATACCGGCAGGCTTATTTGCCAGTTGGGATTCTTCTTATACAGCTTCTGCTCTTTCAGCAGGGATTAATTGCAGCTCTTTGTCCTGGAGCCGGTTTTTCTTGTCTAATTTACTGCCCGTGACGATAGGGAATATTGTGGGTGGTACTGGACTGGTCGGTGCTATATATTGGAAAATTTATGTATCCAAAAAGTAAATGAATATGATAAGCTTATTATACAAAACAAAGGAGGAATACTATAATGATACAAGACCTGATGGAACGAAAAAAAGAACTTCGGAAGGAAATCAAAACACGGGTGGCACAATTGTCGGAAGACTACTGTCAAAAGGCTGATGCTACTATCCGGGCGTATGTCCTGTCCCTGCCGGAATACCAGCAGGCGCGCCGTATTTTCTGCTATGCCGGTACAGCTTCAGAAATTCAGACGCTGCCCCTGATTGAGAAGATGCTTTCGGACGGCAAAGAGGTTGGCGTGCCTTACTGTATTTCTTTAGGGAACATGGAAGTCCGGCAGATCCGTTCCCTGTCCGACCTGAAGCCCGGGCGGTATGGCATACTGGCACCGGGAGATGACTGTCCCGTTATGGCACCGGACACCATCGACCTGGGTCTGATCCCCTGCTGTACGTGCAACAAAAAAGGCCAGCGCCTGGGGTTTGGCGGCGGATTCTATGATATCTATCTCCATGCCAGCCAGTTTACCCGTGTTATTTTATGCCGGGAACAAATTATGACAGAAGTCATTCCTGTAGAAGCACACGATGAACAGATGGATGTAGTCGTCTCAGAAACAGGGGTTATCCGTTTAAAAACGACGTAGGAATCAGGTGATATGATGGAAACACAGAAAACGAAATGGGGTCAGATTTACTGGCTGCATACCCCACAGGCCCGTAGCAGCCAGTCTCTTTCTGTAGGTATTTCGGAAATTCTGCCGGGACAGCATCAGCTGCGCCATGTCCACTACGGACAAGAGCAGTTCATTTATATACTGCAGGGAACATGCCAGTATACCATCAATGGCACTCCGCGCATATGTCATGCCGGCGATTCTGTGTATTTCCCGCCAAATGCCGAACATGAAACGAAGACCATGGGCAATGAACCTTTGCGGGAACTGATCATTTATAACTCTGTCATGTATCATCCGGCAGGTTTTTATGAACAGAGCCATGATGCCGATGTGGAACAGAGGCTTTTTGACAATATCCTTTCCGTTGTAGTAGAAATCATCCGCTCTACTGTGCTGGAACCGCTGCGGATGCCGGTTACCCTGACAGATAAAAACGGGCAGTTGATCTGGCAGGGTAACCATTTTTCTGAGTATTGCCGCTATCATTGCGATATTGGTGATGAAAATAAGCATTGTCCCTGTCTGGAAACGGAACATGTTATCTGCAATGGAAGAGAAGAAAAAGAGTATACCTGCCCGTATGGTCTGACCGTATTTTATGTCCCTGTCCTGTTTCATCAGCAGTATATAGGTTCTGTTACAGGAGGACATATCTTTTTTTCGGAACGTTCCGGAACCTCTGCCATGGGAAAATTGTACGATATGCCACTGAGCTCAGTCATGAGCCTGCGGGGACTCTTAAGACAGGTCGTACAGAATATACACGATATGTGTGAGTTTTACGTATCGCGGCAGGAACTTCTGGAGAAGAATGAACAATTGACCCAGTCCAGACAGGCTTTGGGAGAGGTCAATGACACGGTGACGAATCTGAAAATCAATCATCATTTCCTCTTTAATACGCTGAATTCCATGGCAAGCATGGCTGTCAGTGAGTCTGGGGAAGCGTTGTATGATGCCATATTGAATCTGGCAAAATTTTTCCGCTATACGATGACAGATAATTTGCGGTTTGTACCACTTAAATCAGAACTTACATATCTGCAGACGTATCTGGATCTTCAGAAATTGCGTTATCAGGAACGGCTGACTTATACTTATGATATTGCCGATCATACAGAGGAGACGGCAGTGCCGTTTAATTTCCTGCAGCCTATTGTAGAAAACGCCTTTACTCATGGATTTAAAAATTTAGTCAGCGATAAGCGGATCATCCGTATACAGTCTTTTTATACTGCTCCCTATGTGGAAATCAAGATATATAATAATGGTACGCCTATTGAAGAAGCGACACGTAAACGCGTATTGCGCAGTATGCGCAGCCAGACCGGGCACGGGATGTCTTTTATTTATGAAAAGCTTCATTCGGCATACGGGGAAGATTTTGTTCTCGATTATCTGCCGGAGGATGGAGGCACTGTAGCATATATCCGCCTTCCTTTTACGGCACAATCTTCTTCACCACAAGGGCTTAGTGGTAGTGAGTAATGACAGGAGATGACGCTATATGCTGCATGCGATCATTGTTGATGATGAACCGGCTGTAGCTGCTATTATCAAGCATTTCATAGAAAAAGACTGCATGCCTGTGACAATCGATTATATAGCCAATAACGGCAAACAGGCCCTTAACTATATCCGGCGCCACAACCCTCAGCTGGTTTTTCTGGATATCCAGATGCCCATTATGAATGGATTTGAAGTAATGAAAGAGGCACCGGATACAAGATATGTCATTATTACGGCCATTGAATCTTTTTCCTATGCACAACAGGCGTTGCGCCTGGGTGCCAGGGATATTTTATTAAAACCAATTGATCATAAGCAACTGACACAGGCTATTATCCGGGCTGTGGGATGGAAATTTACCGATAATGGGACGATTAACACTCTGCTCGAATATATTAATGAACATTACGCGGAAAAAATAGAATTAAATAAGCTGTCAGAAATTGTTTATGCGACTCCAAGCCATATTGCGCGTCTGTTTAAAAAACACATGGGGATGAGTATCATTACCTATGTCCATCAGGTACGGATTGAACGGGCCGTGCAACTCCTCGATTCCGGTACATGCAGCATAAAGATGGCCGCTGAAATGACTGGATATGAAAGCCTTAATAATTTTTATAAATACTTCAAGCTTCATATGCATATGACTCCATCTGCCTATTGTTCCCAGATAGAAAAACACAAATCCTGATTTTTAGATATACCCGTATTTTTAACAGGTATCGTACCTGCGCCCGTTATGCAGGTACGATACCTGTTTTTTATTTTCCAGTCATACAATCCAGCCGGATATGTGCTGATACTGCTGTGTAACCGGCTGATAATTTTCCCGTATGAGCCAACCTGCTGGTCATTAGCCAGTTTTGGCAATTGTGAAGGCCGTTTGTATCAATTTTGATATAAGAGTTGTCAATCTTCAGCATATATTGGTAAAAAATGGCAGGTTACAATAAAGACGGTTAGTATTTACCGTGTTTTGTTTATGATGAGGTGATAAATATGATTGACCATGAAAAAGTAAAGCAGGCTGTCCGGTTATTTTTGGAAGGCATTGGAGAGGATATAGAAAGAGAAGGCCTGCGGGAGACGCCAGACCGGGTTTCCCGCATGTGTGATGAGTTATATGGCGGTAAAGAAATGGATGTAGCTGCATATTTGGAAAAGACGTTTGCTGTAGAAAAGAATGAACTGGTCGTAGAAAAGGATATTCACTTTTATTCTACTTGTGAACATCATATCCTGCCATTTTTTGGTACAGCCCATATTGCCTATGTACCAGATGGAAAGGTAGTCGGTCTGAGTAAACTGGCCCGTACAGTAGAAGCCTTCGCCCGGCGTCTGCAGCTGCAGGAGCAATTGACCGTGCAGGTTGCTGATGCTCTCATGCAGTATCTGAAGCCCCAGGGTGTACTGGTTATGATAGAAGCAGAGCATTTGTGCATGACCATGAGAGGCATAAAGAAACCGGGAAGCCGTACGGTCAGTATTGTCAAACGCGGCGTATTTGAAGAAAAACCAGAATTGACACAGCTCTTTTTTCAGATGGTGAAGTAATATGGACCGGGTAAATTTGATCTGGCATCATCCTGTATATCAGGAGTTGTATACGGCGCTGCAATGGCGTGAAAAAGACCGCCTGTTCTGTCGTCATGATATGGAACATTTTTTATCCGTGGCACGGCTTATGTGGATGTATACTCTCGAAAATGGATGGCATCAGAAAAAAGATGTCCTTTATGGGACGGATCATGCAATATGATTATGGCGAACCGCATGACATAGCGGGTGCCCGCATTGCCCGGGAGATACTTATGACTCTTCCGCAGGCGGACCGGTATACGGCTGACGAAGAACGGCTGATGATAGAGGCCATTGCCTGTCATCGCAGAAAAGGAGAAAATCCGGCGGGCAGACTGTCAGAGCTGCTCATCCAGTGTGATAAGGAAGCGCGCCTGTGTTTTCAGTGTCCCGTAAGGAGTCAGTGCAAATGGCCTGAAGAAAAACGGAACGAGGAAATACGATATTAATACAGGATACGATATCAAAATCCATATAGAATGAAGCAAATATCAGCATATCACTATAGAAAATGAAATGATACTATGAATACATAGAAAAATAAATATGTTATTTCGTCATAGGAAAGGATGTTTATCATGACAGATATTGAAATTGCACAGCAGACAGAAATGGAACCGATTGTAAAAGTAGCCGGACGTATCGGACTGGATGCCGACGAACTGGAATTATACGGCAAATATAAGGCTAAGATTGATTACAAAGACTTTAAGGACAGACCAGATAAAGCCAAACTCATTCTGGTGACGGCAATTACACCGACCCCTGCCGGTGAAGGCAAGACAACAACCGTAGTCGGCCTGGGAGATGCATTGAATAAACTGGGCAAGAAAACCATCCTGGCCTTACGGGAACCGTCTCTGGGACCCGTGTTTGGCGTAAAAGGCGGCGCAGCCGGCGGCGGGTATGCCCAGGTTGTTCCGATGGAAGATATCAATCTTCATTTTACGGGTGATTTCCATGCTATTGGCATTGCGAACAACTTGCTGGCGGCTATGATAGACAATCATATATTCCAGGGCAATGCACTGCATATTGATACGCGGCGTATTACATGGAAGCGTGTTGTTGATATGAACGACCGGCAACTCCGGCACATTACCTGTGGCCTGCAGGGCAAAACGAATGGCGTTCCCCGTGAAGACGGATTTGATATCACCGTTGCATCAGAAGTCATGGCAATCCTCTGCCTGGCTACCAGTCTGGCAGATCTCAAAGAACGGCTGGGAAAAATCATCATAGGATATACGCGGGATGAAGAACCGATTACAGCTGCCCAGCTGCACGCAGAAGGGGCTATGGCAGCAGTCCTCAAGGATGCCATCAAACCAAATCTGGTGCAGACACTGGAACATAATCCTGCATTTATCCACGGTGGTCCTTTTGCCAATATCGCTCATGGCTGCAACAGCATCATGGCGACTAAATTAGGATTGAAACTTGCCGATTACGTCGTTACGGAAGCCGGTTTTGGTGCTGATCTGGGAGCGGAAAAATTCCTCGATATTAAATGCCGCAAGGCTGGTATCCGCCCGGATGCCGTCGTAATCGTTGCGACTGTAAAGGCGCTTAAGATGCATGGCGGTGTAGATAAGAAACAGCTGAATGGAGAAAATGTAGAAGCGGTCCGTAAAGGCCTGCCCAATCTTCTGAAACACATTGAAAACATTACCCGCGTATTCGGACTTCCGGCTGTAGTAGCCATCAATAAATTCCCCCAGGATACGGAAGAGGAACTGAATCTTATCCGCACGAGTTGTCAGCAGGCCGGTGTCCATGTCGCATTGTCCGATGTCTGGGGCAAAGGGGGAGCCGGTGGTATCGAACTGGCAGAAGAAGTGATCCGTCTTGCCAATACACCGAATCATTTCCAGTATCTCTATGAAGATACGATGAGCATTAAAGATAAAGTAGAGACAATCGTCCGGAAAGTCTATGGCGGTGCCGGTGTCGATTATACAAAAGGAGCTTCGAAAGAAATTGCAAAATTAGAAAAACTGGGCTTTGGTAATCTTCCTGTCTGCATGGCCAAAACACAATTCTCCTTCTCGGATGATGCCAGCAAAATCTGCCGGCCCGAAGGATTCCGTATTACAATCAAAGATGCAAAGGTATCGGCCGGTGCAGGATTCATCGTCATTTATACCGGAAATATCATGACGATGCCGGGGCTTCCTAAAGTGCCGGCGGCTGAAAAAATTGATATTGATGCCAACGGCAGAATTACTGGCTTATTTTAAGGCAGGTGTGAAGAATGCAGGACATGACATGCTCGACGTTTTTACAGGCTCTCGCGTCCAAAGCGCCGACTCCAGGGGGAGGCGGCGCAGCTGCCTTCACCGGTGCCCTGGGGGCAGCTCTGGGAGCCATGGTAGCCAATCTGACACTGGGGAAGCAGAAATATGCTGCTGTCCAGGACGATATAGAACGGCTGGAGGGACAGTGCAGGATTCTTGGAACAGAAATGATGGACCTTATCGAAGCGGATGCCAAAGGATTCCAGCCATTGGCAGATGCTTATAAGATTCCCCGGACCCGGGAAAACAGGGATATTCTGCTGCAGAAAGCGCAGGAAGAAGCGTGTCAGGCTCCTCTTGCGATTATGCGCAAAGGATTGGAAGGACTGGCATTGCAGCAGGAGCTGGCCGAAAAAGGGACGGTTATGGCTGTCAGTGATGTCGGCGCCGGAGTACAGCTGTTCCGTTCTGCCATATTAGCGGCATCTCTCAACGTTTATATTAATACACGGACAATGAAAGATCGGCAGGCAGCCGCCAGACTCAAAGAAATGGCAGAACTCATCGAAAAAGATAGTATAGTCCTGGCTGATCATATCTATGATACTGTAAGGAGACGATTACAATGAATGTACTGAAAGGAAAAGCGGTAGCTGACAGCATGGCTGTAGCTATGCGGTCAGCTTTAAATCAATTGCCGGTTACCCCCTGTCTGGCGATCATCCGCGTGGGCGAACGGCCCGATGACCTGGCCTATGAACGGGGAGCACGGAAACGGATGGAAAAAATCGGCATTCAGTGTCAGATAGTGGCATTGCCAGAAACCATTGGTAAAGAAGAATTTTTAAAACAGTTCCGGCGTGTCAATCGGGATCCGGATGTCCATGGCATACTGATATTCCGCCCGTTGCCGGAACACCTCCGTGATTGCGGCGTGGAACAGATTATAGATCCGCTGAAAGATGTAGATGCTATCAGTCCACAGAATACAGCACGGGTCTATCTCGACGATAAAAGAGGATTTGCTCCCTGCACGGCAGAAGCCGTATTGGAAATCATTGATAGCATTCATTACGATGTACGGGGGAAAAAAGTTGTTGTAGTCGGATGCGGCAATGTAGTAGGCAAGCCCTTATCGGTGCTCCTGTTCAATCGTATGGCCACGGTTACGGTATGCAATGAATTTACACAGGACCTGAAGGATGAGTGCGCCACTGCCGACGTGCTTGTTTCCTGTGCTGGTGTCCGCCGGCTCATTAAAGGGGATTATGTGCCGGACGGCTGTATTGTCATTGATGTCGGCATCAATACGGACGATGATGGGACTCTGTGTGGCGATGTGGATTTTGACGCGGCAGCCCCGCATGCCAGCTATATCACCCCTGTTCCCGGCGGCGTAGGGGGCGTCACGACGAGTGTTCTTGCCAAACATGTCATCAAAGCGGCCGTTTTGCAGCAGGAACGGCAGGACCCTTTTGATAATCAGATGGGAGCTCATTGATATGAATTATGAAGAAGCGGTGGCCTTTCTCGACGCACCTAAATACAATACGATACGGCCAGGGCTGGAACCGATGATTCATCTGATGGATCTGCTGGGAAATCCCCAGGATTCTCTTCGTATCATCCATATTGCCGGTACAAATGGGAAAGGTTCGACAGCAGCGTATATCAGCCAGATTCTGCAATGTGCCGGGTACAAGACCGGGTTGTATACATCACCATATATTGAACGGTTTACAGAACGTGTCCGCTGTGATGGCAGGGAAATATCACCGCAGAGTCTGGCCCGCCTCACTAGCCGGGTCTATGAAGCCGTACAGCAGATGGCTGCCAGAAAACAGCTGCTGCCGACTGCTTTTGAACTGATTACGGCTGTCGCATTCCTTTACTATGCCGAAGAACACGCGGATTTTGTCGTCCTGGAAACCGGACTGGGTGGGCGGCTCGATGCGACGAATATTATTCCCTGCCCGGTCCTTTCGGTCATTACGGCCATTGATATGGATCATACAAATCTCCTGGGAGATACACTGGCAGCCATTGCAGGGGAAAAAGCCGGTATCATCAAGCCGGATGGGCACGTTGTTTCGTATGAACAACGACCAGAAGCGGCGCAGGTCATTCAGAGACGATGCCAGGAACAGCAGGCTTCTCTGGACATGGTTAATTTGTCCCGAATCTGCATAAAGAAACAAACTCTGGAAGGGCAGGATTTTTCCTATGGGACCGATGATACCTATCATGTTTCTCTTCTGGGTACGTATCAGGTGTATAACGCGGCGACGGCTATAACGGCGGCCCGCTGTCTGCAGCGGCTGGGATATGCCGTTTCAGCTCAGGCTGTCTCGGATGGGCTGGCGAAGACGCGGTGGCCGGGGCGATTGGAAATAGTTGGGAAGAACCCGCTGATTCTCATAGATGGAGCCCATAATCCGCATGGCGTCCGGGCATTGCGGCAGAGTTTGGAACAACTTTTCCCGCAGCAGAAATGTACGTTTATCATGGGAGTGCTGGCAGATAAGAACTATTCGTCGATGATAGAAATCATGCGGCCATTGATGCGGCGGGCCCTGACGGTGACACCGGCATCAGAAAGAGCTCTTTCAGGGGATACGCTTGCAGTTCTGTTGCGGAAAGACGGTGTAGATGCCCAATCGGTTTCTTCCATAGCAGAGGCTGTGGAGTATTGCCGGAAAGAATTCCGGGAAGATGTAATCTGTGCCTTTGGTTCTCTGTATTATATTGGCCAGGTACGGGCCTATTGCCTGAAAGCAGGTGACCATAATGGGACGTAACATACGGGAATACCACTGGATTGATGGAAAGTCGCTTGTTGTAGGAAAAAAGACGCTGGTCATGGGAATCCTGAATTTTACCAGCGACTCTTTTTCTGACGGGGGATGCTGGAATACGGTGGAAAAAGCATTGAACCATGCCAGAGAAATGATTGCGGACGGAGCCGATATCATTGATTTGGGCGTAGAGTCATCAAGACCCGGCTTTACGCCTGTTCCGGCCAGTGAAGAAATCGGACGCTTATCGCATATATTGAAGCCATTGCTGAAAATGAGCTCTGTGCCCGTTTCCGTTGATACTTTTAAAGCAGAAACGGCTGCCTATGCGCTTCGGGCAGGTGCTCATATCATCAATGATATATGGGGATTGCAATATGCCGATGAACCAGGACGCATGGCAGAGGCCATTGCGCCTTATACAGCGCCGGTAATCGTCATGCATAATCAGAAATCTACTAATTATACATCCATGATAGATGAAATGAAAGGCTTTTTTTCGGTATCGGCCCGGATTGCAGCCGATGCTGGGATTAATGAAAGACGGTTGATTATGGACCCTGGCATCGGGTTTGGCAAGACGGCGAGGCAGAACATCTATGTGCTGCGTCATCTTCACGAGCTGACTATGCTGCCATATCCTGTGCTACTGGGAGCCAGCCGGAAAAGTTTTATTGGGCGGATTTTAAAAAAGGATGTTACCGACAGACTGGAAGAAACCTGTGCCGTCTGTGTAGCTGGTGCCCTGGCAGGATGTGATATTGTACGGGTCCATGATGTACGCCCTGTGGTACGGATGTGCCGTATGGCTGATGTGCTCAGTGGGAAAAATCCGTTGCAGGAGCCGTTGGATGATGACTAAGTATTACATCGGTCTGGGTTCGAATCTGGGAGAACGGCAGAATTTATTGCAGGAGGCAGTCCGCCAGCTGGGCCTCCTGCCGGAAATACAGATACAGGCTGTCAGTCATATGTATGAAACACCGCCATGGGGAAAGACCGACCAGCCTCCCTTTCTGAACGCCGTTGTGAAAATCAGGACGGACTGGCAGCCGGAACAACTTTGTTCAGCATGTCAGCATATTGAACAGATGCTGGGGAGAGTACGCAAGGAAAAATGGGGAGCGCGTACGATTGATCTGGATATTCTATGGGGGGATGACGTATGCTGTCATAATGAACGCCTGACGATACCTCATCCTTATCTGAAAGAGCGGGCTTTTGCTCTTATACCGCTACAGGAGCTGGCACCAGATCTGGTAATAGATGGACAAGCTATCGATGTATGGCTGGAAAAGACGCGGGATAGAGAGAATATACGTTGTACCGGCCTTTTCAAGAGAGAATGACCAGGCATGTATCCTGGAATAAATTCATGGAGGGTAATATGGAAACAGTAATTGCAGGAAAAACGAAAAAAGAATGGATAGCCCAAATACCATTGTTGCAGGATGTAGTAGATCTGAAAGAAGTATTCTGGGTGAATCCGGAATTGCAGTCCGTCAAAGGACGGACCATTCATCAGGCCTTGGGGATGGCCGATATTGAAGATGCAGAACGGCGGTTGGAACGCTTTGCACCGTATCTGTCAAAGGTATTTCCTGAAACCCGGCCGGCCAAAGGCATCATCGAATCGGAATTAATGCCTATACCGGCTATGCAGCAGGCAATGGCGGAATGGTACGGGCAAGATATTCAGGGTGCGATGTATCTGAAGAAAGACAGCCATCTTCCTATTTCTGGTTCTGTCAAAGCCAGAGGCGGCATTTATGAAGTACTGAAAGTGGCAGAAGAAATTGCCATGAAAAAAGGCATGCTATCTTATGAAGATGATTATTCCATCATTGATAGCGACCGTTTTCGTCAGCTTTATTCCCAGTATACGATTGCTGTAGGTTCTACAGGAAATCTGGGCCTGAGCATTGGCATCATGAGTGCCCAGCTCGGATTTAAGGTACATGTGCATATGTCGGCAGATGCAAAACAATGGAAGAAAAATCTTCTCAGACAGAAAGGTGCTGTCGTCATTGAATACAAGAGTGACTATGGCAAAGCCGTTGCCGAAGGGCGGAAGCAGTGTGAGGGCGATCCGATGAGTTATTTTGTCGATGATGAAAATTCGACGAAATTGTTCCTGGGGTATGCTGTAGCAGCAAAACGGCTTCAAAGACAGCTGCAGGAAAAACATATTCCTGTTGATGCGGACCATCCGCTATTCGTGTATATCCCTTGTGGTGTAGGGGGCGCACCGGGTGGCATTACGTTTGGACTACGGACTGTCTTTGGCGATTTGGTTCATTGTTTTTTTGCTGAACCGACTCATGCTCCGGCTATGCTCCTGGGCCTTATGACGGGTAAGCATAACGGTGTCTCTGTACAGAATTTTGGAATTGATAATATAACCGAAGCAGACGGGCTGGCAGTCGGCCGGCCATCGGGTTTTGTAGGGAAAACATTAGAGCATGATATAAGTGGCGACTTTACAGTACAGGACCAGCCGTTGTATCAACTGCTTCACCTGCTGGCTGATACGGAACATATCTATCTGGAACCGTCAGCATTGGCCGGAATGCGGGGCCCTGTACTGATTCAGCATACAGCAGCAGGAAAACGATATCTGCAGGGACATCATCTGACAGAGCATATGGACCAGGCTGTCCATATCGTATGGGCAACTGGTGGCGGAATGGTACCGGAAAATATAATGAAAGACTTTTATCAGCGTGGAGCGCATAAATAGATTTTCTGGTATGTAATCAATTGAAGAGAGGTGTATCCCTAATGGAATCCAGTTCAGTCATGCTGTTAGTACTTATTGCAGCGGTGCTTTTATTGCTGGTATTGATTATAAAGGCTAAGCTTAATGCCTTTGTGGCGCTAATCGTTACCTGTATTTTTGTAGGCATGGCATCCGGAATGGAATTGCCGAAGATTGTTACATCTATTGAAGCCGGTATGGCTAGTACTCTGGGATTTTTAGCAACTATAGTCGGATTTGGTACTATTTTGGGAAAAATGCTTGAAGTATCTGGCGGAGCAGAGTGCCTGGCCCGTACATTACTGGACCGCATGGGACCAGAACGAGCTCCATGGGTCATGACATTAGTAGGACTCATTGCTGGGATTCCCGTGTTTTTTGAAGTGGGTTTTGTCTTGCTTTTTCCCCTCGTTTTTATTGTTGCCAGAGAAGCAAAACTGTCTCTGCTTTATGTTGGAGTACCGCTTGCCGTCTCGCTGATGGTAGTACACTGTATGGTGCCACCGCATCCGGCCGCATTTGCTATTACATCTATCTTAGGTGCTGATGTAGGAAAAGTCATTTTATATGCCCTTATTATTGGTGCTCCCAGTGCAGTGATAGCTGGTCCTGTCTGGTCTGGGTTCATCAGTTCCCGCTGCCAATCCGGACATTTGCCGGAACGGGATGTTGAGGCACCGACTCCTTATGATCAGCTTCCTGGATTTGGTATCACTTTATTTACGGTATTACTGCCACTTTTTATCATGGTAGGCAAGACACTTAGTGTATTAATTTTGCCACCAGACTCTCCCGCACTCCCGGCAATTGAATTTTTTGGGAGCCCTCTTGTTGCCTTGTTGATTTCTGTATTTTTTGCGTACTATACTTTGGGGTTTGCCCGGGGCAAGACGAAAAATGAGCTGCAGAAATTGACGGATAATTGTTTTGGGCCGATTGCAGGCATCCTTCTGATTATTGGTGCCGGTGGAGCTTTTAACCAGCTTCTTATTGACAGCGGACTGGGAAAAACATTTGCAGATACGTTGATTTCACTTCATATGAATCCGGTATTTATGGCATGGCTGATTGCTTTTCTTCTCCATCTCGCGATTGGTTCAGCAACCGTCGCCATGATCAGCTCGGCCGGTATGGTTCTGCCTATGTTGGCATCCTTCCCGGAAATCAGCCCTGAAATCATTGTCCTTGCTATCGGATCAGGCGCTATTGGTCCCTGTCATGTCAACGATTCCAGTTTCTGGTTTATTAAAGAATTTTTGGGGATATCGCTGCCAGATATGTTCAAAAGTTTTACGATGGCTTGTATGATTGCTTCCTTTGTGTCATTGACCATTATCATGGTTGTTACCTTCGTTTTTTAAACAATAGAACAAATACATTATTATTTAAATAATACAGTCAAAATAATTAAAAATATATAATAAAAACATTGACATACTAAAAATAAAATGGTATAGTATGACCATCTCATTCATCGTATTGATGGCGGGATGAACATCTATATGCCGGGCAACGAGGCCTTCTGCAGGGTAAACTCTGCAGGAGGCCTTTTTTGTACCGCAAAAGGGGGAATATGTATGTTTATCATCGATAGTATCATAAGTGGCATGATGGCCATCGCCGATGTCATCTGGGGCTGGCCGATTCTGATACTGACATCATTTGTAGCGGTTTACATGACAGTCCGGCTCCGGTTTTTCCAGTTCCGCCATTTTGGCCTGATTATGAAAGAAACCTTTGGCAAGATTTTTGATAAAGGCTCTGGCGAAGGCAATATCAATCCCTTCAAGGCAGCCTGCACGGCCCTGGCGTCTACTCTGGGGGTCGGCAATATTGCCGGCGTATCCGTCGCTATTGCCACCGGCGGTCCCGGTGCCGTATTCTGGATGTGGTTCATCGCCATGCTGGGCCTCATCGTCAAGTTCTCGGAAGTGACACTGGCCGTAGCCTATCGTGAAAAAGATCCCGACACGGGCGAATGGCACGGCGGATTTCCCTGGTTTGTCAAAAATGGCCTGGGAAAGAAATGGAAATGGCTGTCCCTCATCTGGACGGTGACTCTGGGCCTGGGCATGATGGTCGGCCCGGCTGTACAGTCCAACGCCATTGCCCAGTCGCTGAGCGGTTCCTTCGGTATCTCTCCGTTGTACATCGGCATTGCCGTCGCTGTCCTCATGGGCTTGGTCTTGGTGGGCGGCCTGAAAAGCCTGTCTAACTTTGCCAATGCCGTCGTTCCCTTTATGGCTATCATTTATATTGCTGTTTCTGTCGTCGTCATGATCGTCAATGCATCGGCCATCCCGGCAGCTTTTGCCATGATTTTCCACGATGCCTTCACCGGTACGGCCGCATCGGGCGGTTTCCTTGGCTCGTCGGTCATGCTGGGCATCCGCTGGGGCCTGGCACGGGGTATTTTCTCTAACGAAGCCGGTACGGGCACGGCACCGCTGGTCCATTCGTCGGCAGCAGTCAATCATCCGGTCAAACAGGGCCTGTGGGGCGTTTTTGAAGTATTCTTCGATACCATCGTCGTCTGCACCATGACGGCTATGGTCGTCATGACCTCCGGCGTCTGGGACCGCGGCGCTACCGGGGCAGCTCTTACGGCAGCGGCCTTTGGAGAAGGTTTTGGCGGCAACGCCGCAGCAGCGGGTATGTTCATCGCCGTCGTCATCGCTTTCTTCGGATTTACGACGGCTGTCGTCAATGCCTACTATGGCGGCATCTGCCTCAACGCCCTGGGCTTTAAAGGGGCATCGGTCAAGGTATTCTATGCGCTGGCCAGTATTTTCGGCATCGTCGGCGCCGTCGGGGCCCTCAATACGGTCTGGTCCACCTTTGATTTCTTCTTCGGCGTCTGTGTCCTGTGCAATCTGGTCGTCATCTTCGTCATGCGCGACAAAATCGTCCTCCTCGTCCGGGACTATGAAGAACGGCTGCTCACCCAGTCCTGGGACGCTACGGCTGCTGATGCGGTCGAACGCCTGGGCCTGATGGAAAAACCGGAAGACGCATCGTCTCTGCGGGAAGGCGTCAAAATTTCGTAATCATTCTTTTACCTGAATCTCCCCATATTCCCAGAAAAGACTGCAGTTTCTCCTATCCGGGCAGGAGCTGCAGTTTTTTCTATGCTATAGCAAAGGAGCAGATAAAACTTCTTTTGTCATTTGTATTTGTGTAGTATACTAATGTATGTAAACGAGAGAAAAGGGGATGTTTGATATGACACAATTTTCAAAACGCTGGTCGGATCCGGCACTGGTGGCGACCTGCGATGTCATGGACCGCTTATTCCAGCCCATGACGGCGGCAGACGGCATTGCTTTCAGTATCGGTTCGCCTGCTGTCGAAGCGCTTCCCGTCGATGCGCTGCGGGAAATTTCCCAGGACGTGTTCCGCCGGGATGGCCGTGGCATTGAAGCACTGGCCTACGGCACCAAAATGGGGATCCGCGACCTGCGGGAAATCATTGCCAGTGACCTTCTGGCACCGAAGGGGGTGCATACTTCGGCCGATAATATTCTCATCACTGCCGGCGGGCTGGAAACGATGAAGCTCCTGTGCGATATCTTCCTCGATCCCGGCGATGTCATCCTCGTAGAATCGCCGACGTTCGTGCACTGCGTCATGATATTCCAGATTTTCAACGCCGTCTGCATTCCCTGCCAGATGGACGACGACGGCCTTGTTATGGAAGACGTAGAAGCCAAAATCCAGAAATATCATCCCAAGATGATCTATACGGTGCCGACCTTCCAGAACCCGACGGGCGTGACCCTTTCCCAGGACCGCCGGCAGAAACTGGCAGAACTGGCGGCCAAATACGATGTCATCGTCATCGAAGACGATCCCTACCGGGACATCCGTTTCCAGGGGAAAGACCTGCTGCCCATCAAGACGTTCGATGAAGCCGGCAAAGTCGTCCTGGCCAACAGCTTTTCCAAGATTTTTTCACCGGGCAGCCGTCTCGGCTATGTCGTAGCGCCTGATGATATCATGGAAAAAATCGCCTATGCTAAGGTGGCGACCAATTCCCATTCCAGCAAGATTTCCGAAGTCCTGGCAGCGGAATTTTTCAAGCGCGGCTATTTCCCGGATCACCTGAAGAAAATCTGCGCCATTTACCGACAGCGCTGCGCTGCCATGATGGAAGCCCTGGACGCCTATTTCCCGGAAGGGACGAAACATACCCATCCCGACGGCGGCCTCTTTACCTGGGCCGAACTTCCCGGCGATATCGATACGACGGAGCTCTTAAAAGAAACGATGGACAAACTCCATATTTCCTTCGTCGCCGGCCGGGGCTTTTACGTCGAAGGCGGCGATGCCGGCAAGAACTGCATGCGCATCAGCTTCGGCGCCGTACCGCCGGATAAAATCTACACGGGCATCAAACGCCTGGGCGATTATATCAAGACGAAATTATAACAGAATTAAAAAATTAAACAATAATCCACAAGATGTAACGTTTAACTCACATAACATTTAAATAAACGCGGAAAATGCCCTTGACAGGCGACTCTCTATTGCGTACAATATGCCCATACCTCGTTACTATAACGAAGTAGAATAAGCAACTATGCATAACGGAAATCTGATGACGGGAGAAAGTAGTGTGTCTGGTCCCATGACAGAGAGCCGGCGGCTGGTGTGAGCCGGTATGGGCTGGCAGACGAAGGTCCTCCCCGAAGAGCGGTGCTGAATCAGATTAGGCGCCTACGGCTGTTCCCCGTTACAGGAAACGCGTATGTTGGTACGTTGTAGAGAGCCCGGTTGCAGAAATGCTCCGGGAATCAGGGTGGTATCGCGGATTATACTCCGTCCCTTGCAGAAGGGGCGGAGTTTTTTTGTTACCTCTTTTGACAGCTCTGCATTCCAACAAGATTATTTTTTTATGGTAAAGGGAAGAGAGTTTGAAATATGAGGTGATGATGATGAAACTGACAGGCGCGCAGGCTGTGCTGGCCTGCTTGAAGAAAGAGGGCGTTCCCGTTGTATTCGGTTATCCCGGCGGAGCGATCCTTCCTCTCTATGATGCTATGTATCAGGATGGGTTCCGTCACATCCTGACCAGTCATGAACAGGGTGCCGTCCATGCCGCCGACGGCTACGCCCGCGTGACAGGCAGGCCCGGTGTCTGCATCGCTACATCCGGACCGGGCATCTGCAACATGGTCACGGGCATTGCGACGGCTAATATGGATTCTATTCCTATGGTCATTATCAGCGGACAGGTATCGGCCGGTCTCATTGGCCGCGATGCCTTTCAGGAAGCAGATATTTCCGGTATTACGTCGCCTATTACCAAGCATAATTATCTGGTGAAAGACGCAAGGCAGATTCCCCGGGTCCTGAAAGAAGCCTTTTATATAGCTTCCACCGGCCGGCCGGGACCGGTCCTGGTCGATATTACCAAGGATGCTCTGGAAGCAGAGATTGATTTTACCTATCCGGAAACTGTATCGCTGCCGGGGTATCAGCTGGAACTGGTAGGGCAGGTCTATGACATCGACCGGGCAGTCAGCGCCATACAGCAGAGCAAGCGGCCTCTGCTGCTCGTAGGCGGCGGTGTCATCCTGTCGGAGACGACCGGCGCGCTGCAGCAGTTCATCGGGGAAACGCAGATACCCGTCGTGACGACTCTCATGGGAAAAGGCGCCGTCCCGGACAGTTATGACCTTCATCTCGGCATGGGTGGCATGCACGGATCCTATGCGTCCAACATGGCCATTACTGAATGCGATTTGCTCATCGCCATGGGCGTGCGCTTCGATGAACGCCTGACCAGCCGGGCCGATACCTTTGCTCTGGGAGCACAGATTATCCAGTTCGACATCGACGATGTGGAAATCGGCAAAATCATCGACGTCGATCTGGCCGTAAAAGGGGACCTGCGCTGGTCCCTGCCTCTCATGGCAGAAAAAATCAGGGAGCAGTCCTTTGATTATCAGATGGCCTATGCTCTCTGGAAGGACCACGTCCGCTCTATGAAAAAGACTCATCCCTTTGCCGTGCCGCCGAGACCGGGCTATATTTCTCCCCAGTCTGTCTTTGAAACTGTCCGGGCGCTGACACGACCGGAGGATACGATTGCCGTTACCGATGTGGGCCAGCATCAGATGTGGGCGGCTCAGTTTTTTGATACGGAGCAGCCCCGCCATTTTATTTCTTCCGGTGGACTGGGCACCATGGGATACGGTCTGCCAGCGGCCATGGGAGCCAAAGTCGCGTTCCCGGAAAAGACCGTCCTCGTCTTTTCCGGCGATGGGAGCATCCTCATGAACTGCCAGGAACTGGCTACCTTGTCCCGGTATGGCATTGCCGTCAAAGTCATCGTGCTCCACAATGATACCCTGGGCATGATCGTCCAGCTTCAGGATTTCTTTTACGACAAGCATTATACACAGTGCACGCTGAACAGCCGCAAAAATCTGCCCATGCTGGCCGGATCGATGGGCGTCCGGGGCTATCACATAGAAAGGGAAGACGACCTTTTCCCCGTGCTCCGGGAAGCTCTTGCCTGTGAAGGGGCGGCTCTCATCGACATTGCGATTTCCAAAGACGAACGGGTCTATCCGACCGTTCCCGGTGGCAAAGCGCTCTGTGATATGATACTGGGAGGTGAGGCACGATGAGGACACAGCATCTTGCTATATTATGTGACAATAAACCGGGCGTCCTGACCCATATTGCCGGACTCATCAGCCGCAAGGCTATTAATATCGAATCACTGACGGCAGGGTACACGGAAGAACGGAATGTGACCCGGTTCAATATCGTCATCAGCATCGAAGACGATAAGGAACTGAAGCAGACTATGAGCCAGCTGGCAAAACTCATTGACATCATCAAAATCGTCAACCTCGATGAGGAGCCCTTTATCAGTTATGAACTGGCCATGATCAAAGTACGCTATGATTCTCCCAAGATAAGGGAGGAACTATCTGGTCTGGCCGATTTGTTTCATGCCAAAGTCGTCGATGTCAACCTGAATTCCCTGATTCTCCGCGTGACTGGCCGGGAAGACCACGTCGATGCCCTGATCAAAGTGCTCTCGCCATACGACGTACTGGAAATCGTGCGTACCGGGACCATTTCCCTGTCCCGGGGGCTCGTGCCGGTCAAGGAGATGTAAAGCACGGCAGGATTATGCAGGGCCGGCTGTACCGGACAGATGCAGACGGAGCTGCCTCCTATGAGTCTATCGGCTCAGGGGTGGCAGCTCCGTTTGTCTGGCCTATTCTGTTTTTTGCTTTCTTACTGATACATATCGGGCCGGCGCAGTTTGAGGAAAGGCCGTTCTTCTTTGGCTTTGCGGGCCAGGCTCAGGTCGAGGTCGCAGGCGATAAGCCGTTCCTGATCGTCTCCTTTGGCCAGCAGGTTGCCCCAGGGGTCGATGATGAGGGACTGGCCGGCAAAGTCCATATCGCCTTCTTTGCCGACGCGGTTGCACATGGCGACGAAGGTCTGGTTCTGATAGGCCTGGACGCGCATTTCCCATTCAAACATTTCCAGCGGTTCGGCTTTCGTGTTGGCCGTCGGCACGATGACCAGATCGGCGCCCTGGGCGGCACAGGAGCGGATGCTTTCCGGCAGATGGCGGTCAAAGCAGATGACGATGCCGATTTTGCCAAACTCCGTCGTAAAGACCTGGAAGCCTTCTTCCGACGGCGTATAGTAATCGCATTCGTAGAACTGGGGCGCCTGGAAAATATGGACCATCTTGGAAATGCCGGCAATGCGGCCCTGGCGGTCGAGGAACAGGTTGGCATCATAGGGCTTTCCCTGCTGTTTCAGATAGAAATTAGGAGAAATATACATATCGTGCTCCCGGCATTTTGCCTGGATAGCCTGTACTTTCTGGTCCGTATCTTCCATCAGATACCCTGTGGCATCCTGTTTTTCATACTGGGCAAAAAACGGAGAGAACTGCACTTCCGGGAAAAACAGCAGGTTGCAGCCCGCCGCTTTATCGCAGAAATCTAGTGTTTTCGCAAAATTTTCGTCCATATCCTTCGACATGGACATCTGAGCCATTCCTAATCGCATGACCTTCATCCCCCTCTGATATACAATAACTGAATTTAATTCTAGTATATCATAGAACAGAAGGGAAACATATACCTTTTGAAAGGGCAGAATGGTTTGCAGTTTGGAGAACACATAGTATATAATAGAAGAAAAACAATAGAACTATTCCAGGAGGATCAGCACTATGGCAGATAAAAAAATGTATGCATTGTTTAAGACCAATCACGGGGACTTCACGGTCGAATTATTTCCCGACAAAGCTCCGATTACCGTCGCCAATTTCAAGAAACTGGCAGACAGCAAGTTCTATGACGGCACCATATTCCATCGTATCATCGCCGATTTCATGATCCAGGGCGGCGATCCCCAAGGGACGGGATTTGGCGGTTCCGATGAAATGATTCCCGATGAATTCGGCCCCGGTCTCGATTTCAGTGAACCGGGCGTCCTGGCCATGGCCAATGCCGGCCCCAATACGGGCAGTTCCCAGTTCTTTGTGACCGTCGTTCCGACACCGTGGCTCCAGAATCACCACTCCATTTTTGGCAAAGTAGTAGAAAATTATGATGTCGTAGAAGCCATCAGCAAGACGGCGACGGATTTCCGGGATAAACCGCTGGAAGATGTCGTCCTCGACACCATTGAAATCGTTGAAAAATAATCAGACAGACCGGGCCTATTATACCTATGTCGTGCGCTGCGCCGACGGTTCGTACTATACGGGATGGACCTGTGACATCCAGCGCCGGCTGGCCGCTCACAATGGCCGGGGCGGAGCCCGGTACACCCGCAGCCGCCAGCCCGTGACCCTAGTCTGGAGCCAGGCCTTTGCGTCGCAGCATGCGGCCATGCACTGGGAATGGGAAATCAAACAATGGCCCCGCGCGAAGAAAATAGACCTGATTCAGACGCAGCAGAGGCTGCCCGAAGAAGAATAGGGGATGGATTCGTGTGAAAACATGGAAAAAATGGATGACTACGCTGGTACTGGGCACGTCCCTGGTGACGCTGCCCGTGGGGATGGCAGCCGCAGCGTCTGCCGTGGAAACGGTGCTCTATGGCGCTGCTGCAGCGGCTCTCATCAAGCAGCAGCTGGTCAGGATGGATACGCAGATGCAGCCGCAGATGCTGGCCCAGACACAGGCCAAGACCGGCGTAGTGGACAATTATGAATATGAAGACCGGCTGGAACGGATTGCTGACAACCTCGTCCGGACGGGCATGATCAAACGCAATTACGATGTTTATGCCAATCCCAGCAAGGAATTGAATGCCTTTGAAACCGTGGGCGGCGTCATTTCCGTCAATCAGGGCATGATGGATACGCTCAATGACGATGAACTGGCCTTTACCCTGTGCCATGAAATGCAGCATGGCGAACGACACCATGCCATCAACGGCGTCATGAAGAGCATCGGCGTCTCCGTTGCTGTAGACCTTGCCTTTGGCGGCCATGCGGAAATGCTCGACGTGCTCCTCGGCGGCATCGTGATCAATTATATCGACAACGAAATGGTGACCATGAACCAGGAAAAAGAAGCCGATGCCTACGGGTTCGAGGTCATGAAAAATACGCCCTATAATGTGGGCGGTGCCCCGTCGTCGATGCAGTTCGTCTACGAAAAGTACGGCGACCTCTATCAGGAAGGGTTCAAACGGGTCATCAATCCCAATAACCACCCCCAGATGACAAAGCGCATTGAAAAGCTGGGCCGCCGCATGACGCGCTGGTCCGGCAATCACGTCCAGGTAGGGGGCGACATGGTCTACGTCAACGCCCAGCCCGTAGTAAGCCCTGCTCCCTATGGGGATTACTCGCGGCGTCGCCGTGCCTTCCTCGTCGCCGGGAATCTGTCCCGTGTGACCCATACGATCTACGGGGAAGCCCAGGATGACAAGAAGGTCCAGACGACTCCCGTCGCTTCTGGCAAGATCAAAGGCATGGACCTGACGGGCAACGACTGGCAGATCCTGCAGAATGGCAGTGAGATTTCCGTTCAGGGCCAGCACATCATGGATTGTGCTCCCGGCGATGACGGCGCGGCCATTGTCCGCAGCCTGAACCAGGCATTCCGGGCGAAACCGGCCATGCTCTCTGACAAAGAAATCCAGAAGCTGGACAAGAAATGGAAGAGCCAGTACGGCTACAAGGCGCCGGCTAAAAAAGATAAGGCCGGAGCACAGAAAACAGAAGATCATTCCTGAAAGGGGATATGTATAAATTGTTTTAAGGGACGCTGCACGATGCGGCGCCTCTTTTTCTCTCTGTGTGCACCGTATTGTATGATGTCTGTAAATAGTATATAATAAGTAATGATTCGCGATTTCATTAGAAAGGGAGGCGGGATGATGCGCCATAAAAGTATGCTGATTTTACTGTTACTCTTATCATTTACCCTGGGCTATGGTGTCCTGGCTACGACGGCGCGGCAGAATGCCCATCACGGGCCCATCGTGTCCCCGCCTCTGGAAAAAGCACAGAAGCTGTATGTCTCCCACAGTGCCGGGGAAGATTTGGAAAAGCCTCTCCTCCTGCGTCATTATTCTGAAGCAGCGCCGGCTCCGGTCCATCCTATCCTGCGCTGGACCCGCGTAGATGGAGCCGTCATGTACGACGTCCAGGTCCTGCGCCAGCTGGAAGCGGATGAAAAGACGGGGGACATTGCCTACGAACCGGTCATGCCGGAGCAGCGGGCTTATACGAACGGCATCGAACTGGCCCTGCCGGACGATTTCCAGGATGACTGTTTCTATTACCGCGTCTATGGGCTCGATATGGAAGGCCACCGGGTCAGCGACTATTCGGCGATAGAAAAAGTGCCCCTGGACCGCATGTCTCCCTTCGTGGAAAAGCCGGAGCTGTTGTCCTCGTATAATACGGGAAAAGGGACGGTCCTGCTCTATCCCGTCTACGACTGGCTCCCTGTACCCGGGGCCAGCCAGTATGAAGTGGAAATACTGGACGCGGCGCCGGAAAATCCCGGAGGCGTAGAAGCGTCACAGCACCGCATCGACGTGTACCGGACCGAGGCGGCCCAGAAGTACGATCCCCGGCCGCGGTATGGGAATCATCCCTTTTACTGGCGTGTCCGGGCCCTGGATGAACAGGGCGGTCCCGTCGGTGTCTGGTCCGATGCCCAGCCGTTTTTGACCGACCCCGATACGCCCTATGAAGCAGCGGCCCTGGGTGACAGCATCAGTCACGGTGGAGGCAGCATTTCCTATTCGCCGACCGATTGGGATTTCAGTTATCTGTCCTATCTCGATTTTTCTGTGGTCAATCTGGCTCAGAGCGGCGATACGAGCACCATGACCAAAGACCGGTTTGAAGCCGATGTCCTGCCCTTCAGGCCGAAATACCTCCTGATCCTCATGGGATCGAACAGCCTGCGCAACGGTCTGGGCGCTGACGTCGTCATTTCCGATATGGAAGAGGTGCGCAAAAAATCCCTGGAGCACGGCATCCGCCCCGTATTCCTGACAGTGCCGCCAGTCAATCCCGACAATATCAAACAGACTTTTGACGATGAAACGGCTTCCGACTGGCAGTGGCAGATTGGCCGCGTCAACCGTTATGTCCGTTCCCGGGTCCACATCGATATTACGCCGGGAATGTACGATAATGAGGGGCGTCTGCGGACGGAACTGGCCCTCGACGGCCTCCATCTGGACCCTTCGGGAAAGAAGCTCATGGCGCAGGCCATCAACGCGGCCTGGCCGGATATCGAAGCCCTTCCGGACAGCGCCTGGGATGAATAGAAATCAGGTAATGCCATGAAACGAATACTAACGAAAATACTGACAATCGGTGCCCTGCCACTGCTTCTGGGCATATGCTGGCAGCTGGGAAGCACGTGGCACTGGTGGGGGTCGTATATCGTCCCGCCGCCGGAACGGGTGTGGACCAGCTGGCTGCAGCTGGCCTCTTCCGGACAGCTGGCCCGTCATGTCGGGGCCAGTCTGATGCGGGTCCTTACGGGATTTGCCATTGCATCGGCACTGGCCCTGCCCGGCGGCATATGGCTGGGCCTGCACCCGGCGGCCCGCCGCGTCTGTCATTCCCTCCTGGAATTTCTGCGGAACGTGCCGCCCCTGGCCCTGCTGCCCATGCTCATCCTGTGGTTCGGCATCGGCGAGGCCAGCAAAATCATCATCGTCGTCCTGGCGACATTTTTCCCCATATTCCTCAATACCCTCGATGGCATGTCCCATCCCGATGAACAGCTGCTGGAAATGGGCCGCGTCTATGGCTTGTCTTCCCGGGCCATTTTCTGGCATATCCGCCTTCCCCAGGCCCTTCCGGCCATGTACACGGGACTGCGCATCGGCCTGGGATACAGCTGGCGGTCCCTCATCGGGGCGGAAATGATTGCCGCCGCGGCAGGACTGGGGTATCTCATCCTCGACGGGGAAGAAATGGCTCGTCCCGACATCGTGCTGGCCGGTATCCTGACTCTGGGCATCCTGGGAATCGCCGCCGATGCATTCATGAGATTCCTGGGCCGGCGCTATCTCTGGACAGAAAGGAAATGGCATCATGAGTGATATCCGCATAGAGAACCTGTCCCGGTTCTATACCCTGCCCGATGGGAAACGGGTCGCCGCCCTGCACGATTGCAGCCTGTCTGTACGGGACGGCTCGTTTACGGTCATCGTAGGAAAGAGCGGCTGCGGCAAGACGACGCTCCTGCGCCTGCTGGCCAGGCTGGAACAACCCGATGAAGGGATCCTCGATTTCGGCGGGCCTCGTCCCCGGACAGGGGTCATGTTCCAGACGCCGCGCCTGCTTCCCTGGCTGACCGTAGAAGAAAACGTATGCATCTGGCAGCATGGCATGGGCGGATCGGAAGAACTGGCCGGGCAGTATCTGAAAGATTTCGGCCTCGACTCATTCCGCCAAGCCTATCCGGATCAGCTGTCAGGCGGCATGGCCCAGCGGGCCGCCCTGGTGCGTACCCTGTCGTGCCGGCCACGGCTGCTGCTCATGGATGAACCCTTTGCGGCCCTGGACTATTTTACCCGGGAAAAACTGCAGGACGAGCTCATGGACCAGTATGTACGGCAGCCCATGACTATCGTATTCATCACTCATGACCTCGATGAAGCGGTCCGGCTGGGACAGGACATCCTGGTCATGCACAAGGGATGCTGTGGCAGCCGTGTGAGAAACGACGAAGGATATCCCCGGCCGTCTGTTGCCGGACGGCTGGCAATGAAAACAGACATTTTGCATATTCTTAATGAAGAAAAGGAGAATCGTATATGAAACGAAGCGTAAAACTCGTACTGGCAGGCCTGGCCGTCGTCATGGCCGTAGCAGGTCTTGCCGGATGTGGACAGGACAAGGCCGGCGGGACGGCAAAGAAACCGGAAACGATCAACATGACCTATGTCAAATCCCCCCTCAATATTCCCTCCATTATAGAAAAGAAAGATCAGGTATTTGAAAAGGCATTCAAGGATGACGGCATTTCCATCACCTATTCGGATCTCGATGCCGGCCCGAAACAGACAGAAGCCCTGGCTGCCGGCAAAATCGACGTCTGCCATGCCCTGGGCGGGACCAGTGCTATCCTGGCCAAGGCCAACGGCATCGACCTGACCGTTGTCGGCGTCTACAGCCGGGCACCGGAAGCGTTCATGATCATGACCAAAGACCCATCCATCCAGTCGGTCAAAGACCTGAAAGGCAAGAAAATTGCCGGGCCGAAAGGCACCATCCTGCACCAGCTGCTCCTGGCGGCACTGGCCAAAGAAGGGATGAGCGCCGATGACGTCCAGTTCGTATCCATGGGCATTCCTCAGGCAGCGGCGGCCCTCAGCGGCGGCAGTGCTGATGCGGCACTGCTGGCAGGACCGGCGACACTGAAAATGAAAAATGACGGTGCACGCACCCTGACGACGGGCAAGGGCCTCCTCGATGCCACCATCGTCATAGCCATGCGCAGCGATTTCATCAAACAGTATCCCGATACAGCAAAGAAATTCATGCAGACCCATGAAAAAGTCGTCAAAGACTACCTGGCAGACCCGCAGAAATACTACGGCACAGCCGCCGCAGAAACAGGCCTTACGGAAGACCAGGTACAGGCCATGGCTGGATGGTACGATTTCAACCCGGCCATCACCGATGCCGATATAGAAGACCTCGTAAAGACACAGGACTTCCTCATCGAAACAGGCATGCTGGAAAAAGACCGCAAGATAGACATCAAAGCGCTCTGCCAGCCCGTTGAATAAAGAGATATATACAAAAAGGGGCTGTAACAAAATGGGTTAAAAGCTCATTTTGTTACAGCCCCTTTTTCTATGTCTATAATACGGAAAACAATCAGGTTCGTCAATATCCTCGTCAAGGTAAAGGGCTCCCTTTCTTTATCGTGCAGCCATTTCATTTCTATGGTATAATGCATACATAGCATGCACGTTATGAAAATAATTCAGACAGATGTGCTGAGGTGGTGCATCTGTGATGGGAGTGTATCCATGGAAAAGGAAAAGATGGCAAAACTGGCCGGCGGCGTTGTCGTAGGTGCCGCAAAGGGCAGTGTGGGCATGGTGCGCAATGTCCGGGGACTGACGTACCGGCAGCGGGATTTTGACGCGCTCATCGCCAGGCTGCGCGACCAGTCTCTGGAATATCAGGATATCCAGCATTTGATAGCGAAAAGCCAGCTGCAGGGGGAAACGAAGCGGGATATGATCCTCGATTCGATTGGCCTTAGCCTGCCGAATTTCTGGCAGCGCCTGCTGGGCTGGAAAATCCCCGATGACCTGCAGCAGGCCTATGAGCTGGCCTATCCCGACAAGGCGGCAGATATGGATTTCCGCAGTGCCATAGAAGGAATGGATGAAGACCAGCTCGATGGATTTGTAAACGGGCTGAAGGGAAAGTTATTTGAAATACGCTATACGGACTATCTGAACGACGGCCATCTGCCAGCCGGGTGTCATGCTGAAATGGCCCAGTCGGCGACGCAGCCCGGGTGGGATATTGCGATTTATAATAGCGATGGCAGTATCAATGACGTACTGCAGCTCAAAGCGACAGAATCGGCCCAGTACATAGAAAATGCCTTTGAACGGTATCCCCATATCGATATTGTCTCTACAGATGAAGTCTACAGCCAGGTGACCATGGGGGATATGTCGGCACATCTGATCAACAGTGGCATTTCCAATGAAGAACTGTCCCAGTATGTGCTGGAACACGTCGATGCGGCAGAGGCAGTGCAGAGCGACAGCCTGTTCCCGTCGCTGATCCCCTATATCCTCATTGCCTATTCCGTGTCCCGGAAAGCGGACTTATCCGACTACCGGAAAGGAAACGAATTTGGACGCCGGTCCGTCCTTTCCTACGTGTGCCATGCCCTGGGCGTCACGGCGGCGGTCTTTACCCACACATGGTGGCTGGCCCCGGTCACGTCGGTATCACTGCGCCTGGCCAACCATTACGGAGAAAAACGGGCCCTGGCGTATCAGTCGCTGAAACGGGCGGTCAATACAAATGAGACCGTGCTCAAGCGGTACAGGGATTATAAAAAGAGGATATTGATAGATTGGTAATCGGACCCACGGCCGGGGCCTTATTCCCCCTGCCTCGCCCGGTATGGCGCCATCTGCTTCGTTGTCATCAGTCACCATAGCCCCGCTATGGCTCCTTCTTCCGCCTCGCATCTGGCACCATCCCGGGCGATTCAGGATGGAAACCGTCCCCGGTCGTGGGTCCTGTATGCTGATTTTTGAGAAAAGAGCCGGTTCATCAAACTGGTTTCTTCATCAAACTCCAAACTCCAAACTTCAAACTATCCCTTCCCGTCCCCGGTCGTGGGTCCTTTGTTGCTAAGTTTATATAGAAAAGCCGGTTCGACGAACCGGTTTCTTCATCAAACATCAAACTCCAAACTCCGAACTTCAAACTCCAAACTATCTCTTCCCGTATATGGAAAATGGGCTGTCCCGGGTGTTGCTTCCTGGGACAGCCCATTTTCTGGGAGTAGAGTATATGAGGTGGTTTTACTTTTGTTTGATGAAGTCCGGTGTGGTCAGGTAGCGGTCGCCGTTATCGGGCAGGAAGGCTACGACAGTTTTGCCGGCGTTTTCCGGGCGGTTGGCAATCTGGGTGGCTGCGTAGAGTGCAGCACCACCGGAGATACCGATGAGCAAGCCTTCTTCCTGGGAGAAGGCTTGTGCTGTGTCATAGGCCTGGTCCGTCGTGACGGTGAAGACTTCGTTGTAAATCTTGGTGTCCAGTGTTTCCGGTACGAAGTTGGCGCCGATGCCCTGGAGTTTGTGCGGGCCGGCATGGCCTTCGGACAGGAGCGGAGAATCAGCCGGTTCGACGGCTACGATCTGGACGGACGGTTTCTTTTCTTTGAGGTACTGGCCTACGCCTGTGAGGGTGCCGCCTGTGCCGACACCGGCGACGAAGATATCGACCTGGCCGTCTGTATCTTCATAGATTTCCGGGCCCGTCGTTTCTTTGTGGGCTTTCGGGTTTACAGGGTTGGTAAACTGGCCGGGGATGAAGGAGTTGGGGATTTCTTTTGCCAGTTCGTTGGCTTTATCAACGGTTCCCTGCATCCCTTTTTTGCCTTCCGTGAGGACGATTTCACCACCGTAGGCGGCAATGAGGTTGCGCCGTTCGACGGACATGGTTTCCGGCATGGTGAAGATAGCGCGGTAGCCTTTTGCAGCGGCGACAGCGGCCAGGCCGATGCCCGTGTTGCCGCTGGTCGGTTCGATGATGACCGAACCTTCTTTGAGGATGCCTTTCTGTTCGGCATCTTCAATCATGGCTTTGGCGATGCGGTCCTTGGCAGATCCGGCCGGGTTGAACATATCCAGTTTGACCAGGACTTTTCCCTTGACGCCGGATTTTTTATTGAAACGCTGTGGTTCTAAGAGCGGTGTATGACCTACTAATTCCAAAGAGCTTTTATAAATTTTACCCATAATGACATCCCTCCATAAAAATTGGACAAAAATAGTATACATTGAGCGCGTGCCTGCAGACGTGGATACGGTTTCCCCCCCCGATGATGCAAAAATCCGCCGTCTCGTTCAGAGGCGGCGGACCGTGGTTCCACTCTGGTTGCAGTATAACTGCCACTCGGTACCGGTAACGGCGGCTGCCGGAACAGGATACTCACAGTTCCCCTGTTCAGCTCGCAAAGGCATTCGCTGCAATACGTGCCGGGCAGGCTTTCAGCCTATGGCCTGCGTTCTCTGACGACCGTTGTTACAGGTACTTGGTTTGCTCATCGCTATCTCAATGTTTACGATTATAGTACACTTTCCATTTTGATTTGTCAATAGAAAAAACCAAAAAATCACTAAAAAGGTGGTTTTTATTTTATGGACAGATTTTTTGTGTATAAATTCAGCTGTATATATAAGTTGATATAGATGTGTGGTATAATAGGACTAATACTAAGGGAGGAAATACCATATGCTTGTTCGATTCTCTGTACGGGGCTGTCTGTCGTTTTCTGATACGGTGACACTGCGCCTCGTGCCTTCCGACCATAGGCGTATCAAAGGTACGCGGTATGAAAGTTGTTTTTCTGCCGTGTCGGAGTATAAAATCATGCGCTCCCTGCTGGTATTCGGCCCCAGCGGCGCCGGCAAGACCAATCTGCTCATTGCCCTGCAGTTTTTGCTGGACACCATCCTCGAAGGGTGGACGCCGGCGCTTCTGCCTTCAGGAAACGGCCCCGTGTCATTTGCCATTTCTCTGTATGATGAAACCAGTGCCCGATCCTATGACTACAGCCTGTCCTATACGGCAGAGGGCATAGAGGAAGAGAGCCTTTCTCTGGGAGGCGCTGTGCTGTATGCCTACAGCAGGGGTGTGCTTGAATGGCATGGGCCGGGAGATGCCCCGCGCGTCAGCAGCAGCGAAGATATCCTCGCCCAGACGGCGGCCTTTCTGCCAGAAAGTGAAGGCCTGCGCAGGATGGCGGCAGCGGTCCACATCGTGCGGGAACGGGACATGACGGTCTGGCAGCAGATGCCCATGCGCCTGTCTGAGGTAGAATGGAAATACTGGCAGTCAGAGGAAAGGGATATCTTGTTTCTGCTGCAGCTCATCGACCCGTCCATCTGCCGCATTTCCTATACGGGAGATGGCGATACGGCCGAGGTCCTGCTATGGCGTCACGGCGAGCCCCGTCCCTGCCGGCTTTCCGATGAAGCGGCGGGCCTGCGCAAGATGGCGGCCCTGGCAGCCGGACTGGCCCAGATGCGGCAGGGCAGTACGGTCATCATCGATGACCTCGATGCCTACTGGATGACACCGGTCCTGCAGCATCTCATCCGCGATTTCGTCCATCAGAAAGAAAACAGGGGCCAGCTGCTGGGTGTGACCCATGACCTGCTGCTCCTGGATAACGACCTGTTCCATCCGGAACAGCTCTGGATCGCCCGGCGCGGCCCTCAGGGCAGGACGCAGATGTGGCCCATCAGTGCCTATCATCTGCGCAGTGAACGGCGCCGGCTCTATGACGCATACATCAAAGGAGAATTCAATACATACCCGTTTCAGGAGGCGGTACGATGAGTATACAGATAACCTATCTGGCTCACAGCGGGTTTGCTGTGGAGACAGCGACGAAAGTGCTCGTATTTGATTATTATCAGGATGAACAGCGCATCGTGCGCCGTTATGCCGACGGTGAAAAGCCGTTGTGGTTCTTTGTCAGCCACTGGCACGGCGACCATTTCAACCGCCATATCATCGATTTTTCCCATAAAGCACAGGCCTATATCGTCAATAAGGACGTACCGTTCCGGCAGGCCCCGGAAGACAAACTGTATTCTATGGAAGTCTATGATACGCGGCGCATCGACGATGCCATCGTGACCCAGTTCGGCTCGACCGACGAAGGCGGTTCCTTCCTGGTCCGCACGGACGGGCTGAGCCTGTTCCATGCCGGAGATCTGAACTGGTGGCACTGGGATGGCGATACCGATGAAAATAACGAAAACGCAAAACGCATGTTTGACGCCGAAATGCAGAAACTGGACGGACTCACCGTCGATGTGGCCTTTTTCCCCGTCGATGCCCGCCTCGAACGGGCCCGGGAATGGGGCGTGTCGGAATTTCTGAAGCACGTGACGGTCAAGCTCTGTCTGGTCCCCATGCACTATTTTGGCGCTCCCTGGCAGCCGTCGGAGGCATTCCGTAAGGCCTGGCCGGATCAGCCACTGTGGATTCCTGTCCATAGCGGAGATACAAAAATACTGTGGTAACACAGGTACACTACACGACCGGCATGAGCCGGAGGAGGAACGATAATGACCCAATTTGAGACAACGACAGGGCAGGCGCGGAGTCATATTGCCAATTATATACTGATTATCGCGGCGCTGCTCCTGCTTTTTTCCTATCCTTTCCGGGACTTGTTCTGGGGAGGCCTCATCATGCACCTGTCCGGTGCGGCCCTCATCGGGGGACTGGCCGACTGGTATGCCGTGACGGCCCTGTTCCGCCGGCCCCTGGGGATTTCTTTCAAAACGGCACTGATCCCCAGCAGCAAGGAACGGATCGCCGAAACGGCCCGGCATATGATCGAGAGTGAAATCCTGACCGTCCCCAATATGTACCAGGTACTGAAGCATCATCCCGTCCTGGAAGCAGGCCTTTCGTACCTGCACACGGAAAAGGGATTCCAGTCGGCAGAACGCGTCCTGGGGCACGTCCTCAACACGTTTTTGTATACCCTGGACATGAAAAAAATCGTCGAAGCCTTTTCCGATATGGGCGCCGATGCCATTGAAAAAATCCGCGTAGCACCGATTATGGGCAAGGCTCTCCAGACCGGCCTGGTCGGGGAATCGGGAAATGATTTCCTGGATTTTCTCATCTGCACCCTGGAATCGATGACAAAAAGCGAAACGGCCAAACGGTACATCGCCGATATTTACCGCGAATCCCTGCGCCAGTATGAACACCGGAATTTCGTCTATGCCCTCATCGTCAAGGCGGCACTGGCCAGTGATATGTTCAGTCCCGAACGGGTGGCAGCCAACTTGCAGGAAAAATTCCTGGCGGTGCTGCAGGAAGCGAAGAAACCCGATTCGGAAGAACGCAAAAAAGCCATGCAGTTCATCTGGCGTCAGGCTGAACAGCTGGAAGTCAATCCGGCATGGCAGGAACGGCTGGAAAGCTATAAGATGCGCCTGTTCCACCATGTCGTTTCCCGTCCGGACATGAAAGAAGCGTGGCAGCGCTACGTACAGGACCCGGACCGGCAGAACCGGATCTGCCGTACCGCTGCGACCTATGCCATCGAACGCCTCGAAGGCTGGAAGAGCAGCGACCTGCAGGTAGAACAGATGAACCGCATGGTCCTGGCTCTGGCAGCAAAGGAACTGAAACGGCTCCAGACATGGTTCGGCGCGACGGCAGAAAAAGAAATCCTGGCCTATGATGCCCAGGAACTGGCCGATGCACTGGAAAGCCGCGTATGGTACGACCTGCAGATGATCCGCGTCAACGGGTCGCTGGTAGGCGCCGTCCTCGGGGCCTGCATCTTCCTTGCCATGTACGCGTTGAAAGGAGGCTGGTAATATGACATACCGTCAGCGGGCAAATGCCATCCTGGCCTTATCTTTCCTGTGCTTTGTCCTGGTATTCTGGTGGTGGTACAGCCATGAAGTGGGCATTCTGGGAGAACTTCTGTTTTTCGTCATCCAGTCGGCCCTCATCGGCAGCATTGCCGACTGGTTCGCCGTGACGGCCCTCTTCGAACGGCCTCTGGGATTCCCCTATCACACGGAACTGGTCTACAGCCACCGCACGCAGATCATAGACGGCATGACCCATGTCGTATCAGAAAAACTTCTGCAGCCGGGCATGTGGAAAGACAAATTGTATACCGTCTCCTTCGTAGATAAATTTACGAACTGGCTGGCCAGCGGCGGCCGGGAAAAATTCCGGGCCCTGTTGTATGAAGTCGCCCAGCAGGCCTATGAATATGGCCGCCAGAGCAAGAATCAGCAGTATATCGCAGCCCATATCCGGGCCTACCTCAAGCGGCAGCCTCTCCTGAGCTTTCTCCAGGACCGCATGATCACCATGCTGGAAGACCCGGACAGCCAGATGCTGACCGACATCATCGGCCTCATCAAGGACTGCGTGCGCAGCAAGGAATTTGAAGCCGTCCTCGTCAAGGCTCTCGACGAATGGATGGCCGAATCCCGGACGGCTCCGCACCTCATCATGACGTTGAATAAATTTACCGGCATGGTCGATACCCAAAAAGTGGCCAAAGACGTGCAGAAAGGCATCATCATCTGGCTGGAACGGTGGGAACACGCCGGCGGCAAAGAACGGCAGTGGCTGTGCCAGAAGCTGGAACTGCAGATGTATGCCATGAACGGCCAGCTGACCTACACGGTACAGCGCTGGCAGGACCAGTTTGTCGATTCCCTGCCGGTAGAAATGTGGCTCACATCGACCCAGCGCGCCAGTCAGGCTTATTTTACGACGGGCGTAGAAGGAAAAGACAAGCTGCAGAACCTCCTGGAAGGGGAATTCATGCATTACCTCGACTACTGCAGCCAGTATCCGGAAATCAAAGACTGGATCGACGATCAGATCCGCCGGGGCTGTGAAGTCATCCTGGAACACGAACACTCCCTCATCGGCGTCGCCGTGCGGGAAGTTCTGTCCGGCTTTGACAAGAAGAAATTCAATGCCTTCCTGGAAAGCAAAGTCGGGGAAGACCTGGCCTGGATCCGTATCAACGGCGCCATCGTCGGTGGTACCCTGGGACTCTTCGTCTTCGTCATCCTGAAAGTCATATACGAACCCTTCTTCGTACCCTTCATCCGTAACTTGTTCTAGGACCCACGGCTGGGGACTTGTTTCCCTGACGTGCCGCGGCGTCTGGCTTATTTACTATGCCTCGCCGGCTGGACCATCATCTGCGGCGTCGTCGTCAGTCAGCGTAGCCCCGCTACGCCTCCCTCCATCCTCCTTGCATCTGACGGCCCCGCCGACGATGCCTGACGTAAAACGCCAGCCGTCGCGGCACTAGGATTGCTAATTTTAGTATAAAGAGCCGGTTTGACGAACCGGCTTTTTTCATCAAACTCCAAACTCCAAACTCCAAACTTCAAACTTCAAACTTCAAACTATCCTTTCCCGTCCCCGGTCGTGGGTCCTTTGTTGCTGAGTTTATATAGATAGTGCTGAGTTTATATAGAAAAGCCGGTTCGACGAACCGGCTTGTTTGCTGTCTGTGGCCTGCGAACGGCGGCTTTTTCCTCAAACATCAAACTTCAAACATCAAACTATCTTTTCCTTGTCATAAAAAACCAGAATATTTGTATAAAAGACTGTTCAAATTTATAAAAAGTGGTATAATATGTAATGTAGATTTATAAAAATTCAGTCTCAAAGAAGGACGGTCTTATGAATATTCAGCAGCGGGTGTTTAAAAAGTTATTTGGGCGGTTAATGCCGCTTATTATGTTCTTATATTTTATTTCCTTTGTAGACCGGGCCAATATCGGCATTGCGTCGTTGACGATGAATCAGGATCTGGGCATCGGCACGGCGGCCTATGGCTTTGGCGCGGGGCTCTTTTTTATCGGTTATTTCCTCTTTGGCCTGCCGAGTAATGTCATTCTGGCCCGGCTGGGGGCACGGCGCTGGATTGCCGCCATTCTCTTTGTCTGGGGCCTCATTTCCACGAGTACCATGTTCGTCCACAATGCCGTCGAGCTGTACATCGTGCGCTTTGTCCTCGGCGCGGCAGAAGCGGGCTTTTATCCCGGCATCATTTATTATCTCGACCATTGGTTCCCCCTCCAGGCCAAGACGCGGGCGTTCAGTTATTTCCACATGTCCCTGGCCATTTCCATGTGCATCGGTAATGTCCTGAGCGGCGTCATCCTCGGCATGGACGGGCTGGCTGGGCTGGCCGGCTGGCAATGGGTCTTCCTCTGTGAAGGGCTGCCGGCGGTGCTCTGTTCCTTCGTGGCCTACCGGGTCCTCCTCGATTCGCCCCGGGACGTATCGTGGCTGACGGAGGAAGAAAAAGACTGGCTCGTACAGAAACTGGCCGGCGAACGGGCAACGAAGCCCATGGGCAATTCTACGTCCATGTGGAGCGTCTGCACGAAACCCCAGGTCTGGCATTTTGCCCTCATTTATACGACCCTCAATATCGGATTTTACGGGATTTTATTCTGGCTGCCCCAGATCGTCAAGGGCATGGCCGGCACGAATAATATGATCACCAGCATCCTCAGTGCCATCCCCTGGATCACGGCCATCGTGGTCATGGGCTTTGTGGCAGGCTATGCTGACCGGTCGCAGAAGAAAAAGAAATACGTGGCCGTCCCCATTTTCCTCGGCGCCCTGGGCCTTCTGGCAGGGACGTATTTCCATAATTATCCCGTCCTGGCCCTGGCCTGCCTGTCCCTGTCAACGGCCTGCTGTGAATGTCCCGTAGGCCCCTTCTGGACTTTTCCGTCGCGTATGTTTGACGGCGTCACCGGGGCAGCTGCCATTGCCATCATCAACGCTATCGGCAACCTGGGCGGATTTTTCGGGCCCTACTTGTTCGGCCTCGTCTCGACGGGCAGCAACTTTACGACGGGCTTTGTCGTCCTGGCTTCGATGATGATCATTTCTTCTATCCTGGCCATGCTTGTCAAGGAAAAGTAAATCAGCTATGATATAAAAGTCCGGACAGAACGGATAGCCTGTCCGGGCTTTGTGCATACAGAAAAGGAGCCTATGAGATGAAACCATATCAGAAAATTACCAAAGACATCATACAGAAATTAGTGGATATACTGGGAGAAAAGGGCGTTTCCACCGATCCGGACCGCCTCGTCCAGTACGAACGGGATGAAGGGGTGGAACGGGAATTTTTCCGTACGCCCGATGCTGTAGTGTATCCGACGACGACTGAAGATGTGGCGGCTGTCCTGCAGCTGGCCAATACGGAAAATATCCCCGTCATTCCCCGGGGAGCCGGGACAGGCCTGGAATTTGGCGCTGTCGTCAATACCTACGGCGGTATCATCCTCAGCACAGAAAAGATGAACCGTATCCTCGAAGTGAACGGGGAAAAACTGTACATGGTCGTCGAACCGGGCGTCCGCACGGCTGACGTACAAGCCGCCGCCAAAGCCCAGGGACTGCTCTATGCCGGCGACCCCTGCAGCGGGGACTCCTGCTTTATCGGGGGCAATGCCTCGACCAATGCTGGCGGCAACCGGGCCGTCCGTTATGGAACGACGCGGGACCAGATTTATAGCATCGAAGTCGTGACGCCCCTGGGGCAGATTACCCATCTGGGAAGCCGCCTGAAAAAAGTCTCTACAGGCTATCCTCTGGAAAAAATCGTCATCGGCTCCGAAGGTACTTTGGGCATCATTACCAAACTGGTCCTGAAACTGGTGCCCCTGCCCAAATACAGTGTCAACGTCCTGGCCATTTTCAAGACCATCGACGACGCCATGTCCATCGTCAATGCCCTGCCCAAAGCCGGCATCGAACCGACCTGCCTGGAATTCATGGACAACGATTCCGTACGGGTTACGGAGAAATTCCTCGGTGAAAAACAGCCTCATTCCGATATTGGAAATTATATGATCATCCAGGTAGACAGCAACGATGAAGACCGCATCGATGACCTGTGCGTCGCCCTCGATGAACTCTGTCATGACCACGGCGCCATTGACGTCTTTGTCGCCGACGCCGAACGGATCTGGAAAGTGCGCAAGAACTTCTCCGAAGCATCGACGACAGACAGCCCTATCATGGTCATGGAAGACTTTGTCGTCCCTGCTGACGAACTGGCCAACCTCTTGAAAGAACTGGAAAAAATCAGTGCCGACCAGAAGACCCCGGTCCGCTCTGTAGCCCATGCCGGCGATGGCAACCTGCACCTGGACATCCTGAAAAAAGACACTCCCGACGACCAGTGGCCGGCCAAAGTAGAAGCCTTTGAAAAGGCAGCCTATGACGCCGTATACCGCCTGGGTGGCCGTATCTCCGGAGAACACGGCATTGGCGAAAAGAGAAAGAGCCTCATGGCCCACTATACAGACCCGGTAGAACTGGCCCTCATGAAAGCCGTAAAAAAAGCCTTCGATCCCAACGACATCCTAAACCCGGGGAAAATATTCGATGTGGAGTAGGAGATAGTTTGGAGTTTGGAGTTTGAAGTTTGATGAAAAAAGCCGGTTTATTGCGTAGGAAGCCGTCCCTGATAAGGGAAGGAGGGCCACGAAGTGGCGGAAGGGTTCTTACTTCCATAGTAAGTCCATCATGAGTCCGCTTCCTCGTGCAGGGATGCTGCCGGTTCGACGTGCCACGCTCTCGGACTCAGATACGAGAACTCAGATGATGAAAGGACCCTTCAGTCAGCAAAGCTGACAGCTTCCCTTACCGAAACCACGAAATTCCTATATTTCTGAAAAGGGGCTTCAATAGGGCACTGCGTTTCGGCATAAGCGATTCACACACATTTGCGCGTCGTTGCACTCCTTCAAATGTGGTTCTCTGCTTATCACGGGGACGCCATGCTACACGGCACTTCGAACCGGCTCTTTTCTCAAAAATCAGCATCCAGGACCCACGACCGGGGACGGGAAGGGATAGTTTGGAGTTTGGAGTTTGAAGTTTGGAGTTTGATGAAACAAGCCGGTTTGTCGAACCGGCTTATTATACTTAAAATTAGCAATTCTAGTGCCGCGACGGCTGGCGTTTTACGTTCAGGCATCGTCGGCGGGGACGGGAAGGGATAGTTTGAAGTTTTCAGTTTGGAGTTTGACGAAGAAACTAATTCGATGAACCGGCTCTTTTCTCAAAAATCAGCATCCAGGACCCACGACCGGGGCCGGTTTCCATCCTGAATCGCCTGGGATGGTGTCAGATGCAAGGCGGAAGAAGGAGTCATAGCGGCGCTATGGCGACTGATGACAACGAAGCAGATGGCACCATACCGAGTGAGACAGGGGAAACAAGTCCCCGGCCGTGGGTCCTCTTATACGCCTGTCCCATCAAACGCCGGGATGAATCCTTCGCTGGCGCTGGATTTTTCTTGTACGAATCCGTCTTCGATGCCGCTGTCAAAGAGGTATTGTTCGGCCTCGTCGTATTCTTCGTCCGTCAGGGGCCGGTCGATTTCCGGGTATTCGCTGGCCCGGCCGCAGGGGATGTACTGGCGCATGAGGCTGAACAGGACTTGTTCCGGCTCGAAGTGGTCCCGTACCCAGTCGATGACGCGCTTTGTGTTGTCTACGTGGCCAGGCAGGATGAGATGGCGGATGACGACGCCCTTTTGGAGCATGCCGTCGTCGTCCAGGACGTAGGGGCCTGTCTGTTCGTACATGGCGAGGATGGCACTGGCTGCTATGTCCGGATAGTCCCGGGCACCGCTGTAGCGTTCTGCCATGGCGGAGTCCATGTATTTCAGGTCAGGCAGGTAAATCTGGACTTTCCCTTCGAAGGCCCGGATCGTTTCTACCCGTTCATAGCCGCCGCAGTTGTAGACGACCGGTACGGGAAGCGGCTCCGACAGGCTTTCCAGGATGGCCCGCGTATACGGCGTGGGGGTCACGAGATTGATATTGTGCGCTCCCTGGGCGATGAGTTCGTGGTAGATGGCCCGGAGCCGGGACACCGTGACGGGAATCCCTTTGCCATCCATGCTGATCTGGGAATTCTGGCAGAAACAGCAGCGCAGGTTGCAGCTGGAAAAAAAGACCGTGCCCGATCCGCGGCTGCCGCTGATGCATGGTTCTTCCCAGAAGTGCAAGGCTGCCCTTGCCAGCACCGGCTGGAGCGGGCTATGGCAGTAGCCGGGAAGGTCCGGGCCGATGCCGTCGCTTTTTAGCGGACGGACGACATGGCACTGACGGGGACAGTCCATGCAGGGCTGTGTTGTATTCATGAAAATCACCTCGAACCTACTATATACCAAAAAAAGGACGACCGCAAATGCGATCGTCCTTTTCTATTACCAGACTAGATTATGCCTGTTTGAAGTCTTTCGGGCAGGTCTGTTCGGCAAAGCGTTTTGCTACCGGATCTGTAGCGACCAGTTCCTGGAGTTTCTTCAGTCCTTCTTCTTCTACCGACTTGGTAGTCGTGTAGCTGGCCGGAACCGTCTTGGAGAGTTCCAGACATTTCTTGAGAGAACTGATACTTACGATGATGACCAGGATAGCCATGATGGCAGATACGACGAACAGGAGCATTTCGCCCTTCGGCAGATAAATGTTGAACATGTTGAGGAAATCTGCCCAGAAGATAGCGACAGTAAGGAATGCCCACGGAATACCTGTAACCCAGATGTAGCGGGCTTTACCCATGCTGCAGATAACAACAGAGGAAATAGCCAGGGTGATGATGGCGAGCAGCTGGTTGGATACACCGAATATCGGCCAGATCGTGGACAAGTTGCCTTGTACGAGGATGTAGCCCCATGCGCCGGAGATAGCAGCCGATGCGATGATGGCACCCGGAGTCCAATGGGGATCGCCGAATTTGGTCCATACACGGCCAACGAGTTCCTGCAGCATGTAACGGCCAACACGTGTGCCGGCATCGATAATTGTCATGATGAACAATGCTTCGAACATGATGCAGAAATGATACCAGTAACTCATGAGAGAATCAAGACCAGGGATGTTGGAGAAGATGAATGCCATGCCGACAGCCAGCGATACAGCACCGCCAGGACGATGGGCAACGTTTTCACCAACCATTGCGTTCAACTGCGGCAGATCGACGACCTGCATGCCGAGAGCATTGAAATGTTCGGCTGTGGAGTTGATAGCAAAGTAATCATTCGGAACAAGGGATGTAGCTGCGATGAGGGCCATCATAGCTACGAAAGATTCGGTCAGCATAGCGCCATAACCGACAGGAACGATGGAGCGTTCGTTCATCAGCATCTTCGGAGTTGTACCAGTAGAAATCATGCAATGGAAACCGGAAACAGCACCGCAGGCGATGGTGATGAAGATGTACGGAAGAACCGGGCCAGTGATGACCGGGCCGCCGCCAGCGCAGAACTGGGTCAGGGCCGGCATCTGGATGGTCGGGCCGACGACGATAACGCCGATAGCCAGAGCACCGATAGTACCGATTTTCATGTACGTGGAGAGGTAATCACGCGGAGCCAGGAGCAGCCATACCGGAAGAGCTGCGGCAACGAAGCCGTAGATGATCAGGGCGATATCAATTCCGTGGCGGCTGATGGTGAAGATCGGAGCCAGTGTCGGAGAAGCCTGTACAGCAGGACCAACGATAACAGCCAGCAATGTCAGGACGACACCGATGACCGTGCCTTCCTTGATCTTGCCAGGACGGAGGAACTGCATGTAAATACCAATGAACAGAGCGATAGGAATCGTCATGCCGATGGTGAATGTACCCCAGGGGCTGTCATGCAGGGCGTTGGAAATAACAACGGCCATACCAGCCATAGCGAGGATATTCAGGAACAATACGGCAAAGGACGTAGCCAGACCTGTCTTATCACCAATCTGGGCTTTTGCGATTTCAGCGATGGATTTGCCATCGTACCGCATGGAGCAGAAGAGGATAACACAGTCATGGACAGCACCGGCGAGAACACCACCGATGAGGATCCACAAGGCACCGGGCAGATACCCGAACTGGGCAGCGATGACCGGGCCTACGAGCGGGCCAGCACCAGCGATAGCAGCGAAGTGATGACCAAATACGACGTACTTATTCGTCGGTACATAGTCATGACCATCTTCGAAACGGAAGGCTGGTGTGACATTGTACTGGTTGACCGTCAGGACTTTGGCACCAATGAAAGCGCCGTAGAACCGGTAAGCCAGTATGAACACTAATGCAGAAATAATAACAACAAACAAACCGTTCATACAAAAAACCTCCTTCTTAAATAGTAGCACTATTCTCTGCGGGAAGATAATAAATGAGAGGACCCGCAAAAAACATACCCTGTATCACGCCTTAACTATAAGTCTTTACGCCAAAAAATTCAAGAGCCTTTCTTCCTTCAGTAGACAAAAGGGCGAATACGCAATCTTAAAATGCTAAAGATTTATGCTATAACGGCACGACATGATTTACTTTTGCCGTGTTTTTACAACAATCTTTACATGTTATATGATATTCGGTACTGTTATTTATTACAAATTTATATAGAAAAGTGCCGTATGACGTTACACCTATACGTTGAATATGAAAGGAATGACAAAATTATATAATGAAATATTTTACATACATTATAAAAAATATAAGTATAACGTTTTAGTTAATTAAAACATTTTGATAATGAGAACTGGGGATACACTTCCTCTGAAGAATCTCAAACAACGAATGGTTCTGAGAGAGACTCTCTTTTTACGACCGCCCTTCCTGTGATATACTATAGATATCACGTGAAGGAGGAAACGACATGGATGCTGAATTACAGCAATTTATTTCAATGATAGAACCAGTGGACGGGGATTTTGCCCGTTCCTATGAAGAAAAACTGGCTGTTTCCGGCCGGGCCGACACGGTCTTGTGTCATCTGGCAGGACGGCTGGCAGCCATACGGGGCAGTGCGCGCCATGATCTTTTGAAGAAGGCCGTCGTCCTGTTTGCGGCCGACCACGCCGTCGATGGCGGCAAGAACGAATCACAGGGCAAAAACAGCAAGGCCGACGCCCTGGAAATCGCCAGCGGCCGCGGCCCCATCAACAAAGTCGCCCACAAAGTCGGAGCCGGCGTACTGCTCCTCGATATGGGACTTCAGGAAGACATTCCCGAATCGCCGGGCGTCCAGGTACTCAAAGTCATGGCCGGGAGCCATTACTATGGAAACGGCCCGGCCATGTCGGAAGACGACATGCTCGATGCCCTGTACAGTGGCGTCCAGATCGGCCAGAACCTGGCCGACGAAGGCTATACGGCCATCGGCATCGGCAATCTGGGAGAACGGGCCATCCTGACGGCCTTTATCCTGACGGCGGCTTTTTACCGCTCCCGGATGACGGACCTTGCGGGATCGCTAAAAGCCAAAAACCAGATGAAACGCCTCGGCGCCGTCCTCCGTACCCACGGCCTCGACTGCGCCCGGCCGCTCGAACTGCTGCAGAAAGCAGGCGCACCCGATATCGCCGCCATGGTGGGATGCATCCTGTCGGCGGCACACCGCCACGTCGCACTGGTCTTTGACAACGCCGTGACCGGATCGGCCGTCCTGGTGGCGCAGGCCCTGCAGCCGGCTGTGACGGGATACGTATTTCCCTCGGCGGCTTATGCCGAACCGGTGCATCAGATGCAGATGGAATACCTGCACATGAAGCCCGTCGTCAGCGATCCCGGCAAAGATGACCAGGGCATGGGATCGGCCCTGGGCCTTTCCGTACTCGACGCGGCCGTAGAATCCATGAAAGAAGACTAGAAAAGCCGATGCCCCCTGTGGGGATAGGCGGTAGTGTAATTCCTGCGTATACTACTATATATAGGAATATAAAAAAAGAGGTGCTATAAATCTATGAAAACATTGTATCTTGACTGCTTTTCCGGCATCAGCGGCAATATGTTCATCGGCATGCTGATCCAGGCCGGCGTTCCCTTTGAAGAATTTCAAAAAGCCATGGCACAGCTGGGACTGGACGGCTATTCCCTGATCTGCCAGCCGGTCAACAAACTGGGCATCCAGTCCGTGTATTATAATGTCCTCCTCGACTCGGAACAGGACCATCACCATCACCACGATCACGAAGAAGGTCATGACCACCATGATCACGATCATGAACACGGCCATCACGACCATGACCACCACGATCACGACCACCACGATCACGGTCAGTCCGTAAAGACGGCGGCTTCCCTTATCGATGCTACGGGCCATCATCACTATCATCAGCACCGGGGACTGGCAGAAATCACGGCTATCATCGAAGCCTCCCCGTTTACGGAAGCCATCAAACAAAAGAGCCTGGCCGTATTTCAGGCACTGGCCGAAGCCGAAGCCAAAGTACACGGCGTGCCCGTCAGCGACATCCATTTCCATGAAGTGGGCGCCATCGACTGCATCCTCGATATCGTAGGGACCATCTGGGCCCTCGATTACCTGCACATCGAACAAATCGGCACATCGGCCCTCCACGCGGGGAGCGGATTCGTCCGCTGCGCCCATGGCATCATGCCCGTACCGGCACCGGCAACGGCGGAACTCCTGGCAGGCCTGCCCTATTACTCGACGGACATCGATGGCGAACTCGTCACCCCGACGGGAGCCGCCCTGGTCAAGACACTGGCCTCCTATGCCGGCCCGCACCCGGAAGAACTGATCCACGAAACCACGGCTTACGGGGCAGGTACCAAAGACCTGGCTATCCCCAACGTCCTGCGCGGCTTCATCGGCGAATGCAAGAAGTTCTGAGACGGGAAGCCCAAAAAGGAACCAGACAGCATCGACCGGTATATCCCCATGATACGGAGACGGATTGAATAGAATACCAATTGGAAAAACCTGTTGCACATAGCGTGTGGCAGGTTTTTTGCGTCCTGCAGGGAGGAGGCGGATAACATAGATATATATTTATTATGGGTTTATGTTATAATATCATTATACAATAAATTCATAAATAATTATCAAATAAGTTATATGAGGGAAAATAGATGGGAACATATATTGGGCATACTAGCGAAGAGGGACGACAGCAGCTGCTGATAGACCATTTGAAAGGGACCAGCCTTTTGGCAGAACGATTTGCCAGTATATTTGATGCGGCCGAATGGGGGAAGATGGCCGGGTTATATCATGACACCGGGAAATATAGCGCGGCTTTCCAGCAACGGATCCTGGAAGAGGGACCGCGGGTCGATCATTCTACGGCTGGTGCCTTGCTGATGAAGAAAATAAAGAATGGTCCTTTGGCTCTCTGTATTGCCAGCCATCACAGCGGCCTCCTCAATATAGGAACGAAATTATCGAAAGCCGATGACGGTACCTTGAAGGGGCGGCTGAAAAAAGAATTGAAAGGCAAGCTGGACTATTCGGCTTATCGGCAGGAATTGCCTGAACCGCTGCCGATTCGCAAGGCACCGGCCTTTTTATACGGAAAAGACCAGTTTTATTACTCTTTCTTCATCCGTATGCTTTTTTCCTGCTTAGTCGATGCCGATTTCTTGGATACGGAACAATTCGTGAACGATGGCAAGGTGCAGCGCGGCGGATTCGCGACGATGCAGGAACTTCACGATTTATTTTTTGCTTATTATGCAACATTTGGGGAACCCACTACGCCTATCAATCAAAAACGGCAGGAAATTTATCAGCAATGTCTGGATGCAGCTGAAAAGGAACCCGGTATGTTTAGCCTGACCGTTCCGACCGGCGGCGGTAAGACCTTGTCTTCCTTGGCTTTTGCCTTGAAACACGCTGTAAAGTATAAGAAACAGCGGATTATTTATATCATCCCTTATACGTCGATTATTGAACAGACTGCTGATATTTTCCGCAATATCCTGGGAGATGGTAACATCATCGAACACCATATGAATGTCGATTACGATAAAGATGACAATAAAGAGGATAATGACAAAAAGGAAGATGATGGCTTGAACCGCAAAAAGCTGGCGACTGAAAACTGGGATGCGCCCGTCATTGTGACGACGAATGTGCAGTTTTTTGAATCCCTCTTTGCGGCCAAGACCAGCCGGTGCCGCAAGGTACATAATATTGCCAATAGTGTCCTCATCTTTGATGAAGCGCAGATGCTCCCTGAGCCTTATTTGCGGCCGTGTATCCGCAGTATAGGCGAATTGGTGGCCAATTATCGCTGCACAGCTGTATTATGTACGGCAACGCAGCCGAGTTTGGAAACGTATTTTTCCCAGATTGGAGAAGGCCTGAAAGGGCGGGAAATCTGCCCGGATACACAAGGACTGTATGAATTCTTCAGGCGCGTCACTTATCGATTCATGGATGTAGATTCTTTGGAATCCTTGGCAGCGCAGCTGAAAGAGCATGAGCAGGTCCTGTGTGTCACTAATTCCAAGAAGGACGCTCGGGACTTGTATCAGATGATGGCGGGCGATGGATGTTATCATTTGTCGACCTTCATGTATCCGGCTCATCGGCGCCGCGTCTTAGCAATCATCCGTCAACGCCTTAAGGATGGTTTGTCATGCCGGGTCATTTCAACCAGCTTGATTCAGGCTGGCGTCGATGTCGATTTCCCTGTTGTTTATCGTGAAATTGCCGGCCTGGATAGTATTATCCAGGCCGGCGGCCGCTGCAATCGGGAAGGGAAACAGCGGACCGAAGACAGTACCGTATATATTTATGATTTGCATAAGCCTATGAACCGGATCCCTGCTTTCGTGCGGCGCCCTATTGAAATAACCCAGATGGTGGCGAAGCACCATGCCGACATAGCCAGTGCAGAGAGTATTAAAGCGTATTTCGACCAGCTCCATTACACGATTGGCGAAGACCAGCTGGACAGCAAAAATATTTTAAAACGATTAGAAGTAAATACTCCGGACTTTACAGAGATTGCAAAAGATTTTAAACTGATAGAAGAAGATAGCAGACCTGTTTTTATTCCCATAGATGATGACCTGGATAATCAGAAAATCCTGACACAATTGAGAGCCGGTGTTTGTAACCGGTCCATACTCCGTAAGGCCAATCAATATATGGTCAGCGTCTATGAGAACCAGTTCGAGAAACTCTGGGAAACGAATAAGCTGGACGCATTGGATCTAGGATTGTACGTACTGAAAGATCCGATGAGATATGACCCGGATACAGGGCTCGTCGTCAATATGGAAGATGGAATAGGCATCTTTTTATAAATTGAGGAGATGATGATATGGCAATACGCGTAGAGGTTTGGGGAGATTATGCCTTGTTTTCCCGGCCGGAAATGAAAACGGAACGTGTCAGTTATGATGTCATGACACCGTCTGCAGCACGAGGCATCATTGAGGCCATTTATTGGCATCCCGGACTCAGATGGATTATTGATAAAATCTATGTCCTCAGTCCTATCCAATTTACCAATATACGCCGTAATGAAGTTAAGGCAAAGGCCAGTGCCAGAGCGGCCAAGCAGGCGATGACTAAGAAAAATGTGGCGTTGTATTTGAGTACGAAAGAAGAAATACAGCAACGGGCTTCCATGGTACTGTGCAAGGTGCATTATGTCATCGAAGCGCATTTTGAATTGACTGATAAGGCCAATGCTTCTGACAATGCAGGAAAGTTCCAGGATATCATCCGCCGCCGCCTGAAACGGGGGCAATGCTATCATACGCCTTATTTTGGCTGCCGGGAATTTCCTGTCAATTTCCGGGAATATGAATTTGACAGTGTGCCGACAGCCTATGCCGGGGAAGATAAGGAATTAGGGTATATGCTGTATGACATGGATTATTCCGACTTAAAGCACATACGGCCTATGTTCTTCAAGGCGACCTTACATAACGGGGTCCTGGATTTGCGGGATTGTGAGGTGCACTCATGATTTTACAATCATTGGTAGATTACTATGAAACCTTAGCCCGACAGGGTGCTATTGCCAAACCAGGATGGGGAAACTATAAGATTTCTTATGCTGTGAATCTGAATCAACAGGGCGAAGTCATCGGCATCCTGTCTTTGGAAAAAGAAGTGATGCGGGGAAAAAAGAAGGTATCTGTGCCTACCACCCATATGCTGCCGGAAGGCGTGAAAAAAGCATCGGGCATCCGGCCTCAGTTCTTATGGGCTAATGCCGCATATTGCCTGGGCCTGCCCAAGGAAAATAAGACGGCGGATATGACGGGAGATGCGGCAACAAAATGGGAAAAGGATAAAAAACGGAGTGTAGCTTGTTTTGAAACGATGAAACAATATCATTTAGATATCCTAGAAGCTGTCCACACGCCGTCAGCAGCGGCTTTGAAGCGCTTTTTTACGACGTGGAATCCGGAAACAGCAGAAAATCATTCCGTATTGAAACCGTACCTGACCACCAACCTATTAACAGCCAATGTAATGTATGCTGTTGAGGGCGTCTTTGTTCAAGATGATGAAACCATCAGGAACGCCTGGGATGCCCATTATAATCAACCATCTGATGATGCTGTCAAAGGGCAGTGTTTGGTCACAGGAAAAATAGGACCCATTGCCCGCATCCATCCTAATATCAAAGGCGTCCGCGGTGCCCAGTCTTCGGGAGCTTCCTTAGTATCCTTTAACGCAGAGGCTTTTGAATCATACGGTCATTCTGGTGGACAGTGCTATAATGCTCCTGTCAGTAAACATGCCGCTTTCGCCTATACGACGGCATTGAATCAACTCATTGCCGATGAAAAGCATTGCAAGGTCATTGGCAATACGACTGTCGTCTATTGGGCAGCCAATGGGGAAGAAGCCTATCAGGATTTGCTTCATAGCGCCGTTTTTGAAGATGATGACACTGTTGATGATGAGACACTTGATGCCTTGTTTTCTCACATCCAAAAAGGGATGCCCTTTGATTTTCAAGGAGTTCCCATCCATCCCGATACGCCTTTTTATATCTTAGGGTTATCGCCAAATGCAGCCAGACTCTCAGTCCGTTTTTTCTTACAGGATACGTTCGGTCATTTTATCGACCACGTGCGCAAACATTATGAAAGACTGGAAATCGTTATGCCTCAGCAGCATCGGGCTTACTTGCCATTATGGAGATTGATGGGGGAAACGGTGAATAAAAAAAGTAAAGATAAAACTGCATCCCCACTTTTGGCAGGCGCCGTGATGCGGAGCATCCTCTCGGATACGCCTTACCCGCAGGCTTTATACAACCACGTCATGTTGAGAGTTAAAGCAGATCAAGATGATAAAGATAAGCATATATATAAAATTACTGCTGAAAAAACCGCTATCATCAAGGCTTGTTTATTGAAGAATTTCCCGAAAGGAGAGACGATAACTGTGGCGTTGAATGAAGAAAGTACGAATACGGCCTATGTATTAGGCAGACTGTTCTCTGTATTGGAACAAATTCAGGAAGAAGCCAATCCCAATATCAACAGCACCATTAAGGATCGATTTTTTAATAGTGCGGCTGCGACCCCGGGATGGGTATTTCCGATTTTATTGAAAATGGCTAATCACCATTTACGCAAATTGAATGACAGAAGGGGATTGAAGATTAGTCTAGAAAAATTACTTACAGAGTTGGAAGGGAAAATCGAGATGAATGACCAGCCAATTCCAACCCGGATGAACTTGAGTGACCAGGGCTTATTCATTTTAGGCTATTATCATCAGACCCAGAAACGGTATGTGAAGAAGGAGGAAAAATAAGATGTCAGAACCTATTAAGCATCGCTATGAATTTACCATCCTGTTTGACGTAGAAAATGGTAATCCCAATGGTGATCCCGATGCCGGTAATATGCCGCGTGTGGATCCGGAAACGGGGTATGGCCTGGTTACCGATGTCTGCTTGAAGCGTAAGATACGCAATTGCATTGAAACGATTTGCGAAGATAAACCTGGCTATCGTATTTACGTTAAAGAAGGCGTTCCTTTGCAGCGCAGTGATAAAGAAGCCTTGGAATATGTAGGGGTTAAAGAAGAAAAGGACATCAAAAAGATGAAGACGGGCGATCCGGAACTGGACCGTAAAATCTGTGATTTCATGTGCCAGAATTTCTTTGACATACGCACCTTTGGCGCCGTTATGACGACCTTTGTCAAGAGTGCCCTCAATTGTGGCCAAGTTCGCGGTCCTGTTCAGTTGGGTTTTGCCCGCAGCATTGATCCCATCATGCCACAGGAAGTCACCATTACCCGTGTCGCCATCACGACGGAAAAAGATGCTGAAAACAAAAACACAGAAATTGGCAGAAAGTACATCATTCCCTATGCGTTATATCGTGTAGATGGCTATGTATCGGCTAACTTGGCCCGGAAAGTGACCGGTTTCAGCGAAGATGATTTGCAGTATTTATGGAAGGCCATCATTAATATGTTTGAATATGACCATTCTGCTGCCTGGTGCTAGCATATAAATAGGACAAGTCAAACTGAGGTTTTCCATAA
>NZ_QSFA01000050.1 GCF_003467125.1 Megasphaera sp. AM44-1BH
TTGCGGTCGCCGCTGGTATGGATGACCGTCGCCAGGCTGCGGAAGAAATTCTCTTCCTGGAGCTTGTCGATGAGCTGATGCTCAAATTCATCCGGCACCAGGTAGCCGCCATCGGCATCAGTGCCAATGCTCAGGGCGTTCTGCACATCAATGAAGTTCTTATGGCGAATGCTGTCCCAGAAGGCTTTCTGGTAAGCCATGGATGCACGGCCTTTCTTTTCCGGGGCCTGGTTCCCGGCACCGGGCTGTTCCGTGATGGGAGAAGATGTCGGTTTCGCCATATCTGCGTCCATGCGCTGCTGGCGTTCCAGGCGGTCGATTTCCTTGCCCAGGTTCACCACATCTTCTTCCATCTTGTCGTACCGGGCAGCGTCTTCTGCCGATACCATGCCGTTCTCATCACGGGCCATATCCAGGAAGGCTTTCGCCGCATCCCAGAGGTTCTTGCGCTTCTCGCGCAGTGCTAAAATCGTATCCATTGTATTTGTCCTCCTGTCAATGAATGAGCAATGCCAGCCGTTTCTCTAAGGAAGCGGCTGGCACTTTCTGCAAAGGTTTCTTTGGTTTCAGTTTCTGTACAAAAGAATTCGTCACCGTGACCGGGGTGTACAGCATGGCTTCTGGCTGCTGTTCTCCGTCTTCCTGGTCAAAAAGGATTTCATCGGCAAAGCCCAGTTCCACGGCCTTCCGGGCATTGAGCCAGGTCTCGTCATCCATCATGTGCGAAATCTTCGTACGGGCCAAGCCGCTCTTGATTTCATAGGCATTGATGATGCTCTCCTTGACTTCGCTCAGCATGCCGATGGTCTTTTCCATCTCGGCTTTATCCCCATAAGCCAGGGTCGCCGGATTGTGGATCATCAGGATAGCCACCGGCGACATGCAGACCTTCGTCCCGGCCATGGCGATGACGGAGGCAGCCGAAGCCGCCAAGCCGTCAATCTTGACGGTAACGTTCCCAGGATAATCCATGAGCATGTTATAGATCTGGGCAGCGGCAAAACAGTCACCGCCCGGGCTGTTGATCCAGAGGGTGATGTCGCCGCTGCCCGCATTCAGTTCTTCCTTGAAAGCCTTCGGGGTCACTTCATCGCCCCACCAGGTCTCGTCGGAAATCTGGCCGTCCAGGTAGAGCGTGCGATTACTGCCAAATGAATCCGGTGCTTCGTTGGTCACCCACTTCCAAAATTTATGTTTCATGCGGTTCTCCTTTCAGGCATAAAAAAGCACCTGGCAGTTCCATACTGCCAAGTGCTAATGTAAATGATAAAGCTTTTTAAAACAGCGGGTAGGTTGTCAATGTAATACTGTTGGGATAATCGTTAAACCACATATACTCTCCGGGTCTAGTATAGCAAAGATCTACACCCTGCCCGGCACGTGGCATCTGCTTAAATCCATAAGCAGCTTTAAATTCCGAAAGAGAATTTTCGCAATTAAAATTTGTACGATCAAAATGGCGATTGCCATTTCTATCAATTTTAATTTTCCAAACACGTTGAAAACGCATTGTCAGTTCTAATCCTAATTTTTGATATACCCAGGTATCCAATCCTCTCCAAGATTTTGCATTTGATTTCTGGACTACATCCGGCTGACCATATTTAGCAATCACTTCGTTTTTTGGCGTATCTATCCCAATACCACCAACAGATTCATAATATTGAGGAGTTGGAGATTTTGTAAGTAATACGCCTTGCGTATCATCTAATGGCTTTCCGTTCAAGATAAGGTAAGAATGATATTTACCATCTCCTAAGTTTTCAGCAATAATATAGAGATTTCTATATCCATCCGCCTCTGCAATCTGAACAGAACAACTAAAATCAGAACCACCACCGGCCACTTTAGTCACCCCTATGACATTACAACCATTAATTGACTGTCCTTCAATATCCAGAACTACATTTCCATTCCCATCATACCAGTTACCTTGCATTTTTGATAAAACCGCTGAAGTTTGATCATAAGCAGCCACAGATACTGTGCTAAAGCATAACAGCATCAATCCTACCAGTAAGCATATACTCCATCTTTTCCCATGTTTCATAAATCCACCTCCATTTAATGTCTTTATTATACAAGAAGCGGATACAAATTCAAATATTTTAATCAGCTTCTCCTTTA
>NZ_QSFA01000051.1 GCF_003467125.1 Megasphaera sp. AM44-1BH
CAGATGCTCAAACAGTGGTCCAACATGAGCACGACAGAAATCGGCTTCATCGGAGCCCTGCCGTTCCTGTGCGCACTGATTTCGGTATACATCTTTGGCTGGAGCTCGCAGAAACATCAGGAAAGCAAATGGCATCTGAACGTAGCTGTACTGATGGCATCGATTTCCCTGGTTGCCGCTATGTTTGTTGAAAGCACGGTAGCAACTATGATCTGCCTGTGCATCGGCGCAGCCGGCATCTTTGCCTGCACACCGCTGTTCTGGACGATTCCTGCCCAGTTCCTCACAGGTACAGCAGCTGCAACGGGTATCGCTGTTATCAACTCCATCGGTAACCTGGGCGGTTTCTTCGGACCGACGGCTGTCGGCATGGTAAAGGATGCGACGGGCGATTTCCGTTATGGCCTGTTACTCCTGGGCGTCTCCGTATTCATCGGTGGTATCATGTGCTTCTACATGAACAACCGGTATCAGGGTAAAGTAAACTTTGATAAAGCTCATGAAGACGCAAGCAAATTAGACTGATTCGCAGTCTGTAATCTGTGGTATACAACAAAAAGTCCTTGCTTTCCAGATAGGGAAGGCAGGGACTTTTGTTATTTTTATCACAATCCAAGGATGAAGGCAATAATACAAATATGGATGTCAAAATATTACAAACCAACAGCATAGCATTTGTGATATTCTAATTGCAGATAGAACATATTCGTTTTCCGGATAAAATAATTTATCCTTGATAAAAGTTGATAACACGGGCGGTTTATAACAGAGCTGATTCATGAAAAGGAGGAAAGAGATAGTTCAAAGCAAGATTTTTAATGCATCGGTTGAAAATCACCAGTCTTTGTTTTGTACTGCAGCGTGTAATCGGACCCGTCGGCAGACGGGCTCAATATAAGATGTAAAGAATTTAGTGGAGGTGGCTATTTTGGCTTATTCAGCGGCTGTGGAAAAATCCTGTATGGATAAGTGTTCCCGCAGATTATTACCGTATCTGCTCTTTATGTTTTTACTTTGCTATATCGACCGTACGAACTTAGGGTTCGCAGGCATCCAGATGTCTCCGGAACTGGGATTGACGGCTTCGACGTTCGGTTTTGGTGCAGGTCTGTTCTTTATCGGTTATTTTATTTTCGAAGTTCCGTCCAACCTGTGTCTGGCTAAATTTGGTGCCCGCCGGTGGATTGCCCGTATCATGGTAACCTGGGGTGCTGTAGCAACACTCATGTGCATGATCAACGGTACGACGAGCTTCCTCGTCATGCGTTTCCTGCTCGGCGCATCGGAAGCCGGTTTCTATCCAGGCGTTATTTATTTCATCGGCGAATGGTTCCCGAACAAATATCGTGCAAAGGCTCTGTCCCGGTTCAACATGGCCCAGCCCTGTGCATTGATTCTCGGTTCTATCATTTCCGGGTATCTGATCAGCGCACTCGATGGTGCTATGGGATATTCGGGCTGGCGCTGGCTGTTCTTCGTCGAAGGGATTCCTACGGTCCTCTTTGGCATCGTAACGCTGTACTATCTGACGGACAAACCGGCAGACGCAACGTGGCTGACGAATGAAGAACGGGAATGGCTGACGAATGAAATGGCAACGGAAGCAGCAGCCATCAAAGGGGCCAATGAAGATTATTCTATCATGAAAGCCCTCACACATCCGTCCGTACTGTTCCTGGGTGTAGCATACTTCCTGGTAGTCTGCGAAGGCACATATGGTATCAACATGTGGATCCCGCAGATGCTCAAACAGTGGTCCAACATGAGCACGACAGAAATCGG
>NZ_QSFA01000052.1 GCF_003467125.1 Megasphaera sp. AM44-1BH
ACAGCACTTTACAACTTTTACGCTGCCTCGGAAGTTGACAAAACTAGTTTACACAAGGCCTGCACTAAGTCCGTTGGATTTTTTGCGGATTGGGCTTTAGAGACTAAAGTGCCTAAAAATATTTCACGCTGTATTTGCCAGCTTATATGGCTTCGCAGCTCTTGTGGACTGGTGTTTTGGTACTTCGCAAAATGCTCGTCCAGATACGGTAGCATTTTCAGGCTGCTGTGAACGAGGTTTACCAAATTCACCATGTGTTCAATGCCATTTTGGCGGCGAATCCGGTAGGCATTCAGCGACCAGAAGGCCTTCTGCTCATAGTAGTTGGTTTCGATGGCCCAACGCAGCTTGTACAGCTTCAAAGGATAATAGTCCATGCCTTCTGCCGGTGCGTCCCGTAGAATCTTTCGTTCCTGCCAGGCGCAGCTCATATGCAGGGCACCGGGGTCCAAGGTGCTGAAGAAAAGCCGCCGGGAGCCAGATGTAGTGCAGCTGACATAGGCGTGGATACGGCGATTCCCGCAGATATGGGTCAAAACAATCCGATGGCCGACCTGCATGCCATCCATATCCCAGGACAAGTTGAAATCATCCAGATGAAGCCGCTTTCCTCGTTTTTTCGGGCGTCCCGGCTTGCCGTTAAGCAAGGGCGGCAATTCATACATCGCTGAATCACTGCGGACATTGCAGATGAAGGCCAGGTGGGGATATTGCAAAACCCGCTCTATCAGCGTGCTTTTGGCATACCAACTGTCAAAGCACAGTAATACCTGCCGGTCTTTCAGTAAGGGCATCACCTCCTCGATGAGATCACCGGCTAATTCAAGTTTGGTCTGCTCTTTCGTCCACATCCGGTACCCTACGGGAACCGCCAGATAGCGGATAAGCGGAGCTTTTCCTTCATGCTGGTTCAGGACAGGGACACTCAGTGTCAAACTGACGAAGCAATGACCATTTACGTAAGGCTTGCCTGTATGGCAGGCATGGTCATGCAACAGAGAAACAGCATCGAACTTCTTGCCGAATTTCGGTACCGTCGTATCATCGACACTGAGAAAGACCGGTTCATTCTGTAAGGCCGCCGGAATCAGGCTGCAAGCCAATTCCGCTGTTTGCAGGCGGAGAGAACGGCTCGTCACCGTTTTGTTCTGAAGCGCCCGGTAATAACTATTTAAGCAGCGATGCGTCACCTGGGACAAGAAATTCCGATGAAGAAAGCGAAGAGACGGGAAGGCCTGCAAGGCTACCTGAGCGATGACCAACCAGGTCAGTAGGAATCGCGTTGGCCGTGTCGCTGTAGAAAAATATGAAGAAAAGAAACGAAACAGGCTACCAATAATCGAATTTTCGAGGTATAATGAAATCATCGCGTAACTCCTTTGGAATGATGTTTTTGAGCAGATTCATTATACTTCAAAGTGTGGTTACGCGATATTTATTTGTTCAAAAAGTTGTAAACTGCTGTT
>NZ_QSFA01000053.1 GCF_003467125.1 Megasphaera sp. AM44-1BH
TGATAGAAACCTCAATTTAACTTGTACTCAAACTTGACATAGGACCAGCCAGAGGGAATATGGCCGTACGCGAACTCATTGTTTTCAAGCATGATAGTGAACTGGGGAATGCCCCGGCCTATAAACTTTTTGACACTATTCATGTCCAGAAAAAAGATGGCGTCATTGCTCCCAGAAACTATACGGACTACGATATCACTGTAGATGAAAGTAAAATCCCGGAACATGTTACGTGTACCCGGATGATTTAACCAAGAGAAAAAGCGGTGCGAAGCAGAATCACACATAAAATATATCGGAGCTTCGCACTCGTCTTGATTTCTATAAAAATGAGCAATACCCGGATAATTGACTCAAAAATTGAACTGCCTTTCAATCGGCTCGCAATATGATTGATGAGAGAGCAGATAGTGACTGAGCCAATTTGAAGGCCGTCGCACCCTTCACGGGTGCGTGGATTGAAATGTTTTTGTTGAATTTTGTGGCCTGATTCTTTGTTCGTCGCACCCTTCACGGGTGCGTGGATTGAAATTTCGCTTCCCAGTCCATTAGGGTTAATTTATCAAAGTCGCACCCTTCACGGGTGCGTGGATTGAAATACATTGTCACTGACGGCGAAACGTTATGGGACATTGCCGTCGCACCCTTCACGGGTGCGTGGATTGAAATATATAGTGCAATATGGTCAGCGCGTGGAATGGTTCAAGTCGCACCCTTCACGGGTGCGTGGATTGAAATGATATTATTGGACTCTTCATGGTTATGAAAATGGTACGTCGCACCCTTCACGGGTGCGTGGATTGAAATACAAATGTAATATCAAATATGGTGAGGACCGGCAGTCGCACCCTTCACGGGTGCGTGGATTGAAATAACGAAGGTCATGTATCACTAGCCAAAATTGGAAAGTCGCACCCTTCACGGGTGCGTGGATTGAAATAATGTCACTTCTGCATGATGAGAGTAGACAGCGGGGGTCGCACCCTTCACGGGTGCGTGGATTGAAATTTTCCCGTACGCGTCGTTGATGTACATAGCCGTGTCGCACCCTTCACGGGTGCGTGGATTGAAATTACTTTCTTCGCATTTTCTGCCAAAAATACACTAAGTCGCACCCTTCACGGGTGCGTGGATTGAAATAGCTGTTTCGGGATGGCCTGGTCAAGCAGAGCACTGTCGCACCCTTCACGGGTGCGTGGATTGAAATGTATTTCCGGAGCACGCAAGGGTCCGGACAGTATAGAGTCGCACCCTTCACGGGTGCGTGGATTGAAATTTTTCGGTCGTTCCGCCGGGAAAGGAGTTTCCATGTGTCGCACCCTTCACGGGTGCGTGGATTGAAATGCGTATAAAAAATAGCCGTTTATCAGAACTCTGGGAGTCGCACCCTTCACGGGTGCGTGGATTGAAATTGGTCCTATGTCAAGTTTGAGTACAAGTTAAATTGAGGTTTCTATCA
>NZ_QSFA01000054.1 GCF_003467125.1 Megasphaera sp. AM44-1BH
TGAGGTTTCTATCAATCAGTTATCCAGCAATCAAAGCTGCCTTTTTCTTGTAGTTCGCATATAATTTTTCATAGCCATTGGGTGACATATAGTTACAGTGACTGTGAATTCGAACGGTATTATAAAACGTGTTAATGTATTCAAACACCAGCATATAGGCTTGTTGATAATTTTCAATCTTAAATCGATTCAGCCATTCTCGCTTAATCAAGGCATGGAATGATTCTATGCAGGCATTATCCCATGGATAGCCTTTCTTCGAATAGCTGCGGCACATCTGTGCGGTTTCCTTGATATAGGATTGCGAAAGATATTGACAACCGCGGTCAGTGTGAATTACTACCAGACGGCCTGGATTCCTGGTTTGCTTTGCCGTTTGAAGCATCCTAATAATGCCAGATGCATCCAACTTCCGGGATAAATTCCAGGCAATGATTTTTCGAGAAAATAAATCCATGATACTGGCCAAATACACAAAGCCTTCAGTAGTCCAAATATAAGTAATATCGCTGCACCAGATCGTGTCTGGTCTTGGCGGATTAAATTGTTCTTGCAGAATATTAACTAATATGGCATCAAAACAACTGCTCTGGGTCGTAACGGTATAATGCTTGACCCAACAAGCACGAATCCCCATTTGCCGCATGTAAAGGCCCACTGTCCTTTCGGAAATACATTCCCCTTTCTGTTGAAGCAATTTAGTAATTTTGGGTGCTCCATAGATTTGCTTTGAATCTTCGTAAATGGTTTGAATCTGTTTTTTTACCTCCTTACGGTGCGTAGCTTGTTTGGATAATTTGCGATGACTCCATCCATAGTAACCTGATGTAGAAACGCCCAATTCTGCCAGCACTCCAGATACCGAAAAATGGCGTTTCCCCTGATGGGCTTTTTCGGCTGCCTGTTTGACGCTATGGTAAATGGCGGGGATTATTTGTCTAGAATGCTGATAGCTTTTTTTAAGACATCGATGGCATCCTTGGCATCTCGTAATTCACGTTTCAAACGAGCGATTTCCTTGGCTTCATCAGATGCATAGTTTCCGGATCCGCGATATGGCATTTCCCCATTATCCCGTAATTGCTTTTGCCATCGGGACAGTGTCTGTTGGGAAATTCCTAAATTATGGGCACACCCAATCAGTCCTAAATCACGATGATCATGGTAATATTGGACAGCATCCACTTTGAATTGTTTGTTAAACTTCGTCATACTAAGACCCCCTATATATACTTTTATTGTATCACTTTATGGAAAACCTCAGTTTGACTTGTCCTATTTATATGCTAGCACCA
>NZ_QSFA01000055.1 GCF_003467125.1 Megasphaera sp. AM44-1BH
TATGAGAGACAGTAAAAAATAAAACTGTCATCATAGGGGGAGTTTTCATGTCACCAAAATATAAAATTACAGCAGAAGAGAAAATCAAGCTTGTCCATGCGTACCTATCAGGAAAAATTACTCAACGATATGCCGGAGAAGCGGCAGGAGTTAGTCATACCACCATACAAGTATGGATAAAGCGATATGAAGCAGAAGGTGCTGACGCATTTTATCCCAGTAGAAAAAATCGTGTTTACTCTCCAGAAACAAAAACACAAGCCGTTATTGACTATCTGAGCGGTCGTGGGAGCCAATTAGAAATTTGTCGCAAGTACAAAATTCGTTCTAAGTATCAGCTCCAGACATGGATCAAGGTGTATAATGCCCATGGAGACTTAAGCTCCAGAAAACACTCGGGAGGCGGAAGCTACATGAGCAAAACACGCAACACCAGACTGGAAGAACGGCTACAAATCGTCCAGGAATGCTTGGCTTCAGATAAAAACTATGGCGAAATGGCTAAGAAATACAAGGTAAGTTACCAGCAAGTACGGACATGGACGTTACGTTATCTGGAATTGGGTAAATCTGGACTGGAAGACCGTCGCGGCAAGCGTAAGAAAGACCAGACACCACGCACGGATCTGGAAAAGGCCCAGATTGAAATTGAAAAACTGAAACACCAACTGTATATGGCTGAGATGGAGCGTGACCTGTTAAAAAAATTGAACGAACTGGAGAGGGGGGATTTCTTGGACAAGTAAGGCGTCTTCACTCCTACAAGGCTATACGGGATTGCCATCAAGAAAAAGGGTATCCCATTG
>NZ_QSFA01000056.1 GCF_003467125.1 Megasphaera sp. AM44-1BH
CGCATGATCATTGCCATGGGCTCTTTGTGCGATGCGACGAAGGAAACTGTCGATTACCTCAACGCCCACGGAGAAAAGACGGGCCTCCTTTCGGTCCATCTCTATCGTCCGTTCTCACTTAAATATTTCTTCAAATATATCCCGGAAACGGTCCGGAAAATCGCCGTCCTGGACCGCACAAAGGAACAGGGCTCCCTGGCAGAACCGCTCTATCTCGATGTCACCCAGGCCTACAGCGGCGTAGAAAACGCACCGCTCATCGTAGGCGGCCGTGCCGGCCTCGGCGGCAAGGATACGACACCGACCCATATCCTCAGCGTCTTCGAAAATCTGAAACAGGATACGCCGAAGGACCATTTCACCGTTGCCATTACCGACGACGTAACCAATACGTCCCTGCCAATCACCCAGGATATCGATACGACACCGGCTGGCACGACGGCCTGCAAATTCTGGGGCCTCGGCAGTGATGGTACGGTCGGCGCCAACAAGTCGGCTGTCAAGATTATCGGCAACCATACGAACATGTATGCCCAGGCATATTTTGCCTACGATTCCAAGAAATC
>NZ_QSFA01000057.1 GCF_003467125.1 Megasphaera sp. AM44-1BH
CGCATGATCATTGCCATGGGCTCTTTGTGCGATGCGACGAAGGAAACCGTCGATTACCTCAACGCCCACGGAGAAAAGACGGGTCTCCTTTCGGTCCATCTCTATCGTCCGTTCTCGCTTAAATATTTCTTCAAATATATCCCGGAAACGGTCCGGAAAATCGCCGTCCTGGACCGCACAAAGGAACAGGGCTCCCTGGCAGAACCGCTCTATCTCGATGTCACCCAGGCCTACAGCGGCGTAGAAAACGCACCGCTCATCGTAGGCGGCCGTGCCGGCCTCGGCGGCAAGGATACGACACCGACCCATATCCTCAGCGTCTTCGAAAATCTGAAACAGGATACGCCGAAGGACCATTTCACCGTTGCCATTACCGACGACGTAACCAATACGTCCCTGCCGGTCACCCAGGATATCGATACGACACCGGCTGGCATGACGGCCTGCAAATTCTGGGGTCTCGGCAGTGATGGTACGGTCGGCGCCAACAAGTCGGCTGTCAAGATCATCGGCAACCACACGAACATGTATGCCCAGGCATATTTTGCCTACGATTCCAAGAAATC
>NZ_QSFA01000058.1:0-312 GCF_003467125.1 Megasphaera sp. AM44-1BH
AAAAATCTTATATTTTTTATTGTCCTCTTGACGGGGAGCAGTTCACATATAGAGTTATGTTGCTGCAGCCTCTTTTTGGCTCTTTATGAAATAACGAAACATTATATCTGCGCTTTAACATTTAGTTACGTTTTAGGAGGAGTTTCCAATGGCAATGAAAATGATGACCATGGACGGCAACACGGCTGCCGCCTATGTGTCCTATGTATTTACCGATGTAGCAGCCATTTATCCGATCACGCCGAGCTCGACTATGGCAGAAAAAATGGATGAATGGGCAACCAAGGGCGTCAAGAATATGTTCGGCCAGGT
>NZ_QSFA01000058.1:322-562 GCF_003467125.1 Megasphaera sp. AM44-1BH
TATGTTCGGCCAGGTTGTCAAGATTCAGGAAATGCAGGCTGAAGGCGGTGCTGCCGGCGCCGTACACGGTTCCCTGACTTCCGGCGCTCTGACCACGACCTATACGGCTTCCCAGGGGCTGCTGCTCATGATTCCGAATATGTACAAGATTGCCGGTGAACTCCTGCCGGGCGTCTTCCACGTTGCAGCCCGCGCCCTGGCTACCAATACCATGTCTATCTTCGGTGACCAGCGCGATGT
>NZ_QSFA01000059.1 GCF_003467125.1 Megasphaera sp. AM44-1BH
GTGATGTAGCATTGGCCGTTGGTAAATCCGCTGCAAGCTATCTAAATGCTGCAGGCGTAGAAACAGAACTGCTTCAATCTGACAGCCTGTATGAAATTTGTGAAACCGCCAATAGCAGTGATGCCGACATCTTCGTGTCCATCCACTGCAATGCCGCTGAAGCCGAAGAAGCCAACGGCACAGAAACCTGGGCCTGCACCGGCAGTTATCGTGGCAGCATGCTGGCCAACTGTATCCAGAGCCAGCTGGTCGATGCTCTCGGTACCACTGACCGGGGCGTGAAAATCGCAACGCCCGGCGTTAACGGCCTGTATGTTCTCACGAACACGGACATGCCAGCTGTCCTGGTCGAGTTGGCCTTCATCACTAATCCCAGCGATGAAGAAATCCTGGCCTCTGCCCAGGATGCCCTGGCCAGAGCAGTAGCCCGGGGTGTCACTGATTATGAACAACTGATCTTGGGAGGTAAATGACTATGAACCGTGAAGAAATCAAGAAAGCC
>NZ_QSFA01000006.1 GCF_003467125.1 Megasphaera sp. AM44-1BH
CCAGGCTACAGCACATCCGGAAGGATGTGCTGTTTTGTTTTATATGCAGACAGGATGAACCGCTACGCGGTACTGCCGAAACAACACGGAATAAATTGCCATATATAGAAAATCGATTTCTTTATATAAAAACATTGCCCGATAAATGATTAAAAAGCATATCATGCATGATAATTAATCGCATACAACATATATCTTTTTGTATGAGTCTAATGTATTACCATAATGGACAAAAAAATACAGAGTGAAATAAAAAATATCAAATGAAAAGTTTGGAAAATAATTAAATTCTTCTCATAAACACAGACGTAATGCAGAATAATATTAAAATCATGGTAATATTAGAGGAGAATTAAATCACCGGAATATCTATTGACAGTAGACTGTTTGAGAAGTATAGTGTAAGCATAAGGAACGTATCATACGTATCCGTAAAGCCAATTGGATTTATGGTTTACACATATTAAGGAGGTTGAATTCATCATGGGTGAAGCTGTTACATTAGAAATGGTACAGGAAGCACAGAAACGGTTACAAGGTGTGGCACAGAAAACGGGGTTGTCTTTTGCCAATTCCGTCAGCAAGATAGCTGATTGCCAGGTATACCTGAAGATGGAAAATTTACAGCGGACAGGTTCATTCAAATTACGCGGGGCTTACAATAAAGTAGCGTCCCTTACACCGGAAGAACGGGAAAAAGGCGTTATTGCTGCATCGGCTGGCAATCATGCCCAGGGTGTGGCTCTGGCTGCCAGTGCCTATGGCTGCCAGTCTACGATTTGTATGCCCAAGCATGCTCCTTTGTCCAAAGTAGCTGCTACACGCGGATACGGTGCTAACGTTGTCCTCTACGGGGACTTCTTTGATGAAGCAGCTGCCAAAGCTGTCGAATTGACGAAAGAACATGGGTATACGTTTGTTCATCCCTTCAATGATCCCGAAGTCATTGCCGGACAGGGAACGATTGCACTGGAAATTATCGAACAACTGCCCGACGTGGATGCTATTGTAGCTCCTATTGGCGGTGGCGGCCTGATTTCAGGGCTTGCCGTAGCAGCAAAGAGTGTCAATCCGAAAATCAAAGTTATCGGCGTGCAGACAGAAAACATGCCGTCTATGAAAGAATCCGTAGATCAGGGGAAAATTATCACCTATAACGGTAAAGCCACACTGGCTGATGGCATAGCCGTCAAAACACCGGGAGATCTGACCTTTGATATCTGCCGCCATTACCTGGATGATATTGTTACTGTCGATGAAAATGAAATTTCCCAGGCCATACTCTGGCTCCTGGAACGCTGCAAAACCGTGGCAGAAGGTGCTGGTGCCGTACCGACGGCGGCTCTCATGAATGGTAAAATTTCCGGCCTGCACAACAAAAAAGTGGCAGCTCTGGTCAGTGGCGGCAATATAGATGTCAATAACATGCAGCGCGTCATCAATCAGGGCCTGATCAAGTCCCGCCGCAAGATTTTCTTCCAGACCATCATTCCTGATGTACCGGGCGAAATGGTGAAGCTGCTGACTATCATTGCCAACGCCAATGCCAACGTACTTTCTATCGTTCATGAACGGAGCCAGCATGGCGTAGATATGGGACAGACTGCCGTATCACTGGAACTGGAAACGGCAAATGAAAAACACGTGGAACAACTGATGTCCACATTAAAAGATCATCATTACTATGTAACGATGAAATAAAACACATATTAAGTCATAAGACCATAATGATTCCAAAGCTATGGAGGTAATAATGGAACAGCAGAAAATGGAACGTGGCCTGAAGCCACGCCATGTAGAGATGATAGCTCTGGGGGGAACCATTGGTGTTGGCCTGTTTATGGGGTCAGCCAACACGATTCAGATGGCTGGTCCGTCGGTACTGTTATGTTATGCCGTAACGGGCGTCGTCATGTTTTTCATTATGCGTATTATGGGGGAAATGTTATACCAGGAACCGGTGACCGGATCCTTTGCAACGTATGGCCACAAATATATTAGTCCTTTTGTGGGATATCTGACAGCCTGCTCATACTGGTTTCTCTGGGTTGTCGTTGGGTTATCGGAAATTACAGCCGTAGGGATTTATGTGCATTACTGGTTCCCGGACTTGCCACAATGGATATCGGCTCTGGCCGGGATGGCTATCGTTGCATCGGCCAACATGGCAGCTGTTAAATACTATGGCGAATTCGAATTCTGGTTTGCCCTGATTAAAGTCGTTACGATTATCGTCATGCTCATCGTCGGGGCGGCGGTCATTCTTTTCGGGTTTGGCAATGATGGCGTGCCTGTAGGAATCAGCAATCTCTGGTCCCACGGTGGGTTTATGCCTAATGGCTGGGGCGGTATGCTGGCAGCTATGTGTGTCGTAGCGGCGTCATTCCAGGGTGTTGAACTCATCGGGATTACTGCCGGTGAAGCCCAGGATCCGCAAAGGACGCTGAAAAAGGCTGTCAACAACATTGTCTGGCGTATCCTTATATTCTATATTGGTTCTATCTTTGTCATCCTCTGTATCTATCCATGGACAGAAGTCAGCTACATTGGCAGTCCGTTCGTCATGACCTTTGCCAAAGTTGGTATTACGGCAGCGGCGGGCATCATCAACTTCGTCGTTCTCACGGCCGCTTTATCGGGCTGCAATTCCGGTATGTACAGTTCGGGCCGTATGCTCTATACCCTGGCACAGAATGGTCAGGCACCGCGTATCTTTGCCAAACTGTCGCCTTCCGGCGTTCCCCGCAACGGGATCGGAGTTACCGTCATCGTACTGGCTATTGGCGTCGTGCTGAATTACATGATTCCTGATTCCAAACTGTTTCTCTATCTCTATAGTGCGTCGGTATTCCCCGGCATGGTAGCCTGGTTTGTCCTGGCCTGGGCCCAGAAGAATTTCCGCAAAACATGGGGCCCGGAAGTCATGGCAAAACATCCATTCAAATCGCCTCTGTACCCGTACTCTAATTACTTCTGCGTTGCCTTCCTGATTCTGGTGACGATTGGCATGCTGTACAATCCGGACACCCGCATGTCTATTCTTTCCTCGTGGGTCTTTATTGCGGCCATTACGGCGGCATGGTTCCTGTGCGGCCTGAACAAGAAGAAATATGATAAGGAAGGTCATCTTCTGACTACGACAGATGAAGAAAAAGCGGTATCTGAAAATAGTGGAACTATGAATGACTGATGTTCATGTGTCTGCCATTAATTTAGTATATGCTATTACATAGAAGTCTCGTATAGTTCACCATAAATATTGTGTAGATATATAGCGTATGCAGTGGAAATGTGGAATTAGATGTTGTATAATAATAAATAGAGTAGATAATATTTTTTAAGGAGATGTTTGATCATGGCAGTAAACGTTATTAGTACAGAAAAAGCTCCAGGCGCGGTAGGCCCGTATTCCCAGGCTATTAAAGCAGGCGATTTCCTCTTTGCTTCCGGCCAGATTGCTATTAATCCGGAAAAAGGCAAACTCGTAGGTGGCGGCGTAGTCAACCAGGCAGAACAGTGCATGAAAAATGTTGGCGCTATTCTGGAAGCTGCTGGTGCTACGTATGACGATGTTATCAAAACGACGGTATACATTGCCAATATGAACTTCTTCGGTGCTGTCAATGAAGTATATGCCAAATACTTCAATAAGACTCTTCCGGCCCGTTCCTGCGTGGAAATCGGCAAACTGCCGAAAGATGCCCTCGTTGAAGTCGAAGTCATCGCCTATGTAGGCAAATAATCTGATAATCCACTAAAAAGAGTTTCAGATATCATGCAAAAAACTCCCTTCTAAGCAGATAAGAGGAACCATAACGTTCCTGCGTCTGCCTGGAAGGGAGTATTTTTATGCTGATTTATGCCCAGTCTCCGTTTATGAATACGGGAACAGTCGTTCCGTCTGCTTTAGTTCCCATAATGGAAAGGTCATCGCTGCCAACCATGAAATCGACGTGAATCATGGAATCATTGAGGCCGTGAGCGCGAAGTTCCTGGTCATCCATCCCGCTGCCGCCGGAAAGGCAGGTCGGATAGGCTTTGCCAAATGCCAGATGACAGGAGGCATTTTCATCAAAGAGTGTTTCATAAAAGAGAATATGAGACAGAGAAATAGGGGAATGGTATGGAATCAGAGCCACTTCTCCCAGCCGGGAAGCGCCTTCATCCATGGACAGGATCTGTTTTAACACATCATCACCTGTTTCTGCCTTTGATTCTATAGCGTGGCCGTCTTTAAATGTGATATGGAAGTTGTCAATGAGGTTGCCGTTGTATACCAGCGGCCTCGTGCTGTATACAATGCCATTGACCCGGGAAGCGTCTGGCGCTGTATAAATTTCTTCTGTGGGAATATTGGCATTAAAGAGGATATGTGATGTCGTTTCTTCGGCACCTCCCTGCCAGATATGTTTTTCCGACAGCCCGATAGTCAGATCGGTCCCCTGACCTGACGTATAGTGCAGGCTCGTAAAGTGCTGGCTGGTCATCCAGTCGCGGCGTTTTTTTAATTCCAGAAGATGTGCATCCCAGTCAGCCAGCGGATTTTCACCATCAGCACGGGAAGACTGGAGAATTTGTTTCCACAACATTTCATAAGCCGTCTCTTCCGGCTGGTCCGGATACAGGATATGGGCCCATACGAGGCTGGGAACGGCGGCGACGAGCCAGGTCGTCCGGGATGCCATCATGCCGTCGATGTATTCTTTTAGCGCCTTGTTTGAAGCTTTCTGCCAGGCGACCAGTTTCTGCATATCGATTCCCTTCATGAGGTATGGATTGGCAGAAATAAGGCTGAGAAAGGCGGCATTCTGACGGTAGTAACAGAGGCTGAAATCACGGCGCCAGTCCGGCATGGTGGTGAACTCGGACAGGTCTTCGTATTCATAACGCAGCCGGGCCGATGCATCGGAGCGCCAGTTCATGACGACCTGACGGGCGCCTGCTTCATAGGCCTCCCGGGTAAGAATGGTGACAAAATCGTGAGCTTCTACCGGGGCAGCGATGACAAGAATCTGTCCCTGTTGCAGGTTTAGCCCTTTTTTGAGCAGGACCCGGGCATATCCGGGCAATAAGGATGAAACAGAAGAATCGAGATGCATATGTATCACTCCTAGTATAAATACAATAATATATCCGCTCTAAATTACAGTGACCAGGCTGTACGCTTCCAGAGACGGATATTGAGAGCCAGTGCATTGATGGCCAGGCTGATAATCAGACTATACCAGTATCCATAGGCCCCATAGGGGAGAAGATGTGCTGCGCCATACCCCATGGGAAGACTGATGAGCCAATAGGTGACAAAGGCCACAATCGTGATGATGCGTACGTCTTTATATCCCCGCAGGATGCCCTGGACCGGAGTACCGGCGGCATCGCAGAAGGAAAACATGACCGCCAGCAGAAGAAAATGACGGATATGTATCAGTGTGCCTGCGTCAGAAGAAAACAGGGAACTGATAGGACCTATGAATGTATAGGTCAGGGTGGCTGTAGCGCAGACGATGAGCAGGGCGGATCCCTGACAGATGCGGGCGTACTGGCGGGCGGCCTGACCATTGCGGGCGCCCACTTCATATCCGATGACGATAGTCGATGCCAGGCTGAGGCTCCAGGGAAATACGTATATCAGGGTAGAGTAGCTAATCGCCGCCTGATTGGCTGCCAGGTATACCGTACCGAATTCGGCCATTAACAGACCGATGATGGAGAACAGGCTGGTTTCACAGAAAATAGCGACGAACATGGGGATGCCGATACGCAATTGTTCCGAGATGGTGTGCCAGTCCGGAGAAACAAAACGATGCCACAGGCCATAGGAACGGAACGGCTCTAACAGGGAAAACAACACCAGGAATACAGCCAGTGTAATCCAGGCCGCTATGGTGATGGCATATCCTGTCCCGACCCCTCCCATGGGAGCTATGCCCGGCCCGCCGAATACAAACAGGCGGAACAGTACTACCGTAATGGCCAGATTGAGAAACAGAATGGCCATAGACACATGGGTCTTGCCATGGGCGTCGGTAATATAGCGCAGCGTGGCCACAAGGAAGGTGGGCAGGATGCCCCAGGCCAGTGCAATCAGGTATTCGCGGGCAATCGTATAGACCGCCGGTTCGAGCCCCATGATGCGGAGAAAGGGGTCGAGACACAGTAGTCCCGCTGCGAGGACGACTAAAGTCGTAATGACTGCAACATAGAGACTTTGTAAAATATACCCGGGGATATCTTCTGTTTTGCCGGCACCACGGAGCTGGGAGAGGATCGGTGAGACGCCAAAAAAGACGCCGCACATGCCGGCAAAGACGGGGTACCAGATATTGACACCGACGGCGACGCCGGCCAGATCGACTGTCCCAGCCTGACCGCTGAATATGCTGGAAAAGACTCCGCTGCCGACCTGGGCCATCTGGGTGAGCAGCAATGGGAAGAACAACGTAAGAAAATGCCGTATCTGGTATAATTGCGGCATTATACAGATACCTCCTTAGAAACAGAATAGATATAAAACAAGCCCCACAGACCGTGGGGCTTGTTAGCATTTACGATTATTTATCCATTTCGTTTACTTTGGCAGCCAGACGGGATTTCTTACGGGCTGCAGTATTTTTATGGAGAACGCCTTTCTGTGCAGCGCTGTCGATGACGCTGCTGGCTTTATCAAATGCTTTTTTTACAGCTTCAGCATCACCTGTGGCAATTGCTTCGGTCGTACGGCGGATAGCAGTATGAACAGAAGATTTTACCTGGGAATTTACGGCGTGGCGGGCTGCATCTTTTTCCATCGATTTGATGTTGGATTTAATCTGCGGCAATGGGTTCACCTCCTAATTTACAAGAACACTAGAAGAAATTCTATCATAAAACGGGATAAAAATCAATAGAAATTTTAGGGAATTATGCCTTATGAGCCGAACCGAGCACTTCGGTAATCTTATGAGAGACGAGGTCATAGACGTTCTGCCGGCCGTCTTTCAGGTACTGGCGCGGGTCAAAATGATCGGGGTGCTGGGCCATGTGGAGACGGACGCCGGCTGTCAGTGCCAGGCGGATATCGGAGTCGATATTGATCTTGCAGACAGCCAGGGAAGCCGCCTTGCGGAGCTGGTCTTCCGGGATACCGATGGCATCAGGAAGATTGCCACCGTTTTCATTGATGATTTTTACATATTCGGGTACGACCGAGGAAGCTCCGTGCAGGACAATCGGAAAATCGGGAAGCCGCTTGGCTACTTCTTCGAGGATGTCGAAACGAAGTGTCGGAGGTACGAGGACGCCCTGTTCGTTGCGGGTGCACTGTTCCGGCGTGAACTTATATGCGCCATGGCTGGTCCCGATAGCGATAGCCAGGGAATCGACACCAGTACGGCTGACGAATTCTTCCACTTCTTCCGGACGGGTGTAGGATGCTTCATGAGCGGCTACTTTGACATCGTCTTCAATGCCGGCCAGCTGGCCTAATTCGCCTTCGACGACGACACCGTGAGCATGGGCATATTCCACGACTTGTTTTGTCAGAGCAATATTATCTTCGAAGGAGTGCTTGGATCCATCAATCATGACAGAGGTAAATCCGCCGTCAATACAGGATTTGCACGTTTCGAAATCGGCGCCATGGTCAAGGTGAAGTGCGACCGTGAGGTCGTGGTCTTCCAGGGCTGCTTCAACAAGATGTTTCAGATAGCTCGGCTTGGCGTATTTTCTGGCACCGGCCGAAGCCTGAAGAATAATCGGGGATTGAAGGTCCGCTGCTGCGTCGGTAACAGCCTGGACGATTTCCATATTATTGATGTTGAAAGCCCCGATGGCATAATGGCCGGCATAGGCTTTTTTGAACATTTCGGTAGTTGTGACTAATGGCATAGGAAAGTTCCTCCTTTAAGTAAAGGTATGTGTAGAAAAGTCAGTCCTCAGAGCGGGACCAGCTCATGATAATCCCAGCCGGCGCAGCAGAACAGGTGCTGCATATCTGCCGGTAACGGGGAATTAACCGTAATGAATGTACCACTGACAGGATGGGTGAACTGGATGCGGAACGCATGGAGCGCCTGCCGCTGTATATCGGTCCGGCTGCCACCGTACAGATCATCGCCGCACAATGGATGGCCCAGACTGGCACAGTGTACCCGGATCTGATGGGTGCGTCCCGTGTGAAGGGTAAGCTGCAGCAAGCTGTAGCGGTCTGTCGCAGCGAGACACTGGATGTCCGTATGCGCAGGTTTGCCGTCAGCATCGGTACGGCGCAGGATGATGCTGTCCGGGGCGCGGGAAATGGGCCAGTGTATAGTCAGTCGCCGGGCGGGAAATCGTCCTTCGGCTACGGCCAGATAATACCGGTGATAGGCCAGATGGCGATGGCTGAAAGCATACTGGATCTGGGGCTGCTTGGCAATCAGGCAGAGTCCGGACGTATTGCGGTCCAGCCGGTGCATGGGATGGTAAGAGCAGCTCTGTCCCGTCTGCTGATAGTACCAGGCCAGCGCATTTGCCAGCGTTCCGTCATGCGCTCCCGACGTTGGATGCATCAATAATCCTGCCGGCTTATTGACAGCTATGATATAATCATCTTCGTAGGCAATTTTTACAGGAATCGGTTCCGGTCGGAACGGATTGGATTCCGGAAGCTCTACGCGGATGACGTCGCCTGTGGAAACAAAATCGCGGGTATCGGCTGCGATACCATTGCGGGTACAGATGCCATTGTGCTTGATGCGCCGTCTCATGGTAGCGGAAACGCCGGCATGGCGCAAGGCTCCCAGCAGGGACGTTTTCTTTTCCAGTCTGCCTACGATAAATTCAATCATGACATCTCCTTTGTGCGTATGGGTTGTATACACATCTATTGTACAAAAGGGTAACCGGAAAATCAACGTAGGATGTTAACTGTACAGCTATATTGTAATGGATGAAGCTGGCAAAATCAACAGGAAAACCCGGTTTTTTCTGCCTGTACAAAGAAAAATTGCCTGTAGAAAAAGGATTTTTGGGATTTTTATGGAATAGTATATAGTGTAAGGTTTATGAAAAATGCCCTGCTGTCATATCCGGTATGCGAAATCCATACAGGTGCCAGGCAGGAATCGGGCTTCCTATCTAGAATGTATTACTACACGAATTCTTTAACAGGTGATGTGACATATGCGTTTTACCAATGAATTTATAGAACAAGTACGGCAGGCCAATGACATAGTCAGCGTCATTTCCGATTATCTGGTCCTCCAGCGCCGGGGACGTAATTTCTGGGCATGCTGTCCGTTCCATAATGAAAAAACGGCTTCTTTCAGTGTCGCTGCTGATAAAGGATTCTATTATTGTTTTGGCTGCCATGCCCACGGGGATGTTTTCAAATTCGTTATGATGAAAGAAAACATCTCTTTTAGTGAAGCGGTAGAACGACTGGCTGAACGGGCCCATATCCCACTGCCGGAAGTAGAAAAGTCCGCAGAGGATATTGCGCGGGATAAGCACCGGGACCGCCTGTTTGAAATTAATGAATTGGCAGGTAACTTCTTTCATAACTGTCTGGTAAAGACCCACTATGGCGAACCGGGCCTTGCCTATTTTCATCGCCGGCACCTGAGCGATGATACGATTTATTCGTTTAAGCTGGGATTTGCCCCGGACAGTTGGAATAAACTGACCGATGCCTTCGAAAAGAAGGGTGTAACCGGGCCGGAGCTCGTTGAAGTCGGACTGGCTAAAGAAAAAAACGGCCGGTACTACGATGCCTTTCGCAACCGGGTCATGTTTCCTATACGCGATGGCCGGGGACGCATCGTTGGTTTTGGCGGCCGTGTGCTCGATGACAGCCGGCCCAAATATCTGAATTCCCCGGAAACACTGATTTTCAATAAACGCCGCCTGCTCTTTGCCATGGACAAGGCTCATAAAGCGATTTATGAAGAAGGGAAAGCTATCCTGGTTGAAGGCTATATGGACGTCATATCGGCTCATAACCGGGGAATCTGTAATGTTGTGGCGTCCCTGGGGACTGCTTTTACAGATGAACAGGCGCGGCTTCTCCAGCGGCAGGCCAGGGAACTGGTCCTGTCGTATGATATGGATGGAGCCGGACGGCAGGCAACTCTGCGGGCCATGGAAATCGTCCGCAATCTGGGAATGCGCATCCGCGTCGTATCCCTGCCCCAGGGAAAGGATCCCGATGAATACATCAATAGTGCCGGTCCTGATAAATTCCGCGAGGCAGTGGATAATGCACCGAACGTACTCGACTACATGCTCATGATGGCACTACGGCAGTCAGATGAAACGACGCTGGAAGGCAAGGCTGCCATTACGGCGACCATGCTTCCCGTATTGGCGCAAGTCAGCAACCGTGTCGTGCTGGAAGCGTTTTTAAAAAAACTGGCAGCCCGTATCCAGATTGATGAAAACGCAATCCGTAGTGAGTTCAACAAGTACGTGGCAGCTCATCCGGAAGCAGGACAACAGCAGGTCACTATTTCCCATTCTGTTTCACAGGAGAACGCAACGGCCCGGGGCGGCGGCCCCAATGCTGTTTCGGAAGAAAATATCCTGCGTTTTCTCATGGATCATCCCAAATCCTGTACCCGTATCCGGGAAAAGATCATTCCCGGTTTTTTTGCCAATACTGTGCGGCGCCATATTTATGAAAAAATATTGGCAGCCGCTGATGCACAAGGGATGTACACGACGAGTGACATCCAGAATAATCTGACTCCTGAGGAGGCCGAAGAACTTGCAAGAATCATGGTACTGCAAGATGTTCCCGTAGACGAAGCTGTTTTGCTCGATTATGTGAAACGGTTCCGCCTGGCGGAATTGCAGAAAAAGTACAGAGAATACAGTGCCCGGGCAGCAGCCTACGGACAGAGCAATGACCCCCGTCTCGTAGATGCGCTGGCGGCATGTAAACAGATTTTAGAAGAAATGAAACATTGGTCCTGACGGAGAAAGAAAGGAGCTAGTACTATATGGCAAATATAAAGGATGAAAATAAAGCAGTCAAAAAAAAGACAAAGAAAACGACGCGTAGCAGCAAACGCACGAAAAAAACGGATGCTCCGCAGCTGAGTGAAAAAGAACGGCAGGAACTGACACTGCAGCATATCCAGCAGCTGATTAAAACGGGACAGAAAAAGGGAAGTCTGACGTATACAGAAATCATGAACGTGATGGAAGAAGATGACCTGACTCCGGATCAGATTGACAAGATGTATGAAGTGTTTGCCGATAAGGGGATTGACATCATCGGCGAAGATGACCAGATGACCATGGATGATGAACTGGATGATGACGATACGGAAAAGGTCCCGGAAATTCACATGGATCTGAGTATCCCCGAAGGCATCAATATCGATGACCCGGTCCGCATGTATCTCAAAGAAATCGGCCGCGTCCCCCTGTTGTCAGCGGAAGAGGAAATTACGCTGGCCAAGACTATCGAACGGGGCAATTCCCCTGATGCAACAGAAGAAGAGATCAAAGCGGGGAGCATCGCCAAAAAGAAGCTGACCGATGCCAATCTGCGTCTTGTCGTCAGTATTGCCAAACGGTATGTCGGACGGGGCATGCTTTTCCTGGATCTGATACAGGAAGGCAATCTGGGGCTGTTGAAAGCGGTCGATAAATTTGACTATAGTAAAGGCTATAAATTCAGTACCTATGCCACGTGGTGGATCCGCCAGGCTATTACCCGCGCTATTGCCGACCAGGCCCGCACCATCCGTATCCCGGTGCACATGGTAGAGACGATCAATAAACTGATCCGCATTTCCCGCCAGCTCCTGCAGGATAAAGGACGGGAACCGCTGCCGGAAGAAATCGCGGAAAAAATGGATATTTCTGTCGAACGGGTCCGGGAAATCATGAAGATAGCCCAGGAACCGGTGTCTTTGGAAACGCCAATCGGGGAAGAAGAAGATTCCCATCTGGGCGACTTCATCGAAGACCAGGAAGCCGTGGCTCCCGATGATGCGGCCTCGTTCATTTTGTTAAAAGAACAGATAGAAGACGTGTTCTCCTGTCTGACAGACCGGGAACGGAAAGTACTCTATCTCCGGTTTGGGCTGAAAGACGGACGCCCGCGCACCCTGGAAGAAGTAGGACAGCACTTTAATGTCACCCGTGAACGTATCCGCCAGATTGAAGGAAAGGCACTGAGCAAACTGCGGAATTGGGGCAAACGGGAAAAAATCAAGGACTTTCTCTGATGTATACAGGGTAGCTGTGCATAATCGTACGGCCAGCTGAACAGAAAAAAACCATGGATTGTAATGTGACGATTACAAATCCATGGTTTTTTTATATACCTGTACAGGCTGTGCCGGATTGGTGGTTAATCCTTGAAATACGGTTTAAAAGCGGAACGGTTTGGCTCTTTATGTTCTTTCTTGCGGGGTTTAAATACGCGGCGTGCCGTATCGCCACCATCCTTTTTCTTGTTATCCCTGTTTCCTTTAAAGCGGGGACGGCGCGGACCGTCATGACGATTTCCCTGACGCGGGCCGCGGTCACGATGGCGGTTATCTCCACGGCCGGAGCCCTGCCGGCGGCTGGACTTGATGCGCAGTGGCGCTTCTTCCGTGATTCTGACCGGTGTGGTGTCCGGTTCTTTGGTCAGAAGCTTGATGGCGGCGGCGACGAGAGCCGTGCTGTCATAATTGCTGAGCAGTTCTTCGGCGCTTTCCTTATAGGGTCCGTATTCCCCGGCTTCGACGGCTCCGACCAGATTGCGGATGGCCGTCTGCTGGGCTCCTTCCAGCGCTTCAGACAGAGTAGGAGCTTTCCTGCGCTGGATGCGGCGTTTGATGAGCCGTTCGATAGTGCGCAGGTGTTCGATTTCTCTGGGAATGACAAACGTCGTAGCTTCTCCGCTCTGACCGGCCCGGCCTGTCCGGCCTACGCGGTGAACGTAACTTTCCGGGTCCTGGGGCAGGTCATAATTGAATACATGGGTGACGCCGCTGATATCGAGACCACGGGCGGCCACGTCGGTCGCGACGAGGATATCGATGGTGCGTTCTCTGAACTGGCGGATGACCGTATCACGCTTGGCCTGTGTCAGGTCACCGTGTATGCCCTCTGCTGAATAGCCGCGTTTTTTCAGTGCTTCTGATACTTCATCGACACGGCGTTTGGTGCGGACGAAGATAATAGCTAAATCCGGTTCCTGTAAATCGAGAAGGCGGCAGAGAATATCGAATTTCTGACGGTCCGGTACTTCGATGTAGGACTGTTCGATGAGGTCAATTGTCACTTCTTTGGCCTTCATGCGGATGATCTTGGGATCGTGCAGGAAATTTTCTGCCAGTTCCTGGATGGGTTTGGGCATAGTCGCTGAAAAGAGCAGTGTCTGCCGCGTTTCCGGCGTTGCTCCCATGATGAGGTTTATATCATCGATGAATCCCATATCCAGCATTTCGTCGGCTTCATCAAGGACAATCGTGCTAATGTGGCTGAGCTGGATGGTGCCGCGCTTCATGTGGTCAATGAGGCGTCCTGGCGTTGCGACGATGATCTGCGGGCATTTCCGGAGGCGGCGCAGCTGCCGTTCCATATCCTGGCCGCCGTAAATAGGCAGTGCCTGGATCGGCGTGAACTGGGCCAGATGATTCATTTCTTCGGCTACCTGCATTGCCAGTTCGCGCGTAGGCGATAAGATGACGGTCTGGATTTCTTTGCTCGGCGGGGCTGCCAGAATTTTTTCCAGCACCGGGATGCCATATGCGGCCGTCTTTCCGGTACCAGTCTGGGCCTGACCGATCATATCATGGCCGGCCATAGCGACAGGTATGGATTCTGCCTGAATCGGGGTCGGTTCTTCGAATCCCATTTCATTCAGGGCACGGATGATGACTTCGCTGATATTAAGTTCTTGAAATTTTTCTAACATAGGTCCTCCTTTTGTGTGAACATCTAATTCTATCATTTTGGACTCTGAAAAGATAGGGCATTTTTGTAAATACAGGTGCATGAACGGTCTCATGGCCCTATTGGCGGCAGAGGTCAAAATGGGGGCAAAGACAACTGCTCAGGGTACAGTATAAAAAATAGCCACCGCACAAATGCGATGGCTATCCGTGTCTTTTATGGTGGACCATCAGGGGATCGAACCCTGGACACCCTGATTAAGAGTCAGGTGCTCTGCCAGCTGAGCTAATGGTCCATGCGATGTGTCTTCTTGCTGAGCACATTGATAATAATACACCAGTTGAAGAAAAAATGCAAGTCTTTTTTTTCGTTTTATTCAAGAGACAGTATGGAAATACCGTTTCCATGCTGTACCAGTCTGCAAATGCCGCTTTGATGAGGTGCAAGTACAGACGGGCACAGTATGAGAAAAATGCACTGGCAGAGGCTATCTGTCAGGAGACGTTTCATTCCGGCCGGGGTTAAACACGATGCGGCTGGGTATCTGGGCGGCAAAAATCCCGATGGACATGAGGATGCAGCCCGATAGTTCCCGCAGCGTCATCGATTCGCCCAGTATGAAGAAGCCGGCAAGAGCACTGAAAATCATTTCACAACTCAGGAGAAGGGAGGCTTCCGTAGGCGGCACGTGTTCCTGACCGACAATCTGCAGGGTGTAACCGACGCCGCTGGAGAAAATGCCGCAATAGAGAATCGGTATGGCCGATGCCAGGACGGCAGCCCAGGTCAGGGTTTCCCCGGCAAGAGGCATGGAAAGAAAGTTGTAGATGCCGCAGAAGATAAATTGTCCCAGAGCCAGGTAAACACCGCGATAATAACGGACAAAGCGATCGACAATCAGGATGTGCAGTGCCCAGAAAATGACGCCGGCCAGTTCCAGCAGGTCGCCGATATTCAGGGGCTGGCCGTCGCTGTGAAAGGCTAACAGATACAGACCGGCAACGGCGGTCAGACATCCCATTATGTGAGACAGCCGCAGAGGATTGCGCAGGAACAGTCCGAGAATGGGGACGACGACAATATACAGGGCAGTAATGAAACCGGCCTTGCCTGCCGTCGTATAAAACATGCCGATCTGCTGCAGTGATGCACCGGCGAAGAGTATGAATCCCAGGATGGCACAGGCTGCCGGAAGAGATAAGAACGAAGGAGGCGCATCGAAATCCGGCACTTTTTTGCGGCTGACCCACCAGACGACGGGAACAATGGAAAGCGCCCCAATCCAGAAACGGATGCCATTAAATGCGAAGGCGCCGATTGTGTCCGTACTGACCCGCTGGGCGACGAAGGCACAACCCCAGAAAAATGTAGCAGCTAACAAGAAAAAACGGTCTTTAATCATAATCATCCATTCCTTTTAAAAAAATTACAATACACGTATTATACCATATACGTTTGCTTTTCTTTACTATATTTTGTCCATTATCCTGCCAATTCACAGACTAAATATTAGATGACATGACAGATGTAAATGATGAATGTAAAGAAAATGTCAACGAATCATTGGCATGGGGCCAGCATTTGATGTATAATAAGGTCAACATAATTGGGAGGCGAGGATATTGTATACAAATGCTTTGTTAACTGATCTTTATCAGCTGACAATGATGCAGGGACTGTATCTCGAAGGAAAGCATGATCAGGCCTGCGTATTCGACCGGTATTACCGGCATAATCCATTTGACGGTGGTTATACGGTAGTAGCCGGACTGGAACATCTCATCGACTATGTCAAAAATATTCATTTCAGTGATGACGATCTGGCATATCTGAAGAGTACGGGCATTTTTAAAGATGTATTTCTGGATTATTTGAAACAATTCCATTTTACGGGAAGCATATATGCTATGCCTGAAGGGACCGTCGCATTTCCACAGGAAGTATTGCTGCGCGTAGAAACGACAAAAGACGAATCTCTCCTGCTGGAAACGTGCATGTCCATGATTATGAATCATGAAAGCCTGATTGCGACCAAAGCCCGCCGGGTCCGCTGTGTCGCCGGTGATGACACGCTGATGGAATTCGGACTGCGCCGTGCCCAGGGGGCTTCGGCCGGTGTATATGGTGCGCGGTCTGCTATGATTGGTGGATTCAATGGCACGAGCAATATGCTTTCAGGAGCTAAATTCGGGATTCCTGTCATGGGGACCATGGCTCATAGCTGGGTCATGAGTTTTCCGACGGAACTGGAAGCATTCCGCACGTATGCCAAACATTATCCCAACAGTCTCATCCTCCTGGCCGATACGTATAATACATTAAAGCAAGGGGTTCCCGATGCGATTACCGTATTCCGGGAAATGCAGGAAGCCGGAACGCTGCCTTCATTCTACGGCATCCGTCTGGATAGCGGCGATCTGGCATACCTTTCCAAAGAAGCGCATAAGATGTTTGCCGCAGCCGGATTCCCCAATGCCGTCATTGCCGCATCCAATGACCTTGATGAAAATCTGATTGCGGAACTGAAACTGCAGGGATGTGCCATCAGTTCCTGGGGAGTAGGCACCAACCTCATCACGGCCAAGGACAGCCCTTCCATGGGCGGCGTGTTCAAGATGGCCGGTCAGTACGAAGGGGACCGGTTCGTGCCGAAAATCAAGATGAGTGATAATGCTGAAAAAATTTCCAATCCGGGCCGCAAGAATGTGTTGCGGATTTATGATAAAGCGACGGGCAAGATGAAGGCCGACGTCATTATCCTGGAAGGAGAAACGATTGATCCGTCCAAGGATCTGCGCCTTTCCAGTGATAAGACACCGTGGCGTTTCCGCGTCATCCCTGCCGGTTCCTTTACGGTCCGGACTATGCTGCAGCCGGTGTTCGTCAAAGGCGAACTCGTCTATACGCCGCCGACGCTGAAGGAAATCATGGCATATGCAGACCGGGAAATCGACACGCTGTGGCCGGAATACAAGCGTCTCGTCAACCCGGAAACCATGTGGGTACAGCGTAGCACACGTCTTTCTGAACTGCGCCATCAGATTCTGACGGAAGAAGCCGCTCATTTTCAATAATTAGAACCTGATTCAAAAGCATACAAGGAGGATAAAATCTCTCTTTGTATGCTTTTTTTTCTCTTATTCCTTGTGATATAATAAATACGATTCTAATTTCCTTACAGGTGGGGTGATCATCGGATGTGGGGAACGATTATCGGCGATATAGCCGGTTCTGTTTATGAAAATCCTGTGGATGGGGCTGCATCCATCAAGACGAAAGAGTTTCCGTTCTGGGGAGAGGGCTGCCGGTTCACTGATGATACGGTGACGACAGTAGCCGTAAGCCAGGCATTGATGGAAAGCCGGGCGCAGGGACGGGCTGTTACGCCGCTTCTATGCCAGTATCTCCGGCACTGGTGCCGCCGGTTTCCTGGTGTCGGGTACGGACCGCGGTTCATCCGCTGGTATGAAAGCGATGACATGGGGCCGTATGGCAGTTGGGCCAATGGAGCCGCTATGCGTGTCGCTCCCGCAGGATGGCTGACTGATACGCTGGCAGAAACACAATATCTGGCTGAACTTACAGCCGTGGTCACTCATAATACGGAAGAAGCCGTCCGGGGAGCTGTTGCTGTTGCGTCGGCTATCTATCTGGCCCGTACAGGAATCCGGCGTGATGACATGCGCATCTATCTCCACGACCGGTTTTATCCGCTGGACCGGAGACTGGAGGATATACGCCGCGATTACGTATTTACCTCGCGGACATCCTGCAGCGTACCGGAAGCCATCGAGGCATTTCTGGAAAGCACGGATTACGAAGACGCCGTACGTAATGCGATTTCCCTGGGTGGAGATACGGATACACAGGCTGCCATTGCCGGCAGTATTGCCGAAGCATACTATGGTATACCGGAGCCGATGTGCCAGAAGGCGGCGTCTTATCTTCCAGAAGAAATCCGCCAGCAGATTGACCGGTTTTATACCTATATACATGAGAGAAAGAAGAGGATACCATGATTGAACCAGAAACGAAAAAACGATATGAAAAATTACGTACTATATTAAACGAAATGGGAAGTGTCGTCATCGGTTTTTCCGGCGGGGTTGACAGTACCTTCCTGTCTTATACGGCCCATGATGTGTTGGGTGACAAGGCTTTAGCGGTAACGGCTGTCTCGCCGACGCTTCCGGAAAGTGAAGAACAGGATGCCCGCGACATGGCAGCTGACATCGGTATCCGCCATCTCGTCGTCCATTCCACGGAATTTTCCGATCCGGAGTTTGTAAAAAATCCGAAGAACCGCTGCTATATCTGCAAAAAAATCCGCTTTACGGCACTGGTAGATCTGGCAAAACAGGAAGGGTATCACTGGGTCGTTGACGGTGGCAACGTAGATGACCTGGGTGATTTCCGCCCTGGCATGAAAGCGTTGGAAGAAATGGCTGATGCGGTCCGCAGCCCCATGATAGAAGCGGGGATTACCAAGGCCGATATCCGGGCACTGTCGCGGGAACTGGGCCTCAGGACCTGGGATAAGCAGAGTGCCGCCTGCCTGGCCAGCCGTATCCCCTATGGCGTAGAACTGACGCCGCAGCGCCTTTCCATGATTGACAAAGCAGAACAGTATATTGCACCGTATATCAAAGGATCGCTGCGCGTCCGCTATCACGGCGACGTGGCACGGATAGAAGTGGGTGAAGAGGAAATCCCGGCTATTCTGGCTCACCGCAAGGATATTGTACAGGCTTTGCGCCAATGTGGCTTTACCTATGTATCGCTGGACCTGGGCGGTTACGAAATGGGAAGTCTCAATGAAGTGATTGAAACAAGTGAGGAAGATAAATGAAAGTAACAAAACAAGTCAAAAATGAAATGCTGCAGCGGTTTCAGGATCAATATGGCATCATGAAGCCGGCTCTCCATTACTCGTCACCGTTTGAATTGATGATAGCGGTCATACTATCGGCCCAGTGTACGGATGAACGGGTCAATGTGGTGACTGCCACGATGTTTCCTGAATATAATACGCCGGAAAAAATGCTGACTCTGGGCCTTACCGGTCTGGAAGAAAAAATCCGTACATGCGGACTCTATCATAGTAAAGCAAAAAATATCCTGGCCAATTGTGCTATCCTCTGTGAGCAATATCACGGAGAAGTGCCGCGTACATTCGATGAACTGGTCAAACTTCCCGGCGTGGGCCGTAAGACCGCCAATGTACTGGTCAGTATCCTCTACGATACGCCGGCTATCGCCGTAGATACCCATGTGTTCCGCGTGTCCAACCGGCTTCAGCTGGCTGTAGGCAGCACCCCTCTGGAAGTAGAAAAGGGGCTTCAGAAGGCTATCCCCAAAGAATGGTGGAGCCGGGCCCATCACTGGCTTATCTGGCATGGCCGCCGCGTCTGCAAGGCAAGGAAACCGCTTTGTGACCAGTGCTTCCTGCAGGACCTGTGTCCGGGGAACGAATCGGTGAAATAAGATGAACCGGAATCAGGACATAGGCGGTCTGACTGATTTCAGAGTACGTCGCTATGAGGGAGCTGGAGCATGAATATAAATCGTAACCGCGTCATCCGGTGTTTTGCTGCGTATGTCCGGGATTTTGATCGTAGTGATGCTGGCATCGTGCTGAAGTATCAGCATTCCATCCGGGTGAGCCGGATCATAGAGAAACTGGCCCATGGGATATCCTTGTCTGATGCGGATACAGACCTTGCCTGGTGTATAGGGGTACTCCATGATATCGGACGGTTTGAGCAGCTCCGGGAATATCATACGTTCATCGATTACCGTTCCGTAGACCATGCCCGATATGGGGCGCATTATTTATTCGACGAGGGACATATCCGGGATTTTCTTTCCGATGCGTCAGAAGACAGCCTGATCCGCCTGGCGGTGGAACAGCACAATGTCTTCAGGCTCCCTGACGGGCTCACACCGCGGCAGAAGCAGTTCTGCCAGCTTATCCGGGATGCCGATAAAATTGACATTTTCCGCGTCTATGTGACGCAGCTGGCAGGAACGAATAATATCTGGCATACCGATTTATCCCGGCTGAAGACGCAGTCTGTTTCGGAATCTGTCATGGCACAGGCCCGCAGGATGCGGACCATCCGTACAGAAGATAAAAAGACCCGTATGGATTTTTATGTGGGCGTCCTCTGCCTGTATTTTGAACTGGCATACCCCGTAAGCCGGCAACTGGCAGACGAACAGGGTTATTACGATACGCTCCTGCAGTTCCATTCCCAGAATCAGCAGACAGAGGCCGGGCTGGATGAAATCCGTCATCTCGCAGAGCTGGTACGGAAGCAGCAGGACCGGGATGTTTTTAAGTAAAGTTAATTTTTGTCAACGTATATCCCATTTATGTCACAAGTGGTGTATAATGAAAATAAAACGTGGCAAAACATATACTGTTTTGTCCGACAGAAAAATGATATGAGGACAGGGATATGATGAATATATTAGTAACCGGCGGGGCGGGGTTTATTGGCTCCCATGTATTGGAAAAACTTCATGCCATGGCAGACATGCATGTCGTAGTCTTTGACAATCTGACAAGTGGTTCGGCAGAGAATGTGCCACAAGGCATGGAACTGGTAACGGGAGATGTACGGGATATGTCTGCCCTTGAACGCTTGTTTGCCCGTCATTCGTTTGATGCGGTCATACACCTGGCTGCACAGACCATGGTGCCGACCTCTGTTGCCGATCCGGTTCTGGATCTTCAGATCAATCTGGAAGGGATCCTGCATATATTGGATTGCTGCCGTGCCTTTCACGTGCCTCATGTCCTGTTTTCTTCCAGTGCGGCTGTGTATGGGGATAATCCCCGGATTCCCCTGGCAGAAACAGAAATGCTCAAACCGTCTTCACCGTATGGCATTACGAAAATGACGACGGAACACTATCTGCGGGTCTATCATGAACTGTACGGTCTCGATGCGACGGTGTTCCGCTTTGCCAATGTATACGGAGAACGGCAGGGAGAAAAAGGGGAAGGCGGCGTAGTCAGCATTTTCTGCAAACTCCTGTCCATGGGCAGGGCAATTACTGTCTACGGTGACGGCCGGCAGACCCGGGACTTTGTCTATGCCGGGGACATAGCCGATGCCATTATACAGGCATTGCCACTCACCGGATTCCATACGCTCAATGTATCGACGGGAAATGAAACGAGTATCAACGAATTGATCCGCTGCTTTGAAGAAGCCGTCGGACATGCCGCTGATGTGCACTACACAGAAGCACGTACCGGTGACATCCTGCGCTCGGTGCTGAGTAATGATGCATTGAAGCAGACACTGGGTATCGTTCCCGCCATGAAACTTCCCGAAGGGATCAAAAAAACGTATGCCTGGTACCAGAACCAGCAATCTGAATGGAAATAGAAATGAACGACGGAGGCTGTTCCCGGAGAATAGCCTCTGTTTTTTTGCTTTGATTCTTTGTTTTTTGTCTGCTTTGGGATACAATAATAGCATAGAAGTATACGGCAGCTGTATAGGATGAATGCAGCATGATTCCAGCCGGTATAAAGGAGTGGATGATGATGAACCAACGTGTAGTCGTACTGAATGGTGACAAGATGAATTATGATGGGAAACTGGATTTCTCCGTCCTTTCACCCGATACGGTCGTGTATGATGACAGTAAGGGAGACGAAATCGTGGAACGGATTGACGGAGCCGCTGCGGTCATAACGAAGGAGATGCCTGTCCCGGCTGAAATCATACAACAATTTCCCGATAGCGTGAAACTCATTGTAGAAGCAGGCACAGGTTATAATAATATCGATATACAGGCGGCAAAGGATAAGGGGATAACCGTATGCAATATCCCTGCCTACAGCACACAGCGCGTAGCCCATACGGCGGTCATGCTGCTCCTCAATCTGGCATCGTCTATGAGAGTGCAGATGGCTATGCTGACAAAAGGGGACCGGCGCAATTTCACCGATCATCTCCTGGTGCCCCATGGAGAAGTGAATGGGAAAGTGCTGGGAATCATCGGAGCCGGCCATATTGGAAGGGAAGTCATGAAAATCGCCATCGCTCTCGGTATGGAAATCGTGGTGTATACGCGTACGCCCCGCCCTGATGAAGACCACATTACCTATACGGATCTGGAAACGGTCCTAAAGACCTGCGATTATCTGTCCATTCACTGCCCGTTGACGGAAAAAACGCGTCATCTCATCGACAGGGACGCCATAGCCCTGATGAAACCGTCGGCCTGCATCATCAATACGGCCCGCGGTGCCATCATCGACGAAACGGCACTGATAGAAGCTCTTCAGCAGCATCGTCTGGCAGGAGCCGGACTGGATGTACAGGAAGTAGAACCACCGGTGGCGGACAGCCCGTTATATACGATGGAACATGTCATCCTGACGCCTCACATGGGCTGGAAAGGATTGGAAACACGGCAGCGGCTGGTGCAGATCATTGCAGAAGATGTCCGTCATTTCTTCGATGGCGATCCTGTCAATGTGGTCAGCCAGTAGAGCGTTACAGGCAGGAACAGCGGCCGGGGCCGGGAACATGAAAGGGGAACGTAAAAAATGCCCTTTCTGACAGACAGAAGAGGGCAGGGGGAAGCACATATGGATGATAGTTGGAAAGTCTGGGTCCGGCTGGCATTTTTTCTGGCACTGGCTCTGGTGATGCAGAGCATCCGCCTGGTCGTGCCGCTGCCGGGTCCGGTAAATATGTTTTTTATTGGCAGTCTTCTCAATGCGGTCATGATTCTTTCTATCTGGCAGACCGGCTCCTGCAGGGCCTGTATCATCGGCCTGATTCTGCCAGTGGGGGCATTCTTGCAGGGACAGCTGCCGCTGGTTCTGATGATTCCGGTCATTGCCCTGGGCAATATCTGCTACATGGCCTGGGCACACGTCTTCCGCCGCAGCCGGACTGCCGTTTTTGCCGGACCGGTCCTTAAAGCCGGTATTCTCTATGGGGGAACACAGGTAGTGCTGCTCAGCGTGGCACTGCCGGCAGCGGCGGGACAGACACTCAGTTTCATGATGAGCTGGCCCCAGGTGGTAACGGGCTGCGCCGGCATCGTACTGGCCGGTCTGGTCCGGAGACGGCTCTAGTATTTCATGGCTTCTTTTTTGGCCAGCTGGTCACAGCGCTCGTTCAGATCGACACCGGCGTGGCCTTTGACCCAGTGAAAGGTCACGATGTGACTGGCATACAATGCATCGAGAGCCATCCAGAGCTGCTGATTGAGTACGGGAGTCCCGTCTGCTTTTTTCCAGCCCCGGCGCTTCCAGGCAGCCAGCCAGCGGGTAATGCCGTTTTTAAGATACTGGCTGTCTGTATAGAGAGCGACCCGTGAACCGGCTGGAGCCCATTGCAGGGCCTTGATAGCCGCTGTCAGTTCCATCCGGTTATTGGTCGTAGAAGGATGGCCGCCAGACTGTTCGGAAACGGCACCGGTAGCGGTAGTGCGGGCGACCATGGCCCAGCCGCCGGGGCCATCGGGATTTTTCAGGCACGAACCGTCGGTATAAATGATATAATCCTGGTCTGTATCGGTTGTCTGTTCCGGGGACAGCCGGGGTCCTTTGACTGCATGAATCTGGCGACGACCGGCAGGCTGTGCCGTATGGGAACCGGCGGTGTCATCTCCGGACAGCCAGCGCATGGCTTCTTCTGCATTGGTAAATCCTTTAAACCGGGCTCCGGCATAGCCGGTTACCTGTTTCTGACATTCAGCCCAGGTAGTGAACAGTCCGGTCTGGCGGCCTTTTCGTACAGCATATATTTTTTTTGGCATAGGAACACCTCATTTTCAGAATCGTTGTCTTATTGATTGTATCATGGATTGAGCCGGTTTAACAGAGATATACACAGAAAGGATGTTCGTATTATGAAATCATTCATGCCAGTCCTGCGGGTTTTCCTGCTGGTTATCTGTCTGTTCTGTGTCCAGGCAGCCGCGCTGGCAGCGACCGCCATCAACAGCGATGGATATTATAAGGGCATCCGCCTGGCCGGGAAGGTACGGGTCGTCGATTCCTTTCCCGATATACGGGTACAGGTCGTACAGAGTTTTCCTGACTTGCGCGTGAAAACCGTCGATTCCTTTCCCGATGACATAGGCGAATGGCAGTTTGTCGGATACGGGGAAGATTTTACCATCCAGTTTGTCGATTCTTTTCCCGATATCCGTATTCAGTTTGTCGATAGTTTTCCTGGTGTAGAATAATGGAGGCGTATCATGACAGAGGAAGAAAAAATCGTTTCGGGCCATATATTTAATAACCGGTGCGAAGAACTGGTGAAAATCAAACGGCGCACCCACCGGCTGTGCCGGGAATACAACGGACTGGATGAGACCGATCCCCGCAGGGCAGAACTTATGCGCCAGATTACGGGACGTATAGGGCAGATATTTTATTTTCAGGGGCCTCTACAGTTCAATTACGGGTGCCACACGTTTATCGGAGAAAATTTTTTTGCTAATTTCAACCTGGTCGTCATGGATGATGCCCGCGTATTCATTGGCGATAACGTATGCATCGGACCCAACGTTTCCCTCCTGGCAACCAATCATCCCCTTCTTCCGCAGGAACGGCTGGGCCTGAGCGAAGACGGGCGCATGACCATGGCGGAATTTGCAGAGGATATCCATATCGGGAACAACGTCTGGATTGCTGCTAACGTGGCTGTCCTGGGCGGAGTACACATCGGTAATAATGTGGTCATCGGTGCCGGATCGGTTGTGACGAAGGACATTCCCGACAATTACCTGGCTTTCGGCGTTCCCTGCAGGCCCGTCCGGCCGATTACGGAGCACGATTCCCAGGCATGGCGTATTTTGCCGGAAGACCGGGAGTTCTTCCGCAACAATCTGAAATAGGAGATGCATCTGTTTTGTGCCTCCCGGTGGAATGGTATATAATGACTGTGTAACATAATGAAATAGTACAGGAGGAATTCGTATGGCATATATTTATCCCTTTCGCGGCCAGTGGCCAGACATTGATCCCGGTGCCTATCTGGCAGACAATGTAACCGTCATTGGCAAGGTTACCATAAAAAAAGGGGCCAATCTGTGGCCCGGCGTCGTCGTCCGTGGTGATGATAATGAAATCATAATCGGCAAGGGGGTCAATATCCAGGATAATACCGTCGTTCATGTTGATCCCGGCGACCCTCTCGTGCTGGACGATTACTGCATGGTAGGACACAATGCCGTTATCCATTGCAAACATATCGGCAGTGGTACACTGGTCGGCATGGGCGCCGTCCTTCTGGCCAATGCCGATATCGGAGAAGAATGCATCATCGGGGCAGGGACCATGATTACCCAGAACAAAGTCATCCAGCCCCGTTCCATGGTGTATGGGACGCCTTTTAAATTTGTCCGGGCCCTCCGGCAGGAAGAAGTCGATGCCGTCCATAAGGATATCCTGGAATACGAAGCACTGGGCCAGGAATATAAAGCCATGCAGGAAATGATGAAGCAGAAATAATAGGAGGCTATCTCTCATGTTTATGTATGAAATGCCGACCCGCCTGTTTTTTGGCAAAGATTGCCTGAACGGGGCAGGGAAGGATTTGAAGAAACTGGGGCAGAAGGCGCTGATTGTGACGGGACGCCATTCTGCCAAAATCAATGGATCCCAGAAAGCCGTAACGGAGGCTCTGAAATCAGCCGGTATGACGTGGGTACTGTTTGACCAGATAGAAAACAACCCATCTATAAAAACAGTTCGTAAGGCAGCTGAATTTGGCAAAGCGGAACATGTCGATTTTGTCATCGGAATCGGCGGCGGATCGCCCATGGATGCCGCCAAAGTCATTGCTCTCCTGTGTACGAATGATCTCGACGATAAAGCACTGTTTACCGGTCCTTATGTCCGCCCGCTGCCTATCGTGACCGTACCGACGACATCCGGAACGGGCAGTGAAGTGACCAAAGTCGGCGTGCTGACCAATCCCGCCGCCGGGACGAAACAATCGGTAAATACACCGCTTATTTTTCCTGTACTCTCCTATGCGGATCCGTCCTTTACGGAAAGCGTCAGTACAACCGTCACGATAGATACGGCTATCGATGCCTTGTCTCACGCCATCGAAGGATACATGTCGCGGAAATCGACCCCCATGAGTGACGTCTGGGCAGAAGAAGCGATGCGTTTCCTCGGTCCCCATCTGACGGATCTGGAAGGAACTATTCCTTATGCCGTCCGGGAAGACCTGATGTACGGCGCGACGGCTGCTGGCATCGTCATCGCCCAGACCGGGACGACACTGGTCCACGGTATGGGCTATCAGCTGACCTATTATAAGGGATTGTCCCATGGCCGGGCGAATGGCCTGTTATTGCCGGGATATATGCAGCTCATGGCAGAAACAATGGCAGATAAAGTGGAAAAAGTCTGGGATATCCTGGGATTTTCCGGTCTTGAGGACTTTACGGACTGTCTGCACAGCCTCATGCCGGAACGGATTTCCCTTACGGAAGACGAAATTGCAGCCTATGTCCGGCTGACACTGCCGACGGGGGCTGTCGCGTCTACGGCGTATGAAGTAACAGGCGATGTCATTGCCCGCCTGTACCGCAGTCTGGCCTGAATGCATATCCTGCCTATGAAATGAGTACCCGTTTCCGGGCATAGCAAAAAGCTCTGTGTGAACATCCATTCATGCAGAGCTTTTTTTATAAGGAAAGGGATGATAAGCCAAAACTAAGAAATTGCAATACAAGCATAATATTTTGAAATTATTAGCATAAAGGGATAGACAATTGCAGAAAAAAAGTATATCATACTGAGTATGTGATGGAAATAACATAAACCGGACAGATGATTTTCTATATTTCCTATTTACAGGGAACAGTAAAAGAAGTATGTGTCCGGATTGCAGGCCCCGTGTTAAATATTTTTGTAAATATTTAAATTAAGAGTCTACAAAACAGATATTATGTGATATAATGAACATATAGCGTGAATCATCGAGTGTATATAATTGATTTCAGCAGTTACCGTCATAGCGGGTAGCTGTATGATATAATTAATAGCCCCAAATGGCATAGCCTGTACTATACTATTTCATGGCTATGACTTTAATCAAAGGAGAGATGTAAAATGGGTTATATTCTTAACAAGGATCAGTGGGACATCGTTAATCTGGCGAAGGACTATGCAGAAAAGAAAGTTATGCCGCTCGTACCGGAACTGGACAACGCTCCGGAACTGACACCGGAAACAGAAGAAGGCAAAAAACTTCTTGAACTCTACAAAGGCGCTGTTGACCTCGGCCTGACGGCTCTGGAAATTCCGGAAGAATACGGCGGTCTCGGCCAGGACTACTACACAGTAGCCGCTGCATACGAAGAACTGTCCAAAGTTGATGCTGGCTTTGCTACAGCAGTAGCTGCTTCCTCCCTCGGCCTGAAACCGATTCTGCAGCACGGCAATGACGAACAGAAAAAACTCTATGCTGATTTCCTCAATGGCGAAAAAACGTCTGAAAAAGCTCCGGTACCGGGCTTCTGCGCATTCTGCTTAACTGAACCGGATGCTGGTTCTGATGCTTCCAACAGCAAAACGACAGCTAAAAAAGTTGGCGACGAATATGTCATCGACGGCACGAAATGCTTCATCACCAACGGCGGCGTTGCTTCCGTTTACACCGTATTCGCTGTAACCGATAAATCGAAGGGTGTAAAAGGCATCTCCGCTTTCATCGTAGAACGTGACCGCGAAGGCGTTTCCATTGGCGCTGAAGAAAACAAGATGGGCATCCGTCTCTCCAACACGACGGAAGTTATCTTCCAGGACGTTCATATCCCGGCTGACCACCTCGTAGGCGAAGAAGGCAAAGGCTTCATCTATGCTATGCAGACACTGGACCTCGCTCGTCCTATGATCGGCTCCCTGGCAGTTGGTATTGCCCAGCGCGGTATCGACGAAGCTGTTAAATACGCTCAGGTTCGTCAGACATTCGGCAAACCGATCATCAAACACGAAGCTATCGCTTTCAAACTGGCTGATATGGATATCCAGACAGAAGTTGGTCGTTCCTCTATCATCAACTTCCTCAACAAATACTATGATGAAAGAAAGAATGGCCGTTACAACTACTCCCGTGAAGCTGCTATCTGCAAATGCTTCTGCGGCGATATGTGCGTACAGGTAGCTCTCGACGCTATCCAGATCCTCGGCGGTTTCGGCTACAGCCGTGAATATCCGGTTGAAAAACTCGTTCGTGATGCTAAGATCATGCAGATCTATGAAGGCACCAACGAAGTACAGAGAATCGTCATCTCCGGCCAGATTACGAAGAAACACTAAGTTCATAGCTGGTACAACGGTCACATGCTTTGGCATGTGGCCGTTTTTTTGGTAAAGCGCTGATGGCACAGACAAAAGACATTGCTAAGGGTGAAACAGAAGTGGTAAAATAAAAATTACGTATAAAATACTATGGATTTGAGGAGGAACTATGGCTGAATTACTGGCTCCGGCAGGATCACTGGATACGGTACGCGCTGCCATCGATGCGGGTGCCGATGCGATTTATCTGGGAGGAAAGGGATTTAATGCCCGTAAATTTGCTCATAATCTGAATGAAGAAGAAATGACCCAGGCCGTTCGGATGGCCCATCTGGCAGGAGTCAAAATATATGTTACCGTGAATATTCTCATGGCAGATGCTGAAATACCGGATCTGACGGCATATCTCAAACAACTCGATGACCTGGCTGTCGATGGCATCATCGTGCAGGACCTGGCCGTAGCTGCCATCGTCCGCCGTGTCGTACCGCATCTGCCGCTCCATGGCAGTACCCAGATGACCGTATCGGATCTGAATGGCGTGCGCTTCCTGGAACGGCTCGGTTTTACCCAGGTCGTACTGGCCCGGGAACTGCCCCTTACAGAAATCCACTATATTTGTGCCCATGCTCACGCCGCCATTGAAATCTTTATTCACGGCGCCTCCTGCATGGCTTATTCCGGACAATGCCTGATGAGCAGCTTCATTGGCGGCCGCAGCGGGAACCGTGGTGCCTGTGCCCAGCCATGCCGCCTGCCGTATCAGTTGTATGACGGCGATACGGCTCTGACCCGGAACGAATCCTATATACTGAGTCTGAAGGATCTGAATAGTTCCTCCTATATACATGAACTCTTGTCTGCCGGCGTATCATCGCTCAAAATTGAAGGGCGCATGAAAGGCTGTGGATATGTGCGCTCTGTGGTGGGCGCCTATCGGAGTATACTGGACAGCTGGCGTCAGCCTGCGGCAGAGCAGAAACGCTGCCTCAGAGAAGCAGAAGAGCAATTGAACCAGAGTTTCAACCGCACTTATCAGTCAGATTTTTTGAAAGACCATCTGAGCCGCCATACCATAACGGCAGATATACCGGGCAACCGTGTGCCGGACACAGGAGCAGCTGATCCGGGACTGACCCGGAAAATTCCAGTCTATGGCCATGTAGACTGTGATGGACAGGGAAATCTGCGCCTGACTCTTTGGGATGAATCGGGTCACACGGCAGAGGCTGTCTCCTCCTTCCAGCCGGAACTGGCAAACCGCCGGCCGGCAACGCAATCCTGGGTGGAAGGACAGCTGGCCCGGCTGGGAGATACGTGCTTTACTCTGCAAGAAGCGTCTGTCTGGGATGAAAAGTACATGATTCCGGCCAGTATCCTGAATGAACTGCGCCGTGATGCTGCTATCCGCCTGGAGCAGGATATACTGTCCGGCTACGATCGCCCGTCTGCAGGAAGAGTAGAAACGGATATGGCTTTTGTGAGGACAGCATCGATAGCCGATACGGCCCCCTGTATCACTGTGCGCTGTGATTCTCCCATGCAGGCGGAGGCGGCCCTCAAAGCAGGTGCCGGACGGATCATATATGGCGGTGAAACGTACGACCATCATTTCGTGACGGCCCAGGAGTGGAATCACGTGGCTGCCCTTGCCGCATCGTATGGCCGTGAACTCTGGGCGGCGACGCCAAGGGTCATGTGGCCTCGTCAGGCAGCTGCCGTACGGACGGAACTCCGGCTGGCCGCAAAAGCGGGAATTTCCGGCGTCTATGCGGGTAATGTGGGCATATTCCCATTACTGGAATCAGAAGGCCTGTCCCTTCCCTGCAGTGCCGACTGGTCACTCAACATTTTCAATAGTGAAAGTGCGCAGGTCTATATTCATGCCGGATGCTGTGAACTGACGTTGTCTCCAGAACTGACGTTGAAACAGATCAGCCGGATTGTCCGGCACGTACCGGTTCCGGTAGAAGTACTGGCAGAAGGCCGGATTGAAATGATGATTACCGAGTTCTGCCAGGCCGCTGCCTTCCTCAGTAAAGACGGAAAGGGGCACTGTCATGGCGCCTGTGGCGGCCGGCATCTGTCGCTGAAAGACCGCCACGGCATGCATTTCCCTGTCGTGACCGACCCGTTCTGCCGCAATCATATCCTCAATAACCGTGATCTGGATATGGCGCCGTATTATAAGCAATTGCAGGAAGCTCATATCTGCCGGCTGCGCATCGAAGGCCGGGGACGCAGTGCAGACTGGGTATCGGCGCAGACAGCCCGCTATGTACGGCTGCTGGAAGGCAGGGAAACCATGGTTCTGGGAAAAGAGGACCAGCATGTCACACGAGGCCATTTCTTCCATGGCATCGTATAAGGAACAACGATAGTGCTTAATTCATGAAATAAAAGGAGCTTTACCCTATATGAATAAACGTAGTATGCGGATTTTGGGATTTTATCAGGTGCAGAACCAGCTTGTCAGGCTGGCTCCGTCACGACTTTCCAAGGAGATTGCCCGCCATCTGCGTCCCGAATCCGATGCAGATACAGTCGAAGCCCGTCTTGCCGATACGGAAGAAGCCTGGCATTGTCTGCAGCGGGAAGCCTCAGTGCCTTTTGGCGGGATTACCGATATCCGTCCGGCGCTGGAAAAGGCTAAACGGGATGTCACCCTCGACGGACAGGATTGCATCGATATCTGGCAGAACGCCCAGCGGTATGGTGAAATCAAGGCATATTTTTCAGAAAAAGAAAGCGATTACCCCCGACTGTCCGGTCAGGCCTCGGTTATCGGTGATTTTTCCCTTGTCATTCACAAAATTGCCCAGGTATTTGATCAGAATCATCAGATCCGCGATAATGCGTCTGTTGAGCTGCTGCGCCTGAGAACGCGGATTTCCGAACTGGAACGGCAGACGAAACGATACGTTCACAATGTACTGCAGAATAAAGAATACCAGAAATATTTCCAGGATGCCCTGGTTACGGTCCGCAATAACCGGTATGTCATACCGGTAAAGCAGGAATACCGCCATGCCTTTCCCGGTATTGTCCATGATACATCGGCCAGCGGGGCTACGCTGTACATCGAACCCATGGCCATTGTGAGCGCCAATAATGACCTGCAGGCCGCCCGTATTGCTGAAACGCGGGAAATCGAGAAGATTTTCCGCCGCCTGACAGCTCTTATTGCCGGGGATTATGAAAATCTCTACGACAGCACCTATGCCGTCGGGCAGCTGGAATTCATCTTTGCCAAGGCGCAGCTGGCTCTTTCTATGAAAGCGACACGGCCGGTTATTTCCAAAAGGCGGATGGTAAAGCTCATCCAGGCACGGCATCCGCTGATTGACGCCGCAAAGGTCGTACCCAATACGATTATCATAGGAGGGGAATACCGGATTCTGCTCATTACCGGGTCGAATACGGGGGGCAAGACCGTATCCATGAAGACCCTGGGCCTTCTGGTACTCATGCATCAGGCCGGACTATTCCTGCCCGTCATGGAAGGGTCGGAGCTGCCCGTATTCCGGGACGTTTTTTCCGATATTGGCGACGAACAGGATATTTCCCAGAACCTGAGTACCTTTTCCAGCCATATGAAGCAGCTGATTTATATCCTGAAACATTGCGGCCCCGATGACCTGATCCTGGCGGATGAACTGGGATCGGGGACGGATCCTGCCGAAGGCAGTGCCATTGCCATCGCCATCTTAAAGGATTTGTACACTAAGGGCCCCTATGTCATGGTGACGACTCATTATAATGATTTGAAAAACTTTGCCTATAATACGCCGGGGATTGAAAATGGTCACGTCGAATTCGATGTCAATACCCTGAAGCCGACGTATAAGCTGCGCATCGGCTCGGCAGGCAGTTCCCATGCCTTCAGCATCAGCGAACGGCTGGGCATGCCCAAAGAAATCCTCGATGAAGCGAGAGAACTGCGCAGCAGGGCCCAGGATGTCGATATGGAAGCCATCCTGACCAAACTCAATGCCCAGTCCAAACGAATGGATGAAGAAGAACAGGAGCTGCAGGCGAAACTGGCCAGGGCGCGTCAGACCGAAGAAGAACTCCGCAGGGAAAAAGAAAAGGTAAGTTCTAAAAGACAGGATATCATCGATTCCAGCCGGCGGCAGGCCGTCGATATGAAACGCAATCTGCGTCTGGAAGCGGAAAAAATCATCCGGGAATTAAAGGCCCAATCGAAGGAATCACTGAGCGAAAAAGAACGGATGAAGGCCATCGAACAGGCCCGTCGTGCCATCCAGCAGATTTCCCTGCCAGAAGCAGAGAAACCTCATCGCGACCCTATCGATCCGGCACAGCTCAAAACGGGCCAGCAGGTTTATATCAATTCCCTCGATGGACTCGGGACGGTAGAAGAAATCCATGGCAGGAAGGTGACTGTTTCCGTGCGCGGCATGACCGTCCGCGTCAAGATACAGGACATCAGCGCGCCTTATCTGTCAGAACTAAAGAAAGAACAGCAGGAAGAAAAGAGAGAGCAGAGCCGTTCGTCCTTCCGGCCTATCCGGACCGGAGCGGTTGCGACGGAACTCAACATCATCGGCAAGACCGGGCCCGAAGCGATTCCCGAAATCGAACGGTTCCTCGATCAGGCTCTGGCTGCCGGGTTCAGTCCGGTCCGTATCATCCACGGAAAAGGCAGCGGGGCCCTGCGAAGAGCCGTCCATGCATTCCTGGATGAACAGCCCTTTGTCAAACAATATAAGCTTGACGATGCCCAGAATGGCGGCGACGGTGTAACATTGGTATATTTTTAATACAGTAAAGAGACGCGGAATCGTGATAGAACAGATGGTTCCGTGTCTTTTTTATATTTACAAATGTCCATGTTGATGATAGTATATTGTCATAGATTTTTTTGTTGTAGTATGTTAGAATGGGTTCACAAAGGGATATTTTTTATGTTTTCTTATAAAATAGGAAAATATAATAAGAAATGGAGGAAAGTATATGAATCTATTACGTCGCAAATCCTTTGATGATTTGCTGGCCCATACCCAGGAAAAAAAGCTGACAAAGGCATTGGGCGCCTTTGACATTACCCTCATGGGGCTGGGAATCATCATCGGCACGGGGATCTTTGTTCTGACCGGTATCGGAGCTGCCAAATACGCCGGACCAGGACTCATGCTGTCTTTCGTATTTGCCGCCATAACCTGCGCGTTTGTCTGCCTGGCTTATTCCGAACTGGCATCCTTTCTCCCCGTATCGGGAAGCTCGTATACGTACGCTTATGCATCCCTGGGAGAAATTTTTGGCTGGTGGGTCGGCTGGAGTCTGATCCTGGAATATTCTGTCGGCGCCAGTGCCGTTGCCGGTGGCTGGTCTGCTTATTTTGTCGGTATTCTTCACTCCTGCGGCATCGACCTGCCAAAGGCCCTTACCAGCGTTCCTGCCGACGGGGGCATCATCAATCTTCCCGCCGTGCTCATCGTCCTGCTGGCAACGGCCCTTCTCGTCGTCGGTGTCCGGGAAAGCGCCAAGGTCAACCGCATTCTCGTCTTCGTCAAAATCGGCACCATATTCCTGTTTTTATTCCTGGCAGCCCCGCACATTGAACCGGCCAACTGGCAGCCGTTCCTGCCGTTTGGCATGCAGGGTGTATTTGCCGGCACAGCCGTCTTGTTTTTTGCCTACCTCGGGTTTGATGCCCTGTCTACTGCAGCTGAAGAAACGAAGAATCCGAAACGGGATATGCCCATCGGGATCATCCTGGCCCTGGCTATCTGTACCATCCTGTATATCGCCGTCTGCGCGGCCATGACCGGCGTCGTGCCCTATCCGATGCTGGATACAGCCGCTCCTGCTTCCTATGTCCTCGAATATATCGGCCTCCATCTGGGGTCGGCTATCGTAGGTACGGGCGCCATCTGCGGCCTTTCCACGGTCGTCCTGGGCATGCTCTTTGCCCAGAGCCGCGCTCTCTATTCCATGAGCCGTGATGGACTCATGCCCATGAGCCTCTATAAAGTGCATCCTAAATTCCATACGCCCTATATCATTCAGATCATCATCGGTGTTGTCGTAGCCTGCATTACGGGATTTACACCCATACACATCGTAGCGGAAACATGCAGCGCCGGCACGATTTTTGCCTTCCTTTGCTCCTGTGTGGGCATCCTCATCCTGCGCCGTGTCTATCCCGACAAACCGCGCGGATTCCGCTGCCCCGCCGTGCACATCATTGCTCCCCTGGGGTTCATCTGTTGTGCCTTCATTTTCTCTGAATTGTCTCCCCATACGCTCATCCTCTTTGGCGGCTGGTCCGTACTGGGACTGCTGATTTACCTCGTATACGGCAACCGTCACAGCGTATTGCAGAAACAGGAAGCAGGAAAATAGGCGCCTTTACATTTACCATAGTCTCCTTCAAACTCAAAAAGCTGTCGCATATCAGTTTGCCTGATGCGACAGCTTTCTTACTTACATGGTATCTCCCGGACCCCTGCGGGCCTGATGGTTTACAGTTTTATTTTGGAAAAGACTTCACCGATGGGGTCATGGAGTACCAGATCGGCCGTATGGTCCATATCGGTGCTCGATTTGTTGATGAGTACCAGTTTGTGGCCGTGATAGTAGCGCACGAGGCCGGCAGCCGGATAGACGACGAGGCTGGTACCGCCGATGATGAGCATATCGGCATGACTGATGTAGTATAGTGATTGTTCGATGACATCATTGTCCAGGCCTTCTTCGTAGAGGACGACATCGGGCTTGATGGTACCGCCGCAGGCATCACATTTGGGGATGCCTGTCGTCTGGTTAATGTATTGGGCATCAAAGAATTTATGGCAGTGCTGGCAGAAATTGCGGTGGATACTGCCGTGCAGTTCCAGGACGTTTTTACTGCCGCCTTTCTGATGGAGACCGTCGATATTCTGGGTAATGACGGCTTTCAGCTTGCCCGCCTGTTCCAGTTCAGCCAGCTTTTTGTGGGCCATATTCGGCTGGGCCGAAAGGGACGCGTTCAGGATTTTGTCCCGGTAGAACCGGTAAAATTCATCGGTGTGCTGTTCATAAAACGTGTGGGACAGCATCGTTTCCGGCGGATATTTGTAATGCTGGTTATACAGCCCGTCTTTACTGCGGAAATCAGGGATGCCGCTTTCTGTGGAAACGCCGGCACCGCCGAAAAATACAATATTGTCTGAATCGTGGACCATCTGTAGGAATGTATCAATAGCAGACATAGAAACCGCTCCTTTCCAAACGCGAAAAACCACCTCTGAAATGATCTATACATCAAAATGAGTGTTTAGCAGCGAAATGCCTGAGCTGGTGCGGAATACCTTATCCCGGAAGGTGCGGATAGCGTCTTTATCCAGACCATCTTCATAGGCATTGACCAGGAAATCGGCTTCCAGCAGGATCTGATAATCAGGACCATCAATCCCCGTATAGGTGTGATGATGGCCGATGAGCCAGCAGACCCGGTCAGTAAACGAAGGAGAGCAGGAGAACGGTTCCAGCAGTTTGCGGGCAATGGCCGGTCCTTCCAATTCCTGGTACTTACCAGAGGAACTGCCATATTTTTCTTCTGCCGCGTGGATTCCAATATCGTGGAGTACGGCTGCGGTTACCAGGATTTCCTGCGTATCTGCCGGGAGATGTTCCAGCTGCCCGATGAGGTCTGCATAGGCATAGACTTTGAGGAAATGCTGGATGCGGCGGGCATCGCCGTGGTCGTAGGCAACGGCTGCTTCTATCAGTTTGGGAATGTTCACATGTATGCCACCTTTCACATAGGTATATATCTGTCCTTATTATACACTATTTACAGGCCAGGGGATACAAAAGAAATAATCAGAATGATATAGTTATTCTTTTTTCCCTTCCGGTAGTATATTGGCCAGGACGACGTGGTACCGTTCGTTATATTTCTTGATGGAGGCATTGATTTTTTTCCGGATGGCAATGATGTTTTCTTCGGAATATTCCTCTGGCGGAATGTGCAGGTCACAGATAATATTCGGGTGGCGCGCACCGGCAGTAAAGCGGAGATTGTCCGTATGATACTGGGGATATTCCGTCTGGATCAGCGTATCGATATCATGCTTCATGGCCGCAATGATTTTCTGGTCTGTGCAAAGGGGATCCATGTGGACATTGATATTGATCTGGAATTTTTCTTTCAGGATGTCTTCCAGTTCGTCTACGGCCGAATGGACTTCCACAATATCAGACGTATCGGGTACTTCCACATGAATGGAAGCATACGTGCGCCCGGGACCGTAGTCGTGGATCTTCAGATCGTGGACGCCGACGACATAAGGACAATGCAGGGCGCAGTCGGTGATTCCCTGCACCAGTTCAGGGTCCGGAGCCTTGCCGAGGAGGATGTTGACGACTTCCTTTGCCAGGCTCCCACCGGAATAGAGGATGAGCAGCCCGATGAGCGTACCGGCTGTAGCATCGATGGGAAGTGTCGTGAACTGCTGGGCAATGGTAGCGATGAGGACGCCCGTCGTGGCGATGGCATCGTTGATGCTGTCCGAGGCTGTTGCTTCATTGACACTGGAGTGGATTTTACGGGCAATGTAGCGGTTATACAGGCACATCCATCCTTTGACGGCAATGGATGCGACGAGGACAGCGACGCCCCATAGAGAGAAATCCAGCTCTTCCGGTTCAAAGAATTTCATGACTGACGCTTCACAGAGTTTGTATCCCACGATGAGAATCAGAATGGCAATGGTAAGGGATGCCAGGTATTCAAACCGCCCATGCCCGAACGGATGGTCTTCGTCAGGAGGACGATTGCTCAGTTTGGCGCTTATAATAGATATAAAAGAAGACCCCATATCACTGAGGTTATTGAAGGCATCGGAAATAATAGCGATGCTGCCACTGGTCATGCCGACAAGGAATTTTCCGATGAACAGGAATAAATTGCAGATAATGCCAAGTACACCGCCGACAATACTGTATTGTTCGCGGACCTTTTTATCCGTCGTATTGGTGTAGTCATTCACGGTATGGCGGATGATATACTCAATCATACATATCGCCTCTTTGTTATTCTCAATATCTTTATCATTGTAGCACGAAAAGAACAGGTTGTGTAGAGATATCATGAGAAATGAGAAAAAGTATACTGGATATACAGTCTTGTTTTTGCTATCTCAGTTTGACAAATGGTGTAGAATTTTGTAGTATAAAAGGGCACAGTGATTGATATGTGTCTGTGAATTTGTACGGTGGAGGGTTCAGTCGATATGAGTTTACAATATGTAAAAGGCAGTTATATGGATGAAGTCATGTACGGTGACAAGCCTGTATTGTTTACGCTCGAAGGTCTCGGTGAGGACCAGAAGGAAGAGGCCGAACGGTATAGCAAAAAAATATGGGACTGGATTCATCAGCATCATGTCCGTGTATTGGCCCATGCACCGCTCATTGCCAATTTCAAGAACAAGAAATGGCGTTCCGACGGGGAACCGGAAATATCTGCGGAAGAAATCCGGGGATATCTGAAACATATCAACTCCGTCTATGTTACCTATCGCGGCGGGTTCGATATTTTCTTTGATACGAACGAGCTGTTCCAGGAACGGTCCATCGTCGTACGGGTTGGAAAAAATTTTGTTTTTGAAGGATTCAGTCTTTTGTAAAACATTGTAGAAAATACGGTTCTATGTTACAATAATACCAGTTATATTAGAGAGGTGAATACCATGGCAAAACACATCATTACGATCAATACAGAATCTATCCAGAAGACGGCTCAGCACGCCGGCTGCAGCGAATGCCAGACTTCCTGCCAGTCCGCCTGCAAAACGTCCTGCACAGTAGGCAATCAGGTCTGCACAAAATAAGGTTGAACATTGAGGGGACACCCTTTACCGGAAGGTAAAGGGTATTCTTTTTGTATGGAGGAACTATGTCTGAACAAATCAATCCGATGATCCATAAATATTGCCAGAATGGAACGTATATGCTGCTCGATGTCAACAGCGGCATCATCAATGTCATCGACAAGGTGACTTACGATATTCTCGACATCTATGACGGCACCAACAAGGATGCCGTCTATGAAGCACTGGGGACGACCTATTCCCAAAGAGAACTCGATGAATCTCTGGCAGAACTGGATGAACTGATCGGAAAGGAAATGCTTTTTGCACCGATGTGCGACAATTTCAAAGTCGTGGCAGAGGAAGAACCGGTCATCAAATCCCTGTGCCTCAATATCGCCCACGACTGTAATCTGCGCTGCAAATACTGTTTTGCGTCCCAGGGCGATTATGACACGCATAAACGGGAACTCATGAGCTTCGACGTGGCAAAACGGGCTGTCGATCTGCTCATCAGGAGTACGGAAGGCAAGCGGCAGCACTGTGAAATCGATTTCTTCGGCGGCGAACCGCTCATGAATTTCGATGTGGTGAAACAGACCATTGAATATATCCGGGAACAGGAAAAAATTCACAATAAGATTTTTAAACTGTCGCTTACGACGAATGGGATGCTGCTCGACCCGGCCAAGGTGAAATATCTGACCGACCAGCACATCAGCCTGATCCTCAGTCTCGATGGCCGTCCGGAAGTACACAACCGCATGCGCCCCGATGCAGGCGGCCGTGATTCCTATGACACCTGCGCCAGGAATCAGGTCTATGCAGCCAAACACCGCAATGGAGAAGAATATTACGTCCGTGGCACCTACACCAAATACAACCTGGATTTTACGGAAGATGTCCGGCATATGGCCGACCTGGGCTTTGAAGGGCTTTCCATGGAACCCGTTGTCGGAGACGACCTGTCGTATGCTATCACCGATGACGACCTTCCCCGCATTTTTGATGAATACGACCGGCTTACTGATTTTTATCTCCAGCGCTATGATGAAGGCTGTCCGTTCATTTATTACCACTTTATCATGGACCTGTACCGCGGTCCCTGCATTGCCAAACGGCTGCGCGGCTGCGGCGCCGGCCATGAATATATGTGTGTCGTCCCCAATGGCGATATCTATCCCTGCCACCAGTTCGTAGGACAGGACGGATACGTCATCGGCAACGTTTATGAAGGCGTGACCAATGATACGCTGCCGGCGTTGTTCCGCGATATGCACGTCCTCAACAAGCCGGAATGCTGTAAGTGCTGGGCCAAGTTTTTCTGCAGCGGCGGATGCCACGCCAACAATATCAAGTATGGCGGCAATATCCAGACGCCCTATGAACTAAGCTGCCGGATCCAGAAAAAGCGCATCGAATGTGCTATGTATATCCAGGCAAAACTGGCCATGAAGCGGCAGGAAGCCGCACAGGAGTGATGATATGGTCCGCAGGATAAACATATTTCTCTGGCTTGTCGTATTTTTTTATCTGATTTACGCGATGGTCATGGAAGGGCCGACGGCTAAGATAATCGGCCTGATGGTGCTGGCAATCCTCGCCGTCATAGCCCAGATTATCGGGCGTCGCCGGCAGAAGAAATAAGTGGACGGGGCTGTATGGGCAGCCCCGTTTTCTTGCAGGACATAGCGCTTTTTTTTAAATTGCATAATAAAATGTACCAAAAGAGTTGACTTTAATCCCGTATTGGAGTAATCTTATGTGTAGCTAAAGAGTATACATTACAGATTAGCTCTGATACGGTTTAAAAAGTTTCATAGGAGTGATACAACATGAGCGAATTACTGAGAGTAGAAGGATTACATATCGCCGTAGATGGCAAAGAAATCCTGAAAGGTCTCGATTTAACGATTAATACAGGGGAAACCCACGTTATCATGGGTTCCAATGGCGCCGGCAAATCGACGCTGTTCAATGCGATTATGGGCAATCCGAAATATGTCGTAACAGCAGGCAGGATTTTCTTTGAAGGAAAGGATATTACTGACGCCCCCGTCAATGAACGCGCCAAAGCCGGTATTTTTATGGCATTCCAGCAGCCTATTGCTGTACAGGGCATTTCCGTTGAAAATTTCATCCGCAATGCCAAGAGCACCGTTTCGGGACAGCAGCAGCGCATCATGCCCTTCCGCAGAAAGCTCCATGCCCAGATGGAACAGCTGAAAATGGACAAATCCTATGCCGAACGGTATGTCAATGATGGTTTTTCCGGTGGTGAACGGAAGAAGACGGAAATTCTTCAGATGTGCATGCTCGAACCGAAACTGACCATGCTCGATGAAATCGATTCGGGCCTCGATGTCGATGCCGTCCGCATCGTTTCGGAAACGGTATCCCAGTATCATAATGAAACCAATTCTATCCTGGTCATTACCCATCATAGCGAAATCCTGCAGCATCTCAAACCGGATTTCGTTCACGTCCTCATCAATGGCCGCATTGTCAAGAGCGGTGACGCATCGCTCATCCAGACCATTGAAGCCAACGGGTACGAAGCTTTCAGAGGACAGGCTGAATAGGAGGCAGGACTATGGCTGATGAAAAAGAAAAGCTGGTCGAAGAACGGGAAGAAAAACTGAACGCAGAACGTCAGAAAATCGATACCTTCTCCGATTTCGGCAATATGTATAATTTTAAAAAGGATTTTAACTATTCCTACAAGACGGAAGCAGGGCTCACGGAAGACATTGTCCGCGAAATTTCGGAAAAGAAACACGAACCGCAGTGGATGCTCGATTTCCGCCTCAAATCCCTCGATATCTTTAATCATATGGAATATCCCGACTGGGGCCCGGATATCAGCGGCCTCGATATGGACAATATCGTCACTTATGTCCGCCCGAACGCCCAGATGAAAGCCGACTGGAACGACGTTCCCGATGACATCAAGGATACGTTTGACCGCCTGGGGATCCCCGAAGCGGAAAAGACGTCTCTGGCCGGCGTCGGCGCCCAGTACGACTCGGAAGTCGTCTATCACAGCATCCAGGACGAACTGGTACAGCAGGGTGTCGTCTACACGGATTTTGATTCGGCTCTGGAAAAGTACGAAGATATCGTCAAGTCCCATTTCATGAAACTCGTACCGCCGACGGATCATAAATTCGCTGCCCTCCATGGCGCCGTCTGGTCCGGTGGCTCCTTCGTCTACGTACCGGCCGGTGTCGATGTGTCCATTCCCCTGCAGAGCTATTTCCGCCTCAATGCACCGGGGGCAGGCCAGTTCGAACACACCATGATCATCGTCGAAAAGGGTGCCAAAGTCCACTTTATCGAAGGCTGTTCGGCACCGAAATACAACGTGGCCAACCTCCATGCCGGCTGCGTCGAACTCTTCATCGGCGACGATGCGTCCCTGACTTATTCGACTATCGAAAACTGGTCCAAGAACATGTACAACCTCAATACGAAACGGGCCATCGTCGGCAAGAACGGGACCATCAACTGGGTTACCGGGTCCTTTGGTTCCCACACATCCTGTCTCTATCCCATGAGTATTCTCCAGGGAGAAGGGGCACACTGTGAATTTACAGGCGTCACCTTCGCCGGCAAGGGACAGTATCTCGATACGGGTTCCAAAGTCGTTCACAATGCACCTCATACGACGAGCAACATCAATTCCAAATCCATCAGCAAGAGCGGCGGCGTCTGCATCTATCGCGGCAGCGTCGTCATCAATCCCAAGGCAGAAGGAGCCAAGGCCAATGTCAGCTGTGAATCGCTCATGCTGGACGAACAGTCCCAGTCCGATACGATCCCGGCTATCGTCGTCAAGAACGACAACATCGACCTGGGCCACGAAGCCTCTATCGGCCGTATTTCCGATGAAGCGATTTTCTATCTCATGAGCCGCGGCCTCAGTGAAGATGAAGCCCGGGCCATGCTCGTACGTGGATTCGTAGAACCGGTTTCCAAGGCACTGCCGTTAGAATATGCTGTTGAAATGAATAACCTGATCAACCTCGAACTCAAAGGTTCGTTGAAATAAGGGAGGAGGAGAAGAATGGCAAAAGATAAAGCAGTCGTACAATACAATCAGCTTCCGCGTCCTACCTTCCGCTGGATGAAAGTCAATCACCTCGATTTAGAACCTCTGGCACAGCAGTCCGTCCTTTCCTACACGCCGGCTGAACGCCATACCGGTGATGCCGCCGTGTCCTTTTATACAGGCCGGCAGGTACCGGAACTGGGTGATTTCCAGGGGGCCAATGAAAAAGATCTCAAAAAGGCTCTCAATGAAAGCAATACAGGCTGTGCCGTAACAGTCGGTGACGGCCAGAAAGGCACCGTATGGCTCGATTATACGGTCAGCGCCGCTGTCCCGCAGATTACGGGCCAGCTCAGCATCCAGGCCGGAGACCACAGCGACCTCACGGTATACCTGATTTTTGACGGCGATGCTGCCGGCGGATACGTCAATTTCCTGACCTATGTCAAGACCGGTGAACAGGCCCACGTCAAAATCAGCAAAGTCCAGCTCCACGGTCATCACGTCCGTCACGTTGAACATCGTTATGCTGATGCCGGCAAAGAAAGCACCATCGATTATGTCAGTGCCGAAATCGGGGCCAAAGCGGCCATCGTCTACTATAAGACGGATTTGATGCATGACGAAAGCAATTTCAACAGTCAGGCCATGTATCTGGGAAATGACGACCAGATCGTCGATTTTTCCTACTGGGTGCCGACAAAAGGGATAAAAACCAATACGGATATCCTGACGACGGGGGCCCTCCTCGATACGTCGAAGAAATACTTCCGCGGTACCATTGATTTCCTCCGCGGTGGCAAAAAAGCCGTCGGATCTGAATCGGATACATGCATCCTGCTGAGCCCCAACGTCCATTCCATTTCGGTGCCGCTCCTGCTGTGCAAGGAAGACGACGTCGTCGGCAATCATGCATCCAGTGCCGGTCAGATTGATAAGGATAAGCTGTTTTACCTCATGAGCCGCGGCTTCAATGAAGCAGGAGCCCAGCTGATTATCGTCGAATCCAATATCCGCCCGGTCATCGATAAGCTGGGAGATACGGATTTAGAAAATAAAGTTCTGCAGGCTGTACGGGAAAAGATGCAGTTCTGCTACAAGAAAGGTGATTGCCATGCTAAATGTACGCAAAGATTTCCCCATCTTGACTAAAGTTCATAATGGTCATCAGATTGTTTATTTTGACAATGCTGCGACGACGCAGAAGCCGTACCAGGTCATTCATGCCATCGTAGACCTTCTGGAACATCACAATGGCAATCCCCATCGCGGCGCCCATATCCTGAGTATCGAAGCTGGCGAAGTCTATGATGAAGCCCGCGAAGCCGTACGCCGCTTCATCAATGCTGCATCGAGTGAAGAAGTCGTCTTCGTCCGCAACACGACGGAAGCCCTGAACCTCATTGCCCGCAGCTATGCTGAACCGAAATTGAAGAAAGGCGATAAAATCGTCATTCCTATTTCGGAACATCATTCCAATCTGGTTACCTGGCAGCGTGTCTGCCAGAAGACCGGGGCCGAACTGGTCTATATGTACCTCGACAAGGAAGGCCATTTTACGGAAGAAGACCTGGCCAAAATCGATGACAAGACGAAAATCGTTTCCTTTGCCGCCGTCAGCAATGTCTTTGGCATGAAACGGCCCGTAAAGGACCTCGTCGCCAGAGCTCATGCCGTAGGAGCCATTGCCATCGTCGATGGCGCCCAGTCCACGCCTCATATGAAGACGGATGTGCAGGACCTGGATTGCGATTTCTTCGTATTCTCCGGCCACAAGATGTGCGGTTCTGCCAGCACGGGCGTACTCTATGGCAAGAAAGCCATCCTGGAAGGAATGGAACCGTTCCTCCTGGGCGGCGATATGATTGAATACGTACAGGAACAGTCCACGACGTTCAATGAACTGCCTTATAAGTTTGAAGCCGGTTCCCAGAACGTAGAAGGCGCTGTCGCCCTTCACGCCGCTATCGATTATCTCGAAAATATCGGCATGGACAATATTGAAGCCCATGAATACGAACTGACGAAACACTGTCTGGAAGGGATGAAGAAGATTCCCCATATCCACATCATCGGCAGTACGGATCCGGAAGAAAAGACCGGTGTCATCACCTTTACCATCGACGGCGTCCATCCTCATGATGCGGCTACGATTCTCGACAGCTTCGGCATTGCCATCCGCTCGGGCCACCATTGCGCCCAGCCGCTCGGCGCCCATCTCGGCGTAGAAGCCTCCAACCGTGCCAGCTTCTATATCTACAATACCCTCGAAGAAGTGGATTACTTCCTGGAAAAACTGCCCCTCGTCCGCAAGCAGATGGGCTTTACAGATTAAGGAGATAGAAGAATCATGGAAAATATGAACGAATTGTATTCCGACATCATTCTGGAACACAACCAGTGTCAGGAAAACAAGCATCCCCTCGATGGTGCCAATCTCAGCGAACACGGTCACAACCCGAGCTGTGGCGACGATATTACGCTGCAGGCTGATATTCAGGACGGAGTCATCAAAGATGCCGCCTATACGGGCCATGGCTGTGCCATCAGCCAGGCTTCGGCTGACATCATGATCGACCTCATCAAGGGCAAGACCGTCGAAGAAGCGCTGCGCCTGGTCAACCTCTTCCTGGAAATGATCAAGCGGGAAGTGACTGACGACGACAAGCTGGAAGAACTGGAAGATGCCATTGCCCTCAAGAATATCTCCAATATGCCGGCCCGCGTAAAATGCGCTGTCCTGGCATGGCATACGTTGAAAGATGCTCTGGAACGGGAAGGGAAGTAGGAGATAGCAGTCCGCAGACCGTGATTAGTGACCAGTGATTAGTGGCTAGTGATTCGTGGTTAGCGGCTGGCGGCTGGCCGCTAGCATTTAGCAGTCCGCGGCTGATAGTTCTGCGTATAGAAAAACAGGCTGTCCCATTAAGTAGAAGTGCTTAATGGGACAGCCTGTTTTGGCATTAACATCAAACCTCAAACTATTTCTGCATGGCGTCTTCTGTGTCCCGGCTGCCTTTCCACTGGATGAGGATGAAGGCGATGAGGGCGATGGCGAAGGCGATGACGCTGGTCAGCTGGGCTGATTTCAGGCCCAGTGTCAGGTTGACGTAGTCGCCGCGGAGGAATTCCAGGAAGAAGCGTTCGATGGCGTAAAGCATGACGTACAGGCAGAATACCTGTCCTTTCTTGTGAGGGAAGGCGCTGTAAAAGAGAAGGAGAACAAAAATCAGGATATCTCCCTGTCCTTCCCAGACTTCGGCCGGCCAGAGAGGCTGGTTCCCGTACGTATGGTAGGCCAGGGTCGTATCGGGGTAAACGATGCCAAAATTCCCGCCTGTAGGATGACCGAAGGCGTCGCCGTTCATGAGATTGGCCATGCGGCCGACGGACTGGCCCAGGATGATGGCCGGCGCCAGGAGATCGGCAAAGGCCCAGGTGTCGATGTGATGATACTTCGTGTAGAGGATGCCGGCAATGGCTCCGAATAACAGGCCGCCCTGGATGGCCATGCCACCCTGCCAGACATAGGGGATTTCCGTGAGATGATTGTGGTAGTAAGCCCAGTCAAAAAAGAATACGTCCCAGAGCCGTCCGCCGACGATACCCGACAAGCCGCAGTACATGGTAAAGTCGAATATATGGACATGCCAGCCCCGTCCGTCCCGTTTCATGATGTAATATCCCGTAATGCCGGCCGAGATGATTCCCAGCATAAATAACAGGCCATAGGCCCGTATGGGGAAGGACCCGATAAAAAATAGATATTGATGCATAAAAAATGCCGCTCCTTTGTGATATAATGAAGACTGCTGTATGGATACAGCTGATTCATTATACAACAGAGACGGTCATTAGGGAAGCCGCACTCGAAGATGAGGAGAATACACCATGCATAGACATAACATAAAAAAAATCTGCCTTGCCCTCCTGGTGGCCTGCTCGGCCGCTACAGGGGCTCTGGCAGCGCCAAAAGCAGACAGTACAGCCGGAAAAGCGCAAGATCCGGTCTTTTCGGTTCCCGTCGTGGAGAACCCCATTTCCAGTCAGGATATCAAGGATCTGCAGATTGTAGAAGATGGCAAACGCTGGCTGGTCCGTGACAAGGCGCTGCAGCAATACGGCATTTATCCCAATCGCACGAAAAAAGGCCAGTACTGGTTCCGCCTTCCTGCTGCCGCAGACGGGAAGATGCTGTGGCAGGACCGCAATGTGAGCCTGACATTGCCGGGAACAGAAAGCAAAGAAGGGCGCAACATCAGCATTTCCCATGTACGCCGGCCTCTGGGCATCAGCTATGTCCTCGAACCGGATCACATGGAACTGCTGCCGGCACCGCGGCCGGAACGGTCTGCCCTGGAATTGCGCCAGCAGCCCCTGCCCGAGGGGGAGGTCATGAAAAAATATGGCCGTGATGCCCTGGGCATGGTGCTGCTTTGGGACCCGGTCATGGATGAAAACGCACCGGTACTGCCCCTGCGGACGAAACAGCCCGTCGTATCCCCCTGCGCCTTCCGTATCACCAAAGACGGCGTCCTCCTCAGAAATCCCGATTTCGATACTCTCCTCATGGAATGGAAAGCCAAAGGATATGCTGTCTGGCCGCTGGTCGATAACAATTTCAATCCCGGCCAGACCCATGACATCCTGAGCCGGAAAGAACTGCGGGAACAGCTCATCAAGGAACTCATTGGCTATGGCATTCTCTATGAATTTTCCGGGTATAATATTGACTTTGAAAATGTCAATTACAGCGATAAAAACCTTCTTACGCAGTTTGTCCGTGAATTTTCCGATGCCGCCCGGGCGTACGGGCTGAAAACGTCCATCGATGTGACACCTCTGTCGGACAGTCCCAACTGGTCCCTCGTATACGACCGGGCCGCCCTGGGACAGAGCGTCGATTACGTCATGCTCATGGCCTATGACCAGGTGGGACGTACCAGTCCCGTGGCAGGGCCGACGGCTACCTATCCCTGGGTGAAGACGGCCATAGAAAATACGCTGAAATTCGTTCCTGCTGACAAAGTCATACTGGGTATGCCCCTTTATATGCGGATTTGGTATGAAGCCGACGATGGAAAAGACCTGCCCAAAGACATAGAAAGCTGGCCCGTATCCGTCAAAGCGTCTGCTCAGACAGGAGTGGCACCTGCTCAGGCAGGAGCAGCGCCTGCCCGGACAGGCACAGCAAAGACGAAGCCGAAATTGTTCGTCCGTACCCTCACCATGGCCGACAGCCATCGCGTCCGCGAAAAATATGCATCATCCATTACCTGGGATGCAGACCTCGGATTGTATTACCTCGATACCCGTCTTCCCAAGGGACGGCTGCGCATCTGGTTTGAAGATGAAAAGTCACTCAAAGAAAAAATCGGCCTCATCCATACGTACCAGCTGGCCGGCGCTTCCTTCTGGCGCAAAGGCTTTGAACCGGAAAACTTTTGGCACGGATTTGCGAAACATGAATTGACTTGACGTGTCAACCCCTTTATAATAGAAAGGTCAACAACCTTACCTTCTATTTTATTTGCGACGTGGGGGGTCGAAGAATGGAAAAATATATTCCACAAGAAATAGAAAAGAAATGGCAGAAAATCTGGCTGGATAATAAAGTAGATAAATGCCCGGACGAAAGTGACAAGCCCAAGTACTACGTACTGGAAATGTTCCCGTATCCGTCGGGCAATCTGCATATGGGCCATGTCCGCAACTACGCTATCGGCGACGTCATTGCCCGCTATAGAAGAATGATCGGCTACAACGTCATTCATCCCATGGGATTCGATGCATTCGGCATGCCGGCAGAAAATGCGGCTATCCAGCATAATATCCCGCCTGCAAAGTGGACCTATGACAACATAGCCAATATGGAACGGCAACAGAAATCCCTGGGCCTGTCCTACGACTGGGACCGTGAAGTTGCCACCTGCCATAAAGAATATTATAAATGGACGCAGTGGATGTTCGAACTGATGTACAAACGTGGCCTGGCATACCGCAAGGAAGCCAAGGTCAACTGGTGCGAACACTGCCATACCGTCCTTGCCAACGAACAGGCTGAAGGCGGCGTATGCTGGCGCTGTGACAATCCGGTCGTCAAGAAAGACCTGAAACAGTGGTTCTTCAAGATTACCGATTATGCCGACCGTCTCCTCGACGATCTGGACAAACTGCCGGGCTGGCCGGAACGGGTCAAGACCATGCAGCGCAACTGGATCGGCCGCAGCGAAGGGGCAAACTTCTTCTTTGATATCCCGGAAATCGGCGAACGGGTAGAACTGTTCTCGACCCGTGTCGATACGATCTTCGGTGCCAGCTTCGTCGTCCTGGCTCCGGAACATCCCTTTGTGGAACGGATCATCAAAGGCAAGCCCAACGAAGCCGAACTGCGCGCTTTCATTGAAAAAATGCGCAACCAGAGCGATATTGAACGTACGTCCGATGATGCCGAAAAAGTCGGCATGTTTACCGGTGCCTATGCCATCAATCCGGTCAATCAGGCAAAAGTACCTATCTGGATTGCCAACTACGTCCTCGTCGATTATGGTACCGGTGCAGTAATGGGGGTTGCCGGCCACGATCAGCGTGACTTTGAATTCTGCAAGAAATACGATATTCCCATCAAATATGTCATCCAGGATCCGGAAGGCAAAATCGACTACGAACACGATGACATCACTGAAGCCTATACAGGCGAAGGCTATCTCATCAATTCCGGTGAATTCAACGGCCTGTCCATCAAAGAAGGTCAGAAAGCCATTACGAAATGGCTCGTCGATCACGACTATGGCCACGCGACGGTAAACTTCCGCCTCCGCGACTGGCTGATTTCCCGTCAGCGCTACTGGGGCGCCCCGATTCCTGTCGTATACTGCGAAAAATGCGGCGAACAGCTCGTGCCGGAAGACCAGCTGCCGGTAGAACTGCCGGAAGACGTCAAATTCACGGCTGGCGCTACGTCTCCGCTGGAAACGAGTGAAAAATTCCTCCATACGACCTGCCCGAAATGCGGCGGCCCGGCCATCCGGGAAACGGATACGATGGATACCTTCCTGTGCTCGTCATGGTATCATCTGCGTTACACCGATCCGCGCAATACGAAGATGCCCTTCGACCCGAAGAAGGCCAATTACTGGATGAATGTCGATCAGTATATCGGCGGCATTGAACACGCCATCCTCCATCTGATCTATGCCCGCTTCTTCATGAAGGTCCTGTACGATGCCGGTTATGTCGATAAAGTCGAACCGTATGAACGCCTGCTCACCCAGGGGATGGTACTCCTCGACGGCAGCAAGATGAGCAAGTCCAAAGGCAACGTCGTATCACCGGAAGAAATCGTATCGAAATACGGTGCTGACACAGCCCGCCTGTTCATCCTCTTTGCGGCTCCTCCTGAACGGGATCTGCCCTGGTCCGATACGGGCGTAGAAGGGTCGTACCGCTTCCTGAACCGCGTATGGCGCATCGTCTTCCAGTACATGGACCTGGCTAAAGCCGGCGACGACAGCAGCCGTCCCTATACGGAAGCAGAAAAGGCGCTGCGCCTCGTCGAATACACGTCCATCCGCAAAGTCACCGTCGATGTCAAAGGCACCGATGGACACTATGCTCTGAACACGGCAGTCAGCTCCATCATGGAATACGTCAATGCCATGTACAATTATGTGGATAAGAATACGTCCATCCGCAAAGATGTGGCCGTAGAAGTCGTAGAAAACCTGCTCAAGATCCTGGCACCGTTTACACCGCATATCACGGCAGAACTGTGGCAGAAAGTCGGCTTTGAAGGCGATGTCCACAAACAGGACTGGCCGAAAGTCGATGAAAGCGCCCTGAAGGTCGATGAAATCGAACTGCCGATCCAGGTAAATGGCAAGGTACGTGACCGGATCACCGTTCCTGTCGAAATGGATAAAGACAAACTGCGTGAACTGGCTCTTGCCCGTCCTCATGTCAAGAACTTTACCGATGGCAAACAGGTCGTCAAGTTCATCGTCGTACCGAAGAAAATCATTAATATTGTCGTAAAATAATACAGAAAAGGGGTGCCGCGTGCATCCCTTTTTTTTACTGAAGGAGACGTGCTATGAAAGACAGACTTACTCCCAACAGGACGGTACATCACCTTTCATCCCTCAATAATACGCCCTGTGCCGTCATCCTGCCGATCCTCACCATCGGTGGGGAAGAACATATCCTGTTTGAAGTGCGGAGCAGCAAACTGGCCTGGCAGCCGCGGGACATCTGCTTTCCCGGCGGGCGCATCGAAAAAAGCGATGCCAGTGCCCTCGATGCAGCCATACGGGAGACGATGGAAGAACTGGGGGTGGAGCGCAGTGATATAGACATACTGGGGCCCCTCGATTATATCGAATCCATGGCAGGCGTCACGGTCTGGCCTTTTGCGGCCCGGATCCGCACGCAGGACTTTACTTTGAGCCGCGGGGAAATCGCCGAAATTTTCACCGCTCCCATTTCCTACCTGCGCTCTGTCCGGCCAGAGGAAAAACATATGGAAATCGCCACCCGGCCCGGTCCGGATTTTCCCGAAGACGTATTGTACAACAGTTTCCGCGGCGACCGCAGCTGGAAACGGCGCAAGACCTATTCCGTCTATATCTACCGCTATCAAAAATGGCCTATCTGGGGCATAACGGCCCATATACTGCGCCATTTCTTGTCCCTGTACCAGGCAGGAGAGGACGCTATGGAAACGCATGGGGACCAAAGGGAGGGCGCAGCCGGATTCTGATATATGGTTATGATTTCACTGCTGGCGTATGACTATACGTCCTTGTACGGATATACAAAATAGCTATAATCATCAGTTAAAAAAGTTACTTTATAAATAAAAGGAGTATCGCATAATCAATTATAAATATTTAATAAACTGTCTTTTGCAATGATAACTATTCAATCATGAAAAAAAGGAATGAATGCATTGTATAAATAGCGGCTTTTTCTATTGATTAAATACGTGAAAAGTTGTACAATGCAGATGTAAGAGCTTGCAGGTCGGATACGTTTGCCTTGTTGCAAGCGACGTTCTGTATAGATAGTGTGAAATTTTTGTATTTATGCAGTATCAACGGCAGGAAAGAAGACCTTTCAGTTTTTACGTAATAGACGTTTAAGGAGAGTGGGAACAGTATGGATTTTAAATTGAATGATCTGCAGAAAGACATCGTTAAAACCGTCCATGATTATTGCGAAAAGAAAATAAAACCGGATATCGGCGAACGCGATCACGCAGGTGATTTTGGCGAAGAACATGTAAAAGCTCTGATGCAGGACATGGGTATTGCCGGTATTTACTATCCTGAAGAATACGGTGGAATGGGCAATGACGGCGGCGATGTACTGACGTACATCCTCTGCGTGGAAGAAATTGCCAAATATGATGCCGGTATGGCAGCAACCGTTTCCGCTTCCATTTCCCTCGGTACCAACCCCATCTGGCAGTATGGTACAGAAGAACAGAAGAAAAAATATCTCGAACCGCTCGTAACGGGTGAAAAACTCGGCGCGTTCTGCCTGACCGAACCGGGTGCCGGCACTGACGCTGCCATGCAGCAGACGACGGCTGTCAAAGATGGCGATCATTACATCCTCAACGGCAACAAGATTTTCATCACCAACGGCGGCAAGGCCGATACGTACATCGTATTTGCCATGACGGATAAATCCAAAGGCACGAAAGGCATTTCCGCCTTTATCGTTGAAAAAGGCTGGGAAGGCTTCACCTTTGGCAAGAAAGAAGACAAACTGGGCATCCATACGTCCCAGACTATGGAACTCATCTTCCAGGATGTCAAAGTTCCGGCAGAAAACCTGCTCGGTGAAGAAGGAAAAGGCTTCATCATCGCTATGCAGACCCTCGACGGCGGCCGTATCGGCATCGCTGCCCAGGCTCTCGGCATTGCTGAATCTGCTCTTGACGACGCTGTCGCCTATTCGAAAGAACGTGTACAGTTCGGTCGTCCGCTCTGCAAATTCCAGAATGTTTCCTTCAAACTGGCTGACATGAAGATGAAGATTGAAGCAGCCCGTCTCCTGGTCTACAAAGCAGCTGAAGCCAAACAGGCCGGCGGCCGCTTCTCCCTGGAAGCTGCCATTGCCAAGAGAATGGCTTCCGATATCGCTATGGAAGTTACGACAGAAGCTGTCCAGATCTTCGGCGGCTATGGCTACACCGAAGATTATCCCGTTGCCCGTCATATGCGCGACGCCAAGATCACGCAGATTTATGAAGGTACCAACGAAGTACAGCTCATGGTTACATCGGGCTTCCTGCTCAAATAACCTATCCTTGTTTATGAGGCAGCCATTAGCGCTGTTGACATAAAAATTATTTTTAGGAGGCAACAGAAATATGGAAATATTGGTATGTGTCAAACAGGTTCCGGACACAGCAGAAGTAAAAATTGATCCCGTAAAACATACCGTCATTCGTGCCGGTGTACCGAACATCTTCAATCCGTTCGACCAGAACGCTTTGGAAGCTGCTCTTCAGTTAAAAGATAACCAGGGCGCAAAGGTAACTTTGCTCTCCATGGGACCCCCGCAGGCTAAAGACGTTCTCCGTGAAGGTCTGGCTATGGGCGCTGATGAAGCATACCTCCTCACAGACCGCAAAGTCGGCGGTTCCGATACGCTGGCTACAGGCTATTGCCTGGCTCAGGCTGTCAAGAAAGTAGCTGAACTCAAAGGCATCGAACAGTTCGATATCATCCTTTGCGGCAAACAGGCTATTGATGGTGATACGGCACAGGTCGGCCCGCAGATCGCCTGCGAACTCGGCATCCCGCAGATCACCTATGCAGCTGCTATCGAAGTAAACGAAGAAGCTAAATGCGTAAAAGTAAAACAGCAGAACGAAGAAGGCTACATCATTACGGAAGCTAACTTCCCTGTCCTGATTACGGCTGTTAAAGAATTGAACGAACCGCGCTTCCCGACCATCCGTGGCACGATGAAAGCAAAACGTCGCGAAATTCCTGAACTCTCCGCTGATGACGTAAAAGCTGATGAAACCAAGATCGGCCTGAGCGGCTCCCCGACGAAAGTTCGTAAGATTTTCACACCGCCTCAGAGAACACAGGGCCTCATCATTCCTGTTGAAGATGACAACGACCAGGCAGCTGTTGATACCTTGATGGAAAAACTGACTGCTCAGAAAATCATTTAATTCTAAGGAGGAAAAGTGAAAATGGATTTAGCAGAATACAAAGGCATTTATGTCATTGCTGAACAATTCGAAGGCAAATTGCGCAACGTATCTTTCGAACTGTTGGGTCAGGCCCGCGTTTTGGCTGACACCATCGGTGACGAAGTTGGCGCTATCTTGATTGGTAAAGATGTAAAACCGCTGGCACAGGACCTGATTGCCCACGGTGCACATAAAGTATATGTATATGACGATCCGAAACTGGAAAACTACAACACGACGGCATATGCAAAAGTCATTTGCGATTTCTTCCATGAAGAAAAACCGAATGTATTCCTCGTAGGCGCTACGAACATCGGCCGTGACCTCGGCCCCCGTATTGCCAACTCCCTCCAGACCGGCCTTACAGCTGACTGCACGGGCCTGGCTGTTGACGACGACGGCAAGACCATCGTTTGGACCCGTCCGGCTCTCGGCGGCAACATCATGGCTGAAATCATTTGCCCGGACAACCGCCCGCAGATGGGTACAGTTCGCCCGAACGTATTCAAGAAACCGGAAGCTGATCCCAATGCCAAAGGTGAAGTTATCGAAAAGACTGCTAACCTCAGCGACGCTGATTTCATGACCAAATTCGTTGAACTCATCAAAATGGGCGGCGAAGGCATCAAAATCGAAGAAGCTGACGTTATCGTATCCGGCGGCCGTGGCATGAATGGTCCTGAACCGTTCACCGGCATGCTGAAAGACCTCGCTGACGTTCTCGGCGGTGCTGTAGGCGCTTCCCGTGCTGCTGTTGACGCTGGCTGGATCGATGCTCTCCATCAGGTAGGCCAGACAGGTAAGACGGTAGGTCCGAAGATCTACATTGCCTGCGGTATTTCCGGCGCTATCCAGCATCTCGCTGGCATGAGTGGTTCTGACTGCGTTATCGCCATCAACAAAGATGAAGATGCTCCTATCTTCAAAGTTTGCGATTATGGTATCGTAGGCGACGCATTCAAGATCGTTCCGCTCCTGACTGCTGCTATCAAAAAAATCAAAGGCTAATAGCTAAGATTCTTAAAGGACTGTTGCATGAAAGCAAAGGCTGTCATGGACAGTCCTTTTTTTCTGAGTCAACAACATCAAACATCAAACCCAAAACATCAAACTCCAAACTCCATTTCCCCTTGACAAGCAGAGAAGGCGGTCGTATAATTTACGCATACCTAGTGATATGAAAATAGTTTTGATAAGGACATGACAAGTTGTTCGTTTTATATCAGAGAAGGGTACAGTGGTGAGAGTACCCCATAAGACATGACTTCGTTACCGCCTTGGAACTGGCATCCGGAACTGAGTATGGATGTCCGGCCGCTCCGTTATCGCGTTTGAGTACAGTAGATGTTATCTGCTGAACTAGGGTGGAACCACGTGAGCAAGCTCTCGTCCCTTGAGGACGGGAGCTTTTTATTTTCAAAGGAGGATGTTTTTTATGGCAGAATTAATTTTGAAAGATGGCAGCAAGAAAGAATTTGCTGATGGCATTTCTCTTGCCGAAGCCGTCAAACAGCTCAGCAACAGCCTGGCAAAAAAAGTATTGGTAGCAAAGGTAAATGGTGAAGTCACGGACCTGCGTGAACCCATCACCGACGGCTCGACCGTAGAATTCCTTACCTTTGACGATCAGGCTGGCAAAGATACCCTTCGCCATACAGCATCCCATGTCATGGCCCAGGCTATCCAGCATCTCTTCCCGGGCGTAAAATTCGCTATTGGCCCGTCCATTGAAAACGGCTTTTACTATGACCTCGATACGGAACACCGCTTCACACAGGAAGATTTCCCGGCAATCGAAGCCGAAATGGCTAAAATCGTCAAGGAAAACCTGCCTCTTACCAAAGAAGTCGTATCCCGTGAAGATGCGCTGAAACTCTTTAAAGAAGCCGGTCAGGATTATAAAGTAGAACTGATCCAGGACCTGCCGGAAGATGCCGAAATTTCCCTTTACCGCCAGGGCGATTTCGTCGATCTCTGTGCCGGCCCCCATACGGCTTCTACAGGCGCTGTCAAAGCCTTTAAACTGCAGACCGTTGCCGGTGCCTACTGGCGCGGTGATGAACACAACAAGATGCTCCAGCGTATTTACGGTACGGCTTTTGAAAAGAAATCCGACCTCGATGATTACCTCCACATGCTGGAAGAAGCCGAAAAGCGCGATCATCGTAAACTGGGCAAACAGCTCGACCTGTTCAGCTTCCACGAAGAAGGCCCGGGCTTCCCGTTCTTCCACGCCAAAGGCATGGTCCTTCGCAAGACACTGCTCAAACTCTGGTATGAACTTCATGATGAAGCCGAATACGATGAAATCAGCACGCCGACCATCCTGAGCCGTCATCTCTGGGAACAGTCCGGTCACTGGGATCATTACCGTGAAAACATGTATTTCACCACCATCGATGACGAACCATACGCCATCAAACCGATGAACTGCCCCGGCGGCATCCTTGTTTATAAGAGCAACGTCCACAGCTACCGCGATTTCCCCATGCGGATGGCTGAACTGGGCCTCGTCCATCGTCACGAACTCCACGGTGCCCTCCACGGCCTGTTCCGTGTCCGCTGCTTCACTCAGGATGATGCCCACATCTTCATGCTGCCGAGCCAGATGAAGCAGGAAATTTCCGGCGTCATGGACCTCATCGACAAAGCCTACAAGATTTTCGGCCTCGATTATCACGTAGAACTGTCCACCCGTCCGGAAGACTCCATGGGCTCTGATGAAATCTGGGACCTGGCTACGAAGACGCTGCGTGAAGTCATCGAAGAAAAAGGCGTTCCCTTCCAGATCAACGAAGGCGACGGCGCATTCTACGGCCCGAAACTGGACTTCCACGTCAAAGACTCCATCGGCCGTACCTGGCAGTGCGGTACCATCCAGCTGGATATGCTCATGCCGGAACGCTTCGACATGACCTACATCGGCGAAGATGGCCAGAAACATCGTCCGGTCATGGTTCATCGTACCGTATTCGGTTCGGTCGAACGCTTCCTGGGCATCCTCATTGAAAACTACAACGGCGCATTCCCCGTATGGCTCGCACCGGTACAGGTCAAGTTCCTCCCCATTTCGGACAAACATCTGGCCTATGCCAAAGAACTGCGTAAGAAATTCAAGAAGATGGGCATCCGCGTAGAAGTCGATGAAAGCAACGAAAAAATCGGCTACAAGATCCGCAAAGCCCAGATGGAAAAAGTTCCATACATGGCCGTCATCGGTGATAAGGAAATGGAAAGCAACACCCTGTCCATCCGCGACCGCTCCAAAGGCGATATCGGTGCACAGCCGGTCGATGATTTCATTGCCCACGTACGTGAATTAACGGAAACACGCAAAGGCTGATCGATACAACTGGATAGACCAAAAAGAAGCAGGACCCACTGCAAAAGCGGGTCCTGTTTTTTTTGAAAACGCTGCAAATCATCTGGAGGGATTTTGTTTGACGGACTTTGCGTATTCCAGTAGAATAGAAGACAGAAAGGTGGTAGTACATATGATTATAAACTGGTTTCCCGGGCATATGGCCAAGGCCCGCCGTCTCATCGAAGACAATCTGAAGGTCATCGATGTCGTCATCGAACTGGTCGATGCCCGGATTCCCATGAGCAGTACCAATCCCATGATTGCAAAGCTCATCGGGCAGAAGCCGTCCCTGGTCGTCCTGAATAAAGCCGATCTGGCCGACCCGGACTGCGTGGCAGAATGGCTGGCTTATTATAAACAGCAGGGCCGCCTCGTCCTGGCTCTCAACAGCAAAGACAGCCGCAGCGTCAAGCAGCTCCTCAGCAAAGTGCGCCAGCTGGCAGCTCCCAAGCTGGAACGGTGGAAGATGAGAGGACTCAAGACCCGGTCCGTCCGCACCATGATCCTGGGTATCCCCAACGTAGGCAAATCGACGCTGATCAATACCCTGGCACACCGGAACGTGGCCAAGGCGGCCGATAAACCCGGCGAAACCAAGGGCAAGCAATGGGTCCATCTGGGAGACAAGCTGGAACTGCTCGATACGCCGGGCGTCCTCTGGCCGAAACTGGAAAATCAGACTTATGCCTGCCGGCTGGCCGCGACGGGGGCCATTTCCGATACGGTCTTTGACATGGAAACGGTCATTTCCGAACTCATACGGGAACTGGGCCAGTGGTATCCGGAAGAACTGAAGAGCCGCTTCAAGCTCGATGCACTGGACGAGGCTCCGCTTGCCACGGTCGAAGCCATCGGGCGCAAACGGGGCTGTATCGTAGCGGGTGGCACCGTCGATATGGAAAAAACGTACAAACTCATATTGAAAGAGTTCCGTGAAGGACGCATCGGCGCCATTTCTCTCGACAGGGTAGAAGAACTCAGCGGGGAGGATGCGTAATGGATACGGCTGCATATAAACTGGCACAGCTGAAAGCCATGCTGGAAGACGGGCAGACCGACATCCCGGCTCTCCTGCAGGCCATGAAGGAAGACGCCCGCGTGTCCGTACAAAAAGAAGCCGCCGCCTTCATGCGCCGCATGGTGCGGGAAGAAAAGGAACGGGAACGGCTCCTTTCCCTGTATACGTACGAAACCAGATTTTATAATGAAAATATTTATCACGTGGCAGGTATCGACGAAGCCGGGCGGGGCCCCGTCGCAGGGCCAGTCATGATTGCCGCCGTCATCCTGCCTCCTTTCTGGGAATGTCCCGGCCTGAACGACAGCAAAAAAGTACCGCCGGCAAAGCGGGAACGGCTCTACGATAAAATCATGGCCGAAGCCGTCGCCGTCTCGTGCATTGCCAAATCGGAAAAGGAAATTGATGACCTCGATATCTATCACGCGACCCAGCAGGGCATGTACGACGCCGTTCGGGCCCTGTCCGTCCCGGCCGAAGCCGTCCTGGTCGATGCCATGCCTCTGCCGGACCTTACGATGGCCCATCAGTCCCTGGTCCATGGCGATGCTCTCAGCGCGTCCATTGCGGCGGCATCGATCATTGCCAAAGTGACACGGGACCGGCTCATGGAGCAGTATGACAAGACGTATCCGGAATATGGATTTGCCGTGCATAAAGGCTATCTGACGGCATTACACAGAAACGCGATTGAGACTTACGGGCCCTGTCCGATCCACCGGCGCAGCTTTGAGCCCATTCGGACACTGACCCACTTTCATAGAGGAGATGAGTAACATGAAACGAATCGGATTTATCGGACTGGGCATCATGGGCGTCCCCATGGTGCGCAACCTGTGCAAAGCAGGCATGGATGTCACCATCATAGAAAACGGACATGGCAATAAAGAGGCCATTGCGGAACTGAAAGAAAAAGGCGTCCGTACCGCCCCGACAGCCCGGGAAACGGCACGGAATCAGGATGTGGTCATCACCATGCTCCCAAACGGACGCATCGTAAAAGATATCCTCACCGGCCCCGACGGCGTACTGGCCGGCATAGCACCCGGTACGGTCCTCATCGATTCCAGCTCGGTGGCACCGGCTGAATCGAAGCAATTTGCCGCCCTGGCACAAGAAGCCGGCTGTCCTTTCCTCGATGCTCCCGTCAGCGGCGGTGAACCCGGTGCCATAGCGGGCACGCTGGCCTTTATGATCGGCGGCGATGAAACGGTGGCCGGGAAGGTTCGCGACGTCTTCGATGCCATGGGATCATCTGCCGTCGTTACCGGCCCAAACGGGGCCGGATCGGTGACAAAACTGTGCAACCAGATCATGTGTTTCATCAATATTGCTGCCGTCTCCGAAGCCCTGGTGCTGGCCCAGAAGGCAGGCGCGGACCCAAAGAAGGTGTATGAAGCCGTGCGGGGCGGCCTGGCTGGCAGTGCCATACTGGAACAGAAAGCAGCCCGTATCTATGGCCGCGATTTTGCTCCCGGCGGATTCCTGGAAAGCCAGATGAAAGATATCAATCACGTCATGGAAACGGCACAGGAACTGGATGTCCCCCTGCTGCTGGCACCTATGGTCCAGCAGATCACCGAAAGCCTCATGCAGGAAGGCCGCGGCCGGGAAGACAACAGCTGCATGGTGACATTTTATGAAAAACTGGCAGGAATTACGGTACAAACGAAGGAATAGACAAAAAGAGGGAGCAGCAAATGAGACGTGACATCTCGTTTGCTGCTCCCTTTCCGTATACGTCATGTATGGCAAAAACGGACCCTTTCCAGTGGTCATCAGGAAAGGCCGTGGATATACGCTTCGGCCTTGCTGACCGACACGACGTCGATCCAGCCGGTCTTTATCAGGTGACGGCAAATGCCAAAGACGATGCCGTGGCTGGCAATGAAGTGCCGGAGTTCACTCAGCCGCGCTTCCCATCCCGGAACGGAACGATAGCCCTTCATGGCCTGATCGAGCAGATGATTGCCGGGCCATCCTTCGCGGAAATAGCTGTGGATGAATAAGAACAGATCGAGGACGCGGGCATCGACATGGAAAAACTGCATTTCATTTTCCCAGTCGAGGAAGGTGATGGCCCGTGTGGTGTGGTCCCATGCGATATCGCGCAGGGCGGGCCTGCCATGATGCAGGCCAAACGAATGGAGCCGGGCCAGTGCTTCCCCTGCCTTGTAATAGGCTTCATCGGTATCCTCAGGATATTCCTTTACGATACGCTGCAGGGGCCGGCCGCTGGCTTTCATGACGAAATAATCCGGTCCGGTGAGCACAATGGCCGGTGCCAGGGGGACCCGGCTGTTGACCAGCCTGATTTTATAGACTTCCGTCAGATAGGCCATATGAGCATTCTGCTTGGCAAACCGGTTGCGGCCATTGGATATACAGCGCTTGATAAAATATGATGTATTGTTATAGGTAAATGGAAGGACCCTTTTATGGGGATGTTCGCTCATGACCACCCGGGCGGCTTCTTCCATTTTCTTGTCATACATAGCCTTTCACCTCAATCAAAAATAAGGGCATTTGTATCTATTTTACCTGATTTTTACAAAGAAGCAAGAGAATCTCTCCGTATTTTTTTGCCGGATACCCTATGAGATGATTGACAGTGCTGCATTTAGCCTTGTATAATAGACATGAAACATGTGACTGACGGAAAGTGGAGCATACCACGGGGAGCATGATTCAGTATAGCCGACCGTCTGGGCGAAGGTTCCCGGAAGTGTCGGTATTTTTTTATCTGCGTACGGAGGTAATAACGATGAAAGAACTGCAATTGAAATATGGCTGCAATCCCAATCAGGCTTCGGCCAGAGTGTATATGAAAGATGGCAGCGACCTTCCTTTTGATGTCTTAAATGGCCGCCCGGGCTATATCAACCTGCTCGATGCGTTCAACAGCTATCAGCTTGTCAAAGAACTGAAGGAAGCGACGGGCCTTGCGGCAGCAGCTTCTTTCAAACACGTCAGCCCCGCCGGTGCAGCCGTAGCGACGGACATGAGCGATACACTGAAGAAAATCTACTGGGTCGATGACCTGGATTTGTCTCCACTGGCCTCGGCCTATGCCTGTGCCCGTGGTGCCGACCGCATGAGCTCTTACGGCGATTTCGTCGCCCTGTCCGACGTCTGTGATGTCGAAACGGCAACCCTCCTCAAACGGGAAGTATCGGACGGCGTCATTGCCCCGGGATATACCGATGAAGCACTGGAACTGCTCAAGACGAAGAAAAAAGGGAAATACTGCATCCTCCAGATGCATAGCGGCTATACACCGGCTCCCATCGAATCGAAAGAAGTATACGGCGTCACCTTTGAACAGGAACGGAACAACGCCAAAATCACGGCAGATCTCTTCAAGGAAATCCCGACGAAAAACAAGAACCTCCCGGCTTCGGCAATCCGCGACCTCATGATCGCCCTCATCACACTGAAATATACCCAGTCCAACTCCGTCTGCTACGTCAAAGACGGCATGACCATCGGTGTCGGCGCCGGACAACAGTCCCGCGTACACTGCACCCGTCTGGCCGGCAACAAAGCGGACATCTGGTGGCTCCGCCAGAACCCGAAAGTCCTGGCCCTGCCCTTCCGCGATGACGTGCGCCGTCCGAACCGGGACAATGCCATCGACGTCTACATTTCCGATGACTACGAAGACGTCCTGGCTGACGGCATCTGGCAGGACCTGTTCACGGAAAAACCGGAACCGCTCACACGGGAAGAAAAGAAAGCCTGGATTGCCCAGCTCCACGGCGTAGCCCTGGGCAGCGACGCCTTCTTCCCCTTTGGCGACAACATCGAACGGGCCCATCGCAGCGGCGTAGACTACATCGCCCAGGCCGGCGGCTCCATCCGTGACGACAACGTCATCGAAACGTGTGACAAATACGGCATAACCATGGCCATGACCCACCTGCGCCTGTTCCATCACTAATAAAAATAACCCTGACACAAAACTCACGACTGGAGGATGACTCCGGCCGTGAGTTTTTTTGGCGTGCAGGGAAAAGATAGTTTGAAGTTTGACGTTTGAAGAAAAAGCAGAACTCATTCTGTCCCAGCTTGGCATTTCTCCATCCAGTGCCATCCAGATGCTTTACAGTCAGATTATCCTGAATAATGGAATTCCTTTTGAACTCCGCCTTCCGCCCAGAAAACCGACTGCTATCGGTGATATGACCCGTGAGCAGTTAGATGCAGAAATTAGGAAAGGCATAAAATCCATGCAAACTGGAAAATCGTATACAGTAGATGAAGTAGATGCTGAACTAAAGCGAGAGTTTAACATATGAGTGTCACGATGACTATAATCCGGAAATGAGCAGAACTATTTTTATCATTTATAGAAAGGTATACAGGTATTCGTTGCTATGGGAGGCGGTTTGCTATGCATTATCTTAATGAACTCGGTCTGGGAGATATCTGTGAAGATGAAGACTTTTTCATGTATATGATGCAGGACACGTGCGAACATGGAGACGTTTTTTGCGGCTACTATGGCTTCTATATCTGGCGCCGGTGGTTTGATATCCTTGAATTCAATTGTCATATTGAGCCTGACGGCGATAGCAAGAAATTAACCGGTTTTACCAGTCATATCAGCAGCAACTGTTTCTGGCATCTTGCCGTCGCAGATACACAGCAGGAGTTTGAATCAGACGAGGAAGACGATGGAGAAGAGTATGTGCTGGAACGGGAGTATGACTTTGTGGATCCGCAATCGGAAGAGGAGAGTGTACATATCTCCCTGGTCAATGCCGATGTCATTCCCGACTATCATAATGGAGACCTGATTACCATGCAGGTGTCGGCAATCGCCTCTGAAGTGTCCTATTATCTGGATGAAGCGGCTTTCGAACGTAATCCCATTACGAAGATTATGGGGCAGCCCGTTCTGTTTCCTATGAACCATGTTGTAAACCTCGCTGGCAGCAGCATCGTCACGGGGAAAATCGAGTCGGTCAGGAATTTTACCTTTCTTAACCGGGCAAAAGAAGAAATACCGATTTATTATATCGATGTCGAAACACAGTATGGTACGCTGTCCATTGTCCATCCCGCATCGCTCGTGAAGGAAGGTCAGCAGGAGTATATTCGTCCCGGTGCGGTTATCAACGCAATCTGTGACATTCAGGGAGATGTGGCAGTCGGAGACTATCAGCAGGGGGCAGTCATTGATGAAGAACATCTCGTAGCCTTGCTGCACTCCTGTTATGTTGAACGGAACTTTACACGCCTGTCGCGTCAGATTGCAGAGGATTGCCAGTATGATTATCATAATGAAGAAATCCGTGCGGAAGGCAGGGAAGAGGTCCTTGCGTTTCTGAGAGAGATCATGTCTAATCAGGAAAAAGAACACATACCCTGCTATGCCTGGATTGGCGAAGTGACCGGCCATGAGCTGACACCAGGAGAAAAACTTGCCGATGACATACCTCCCATTGGAACACATTGTGTCGTATTGGCGCAAAATGAGGAGCGGCGTCCTGATTGTGCACTATTTCTTACACTGGATGAAGAAGGGAAAATCAAGAAAATTACATCGGCCGGATGGAAATATGCGCCGTGCCAGATTAAGCTGATCAGTCCGATGCCTGGCGGTGACGAAGAAGAAGAGGCGCCAGAAGAATGGGAACGTATTGATAAACCGCATACTGAGTCGGAGTGGCTGGACATGCTGGCGTCTGCCTATGAAAAGGGGAATTTTCAAGAAATAGGCATGTATTATGGATTTGCGGCAGAATGCCGACTGGAACGGGAACCGGCCGATGACAGTATTGCCCATCGCGTCAAGGACCGGGAAAGCATGTACGACCATCTCATGCAGAATCTGTCAGCATTGCCAGAACAATCCGTACAGGTAATAGACGGATCGCCATGGGGACATCAGAAAGCCTTGCAGATCCAGTCTCCAAAAGCCGGACTGATTACCTATATCGATCTCAATGAAGAAGGTTATATCCAGACGATGCACGAAATCTGGCAGTGACCGTGCAGGAAGGAACGCAGCTAGCAGGAAAGGCAGCCAGCCGCAGTTAGCGGCTGGCTGCTGGCTGCTAGAAGTCCGCAGGCTGTGTTACGCTGATATAGTTGCATTATCAACTATGTTGGTAAAGGTCAGGATGGCGGTGTTTTGGAGGAGTAAAGAAGTGCAATTTTGAAGCAGGATGTGGTATAATAAGGACAGATTTGCAAGGAAATCAACAAATCCGCCCCGATATGGCAACCATGCGGGGTAGCGGGAATTCTGAAGATGAGTATCACTGAAAATGTTATACAATCAAGAAAATCAGAATCCGCCCCGCAAACCGCCTCATAGACCTGCATAAACACAGGCTTCGTAAGGGGTGCTGTAAATTACCTTAATCCCCGTAAGGGGACGGAAACCAGACGCTGGGGCATATTTGGCAAGCCCAAAACGTGTAAATTACCTTAATCCCCGTAAGGGGACGGAAACGATGCACTATCATAAGGGAGGCGGTAGCAAGTCAATACCGTAAATTACCTTAATCCCCGTAAGGGGACGGAAACAAGTGTGTGCAAGCGGATATTTATATTTTTCGTTCTTTTGTAAATTACCTTAATCCCCGTAAGGGGACGGAAACTTCATATTGGCTTTAAAAGCCGTTTTTGTTGTAAATTACCTTAATCCCCGTAAGGGGACGGAAACAATAACATATGCATTTTCTAATAACATGTTGTACCTGCCGTAAATTACCTTAATCCCCGCAAGGGGACGGAAACTCTTCCCGGTCAGGTGACCAGAAGAACATCTTATGGTCTTGTAAATTACCTTAATCCCCGCAAGGGGACGGAAACAGATGAGATACATATACAATCATTGTCTAGCCTCCTATTGTAAATTACCTTAATCCCCGCAAAGGGGACGGGAATCGTTGAATTTATATACGTTTTGTTTTGCATTAAGATTTGATGGTATTTCGGGTTTTCTTTTTAAAGAGGTGATTGTATGAGTTTTGCGTATATTACGGAAAAAGGAGCTATCATCACACATAAAAACGGACGGTTCATTGTGGGACGGAATCATGAAACGCTCCTTGAGATCCCTCAGGAAACGTTGGAGGGACTCGTATTGATTGATACAGTACAAGTCACTTCACAGGCGATGGTAACGTTGCTGGCATGTGGAATTCCCGTCACCTGGTTATCCTCTAAAGGTTATTTTTTTGGCAGGTTGGAATCTACCAGCCATATCCGTATATTTAAACAGCAAAAACAGTTTCTATTACAAGACCAGCCTTTTAGTTTTGAACTTAGTAAAAAGACCATTTCAGCAAAAGTCCATAATCAGATTACATTACTGCGCCGCTACAACCGGGACCGTAATATTCCAGAAGTAAATCTCCATATTCGTAATATCATGACAATGCGAGATAATTTGCGCCGTTCTGAGACTAAAGAAAAACTTATGGGATATGAAGGCATGGCAGCAAAAATTTATTTTTCGGCATTAGGGCATTTTGTTAGTTCTGACTTTGCATTTGAAAAACGTTCCAAGCGTCCACCATTAGATCCATTTAATTCACTCCTCAGTCTGGCATATACACTGGTTATGTATGAACTCTTTACGGCTATTGCCAATGAAGGACTCCATCCCTATGTCGGTTTTTTGCATTCACTCAAAGAGAATCATCCAGCTCTTGCATCGGACTTGTTGGAAGAATGGCGCCCTGTTCTGTCTGATTCTCTTGTGTTGTCTCTTGTGCAGCATCATGAAATCAAAAAAGAACATTTTTATAGAGATGAAGAAACAGGAGGGGTATTTCTTACTAACGATGGGCGAAAAATTTTCTTCCGGGAATATGAAAAGAAGATGCGCAGCATCAACCAGTATATCGAGGGAAAACATTCCTATCGTCGTTCTTTGAGCTATCAGGTTGCCCAATATAGTCAGGCTTTGATGATGGAAGATGTTTCTGTCTATGATCCAATCTGGTTGAGGTGAGATATGATGAAAAATTCGCAGACCGAAAATATTGATGAAAAAAAGTTTATTGTATTAATTATTTATGATATAGTAGAAAATAAGGCAAGAAGTAAAATGGTCAAGTATCTCAATCAGTATGGAGTCCGTGTTCAGAAATCGGCATTCGAAGCTTTTATACCGAAAAAACAATATGAGCGGATTTTGCGGGAAGCGCCTGGACTTATTGATTCAGAAACGGATTCCCTGCGGATTTATATACTGACAAATTATATGGCCGTATCTTCTTGGGGCGTAGGAGATACCCATACAGAAGATGTGATTATTTTGTAAATCGGGGAGATGAATTTATGAAACTTTCAGAATCGGATATTGAAAAGGCCGGTTTATTACATGATATTGGGAAGATTTTTCAGCGTGCAAATCGAATAAAAAAAAGTCATGCCGCCATCGGGGAAGAAGTATTACGTCCCTATATTTCTCAGGAGCGCAGAGAAATTCTCCATGCCGTTGCATATCATCATCAGGCTGATTTGGAAAGAGCTGGATTACCAGCAGATGATATCAGTTATCTTATTTATGAAGCAGATAATCTGGCGGCAGCGTCTGACCGGCGGATGTCTATAGAGTATGAAGCAAAAGGGGAAGAAAAGGGTGTGCGGTTTGTTCCAACTGTTCCGCTGCACAATATTTTTAACGTTTTCTCTTCGGAAACACAAGGGAAGTTTACCGCTTATCCAGTACGGGGAATCGGCGAAGAGGCAGCAATGCCGTATCCCAAAAACATTGCTGATATTCAGGCCCCGGCAGCAGTCTATCAAAATATGGCGCAAAAACTGACACAAACCTTTACACAACGTTCTCCGGAAACGATGACGGTAAACGAATTGTTACAGACAATGGCTGCTACGATGACCTATATACCTTCTAGTACCAATACTGCAGAAGTACCAGATGTCTCCTTGTATGATCATCAAAAACTGACAGCTGCGTTTGCTGCTTGCCTGTGGCATGTTTTTAAAGAACGGGGAATTGAGGATTACAAATCATATTGTTTTGGAAACAAAGTCAAATCAATACGTAAAGCCCCAGTATATTTGTTGGTTTCTGGTGATATGTCGGGCATACAGAAATTTATCTATACTATCCCTTCTAAGGGAGCACTCAAAAGTCTGCGTGGACGGTCGTTATATCTGGATGTGCTATTGGAACATGTTATTGATGAATTGCTAGATGCCTGTCAGGTCAGCCGCTCATGCCTTCTTTATAGTGGCGGTGGCCATTTCTATGCGCTTTTGCCTAATACTAGAAAAATCATGAGCGTACTGGACCAGGCACAATCGAATTTGAATGAATGGTTTATGCGTCATTATGGCAATCGTCTCTATCTGGCGTTGGCGTATGAATCCTGTTCGGCTGCTGATTTTTCCAAAGCTGGCAATGGTGCTGGAGCTGTTTTTCGCAAGGTCAGCCAGAAATTGGGGAAAGCTAAACTTTGCCGCTATACGGCAGAGCAATTGCAGCGAATGTTTGATCCTCATAGTCACTATAATCATCTGATTGATTCCAGCCGGGAATGTGCGATCTGCCATATGTCATCTTCTCATCTGCGCCCTTATGGAGATGCTGATACAGGTGATGAAGCCTGTGATGCATGCAATGGCTTGTTCCGGTTGGGACAAAAGGCGTTGAAGAAAAATGTGTTCTATATTGCGGCTGTACCATCTCCCAATGCTGTCCCTCTGCCAGGACTCGATGGAGAATTCTATCTCGATATTATAGATGAAGCAGAACTAAGCCAGAGGGAAATGCCAAGGCGTCTTTATATAAAAAATGAACTAACATTGGGTCAACAAGTGGCAACAACACTTTGGATGGGCGACTATACGATTCTGGATGACAATGGTAATCCCGTGGAATTTGCCCAGATTGCCAAAGAGAGCGGTGGAAGTCGTGATGCCAAAGGCATTGAACGTATAGGTATACTCCGGGCCGATGTAGATAGTCTGGGTGCGGCTTTTATTGCAGGATTGCCTGCTGCGTATGATACGTTGTCGCGTAAAGCATCGTTATCCCGTTTGCTTTCTGTTTTTTTCAAACGATACATCAATGACATTCTGAAGGGAAATCTCGCATCGGGAGAAACTGAATTTACCTTGTTCGCCAATGAGAAGAAAGAAAAGCGAACTGTCCATGTGATTTATTCTGGTGGTGATGATATGTTCCTTGCCGGCACTTGGGATGATATCATTGAAGCCGCGATAGATCTGCGTCATGCCTTCGCACGATTTACTAATGACAAACTAACGTTTTCTGCAGGTATTGGCTTCTTTAATCCTAGTTTTCCTATTTCGCAGATGGCACAACGGACAGGTGAACTGGAAGATTATGCCAAAGATAATCCCGGTAAGAACAGTGTTACATTATTTGGGCATATTGTCGAATATGGGGGGCAGTGTGAAAATCATCGGACAGCACGGTACACATGGGATGATTTTGAACAGAACGTTTGCAAGGAAAAATTACGATTCCTAGAAAGCCACCTGTCTTTTCCGGGAGAGAACAATATGGTCAAAATAGAAGCAGGAAAAGGCAGATTGTATCGGTTATTGTCTCTTCTCCGTCAGGCTGATGAAAAAGGACATATCAATGTAGCCCGGTTTGCTTATGTCCTGGCCAGAATGGAACCCCAAAAGCAGGATACGCGCAGACTGCCTTGTTATCAGCAAATACGGGTACAATTGTATGACTGGTATCAATCGGATAAAGACAGGCAGGAATTGATTACAGCTATCGAATTATTAATTTATCATATGCGGGATAAGGAAAGGACGATGAAATTATGAAAGATATAGCCCGGGAAGCAGAATCGGTCATCTTACAATTAAAGGCGGAAAATCGTGGGAAATGGCGCTTGCAGACGAATCAGTTACGAAAGTTCCTGACAGCTGTTAATTCTCTGACGAACCATGTCAATGTATATAAAGCAAAACATCCGCAAGCGACGGAATTGCCGGAAGAACTGGTTGGGGAAGTACAGTTTTTAAAAGTGAAAGCTGCCTATCAGGCTGGTAGATTCCCGGATGTCAGAAAATTCATGGATGCGTGTAAGATGGAAAAAAGTATTACGGAAATCGGAACCAGTATCGAAAAATATGAAGAATTTTCTCGTTATATGGAAGCATTAGTTGCATATCACAAATACCATGAAGGGGATAATTAATATGGCACAGGAAATCTTACAGGGAAAATTAAAAATCACAGCGGCATTGCATGTTGAAACGGGCCTTCATATCGGCGGATCCAGCGACTTTGCTCCTATCGGGGCCGTAGATAGTCCATTCATACGTGATGCATTTACAAAAGAACCCATCATTCCGGGCAGCAGTTTAAAAGGAAAAATCCGCTCTCTCCTGCGCCGGCAGGAAGGAGTTACGGATATGGATAAAGAAAGCCCTGTCATCCAGCGCTTATTTGGAACAGCCGGCGATATCATGCTTCCGGCACGGCTGCAGTTTTTTGATATCCGCATGAACCGGGATAGCGTTACTGTTTTGGAACAGGCAGATACCGATACATATTTAGGAGAAGTGAAATTTGAAAATTCCATTAATCCTGTTACAGGGGAAGCCAATCCACGCCAGATTGAACGTGTTCCTGCTGGTGCTGTGTTTGATTTCCAGCTCGTCTACAATGTTACCGATGCAGAACAGCTGAGAGAAGATATGATAAAACTGGCCAATGGCCTACACTTATTGCAATGGGACTATCTTGGTGGTCATGGTTCCCGCGGATACGGCCGCGTGCGGTTTACCGGGTGGCAGGTAGTATCCTTCTCTCATAGCGGTGATGAAATGGCATCAGAAGTACTGTCCCTGTTAAAGGAAGTGTAGCGTATGGAATACATTCTCTATTTTCTACAATTCGATACGCCTGTGCATTTCGGTTGTGGCGAAGAGGGCGGCAAGTTAGAAAAAAGTACACTCCATTACCGGGCCGATACACTTTTTGGTGCATTATGTTGTGAACTGGCGGCTATCGGTGATGCAGGCGGACTCGCATCTTTATATGAAAAAGCGTCACAAGGACATTTGCTTTTTTCTGATCTGCTTCCCTTTGTAAAAGAAGACGATGAACTGCATTTATTTCTTCCCAAGCCGATACTTACCATAGAACATAATGAAAAAGAACCGGTTGCATCCTATCAGCAGTTCAAGACAAAAGCGACACAGCAGAAATCATTAAAAAAGATGGAATATGTCCGCGCCTCCGAATTAATGACCTATCTAAAGTCGCTGGGGGGCGGCCATTACGGAGGTTGGGAACAACCAGATACAGGACAAAGCCATATGGTGACACGCGTCCATTGTTCTACAGGTGCAGAGCCTCTACCTTATTATGTCCATGAAATCACACTCCCCAATGAAGCTGGACTTTATGGTATTCTAGGCTATGATGATGAAGAAGACGGCGAATGGGTATTGGCATTGATGGAACAAATGGGAGTCAGTGGTATTGGCGGTAAACGCAGCAGTGGCTACGGAAAGTTTCATTTTGGTGATGATCCAATCTATATGGATCAAGACGGCTGTTATACTGACGATGCCGTGTTGTATGCATTGCTTAAGGCAGACGATGCAACGAACTATATGAATCTTTCTGTTTTGCTGCCACAGTCAGAAGATATACCGGCTGTCCAGGGGGGACAGTATACACTGTGTAAACGGAGTGGTTTTTTGACTCCTGAGGGAATGACAGCTACGAAAAAAGAAGATATTTACATGATTCAGGCTGGCTCTTGTTTTTCAAGAAAAATAACTGGCCAGATTGCCGATGTGTCATCAGGTAGTCTGCATCCAGTTTGGCGTTATGGAAAAGGATTGTATGTGGGGTTGAGCTTATGATGTCAATAAAAAAATGCGAACATAAAATGTATGAGCTGACCTGCATTGCTCCTGTGCATATTGGTAATGGAGAATCGCTCAAACAGTTCGAATATATTCATGAGAAAAATAGAAATGAGGAAAAGGTTTATTTTCTTGATCAGAAAAAATGGATGAGTTATCTTATGCGTCACCAGTGGATTGATGACTATGCACAAGAGGTCCTTTATAGACGCTGCGTACTGGGGCAATGGCTACGTAATAAGACTCATACATCAAATTTGCGTCCAGTTATACGGGAAATATGCAATTCTTATGCAGACGTATATACGACTAAGGAGTCAAAAAAGCATGTCAATGATATCATCCGTCAGGTTAAGACTATAGATGGAGTTCCTTATATTCCCGGCAGCAGCCTCAAAGGTGCCATGCGTTCGGCCATTTTGTTCCATTGCATACAGCAGAATCATTCAGTGTATCAGCCATATTGGCAGGAACTCAAACGGGTCATGATGTCGGGTGATAAAAGAAATATTATCAATCGGAATATCCAACGGATTGTCCGAAAGATGGAACGCCAGACCTTTGGCAAATTGAACCCGAAACTGGACCGGCCAAATGATGCGTTAGAAAGCATAATGCGTGGTATATTGGTCAGCGATGCCATGATGACAGAGAAAAAAAGGGACACTATCGTGCTGGAAAAGTACGATATTAGTAAGAAAAGGGGCAAGTCTATTGATCCGCACACGGTTGCGTTATTCCGGGAATGTATTCCTGCCGGAAGCAAATTTCGCTTTTCTATTATTATGGATACAGATATGACCAACCGTATAGGCCTGATATCACTGGATATGCTCTGGCAATGGGTGAGAGATTATATTCAATTTGGCCTGGAAGTACAGCAGTCCGTCTTTGGTAGGCAATACAAAGCCGAATTCAAGGAAAGCCAGCTGGCAGATCTTCTGATTGGTGGCGGGACAGGTTTTTTCTCTAAAACTGTTTATTATGCACTGGCTCCCGAAAGAGAAGGAAAGCAGGTGTTGGCTTCCTTTTTCGATCATGTATTATTTTCCACATGGAACCGGCAGACCAGACGGAGAGAACCGGCTCATCATCACCAACGCGATGATGATGTACTGACACCGCGCACCTTGAAACTCGCTTATACAGGTGGTGACCGTTGGATTCTCGGACTAGCGGCGGTAAAGGAAGTGGCAGGATGCTGAGACTAGCCGAATGCGTTCTTACCTTTCCTGAAACTATTAAGGTCCATCCGGAAATGGGGTCTGTTTTTCATGGTGCGGTGATGGAGCGCATTAAAGCAGATAGTGCAGAGCTCTATCATCACATGACGCTGCGTCCATACAGCCAGGCCGTTTACTGGGATGCAGAACGTCGTTTACCTGTCTGGCGCTTGGGTTTTCTTACGGATGAGGCCTATGAACGGATTTTCCAGCCTATTTCGTCCTGCCATTCTTTACACTTGAAGCAAAAAGGCATAGATGTACAGTTAGGAAAATTCACCATAATAAAAGAGACTGATTATGAAAAACTGGCTAAACAGTACATCCGGCAGGAAACGGCACCAGGTGGCGCCGTGTGGCATATACGTACGGTCATGAGCTTTAAAAAAGACGGACGCTATGTGATTTTGCCTGATATCCGGCTTATCTATCAGAGCCTCTTACAGCGATGGAATACGTTTTCTCCTGAGACCAGGCTGGAAGAAGATAGCCTTTTGGATCAGCTGACGAATCACTGTCAGCTTACACGGTATCAATTGCGATCACAGACATTTTCTGTTAATGGCAGTACGATTTATGGTTGCAGTGGTCAGATGCATTATCGCTTTTTTGGATTTGATATGCTGAAACGGATTCAAGGGATATTGACTGCCTTTGCCCCTTATGCAGGCGTCGGAGTCAAGACGGCACTGGGAATGGGATCCGTCAATACAACTATTGATTAGAAAGGGTGACTCTTATGCGGATTTTATTTTCCCCGGTCGGCACGACTGATCCTGTACGAAACTGCCGGGATGGGGCATGTCTTCATATTCTGCGCTATTATCAGCCGGACCATGTTGTTTTATACTACACGGCTGAAATGGAAGAACGTGAAAAACAAACTCATATGTATACCCTTGGTATTGAACATGTACAGCCGGGTTGCCCTGTGAGTGCCATTTGTTCCGGAATCAAAGATGCTCATCTGTTTGATTCCTATCTTCATCATCTGCCACAGTCTGTATTCCATGTACACCAGATGTATCCTGATGCGGAAATCCTGCTCAATTTGAGTTCCGGGACACCGCAAATCAAGGTTATTCTGGCTATCATGGCGACTGAATACGATTGGTGCCGTGGAATACAGGTGGCATCACCAGAAGGCCGTTCCAATGTTCATACGGTACCTGTTCAAGATAAAGAAGACGTAGAAGAAATGCTGCTATGCAATGAAGATGATGAACCGGGTGCTATAAATCGATGTGCAGAACCGAATCTTAAAATACTGAGATTATATCGTGAAAAACATGAAATCATGTCACTTGTACATCGATACGAATATGCTGGTGCTTGGGAATTTTGCAAAGGCAATCCGGAAATTCCAGATGACACAAAGAAACTGATTAAATTTGCTATGTACCGGGCTGATTTGCAGACCAAAGCAGCACAGCAGATTATGCGTAAATATTGTGGGCAACATCTATTCCCCTTCTCACATGAAGCGGAAAGTTTGGTAGAATATTTGCTGACTATGCAAATTCATCAGGAAAAAGGTCAATATGCCAGCTTTATGGTACAAATATCTCCATTTTTATATGAACTGTTTCTCTACTATGCCAAACAGAACTTGACCATTCCTGTCGTGCAATACCTTGAACGAGATAGGGGAAAGAAAGTGCTTAAACGCTCGACACTGGTACACAAACCTATGGGACCGGAATTACTTGAATTTCTTGATGAGGCATTTAAAACTCCGTACAGGGATGGAGAGTTGTCCTTTATTTTGTTGTATTATATTTTTGTATTTGCATTAACAAAGGATGGAGCGATTGATGGAGAAAAGCATCGGGATTTCATGAATGATCCATTGATGAATCCAGAAAACAAATATATAGATGAATTACGAAAATTACGGAACAATACGGCTCATGAAATAGTCAATGTATCAGCAGATACAGTAAAACAGCGGACCGGAATGAATCCATCGGATATTATGCAATCTTTCTGGCATCTGCTTTCTGTTATACTGGGTTTACAAGTAAATAAACAACGCAGTGCTTACAGACAACTCAACCAATGGATTGATCAATCTTTGTTGCCAGGAAAATGAGGTAACTATGTGGGTCATGCCGTTTCAGGTTGTTAACAGTTTTGTCGTGCTGTATCTATTTTTTATAGAAAGTATATGATATAATAAGGGCGGATTTTTGAGAAAAAACGCATAAATCCGCCCCGATGTGATAATCATGCGGGTTAACAGAGATTCTGAAGATGAGTATCACTGAAAATGTTATACAATCAAGAAAATCAGAATCCGCCCCGCAAACCGCCTCATAGACCTGCATAAACACAGGCTTCGTAAGGGGTGCTGTAAATTACCTTAATCCCCGCAAGGGGACGGAAACCTCAATTCCCTTTTTGCTATAAAGGGAATTTTCTACTAGTAAATTACCTTAATCCCCGCAAGGGGACGGAAACGTACAAGGCTTTATGGTCGATAGTGACGGCCTTGTACTCGTAAATTACCTTAATCCCCGCAAGGGGACGGAAACTTGATTTAAGGCTCTTACTATCGGGGGCCATCGCCGGCTTTGTAAATTACCTTAATCCCCGCAAGGGGACGGAAACTGGTAAGGTGAGTTCTTCGAACTTCCCTTTATGGAATTGTAAATTACCTTAATCCCCGCAAGGGGACGGAAACGGACTCTAATCGTAATCGATTCATAGTTTGCTTTGAGCCGTAAATTACCTTAATCCCCGCAAGGGGACGGAAACGTACGAACGACAGAACAAACAAAACAAACAAAATTACGAACGTAAATTACCTTAATCCCCGCAAGGGGACGGAAACAGGAGGAAAATAATATGGCTAAAATCACAGAAAATTCGTAAATTACCTTAATCCCCGCAAGGGGACGGAAACGGTGGTATGCCCATAATTTTTTGTGTTTTTTAATCCTGAACGTAAATTACCTTAATCCCCGCAAGGGGACGGAAACAATTTCTTTTGTTACTGCATTTTTTAAAACTGCTGTCTGTGTAAATTACCTTAATCCCCGCAAGGGGACGGAAACGGGACACGTCAACCGAGCAATGCAAGTACCTGCAACGTAAATTACCTTAATCCCCGCAAGGGGACGGAAACGAGGAAGGGAAGCGTACGCATACCAGTATTTTTTGCCACGTAAATTACCTTAATCCCCGCAAGGGGACGTTTTTTTTGTAATGGACATTACAATTTCCTTTTATGAGTGGTTGCTTTGATCCTCAAAGGGAAGTTACGTGTTGTATAGTTGAACTGTCAACTAATTTTACGGACCAGGAAAGGAGGGCGCATGCAATGAGTGATACGGCTATCCGGGAAGCGATGGATTATGAAAAATAATTTACCACCAATAACGAGCTGAAATCGGCCTATTGGGAGCATGGACGTACCATGCGTGACATTGCTTCGGCCCTTTACAGCCGGGAAAAGATTGACCAGGAACGCGGTGAAAAGGTTGGTGATAAAGCTGGGAGGCAGGCACTCAGTGCGTTGCTTCAAAAACTGCTGCAAGAAGGCAGGACAGAAGACATCAACCGCGTCTTGCAGGATAATGAATATCAGGAGAAATTACTGCAAGAATATCATTTAAAATTAGATTTTGTAAAAGGCCCGTAATCATGCGAATCTTTTTTATTCTGATAGATTTCACTGAGGTAAACGAATAATAAACGGGGGGATTACGGTTTTATCTTATGCTTACCTACGAACTATCCCTTCCCACTAACCACCAGCCATCGGCACTAGCCACTATCTGCTTTCCCACCCGGCCTACGACCTTGGCAATTCTTCCTGCCAAGTAAAAGTACTTGACAGACGGGCGGTCTTACGGTATACTAGCAAAGTACGAATTCACACGGGGCGGTGAGGCGATGATTGAAGATGTTGTACGCAAGGGCAGGCTTCTCGATATTTATGGGCCGCTTTTGACGGAACGGCAGCGCCGCTGTATGGAGATGTATTTCAATCTGGATCTGTCTCTTAGTGAAATCGGAGAAGAGCTTCACATTTCACGGCAGGGAGCCTATGATATGCTCAACCGGGCGTCCCGGTCGCTTGAAGGATATGAAACGAGGCTGGGCCTGCTGGCCCGTACAGATGCCATCCGGGAGAAAATCGATACGGCTGTATCGCTTCTGGAATCGGGTACGAAGCCGGCACAGGAACAGGCTGAACGTATATTGAAAGAGATTGAGTTATAGTATTATGAATCAGAAGAGGAGGTCCACTGATGGCATTTGAGAGTTTGTCCGAACGGTTCCAGGCAGCGTTCAAGAAGCTGCGCGGCAAAGGTAAGCTTTCGGAAGAAGATGTCAGCGAAGCGCTAAAAGAGATGCGCCGTGCCCTCCTGGAAGCGGATGTCAATTTTGCTGTTACCAAGGACTTCATCAAGCGTGTCCGGGAGAAAGCCGTCGGCGAAGAGGTGTTTGGCAGTCTGAATGCATCGCAGACAGTCATCAAAATTGTCCGCGATGAGCTGGCCGAACTCCTGGGCGGTACGCAGAGCCGTATTGCTATGGCCAGCAAACCGCCTACAATCATCATGCTCGTAGGGCTGCAGGGCGCCGGCAAGACGACGACAGCGGCCAAGCTGGCGAAGAAGCTGCGTGCCCAGGGCAAGAATCCGCTCCTGGTAGCGGCGGACGTGTACCGGCCGGCTGCTATTACCCAGCTGCAGGTACTGGGACAGGATCTGGATATTCCCGTCTATACGGAGGATGGGAGCAAGGATCCCGTTGCTATTTCCCAGCACGCCATTCCCTACGCCCTGAGTCATCTGAAGGACGTAGTCATTATCGATACGGCCGGGCGTCTCCATGTCAATGAAACGCTCATGGATGAACTGGTCCATATCAAGGAACAGGTCAAGCCCCATGAAATCCTGCTCGTCGTCGATGCCATGACCGGTCAGGATGCCGTAACGGCGGCATCGGCCTTTGATAAGGCGCTGGGCATTGATGGCATCATCATGACCAAGCTCGATGGCGATGCCCGTGGCGGCGCGGCCCTTTCTATCAAGGCCGTGACGGGAAAACCGATCAAGTTCATCGGTGTCAGCGAAAAGCTGGACGGTCTGGAAGAATTCCATCCCGACCGCTATGCATCGCGTATCCTCGACCTGGGCGATGTGGAAACGATCATCGAAAAGGCACAGGCTGCCTTTGATGAAGAATCCATGGCCAATATGAAAAAGGCCATGAAGAGCAACAGCTTTACCTTTGATGATTTCCTGGCCCAGCTGAATATGGTCAAGAAGATGGGGAATATGAGCAGTCTGGTCAGCCTGATCCCCGGGATTGGCAAGTATAAGAAAGAAATCGATAAAATCGATATGGATGGCAAGGAGTTCAAGCGCATTGAAGCCATCATCCAGTCCATGACGGCCCAGGAACGGGCCAGTGCCAATCCGAAGCAGCTCATCAAAGACAGCCGCAAACGCCGCATTGCCAAGGGAAGCGGTACGCGGGTGCAGGATGTAAACCGCCTCATCAAGCAGTTTACGGATATGCAGAAGATGATGAAGCAGGCCAAGAAAATGCAGAAAAACAAACGGCGGGGCTTCTTGCCACGTCTTCCCTTTTAGAGGCTTCGAATGAAGCAAAAGTCCATATAAGGAGGTGATTTTCATGATTAAAATTCGTTTAGCTCGTTTAGGCGCAAAGAAAAAACCGATCTATCGCGTCGTTGTAGCTGATTCTCACGATGCCCGTAACAACGGTCGTCCTGTTGCTACTCTGGGCATGTACGATCCGGCCAAAGGCGCTGACTGCCTGACGGTAGATGCTGAAGCAGCTCTGTTCTGGCTCGGCAAAGGCGCACAGCCGACTGATACCATTCGTTCTCTCTTCAAAAAAGCCGGTATCATGGCTCAGTTTGAAGCATCCAAAAAGTAAGTGAGGCTGGATACGATGGAAGAATTGATTGCTTGTATTGCCCGGTCTCTCGTACGGAAACCGGAAGCAGTAACAGTTACAAAGATTCAAAAGAAAGGCCTCGAAGTCTATCAGCTTCATGTAGCACCGGAAGATATGGGCAAGGTCATTGGCAAACAGGGTAAGATTGCCAAGGCCCTGCGCCTTGTCGTCAAGGCGGCTGCAGTGAAGGCTAACAAAAAAGTATCAGTGGATATCGTATAGGAGGAACCATGGATCAGATTACGTTGCGTGTACCGGTGACTGTCAAGTCCAAAGTTACACAGGCACTGAAAGACAAAATCATCAGAAATGCTGATCAGGCGTTGAGCGATATCGATCGTGAAGCTCAGAATCTGGAATTCCAGGCTAAGCGCATGATGACCGAACAGGCCAAAATCGACGCACAGGGTTTGATATCTCTTCGTGCACAAGTGGAAGAACAGAAGCAGCACATTGCCGCTGCCAAAGCGAAAGCCCAGCACGAACGCGAACAGGCGGAACAGCTCGAAATCGGATCCGAAATCCGGCAGGGAACGCTCGAACAGACGGTCGTTGTCAAAGTCGGTGACGATCTGGGCAAACTCATGGGCACAGAAATCTTGCTCGAAGACGACAAGATCATTGCCTTCCGCCAGTAATACGATGACGGGTATGGATTTCTATACTATCGGTCAAATAGTTGCCCCGCACGGTGTGCGGGGTGATGTTCGTATTTATCCCGATACGGATTTTCCCGAACGATTCCTGCATATGAAGTATGCGTACATCGATGGCAGGCGCTATGAAGTCAGGGCGGCACGGTTTCACAAGCATGTCGTCCTCATGAAGTTTGCCGGCGTCGATGACCGCAATGCCGCCGAGCTCCTGGTGCATAAGGAGCTGCAGGTGCCGAGGGAGGATCTGATGCCGCTGAAAGAAGGGCAGTACTATGTCTTTGATATTATCGGCATAGATGTCTACGATCTGGAAGGCCGGCTTCTGGGTAAAGTGACGGACGTTCTGAAAACAGGAAGCAATGACGTGTACGTGGTAAACGATGACGCCGGCAATGAGCTCCTGTTAGCGGTCATTCCTGATGTAATCCGCTCTGTGGATATCAAAGCGAAAAAGATGGTGGTAAATCCGCCAGAATGGATTGACGAATGAGAATCGATATAGTTTCCTTATTTCCTGAATTTATAGAGGCTTTTTATCAGCATAGCATCATTGGCCGCGCACGGGCACAGGGGCTTCTGGAGCTGGATGTGACCAATCCCAGGAGTTTCGTCTATGACCGGCACCGCATGGTAGACGATACGATTTACGGCGGCGGCTGCGGCATGCTGATGAAGGCAGGCCCGCTGTTTGCAGCCGTAGAATCGGTGCGCAGGGATGTGCCCCGGCGGCGTATCATCCTCATGGGACCGGCCGGCTCGACCTTTGATCAGGCCAAGGCACGTGAGCTGGCTTCGTATGACCAGCTCATTTTGTTGTGTGGTCATTATGAAGGCGTGGATTACCGGGTAGAACAGTATCTGGCCGATGAAACGATTTCCATCGGTGATTTCGTCGTGACAGGCGGCGAAATGCCGGCTATGATCATTACCGATGCCGTTGCCCGCATGATTCCCGGCGTTCTGGGATCGGCTGGCAGTGCTTCGGATGATTCGTTTTATCATTCCCTGCTGGAATACCCGCAGTATACGAAACCGGCTGTTTTCCGCGGTCATGCCGTGCCGGAGGTACTGCGCAATGGCGACCACGCAAAGATTGCTGCCTGGCGGCGCGAACAGTCGCTGCGCCGTACGGCAGAAAAAAGGCCGGATCTGCTTTCAGGCTGTCCTCTTTCGGATACAGACCGCATGATACTGGAACGCATACAGAAGGAAATGGAATGATGAAATCACCACTTTATATCGGGCTCGTTCACTACCCGATTTATGATAAAAATTTTAACGTCATTGCGACGGCCATTACTAATTATGACCTTCATGATATTTCCCGGTCGGCCCGCACCTATGGCGTGAAGAAATATTTCATTATCCACCATGTCGAAGCACAACTGGATATGGTGCGTAAGATCATCGATTTCTGGCGCAGTCCTGTAGGAAAGAATTATAATTCGTATCGCACAGAGGCTCTCGACATTCTCGACATCCGTCCCTCCATCGGGGCGGCGGTCCAGGCTGTCACCGAGGCAGAAGGAAAAAGGCCCTATGTCGTGACGACCGATGCCAGGACCTACGCCAATACGATTTCCTACAAGGATCTCCGCCGCAAGAGAGAAGAAGAAGATACTCCTGTCCTGCTGCTCCTTGGTACAGGATATGGCATGACAAAAGAAACGATGGAACAATTTGATTTTATCCTGGAACCGATTTATGGTGCAGGGGATTACAATCATCTCTCCGTTCGTTCGGCCGCGGCAATCATTCTCGATCGTCTGGCTGGCGAGGACTGGTGGAACTAAAAAAGGAGAAACTAAGATGTCCGGACATTCCAAATGGGCGAATATTAAACGTAAAAAAGGCAAAAACGATGCGATCCGCGGCAAAATCACGACGAAAATCAGCCGTGAAATCACCATTGCCGTACGTATGGGCGGTGCAGACCCGACGGGCAACATGCGTCTGAAACTGGCTCTGCAGAAAGCAAAAGAAAATAATATTCCGAAGGATAATATCAAACGAGCTATCCAGAAGGGTGCTGGCGCAACAGAAGGCCAGAATTACGAAGAAATCACGTACGAAGGCTACGGCCCGGCCGGCGTCGCCGTCACGGTCAATGTCCTCACGGACAACCGCAACCGTGCAGCAGCCGCTGTCCGTCATGAATTCAGCAAACACGGCGGCAACCTCGGTGAAACAGGCTGTGTATCGTGGATGTTCAAGAATCAGGGTATCTTTATCGTATCCAAGGAAAACGCGACAGAAGATCAGCTGATGGAAGTAGCTCTCGATGCTGGCGCCGATGACGTCAAGACCGGCGATGAAGAATTTGAAATCATCACGTCTCCTGAAGCCTTTGATGATGTAGAAAAGGCACTGGCAGACAGTGGCATCGAAACGGAACATGCCCAGATTACGATGGTACCGGATAATACCATTGCTCTCGGCAGTGAAGATGCCAAGAAGCTGGAAAACCTCATCGATGCTCTCGATGAAATCGATGACGTACAGGACGTGTATCATAACGGGGAACTTCCCGACGACGAAGAAGAATAAAAAATGGCAGCTTGCAGATATTCTCTGCAAGCTGCTGTGTATACTATGGGGGTGCTGTCTGTGCGGCACCCCCTATATTGATGTGCGGATCGGTATCATAGAAAGCGGGCAGGAGAGCCGGACACTATTAGTAGGTCGAAAATGTCTGCAGGCACTGCTGCATAGAGGAAAGGTACAACTCTTTCGTGCTGTCATCGGCTGTCAGGGTCAGGATATACAGGCTGCTGCCCGACAGGAGAAGATAGCGTTCGGTGTACAGGTTGATGATCTGATTTCCCAGATAAAAGCGCTGTGTGTACGTCAGAGAGGCCGCCTGATGCGTCCCGATATGGGTCATACCCGTATGGATATCCCGTATGGCCGGGTCTTTCTTCAGTATGCGTTCATAAGCCTGCCAGCTTTTCTTCAGATAGGCTTTTTGTCTGCCTGGAGGTACGGGCTGGTTCTGTTTTTCTTCAGAAATCTGGATGCAGAGCCGTCCTTCGGGCTGTACGGCTGCCAGGTGTATTTCCGGCCGTGGCGGAGTCGTCAGGGAAAAACCGGCGGGAAGCGAAAGGGAGATTCCCAGTCCGTCATCGTGCCATTTTCGGGTCTGGTCCGGGGAAGAGTCAGCTGGTGTAGCAGACGGCTGATGTGCGGCGGCCTCTGCCGGCCCTGCTGCCACAACGGCGATACAGAGGCACAGGGACATCATCCAGAGCCATGAGAGGTTCCGTTTAATCCAGTTTTTTTTCATAATACCGTAAGGTGACTGGCAGGATGCCATTCAGCATAGCCTTTCCTGTACTGACCAGTTCGAACCCCATGTTTTCGTAGAGGTGGCTGGCCGGGATATTATCGATATTCGTATCGAAGCGCATGACCGTACACCCCCGGGAACGGGCCAGGTCCTGAGCGAACTGTACCATTTTCCTGCCGATGCCGCGGCGGCTGTGACCGGGAAGCACGCAGAGCGTATGGAGCACCAGCACCTGCCCGGGGGCTGCCGCATACCGCCAGGGCTGGAGCGCGTATTCCGCGTCCTGGTTGTGATTGAGGAGCATGCTGGCCAGGAGTGTGCCGTCTTCATCGCGAAGGACGTACAGCCAGCCTTCAGAGGCTCCTTTTTCGGCTACGGCACGGGTGGGATACGTCCCCCGCAGCCAGTGTGTCCGGTCACGATGGGAATCGAAATAATCGAACAAGGCTTCGTAGCTCCGGGCCACATCGTCGATGTCGCTGGCTACGGCTTTTCTGATGGTCATAGACATCACCCTTTCTGTCAGTAAGATACTTTCAGCATAGGGGCTTTTCCGGCAAATGTCAAGCAGATGTGGTACAATAAGAAGAGAAAATGTTGTAACTGTGACGAAATTGTGATGGCCTGTCCATGGTGTTTCACAGGTTAGTCTGTTACAATGAAAGGAATCATTACGAATAAAAGGGTGAGCATATGGAAACAGATATATACGGCATATACAGAACGCGTCTGGAACAGGTCATGGAAACACTGGTCCGGGATATCCGGGCGTATAGTGACCAGGAAAAGGAACGCACCGGTTCGACCATTTATGAACATCTGCTGTACCGCATTAAAACAGACAGCAGTATGCGCGGTAAATGTGACCGGAAGGGGCTGCCGCAGACGGAACGTTCGGCACTGTATGACATCCACGACGCTATCGGTCTGCGCATCGTCTGCCGGTTTATCGACGATATTTATACCAATATCGACTGCATACGCCATCTGCCGCAGGTAGAAGTAGTAGAGGAAAAAGACTATGTCCGCCATGCCAAGCCCAATGGATACCGCAGCTATCATCTGATCCTGGCGGTGACGACGCCCTTTGCGGATGTCCTGGGGAACGATCCGGGACGGTACTTTGCGGAAGTACAGCTGCGGACACTGGCCATGGATTCCTGGGCCAGTCTGGAACATGAAATGAAATATAAGAAGCATATCCAGAATCCGGAAATGATCAGCCGCGAGTTGAAGCGCTGTGCCGATGAGCTGGCTTCGTGCGATTTATCCATGCAGACCATCCGGAATCTGATCCGTGCCGATCATACAGGAGGAAATGTGTAATGAAAATTTTACTGGCTGAAGATGAAAAGGATATGTCGGCTGCCCTGGTCGCCATACTGACCCATTCGGGATACGAAGTCGATCCGGTGTACGATGGGGAAGCAGCTGTCCAGATGGCACAGCGTCATTCCTACGATTGTATGGTATTCGATATCATGATGCCGAAACTCGACGGGGTACAGGCACTGCAGCAGATCCGCGACGGCGGTGATGTGACGCCGGTCATCATGCTGACGGCCAAATCAGAAGTAGCCGACCGCATCAACGGGCTCGATGCCGGGGCGGATGACTATCTGACCAAGCCCTTTGCCATGGCCGAGCTCCTGGCACGGCTGCGGGCCATGACACGCCGGTCTACGGCATTTACCCCACAGAAATTGCAGACCGGTTCCGTGTCTCTGGACGTGGCGGAACAGGAACTGTGCAGTACCAATGTGGTCCGTCTTTCGGCAAAAGAAACGAAGCTCATGCAGTTACTCATGCTGAACGCCGATAAGGATCTGACGACGGGAGAAATCCTCAGCCGCGTCTGGCCCGACGAAGAAGAGGATGAGAAAATCGTCTGGATATATATTTCCTATCTGAAAGAAAAGCTGGCGGCTATTGATGCCGATGTTACCATTACCGGCGGTGAAGGAGGCCCTTTCCGTCTCGTGCAGGAGTCCTGATATGAGTATGATCAAAAAGATGCACCGCAAGTTCATCCTGGCCGGTACAGCGGCCGTCATCATCATCGTTGTCGGTGCGCTGGCCGTCCTCAATGCGACGGTATATATGCACGAAGTGCGGGAAATCAACTGGATCATTACGTCCATTGCCGATAATGGCGGTACGCTGCCGGACGGTCATCAGATCCAGCGTGATGCCAGCTGGTCGGCTGTCGATAAACTCCTTCTCGATGGGGACGACTGGATTTCCAGTACACCTGATTTTCTCTACCAGGTACGGTATTTCTCTGTCTACTGGGATGCAGACCAGACTGTGTCCCGTGTCGATATCAGTCATACCGCTGCTTTTGATGCTTCTTCAGCAATTGTCTATGCCGACATGGCATCCCGCCTTTCCAGTGATAAAGGGTTCCTCAATAAAGATAAGGCCGTGTATGCCTATCTCAGGAAGGACTATCCCGATGGGTCCCGGCTGCTCATTGTACTGGACAGCACGAAAAATATCATGTCCATCAATCATATGCTGCGCTATTCCTTCTGGTTTGGCCTGGTTGTCATTATTCTGTATGTAATCATTCTGGCGGCTTTGTCCAGTCTGGCTATCCGGCCTTTTGTCCGCAATATGGAAAACCAGAAACGGTTCATTACCAATGCCGGCCATGAATTAAAGACGCCTATCGCCATCATTTCGGCCAATGCCGAGACGATTGAGATGCTCAACGGGAAGAGCCAGTGGACGGAGAATATTTTAAAACAGGTACGGCGCCAGTCCCAGCTGATCAATGACCTGATCATGCTGGCGAAGATGGGGGAACGGTCCCGGGCCGATATCACACTGCAGGATATGGATGTGTCCCGGGAAATCCAGTCGGCGGTCCAGGCGTTCGATGCACTGGCCAAAGACCAGGGAAAGACTCTTACGTCCCGCATCAAAGAAGGCATCCACATCACGGCAGACCAGCGCTGCGTCTACGAAATTGCCAGCATCCTCCTCGACAATGCCGTCAAGTATTGCGATGAAGCCGGGACGATTGCCGTAGTCCTTGCGACGAAAAAAATTGGCAAGGGGGCCGTACTGACCGTATCGAACGACTATGCCGCCGGGAAAGACGTGGATTACACGCGGTTCTTCGAACGTTTCTACCGTGGTGATGAATCTCACAGCAGCGCCAAAGCCGGATACGGTATCGGCCTGTCCATGGCGGAGGAACTGGTACAGCTTTTGAAAGGATCCATCAACGTGTCGTATAAGAACGGTATCATTACCTTTACGGTGACATTTTGATTCTGTTACCAGAATACGGACTTTGTGATATGATTAAGGTACATCGTTTCAGAAAGAACAGGTGAGCATATGGATACAAAAGATACGAAAAAACAACTATGCCGCATCGGGCGGAAAATGAAAGAAGGTGGATTGGTCGTGGCCTGCGACGGCAATATCAGCTATCGCCGCGACGACGGCCTGATTGTCATCACCCCTTCGGGTGTACCGAAGGGAGAACTCCGGCCGTCGGATCTGCTCGTCATCGATAGCAAGGGGCAGATTGTAAAAGGGAAGGGCAAAGCGTCGTCGGAAACGAGCCTTCATCTGGAAATCTACAAGGCCCGTCCCGACGTGAAAGCCATTGTCCACTGTCATCCCGTGACAGCTACGGCTGTCTCCGTGGCCGGGCTGGAATTTCCCAGTCAGATCGTGACGGAAGGACGGGATTTCCTCGGCCCTGTCGTCACCGTACCCTTTGCCGAACCGGGTTCGATGGATCTGGCCATCAAATGCGCCCAGGGACTGCAAAAGGTCAACGTCATCCTCATGGCAAGTCACGGGGCCTGTGCCGTAGGTTCGAACCTGAACGAGGCCTTCTACCGCATGGAAACGCTGGAATCGGTGGCTAAGATATACCGTAATGCCATGACCTTCCATGCAGCCTATGAGGTGATGCATGAAGAAGAACAGGTACACAGCCTGGCCGATGTATTTACGTTATAGGACATAAAAAAACAGGGACTATCCCATGATGCTGATGTGCGTTCATGGGACAGTTCCTGTTTTTTGTTTGACGTTTGATGTTTTAGACGGCGGCAAAGAAGACGTAGCGGATGATGAGGAAGGCAAGGGCTCCCATGACTGCCGTGCAGGGAATGGTAAGGACCCAGGCAGAAACCATCTGGCGCGCTACGTTCCAGTGAACGGCTTTGACACGCTGGGCGGCGCCGACACCCATGATGGAGCCCGATACGACGTGGGTCGTCGATACGGGCAGGTGCAGCAGTGTGGCCGTAAAGATGACGACTGCCGAGTTGAGGTCGGCAGCAAATCCGTGAATGGGATGCATCTTGAATATCTTGCCGCCGACGGTACGGATGATTTTCCATCCGCCTACACTGGTACCCAGGGCCATAGCAGCAGCGCAGAGCAGTTTGACGATAGTAGGGACTTCCAGGGTATCGATGAACCCGCCGGAAAGCAGGGCCAGTGTAATGATCCCCATGGATTTCTGGGCATCATTGGAACCGTGGGAAAAGGCCATGAGAGCGGCCGACAGGACCTGCAGCCGGTTGGCCGTCAGATTGACGACCGCCGGACGGTAGCTATGACAGACGGCAAAGATGAGATTCATGATAATATACCCGACGACGATAGCGGTAATCGGGGACAGAATCAGGGAGAGGAAAATCTTCAGTATGCCCCAGCCGTTGAGGGCCCCGAAGCCGACAGAAATGGCTACGGCGCCAATCATACCGCCGATGAGCGCATGGGAGGAACTGGAGGGCATGCCGACGTACCAGGTCAGGAGGTTCCAGATGATGGCCCCTGTCAGGCCGGCGACGATGATCAGCTCGTTGATCATATTGGCCGAAATGACGATATCGCCGCCGATCGTTTTGGCAACGCCTGTAGAAATCATGGCACCGATAAAGTTCAGGATGGCCGTACCGATGATAGCCAGACCGGGACGGATAGCCCGCGTCGATACGCAGGTGGCGATGGCGTTGGCCGTATCGTGGAACCCGTTGATAAAATCGAAAATCAGGGCCAGGACGACGACGAGGATAATCATGTACGTATCAAGCATACTTCATAACCACTCCTTTGATCAGGTTACCCAGAGCTTCTACTTTATCCGCTGTTTCTTCGATGGACGCCATCGTATCTTTCCAGCGGATGACATCCAGAAGTGGCATTTCCCCGCTGAAGATGCGGGACATTTCTGAACGATAAATATGATCGACTTCTGTTTCCATCTTGTTGAGCTTTTCCGTATGGTAAATGAGTTCTGCCTGGTGCTTGTCGATATTCTTTAACAATTCAAAGGTGCTGGCCAGTTCATTTCCCATCTCGATGAGGACTTCCGTACCGCGCACGGCAGCCGGCGTCGATTGGGTAATATGGTACATATCGACGCGCATGATAAAGCCGTGGAGATTGTCGATGCAGTCTTCCAGCCGGCAGGACAGATTGTAAAAATCTTCTCTGTCAATCGGCGTGATAAATACGCGGGCCAGCTGCTTGATGACGTCGAAATTGACCTTATCGGCGCCGTGTTCCAGGTTGGTGATTTCTTCCATATGATCCGGAAGGAGCGACAGGTCTTTCATGACCTCGTTGGCGATGACAGCGCCGCGCCGGAATTTCTCGGCGTTTTCGATGAGATAGTCAAAAAATTCTTCGTGTTTATTGCTGATGCTGAACATGTAAGGTACGCCTCCTAATATACTCTTTCCAAAGTATACGTATACTTTGTCAGTTCTTTGTAAATACTTTGTAAAAACCATATAAAAATAGAGTGGTTTATTTACTACTATTTTACCATGCTTTACCGGTTCCTGACATGTATACATGGCGAAAAACAAAAAAATAACTGACAGCCGGAAAGTTTCCGGATGCCAGTCACGATTAGTGGATCATTGCCGTTACGAGGAGAGCCAGATGATTGACGCCCTGGGGTACACAGGCCGGTACATAGGTCACGATGAGTGCCGTAGAGGCCAGGCCTACGATGGTCAGCCATGCTTCACAGTCGCTGCCCCAGATGTATTCGCCGAGCTTGACACAGGCGCCGCCAATAGCTACCAGAGCGACGAGCAGGGCCAGCGTTGCCATGGGACTGCCCGGATACAGATGGCTCAGTACGAGAAGTACGAATAAGCCTATTACAATCAGGTTTTTCATCAAGTATTTCCCCCTCAAGTTTATAATGACTTTATTATAGTCATGGGAGGGCTCGTAGTCAATTACTAATGATTATTTCTTTGTATCAGTACTGCAAGTATAAAATGTGTTATGAGACTAGTTCAAACGCCTATGATTTGCTATAATAAAAAACTGGGAAGAATCAGGAAAAGAAGGTAGAAACGGATGAGCTGGCTGAAGAAACAATTAGGAAAAGTAAAGACCGGACTGAACCGGCAGGTACGCCCTGGGGCTGATCCTGTGCTGGATGACATCCGGGCGTATACGAAACAGCCGGCAGAGAATCTTTCGGAATACGAACGGCTGCTGGCGGTATTGCGGAACAGCGCATCCGTGCTGGTATCGTATCCCCGGTTTGAAGCCGATGCAAAGGCTCTGTGGAATGTGTCCTATGAAGGAACGCTGGCAAAGGCCGATAAGATCCGCTTCATCGGTACTCAGATTCCGATTATTTGTGACAGCATAGAACGGCATCTGTATATGGTCCGGACAGCGCGGCAGGCGAAAGCCTCGTATTTTGAGAATCATGAGACTACACGCAATAAAATCGAAACGCGCAATCTGGCGCTGGATAGTGTCAGGAAGGCCTTGAAGGAAGCTGTATCGTATGTCCGGGACCGGGAAGACGAATATGACACTGACTGGGCCGGCAGGAAATGCGTCCCCCTGGATGACTGGACGGAAACGGAAGATTTCTACCGGCGCCTGCTGCAGGGTATCCGTAATTTTACGACGTGGCAGCCCGTGTTTGCCAAACTGGATGATGCGGCCCGCTTTGCCCGGACGCTGGCAGACTACGAAGCTTCGGCACAGGAGGCGGAAGGCCTCTGGCACGACTGGAAGGAACGGTGCCGGGCTTATGGAGAGGAACAGACAGAACTTTCCCGTCAGCGCCGGCTGATCATGAAAGAAGAAGAGGAATATGAACATTCCGGCCTCTGGGGCCGCAAGCCCGTCTTTGATTTCAGCCGCCGGGGCCATCATCTGGAACAGCACCGGGAAGAACTGGAAGACCGGGAAGACCGGCTGGAAGAGGAATGGTATGACCTGCAGAAAGAGTACAAAGGCTATTGCAACCGGGTGCTCGATATCTGTGACGAACTATGTGATTATGTCATTGTCCTTATGGACTGCCTGGAAGAAGAAAAGCAGTCCAATATCCGCAATGGTGAGAAGCTGGAGGCAGACTATGAAGCCGGCCACGAGGACATACGCCGTCTCGATGAGGAATATGAACGGGCAAGGCATGTGCTGGACACATTAACATCACTGGGAGGAACGGAAGATGGAGTTTGAAGAAATACCCAAACGGCGGAAAATACAGGATTTTTTCCCCGAAGAAACGCCCCGTCCCAAACGGAGGACGAGGATAGATGTAAAACGGCAGAAACGTCATAAAGTTGATACGTACCTCGATGATGCGGACTGGCAGTCTTTGCAGCGCTACTGTGAACGAGCCGATGAAAAGCCGTCGGTCCTGCTGCGCCGTCTGCTGCGGCAATTTTTAAGGGAAGAGAAGGGATAGGAAATGGAACGTCTGGATATTTATGATTACCGCGGTGTGCCTACGGGCAGGACCATCGACCGCAGTCAGGAAGGCACATTGTCCGATGGGGAATATTTTCTCATCGTCCATGTGTGCATCTTTGACCATGCAGGACGGCTTCTCATCCAGCAGCGGAAAAAGCCCGGTGACCCCCTGGACGGATGCTGGGACCTGACCGTTGCCGGACATGTGCACAGCGGCGAATCGAGCCAGGCGGCGGCTATGAGAGAGGTCCGCGAAGAAATCGGCCTCCCTGTCGATCTTACCGGACAGGCTCCGCTCATGCGGCTCCGCTTCCATCACGGATTTGACGATATTTACGTCGTCATCGCCGACGTCTCTCTGGAATCGCTGCATCTGCAGGACGCAGAAGTCCGGGCTGCCCGCTATGCCTGCCGGGAGGACGTGCTCCAGATGATTCACCGCAGGCAGTTCCTGCCCTATATGGACAGTTTTATCGAATCACTGTATGATATGCGATGCTCCAACGGCTTCATCCGCAGTGACGCGCCGGCGGATCTACAGTGAACGTGCAATCTGCCGGGATGACTCTGGTCACTGTGATGAAGAAAGGGTATAATAAAACTATAGAATTCCAAAAATGAGGTGTGTAATATGGCAAAGAACTATTATGAATTGCACGTAGCCGGCTGTACGCGGCAGCTTCCGATTATTAAATTAAATGACGATCTGGCTATTGCCGGCTTTGTCATCCTGGGCGATGTGGACATTGTGTCGGCTACGGCAAAGGAACTGGTGAAAAAAATGCCGGCTCATACCGATGTCATTATGACTGCAGAAACGAAAGGAATCCCCCTGGCCCACGAAATGGCCCGCCTGAGCGGCATGAAGCAATACGTCGTAGCGCGCAAGTCCGTCAAGGCATACATGGATGATCCCATCTGGGTGGAAGACGAATCCATCACGACAGCGGGCAAACAGCGTCTCTATCTCTCTGCTGCAGACGTGGCCCTCCTGCGCGGCAGAAACGTCCTCCTCGTCGATGACGTCATCAGCACGGGCGGATCCATGAAAGCCCTCAAAGCACTGGCCGAAAAAGCCGGGGCACACATTGCCGGGCAGGCCGCCATCCTGGCAGAAGGGGATGCGGCAAAACGGGAGGATATCATCTATCTGGCACCGCTGCCCCTGTTAAAGCCGGAAGATGCCGAATAATCTGTAGAGGTAACAAACATTTTCTCTTGCATTTCCCGTGTCTTTATGCTAAACTAGTCTAGCATAGGTTTTGTATGATAGATGAGAAGAGGTGTAAATTTTGAAAGAAGGAATCCATCCGAAATACTACAGCAACGCCAAAGTAACGTGTGCTTGTGGTAATACATTCGAAACAGGTTCGACTAAACCGGAACTGCGTGTTGAAATTTGCTCTAAATGCCATCCGTTCTTTACAGGCCAGCAGCGTGCCCAGCAGGCTCGTGGCCGTATCGAACAGTTCAATAAACGTTATGGTAAAAAAGCTAGTAAATAAGCAGTACAAGTGTGCAGCAGAGCAGAAATGCTCTGCTCTATTTGTTTGTGTGGAAATGGGGTGTGCCTTTTGAAGAAACCCACTACATATGTAGGCGGACAGGCTGTCATTGAGGGCGTCATGATGCGGGGACCGAAATATATTGCTACAGCGGTGCGGACGCCGTCCGGCCAGATTACGGTCAAAAAAGATGAAGTACATTCACTGTGTGAACGGTATCCCATTTTGAAGAAGCCCCTGCTGCGCGGCACCATTGCTTTGTATGAGTCGCTGGTATATGGCATGAAATGCCTGTCTTATTCTGCCCAGGCTGCCGGTGAAGAAGAAGAGGAACTGTCCCGCCCGCAGATGATTGCTACCATGGCATTCTCTATCGTGCTGGCCATCGTCATTTTTCTCCTCATTCCGACGTATGGCGCCAAATTCATACCGGGCGTCATGGACAGCGCCGTCCGGCTGAACATAGTCGAAGGCGTATTGCGATTGCTTATTTTTCTATTATATATATGGGGCATTTCCCTTACGAGTGATATCCGCCGTGTCTATGAATACCACGGCGCTGAACATAAAACCATCTGGACCTACGAATCGGGAGAAGAACTGACCGTTGAAAATGTCAAAAAACACAGCCGTCTCCATCCGCGGTGCGGCACCAATTTCCTGCTTATCGTCATGGTCGTTTCTATTTTCGTCTTTGCCTTCCTAGGCTGGCCGAATCTGGCCGAACGGATGATATCGCGGATCCTTCTGATGCCGGTCGTTGCCGGTATCAGTTATGAAATGATCCGCATAGCGGCACGGACGGAAAGTCCCTTTGTCCAGGCCCTGTTCAAGCCCGGTCTGTATCTCCAGTATCTGACGACGCGGGAACCCCACGCCGATCAGATTGAAGTGGCTATTGAAGCGATGAACGCTGCCAAACCGGAAGACCATGAGGAAACGCCGGATGGTGATACGGCCACTGTGACGATCACGCCGGCAGGACCGGGGGAGGAAGATGCATCCCGTGCCGAATCGGCATAAACCGGGAGTGCTGTAAAGAAAGAGAGGTATTTACGTGTTTATTGATAAAGTGCAGGCCGTTGAAAATAAATTTATAGATCTGGAACAACGCATCAGTGACCCGTCGGTCATTGCCCGGCAGGAGGAATGGCAGAAACTGACGAAGGAACATGCATCGCTGGCCCCGATTGTGGAAACGTACCGCCAGTACAAGGATGTGACGGAGCAGATCCAGGGCGACCGGGAACTATTGAAAGACCCGGAAAGCGATGGGGAAATCATTGCCATGGCCAAAGAGGAATTAGCGGAACTGGAAAAGAAACAGTCCGGGCTGGAAGACGAACTGCATATCCTCATGCTGCCCAAAGATCCGCGGGATGACAAGAACGTCATCATGGAAATCCGTGGCGGTGCCGGCGGCGATGAAGCGGCCCTCTTTGCCGGCGATTTATTCCGCATGTATATGAAATACATCGAAAAGCAGCCCGGCTGGAAAGCCAGCATCATCAGTTCCAATGCACCGGAACTGGGCGGATTTAAGGAAGTTATTTTCTCTGTCGAAGGCCATGGTGTCTATGGCAAGCTGAAATATGAATCGGGCGTACATCGCGTACAGCGTGTCCCCGTTACGGAAGCGGGCGGCCGTATCCACACGTCTACGGCTACGGTTGCCGTACTGCCCGAAGCAGAAGACGTAGAAGTCAATCTGAATATGGACGATGTACGCGTTGATTATTATCGTTCCAGTGGGGCTGGCGGCCAGCACGTCAATAAGACGAGTTCGGCTGTCCGCATGACCCATATCCCGACGGGGATTGTCGTCGAATGTCAGGATGAACGGTCCCAGCTGGAAAACCGGGCCAAGGCGATGCGCGTACTGAAAGCACGCCTGCTGGACAAGGCCCAGCAGGAAGCCGATGCGGAAGTAACAGAAGCACGGCGCAGCCAGGTCGGTACAGGCGACCGGAGCGAACGGATCCGTACCTATAATTTCCCCCAGGGCCGGGTAACGGACCACCGCATCAACCTGACGCTGTACAAGCTGGAAAATGTCCTCAACGGCGATCTCGATGAATTTATTCAGGCTCTGGCAGAAGCGCACCGGGCAGAGCTGATGAAGGAAGAATCGGATGATGAATAAACTGTGGACCATCGGGGCGCTCCTTGCGTGGACGACGCAGTTCTTTACGTCGAAAGGCATCGATTCGCCGCGCCTCGATGCGGAAATCCTCCTGTCCCACGTGCTGAACAAGGAGCGGATTTATCTGTATGCCCATTATGATGAGCCCATGACGACAGAGGAACTGGCTGCCTACCGGGAACTGGTGAAAAAGCGGGCGGATCGTCTGTCCGTGGCCCATATTCTGGGAGAAAAGTCGTTCATGGGGCTGGATTTTCTGGTCAATGAACAGGTACTCATTCCCCGGCCGGAAACGGAAATGCTGGTTGAAACCGTGCTGGAGCAGCTAACGCAGGATTCACAGGCACATATCCTCGATATCGGGACGGGAAGCGGAGCCATCTTGCTGAGCGTCCTTCATGAACGGCCGCAGTGCCGGGGGCTGGGCGTCGATATTTCGCAGCAGGCTCTGGACGTAGCCCGGAAGAACGGGGAACGACTGGGCCTTTCGGACCGGGTGAGCTGGAAGATAAGTGACCTTCTGGCATCAGTGCCGCCGGCTGCCTATGACTGGGTCGTATCCAACCCGCCGTATCTGACGGCAGACGATATGCATCACCTGCAGCCCGAAGTGCGTCATGATCCGGCACTGGCCCTGTTCGGAGGTGAAGACGGTCTGGAGTATTACCGCCGCATCGCCGGGGATGTCGTGCCCTACGTAAAGGTAGACGGCTTTTGCGCCATCGAGGCCGGTGCCGGCCAGAGCCGGGATATTGCCTCGATTTTTACCAGTACCGGTCATTTTGCATTACAACGAATAGTAAACGATTATGGCGGCATTGAACGGGTCGTCGTTTTTCAGCGAAAAGAGTAGATATGTGTGAAACAGACAAAAATGGTCCGCATAACGGACGTAGAAAAAGATAAAGCTATACTGGAAGAAGCAGGCCGCATCATCCGGGATGGCGGTATCGTCGTATTCCCGACAGAAACGGTATATGGCATTGGTGCCAACGGTCTCGATGCCGACTGCTGCCGCAGCATTTATGCGGCCAAGGGACGGCCCAGCGATAATCCGCTCATCCTGACCGTACCGGACCAGGAAGCGGCCCATCAGGTAGCGGCGTATATTTCGCCGACGGCACAGAAGCTCCTCGACGCGTTCTGGCCGGGGCCTCTCACAATCATATTCCCGCGTAAATCCTGCGTGCCCGATGCCGCGACGGGAGGGCTGGATACAGTTGCCCTGCGCTGCCCGGACCACGACATTGCTCATGCATTCCTCAAGGCTGCCGGTGTGCCCGTAGCCGCTCCCAGTGCCAACCGGTCCGGCCGGCCCAGCCCGACGACGGCGGAAGAAGTGGCCCACGACATGGATGGACGGGTCGATATGATCATCGATGGCGGCCCCTGCCATATCGGCGTCGAATCGACGATTATTGAATGTCATGACGACGATACGGTCACCATTCTCCGTCCCGGCGGTGTGACTCTTGCTATGCTGGAAGAAGTCGTCGGAAAAGGAAAGGTCGATGTAGACCGCAATATCATAACAGGAAAAGGCGTGCCCAAGGCACCGGGGATGAAGTACCGCCACTATGCGCCGTCGGCTCCGGTTACGGTCTATGTGGGCTCCGTAGAGCACGTACAGCAGGCCATGGCACAGCAGGCGCTGGAACTGACGGCAGAAGGAAAGAAAGTTGGCTTTCTCGTCAGCCGCCAGACGGCAGAAGCCTTCCCGAAAGACGCCATGTATATCTGGGGCGATCACGGCGACAAAGCGGCCCTGGCAGCCCAGCTCTACACGGGTCTGTTGTTCTTTGACAGTGTCCACGTAGACCATATCCTGGCCGAAGGTACCGATGAAGGAGGCCTGGGAATGGCCATCATGAACCGCATGAAAAAATCTGCCGGAGGCGATGTGCGCTCCGTATAACGAATGCTTTATTTTTCTGTCCTGTCAGAGTATAATAAATAAGAAAAGCAAGGGTGTCTGTCGCATCTGTGTTTATTTTATTTATGTACAGGAGGAATCAGTCTATGAAATTAGTAATTGGTGCCGACCACGGTGGTTTTGATTTGAAGGAAAACATCAAGCAGTACCTGGACGAACAGGGGATTGCCTATACCGACTATGGCACACATACACCGGAACGGTGTGACTATCCGGTCATTGCCAAAAAAGTTGCACAAGCCGTTGCAGACGGTACGTTTGACAGAGGCATCCTTATCTGCGGTACCGGCATCGGTATCGGTATTGCTGCCAACAAGGTCCATGGCATCCGGGCTGCGTTGTGCCACGATATGTTCTCGGCCGAATATTGCCGCCGCCACAATGACGCCAATATCCTCACCATGGGCGGCCGGGTCATCGGGCCGGGCCTTGCAAGGGAAATCGTCCGTATTTTCCTTTCTACGGGATTTGACGGCGGGCGTCATGAAGTCCGGGTCAATATGATTAAGGAAATGGATAAATAAGCCGCGAGGCGGTTCGTGAAGAAAGGATTATACCACATGCAGATCGAAGTATTAAACCATCCGCTGATTCAGCATAAAGTGACGCTGATGCGGAAAAAAGAAACAGATTCCAAGGATTTCCGTGAACTTCTGGAAGAAATTACCATGCTCATGGCATATGAAATCACCCGGGACCTGCCGCTGGAAGATATAGAAATCGAAACGCCGCTGCAGAAGATGACAGGCAAACAGATCAGCGGCAAAAAGCTGGTCATCGTCCCGATCCTGCGCGCCGGCCTGGGAATGGTACAGGGCATGCTCAATCTCATGCCTATGGCCAAAGTAGGGCACATCGGCCTGTACCGGGATCCGGAAACGAAGAAACCCGTCGAATATTATTGCAAGATGCCCGATATCGAAGGTCGTGATTTCATCATCGTCGATCCGATGCTGGCTACCGGTGGCAGCGCTTCGGCAGCGATTACACTGCTCAAGCAGCGGGGAATCAAAAACATCAAGTTCATTTGTCTGGTCGCAGCTCCTGAAGGGGTGCAGTGCCTGAACCGTGAACATCCCGATGTCAAGATTTATGCAGCCGCCCTCGATGACCGTCTGAATGAAAACTGCTACATCCTGCCCGGTCTGGGCGATGCCGGTGACCGCATTTTTGGCACGAAATAACAAAAAAGGGAATGCGATTCCCATATAAAAAGACTGTAACGAAATGGGCCATGCCGTTTCGTTACAGTCTTTTTTGTCATCAGTGGGCGCAGGCGACGTGGCCGATTTCTTCCGGCACATAGGGCGTTTCCTGATAGACCAGGTTGAGCCAGTTGTGGTAGAAGATATGGGCATAACTGCACCAGGTAAAGGCCGGCGTATTGCGGTCATCGTCATGGGGATAATAGTTGGCCGGCGGAGCGATGGGCAGTCCCTTGTTTTTGTCGCGCAGGTATTCTTTAGCCAGCGTATCCCTGTCGTATTCAAAGTGGCCGAGGACGAAAAACTGCCGGTTGTTTGGCGTGCCGATGATATTGATACCGTTTTTGGTATTGCGGGAGAGGATTTCCAACTCCGGTGTATTGTAGACGGCAATGTCATCGATAGCCGTATGGCGCGACTGGGGAATGAAATACCGGTCATCGAATCCCCGCAAGAGCGGATGATGGCGCCGCGTGAGCTGGTATTCGTATATGCCGAACAACTTCTGGGGCAGGAGCTGCTTCTGGATATGATAGAAATGATAGAGTGCGGCCTGGGCTCCCCAGCAGAAGGACAAGGTGGAATAGACATGGGTACGGGACCAGTCCAGATATTTTATCAGTTCCGGCCAGTAATCGACTTCTTCGAAGGGCAGCGTTTCTACCGGTGCGCCGGTGATGATAAAGCCGTCATAGTACTTGTCCCTGATTTCGTCAAAGGTGCAATAATTGGCATCGAGGTAGGAGGCGTCGGTGTTGCTGCTCACATGGGTAGCGGTATGACAGAAATCGACCTCTACCTGCAGGGGAGAATCGCCGAGGAGACGGAGGTACTGTAGTTCCGTGATTTTCTTGAGAGGCATGAGATTCAGGATCAGGATGCGCAGGGGACGGATGTCCTGGTGGAGTGCTTTGCGGCGGTCAATGGTCGCGATTCCTTCTTCGTGTAATTTTTCTTTTGCAGATAAACCGTCAATGATTTTGATAGGCATAATGTGATTCCTCTTTTCTTGTGATATATGTGAGTTACTTGACGGTTGCCGGCATGATACAAAAAAAGCTCCCGTCCCAACAAGGGACGGAAGCACCGTGATACCACCCAATTTCACTGCTTTCTCACGAAAACAGCCTCTTCAGGTACGCAGGCCCTGGGGCCATCAATACCATAGTACGATAACGGGTACAACCGGACGGCCTGACTATTCGGCACGCCTGCTCAGAGTCCATCTTCTGCAGCGCTTTCTGTGCTCCCTTGCACCGGACAGGAGCTCTCTGTGACAGTCCCTGCTGCATACTCTTCTCGTCTTAGCAACACTATCAAGTTGATGGGCTCATTCTAACACGCTTATACCAGATTGTCAAATAGAAATTGTAAGAAAAATAACTTGACAAAGACTGCCGGGACGGGTAATATACATAAGTAAGCTTTTCACTTGGACTCCACCAGCCCCGGAGAAAAAGATCCTAAAGCTTAGGCTTAAGATAGTTATTCAGGGAGGATTATACAGCATGAAAACTACATTTATGGCCAACGCCAGCAACATTGAACGTAAATGGTATGTTGTTGACGCTGAAGGTCAGACATTAGGTCGTCTTGCTGCCGAAGTCGCAAAAGTTCTTCGGGGAAAACATAAACCGACATTTACCCCGCATGTAGATACAGGCGATTATGTAATCGTTGTAAACGCAGCAAAAGTAAAACTCACAGGTAAAAAACTCATTCAGAAGACGTATTTCCGTCATTCCGGTTATCCCGGTGGTTCTTCGTTTACACAGGCAGGCCACATGCTTGAAAAACGTCCGGAACGCGTTGTTGAAATGGCTGTTCGCGGCATGCTGCCGAAGAACAAGCTGGGTGAACAGATGTATCGCAAACTGAACGTATATGCTGGTGCTGAACATCCGCATCAGGCACAGCAGCCAGAAGAATTAAAGTTGGACATTCGTTAATATAACCGGGAGGAAGATTTCATGGCAGTAGCACAGTACTACGGCACTGGCCGTAGAAAAACCTCCGTTGCCAGAGTTCGTCTGGTTCCGGGTCAGGGTAATATCACAGTAAACAAAAAAGGATTAACCGAATATTTCGGCCGTAAAACGCTGGAACTCGTTATTAGACAGCCCCTCGTACTGACCGGCGTTACGGAACAGTATGATGTCATCGCTGACGTAAAAGGCGGTGGCCCGTCCGGCCAGGCTGGCGCTATCCGTCACGGTATCAGCCGCGCACTTCTCGAAGTCGATGCTGATTTCCGTCAACCCCTCAAAAAAGCTGGCCTTCTGACACGTGATCCGCGTGAAAAAGAACGCCGTAAATACGGCCTCAAGAAAGCCCGTAAGGCTTCCCAGTTCAGCAAACGTTAATATACGCGTATATTTCCACAAACCTATGCAACAGATAAACCGCATGAACAAACCGTTCATGCGGTTTTTTTTAATGTCTGATTTTTATGAAGATCGATTAACTTTGAATAAATTCAAATGCGTAAGTCCTGTAATACACGTACAATATACAAATTATAAGTGATTCACAGCCTGATGTTATTACAATTCTATATATATTTAAATTTGTTATGCTCTTTATTGTAATGTAGGCGATGCTGCATTGAAATAATTAAAATAAGATATATAATATTAACATATAATACATGAAAAATATAAAAACATGGAGGGATGCATATGAAGAGCGGACGGAATTTGCGACGACTTATCTTATTCAGTCTGGTTGCTGGTTGTACCCTGGGAGGATTAGGTAGTGTAGATGTGTATGCTGCTGAGGGACCGCCATATGAACAGATTCTATATATCAACGGAGATGATACAGTAACCCAGAATGACAAAGACCCCAGCCTTCAAGTGGATACGAGTGGACTGCTCAAGGATGGGAATTTTACGTATGATACAGGCGATAAGCTTTCAAAAGAAAAGCGGGGCCTTGTCATTATGAATTCCAAGAAAAATCTGAATTCATATACTGTTCGTGCTACTCTTGGGGCCGATTCGTCTATGACTATGGCCGATTATGGAAAGAGTGATTATCAGACTATTTTGCTGGAATCAGGAAATACTGCGATCCATGATGTAAATCTGCAGGTCGATGGATTATTGTCCCATAGATATGGAGGCAGTGGCGTTTATGGTATTTATAGTGGCGGTGGTAATCAATTTGATAATTTGACGATTAAATCAGATTTGAAAAATGCCATTAAAGACAGCGGTATCGTCAATACTAATGCCTATTTCATTGGGAAAGGGACCACTCAAATCGGCAATCTATACATTGATACCAAACTGGATCCCAATAACACGACGGGACGCAGCATTGCGCATAATGGTTTATATGCTGACCAAGGGGCGGTCATCAATGTCACGGGGAATACCTATATCAACGACCACATCGCCACGGGAACACATGATGGATATGACAATGAGTATGACATCGATACTAAGGGGAACGTGAATACCATCAGCAAGAACGATGCTGTGTCAGCCAAGCACGGTGGTGGTTCGACAATCAATATCAATGCTAAAGAAGACGGAACTATCCTGAATCCGGATAATACTGTTCAGATTTATGGCAACCTCGATGCAAAAGCAGGAACTATCCGCATTGGCTTTTCTGGTAAAGATTCCTATTGGTACGGCGCTGGTGTCGGCCTGATTAAATATGATGAAGCGACACAAACGTATGGTGCCGTTCGCGATGACAGCCAGCTGCAAGTTACGTTGGCTGATGGAGCCAAATGGGTTCCTGATATCATGTTGCGTGGAAAAGATGCACAGGGGCTGGATACACGGAGCAATTATCTGAGTGCCATTACCCTCGATAAAGGCGGCATCATTGATACACATGCTTATAACGTACATACTGAGGATACGGATACGGTCAATAACCTGGTCCTGTATAACTTGAAATCCAATGAAGGGACTGTCGTCATGGATGCCAGCGGGGCCAAAGTAAATGGAGCCTATCGCAATGCGGGTACCGATTTCTTCACCATCAAAGATGGCTCGGGCCTGGTCTATGTCCAACCAGCGGATATTTCTGCGCTGAAAGGTGTCAGCCCCGACAATCCGGTCCGCTTTGCCGATGCCGCTGCGGGCATTACTTTTAAGGCGATTACTAAGACCTCGGACATTTCAGACGGTGCCCTGTTTGATTATACGCCGGTCATTGATAAGAATATTGTATCTGGCCGGTTTGGGACTAACGGCAATGACTGGTATTTTGTCGATTATTCCGAAAATCCGACGGATAATATTAAGGTCCCTGTAGCCGCTGCCTCTGCTATACATGGTGATTTGTTATCGCACCGGAACATCGACACGTTGAATCAGCGCCTGGGTGAACTGCGGGACTATAGTGATACGGAAGATGGCGTCTGGTTCCGCATGAAATCAGGGGAAACGGAATCGGATAAATATGGTCATTACAATTATCGTTGGGATTTCTACCAATTAGGGTATGACCGGACTGTGGCTGACCATCAGAATGGCAAATGGCATATCGGCGGAGCTTTTCACAGTGCCATGGGTGATGTAGACTACCATCATGGCGATGGCGACATGCGCAGCTACGGTGGCTCCTTGTATGCTGGCTGGGCTGGCAGCAAAGGCCATTATATGGATTATGTCTTATCGTACAGCCACTATAACAACAAATACAATATTTACCATGATGGCATGAAAGCGGCAGATGCAGACTATTCGGATCATGCCTGGATGGTCAGTGCCGAATATGGCCGTAAGTTCGACATGGGTGGTGAATGGTTCATCGAGCCGCAATCTCAGCTGGTATATGGCAAATCTGGCGGAAGTGACTATACGTTATCGAATGGCGTCAAAGTACATGATGATGGAGAAGACAGCCTGATTGGCAGACTAGGGTTCCGACTGGGCAAATCTTTTGCTACGCCAAAAGGACAGGAACCCAATCAGATTTACTTAAAATTCAATGTCCTCCATGAATTTTCCGGAGATTGGGACATGGCCCTTTGGGGAACCGATGCCTCCTATTATCAGCATTGTGATGGCGGAGATACGTGGTATACCTTTGGACTCGGTGGCAAAGTGTCCCTGACGGACAATACTGTTCTTTATGGAGACGTTGAAAAGTCTTTTGGTGGGGATGTAACAACAAAATGGCAATTCAATGCAGGACTTCGTTTCTTATGGTAAAGAAGCAATAAAGAAGCAATAAAGAAGAGATTGCTCCATCGTATAGGTACGAAAAAAGAATAGGTTTATCAAAAAGGCCCCGCATGGTGATTCTTTTTAGCGGGGCTTTTTGAGTCTTGTTCAATTTTTTAACTGAAGGCCTTTTTTTCTTGACAACTTTCCTATTTCATTTTACACTATATTTGTAATATTGAACGCGTTCAAGGCGGTGAGAATAACGAAAAAGAATCGGGAGAATATGAATGGTGTGCGCCAGCGCATCCTGGCGACGGCAAAGGATTTATTCGTTCATCAGGGATACAAGAAGACGACCATACGCCAGATTGTCGAAGAGTCCGGTGTCCTGACGGGCAGTATTTACTATTTTTTTAAGAATAAGGAAGATATTTTTCAATCTCTCGTATTATCTCTGTTCCATCAGTGCAACTATCTCATTGGTGAGCATTTTCATGACGAATCGCCGGCGTTCCGCTATGCCGCCTTGTGTCAGGTCGAGTTTGAAGCGGTCCGTATGAACGAGCTGGTACGGGAAACGTATTATGAAGGCTATACCTCACCGGTCATTTTTGAAAAAATAACGAATCATCTGACGGAAATGACCATACAGATTTTTGGTGACAGCCTGACTCTTTCCCGTGAGGACATATTTCTCCGGTCCCTTCTGATTAAAGGGGCTATGCGGAGTTATGTCATCCAGTTCGGCTTTTCTACTTCCGTCGATGCCGGCCGGTACAGTGAAATCTGTCTGCGTACGGCACTGGAACTATTGGGAGTAGACTGCGATGAAACCGACGCCGTCCTGGAACGGCTGCGGGAGCGGCTGCCGGAAATCAGGGATATCGCCAATACGATGATTCATCAGCAATGAAGCTGCGTATCCGGGCCCTGCCGGATACGTGTTTTTTACAGATTTTTTGAACGTGTTCAATTGGCGAAATGAACAGGAGGATCCGTAATGAAAAAAATACAGTGTAAAAAATATGTATGCCTGCTGGCAGGGGTGCTGCTGGTGATGGTTCTTTCCAGCGGGTGCAGCCTCCAGCAGGCAGGAAACGCATCGGATGAAACATGGGGCCGGTCTGATGCCAAGGAAATCGATATTAATTCCAAGGTGGCCGGCCGGGTCATCCAGCTCAATGTCAAGGAAGGGGATACTGTCCACAAAGGTGATGTCATCGCATATATTGATCAGCGTGACTTACTGGCCCAGAAGGCACAGGCCGAAGCCAATATCAAAGCGCTGGAAGCGCAGGTACGGCAGGCCGATGTGGTGACGACACTTAAGGACAGTACTTCTCATTCTACTCTGGATACGGCTTCGGCCGGTATAGACAAGGCCCAGTCCAATCTGGATCTGGCAGAAAAAGATTTCAACTGCTATCAGGAATTGTATCAGAAGGGAGCCGTTTCTAAGGCCGTCTTTGATGGATATAAGACGAAGTATGAAGTAGCCCAGGCTGCATATTCCCAGGCCCAGTCCGGCTATGCATCTGCTCAGGCCGGATTATTACAGACTGATGTCAATACGGCGAATGCCGACGCGGTCCAGAAAAAACTGGAAGCCGCTCATGCCCAGCTGCAGCAGATTGAAGTGTCTCTCGATGAAACGGAAATCAAGGCACCTTTTGATGGAGTGATTACAGCCAAATACATTGAAGAAGGATCTATGATTTCCCTCGGTACGCCTCTGGTAGCCGTACAAGATCCGACGGACAACTGGGTCAATTTCAAGGTTCCTGAAACGAGATTGAAAGAATTCCGCCTGGGACAGCAGGTGACCCTCCTGGCACGGGACGGTAAGACAAAAGTGACCGGAACGATTACCGATATCAGTAAAAAGTCGGAATTTGCTACCCAGCGGGCGACAAGTGAACGGGGGGACGACACGGATATTATCAGCTTCAACATCAAAGTGCAGGTGAATGATTCTTTCCTTCGTCCCGGCATGCGCTTCCGTTTATTGGCAGGTGAGGCAGTATGACCTTTTTGCAGATACTCCGGCGGGAATGGGGAATTCTCTGGAAAGGGCGGTTTCCCGTGGCGCCCATTTTGTTTTTGCTCCCTCTGGCGTTCACCCTGGCTTTCGGTATCATTTACTACCAGAATTCAGTGGAACGGATTCCTCTCATTATTTGTGATGAAGAACAGTCTCCTGTAAGCCGGACGGTCATTCAGGCGTATAGTGATTCCGAAAAATTTTCCATTACGGGAGAAGTGTACCATGCCGAAGACATGACCGACGCCCTGCAGTCCGGCAGTGCCATAGCTGCACTGTATATTCCGGCGGATTTATCAAAAAAAATCAAAACGGGGGACCCCATTGATTTGCTGATACTCGTCGATTCGGCCAATAATATGTTTGGCAACGCAGCAATGACCGCTGCCAATGAAATCAATAAGACTCTGGCCGTAGGCATTGCATCACAGCTTCTGGAAGCCGGTAACCAGCTGCCCCAGGCGGCCATGTCTATGGCCTATCCCGTGCGTATGGGCATCCGGATTATCAACAACCCGACAACGGGATATTCCCCGTTTATGCTGGCAGGACTTACGATGAATGGGTTGCAGATTGCCATTATGCTGGTCATTTGTCCGCTGGTGGCCCGGGAATTTCACCATCGTGTTTACCGGAAGCAGGTGCCTTCCTGGAAAATCATCGCCGCTAAAATATTGCCCGTGTGGGGATTGTCCGTCCTGTCGTTTTTTGTGTCACTGATTTTCTTACATACCTGTTTTGCCATTCCCGCACGGGGGAGTTTCTTTGATTTAGGGCTGATCATGGCTGTCTTTACGCTGACTGTATCGTGCATTATGACATTATTTGCCGTCTGCAGCCCGGACGAAGTCATGTCCCTTCAGGAGCCGCTTTTATATATCATGCCGGGACTTCTGTACAGTGGCCTGAGCTGGCCCGATTTCTATATGAATCAGCTGGCAGAAGTGATTGCCTTTATTTTCCCCATGCGCCATGGTGCCGATGTCGTCCGCGATCTGCTGCTGTCGGGATATGCGCCGGCCCTGTACAGCCAGTGCCTGCAGATGCTGCTCATGGGAGGACTGTGTCTGCTCCTAGCCTGGGGAGTGTTTATTGTGCGGCGGCGGTATGGAACAGTGAATCTGATACGCCACGTGTTCCGCCGTGAGAAAGGAGAAACGACACTATGAGCTTGTTGCAATGCATTGGCCGGGAGCTTACAAATGCCTTTGTCCACGATGCCCGGCGTGCTATTTTTCTGTTTGGCGCAGCAGCAGCCTATCTGATTCTCTTTGGCATCTTGTATTATCCCGGTGTCGTCAAAGATATTCCGACGGTCATCTGCGATGAATCCCATACGGCGTACAGCCGTGCCCTTACGAAACATTTTACGGATACGGACAGTTTTTCTGTGGTCCGCGTCGTATCCGATGAGGAAGAAGCACGACAGATGATGAGAGAAAAGCAGGCGTATACGGCTGTTCTCATCCCGCAGGATTTTGCCAAACAGATCCTTACCGGCCAGAGCAGTCAGGTCCTGGTCATGATGAACGGGGCCAACATCATTACGACCAATATTTCCAGTACCGCTGCCAGTGATGTCATCAACGCCTTCAATGACCGCGTAGCTGCCCGGCAGGCGGCCCTGCGCACCAGTGGTGATGAAGGCATGCTGGGCCGCCGCATTTCCCCGGTCCATACCTCCCTGCGCGTACTGAATAACCCGACCCAGAGTTATATGATGTTCTTTGTCCTGGGACTTGCTCTGGCTGCTATGCAGCAGGGCATATTCTTATCGATTGGTGCGGCTGTGCAGGGCGATATTCATGACAAGAAACTAAAAGGCAGCCCGCCATGGACCATACTGGCTGTAAAGCTTGGTGTATACTGGGTGCTGACTATGTTATCGTTCTGTTTTATCTGTTTCCTGGCTTATGTGCTGGGCATTCCCAACAGGGCATCGGCATCCAGCCTGGTTCCTTTGTCGGCAGCATTTGCATATACGGCACTATCCCTGGGGCTGATGGGGGCTGCTGTATTTCGTACAGAATTACAATTTGTGCGGGCATCGGTCATGTATACCGTACCGGCTTTTATTTTCGGCGGGTACACCTGGCCCATGGAAGCGATGGACCCGGTAACGCAGATGATCGCATCGCTGTTTCCCATGGCATGGCTCTCTAATGCGGTGCGGAAACTTTTCCTATCCGGACACTTTGCATTGCTGCAACGGAATGTCTGTGCACTCCTGATATTAGGTACAATATTCCTGGTCATTGGAAGCCTCCTGTTCTGCCGCCGCATGAAAAACGGAGCCAGATAGAAACGAGGATATGCCGGCATGCCTTTGCCTCACCCCATCTGATGATATTGTTTTTTTTCGTCCTATATTGTCAGAAAAGAGAAAAATCATCGTAAGAAAGGGATTTGCATGGCAATATGTAGTGAAACAGGTGGAATTTTATAGTGATATGTGTTATAGTGATAGTATAGTTAAGAAAAAGTAACACTAACAGGACGTGACAAAATCAGATGTAATGGGGTGAAGGAAAATGATACTTTATTTTTCCGGCACAGGCAATTCGTTGAGCGCCGCGCGGCTTCTGGCAAGGGAAACAGGGGACACGGCTGTTCATGTAATAGATCTTACGACTCACTGCGGTACGTGCAGGGGAATCCAGGATAAAGTCATCGGTTTCGTATTTCCCGTTTATTTTGGAGATCTGCCTGATCCCGTGCGTGAATTCGTAGAATATACGCGGTTTGCGCCTTCGACCTACTTTTACGCTGTAGCTACCTGCGGCGGTACGGCCGGCAATGCCTTGTACAACCTGAAGGAAATTCTGGAACAGAAGCGCTGCCGTCTTTCCTATGGGCGGGCCGTGCCGATGATTGCCAATAGTACGGCAACGTGGAAAAAAGGCGTGACCTATGATTTCAGTCGTCTCGACGAGGCCCGGAAAAAACTGATATCCATTGCGACGGCCGTACAGGCCCGGACGGTCAACACGGACGAAGCGCGCCGGTCCCTGGCAGGATCACTTATGGCGACGTCCCTTGTCCGCCACATGGGAAAGCGGCGCTTTGCCATCAGCGTGGATACAGATGCCTGTACGGGCTGCGGGATATGTGAGCGGCTCTGTCCCATGCATAATATCATCATAAAGAACGGGAAAGCCCGCGTCGGTGACCGCTGTGTATCGTGCATGGCCTGCGCCCACTGGTGTCCGTCCGGTGGTATTCTCGTACATGGCCATGCTATTTCCCGGGAAGATCAGTATCATCATCCCGATATAGAAGTCAAAGATCTGTTCCTACGTTGATAACATACAATAAAAACGGGACTGATGCAGAAGGGTATTCTGTGTCAGTCCCGTTTTTATATGAGAGAAAAGGAGTCGGCCTATAAATTTGTTATTGTGCGGCCGCTGCTTTACCGAGAGCAGCGCATTCTTCGGAATTATCGGGCGTTTCATTGACAATAGCCGTACCGAATACGATAGCGCCTGCGTCCTGGGCACGCTGTTTCCACGTGTCTATCCATTCACCGGTTCCCCAGCCATAGGAACCGAAGAGGCCTACTTTTTTACCGCTCAATTTAGGAGCGATTGCCGTAAAGAAGGGTTCGACGACGCTGTCTTCCAATTCTTCTGACCCCATAGCAGGGCAACCGAGGAGAATGACATCGTGCTGGGCAACAGCATCGGGCGTCGTATCTTCCATCAGGACACTTTCTACATCAGCACCGGCAGCTTTAGCAGCGGCGGCGATTTCCTGTGCCATAGCTTCTGTGTTTCCTGTACCACTCCAATATGCGATTTCTACCATAATTGAGTCCTCCTTATGCTACGATGAGCTTTTCTAGTGTCGTGCCTACGGCAAAGCGGCCCATATAGTCTTTGCGGCAGCACGTATAGGCATGAAACAGGGTGGCGGCCTGACGGACATCGCCATACACCTTCCATTCACCGCACAACTTGGCATGATTGCCTTTGTTTGTAATGAACCCCAGCACGTCGGCGAGAGGGTACCCCAGGAAAATCCCTGATTCGTGTGGGAAACAGCCGTCTTCCTGGAAGCGCTGGGAAAGGTGATCTAAAAGCTGTGATATGCCGTTATGCGGATGATAACCATAGGATTGGAGAAACCGGGCAATATACGGTTTTTCTGTGTAGGCTTCTACCATTTCCGGACGAAAAACGTATAGCAGCGTCCGCTGGGGGCACTGATAGAGGATACGGAAATATAGCCCTTTACTATTGTACTGCTGGTTGTACTGCACTACGCTGGATTCATATTCTTCCATTGTGCCTTCCCGGTGAAGACAGAGCAGTGCACCCATTTTCAGACGGGCCAGCGTCGGCGCACAGTACGTGACAAGTAAGTGATCGATGTTCATGTCAGTCCTCCTTCCTGGATGTTTCTGCCATAGTTACTATATCAATTATGATAACGAATGTCAATAGTATAATGAGATAAAATATCAAAAACAATGGGTAAAATGCCGATAATACGGGGTATAAGATATATTTATGATAGTTAATATCATGAATATGGATAACAAGCAAGGGGAATACGGGGAAATTTTGATAAAAATAAGCAGAAAATTAAGGTATAAGATATGTGGATAAGCAGGAATGCAAGTCATGACGCAAATACAATCATGATAATCAATTTCTTAATTTCGAGAAAAATACATTATTTTACCATGAATGTACAATTCATAAATATTGAATAACTATAGCTTATATGCTATAAAAATTGGATATAATACATATTTAAATATAGAAATTAATAAATATATAAAACAACAACGAATAGATTTAATTAAAAATAGGGCTTATTTCGTTATTGACATTCATTTACTTGGGTGATTATAATAGAGAAGATAAGGGGATTTGTGTATTCCTGTCATTTTTTATATGTTGTATCCGTAGTTAGGAGAGGATTTTTATGTTTCAGAATACAAACTTTTGGATTGGCTTAGGTATTGGCGTCGTCGCAGGTATCTTTGGGTATAAGCTCATGCAGCAGAGACAGCAGCAGCTTCTTGCCCTGCAGCAGCCGGCACCGGCAGCCGCTGGTACACCGTCCCTGGAAGAACTGCAGCGTCAGAAAGAAGCCCTGGAAGACATGATTGCCGCACAGGAAGCACAGCAGTAGAGTATCTTCGATATATCCCTATAGAGTCTGCCCGGTCTTAAAGGCACATATATATGGGTACAGTATAAGTATGGACCGTATACTTTCTATATCAAAACTTTAAGGCAACAAAAGGAGCTGTTCCATTACGCAAAAAAACACGTAGTGGAACAGCTCCTTTTATTTTAATCCCCGGCTTTTATGCCCGCAGGGCTCTCATGGAGTTGAGTACTGCCAGGACCATGACGCCGACATCGCCAAATACGGCTTCCCACATATTGGCCATGCCCAGTGCTCCCAGGATGAGGAACAGCCCTTTGACGCCCAGTGCCAGGACGATATTCTGCCAGGCAATGCTTTTCGTTGCTCTGGCCACGCGGATAGCCGTGACCAGTTTGGAGGGTTCATCGGTCATGAGGACGACATCGGCTGCTTCAATAGCCGCGTCGGATCCGAGGCCGCCCATGGCAATGCCGACATCGGCCCGGGCAAGCACCGGCGCGTCATTGATGCCGTCGCCTACGAAGGCCAGCTTCTTTCCGGCCTGTTTATGTGCATCCAGCTCTTCCAGCCGGTCTACTTTATCCTGCGGCAGCAGCTGGGCATAATAGGTATCCAGTCCCAGCTTTTGGGAAACGGTCCGGCCAATGTCTTCTGCATCACCTGTGAGCATGACCGTCTGGGAGACGCCGGCTTTTTTGAGTCCCTGGATAGCCTGCCGGCTGTCCTCTTTGATTTCATCGGTAATATGCAGGCAGCCGGCATAGGTTCCGTCATAGGCGATGTACACTTTGGTACCGGCTGCGGAGCTGGGAGTAAAGTCAATCTGGTTCTGATGAAGCAGGGCTTCATTACCGGCCAGAATCTGTTTACCCCGGTACAGGACGCTGATGCCGTGACCCGATAGTTCCTGATAGGCCGATAAGGTGGTCATATCGAGCGGATTCTTCCAGGCCTGGCGGATGGACAGGGCAATAGGATGGCGGGACTGGGATTCGGCCAGCGCTGCGAGGTGGAGCACGTCGTCTTTGGTAAAGCTGTCGGCCGGGTCGATAGCGGTGACGCGGAATACGCCTTTCGTAAGGGTTCCGGTCTTATCGAAGACAACTGTACCGAGCTGGGTCAGGGCTTCCAGATAATTGCTGCCCTTGACCAGGATGCCCTTGCGGGATGCGGCACCGATGCCGCTGAAAAAGGTCAGAGGGATGGAAATGACCAATGCGCAGGGGCAGGAAATGACGAGGAAGATAAAGGCGCGGGTCAGCCAGTCGGACCAGAGACCGCCGAAGAAGAGAGGAGGAATCAGCCCGAGGAGCAGCGCGCTGAAGACGACAAACGGCGTGTAGTACCGGCAGAACCGGGTAATGAACCGTTCCGTCGGCGCTTTGCGGCTGGCAGCATTCTGTACGAGGTCGATGATTTTGCTGGCTGTCGATTCTCCGAAGGTATGGCTGACTTTGATTTCGATGACTCCGTCTTTGGCAATGCATCCGGACAGGGCGGTATCGCCACTATGAACGCGGCGGGGCACCGATTCTCCTGTAAGGGCTTTCGTATCGAGGAGAGAACTTCCTCCCGTGACCTGGCCATCCAGAGGAATCCGTTCACCGGGATGGACGATGATTGTCGAGCCTACGGCAACCGTATCGGGTGCTACGGTGATTTCTTTGCCATCCTGCCGGATATGGGCGATGTCGGGACGGATATCCATGAGACCGGCAATAGAATGGCGGGACCGGTCTACGGCCAGGTCCTGGAACCATTCACCAATCTGATAAAAAAGCATGACGGCAACGGCTTCCGGGTATTCTCCGATGCCAAAGGCACCGACGGTAGAAATACTCATGAGGAAATGTTCATCAAAAATCCGGCCACGGGTGATATTACGCAATGCCTGCCAGAGGACATCATAGCCCAGGATGAGGTAAGCTGCTATGAGCCCGGCCAGGTATGCCGTATCCGTAAGAGGATGGACGGCCTGAAAAACCATGATGGCTATATACACGACGGCGCCGGCAGCCAGACGGATGATGCGGCCGCGTGTAGTTTCTTCTTCTTCGCTGGCAGGAGAAGAAGTTTCATCTTTTTCCTGCACTTCTACATCGGGTTCATGTGTATGCACGATTGATTCAATAATCGGTGTAATCGTGCGGGCCCGGTCTTCATCGACAGTGATAGTCAGAGTCTGTTTCATAAGGTTTACCGTAGAGGACGTAATGCCGTCCAGCGCTCCTACTTCTTTTTCGATTTTAGCGGAACAGTTCGGGCAGTCCAGCCCCTTTAACATAAATACCTTTTCCATCGTAAGCACCTTCTTTGGCCAGTATAGTATGGGGATTTCATCTTCAAACATTTAAACATATGAACATATTTTCATTTGTATTACACTTATAGCATACGCTGTCTGATGACAGCTGTCAAGATGGTTTTTTGTTATTTTTACTAGATAGTGAACTATCTATAATTACCTATATATTATGATAATATTGTTTACCATACAATAGATTGTTTGTTGAAAATCACAAAATTTGCATAGAACACAGAACTGAATTTGAGAAGATGAATTAAAATTATAAGGATAGTATAAAGCAACATGTAAGACTGCACTGGCTATAAATCGCATGTTTTTGGCATACTCATTAAAAGATAAAAAATATGATATGTCAATATTGACAATAATTACTAGTTTCATATATAATAATCAATGTAAAAAGTTATCAATTTCACAACAATAGCTTCGTACTTCCCGGAAAGTACGAAGCCGGAAAAAAGGAGATGTCCCGTATGTTTCAGAATCAGGATTTTTGGATTGGTTTAGGCGTCGGTGTACTGGCAGGTATTTTCGGATATAAACTGATGGTCGAAAGAGAACAGCAGCTGCTGGCTCTGCAGCAGCCGGCTGCCGCTGCCGCATCGGCTACGGTTCCTGTTGCTGAATTACAGCGTCAAAAAGAAGAACTCGAAGATATGATTGCCGCACAGGAAGCAGCACAGGCTAAATAATCAGATGAAAAAGACTGTCTCGCCCTCCTGGGACAGTCTTTTTTCTTGCAAAATATGAAGTGAAAGGTAAACGAAGTATGCTGCCATTTTCAAAATGGGATATTATCATGCGGTCTGTACAGGTATCTTCTTACATTCCAGGCCGCATCCGGCTCTATAGCAAGCGCCTCATAGGCAATGCCGGATTGTGCCGGCAGGTATATACATATATTTCCAGTTATCATGAAATAGACTCGGTAGAAGTCAATGTGGTGACCGGTTCTGTGTTGATCAAATATCAGCCTGGCCTGCTCCGGACAAATCACGAATTGGCGAAAGTGGAACAATATGTCGTCAAGCACATAGAAAGGAGATAACAACGTGTCTTATGTATCTGGATTCATGATCGGTGCCTCCATTGGCAAATCGATTCATCAATTTTTCAGTAATGCCGGCCGTCCCGGTATGCCCCAACACGCTGTAAAAAATGCGTCCCGTCCCGCCCCTGCTGTACCTCTCTTCCGCCGGGCATCCAAAAGTTCGGGCCGGCGCCGCTATTATGCCAGGAGCCTTGTACGCAATCAGCCTCTGGCCGGCCTCCTGGCCCAATGTCTGTATAAAATGTCGGGCATCCGCCGCGTTGAAATCACCCCCCGGACCGGCAGTATCCTCCTACTGGGGGATGAAAAAACGCTCGATACGGTCGAAAAGGTGTTGAGCGAACAGGTTTTTTCTGTTCCCCTGCCGGGAGAAGAACTGATGAAAGAGCTGGATGAAGCCAAAACAATGGAACAGAAAGTCGAATCAGATTTCCGTCATACTGCTGCGGATGTCTGCCGTATGTTCAATCAGGGCGTATCGGACAGTACGGGTCATCTGCTCGATCTGAAAGCGCTGGTTTCCCTCATGTTCATTATACGGGGGCTGCGCCAGATCATCACCATGAATGAACGGGTGTCTGGTCCTCAGCTTTTATGGTGGGCTTACAGCCTTTTGAGAGGAAAGTGATTGTCATGTATATGTGTACTAAATTGCGGCTCCATGCAGAAATTCCTGCACGTATCCGTCCCCTTCTGGGTGTGCGGCTGCGTCAGCTGCGGGGCGTCGCAGCGGCATCGACCGATGGCCGTGTCGTTACGTTGTATTATCAGCGGCCTTTTGATCCCCGCTCGGCTTTGCCCTTGCTATACAGCTTTGAAAAAACGTATGGTGCGAAACAGGAAGAACGGAAAGAACTGGATATTGCATCCTATAAGCGGGAAGCAATCCTGTCTGTCGGCGGATTTATCGCCATGAATATCCTGCGCAAGACGAATCCGGCATTTTATGACAGTATTCTCTTGTTCCGCCGTCTCTTTACCCTGTTCATCGCCCGCCGGTTCATCAAAAACGGTGTCCTCGGTGTCGTCCGCGAACATCAGGCTAATGCCGATACGCTGACGGCGACAGCTGTCGTCGCATCCGTCCTGGCAGGCAAGCCTGAATCCAGCCTGACTCTTCTGGCCTTGTCCAACGGGGCTGAAATGCTGACGAAATACGCGGCAGAACGGGCGCGCAAACAGATTTCGGGCCTGCTCCGTCTGGATCAGCGTGACGTATGGCTCATCGAACAGGGCAGGGAAAAGAAAGTCCCTGTCGAATCGTTGAAGCCGGGCGATCACATCGCGGTCCATCTCGGCGAAAAGATTTGCGTTGATGGCCGTGTCGTCAGTGGCAATGCCGCCGTCAATCAGGCTTCTATTACAGGCGAATCGAATCCGGCTATCAAGCAGAAAGGGTCCTTCGTCTATGCCGGCAGCGTCATTGAAGCCGGCGGCCTGGTCATTCACGTGGAAAAGGTCGGCAATGATACATCCCTGGCCCAGATTATCCATCTCGTAGAAGAAGCCCAGACGAGACGGGCTCCGGTACAGAACTTTGCCGATAAGATGGCAAATATGCTGGTACCGATTTCCTTTATCGGTGCGGCTATTGTCTATGGTGCAACCAAAGACTGGCAGCGCGTCCTGAACTTGTTATTTATCGATTTTTCCTGCGGCCTGAAGCTTTCGACGGCGACGGCTATCTCCGCGGCTATCGGCGTGGCTGCCCGCAAGGGGATTCTGATCAAGGGCGGCAACTACATCGAAAATCTTGCTGATATCGACACCATTGTCCTCGATAAGACCGGCACCATTACGATGGGAGTTCCACAGGTACAGCAGATTCAGACGGCACCTGGCGTTGATGAAAAGGAAATGATCCTGCTGGCTGCTTCAGCGGAAATGCATTCGGTCCATCCGCTGGCTGTGGCCATCCAGAAATACGTCAAAAATCATAAATGGACGACACCGCCCCATGACACATCGGAAACGATCGTAGCACGGGGGATGCGTGCCGTCGTACCGGATTTTGAAACGTATAAAGGCGGTACCATCCTCGTCGGCAGCCGCCGCTTCATGAATGAAGAAGGGGTTACGGGCCTTCCGGAAGCCATGGGAAAGACCGTTGGCAAGAGTCTTCTCTATGTAGCCCGTGACGGGGAATTCATCGGTTTCATGGCCATCCAGGACCCGGTACGCCCGGCGATGAAGAAGACTCTGAATCAGATGCGCCGTCTTGGCATCGATGAAGTCGTCATGCTGACCGGCGATTCGAAAGAAGTTGCTGCAGAAGTAGCCCGTGATATGGATATTGATTCCTACCATGCAGAAATCCTGCCGGAAGATAAGGCAAATTATGTCATGAAGCTCCAGAAACGGGGGAACGTCATGATGGTCGGCGATGGCATTAATGACGCACCGGCCCTTGCGTTTGCCGATATCGGTGTCAGCCTGGGCGGGAACAAGACGGATATTGCAGCAGAATCGGCAGCCATTACTATCCGCTCGGAAGATCCGTCCAAATTGTATGATGCCCTGGTCATTGGCCGCAAGACGATGAAAATCATCAATCAGAACTTTACGGCGACCATTGTCGTCAACTCCGCCGCTATGCTGCTGGGGGCTCTGGGACGGATCAGCCCGCTCTGGGCCGCTGTGATTCACAATACGGCGACACTTGCCGTCGTCATGAACAGTGTCCGCATCCTGGGTCCGGCACGGGTTATGAAACGATTCTAATTTTCAAATAATGATAAAAAATCATTCATAATATAGTACAAAATAAAAAGCGAAAGATAGTATATGTAACATATTGTTACGATATCTTTCGTTTTTTATTTATATTTATTATCAATTGTATTATCGTTATTATATAATAAATCATGAAATTAAGGCTGTATAAAGGTAATTATAAATATATCGCTTAATAAATTTATGATAATGAAAACAAGTATTGACAACTAGTACGTGATTTTATATACTATATATAGTAATGAATAATGTTATCAATAAAGAGAGGATGTGCGAGTATTATTTACGGAGCATGAGAAGGGAAGCGATGTAAATGAGTGTCGTCATTGTAGGTGGAAATGATTGTATGGTTTGCCAGTACAAAAATATTTGCAAAAAGTTTGATTACAAGGCAAAAGTATTTACCCAGGTACCGAGCGATTTCAAATCGAAAATCGGCTCGCCCGATCTGGTAGTACTGTTTACGAGTACCGTGTCCCATAGAATGGTGCATTGTGCTGTGAAGGAAGCTCAGCGCAAGAACGTAGAAGTCGTTCGTTCCCATACGAGCAGTTCAAGCGCTTTAAGGTCTATATTACAGGCTCGTGCTGAGCGATGTGCATTGTAAATCCCCGTCACAGGCCTGAGCGTCATCGTGCCGTCCGGGCCTGTCATACGGACAATGGACAGTGGTGAAGGAGGTGTCAGATCATGAGCATTGTAAAACTGGCGGATATGAAACCCGGTGTCAGCGGTGTAGTAGAAGCACTGGAAGGACATGGGAATATCCAGCATCGTCTCGTCGATATGGGCGTCGTCAAGGGATCCCATATTACGGTAGTAAAAGTTGCGCCTTTGGGCGACCCCGTTGAAGTCAAGGTCAAAGGGACCGCGCTGGCACTGAGAAAGAATGAAGCAGCTATGATCAGTGTAGCTGTCGGAGGAGGTCATTAGTAGTCATGGATAATGCAGGAACGATCAAGGTTGCCCTCGCCGGCAATCCGAACTGCGGAAAGACGACAATTTTTAATAATATTACGGGTGCGAAACAGCACGTCGGCAATTATCCCGGCGTTACAGTAGAAAAGAAAGAAGGCCGCTGCAATTATGACAATCACAGTCTTTTGTTCGTCGATCTTCCCGGTACATACAGCCTGACAGCCCGTTCTTTGGATGAAGTCGTTGCAAGAAATGTTATTATTAATGAAAAACCGGACATCATCGTAAACGTCTTGGACGCTTCCAATCTGGAACGGAATCTGTATCTGGCAGCCCAGATCATCGAATTGGGACGGCCTGTCGTCATCGGCCTGAACATGATGGATATTGCCGAACGCATGGGCACCCAGATTGATCTGAAAAAACTGGGTGAACAGCTGGGTGCCACGGTTGTGCCTCTCGTAGGCAGTAAAAATAAAGGGACCCAGGAACTCTTGCAGGCCGTCATGAATGTAGCCCAGAAAGATGAAGCGATAAAGAACGCAAAAGTCGATTACGGTCCCGATTTGGAACCGGCCATTACCAGCCTGGAAGATATGATTCAGAAGACGGGCATTATCCAGTACCCTGTACGCTGGCTGGCAATCAAACTTCTGGAAAATGACAGTGATGTCGTCAGCAAGGTAACGGCCCTCGATGGGACAGAAAGCATTCTGGCCATGGCTCATACGCTGCGGGATTCCCTGAAGAACAAAGTGGATCTGGAATTCTGCTTTGCCGAATATCGTCATCGCTTTGCCGTACAGGCCTATAATAGTTCGGTCATCAAGCCGGGCACGACGGATTCCCTGTCGGATAAGATCGATAGTGTCCTGACAAACCGCTTCCTGGGCATTCCTATTTTCCTCGGCCTCATGTGGCTCATGTTCGTCGTCGTCATCAACCTTGGCGCCTATCCCCAGGACTGGCTGGATACGGGCTTTGGCATGCTTGGCGACTGGTGCAATGATGTGATTGAAGACGAACAGCTCCGTTCTCTCGTCGTGGATGGCGTCATCGGCGGTGTCGGTTCTGTACTTTCGTTTGTGCCTCTTATCGTACTGTTGTATTTATTCATCAGCCTGCTGGAAGATACGGGATATATGGCCCGTGCAGCCTTCCTCATTGACCGGGCCATGCGTGCCCTGGGCCTCCACGGGAAATCGTTCATACCGATGATCCTTGGCTTTGGCTGCAACGTTCCCGGTATTATGGCTGCCCGTACACTGGACAATGAAAAAGACCGTCTGGTCACCATCATGGCCTGCCCCTTTATGAGCTGTGGTGCCCGCCTGCCTGTGTATACTCTTTTGATTGCGGCTTTCTTCGGTGCTTCCGGTCATGGCGGCACGGTCCTCTTCGGCATATATCTGCTGGGAATCATCGTTTCCGTATGCGTCGCGCTGGTACTCCGTCATACGGCATTTAAAGGCGAACAGGAACCGTTCGTCATGGAATTACCGCCGTATCATATCCCGACGCTCAAAGGCGTTCTGACCCATATGTGGGAACGCACCGTATTGTATCTCAAAAAAGCCGGTACCTTCATTCTTGGCGCCTCCATTCTGGTATGGTTCCTCACAGCCTATCCGATGGATGTAGAATACAGCCAGGATTACGATGCGGCGAAAGAAGCCGTAACGGCCCAGATGGAAGAAACACAAGCCAGCATCCTGACCGGATATGGCCTTTCTGACATAGAAGATAATGCTGAATTGAACGATATGTATGAAGCCATGGTAGCAGCGGCTGACGAAGCAGCCGATGAAGCAGACGAAGACGAAGCGGATACAGGCAACTCCCTGAATCCGGCTGCAGCCCTGAGTTCTGTTGAAGACCAGGTCAAGAATTCGGAAGAAGCAGAAAATACACTGTTCATGGGTAAATACCCCGACAGCTTTGCCAATCTCCAGGAACAGAACCCGGCTGTATTTGCACAGGCTCTGCCTTTGTTTGATGCCAAAGCAGACGCCGATGATGCAACAGCCAAACTCGAAGATCAGCAGAAAGCCGAAAAACTGGAACAGTCCTATGCGGCCCGTATCGGTCACGTCGTCGAACCGGTCATCCAGCCCCTTGGCTTTGACTGGAAAATCGGCGTAGGCCTCATTGCCTGCACGGCTGCCAAGGAAGTCATGGTTTCGACACTGGGCACGATTTACAGTGTCGGTGGTGATGATACTCATGAATCGGGCATCGTCGCTTACCTGAGAGACGATCCGGACTTCAACCCGGCCGTAGCTCTTTCACTGATGGTATTCTGCCTGCTGTACATGCCCTGCGTGGCAGCCATGGCCGTTATCAAACGTGAAACCGGTTCCTGGAAAATGCTCCTCGCCGTCGATGGCATGTGCCTCGTATTTGCCTATGTTGGTGGCTTTATTACCTATCATCTGGCACTCTTTGCCGGACTGGGTGTATAATGCAGATATGCCTCAACATTCCTGTTTTTGAAATTAACTATTGATTTTATAATGGGAACAATGATATACTTAGGGCGCCAGAAGGCGTCCTATGTGTATATCATCATTTCAGAATTGAACGATACAGAAAGGTTGTGATCTTGTATGAGCATTGCAACGATTATTGTGGCACTTGTCGTGCTGGCAGCCGCATTTTATATCGGCCGTCATATCCGGGGCCTGTTCAAGGGAACAGCCAGCTGCTGTGGCGGCAGCGGTTCCTGCAGTGGCAGCTGCCCGTCCTGCAGCCCCCAGTCTAAAAAAACGGGATGGGAAAAGAAATAAGAATGAAATATGTACAAGTGTCGGGGAAATGAGTTTCTTGTCCCGGCACAACGGATTATCAGGAGCACGCATGTCAGGCGGCTCCTGATTTTTTTGTCCTGAAGATGACAAGAGGCACAATATGGGGTATAATCTAGGTTGTTGAATATTATTATTAGTACAAGGAGTGTCCGTATGAAAATCAGTGCTGAAGAAATAAAGAAAATCGCACTGCTTTCCCGTCTCAATATTGAAGACGATCAGATTGAGGAAGTCGGGAAACAGCTGAATGACATTTTGGCTTATATGGATCTGTTGAATCAGGTCGATATCACGGATGTAGCGCCTACGGCTCACGCCGTATCGATGCGCAATGTCATGCGCGACGACGTGCCCCAGCCGTCCTTATCCAATGAAAAGGCGCTTTCCAATGCGCCGAAACCAGAAAATGGCTATTTTAAAGTTCCCAAAGTCATTCAGGATTGAGGAGGAATATTGTGGAAGCATTAACGATACATGCACTGCATGATAAACTCGTACATAAGGAAATTTCTGCCGTCGAACTGACGGAGAAGTTTATTGCCCGCAAGGATGCGGTCGAACCGGACGTCAAGGCTTTTTTGTCGGACAACCGGAACAATGCCCTGGAAGCGGCTGCCGCAGTCGATAAGAAAATTGCTGCCGGGGAAGCCATTGCCGATATGGCCGGTGTACCGGGTGCGATTAAGGATGTCATCTGCATTGCCGGACAGAACACGACATGTGGCTCAAAAATCCTTGAACATTTCAAATCGCCCTATAATGCGACGGTCATTGAAAAACTGAATGCCCTCGATTATATCAGCCTGGGCAAGACGAATATGGATGAATTTGCCATGGGCAGTTCGACGGAAAACTCGGCATATCAGATTACGCATAATCCCTGGAATCTGGACTATGTACCGGGCGGTTCGTCCGGCGGTTCCGCCGCTGCCGTAGCCGCCGGGGAAGCGGTCTGGTCCCTCGGTTCTGATACAGGCGGCTCTATCCGCCAGCCTGCTGCCTACTGCGGCCTCGTAGGCCTCAAACCGACGTATGGCCTCGTTTCCCGGTATGGCCTTGTCGCCTACGGTTCGTCCCTCGATCAGATTGGACCGTTTACCAATGACGTAGAAGACTGTGCTATTGTCCTCAATGCCATTGCCGGCCACGATGCAAAAGACTCGACGTCTATCCCACAGGAAAAGAAAGATTACAAAAAAGCGCTGGTCAATGATGTAAAAGGCATGAAAATCGGCGTGCCGGAAGAATTCTTTGTGGAAGGTCTCGATGACCAGTGCCGCAAAGCCCTGGAAGAAGCTATTGATACATATAAGAAGCTCGGTGCCGAAATCGTACCAGTCAAAATGCCTCATATGAAATATGGCCTGGCTGCTTACTACATCATTGCTCCGGCAGAAGCCAGCTCCAATCTGGCCCGTTACGACGGAGTTGGATTCGGATTCCGGGCTGATGGCACGGATATTGTCGATATGTACCGCAAGACCCGTACAGAAGGGTTTGGACCCGAAGTAAAACGGCGCATTATGCTGGGGACGTATGTCTTAAGTTCCGGTTACTACGATGCCTATTATCTGCGGGCTATGAAAGTGCGTACCCTGGTAAAACAGGATTTTGACAATGCTCTTCGTACCTGTGATGTCCTACTCACGCCGACGGCACCGGATACGGCATTTAAAATCGGCCAGAATGACAACAATCCCCTGGCCATGTATCTGGGTGACGTCTGCACGGTTACACTGAATCTGGCCGGCCTTCCGGGCATCAGCATTCCCTGTGGCTTCAAAAACGGCCTTCCCATTGGCATGCAGCTCATTGGCAGGGCACTCGATGAAGAAACGCTGCTGCGCGTCGCCTATACGTTTGAACAAAACCGCACGGACCTGAAGAAGCCGCTGCCCATGGGGGAGGTTGAACTCTGATGAAATATGAATCCGTTATCGGCCTGGAAGTCCATGTCGAACTGAAAACGAAAACAAAGATTTTCTGCGGCTGCTCCACTGAATTCGGTGCCCAGCCCAATACACACGTCTGCCCGGTCTGCCTGGGCCTGCCGGGAAGCATGCCCGTACTCAACAAGGAAGTTCTTCACTACGCGGTAAAAGCCGGCCTGGCACTTCATTGCGATATTCTGCCGTTCAGTAAATTTGACCGTAAGAATTATTACTATCCCGATTTGCCGAAAAATTTCCAGACATCCCAGTATGATCTGCCCATCTGCCTCAACGGCTATGTCGATATCGAGGTAGGCGGCAAGACGCGCCGCGTTCATCTGACCCGTATCCATATGGAAGAAGATGCCGGTAAACTGGTACACAGCGGGGCTTCCATTGACACATCGGATACGACCTTCGTCGATTATAACCGTACCGGTGTCCCCTTGCTTGAAATCGTATCCGAACCGGATCTGCGCAGTGGGGAAGAAGCCCGGGCCTATCTGGAAAAACTCCGTTCCATCATGCAGTATCTCGGCGTATCCGACTGCCGTATGGAAGAAGGCAGTATGCGCTGTGATGCCAACATTTCCGTGCGTCCTGTCGGCAGTGACAAATTGGGGACGAAGACGGAAATCAAAAACATCAATTCCTTCAGTGGTGTCCAGAAGGGCATCGAATACGAAGCCGTCCGTCAGGCCCAGATACTCGATGAAGGTGGCACGATCCAGCAGGCAACACGCGGCTGGGAAGAAGCGAAGGGCATTACGGTCCTGCAGCGTGTCAAAGAAGGCGATGCCGATTACCGCTATTTCCCGGAACCGGATCTGATTCCCATCGAAGTGTCCAAGGATTATATCGAACAGGTACGGGCCGAATTGCCGGAAATGCCTGATGCACGGCGGCAGCGTTTCCAGGATGAACTGGGCCTGCCTGAATATGATGCCAATCTCCTGACGCTGGAAAAACAGACAGCTGATTATTTTGAAGACGTCGTAAAAGAAGGCATCGACGCCAAGACGGCTTCTAACTGGATGCTCGGCGAATTTGCCAAGAAGCTGAATGAAGAAGGCGTAACGGCTGATCAGGCCCCTGTACGTCCTGCGGCTCTGGCCGGCCTTCTCAAACTCATTGCCAAGGGCACGATTTCTGGCAAGATTGCCAAGAAAGTCCTGCCGGAAATGTGGTCCAGTGGTAAGTCGGCCGACGAGGTCGTCAAAGAACAGGGACTGGTACAGATTACCGATACGGGCGCTATTGAAGAAATCGTCAAATCGGTCATTGCTGCCAATCCGCAATCGGTTGCCGATTATAAAGCAGGCAAGAAGAAAGCCATCGGCTTCCTTGTCGGCCAGGTCATGAAACAGACCAAAGGCCGGGCCAATCCGGGAGTCGTCAACCAGCTGCTCACCAAAAATCTGGAATAAGAGTATGCCTCTATACCTTTGCTGACTGTACAATAAAAGGCTGCAACAAAATGAGTGATATGCTCCCCCTATGAGAGACAGTAAAAAATAAAACTGTCAT
>NZ_QSFA01000007.1:0-87732 GCF_003467125.1 Megasphaera sp. AM44-1BH
TTGGACTAGGGGTGACCACACCACAAAATCTGGACTAATACCTTTTTTTTAGAAGGGAATATCATGATTCAAATACGTATGCAGCAGGGACTTTCACAAGACGCCCGGATTATCCGGCAGGAGGTATTTGTAGAAGAACAGGGATTTCATCATGAATTTGATGAAACCGATCAGACGGCATGGCATCTGGTGTTATATGAAAATGGGCATGCCGCTGGCTGCTGCCGGCTCTTTTCATCAGACAATCCCGATGTGTATATACTGGGCCGCCTGGCCGTACGGAAATCCTGCCGGGGCCGGCAGTACGGGGAGCGCCTGGTACGGGAAGCAGAGGCATGGCTGCGCGGCCGCCATGTGAAACGGCTGGCTCTGTCGGCACAGGTCCGGGTGCGCCCGTTTTATGAAAAACTGGGATATACCGCATCGGGTGACGAATATCTGGACGAGTATTGTCCTCATATCCACATGGAAAAGGAGTTGACAGAATGAGCCTGATATACTGGATCCCTTTTTTTATCATCGTCATTGGCAATATAGGTTATCACATGGTAGCAAAGGCAACGCCATCGGCAGCCCCGCCTTTCCTGGCCCTCAGTGTCACCTATCTGGTCAGTTTCCTCCTGTGTGCCGCTGCGTACGTGGTGACGGGAACTTCGCTGCGGCAGGATCTGCATACATTGAACTGGGCGAGCGCTGCCTGGGGACTGACGCTGGTGGCTGTCGAATTTGGTTATATCCTGTTATACCGGACTGGCTGGAAAATCAGTACAGCCTCACTCCTGGCCAATGTCAGCGTGGCGCTCCTTTTGGCAGGTATAGGCGTCCTGTTTTATAAAGACGTTCTGCTGCCCCGGCAGATCATCGGCATCATCCTGTGCCTGGCCGGCGTTTTTTTCCTGCGTCCATAAAGAAGGGGGACTCCACTAACCGCCAGCTGCCAGCCACTAACTGCTGTTCTTTCATCAAACATCAAACTGCAAACTATCTTTCCCCGGCCTGCGTGCCATCTATCCTTGCAGACCGGTGCTATTTAGTGTACAATTTTCTGTACAGAATAGTACTAGTAGTCAGAGAAATGAGAAGATAGCATGAATCAGGTACGGGCAGAAAAGGTAATCAAGCCGCTCATGGCGGTCGTCATCACCGGGATTTTTCTCGGGATCTACGTGATGATCCCGGCATTTTACAGTACGTTGTGGCAGCTCATGGTCAGCCGGGATATACAGGGTCTCTCGGCGTATATTGCCTCCTTTGGCAGTGCCGCCGTGCTGCTCATGATCCTGCTCATCGTCCTGACTAATATGACCGGCCTGCCGTCGGTGCAGTTCGTGACTGTCAATGGCATCCTCTTCGGTCTTCTTCCGGGGATCGTCATTTCCTGGATCGGCCAGGTGGCAGGCAATGTGCTGGCCTTTGTCGTCATGCGCTATGTGTTCCGCCGTACGGCCCGCCGTCTCGTGGCGCGGAGCCGCTTCATTGCCCGGCTCAACCGGCACATTACAGCCCGGACAGCCTTCTTCCTGCGGGCCATTCCCTATTCGCCCAATTTTGCCATTACGGCCTTGTGCGCCCTGAGCCGCATCGGCTTTACGGAGCATGGCATAGCGACTATAGCCGGAAAATTTCTGGCTATCTGCATCGAGGTCTGGATGGGATATGGCCTCATCCGTTTTGACTGGCATGACCTGCGGCTGGCCGCTGTCGCTGTCCTGCTCATGATGATTTTCATGGGTTACAAATGGTATGTGTGGAAACATAAAAACTAAATAGATTACATAATTAAGAAAAATAAGTCAATGTGATTTAAATGAATAAACACATTGACTTATTTTTATATGTATGATATTCTTGTTACATAACAAATAATTGTTTTCTAATTAAAATGATTATCATAAAACGTTTAACAGGATATCCCGGCATATTCCTGTTAAGAAAGGAAGTGTTTCTTATGTATACTGTTCCGCACTCCTCGTATGATTTATATATTGGTGGCAAATGGGTCCCTGCCAGCGATGGCGCCCGGTTCACGGCGTATAATCCTGCTGACGGGACGAAGCTGGCAGAGTGTGCCGAAGCGACAAAAGACGATGTCAACATGGCCGTAGCGGCAGCTCATAAAGCGTTCCCGGCATGGAAGATCACATCGCCCCAGAAACGGCAGGATCTGCTCCTTGCCATTGCTGATATCATCGAACAGAATGCCGATATGCTGGCTATGGTGGAAACGCTGGACAACGGCAAGCCCATCAGGGAAACGAAGAATATCGACATCCCCCTGGCAGTCGATCATTTCCGCTATTTTGCCGGCGTCGTCCGCAGTGAAGACGGCCGGGCGACGGTCATCGACGACCATACGCTGAGTCTCGTCATCCACGAGCCGATCGGTGTCGTCGGCCAGATCATCCCCTGGAATTTCCCCTTCCTCATGGCAGCGTGGAAACTGGCTCCGGCCCTGGCGGCAGGCTGCACCATCGTCCTCAAGCCGTCGAGTTCGACGTCCCTGAGCGTCCTCGAACTGATGCATCTCATCGGCGATGTCCTGCCGCCGGGCGTGGTCAACGTCATTACCGGCAAGGGCTCGCGGGCTGGCCAGTATATCCTCGATCATCCCGATATCCAGAAGCTGGCCTTTACGGGATCGACGGAAATCGGCCGCGACGTCTATGATGCGGCTATGAAGAAGCTGATTCCGGCTACGCTGGAACTGGGCGGCAAATCGGCCAATATTTACTTTGACGACTGCGACTGGGATATGGCTATGGATGGGGCCCAGCTGGGCATCCTGTTCAACCAGGGCCAGGTATGCTGCGCCGGATCGCGGATTTTCGTCCAGAAAGGCATTTATGACAAGTTCGTCTCGGATCTGGCTGACCGCTTCCGCCGCATCCGCGTAGGCCTGCCCTGGGAAGAAACGACCCAGATGGGCGCCCAGATAGACGAACGGCAGGTGAAGAAAATCCTCGATTATATCGAAATCGGGAAGCAGGAAGGAGCGCGCCTCGTCTGTGGCGGCAGGAAAGCGGCGGCTCCGGGGCTGGAAAAGGGAAGTTTCGTCGAACCGACTATATTTGCCGATGTCAGGAACGATATGCGCATTGCCCAGGAAGAGATCTTCGGGCCCGTCGTGTGCATCATCCCCTTTACCGATGAAGCAGAAGTCATCGCCATGGCCAACGACAGCGTATACGGACTGGGCGGCGCCGTCTGGACCCGTGATATCAACCGGGCCCTGCGGGTAGCCAAAGCGGTGGAAACGGGCCGTATGTGGGTCAATACGTACAATGCCCTGCCGGCAGGCACGCCCTTTGGCGGCTACAAGCTTTCCGGCATCGGTCGTGAAACGGACAAGACGACCATGCGGCACTATATGCAGACCAAGAACATCTATATCAACCTTGCGGAAACACCGTCGGGATTATATGAGTAACAGGAAAGGAGTATTATGGGCATACGAAATACGATTGTAGCACTATTGTTTGTCTGTCTGGCCTGCACGGCCGTATACGGGTTCATGACCGTAGAACGGCCGGGCGTACAGGCTGCGGCGCAGGCCAGTACCAAAGCGGATAAATCGAAATAACGGCATAGCCGGAACCGGGGCTGTCCCATGAAGTGTCATCTGTCATGGGGCAGCCCTCGTTGTCGTGTCCGCCGTGAAGTATGATATAATATGGGGTATAAAAGGCATGAAGGAGGTATACCTCATGGATTATACGACAGTATACGATTCCCCTTTGGGAACGATTCAGCTGGCAAGCGACGGAACACATCTCATCGGGCTCTGGCTCTGCGGGCAGAAATATGACCGGGCGACTCTTTCAGAGGAGTCCTGCCGGAACGATGACCTGCCCGTTTTTATACAGGTCCGGGACTGGCTGGACCGCTACTTTGCCGGAAAACGGCCGGCACCGTCGGAATTGCCGCTGAACCCCCGGGGCAGCGCCTTCCGCCAGCACGTGTGGCAGCTGCTGTGCCAGGTGCCGTACGGGCAGACGACGACTTACAGTGATCTGGCAGAACGCCTGGGGCAGATGACGGGGAAAAAAGAGAATCCTCACGCCGTCGGTGGCGCCGTAGGGCATAATCCCATTTCCCTGATCATTCCCTGTCACCGCGCCGTCGGTAAGAGCGGCAGTCTGACGGGCTATGCCGGCGGTCTCGATAAAAAAGTCTGGCTTCTGCGCCACGAAGGGGCCGATATGACCCGTCTCTTCCGGCCGGGGCAGAGAAAAAAGGCCGGTTCTGAGAAATAGGGAAATTTTTCACTTTTCCCCTATATTTCTGGAGTGGACTCGTTGTATAATGGTACCAGTAAAGGGAGGGAATGACATTGGCAAGGCGCTGGATTATGCACGTGGATATGGATGCTTTTTATGCCTCTGTCGAACAACGGGACAATCCGGCTCTGCGCGGTCATCCCGTCATCGTCGGGGGACTCGGTGAACGGGGAGTCGTGGCTACGGCCTCGTACGAAGCCCGGCGGTTCGGCGTCCATTCGGCTATGAGCACCCGCCAGGCACGGCGTCTCTGTCCTGACGGTATTTTCCTGCCTGTGCGCATGGCCCATTACCGGCGCATTTCTCATCAGATCCGCCTTATCTTATCTCACTATTCGCCCTTCATCGAACCGCTGGCACTGGATGAAGCCTTCCTGGATGTGTCGGGCATGAATCTCCAGTACCCGGATATCGTCGATATCGGCCGGGCCGTCAAGGAGGACATTCTGCGCATTACGGGCCTTGTGGCATCGGCAGGGATTGCGCCCAACAAGTTCCTGGCTAAATTGGCATCGGATCTGAAAAAGCCCGACGGCTTGATGTGGATTCCCTACGGAAAGGAACAGGAAATCCTGGCGCCCCTTCCCGTATCCCGTCTCTGGGGTGTCGGCCGGGTGACGGCGGGCCAGCTGGAAAAAGCCGGGTTCCATACCATCGGCGATATCATCCACGCCGGGCCTGATGCGCTCATCCCCATTGCCGGCCGGCAGGCACACCGCCTGTATGAGCTGGCCTGCGGCCGTGACAACCGCCAGCTGGAAGTGAGCCGCCGCCCCCAGTCTGTGGGCAACGAGCATACGTATGAACACGACCTGACGAGGGAAGAAGACGTGGACGAGCAGTTCCGCCTCCTGGCCAATGAAGTGGCCTGGCGGCTGCGGCAGAACCATCTCATGGGCCGTACCATTACGATCAAGGTGCGGTTTGCTTCCTTTGAGACGGTGACCCGGTCCCTGACGCTGGAGACCATAGGGACCTGTTCGGAAGAACAGCTCTATTTCGCCGCAAAACGGCTGTATCATAAGAAGGGTAAAAACGGCCCCATACGGCTCCTGGGCCTGTCGGTCAGCCAGCTCCAGCCCTATCAGGTACAGAGTGATTTATTTTCCGATGACGAAGAAACGAAGGCCAAGGTCACGGAAGCCATTGACAAACTGCAGCAGCGCTTTGGCCGCAAGGCGCTCATGAAAGGATTTCTCTGGGAAATGTCCCACGATAAATAGATAACGAGAAGGAGATTTGCTTTATGTCAGTATTTACAGTAGCAGCTCATACAGGTGATAACAATAACGGGTATATCCAGTATGACACGGAAACAAAAAAACTAACAGTCCATCTGAATGATGCAGAAAAAGAAAAGGAAGCCTATGATTTCCTGACTTCGGTCCGTTCATGGCATCGCTATGTCACCCTGTCCCAGTATGAAACGATTACGGCAGCGGCGACGGACAGTCTGGATATTCTGAAGCTGGCCCTGGGATATATATGGCTGCCCCTGGGCGTGCATATCGACTGGAGCCGCCCCGTCGAAGGCGTATAACCGGGACCACGTCCTGCACACGCAAAGAGGCCGTACCTTTCTGTGGATACCCCCACAAAGGTACGGCTTTTTTTGTATGTGCATAAGTAAATAAAAGTTATCCACAAAGTGTACACAGTTATGGTGCATAACTTCTGTTATCCTGTGGATATATCCGGCAGATGCCTGTTTACAGGCACGGATGGCAGTGGATATCTTTTTCTCTTTTTTGGTAAAATTGTGGATAACTCCTGGGGAACATGCGTTCAGCAGGGTTCGAAAAATTGCGATGAATGCGATAACCATGCGGATTTTACATATTTTACAATGGCATATTTTTTTTGTGTACAACCTGTGTGGATTTGTGGATAACCGGATATAGAAAAAGCGGGGTATCCCCACATAGACACGTGTACACGTGCAGGGGAATACCCCGCCCGAAGAGTATAGCACAGAGATTTATCCACAAATTTTATCACAGACCTGATCCGGCAGGAGCGATGCCGCTTCTTTATCCACAATGACCGTTGCGTCGCGGTGCAGCTGGAGGATACTGGCCGGCGCGCTGGGGCTGATGCTGCCGCAGACCGTGTTGTAGATGGCCTCGGCCTTGTTGCGGCCATTGGCCAGGAGTACGACTTTTTTGGCCAGCATGATGGTCTTGATGCCCATGCTGATGGCGTAGCGGGGGACTTCTTCTTCGGTCTGGAAGAAGCGGGAATTGGCCTGGATCGTTTCTTCGTCGAGGCGGACCTTGTGGGTCGTCGCTTCGAATTTGATGTCCGGTTCATTGAAGCCGATGTGGGCATTCTGACCGATGCCGAGGATCTGCAGGTCGATGCCGCCTTTCGCTTCGATGAGGGCGTCATAGCGCTTGCCTTCGGCTACGATATCTTTGGCCATGCCGTCGGGGATATAAATATTTTCCGGCTTTATGTTGATGAAATCGAAGAAATTGTGATGCATGAAGTAGTGATAGCTCTGGGGATTGTCGGGAGCCATGCCGATGTATTCGTCGAGATTGAATGTCGTGACCTGGGAAAAATCGAGGCCGATCATTTCGTGGACGGCAATCAGTTTTTTATACATGGACAGAGGCGTACTGCCCGTGGCCAGACCGAGGACGCTGTCCGGTTTGAGGTATATCTGGCCGGCCACAATCTTGGCGGCTTCTGTACTCATTTCATCATAGGAATTGGTAACGATCACACGCATCGTACGTGCCTCCTTTTATGGTATGCTTAATGGCCGAGACGCAGCAGGTTGACGGCGTCGGCTGTTCGCTGTTTATTCTTGACAGAGGGTTCAGGCCGTTCTTTGACGACCTGTGTATAGATCAGATCGATGATAAATACCTGGGTCAGCTTGGTGACGATGGAACCCGTTTCCAGCATCGTTTCCCGTGTCTTATAGGAAATGCACAGGTCGGCGCAGTCCCGGAGCTCAGACCCCGTACTGGCCGTGATGGCAATCAGGTGGGCGCCGTTCTGCCGGGCCAGACGGGCGGCCTGGACGATTTCTTTCGAGGCGCCGGAATGGCTGATGGCGATGACGACGTCACCGGGATGGATGAGGGCCATGTGCAGCATGATGAGATGGCTGTTGTCCAGTCCCAGGGCATCGATGCCGATACGCTGGAATTTGTAGGCCGAATCGTCGGCGACGAAGCCGGAATTTCCCAGGCCGATGAAATACACGCGGTGCCCGCCGGTCAGCAGGCGGACTGTCTGGGCGATGACCTCTTCATCGAGGTTTTCCACGGTCTGGCGGAGCGTATCTATGCCGATGGACATGAGCTTTTTGGCCGTCGTCATGATGGACTCGTCGGCGGTGATATTGTGGCTGATGATGGTCTTCTGCTGGCTGCGCCGTGACAGTTCTTCGGCCAGGCTGAGCTTGAAATGCTGCAGGCTGCAAAAGCCCATTTTGCGCACGAAACGGGTGATGGTCGATTCGCTGATGCCGCTCTTTCTGGCCAGGCTGGCGATGGGGGTCGTGCAAAACTGGTCGCCGTGGAGGCGGATGTATTCCATGAGGGTACGGTCTGATTTTGATGGTTTGAAGCCGGGATGGTCCAGCTGTTCCAAGATATTCATAGGCGTTACTCCTGAGAAAGTTGCTGACGGAGATGATAGAGGGCGCCCAGCATGCCGGCCCTATTGCCCAGACGGGCAAAGGCGATGCGGGCCGGTTCATACATGGCCGGCGGCAGCTGCCGGGATACGTAACGTTCCAGAAGGGGACGGAATACGCCTTCCTGGGCCATGATGCCGCCACCCAGGATGACGACCTGGGGCTGCAGTACGGTGATGACGTTGCCTATGGCGACGGCTATGTCACGGGACAGGTCGTCAATGGCCCTGAGGGCATCCGTATCGCCTTTGGCGGCCATAGAAAAGACGGCTTTGCCATCGAGTTCGTCCGGGCTGACTCCTTTGGCCGCGGCGACGTCGCGGACCAGACGGGTAGCCGATGCCAGGTCGTGGAGCCGGCCGCCGGGCACGCGCATGTAGGCGATTTCACCGGCACTGCAGCCGGCGCCGTGGATGATATGGCCGTCATAGATGGCACAGCCGCCGATGCTGGTGCCGATGGTCATCATAAAGGCCGACGTACAGCCTTTTCCGGCGCCGAGCCAGAGTTCGCCCAGGGCAGCGCAGTTGACGTCATTTTCTACGGCACAGGGGATGTGGAATTCCCCTTCCAGTATTTCTTTCCATTCCGTTCCCGTATAATCGGGGATGGAATCGGCCAGGGCATAGAATATCCGTCCCTTTTGGGGATCGACCATACCCGCTGTAGAAAGGGCGATGCCCAAAAGCGGCCCTGTTTCCATATACTGGCGGATCAGCTGGCGGACCGTGCGGACGATGCCGGGACCGCCGCCCTGATGGGCATGGGTCGGTGTGCTCTTCGTTTCTATTAGCTGGCCATCGGCAGAAGCCAGTCCGTATTTGATGGCCGTACCGCCAATGTCAATGCAGATATACATGAGTGTCTCCTATTCGTTCATGATGAATCCTTCGTAGATGCGGTTGCTGCGTACGCCGGGCTTGATTTCTCCATTGAGGGAAATGAGCTTGTCTTTCAGGAGCACCAGCCCCTGGCCGCAGGGGGCCGCAAAGGGGATATCGCCGGCAGAGCGCCAGGCATCGCTGCGGACGTTGTAGACGAGGATGCGGCGGTTCCAGTTGAAATCGGTACTTTCCCGGCCAAAGTAAGCCGTTTTGTAGGCGGCAAGTTCTGCGCCTGTAAGATGGGACAGATGGGCGACGGCGTCGTCATAGACGGCTTTGTTGAAACCGCCGATGACCAGCATTTCCTCTTCATTCAGGCCGACGGCCCGGGCCCCCAGGAGGGAGATGCCCTGGCCGTCTATGGCGCAATCGGCCAGTTTGTGCCAGGTGCGGGTCGTCAGGTCGTAGCCGTAGCCGTCGGTATAGGCCGTATCGCTGCCGCCGCTGAAGACGCACAGGGTCTGGCCCAGCAGTTGGGCGACGCTCTGTTCACGGGCCTTTTCGGGGAAATCGGCCAGCCGTTCCAGTGTGCCCGTTTTTAGGTCATAGGCGTAGAAATTACGGCTCAGGCTGCCATCCTGTTTTCCCAGTCCCAGGAAGAGGGTCTGGCCTTTCAGGGCGGCGATGCCATTCTGGAAGGTAAAGGGCAGGGTACCGGCTTTCTGGTAGTGCAGTTTCCCCTGATTGTCGCAGGTGAGAAGGGTGATGGCTCTGGCAGCGTCTGCATCGGGGCTGCCTCCGATGTAATACACGCCGTCAGCCGAGGTGACCGACGCGCCGTAAGCAGCCGGGAAGGGCAGGACCTGATGGTCCGTTTCGATGAGGCCCTTGTCTGTCGCCTTCATGGCGTAGATGTCGGGATAGGTCACTTTGGCGCCGCCTGCAGCAGGACTGCCGTCAGGGAAATTGGCACCGCCACCGGCAATGATATAGCCGTGGCTGGTACCGGCAATCATGCCGGCAACGCCGATATTTTCTTTCTGTCCGAACGCCGGTGACAAGGTGCCGGCAGACTGCCAGCGTATCTGCGGAGAGCCGGTCTGTTCCGGCGCGGCAAAAGACAGGGATGTCGAAAGGGTCAGGGCCAGTGCGGCCGCGGCAATAGCATTTTTTTTCATCATACGATACCTCCTTGGAGATGTCAAATCAGATACGGACTTTCTAATCGGCTGTCGTTCCTTCCGGTGCCGTATAGTCTTTATTCGTCAGGCGGCTGACGATGGTGCCTGCTACCAGCGAGAGGATGATGGTGATTGCCGTATAGGACCAGAACGAGACGGAAGGGACGAAGTATTTCAGATACATGACGACGGCCGTAGAACAGATGAAGCCGACGAATGCGCCTTTGGCATTGGCGCGCTTGCTGAATGCGCCCAGGACGAACATGCCGGCCAGCGAGCCCAGGGCCAGGCCGATGAAGCTGTTGAACCATTCGTAGGCCGAGTGGATGTCGCTGACGGCCATGATCATGGCGACGATGATGGACAGGATGCCGATGCCCAGAGAGACGAGCTTGGCGATGCGCGTCTGTTTCTGGCTGTCCAGGTCCGGGTTGAGGACGGACTGGATATCGAGGACCCAGCTGGTGGCGACGGAATTGATGCCCGTAGACAGGGTGGACTGGGATGCGGCGTAAATAGCGGCCAGGAGGATACCCGTAATGCCGGCCGGCAGTTCATACGTAATATAGGAGGCAAACACCAGGTCCTGACGGCTGGTCATGAGCAGGTCCGGATTCTGCTGATAGAATACGTAGAGGCTCGTACCGACGAGGTAGAAGACGGTGGCGGCAAAAATAGACAGGGCCCCGTTGCCGAGGGTCATTTTATTCAGCTGTTTGATGTCCGTCGTCGTCGTGAACCGCTGTACGATATCCTGACTGGAGACGTAGGAAGCAAAGGTAGCCAGGCCGCCGCCGATGAAGACGATGAAGACGCTCGTCGAAAGGATATCCGGGCTCATCCATACTTCGTTCTGGAACATGAATTTGTGGCCCGTCGTCAGCGTATCCATGATGGTGCCGAAGCCGCCATGGATGTCGCCGATCATGACGACCAGGGTCAGAGCGATACCGAAGATGAGGACCATGCCCTGGATGAAATCGGTGTAGAGGACGGCTTTCAGGCCGCCGGAATAGGAATAAATGATGGCGATGACGCCCATGACGACAATCAGGATATTGACATCGATGCCGGTCAGTTCGGCCAGTGCGATGGACGGCAGGTACATGATGATGGACATGCGGCCCAGCTGGTAGATGATGAACATAGAAGCCCCCAGGATGCGGAGGTTTTTGCTTTCAAAGCGTTTCTGCAGATAGTGGTAGGCCGTGTCGATTTCCAGGTGGCTGTAGATGGGCAGGAAATACTTGATGGTCAGCGGAATGGCGATGAGCATGCCCAACTGGGCCCACCAGAGAATCCACGAGCCTTTATACGAATTGCCCGGCAGGGATAAGAAGGAAATCGGGCTGAGAAGGGTGGCGAAGATGGAGACGCAGGTAACCCACCAGGGGATGGTGCCGTCGCCCTTGAAAAATTCCTTGCCTTTCATTTCTTTCTTGGAAAAATAGAGGCCGGCCAGCAGGACGCCTACCAGATATAAGACTAAAACAACGGTATCGATCCAGGTAAATCCTTCGTGCATAGGTGTGTCCTCCTTTAAATGCAGTCCCGGATACAGAAAAAGCGCCAGAAGTTTCCGGCGCTTATCTGCAATGGAAACGGGAGTGAGTGGAATCAGTGTATCAGAAATATTTCTTATAGATTTCTTTGGCCCGTGCTACCATTTCCGGGGTATATTTCTTCATGGGTTCACGGCAGTAACCGGCATCGACGCCGGCTTCCTGGAGCAGCAGCTTGATCGTGCCGTAGAGGCCGTTGTCGAGGATGTCCGTAATGAGGTCGTTGGTGACATGCTGTACTTCCAGGGCTTCCGTGATTTTCTGTGCCTTGGCCAGTTCGAAGATCTGGCGGCCGCGGCGTCCGTTGATGTTGTACGTGGAGCCGATGGCGCCATCGACGCCGAGGACCGTGGCCGGCAGGAGCATTTCGTCGAACCCGGCATAAATCAGTTTATCCGGGAAGGTCTTGCGGATGCGTTCCAGGAGATAGAAGTCAGCCTGGGTGAATTTGACGCCGACGATTTTCGGATTGGCGAAGAGTTCGCCGAACTGGCTCAGGCTCATATCGACGCCGGTCAGGAAGGGGATGGAGTAAATGATCATGCGGTTATCGACGGCGCCGATGATGGTGTTGTAGTAATTTTTGATTTCGTCGAAGGTAAATTTATAGTAGAACGGCGTGACGGCGCTGATGGCATCGTAGCCTAAATCGGTGACGAATTTTGCCAGTTCCACCGATTCCTTCAGGTTGACCGAGCCGACCTGGGCTATGAGGGTCAGGGCATCTTTGGCTTCGTCTTTGGCGATTTCAAAAATGCGTTTCTTTTCATCCGTAGACAGCATGAAGTTTTCTCCCGTGCTGCCGCCTACATACAGGCCGTCCATGTGGTTGACGTCGATGTTGTAGCGGATAATCTGGCGCAGGCCTTTTTCATTGATATTTCCCTGTTCATCAAAGGAAACGAGCAGTGCGGAAAACAGTCCTTTTAAATCTCTCTGTGACATAATGCATCCTCCTTGGTAGTGCGTGTACTACTTGTGATTTATATGTGATTTATATATGATTTATTTCAATATATCGACGAATTTTTTGGCAATGAGCTGGGGCCGGGTAATGGCCGAGCCGACTATGGCACCAAAGGCGCCACATTCATAAACCCGTCTGAGGTCGTCCGGCGTGTTGATGCGGCCTTCGGCAAAGACCGGGATGGAAAGCTGACCGGCCATGCGGGCGACGAGGCCGTAGTCCGGACCTTCAAAGGACGGCGTGTAGGGCGTGTAGCCGGACATGGTGGTGGATACGCAGTCAAAGCCGATTTTTTCGGCATTCAGGCCTTCGGCGTCGCTAGAAATATCGGCCAGGGCCAGGCGGCCGCCGGCGTGTATCTGATTTACCAGATCGGCGAGTTTTTCGTCACCGGGACGCTTGCGCAGTGTCGCGTCGAGGGCGATGATTTCACAGGTCGTATCGAGCAGTTCGGCGATTTCCTGATGGGTCGGGGTGATATAGATTTCCGAATCGTCAAAATTCCGTTTGATGAGGCCGATGACAGGAAGTCCCGTCACCGTTTTGATTTCCCGGATGTCGCCGGTACTCTGGGCCCGGATGCCGACGGCGCCGGCCTGTTTGGCAGCCAGAGCCATGCGGCCCATGATGAATGAGCTATGAAGCGGTTCATCAGGCAGTGCCTGACACGAAATAATCAGTTTTCCTTTAAATTGTTCCAGCATGTTGTTCCTCCTTGCTATGACAGTCCTATGGTGTCTGCTGAACAGATATTTTATGAAATTTAGTACACCAGAAGTATAGCATTTGTCCATCAAAAACGCAATAATATTTCATATAAAATATTTTAACCATCAATTTATGAAATTTATTTTCTTAAAAGTGAAAAGATGGTACAATAGAGATGACAAGTATGAGCCATATGATATACTGTAAACGGTATGCAGATGACCCATATCTGCCACAGATAATATGCATAGGAGTGAATATGATGAAAGCGATTATAGATGGGATGATCGTCCTGCCCGATGCCATTGTGGGCGGACATATTTTGTTGTACGAAGGGGATAGGATTACCGATATCGTGCCCCGCAAGGGATTTCACCTGGGCCAGTGCACCGACCTCATTGATGCCAATGGCGGATTTGTCGTGCCGGGATTCATCAATGAACACATCCACGGCTGTGCCGGTGCCGATACGATGGATGAAAATGAAGAAGCTCTGGCGACAATCCAGTCGGTGCTGCCGAAGACGGGGGTGACGTCCTTCCTGCCGACGACCATGACCTATGACCGGCCCCGCATCGAACGGGCCCTCAGCCGTATCCGCAGGGCAAAGAAGAACCACGGCGCCCGGATCCTGGGAGCTCATATGGAAGGGCCCTTCATCAGCACGGCTTACAAAGGGGCCCAGAAGGAGTCGAATATAGCTCAGGCCGATTTTTCCTGGATCGAACCGTATGAAGACGTGGTGAAAATCATCACACTGGCGCCGGAAACGCTGAAGGACAAGACGTTCCTGAAAGAGTGCGCCAATCATGACATTATCGTCTCTGTCGGCCACAGCGGCGCTACGTATGAACAGGTCATGGACTGCATGGAAAAGAGTTCCTTTTATCACATAACCCACATGTATAATGCCATGACGCCGCTCCACCACCGCCGGCCGGGCATTGTCGGGGCGGCCCTGCTCGATCCGAAGGCCCACTGTGAGCTCATCTGTGATAATCTCCACGTCCACCCGGCGGCGCAGAAGCTGGTGTACCGCATGAAAGGACGGGACGGCATCATCCTCATCACGGATTCGCTGCGGGCCTGCCTGCTGCCCGATGGGGAATCGGAGCTGGGCGGCCAGAAAGTATTCGTGAAAAACGGAGAAGCCCGGCTGGAAGACGGGACGCTGGCCGGTAGCATTGCCGCCATGAATCAGGTCGTCCTGAATTTCCTGGTAAACAGTGGCGCAACCCTTCCCGAAGCCGTTGCTATGGCGACGGTGAACCCGGCCAGAGACCTGGGCGTCTATGACCGGATCGGCTCTCTGGAAAAAGGGAAACTGGCCGATATAGCCATTCTCGATAGTGAAGATTTCCACGTCAAACAGACACTGATAGGTGGCGAACTGGTATACAATGAAGAACAGGAACAGGCACAGTAAAACCATATATATCCTCGCCGTGCTGGCTGTCCTGGTAGTCATCGGTGCAGGTGTCTTAATCTGGCAGAGCCGTTCCCGGACGGATGGAACGGCAGCGGCGACGGGCCGCACGGGTACGGAGACCGTATCCACTCTGGATGAACAGGCAAGGGAAAAAGTCCGGTCCATGAGCCCGCAGCAGCGGGTAGGCCAGCTCATGATGATCGGCATCCAGGGGACGACCGTCGATCAGGATGCGGCCTATCAGATTGCCCAGTACCATATGGGCAATGTCATCCTCTTTGACCGCAATATGCAATCGACACAGCAGGTAAAAGACCTGAATGCGGCCCTGGCACGGCAGATACGCCGCCAGAGCCAGGATATACCGCCCTTTATTGCCGTCGATCAGGAAGGCGGCTTTGTCCTGCGCATGCGCGATGCTTTTCCCCGCGTGCCCAGTGAACAGCAGCTGGGAGAAAACGGCGACCCCGCAGCGGCCCGGACCTGGGCCGTGACGACGGGGAAAAAGCTGAAAGAGCTGGGGTTCAACCTGAATTTTGCCCCCGTCGTCGATCTCGGATCTGCCTCGGAACGGTCGTACAGCCGTGATCCGGCCGTCGTCACCTCCTTTGCCCGGCAGGCCGTAGAAGGCTATGAAGAGGCGAAAATCTGGTGTGCTCTCAAACACTTTCCCGGCATCGGGAAGGTCCGGACAGATCCCCATCTTGACGGAGACCAGGTTGCGGCCAGCCGGGACGAACTTCTGGCGGCCGATATGAAGCCCTTTGCTGATCTTATCGGTCAGGTGCCCCACGACAAGATGTTCATCATGGTGTCCAACGTCACCTTCCCGGCCCTCGATCCGAAGCTTCCGGCCTGTGTCTCCCAGCCAATCATGACGGGCATATTGCGCCAGCAGTTTGGCTATGGGGGACTTATCCTGTCCGATGACATGGAAATGGGTGCCATGGCCAAACACTATGCCTTTTCCGATATGGGCGTCATGGCCATCCGGGCCGGCGCCAATATAGTCCTCGTCTGCCACGACTACGGCCATGAACAGGAAACCTATGCCGGTCTTTTGAAGGCTTATGAAAATGATGAATCGTTCCGCAAGCTCGTCGATGAAAAAGTGACGCGTATTGTCCGGACCAAACTGGCCGGCGGGGAAGCGGGATATATGTAATGTACCTGCCATGGGGACAGCGGCTTTGTTTTTGTTTTTCCAGGCAGCCGGGATGATAATTGACAGAAATTATACAGAAAAATGACAGAATTTATAACATGGACCTCGTATAATGACCATGCGATACATTAGAAAAAAGCAATGCCAGGTCATGCTGCAAAAGCGCATGAAATCAGGAGGTCATGGTATGAAAAAGACATGGTTAAAACGTGCAATTCTTTCGATGATGGTCTGCGGTTCTGCTTTCGGGATCATTCCCGGTGTGCAGGCGGCAAACGTACGCATTCTGCCCGTAGATAACGCAAAGTTTCTGGCAGGGGCGAAGTTTGATTTTGATGTAGAAGTCAGTCAGGCGAAAAACCTGAAAAACGTGAACATCACCATCAACAATCAGCCGGCAGATAAATTCTTCGGAAAAGATCTGAAGGCGACGAATCTGGACAACGGGGTCATTTCCTACCGCGTGAACAACGTGAATTTCCCCAAAGCCGGCAGCTACACGGTGCAGGCTTCGGCAACGGATGATACGGGCCGCAATGTAAGCAATGCCCGCTATACAGTCGTCCAGGAAAAAGCCCAGAAACAGGCGAAAAACGTCATCCTCTTCGTCGGCGACGGCATGTCCCTTCAGGCCCGCGAAATGGCACGTATCATCTCCAAAGGCATGACCAATGGGAAATATAACGACCTGCTGGCTATGGAAAAGATGCCCCACAACTGTCTGATCACGACCAGCGGCTATGATTCCCTGACGACAGACAGCGCCAACTCGGCATCGGCCTATGCGACAGGTCATAAATCGGTTGTCAACGCCATGGGCGTATATGAAGATTCGACAAAAGATCCCTTTGACGATCCCCGCGTAGAAAACATCAGTGAAATCGTCAAACGGTCCCGCGGCATGTCCGTAGGTATCATTACCCAGGCCGAATCGACGGACGCCACACCGGCTGCCATGGTCGGCCATACGCGCCGCCGGGCCAACCAGGATTACCTGGCTTCGGAATATCTGGAAGATTACCACCGTCCGGATGTCATCATGGGTGGCGGTTCCAGCCGGTATATCCCCCAGAGCGAATCGGGATCCAAGCGTCATGATAACCAGAACGTCATCCAGGAATTCAAAGACAAAGGCTATACCTTCGTCACGACGTCCAAAGAAATGATGGCAGCACCGTCCAATAAACCGCTCCTGGGATTATTCAAGCCGGGGACGATGAATGTCTATATCGACCGGGAAATGCTTAAAAATCCTGAAGTATTAGGGAAATATACGGACCAGCCGAATCTGGTCAACATGACGAAAAAATCTCTCGACATCCTCAGCCAGAATCCGAAAGGCTTCTTTGCCATGATCGAAGGCGCTTCCATCGATAAACAGCTCCATGCCATGGACTGGCAGCGGGCTACGTACGATACGATCGAATTCGATAAGGCCATCGAATACGCCCAGAAATGGAATAAAGAACACGGCGACAACACGCTGATCATCGTCGTGGCAGACCATGCCCACGGTGCATCCATTACCGGTACGTATCATGAACGGGATGGCAAGAAAGGTCTGGCAGCGGTCCGCACCTATGCCGACTCTATCTTCCCGACATTCAAGGATGCCAATCACGACGGATTCCCGGACAACCCCGATCCCGATGTAACGCTGGCTATCCAGTATGCCAACCATCCGGCTTATTATGAAAACTTCCACTTCCAGCAGAAACCGACCCTGCCGACGATTACTGAAAAAGTCACGAAGCAGGAAGCCCAGCAGATCGGTGACAAGACGGAATACCATCAGGTATCGACCGTCGTTGCCAAAGCCAACCCGGCCCGTCATCATGACGGCGACCCCGTCGAACTCGTTCCAGCCAACATTCCCGATACCATCGGCGATGAATGTCATGCAGCCGACGATGTGCCCCTGAATGCAGAAGGCCCCGGTTCGGAATACTTTAACGGCGTCATGGATAATACGGAAGTCTTCTTCGGTATTATGCGTGCCCTGGGCATCGATGCCACAAAAACCGTAAAATAACCGTCTCCTTATATAGATACAATGGAAAAGAAGCTGTCCACGAAGTAGCCTTTCTTCGTGGACAGCTTCTTTTTGGATAAACATACAAAAAGCGTAAAACGATTAACTATAACCTATGAGAATAGAAAATAGGAAACATGATAAACAATCAGAATAATAATCCTTGACAGAGGAAAAAAACGCCTTATAATGTTGCCATGCAAGTCAAACAGACATGCAGACCAATACAACAACCCATATATACGATGAGCGAGAGCAAAAAGTGTGGCGTCTACTTTTTCAGAGAGTCCGTGGCTGGTGTGAACGGATAAAGCCGTCAGGCGAATATATCACTCGTGAGTACTTTTCCTGAAAAGAGTAAGGAAAAGCGGATATCCCGTTATCGATACACCAAAGGATAATGCAGGGTGGTACCGCGTACAAACGCCCCTGTTTCTGCCGGAACCGGCGGAAACAGGAGCATTTTTTTATATGGGAATGAGAAGGGGAGAGTGGAGTAATCATGAAACACACATTTTTAAAACAAATTGTTGTTGCAGGACTGGCCGTCATGACGGCCGTATCCATCGCCGGCTGCGGGGGCAGCAAAGACGGGGACAGTAATGGCAAGTCGGCCAAAATCGGATTTATCACGGCTTATACCGGCCCTGGCGCAGCTTACGGGCAGGCCATGAAAGAAGGGGTAGACCTGGCCGTAGATGAAATCAATAAGGATCCCAATACGAAAGTCAAGATCGACCTCAAGACCTATGATACCAAGCTGGATAAGACAGAAGCCATCAACGCGACCAAGAAAGCCATCGAACAGGATAAGGTCCTGGCCATCGAAGGGCCGATGACGACGGGCGAAATCATGGCAGCCGGCCCGATTGCCCAGCAGGACAAAGTCGTCTGCTTTACCACCGGCGGGACCGGCCCGGATGTAACGAACATCGGCGATTATATTTTCCGCAACGCCATCCCGGGCAAACTGGCTATTCCCCAGACGGTAAAGAAAGCGCAGCAGAAATTAGGCTTCAAGAAAGTAGCTCTTTTATATTCCAACAATAACGACCAGATGGTCGGTGAAAGCAAAATTTATCAGCAGGTCTTTGCTGATAACGGCATAGAAGTCGTCGATACGGAAACCTTTGCCGATAAGGACACGGATTTCTCGGCACAGCTGACGAAAATCCAGGCTGCCAATCCTGACGTCATCGCCGTGGCCGGCCTCTATCAGGAAGGCGCCCTCATTGCCAAGAAAGCCCGTGAAATGGGGATGAACCAGCCGATTATCGGCAATAATGGATTCAACAGCCCGGAATACATCAAACAGGCCGGCGCCGCTGCCGACGGCACCATGGTAGCAACACCGTGGAATCCGGAACGGCAGAGCGAAAAAGCCCAGAATTTCCGCAAAGCCTTCGTTGCCAAATACGGACATGAACCGGATCAGTTCGCTGCCCAGGCTTATGACGCCATGTACATCATCCACGAAGCCGTAGAAAAATCGGGTACGACGACGAACCGCAAGAAGTTCCGCGATGCTCTGGCTCAGATCACGAACTTTGAAGGCGCAACTGGCGTGTTTTCTTTCGATGATCACCGCGACCCGTCTATGGATCTGGACGTACTGGTCATCAAAGACGGCAAATGGACGCCGTTACAGTAATCGTTCTTTCGTTTTACAGATAGAGGGGTATATATCGTGTTTTTTCAGCAGCTTATTAATGGATTGAATCTTGGCAGTGCCTATGCTGTCATTGCCATTGGCTATACGCTGGTTTTCGGGGTGTTGAACATCATCAATATGGCCCATGGCGAAATCTTCATGTTCGGTGCCTTTATCGGCCTGATGCTGGTAACGGCTGCCGGAGCCAATATATTCGTAGCTCTCATCGGTGCCATGCTGGGCGGGGCGGTCCTGGGATTCCTGCTGGAATACCTGGCACTGCGTCCCCTGCGCCGCCGCAAGGTGACCCACCTGGCACCGCTTATCAGTACTATTGGCGTATCGATTTTCCTGGAAAGTCTGGCCCTCAAAATCTGGGGGCCCCAGACCCAGTCTTTCCCGCCCCAGTTTGAAGGGGCGCTCATGGATGCCGGCCTGTTCAAAGTATCCATGATTCAGATCGTCGGGTTCTGTACGGCTATCGTCCTGATGGTGCTGCTGACACTGTTGCTGGATAAGACGAAAATCGGCAAGGCAGTCAAGGCGACGTCGGAAAATATCGAAACGGCAGGCCTCCTGGGCATCAATACGAGCCGCATCATCACCTTTACGGTCATGCTGGCATCTTCCCTGGGGGCGGCGGCCGGTGTCCTCGTCGGTCTTTCCTTCAATGCCATCGAACCGACCATGGGCATGACCATGAGCTTTAAAGGCCTGGCCGTACTCATTATGGGCGGCCTGGGCAATATCCGCGGTGCCATGATGGGCGGCTTCATTCTCGGCATTGCCGAAGTATTCAGCGTCGCCTATGGCGCGTCGTCGTATCGCGATGCCGTTGCTTTCGGCATCATCATTCTCATCTTGTTCTTCCGGCCCGAAGGGCTCTTTTCCAAGGCCGGCAAAGGAGGCAGACCGTAATGGACGAAATACTGAACGGCTATGTCCTGCAGGTCGTCGTGTTTTCCTGCATCAATATTATATTGGCATTGTCTGTCTATATGACATTATGCACTGGCCAGATGTCTCTGGGTAATGCCGGTTTCATGAGTGTCGGTGCCTATACGTCGGCCATACTGACCATGCAGGCCGGACTTCCCATGCCGGCTGCCATCGTCCTTGGCGGTATCATGGCCGCTGTGGTCGCTCTCATCGTCGGTATTCCGACGACGCGGCTGCGCGGCATGTATCTGGCTATAGCCACTCTGGGATTTGGTGAAGTCGTCCGCGTCCTGGCCCTGAATCTGAAGATTACCAACGGCGCTCTTGGCCTTTCGGGAATTCCTTCCATGGCCAATACCCTGGGCGATCTGGCCAGCGACCTCCTCGATGTCCTCGATATAGATACCCAGACCGGCGGCCAGCTGCTCATGTGCCTCGTCTTGCTGATTGTCGTCGTGGCTATCCTCTGGTTCTGGCGTCGTCTGGAACGCTCCCGCATCGGCCGGGCTTTTGCCGCCGTCAAAGCCGACGAACACGCGGCGGAACTTTCGGGTATTCCTATTGTATATTATAAAATGATGTCCTTTTTATTCAGCGCATTCTTTGCCGGAGTCGCCGGGGCTCTCTTTGCCCATACGGCCAATTTCATCAGCCCGACTGATTTCTCATGGCACAAAGTCGTCAATGCCCTGTTGTACTGCGTATTCGGCGGCAGCAATGTCATGTGGGGTTCGCCTCTGGGCGCGGTCATCCTGACCGTACTGCCGGAATTGCTGCGCGACCTGGCGGAATATCGGGATATGCTCTACGGCATCATGCTGGTAGCGCTCATGGCCTTCCGGCCCGACGGCATCCTGTCCTACGATGTCCTGAAACGGATGACACGGAAACGGCCGGCCCATGCCGTTCCGGAACGGGCTGCGAAAGAAGGTGACCGGTAATGCTTCTGGAATTACAGCATGTCATCAAACGGTTCGGCGGCGTCACGGCTTCTTCTGATATTTCCTTTTCCGTGGAAGAAGGCCAGATTTATGGCATTATCGGTCCTAATGGCGCCGGCAAGACGACTCTGTTCAATCTTATTACCGGCGTATATCAGGTATCGGAAGGGGATATCCTCTTTCAGGGCACGTCCATTGAAGGAAAGAAGCCTCATGAAATCACGGCCCTGGGCATTGCCCGGACGTTCCAGAATATCCGCCTCTTTCCCCAGATGACGGTCCTTGAAAACTGCCTGGTCGGCTGCCATACCCAGCTTCATTCCGGTATCCTGGCCAGCGTGTTCCATACGAAAGGCCAGAGACAGGAAGAACAGGAAGCACGGCAGCGGGCCATGGATTTCCTGAAGTTCGTAGGTCTTGAGAAAGATGCCTGTACGATTGCGTCCAGTCTGCCCTATGGCAAGCAGCGCAAGCTGGAAATTGCCCGTGCCATGTCCACCCATCCCAAGCTGCTCCTCCTCGATGAACCGGCAGCGGGCATGAATGACAGTGAAACGGCGGCACTGGGTACGCTCATCCGGGGCCTGCGCGATACGTATCACGTGAGCATCGTCCTCATTGAACACGATATGAATCTCATGATGGATTTGTGCGACCGCCTGGTAGTCATCAATTTTGGCAAAAAACTGGCCGAAGGAACGCCGGCGGAAATCCAGAATAATCCTGCCGTTATCGAAGCCTATCTGGGAAAGGAGGATGAAGGATAATGCTCCTGGAATTAAAAAATATCGTAGCCGGATACGGCAGCATCATGGCCCTCAAGGGCATCAGCCTGTCCGTACGGGAAGGCAGTATCGTTTCCCTCATCGGTGCCAATGGCGCCGGGAAATCGACGACCATGAGGACCATTATGGGGCTGGTGTCTCTCAGAGAAGGGGAAATCCGCTTTAAAGGGGCGCCTCTTTCGGGGACGAAACCCTATCAGGTCGTCCATGAAGGCATATCCCTCGTACCGGAAGGCCGGCAGATCCTGCAGAATATGAGCGTCGAAGAAAATCTGTATCTCGGCGCCTACCAGCGCAGTGACAAAGACGGCATCGCCGCAGATCTGAAAAAGGTCTACGAACGCTTTCCTCGTCTGGAAGAACGAAAAAAGCAGTTTGGCGGGACGTTGTCCGGCGGCGAACAGCAGATGCTGGCCATCGGGCGTGCCGTCATGGCCCGGCCGGAACTGCTCCTCCTCGACGAACCGTCCATGGGGCTGGCCCCCATCGTCGTGCAGGAAATCTTTGATGTCATCAAGGATATCAATGACAGCGGCACGACCATCCTCCTGGTGGAACAAAATGCCCGGAAGGCCCTGCAGATTGCCGACTATGCCTACGTTATGGAAACGGGGCACATCGTCCTGGAGGGAACAGCGGCAGACGTAGCGGCCAATCCCCAGGTCACAGCGGCATACCTGGGCGGCAAAAAGTAATACCGCCATTTTGCAGATGTACCTGTACCGGAAGGGGGATATCATCTTTTCCAGTACGACAAAGGCTTCCGTACTATGAGCTTTGGACTCATAGTACGGAAGCCTTTGTTTTTTTGCCGGAAAACGGGATTTATTTACCCAGCACACCTTCGAGGAAGGCAGCCGTATCGGACAGGTAGTCGGCCTTGTAGCTTTCGATGTCGCCTTTATCACAGTGGGCGGCAAAGGCCGGGTCGATAGGCAGTTTGGCCGTATGGCTGATGCCATATTTCTGAGCCGATTCATCGACGCGGCTCGGGCCGTAGATTTCTACTTTTTCATGACAGTTCGGGCATTCGAAGTAACTCATGTTTTCGATGAGGCCGAGGACGGGGATGTGCATCAGTTCGGACATCTTCAGGGCCTTTTCGACAATCAGGGAAACCAGTTCCTGCGGCGATGTAACGACGAGGATGCCATCGACGGGCAGGCTCTGGAATACGGTCAGGGGGACATCGCCCGTTCCCGGAGGCATATCGACGAACATGTAGTCGATGTCGCCCCAGAGTACGTCGGTCCAGAACTGTTTGACCGCCCCGGAAATGACCGGTCCTCTCCATACGACAGGCGAGGCCGAATCTTCCAGGAGGACATTCATGGACATGACTTCGATGCCGCCTTTGGTGACGACAGGATTGATACCGGCTTCACTGCCCGTAGCCCGGTCGGTGATACCGAATACTTTCGGGATGGAAGGGCCGGTGATATCGGCATCGAGGATAGCTGTCTTAAAGCCACGGCGGTGCATCTGGACGGCCATGAGGGAAGTGACCAGGGATTTACCGACGCCGCCTTTGCCACTGACGACGGCGATGACGTGTTTGACATGGGTGCCTTCGTGGGGCTTTGCCAGCAGGCTCTGTGGTTCCGTACGGCTTTCGCAGTTGCTGGCGCAGCTGGAACAGTCGTGATTACAGTTTTCACTCATTGTGTATCATGCTCCTTTTGTGGGATCGTATCCCTTTTTTCGCGGACAGCCCGGCAGAATGGGTTACAGCACGAGCCGGCGCGTTCACAAACCTGGATTTTACCGCCCTGGATGAGCAGGCGTCTGCCGTAAACCAGCGCTAAAGCTACTTTATGACGGGCCGATTCATAGATTCCCGTTACGGTCGTACGGCCTACATCCATCTGTACAGCGGCCTGTTCCTGTGTCAGGCCGACCAGATCCATGAGGCGGATGACTTCGTATTCATCGACGGTCATTACAATAGTATCACAATCATTTTGCTTTCCGTCGGGAGTAAATGATTCCTGACGGGGCAGAGAACAGACACGGCGGCAGCGTTGGGGACGCGGCATACAAACTCCTCCTTTCACCATGACGATATAGAGCATGGCGTACCATACTCTGTCTTTATTATACTGGTGATGATGACATATGTCAAAACATAAATACATATAATATAGATAAAATAGAATACAAATACCGGATGCGATGACGCAAAAAGCAGACCGCCGGAAAGACGGTCTGGCCTGGATCAGATAATGTCGATATGACAGCGTTTCATGGCGCGCAGGGCTTCAGCATGGCTTTCGGGCGTGACGCCGGCACAGCAGTCGCTCTGGACGGCGATTTCCTTTTCCGGGAAATAGGCTTTTAAGAGCATGGCGTTGGAAATGACGCAGATATCCGTACACAGTCCCATGAGGACGAGACGGTCGTAGGGCGCCGCTTCTTCGACGAGCTGGGTGCAGCCGAATGTCGGTTTTTCCAGAACCGGTGCCATGAGCGTGTACGGCAGAAGGGCCCGGCAGATCTGCCAGCCATGGGTATCGCGGATACAATGGGGAACGGGGAGCTTACGCCCTTCCTGCGTATCCAGATAGTCTTCGCCGTGAGTATCCTGGGTAAAGATAAAATCCGTTTCCCGGGATTCATCTTTTTTGGCAGCCTGAAGAATGGCTTCGATGCGCGGTACGATGAGAGGTGCCTCTTTCGTACCCAGAGCCCCGTCGATGAAATCGTTTTGCATGTCGATGATAATATAGGCTTGTTTCATGAAATAGGACATCCTTTCTATTGCATGGCCTGACGCAGTCTCTGTACATATCCAGGTACGTCATCACAGGTCATGAGGCCGGTCATGACACAGACGCCGGCGATGGGAATACCGGCAAGCTGTGGCAGCGTTTCCGGTGTAATACCGCCTAGGGCATATACGGGAACGTGGACGGCACTGGTAATATTGCGCAGCTCCTCAAGGCCGATAGGCGGCTGGTCCGGCTTGCACGGTGTCGGCAGTACATGGCTGGCAATGATGTAATGAGCGCCCAGTTCTTCTGCCAGACGGGCTTCATCGGCACTGTGTACGGAAACTCCCAGACTGGTCATATAATAGGTAATCGCCGTATGGGACTGCAAATAGTCCAGTGGGCATTGGAAACGGGGGATATGGAGTTTGACGCCGACGCGGCCGAAATAATTGAGGACACACCGTTTCTGGTGCAGATTGCACAGGCGCTGCATTTTTTTTGCGTAATTTGTGTATTCTTCTTCATCGAGACCTTTTTCACGCAAAATAATGCTGTCAATATCAGAAGCGGCTATCTGCTCCATATGGTCCCAGTAGTTTTGTCTGCATAACTCACGGTTCGTTACAGCAATCAATTTCAACACAATATATCACCTTTGTCCTTTATACTGTCCTAACTGTTAACAATATAATCTATTATACCGTTATTTTCATGGAGTATCAATAAATTATCCTCCATATTATGAGGTAAACTCATAAAAAAAGGAAAAATTCCATATCAAATTACGATAAATTAATGCATATATCGCATAGATGACTATTCATAACCATATGAAATAAATAACGGATATATGAAACTTTATTTTTTTTGTAAACATAATATAATGTATAATATACGAACAGTGATTGTATCATGTGATATAAGTATGATAGAATGAAATTCTAGGAGATGCATGAAAGTACAGATTGGGACCGGTGCTGCCCGGGTCGGGAACAGGACTGGCAGATGGAAGGTGGCTGTATGTTGACGAATTCAGAATGGCTGGGAATCAATGAATTATCCCTGCTGATCCACGGTACGGATGCGGTGCAGGATATGGAGAGGTATTTTTTGGAAGCCCTGCGCAATATCGTTCCCTTTGAACGGGCGGCTTTTTTTCTCTTTCATGAAGACGCAGAGGGGCAGCTTGTCCTGCAATCGCCGGTCTTTATCAACATGGATCCGGAGATTGTCAAAGCCTATGGCAGGCTGATCAATACAAACGGCATCTGCCGCCGCGTCATCAGTCTGCGCCGTACTATGGCCTACCGCAGCAGTGATCTTGTCACGCCCGATGAACAGGCGACCGATGCCGTTTCGGAAGTGCGGACGGCCTTTCTGCTGCCCAACGATGTCCAGTTTTATAGTGGCATCGTCCTGACCGACGAATGGAAACTGCTGGGGGAAGTCATTCTCTACCGGACGGCCCGGCAGCGGGATTTTACCGATAATGAGATTGAAATACTGGACCGGCTGAAGGATCATCTGGCTATCCGCCTGCGTCATGAACGGACCGGAGCGGCCGGGGCTGAATTGCCGGCAGAGCCGGAATACGCCCAGCTTACGGCGCTGGGACTGACGCCCAGGGAAAGCGAGATTGCCAGTCTGGTCATGCAGCAGTATTCGACGGAAGATATCAGCCGCAGACTGGTCATCAGCCAGTATACAACCAAAAAGCATCTTCATCATATTTTTACAAAACTCGGCGTGCGCAGCCGGATGCAGCTCATAGAAGCCATCCGGACCTGGCAGCGCATGCAGGCATAGCATACGGGAAACGACCTGGACTGTCCTATTAAGCTTTTTTTGCTTGATGGGGCAGTCTTTTTTTTCATAAAAGGAGTATAAGAAGAGTGCAAAAGGAGTATATAGCATTGGAATTACTCCTAAAATGCTACTACATATACGCCACTTGATGCATATATTTTTAAGGACAATGACGATATAATAAAGATAACAAAAAGACAATTGACGATTCCGGAAAAGTCATACAACAAATCATCTGTATTTTGAAAGGAGATCATCATCATGGCCAGAGGTACTGCTACGACGTATATGCATACGGGAACAGGGGAAATGTGCTATGAAATGAATAAGGCACTGACCGTGCCGGAAACGTTCCCTATTTATTTGTCATCGGCCTATATTTTTGATTCCATTGAACCCATGGATAAAATCTGTGATGAAGGGGCACCGGGATACGCCTATTTCCGCCTGGGAAATCCTAATGCCGACGCGGCATCGCGGATCCTGGCAGCCGGTGACGGGACGGAAACGGGCCTGGTCTTTTCTTCCGGCATGGCAGCCATCACGACGTCCCTTCTGGCAGTACTCAGACCGGGAGATCACGTACTGGCTTCTCCCGTACTGTACGGGGAAACGTTCTATTTCTTAAAGCATGAACTGTCCAAGTGGGGTGTCGAAACGACGTTCATCGATTTCGATACACAGAAGCCGGAAGACTATATCAAACCCAATACGAAGGTCATTTACGGGGAAACCATTGCCAATCCGCTCATGTCCGTCCCGGACCTCGGTCATCTGGCAGAGGTGGCCCATGCCAACGGCGCCCTGCTCTTTATCGATAATACCTTTGCTACGTCTATCGTGGCCAAACCGGCGAAATTCGGGGCCGACCTCGTTTTATACAGTGCGACGAAATACCTGGGTGGCCATGACGATATCGTAGGCGGCGCGGCGCTGGGGTCGAAAAAGCTGATTGATACGATCCGCTTCTATCTCGGCCTGTACGGCGGCAATCTGGGTGCGACGGAATCGTGGCTCCTGGCCCGCAGCCTGCGGACGCTGCCGCTTCGCGTGCAGAAAATGAGCCAGAACGGGCTGGCTCTGGCGAAGTTTTTTGAACAGCATCCCAAAGTAGAAAAAGTCTACTATCCGGGACTGGATTCGTCTCCCAGCAAAGAACTGGCAGACAAGCAGTTTGAAGGCAACGGATATGGCGGTATGCTCAGCGTCAATTTCAAAGGCGGTATGGAACTGATCGACAAACTCATTGCCAATCTGAAACTGGTTCATTTCGTGCCGACACTGGCCGGTACGTGCACGACTCTGACCTATCCGCCGAAAGCATCCCACCGCGACCTATCGGCAGATGAACTGGCGGCGATTGGCATCATGTACGGTCAGATCCGCCTGTCTTCCGGCCTGGAAGACACAGACGATCTCCTGAACGATTTCGATCAGGCGCTGGCAAAATTATAAGTTCCGTTTTCGCGTGTCCCCTGCCCGGCCCGGCAAGCGGAAGGGCCGGATGGGGATGATAAGGAGGTATGTATGATGAGCGGCAATTCTTCTCCCGGTAACGGCAGTATCAAGATTCTCGATATTTTCATCCTCGGTTTTGCTTTCTTTGCTACTTACTTCGGGGCAGGCAACCTCATTTTCCCGCCCCAGCTGGGCCTCAATAGCGGCTCTGCTGTATTTGCCGGCCTGTCCGGCCTGACGCTTTCCGGTATCTTCCTTCCTATATTCACCTTGATTGTCATCGGGCTGAACGGCGATGTCCATGCCATTACGGATCATGTCGGCAAGTATACGTATAATGTCCTGCTGGCGGCCCTGATGTTTGTGTGCACCTTCGTTTCCATTCCCCGGACGTGCGCCACGGCTATCCAGCTCGGCGTACAGGGCAATGTGCCGGGAGCACCGTTCATTCCGTTGGTCATCATATATTTCATTATATGCTTCTTCTTTGTTAAAGATAAGAATAACGTCATGGACCGTATGGGCCGCTATCTGACGCCTCTTCTGGCACTCATCCTGGTCATCGTTTCCATTATGGGTATCGTCCATCCCCTGGGAACGCCTATTGAACCACAGGTAGCGAAACCGTTCGTCAATGCCTTCCTGGGCGGATATAACACAGGCGATGTCCTGGTCAGCTTTATTATGGCAGCCGTATTCATCAGCTCGATTAAAGGAAAAGGCTATACGACTATTGCCCAGCGCAATAAGGTCCTCATCTATTGCGGCATCGTCGCCTTCGTCCTGCTTCTCATCATCTACGGGTCGTTGCTGTATATGGGTGCCTGTGTCAGCGGTGATTATCCGCAGTCTATCGGCCGGGCGGAACTGCTCGTCGCTATTATCCAGCGCGTCGGCACGTGGGTCATGGTCCCCATGGGCATAGCCGTCGTCCTGGCCTGCCTGACTACGGCTATCGGCCAGGTAGCAGCCGTTGCGGAATTTACCAGCACCGTTACGGGCAAGGTCAGCTATAAAAAAGTAGCCGTCGCATGCAGCATCCTTTCGGCTCTTACAGCTCTTCTCGGCGTCGATGGCATCGTCACCTACGTCGGCTGGATTTTTGGCGTATGTTATCCGCCGTGCCTGGCACTGCTCGTCCTGGGCGTCCTGGTGAAGGTCGTACCGAATGACGGTGCTTATAAAGGATCGGTATATCTGGTTACTATTTATGCGCTGCTGGAATCCCTGCCGGGCCTGTCCGGTCTTGGCTTTGCCAAAGCTATTGTGGCAGCAACACCGCTTTCGACGTTTGGATTCGGCTGGATTACGCCGTTTATCATCGGGTTTGTCATCGGTGCCGTAGTCTATAAGGCAACGGGACACGATAAAGCCGTCGTAGGGACGACGGGGGAATAAGTAAAATTTATGATGAAGAGGGGATATGAACATGAGTTTAAGTGTAATGCGCCATCCTGATTTTGACAGAACGAAATACGGGCCGTCTACGGTCAACATTCATGCCGGAGAACTGCGGGATGCCTACGGTGCCTTAGTGCCGCCCATTTATCAGACTTCGACTTTTTATTTCGACTCCACAGACGACGCTGTCAAGGCATGCGATGATTATGCCAAAAGCTTTGCCTACAGCCGTATTACCAATCCCAGCAATGACTATTTTGAAAAAAAGATAGCCGCCGCCGAACATGGTCTCGGTGCCGTGTCGTATGCATCGGGCATGGGAGCTGTGGCAGGGGCCATCTTCATGAGTGTCCGCGCTGGCGACCATGCGCTGTTCTGCAAGGCCAAATACTCCGGTACGGAAGATATTACCCGCGATTTCCTGCCCCGGTTCGGCGTAGAAGTGGGAGATTTTGACCCGCAGGATCTGGATACACTGGAAGAGGGCATCAAGGACAATACGAAGCTCATTTACGTCGAATCACCGGCGAATCCGACTATGGTCATGGCGGATATTGCAGCCATTTCTGCCATTGCCCACAAGCACGGCATCAAAGTCGGGGTCGATAATACCTTTGCCACACCGTACAATACGAATCCTCTCGACCTGGGAGCCGACTGGGTCGTACAGAGCGTGACCAAGTACATCGGCGGTCACGGCGACCTTCTGGGGGGAGCGGTCATTTCCAACGATGAAGGATTCCTGCGCGACTGCCGCCTCGGCACGCTCATGCACTTTGGCGCCGTCATGGCACCGCAGATTGCTTTCCTGGCCACGCGGGGGCTCAAGACGCTGACTGTACGCATGAAACAATACAATGCCAATGCCCTTCAGATTGCGCAGTATCTGGAACAGCATCCGAAGATTGACATTGTCCGCTACCCCTTCCTGCCGTCCAATCCACAGTATGAGCTGGCAAAACAGCAGATGCGCGGCGGTGGCGGTATGCTGAGTTTCGATGTCAAAGGCGGACTGGAAGCGGGCAAGACCTTCATCAATCACCTCAGATTGTGCACCCTGGCCGTCAGCCTGGGCGACACGGAAACGCTGGTAGAACAGGCGGCAGCCATGACACACACCATGATTCCCAGAGAAGTGCGGGAAGCTGCCGGTATTACAGACGGTATGATCCGCATGTCTGTCGGGCTGGAAGATCCGGAAGATATCATCGCCGATCTGGAACAGGCACTGGCTACGGTCTGACCGGACGTGCATAATACAACTAAAGTTAACGTATTGATACTCCCTGAGGGGACCATAGGAAGCCATGCAAAAAAGGATTGCAGCACGACTGGGTGCGGCAATCCTTTTTTGCTATCCCTGCCAGGTGGATAGGGCTGGCAGGAAAATTGGATATGTTTAGTATATGGCAAAACGCCGGCCGGATATTCCGGCGTCTGCAAACAAGGTTATAAGTAAATGTATTCGCTCGTAATCGGCTGGAGGCCCATGCTTTTGATTGCGGCGTACATTTCATCGAAAGGACGGTTGTCCGTGATTTCAAACTGTTCATCGCCTTTTTCACTGCCGTCATCTTCCAGATGGCCGCCGATGCCGACACAGACGCTGGCCGATACTTTGGTGGCAGCGATTTTCATGATGGCATTGCGGTATTTGGCGCTTTCACGGCTGGAAACGACGATGCAGGCGTAGGGCAGGAACAGACGGTACGCACAGATGATCTGGGTCAGTTTCCGTTCATCTACGTCCTTCGGATTGATTTTATCATTGTTGATGATCGGGCACAGGCGCGGGCAGGAGAGGGAAATTTCCGCGTGAGGATATTTCCGCTGCATCAGATAGGCGTGCATGCCTGTCGCTACGGCGTCTTTCTGATAGTCGTCGAGCCCTAAGAGAGCCGCGAAGCCGACGCCGCGCATACCGCCGAGGATAGCCCGTTCCTGGGCGTAGAAGCGATACGGGAAAATACGCTTGTTGCCTGCCAGGTGCAGTGTTTCGTATTTATCGGAATTATACGTTTCCTGGAAGACCGTGACGTAATCGGCGCCGCATTCGTGGAGATATTTGTAGTCATCGGAATTGACCGGATAGATTTCCATGTTGATGGCACGGAAATACTGGCGGGCGATTTTGACGGCGTTGCCGATGTATTTGATATCGCTCATCTTGGGGCTTTCGCCGGTGAGCATGATGACTTCTTCGATGCCAGCATCGGCGATGTTCTTGCATTCCCGGTGCAGTTCTTCGTCCGACAGGCGGGCCCGCTTGATCTTGTTGTGGGAATTGAACCCGCAGTAGATACAGTAATTGTCGCAATAGTTGGCAAAATAAATCGGCGTGATGACGGAAATGTTATTGCCAAAATGACGGCGCGTGACGATGTGGGCTTTCTGGGCCATTTCTTCCAGGTAGGGAGCGGCGGCCGTAGAAAGGAGTGCCATGAAATCGTGCGGGTCGAGGCGCATCTTGCTGAGGGCCAGTTCGACGTCCTTGCTGGTAAAGTCTTCATCGCGGAAGGCGTCATGATAGCGGAGGACCTGGCTGAGCATGTCCGAATCGAGCACTTCCATGCCGGGCAGATATTTCATATGATCGATACGTTTCTGTTCCATAAGAAAGCCTCCCTTAGTCCCCTAAAAATCCTGTCAGCGGATCAGAAGCCGAAGCCGTTTCCCGTACGCGTCCCATACCGGCGAGGTAGGCGGCACGGCCGGCTTCGATGGCTTTGCGGAATGCCTGGGCCATGAGCGGCAGGTTGCCGGCTGTGGCGATAGCCGTATTGGCCATGATGGCAGCGGCGCCCATTTCCATGGCTTCGCAGGCCTGGGACGGACGGCCGATACCGGCATCGACGATGACGGGAAGGTCGATTTCATCGATGAGAATCTGGATGAAGTCACGCGTGCTCAGGCCTTTATTGGTGCCGATAGGAGATGCCAGGGGCATGATGGCGGCGGCACCGGCATCGGCGAGAGCCCGGGCAGCGTACAGATCCGGATACATATAGGGCAGGACGATAAACCCTTCTTTGGCGAGTATTTCCGTCGCTTTTATCGTTTCGGCATTGTCCGGAAGCAGGTATTTGGAGTCGCGCATGACTTCGATTTTGATGAAATCCCCGCAGCCGATTTCACGGGAAAGGCGGGCGATGCGGACGGCTTCTTCGGCCGTACGGGCGCTCGAGGTATTGGGAAGCAGCGTAACGCCTTTGGGGATAAAATCGAGGATATTGTCTTTCTGTCCTGCTTCTACGCGGCGCAGAGCCATGGTGACGATCTGGGCACCTGCCTGATCGACGGCAGCTTTAATCAGATCGACTGAAAATTTACCGGAACCTAAGATAAAGCGGGATGTAAATTCATGACCGCCAAGTACGAGTTTGTCATCATTTGCCATGGGAAACACTCCTTAACATCATAAAATAGAATGAAAAAGCCGTATGTTGTCCGTATCAGCCGCCACCTACGAAATGGACGATTTCCATAGAATCGCCATCGTGGAGGATTACGTCGGCATAGGTCCTGCGCGGTACGATGGTACCATTCAGTTCGATGGCGATGCGGTCGCAGCGATAGCCTTCTTTTTCGAGGAACGCCTGAAGATTCTGTCCGGCCGCGGCCACGTCATTGCCGTTTATCCTGACCATACTGGATCTCCTTTCCGCGTGGGGAATAGAAAAAATAAAAAAGCCGCACGAAGAATTACACCCAAGGTGGTGTACCCCTTCGTGCGGCCTCTTTCGGTCTCACTCTACGTCCCATTATAGTGGATTATCGAAAATTGTCAATGTACAATGTATCACAAAATAGCATAAGAGACAAAAATTTTACATAGTCATATCCTGCGTATCCTGTATGTAGTATAATATTTATAACGATAGCGAAACAGACAGGGGGATTCTATATGGGCTGTAAAGCAAGTGGAAACTGGATGAATATTGCGCAGCATTTTTATTGGAGTGACGAACAGCTGCAATATTTTGCGGCAGCATTCCGACAGCAGCTGGAAGCAGCGGAAACAGGCGCCCCGTCGTCCCTTTCTTCCCTGCCGTCGTATATGGACCTGCCTGACGGCAGGGAGAAGGGAACCTATCTGGCACTGGATTTTGGCGGGACCAATGTGCGTGCATCCCGCATCCGCCTTTTGGGAGGACACTGTTTTATTATCGATAAAATCGTGTCCCATCCTCTCCGCAAAGAAGGAGAATACGATTATACGACGAAGGAAACGCAGGCGGAGCAACTTTTTGATTTCATTGCCTCTTGTGTGGAAGAAGCGGCCGGTGGCAATATAGACTGTGCCCTGGGACATACCTTTTCGTACGCCGTCTGCCAGTCCGACTGCCATGACGCGCGCCTGGCCCAGTGGTCCAAGGAAATGGCCGTTTCCGGTGTGGAAGGAGAGTATATCAACCAATTGCTGAAGGAGGCGCTCCGGCGCCGCGGCCTCGACCAGATCCGTCCGGTAGCGCTGATCAATGATACGACGGCGGTACTCCTGGCGGCGGCCTATCAGTACCGTCATACCCATATCGGCGTCATCTGCGGCACGGGTTTTAATATCTGTTTTTATGAACCAAAGCAATCGATGGCCATCAATCTGGAAGCCGGCGATTTCGATGGAATGCCGCGGAACAAGTGGGATGAACGGGTAGATGAAGCAACACGGCTTCCCGGGCACCACATGCTGGAAAAAATGATCAGTGGCGCCTATCTCGGACCGATTTACCGGGAGACTTTGAAGACCTATTTTAATACCGACGATATTCCGCCGTGCACGACGCCGGAAATGAACCGGATCGTAACGGCGGGAAATCCCGATGATGCCCGTCTGCGCCTGAGCCGGCTGCTGAACCGCATCATCGCTCCGGCCGACGTCGAACCGCTGCGTAATCTGGCCGGGACTATTCTCGTGCGGACTGCCCAGCTTTCCGGTGCTGCCTGCTATGGCATCCTGCAGCATCTGTATCCCAAGGGTCATATTGCGCGGCAGTCCATTGCCATCGAAGGGGGACTCCTGAGCCATATCCGGGGAGGGCTCCTCATGTTTGATGACGCTCTGTATGGTTGCGCTGCCCGGAACGGGCGTTCCCGGCAGCAGGGGATTCCTGTAGAAGCGGCACTGATTTACGACGGACCGTCGGTCGGGGCGGCCATTGCAGCGGCCGTAGCCGATAACTGACAGAATCTGGCTGCTTTGGCAGGGTTTCTCTTATAAATGTGACGATCTGCTCTTTTCACCAGAACTGTTTTTCGATACAATAAAGGGTAGGCTTATCGTAAATTTGTTTCAATCCTGACGGGGGACATATGCTGCAGATCGATACTCATAGCAAAATACCGTACTATGTACAAATATATACGTATTACCGTGATGAAATCACGGCCCGGCGGATGCCGGCGGGGATGAAAATGGCGTCTGTACGCGAATTAGCCCAGCGGGCCGGCGTCAGCAAGATGACCGTTGAAAAAGCCTATTATCAGCTTGCCAGCGAGGGATATATCATCCGCCGCACCAAGGCGCGGTACGAAGTCGCCGATATTGCCTTCCCGCAGAAAAAGGAACGGCCTGTGTACCGGCAGCAGGAAAAACAGGAAACACTGCCGCCAGTCGTCTATGATTTTGGCAGTGGCGACATGGACATGGAACGCTTCCCTATGGCGGTCTGGCGCAAATTGATGAGCCGCGTCCTGAGTGAGCCGGCGTACCTTCTGGCCAATCAGGATGAGCAGGGGGCTCCCGTCCTGCGGCAGGCACTGAGCGAATACGTCTATCAGAGCCGCGGCGTCCATGCTGACCCGGAATCCATCCTCATCGGATCGGGGACGATACCGCTGCTGGCTGTCCTTACCAGCCTGCTCCAGCCGGACTTTGAGCGCATTGCCGTAGAGGAACCGGGATTCCGACTGGGACGGGAGTTATTCCGCAGCCGTGGCTTTTCCCTGCAGCCTGTGCCGGTACGGGACGGACTGCTGGACATGGATATACTAAAACAGAGCGGCGCGCGCCTGGTGTATGTCAGCCCGTCCCATCAGTTCCCTACAGGGACGGTCATGCCGGCCGGGATGCGCTATGACCTGCTTCATTGGGCCGGCGATTACGACGGCATGATCGTCGAAGACGATTATGACAGTGAGTTGCGGTATTATGGCCGCCCCGTGCCGGCCCTGCAGGGAATGGACAAGGCCGGCCGCGTCATCTACATGGGGGCGCTGTCCAAAGTGCTGCCGCCTTTTGTGCGCCTCAGTTATATGGTCCTTCCGCCGCCGCTTCTTATGCGGTACAGGGAAAGCCGCGCTTTATTCCGTCAGGGGTCTTCTGTGCTGGAACAATGTGTCCTGGCCGAATATATCCGCAGCGGGGAACTGGCCCGGCAGGTGCGGCGTCTGCGCAAAGACTATCAGGAAAAGGGAGAGCTCATGGAGCGGTTCCTGGTGAAAGCCTTTGGGGACCGCATCCGCGTCAGCCGCATCGTATCCGGCGTCTATTGCCACATTACCCTGAAAAGCCAGGATACGGAGGAACGGTTATTGAAAAAGGCAGCAGAAAAAGGCTGCCGTGTCTTATCGGTACAATCGTTTTATGAAAACCGGAATCTGGAGACAGAAAAAGAATTTCTTCTGAGTTTTTCCAAAATTCCCGGCGGCCAGCTGAAAGACGCTGTGGGAGCACTAAAAACAGCCTGGTCAGAGAAAGAAGGAGACTAATGGCCAAAAGTTTGCGTTTTATACATTGCGGGGATCTGCATCTGGGCAGTCCCTTTCATGATATTGCCATGGTCGATGAACGCTGGCAGCGTATCGTCGGCAAGGCGCCGGTCCGGGCCTTTCAGAAAATCGTCCAGACGGCGATTGATAAAGAAGTCGATGCCGTGCTGATTGCCGGTGATGTCTATACCAGCAGCAGCCACAACCTGACGGCACAGCTCGACTATGTGCGCCTTTTGCACAAGCTGGCCCAGCATCACATACAGGTGTTTGCCGTACTGGGCAATCACGATCCGCTGGAAGCCTGGAAGGCGCGGATTCCCTTTCCGCCCAATGTACACGTCTTTGGCACGGAAAAGGTCGAACGGATTCCCCTCATCGTAGACGGGGAAGAACTGGCTGCCGTATACGGCCAGAGTTATGCCAAAAGCGAGCAGCGGGACAATCTGGCCTGGAACTTCCGCAGGACTGCTGCCGACCGCTATGCCATCGGGCTCCTTCATACCCAGGTCGGCACTGCCCAGTCGCCGTATGCCCCGTGCAGTATGACCGACCTGAAAGAAAGCGGTATGGATTACTGGGCCCTGGGACACGTGCACAAGCACCAGGTCCTGTCAGAGAAGCCTTATGTCGTCTATGCCGGCAATCCCCAGGGGCTCGATTGCACAGAGACGGGGCCGAGGGGCTGCTACTATGTGGAAGTGGGCCCGTACGGAACGGTGCATATGGAATTCATCGACACCAGCATCGTCCGCTGGGAATCGGCCGATGTGCCGATCGACAACGCCGAATCGGTTTCGGAACTGCGCGATGCTGTGCGCTTTACTAAAGAAAAAGTGCGCCGGGAATGTGGCAAACCCACTTTCCTCACAATCAATTTTACCGGCTCGGGCAGTATGTACCAGGTCATCAATAATCCGGAAGCGACACAATACTGGATTGATGCCTGGCGGGAAGAAGAAGCCGGAAAATATGCCTTCGTCATGGTACAGCGGCTGCGCAACATGGCCCGCCCCAGGATCAATGCCGGTGAACGGAGCAAACTGCCCGATACGGTAGGGGATTACCTCAACGTATCAGACAAACTCGATGCGCTGCCGCAGGAAGAAAAGCTGAAGGTCCTGCGTGATATCTTGTCACAGCGGCCGGAATTTGAACGCCTGGGAGCGTACGGAAAGAGCATTTCTGACGAACGGATCCTGGAAGCGTTCGAAAAAGCCAAATGGCTGGGCATGCAGAAGCTGCTGGAAGATAGAAGAGGATAAGATATGAAAATTATACAGATGAATTTAGATGATTTCGGTATTTATCATAATGTATCCTGGACGCCGCCGGAAAAAGGCCTGATTGTCATGCATGGCCAGAACGAAAGCGGCAAGACGACGCTGATGAAATACGTGCGCTCCATGTTTTTTGGCTATCCCCGGGGTGAATGGAAGGGGTATTTCGGACACATGGATATACGCCGGGAAGACGGCCATGAATACCGGATTTACCGGAACGAAAAAGAGTCCTATATTGCCGATGGCGACGAAGTGATCCACGAAGAACCGGCAACGCTCTGGTGGCACAGTCTGGAACGGGGCACCTATGACAAGATTTTTGCCATGGGGCTCGAAGACCTGCAGGGGTTTAAGATTCTCTCCAATGAAGAAGTGCGGAGCCATTTTTTCAGCATTGAAGGCGGCGTCCGCATGGGGGCCGTGCGCCGTGATTTTACGCGGCAGATGGGAGAGCTGCTCGTCGCGTCCCATCAGGGAAAGAAACCCATCAACGTCCTGTTGCAGGAACAGCGCGAGTTCGACCGCAAAATCCACGAGCTGTCGTATGATGAAGACGAATTTGCATCGCTGCAGGAAAAAGAACGGCAGACCCATGAGATCGAGAAACGGTTGCGCCTGAGCATTGAAGAAACGAAGCAGCAGATTGAAAAAGTAGCCATGCCGCTGGCGGCCTGGGACGTGTACAAGCGGGGCCAGGATGCCATGAAACACATGCAGGAACTGGCCGACGTGTCACAGTTCCCTGCCGACGGGGCTCAGCGCTGGGAAGAACTGGAACGTAAAATCAGGGAAATCAATGAAAAAATAAAGGAATTGGAAGCGGCCAGCCGCAAAGGGCCGGCTTTCAAACAGGAATGGAACCGATGGGTCATCTGTGGTTCCCAGATTGATGAACTGTATCATAACATGCCCCAGTGGCAGCAGGGACAGGAAGAACTGACGGATCATGAAGACAAGGAAATGGACTGGCAGTACGACGAAAATAAGTACAGCCAGACCCTTGCCGGATGGACCGGAGGGCAGGTCCCCGAACAGGCTGACTGGAACCGGGCCCTGACGCTGGCCCACAATCTGGAAACGTATACCAGGGAAGAAGAAAAATGGCAGGCTGCCCGGCCGAAAGATGTCAGTGCCTCGCTTAAGACCGGCGAGTCTGACGGGACGCAGCGGACGCCTGAAGAATGGCAGGAACTGGGAAAATCGGTCGTCACCATCCAGGATACGCTCATAGAGCGGGAAAAGACGCAGGAACTGCTGCGCCTGCTGAAGGAAGACCCGGCAGAAACGAGCCATGGCTTTCTGGCGCTGGGCCTGCTTTTTCTGCTGGCTGCGGCAGGACTTGCAGCATCGGTCGTTCTCTACGAGTTCGATCTCATGATAGCCGGCGGTGCCGCTGTCCTGTGCGTACTGCTGGCCCTTGCTGCCTTTGCCAAACAGCGGTCGGATGGACGGCGTGTGCCGCGGCGCATCAGTGAACTGGAAGGCCAGCTGGCCACATTGCAGACCCGCCTTTCGGCCATGGCGGATGATGCGGGCCTGGAAATTTCTACAGACGAGGACAATGCGGCCTGGAATCAGATGCTCGACGGCGTCCGCAAGGAATACATGGACTGGAAGACGAGAGAATCCCAGGATGCCTGGAAAAAAGAACAGCAGGTCATGTACGATGCCATTTACCAGAAATGGCAACAGGAAGGCAAAGGCTGGGCGGATAAGCTGGAAAACTGCCGTAATGCCTGGAAGGCCTGGCAGCAGACGACAGGGTTCACCGGACTGGAAACGGGAGATGTCCAGGCTGCAAAAGAAGCCTGGGATGCATACCAGCATGCCCGTACGTCTCTGAAGGAATGGAAGAAACGCAAAGAAGATATCCTGACCCGCATCAGCCGCCTGAAGGACAGTGCCGAACAGATTTTCCGCGAAGTCGGCGTCAGTGAGGACGTATCGCCGGAAGGCATCGAACGGGTCTACCAGATGTGGCAGAAAATCCGCGTCCAGGCAGAAGTTGCCAGGGAACAGGACCGGCAGCAGGAAGAACGGAAACAGGAACTGGCAAAATGGCAGAAAGAACGGGATATACGCCGTCATCAGGAAGAAGAAATCCTGAAAGAAACGGGCTCCCAGACGGCAGGGGAATTCCGCAGCAAAGTTTTGAAATTCCGTCAGTTCCATCAGTATAAAGAAGTATATGAACAATCGGAAGCCCATATCAAGCTCATCGCCAAGACGCCCAAGAATCTGGCCCAGCTCCGTCATGAATTAAAGATACACGACTGCCAGACCTGGAAAGACGAAAAATCCTATTATGAACGCAAAATTGCCGACACGGAAAAGAAACTGGCCGCTGTAGCCGAAAAGAGAGGCAGCATCGTCGAACGGCTCAGTCAGATGGCAAAGAGTGAAGAATCAGGCCGGCTGCTGCAGGAAAAGCAGAACCGGAAGACGGAACTCGACCGGAAGACCGACGACTGGCTGACCTTCTTGTATGCCCAGTATATGCTCGGTGAAGCCCAGAATTATTATGAACGGGTGCGCCAGCCGCTGGTGATCCGCCAGGCCGGCGATTATCTCCACCTCATGACCCAGGGCCGCTATACCCTTCAGGCCAGCTTTGACGGGCGGCAGCTCTATGCCGTCGATGGGACGGGCCGGCGTATCCCCGAAAAGGAATGGAGCAGCGGCACCGGCGACCAGGTATACCTGGCTATCCGCATGAGTCTGGCCATGGCCTTTTCCAAGCAGATCGAACCGATGCCGATCATCCTCGACGATATCCTCGTCCGTTTCGACGAACAACGGCAGAAAGAAGCCATCCGTTTCCTGGCCGATCTGGGCAGGAAAGAACAGATATTCCTCTTTACGTGCTCCATGGAAACGCGGAAGCTGGCAGAAGAAGTACAGAAACTGCTGGCGGGGGAAACGGATACGATTCATTTGTTCGAAATTGAACAGGGAACAATTGCATCGGCGTAATGGACAAAAAACAGAAAAATTAGTTTGTACTTACGAACAGGGAGAAATTTGTATTTATGCAAATTTCTCCTTTTTTCATGAGATTAAATTTTACTATGCGGAAACCGACTAGCTTATTTTACCATATGATAGGAAATTACCATTACTTAAACGTTTAATCTAGAAGAATAATTTTTTAGAAAAAATTTATTGACAAGACATAACTATACATTTATAATTTTCGTATAAGGAAAACAGAATGCAGAATGAGGCAAGGGGGCCGTACAAATCGAGGATGGGTTTGGAGGCCTTTTTTTGTCCAGGAACGCAAATTTTGGGAGGGATGCAATATGAAGTTCAGTTCGCTCAAGAAAGTATTGGCCATTGGTCTGGCCGCTGTCGTAGTCGTAGGGGCTCTCGCCGGATGTGGGGATAATAAAGCCGGTGCCCAGAAGAAGTTTTTGAATATTGGCACCGGTGGTACGGCCGGTACGTATTATCCCATCGGCGGTGCCATGGCTGAAATCCTGAATAAGAACATCGAAGGCATGAATGCCACTGCCCAGAGTACGGGCGCTTCCGTTGCCAATATCAATATGTTGAAAGACGGATCCATCGACCTGGCCATCATTCAGAACGATATCACCTATTATGCTGCCAACGGCACCGAAATGTTTAAGGATAAGAAAGTCGATAATCTCCGCGGTATTGCCGCCCTGTATCCGGAAACATGCCAGGCTGTCACCCTTGAATCGTCGGGTATCAAGACCATTGCCGATCTGAAAGGCAAACGCGTTTCCGTAGGCGCGGCCGGCAGTGGTGTAGAAGCCAATGCCCGTCAGATCCTGGCTGCCTATGGCCTGACCTACGATGACATCCAGGTCCAGTACCTGTCCTTCGGTGAAAGCTCCAGTGCCCTGAAAGACGGCAACGTTGATGCGGCATTCCTGACGGCCGGTTTCCCGACGGCTGCTGTACAGGATCTGGCATCCCAGAATAAGATCCGCATCCTGGCTGTCGATCCCGATAAAGCCGATCAGCTCATTTCCCAGTATCCGTTCTACACCAAGACGGTCATCCCGGCAGGTACCTATGCCGGCTTTGATGAAGATGTATCGACTGTTTCCGTCATGGCTATGCTCGTGGCATCGGATAAAGTCGATGATCAGATGGGCTATGATATCGCCAAGGCACTCTTTACCAACCTGGACCGCCTGAAAGAAGCTCATTCTGTCGGCAAGCTCATCACCAAGGAAGGCGCGCTGAAAGGTATGCCGATTCCGATGAATGCTGGCGCTGAAAAATTCTTTAAAGAATAATCCTGTATGCGCATCAGGATTCTGACGGGAGGTTATCTGCTGTGCCTGCTCCTCTTCGTCCTGTCACCGGTACTGCTTCAGCCGTGGCTCTTCCTCTACGGAGGTGGATCCCGGCTGCTGGACCGGCCGGCCCGGGCGGGTATGGCAGTGACCATCCGTTTTATTCATTCCGTGCAGAAAACGCCTGTCTGGGAATACCTCAGCGTCAACGACCAGGCTGATGGCTTCTGCCTTCATAAAACGAAGTACCAGTCTTTCGGCGTCGGACTGCCGTTTATGGAAAGCGATGGAACATTCCGCCACGAAGGTGATTATTTCATCATGGACCATATGGAACGGCATTTTCCGCAGCTTCATCTGCGGACAGGCGTTGGCACACAACTGACCGTCACTATAGACGATACGACGTGCCCCGTATATCAATACCTGCCCGATGGCAGTGCTGTGGATATCAGGGTAGCCCCGTTGTACCAGTATATGCGGGATATGGTCAGGTAAGGGAGAGAGAAGTATGAGTGAAAAATCGACGGAACAACTCGCCGATGAGGTGTTGAAAAAATATGATAATGAATCCAATACGATAAACTACAAGGGATTTATGGCCAAAGTTGTTTCGGCCATTGCCATTACGTTTTCCGTATTTCAGCTGTATACCGGTGCGTTCGGCGTGCTCGATGCCCAACTGCAGCGAGCTGTACATCTGGGCTTTGGCATGGCGCTGATATTTCTGCTCTATCCGACGCGGAAAAAATGGCTGAAAAGCGGCAAAATCCATCCGCTGGATATCCTGCTGGCTATCCTGGGGGCGGCTTCGCCGGCCTACATCGTCCTGGAATACCAGCAACTCGTGCTGCGTTCCGGTACGGTGACGACGACTGACTTCATCGTAGGCGGTATAGGCATCCTGCTGATTCTGGAAGCGACGCGGCGGGCCGTAGGGAAACCGATGCTCTGCGTGGTGCTGGCCTTTCTGGCCTATGCGTTCGCTGGTCCCTATATGCCGGGCGTCCTGGCTCATCGGGGGCTGACACCGGAACAACTGGTGGGACACCTGTATTTTACGACGGAAGGCGTATTTGGTATTCCACTTGGCGTATCGTCTACCTTTATTTTCCTGTTCATTTTATTCGGGGCCTATCTGGAAGCGACGGGCCTGGGAAAATTCTTCATTGACCTGGCCAACGCCATTGCCGGCTGGTCCAGCGGCGGTCCGGCCAAAGTCGCCGTCATTTCCAGTGCTCTCATGGGGACCGTATCGGGCAGTTCCGTTGCCAACGTCGTCGGGACAGGCAGTTTCACCATTCCTATGATGAAGAAATTAGGCTATCATAAGAATTTCGCCGGTGCCGTAGAAGCGGCATCATCCACAGGGGGACAGCTCATGCCGCCGGTTATGGGGGCTGCGGCCTTCCTCATGGCAGAATTTGTCGGCGTTCCCTATATTGATATCGTCAAGGCAGCCGTTATTCCGGCATTATTATATTTTACAGGTATCTGTCTTGGCGTTCACTTCGAAGCGAAACGCAACAATCTGAAAGGCGTTCCCCGCTCGCAGCTGCCCAAGATCTGGACCATCCTGAAAGAACGGGGCCATCTGGCTCTGCCGCTCATCGCGATTGTCTACCTTCTGGTTGCCGGCTATTCGCCCATGCGGGCGGCTCTGGTTGCCATCATCATGTCCATTGCGGCATCCTTTGTCCGCAAGGCCACGCGCATGAAGCCCATCCAGATCATCCAGGGGCTGGAAAAAGGCGCCAAAGGCGTCCTCGGCGTACTCATTGCCTGCGCGGCAGCCGGTATCATCATCGGCGTCGTTACCAAGACCGGTGTGGGGCTGAAACTGGCATCGGCCCTGATTGACCTGTCTGGCGGTATGCTGTTTCCGACCATGTTCTTTACCATGATTACGGCCCTCATACTGGGCATGGGCGTACCGACAACGGCAAACTACGTCATCACGGCGACGATTGCCGCTCCTGCCCTGGTAAAACTGGGCGTTCCCGTTCTTGCGGCGCATATGTTTGTTTTCTATTTCGGGATTATTGCCGATATCACTCCGCCAGTAGCCCTGGCAGCTTATGCAGGAGCCGGCATCAGTGGCGGCAATCCCCTCATGACCGGGGTCAACGCGTCCAAATTGGCCATAGCGGCCTTTATCATTCCGTATATCTTTGTCGTATCGCCGGTCCTCCTCATGATCCAGGCGACGCCCGTAGAAATGGTTATGGCGACGGTTACGGCCGTACTGGGCATGATAGGCCTCAGCTCGTCTATGATCGGGTATCTGGCAGATCACTGCAACGTTCCCGTACGGGTACTGCTGTTTGTGGCAGGCCTGCTCATGATTGTGCCGGGCAGCATCACCGATGGCATCGGCATCGTCATTTTCGGCAGCATCCTCTTCTGGCAGATGAGGATGAAAAAGAAAAAAGCGGCTATTGCCGGCTGAAACTAAATAGAACGAAAACAGGAGCTGTCTTCTCAATCGGGGGAAGACAGCTCCTGTTTTATTTGTGGCAGACCGGGACCTGCCATATTGCAAAATATCAGATGATAGTGTAGACCCGTTCCAGCTGGTCCAGATAGGCGTCAATGCGCTGCAATTCATGAGGCTCTGTGACGGCCTTTCCCGAATAATAATATTCGACGGTCTGAGGCAGGTATTCCAGCCCTTTGCGGTAATCGAGCTGGCGGATGAGTTCGCGGATCGTCCCTTCATTGCCATCGACAAAGCGGACGTGGTCTGGCAGGATGCGGCGCAGCGTTTCTTTAAAATAATTGAAATGGGTGCAGCCCAGGACGAGATTGGCATACTTGCTGAAATCATACGGGGCGAACTGACGACGGATATATTCTTCGACAGCCGGCGAAGAAAAATCCATGTGCTCTGCGAATTCTACGAGATCCGGCATGGCCAGAAGGTCTACCAGACTTTCTGTATCGTATTTTTCGATGAGCTCTTTGATTTTATGTCCCCGTACGGTAATCGGCGTGGCAATGACCAGGACGCGGTTGCGCTGTGTATCCATATCGAGCGCTTTCTTGGCAGCCGGTTCCATCCCGATAATGGGGATTTTATACTGGTGGCGCAGTTCCCGCACGGCCACGCTGGTAGCGGTATTGCAGGCGACGACGATGGCCTTGACATCTTTGGTCATGAGAAAGGAAAAGGCATCGCTGACGTACTGGAATACCTGTTCTGTCGTCTTTGTCCCATAAGGTACATTGTCTTCATCGGCGAAAAAGATGAATTGTTCATGAGGGAGTACTTTCATGGCATGATGGAGGACGCTGAGCCCGCCTATGCCGGAATCGAAAAATGCAATTTTCATATAAAAGACCTCGGATTTCCTGGAAATTATACTATATCAGCGTATATATTATAGCACGGCGCGGGACGGGGAGAAATAATTTTACTTGCAAATTTCGTATATCTTAGTCTTTATTCTCATAGGTAAATGCTGGCAGGGAAAGGATTTTTCCTGATATAATGGAAACAGGAAGGCCGTATAGATAAATGGCAGTTCAAACACATTTGGAAAAAGAGAGGTACTACCATGTTTAGAAAAGGTACGATTCACGACCTTCAGGGCGTTTATGAGCTCATTTGCCAGCTCGTCCGGCGGGAACTGGACAGAGACATGTTTGCCCGGGTTTATGCAGAACAGATGGAAAATGATGATTACTACTGCCTCGTTGCTGAAAACGATGGAAAGCTATATGCCGTATTGAATTTGCGGTTTGACAGACAATTGCATCACTGCGGAAACTGTGCGGAAATCGTGGAATTTTTTGTCAGTGAAGCCGCGCGCAGCCAGGGAACCGGAGCTCAGATGGTGCGCCTGGCCGAAGAAGAAGCAGTAAAACGGCAGTGCGTCCTCATAGAAGTGACCAGCAATAAGGCCCGTGTCCATGCCCACCGCTTTTATATGCGGGAAGGGATGGAGCAGACCCACGCGAAATTTGTCCGGGAATTTTAAATACGAAAAAAGCAGCAGATATGGGAAGAAGATTCCCGTACCTGCTGTTTTTTTGTGTGTATAGAAGCTAAGACGTTTATGCCAGTATCCTCCGGGCGGCAGCGGCGATATCCTCTGCGGTGAGACCGTATTTTTTCAGAAGGTCTTCGGAGGAGCCCGATTCACCGAATGTGTCCTGTACGCCGATGAATTCCTGACGGACCGGATAGCGTCGCACGAGCGTTTCGGCTACGGCAGAACCGAGGCCGCCGAGAACGGTACCTTCTTCTGCCGTGACGATGTGTCCGGTTTTGCGGGCCGCATATTCGATGAGATCGGCATCGATGGGCTTGATGGTCGGCATATTGATGACCATGGCTTCCAGCCCGTCCTGACGCAGCTGATCTGCAGCGGAGAGGGCAGCTGCTGTCATGCGCCCTGTCCCTATGAGGGCTACGTCGATGCCGTCGCGGAGAATCTGCCCTTTTCCCCATTGGAAGGTGCTTCCGGCTGGATGGATATCGGGAACGGCATCTTTGCCCAGGCGGATATATACCGGGCCTTTATGGGCGACGGCGGCCTTGACGGCTTCTTCCGTTTCCCAGGCGTCCGATGGGACGATGACCGAAAGATTGGGCAGGCTGCGCATGAGCGCAATGTCTTCGATGGCCTGATGGGTTGCGCCGTCACTGCCAATGGTCAGGCCACCGTGGCTGACGATGATCTTTACGTTGAGATTGGGCAGACAAATCGAGTTGCGGGTGATTTCCAGTCCCCGTTCCGTGAACAGCGCGTATGAGCCGGCCAGTGGAATCTTTCCGACGGCAGCCAGACCGGCGGCGGTACCCATCAGGTCCTGTTCGGAAATACCGACATTGAAGAATCGTTCCGGTGCTTTATTTTTGAATTTTTCTGCCCGTGTCGAAGAGGCGATATCGGCATCGACGACGACGACATCGGGATTTTTATAGATTTCCGTTTCCAGGACATGACCGTAAGCGTCCCGTGTAGACATAGTCATTATGATTCACCTTCCAATTCTTCCAGCGCCTTTTTCGTTTCGGCGGCATCGAGTGTTTTATTATGCCAGGCGGCTTTGTTTTCCATGAAATCGACGCCTTTGCCCTTGATGGTTTCGGCGATGATGACCGTCGGCATGCCTTTCGTTTCCCCGGCTTCCTTCAGAGCTGCCCGGATTTCATCAAAATCATGGCCGTTGATGGTGATGGTATGCCAATGGAAATCGCGGAATTTATCGGCAATGGGCATGATATTCATGACCTCTTCCGACGCGCCGCTGAGCTGTAATTTATTATGGTCGATGATGAGCGTCAGGTTATCCAGCTTGAAATGGGCGCTGGTCATAGCCGCTTCCCAGATGATGCCTTCTTCGATTTCCCCATCGCCGCAGATGACGTAGGTGCGCCAGCCGGCATGATCGAGACGGGCTCCCAGTGCCATGCCGTTGCCGGCAGACAGGCCCTGTCCCAGCGACCCCGTGGACATATCGATACCCGGCGTGCGGTTCATATCGGGTACGCCCTGAAGCATGGCGCCGCATTTCCTGAGATTCCACAATTCCTCTTCTGGAAAGAAACCATGCATCATAAGCGTCGCATAGAGAGCTGGTGCGGCATGGCCTTTGGAGAGAATGAGCCGGTCGCGGCCGGGCCAGTGAGGTTCCTGGGGCCGGACATGCATGAATTCCCCGTATAAAACCTGCAGGATTTCCACAATGGAAAGAGAACCACCGGGATGGCCGGCACCGGCAGCAGCCAGCATCTTGACGACATATTCACGCACAGCCGTAGAGCGCCGTGCGAGTTCTTCATTTGTCATAAAATCATCTCCAGTCAACAATAGTATCACCTATATGTACAGCATAGTACTTTTTGCCATAGGCGTAAAGGGTGGAAGACGGATGAGGGTGAAATTGTGTATGTAAAACTGCCGTCATTGAAGAAATACGGAATGAAATATCGCTATTATATCGGTCGAGACAATCGGAAGGAGCATGATATAAAAAAAGGCTTCCGATTTCTCGGAAGCCTTTTTTTATTGGAGCCACTTATCGGATTCGAACCAACGACCCTCTCATTACGAATGAGATGCTCTACCAGCTGAGCTAAAGTGGCACATGACTGTACCTGAACGGTACTTTACTAGTATATCCATTTCGTGACGTTTTGTCAAGGGGTAAAAAATTGAAAAAAATCGATGTATTTGCATTTTTGTTATATTTACAACGTACAATCAACGCGGCGCAGGGTATACTATACGTGTAAAGAGGAAACGGTGATGAACCGGAATACGACAAGTCCTCTACATGATATATGTATCGCGAAAGGAGCGATGACTTATGAAATTCAAAGTAAATGATTCCTGTATCTCTTGTGGTATGTGCGCCGGTTCCTGCCCGGAAGTATTCCATATGGCTGATTCCGGTATGGCTGAAGCGATTCCCGATGATGTAGCTCCGGAACTCGAAGAATCTGCCAAAGACGCAATGAACAACTGTCCGGCAGGCGCTATCGAAGAAGCCTGAGAACGAACGATGCAGGATGTGCGGTATCAGCAGGAGCGCTGATACCGTGCCAATATAAAGTGAGACTCCGGTAATATACAACAGAGGCTGTAACAAATGGGTTTTGGGACCTGTTTTGTTGCAGCCTCTGTTTCATTTTTGGTGAATCATGATGAATCCTGGCCGGTAAGACCGGGTATTATTTTTTTTCGTAATAGTACCGTGTCCACATGGTAACTTCGGAAAGGGACGGATGGGGCGTCATGGTCTCACTCAGGGTATAGACGCTGCGCGGATCCAGCGTGCGTGTAAGAGGGAGGCTGCGCAGGTACTGTGCGTCTGCGGAGGCAATATCCCGGTGGAGAGGCTGTACCGTGTGGGTACCACACATAAGAAGGTTGACAAAGGGCTGGATGAGGATGGACGCTTCATGGCCCACGATGTGGGCGCCGAGAATCTGTTTACTCGTTTTGTCGATGATGAGCTTGATGAAGCCATCATCAGAGGCGCCCGGTTCGTATCCCAGTGCATATCCTTTGGCCGCGGCGGAGTAGTGGTTGACGGCCGTTTCTACGTCATGGCCCTGTTTCTGTGCCCCTTCTTCAGTAAGCCCCACATGGGCCGTTTCCGGATAGGTATAGGTGACGGCCGGTACGGCGTCGTACTGGGCCCAGCGCCAGTTTTCACGGGGCATATGGGAAAAGAGGTTATGGGCAATGATTTCGGCTTCGTAATTGGCTTTGTGGCGGAAGGGCGCCCTGCCATTGACATCGCCCAGGGCCCAGATGCCCTCTGCGCTGGTTTCGAGAAATTCATTGGTCAGGATATAACCGCGGCTGTCGAGACGGACATCGGTATGTTCCAGATGCAGCAGCTCTGTCATAGGGCGGATGCCGGGGGCCACGAGGATTTCTTCTGCCCGTACTTCTGCCGTCGTACCGTCTGTACGGTTGCGGATGGTCAGGACCTTTTCATCGCCTTCGCTCCGTACAGATAGGGTATCCTGATTCAGACGGACATCGATGTGGCGGTTCTGGAACTGGCGCAGCATGAACGCTGAGATTTCTGGTTCTTCTTTCGGCAGGAGGCGGACGTTGTGCTGGACGATGGTGACCTGGGTACCGGCCGCTTCAAAGACATGGGAAAATTCGCAGCCGATGGGTCCGCCGCCGATGACGATCAGGCTCTTATAGGGTTTATCCGGGAATTTGGGGCCAAAGAATGTTTCCGACGTAATATAACCGCATTCTTCAAGGCCGGGGAGTGCGGGAATGTTCGTCCGTCCGCCAGTCCCGATAAAAATCTGCCGGCCTTCCAGTTCTTCTGAAGAGCCGTCTGTTTTTGTCACGGCAATCGTTTTTTTGCCGGTAAACGAGGCCGTGCCGTTATACGTATCGACGTCAGGGAACTGGTCATAATAAGTCTGAATAGCCGGGCTTTCGTCTATTTTCTGCCACAACCTGCGGGCCATTGTATCCCAGTCCAGCGTGGCGTTTTCTGCTGTGACCCCGATACGGGCGCCTTCCCGTATTTCGCAGAGCAGATTGGCTGCCGTCACCATGACCTTCGTCGGGATGCATCCCCGGTTCAGGCAGGTGCCGCCGAACCGGCCCCGTTCGATGATGGCAATATGTTTATGCTGACCGATTGCGGCATCGGCAATGATGTTGGCTGCTCCGGTGCCGATGATAATGACATCGTATTGTTTCATGAAAACCCTCCTTGTATATGGAACTTTGTATATAGTAAGTGTACGTAAAAAAACGCCTTCCTGTCAATGAGGCAGGAAGAGGTTTTTGATAATTAGTGTGTTTCCGGCAGGCTCTGGGAAAATATCCATTCCAGTGCCGGCTTCATCGTGTACGCATACAGCCATGTGTACCGGTGGCTGCCGCCTTTGTAAATCGTAAGATAGTGATTGCAGTCTGGTTCAATCAGGGAAGCGGCTCCGGCCTGCAGCTGTGCGGCTGGTACATCGGCATCCAGTGTCTGGCGATCGACTTTGGTACCGGTTTTTTCCAGATTCCCCAGTATTTCCGTCATGCTCGGGTAGGCACCGGCATCGCCTTCACAGATGACCGTCCAGAGCGGCTGGCTGGCAAGAGGAGCCGTAACGGCGGCATTCCATTTGCAGGCGATGAGATACGATGCGGCAAAGAAGTGAGGATATTTGACATCCATGGCAATCGATGTCATGCCGCCCATGGACTGGCCTGTGTTGTATATGCGCCGTGTATCAATGGAATAAGTCTGGCAGAGAGACTGGATGAGGTGGATCGTACGATCCAGTTCCGGTCCGTAGTCGTAATTGTCATCGACGATGACCGTGTCGTACTGGGGTGCCAGGACGAAGCAGGGATGACTGGACTGCCATTCGGGCGATGCGAAGGTGACGGCTCCCAGTCCCTGGACGAGCGTGGCTTTGACGTCCGGTGAGACGACGCCGGCATCATGCATGAAAAGGACGAGGGGATATTTCTTTTGTGGATCGTAGTTTTCCGGAACATAGAGATTATATTTTAATACAGCATTCTGCTGCTGGCTGTCCGTAAAGGTCCCCTGGATAAAATCTTCGACGATCAGATCCCTGGATTTAGAAGTTTCTATCCTTTCCTCCGGCCCATAGAGAGCGCCCGATGCCGTTTTTACAAATCCCGTCTGGCTGACGGTTGCCTTCATGACGGGAAGTGGGCTGGGATTACCGTGGCTTCCCAGCTGGGGGCCGCCGCCGTGGCCTTTTTTCTGACGGTCTTTGACGGGGCCGTCTTCCGGATGAGGATCGACAGAGGAATCGACGAGAGGCAGGGACTGGAGCTGGAGTACGACATAGTTCCCTGATTCCGTGCTGGCAGTTGTTTTTTCTGCTGCCGTGTTTGTATAGACTTTTTCAATCGTCCGGCCATCGACGGTATAGTCGGAAGGGGAAAGGGAAGACGAAAGAACCGGCGCATCGTACTGGACGATGACATGAGAGACGTGTTCACCATCTCCTGTAACTTCCCCGATGGCTTCAGCACCGGTAATATGATTGGCAGCAAAAGACGTGCTGCCCAGTGAGAGACACAGCATGACAGCGGCGCCCAGCCGGCGCCAGGATTTCCATTTCATTTGCATAGGACCTTCTTTTCTGATGACAGGTAAAACTAATAACATATATCAATAGACCTTAGTATACACAGAAAAGATGGCGGTTTCGTCACAGTACAGACACAGTTCATTGCGGACTGTCTGACGAAACGGACTATCAGCTGATTTTGCTGCCGTTGGCTTTCATCTTGAAGCGCAGGCCCAGGACTTCGGCGGCCCGTTTGTACATGAGCAGGCGCTGGAGAAAAATTTCGAAATAATCCATAAGGAAACATATGCCTTCATCGAGTTCGACTTCCAGCGTAATAATCCGCTTCTGTACGTCTACGTGCAGTGTCGAGGACAGGGCGGCATAATTGACCCGGTCATGCTTATCAAACGTTTCCGGGACGGTATTGCGCACCCGGCTGCGGCGCACGTCGCTTTTATCAGCCAGGATGAGGGCTGCCGAGACGGGATCGACGGCCGTGCCGTTCGATTCATCGTGCTGGCCGATGGCAGAGATGATAATGGCGATATCTTCCAGAGGGGCTCCCCAGCTGCGCAGGAACTGGAATGCCATGAGCGCTCCTGTCTGGGCATGGCTGGCGCGGTTGATGCTGTTGCCCAGATCGTGCATGTACCCGGCGATACGGGCCAGTTCTACCGTATGGTCGTCGTATCCGAGCTTTTTCAATAGTTTGCCTGCTGTCATAGCGACTTTGGCTGTATGCTTGCCGGAATGATCGGTATAACCCAGGGCTCCCAGTACACGGTTTCCCTGTTCCAGATATATGTTCAATTCTTTCGCGTGAGTAATATTTTCATAGGTAAATTTCTTCATGTATCATTTATTGACAGAACTGATCCGTCCAGTCCTTCTCCTTTTCGTATTAGGAAAGCCGTAATATGGCATCGAGGGCCAGTTCCGACCGTTCACATTCTCCCGGAAGCATGGTGACCTGCCAGCAAAGGGGGCTTTCCTTCATTTTTTCTGCCGCATACATGAGGCCGTTGGTCCGTTCATCCAGGAATGGCCGGTCAATCTGGTTGGGATCGCCGAGAAGAATGATTTTGGTGCCTTTCCCGACGCGGGTAATGATGCCTTTGACCTGGTTGGGGGTCATGTTCTGGGCTTCGTCGATAATAAGGTAGGTTTTTTCAAGAGAACGGCCGCGGATAAAATTGAGAGCTTCTGCCTGAATGATCTGCCGGTCAAAGATTTCGTCGATCCGCTCGGCCAGCTCCTGTTCGTTTTCATAGCGCAGGTCTTCGTTGCCATCGACGAGCTGTTCCAGATTGTCGCGGATAGGGCGCAACAGGGGCGCTATTTTTTCCTGTTCATCGCCAGGCAGGAATCCGATATCCGTATCAAACTGGGCATTGGGACGGCAGATGAGGATGCGGCGGTATTCCCGGGTAGGGTGATTGACGATTTTTTCCAGGCCTACGGCAAGGGAATAAAATGTTTTGGCAGTACCAGCCTGGCCTTTGATGATGACCAGAGGCGCTTCATCGGCGGGGCGCATGAGTGCTTCCTGCAGGAAATACTGACCGGCGTTGCGCGGGCGGACACCGTAGGGCGCTGCATCAGCATATAAAAGTGGTACAGCCCGGCCGTGACGGATACATCCCAGGTGGGTCTTATTCCGTGAGGCATCGGCCCGGAGGAGAAGAAATTCGTTTTCGTACAGGGGTGGATGCAGAGTCTGGCCATCGGGGCCGAGCTGGTAGAGTGCGGCCGGATCGATGCCATCGGCGCGGAACGAGGCGAATGCATCTTCTGCCACGTACCAGTCGATGCGGCCCAGATAGGGCTGCTGGTGGACGTTGATCTGTTCCGTGCTGAAATCCTGGGCTTCGATACCGAGAACCTGTGCTTTCAGACGAAGCAGCAGGTCTTTGGTTACCAGTATAGGTTCCAGGCTGCGCAGATGGCAGCATACTTTCAGGATGCGGTTGTCTGAACGGTCGTCGGGAAGCGAGTCGGGCAGTTCTTCATGGATACAGTTGGTTTCGACGCGGAGCGTACCGCCGTTGGAAAGAGGTACTCCAGTGAGCAGATTGCCTGCAAGCCGCAGCCGTTCCAGAATGCGGATTGCCTGCCGGGCGTTGTAACCCCGTTCTCCCTCTGCTTTTTTCAGTCCGTCCAGTTCTTCCAGGACGACTAAGGGCAGTACGAGATGATTTTCTTCAAAACATTGCAATGCATACGGTGCCTGGATCAGGACATTCGTGTCCAGTACATACGTTTTTGCCATGAAAATCCCCACCTTTGCCTGTGATTTGTTTACTTTTTCATCATAGGTGGTAAACATACAGGGACGATAAAGGTTGTGTAAAGAATCGGTAAGGCCCTGTAAGACATGACACGTTAATTACTATATGTGTGACTAATATGCAGTTTACAGAAACGTTGTAAAGGCTCAATCCACGTTGACAGCCAGAGAGCGTATCAGGTAAACTAAATAAAGTTGTGTATTATAGTGACGCAGAAATAGAGAAGTTCTGCTGACAGAGGAGGCGTATTATGACTTTTTTCCTTCAGGGACTGACACTGGGGCTGGCATATGTGGCTCCCATTGGCATGCAGAACCTGTTTGTGATTAATGCAGCCTTGAACAGTACGCGCCGCCGGGCCTTGCTGACGGCTTGTATTGTCATTTTTTTTGACATTTCTTTGTCACTGGCCTGCTTTTTTGGCGTAGGCAGGCTGTTACAATTATTTCCGGCATTACAACTGGTCATTCTGGGAATCGGCAGCCTGATCGTTCTTTACATCGGTCTGTGCCTCATCCGCTCCAGACAGGAAACGGCGGCCGAATTAAAACCACTTTCCGTACGCAAAACGATTTCCGAAGCCTGTATCGTGACCTGGTTCAATCCCCAGGCTATTTTAGATGGCACCATGCTTCTCGGAGCCTTTCAGGTTACTCTTTCCTGGGCTGAATTCTCGCCTTTTATCAGTGGGGTCATGCTGGCTTCTTTCCTCTGGTTTACCGGACTGACACTTGTCATTTCCTGTTTCCGCAGTCGGTTCAGCGCCCGGATCCTCCGTGGAATCAACATCGTCTGTGGCACAGTTATTATTGGATATGGCATCCAATTGCTACTGCATTTTGGGCAAATGATAGGACTTGTCTGATTGGCAAGGCTTTTTTGTAAGTACAATGCAATGAACAAATGAAAAAGGACTGTTCTATCACATGAAACATGACTTATGTGGCAGAACAGTCCTTTTTGTATGCCTTAGATAAATAAACTGTGTATTATAACTTAAATTGCAAAATACGGCTGGGGCGTCCTGTTTTGCGTTGATATTTTTTGCCTACTTCAAAGCAGTATCCTTTTTCCAATAGCTTATTAATCATGCGGGCTGCTGACCGGGGCGTGATTTTCAGGAAATCTGCAATTTCTGCTGTTGTGAATTCATTTTTCCCGGCCTGAAGGATGAACGAATGGAGATGACTGATTGTCAGTGCGCCAATGCCGGTCCGTTGGCTGATTTCCAGAAATTCATTGGAAATATTAGGGTGCGGTTCCGGCTGCCGATCAATAGGGGTGTATATGTGATGCAGGTCATAGACGAGATAAATACGGTTACCGCCACCGTGACGTGCCCGGTTCAATCCGATACGGGCATGATATTGTGCTTCTATGGCCGTTTTGCCGAACCCGATACTGACACTGATAGTGCTGGCTGTATTTTCCCGGATAGTTTCAAACATGGAGAAATCTTCTAGTCCCCTTGTCCGTCGTTCAATGATATCCCGGGAGGTGAAAAACATAAATAATTGTTCCGTAACGTGAAAGACAGGAGATTCAATTTCTACAGATAAATCATAGATGTGTTTGATGACGTTGACATTTTCCAGCATGCCCTGATATTCATTGCGTTCTGTATAAGGCAGTCTGTCGTTTTTGAAATCATCAATGCCGACGTAAATAATGACAAACTGGCTGTCCCGGCTGACCGTAAACAAATAGGTCGTATATACTTTCTGCAGGCTGTTGTAAATATCCAGTAAAGTGGGGACGACACAGGCTACGGGATAGCCCAGTTTTTTTAACGGTTCATATACTTTGGCATATTTTGTCAGACAGGCAATATCCTTATTAAAACGACATTGGGCTTTGAAAAATTGGAGTGTCTCTTCAATATAGGCTTCATTAAAATCATACACAGGAGCAAAGACAATGTGGGTCTGATCGAGGGGAATGCCCAGTTCTTCATAAATATCGAAGACGAGCTGGTGATCCTGTATATCGGTTACCAGATGATAGATATTATGCCCCTGCAAGGTAAGCTGAAACAAATAATTCAGACAGCCTGCGTGGGAATGTTCGACAAATTCCCAGGGAATGCTGGGAGTTATCTTGGTTTGGGTATAGAGCTTTGCTGTTTCTCCCAAAAACAAAAGCTGGTCGAATTCCTGCTGCCGCCCTTCGATGCAGAACGGAATATCAAAAATGGCATCGTAAATAATCGGTGTAATTTCTATCTGGGAAAATTGTCCGACAAGTTTGGTTAAAAGATGAGTATGGGTCTTGGGTACAATAAAAGCAAGTTTCAATGCGATTCCTCCTTATAAACAAAGAAAAAATATGGAAGATACAAAGAAATTTAAGTTTTAGTCATAATAATAGCCTATTAAAGACACTTGAAATGAATTATTCTATGAACATAGAAATGGAAATAATATAAAGAATAGAAACAAAGGGACAATAAAATATAAAACAACTTTGCTGGTATACGAAATTGTCCTTATATATGTATTGTAAATCAAGCTTCGGGGAGCGTAAATACCGAACAGGTAATTTGATAAAAAGATAGCTATGCCGTATATTCCGGAGTATGGCTTTTCATTATTTCACATGATATATATCATAATGATTTAGGGCGGAGCGATAATTGTACACGATAGCGCTGTCAGCAGGATATCTTTTGCACTTTTCATGACAAAATGTATTAGAGAAAGGACGTGACGATATGGAAAAGGCGAAGACGAGTTGGACGAAATATGTTATTCCCGGTTTTGTTTTTCAACAAGTAGTCATTGGCGGCGGTTATGGTACAGGTGCTGAGATTGCGCAATTTTTTGGGACGCAGGGACTATTGGGTGGTTTTTTGGCACAGATGATTACGATGGTTGTCTGGACACTGATGTGTGTGATTACCTTTGAATTCGTCCGTATTTTTAAGACCTATGATTATGGATCTCTCATGAAACAGCTTCTCGGACGGGGTGCTATCCTGTATGAAGTATGTTACTGGGCCATGATGGTCATCATTATGGGCGTCGTCTGTGCCAGTGCTGGCAGTATGCTCAACAGTCTTACCGGGCTTTCAAAATGGTTTGGTATTGGAATCCTTTCGGCTGGTATGGTGATTTTGATCTTGAAAGGAACGGCAACGATTGAAAAGGCACTTACCTTGTGGGGATATGTTCTGTATGCCGTATACATCCTTTTCATGGCTGTCGTTTTCTACAAATTCGGCGGAGCCATTGCCAATGAATTCGCCAGGGCGGAAATTGGAGGCGACTGGTGGTTCAATGGCCTGCGGTATTCCTTCTATAATCTTGTCGTTGTCGCCGTGGTATTATACACGGTACGGGATTTAAAAACCCGCAAAGAAGCTGTCGTGTGTGGAATTATTTCCGGAATCTTTGGCATTATTCCGACCGTATTGCTCCTACTGGTGATGGGCTGCAATTTTACGGCAGCTATCCAGGCAGAAATACCTGTTGCAGTCGTTTTCGAAGAATTGAATATGCTGTGGCTTTATATTCTCTTCGAAAGCGTACTCCTGGGTACGCTCATCGCGACTGGCACCGGCTTTATCAAAGCCGTGGATGACCGTGTGGAAATTGCATATAAACGGGCGAAAGGCTATGTACCACGCTGGGTACGTCCGACCATTGCGGTGGGTCTTACCGCTCTGGGGGTCGTTGTGTCTACCTTTGGGCTGATTCCGCTTATTGCTCAGGGCTATGGCATTATATGCTGGGGGTTCTTCCTCTTCTTTGCACTGCCTATGCTCACGATTGGCTTATATAAAATTAACAGTCATGATCCAGATGCTGAAATTGAAGCGGAAATGTATAACGAGAATTAACGTACCGGATTTTGGAGGAGAAGGAGCTGAAAGAGTATGAAACAGATGGCGTGTCAGGAATGGGTAAACCGGGATGCAGAAGTTGTTGCAACTTGCCAGCATCTTTCGTATTTTCCTCTTGTAGTAGAATCTGCACAGGGGGATATTGTGACCGATAAAGATGGCAACCGTTTTATTGACTTCCTTACGAGTGCATCATCGCTGAATCTGGGAAGCTGCCATCCGGAAATCATGTCTGCCGTACAAGAGCAATTTCAGAAATGCACGCAGTATACTCCGGCATACACATATAACGAAGCGACGATTACCTATGCGGAAAATCTGGTTTCCGTCTATCCGGGAGGGGTAAAGGCTAAGATTGCCTTTGGCAACTGTGGGTCCGATGCCAATGATTGTGCTGTAAAATTTGCCAGGGCTTATACGGGAAGGAAAAAAATTATTACCTTTTTGAACTCGTATCATGGAAATACTTACGGTTCGTGCAGTATGACTGCCTGCACACCGAGAATGCGGGAAAAAATGGGGCCATTTCTTCCAGAAATTTATCATTTTCCTTTTTTTGGCATCAATCTCCCTGATGAACAGGTAGAGCGGGATTGTCTGCAGGCCATAGAGAATGCTTTTTCGATGTATCTGTCACCGGAGGAAGTAGCAGCTGTTGTCATCGAACCGATACAGGGAGATGGGGGCATATTGCCGGCGCATCCGATATTCATCCGGAAACTATATGACTTATGTAAGAAATACCATATTTTATTTATTTCTGAAGAAGTACAGCAGGGCTTTTACCGGACAGGCAAGTTTTTTGCCATCGAACACTATGGTGTCATCCCCGATGGTATCATTATGGGAAAGTCTATCGGCGGGGGATTCCCTCTGGGGGCTTTTATGGCACGGGCTGACATCATGGATTCTCTTCCTGCTCCGGCTCATCTGTTTACGCTGGGAGGAAACCAGGTATCCTGCGCGGCAGGAAATGCACTCTTTACCATCTTGCAGCGAAGAGCTTTTCAGGAACAACTGGCCCGGACCATTGAGCTCCTTTGGGAAGAAGCCGGTCAGTTGCAGCGGAAACATCCTGATATAGTAGGATTTGTGCGGGGAATCGGCATGTCTATGGGTATTGGTATTGTAAAGAAAGAGGGAACGGATCAAAGCAGGGCTGATCCGGAAGGTACTTATAAAATTTTATACCGGGCCTATGAAAATCATCTCCTGATTATTAATGTTGGTGCCAATGTCCTTCGGGTACAGCCACCGCTCAATATATCAGATGACCATTTGAAGAAAGGGTTTGCCATTCTGGATCAGGCAATGACGGATTTTGAAAAAGGAGACATCCCTGATGCCGTTCTTGCTGGTAAAAAAGGCTGGTAGAAATAGAATTAAATTCAAATTTCTTATATTCCCCGTGACTTTTTTAGAAATTCGTATCAATGGCTACAAATGGATTCTGTATTCCATGGTAGAATTTGCTTCAATAAGAGAATATGATTTCATCAAGAGCAGCTGAGGGACTGGCCCGGTGACGCTGCGGCAACCTGCTATTACAGAAAGGTGCCAATTCCAACGGAAGGTTCCGGCAGATGAATACCGATTGATTCACAAGCCATCACCGTCTGTTGATGGCTTTTTCTTCGCCTCGAAAATGGTACAGCGGGAAGATGAATCCGCCATTTCTCAAAGTTTTGTATGGAAAAGGAACAGAGCCCATGAAACATGTAGTCAAGACAATTATTACCGTTGCTGCCATTGCTGCCATCAGCGTATTTGCCGCTGGCTGTGGCAGTTCATCCAATTCTGGTTCCGGCAGTTCCCAGGATAAGAAGCCTGTCAAGGTAGGCGTTACCCAGGGGCTTCATGCGGAAATCATGGAAGAAGTCAAGAAAGAAGCAGCTAAACAGGGAATCGATATCCAGGTCGTAGAATTCTCTGATTTTGTTACGCCTGATGCGGCGTTGGATAACGGGGAACTCGGTATGAATTCCTATCAGCATAAACCATTTCTGGACAACATGGTACAGAAAAAAGGGTTGAAGCTGAAAGCTATCGGCAAAATCCTCGTAGCGCCTATGGCAGTCTATTCTCATAAATACAAGGATTTGAAAGACCTGCCAGAAGGAGGCAAGATTGCTATTCCGAACGATCCGAGCAATGGATCCCGTGCCCTTCTTCTTCTGGCAAAGGCCGGACTCATCAAGACGAAAGATGGCGTAGAATTCCCGGCCATTACAGATATTACAGAAAATCCTAAGAATTATCAGATTGTAGAACTTGACGCGGCCCAACTTCCCCGTTCCCTGGATGATGTCGATCTGGCAGCGGTCAATACAAATTATGCGCTGGAAGCAGGACTCAACCCGATGGCAGATTCGCTGTTCCGGGAAGATAAAGATTCGCCTTTTGCGGCTGTACTGGTCGTAAGAGAACAGGATGCCGACAATCCGACATACAAGAAGATTGTCCAGATTTATCAGAGCGAACCTATCAAGAAATTCATGGAAGAAAAATACAAGGGAGCGGTCATTCCGGCATTCTAAATTCTATTGACACGAGGCCTCCGTATCTGGTATACTATTCGCACAACCACATATAGTAGTAAAAGGGAGTAACCTTTTAGCTGGCGTCAACATGCATGCCCGATTGGGCTGGCGCCTGCGTTGTAACCATTTTACAATAGGTGAGACTTTTCCATACTGTCCGTCAGACGGCATGGGAAAGTCTCATTTTTTATCGTATGTTCATGTAAAGGAGAATACATCATGGAATGGACCTTTGTTTCCTGGGATTTTGTGACGGCCCTCATTTCTATCATTATGCTGGATATTCTGCTCGGTGGCGATAATGCTGTCGTCATTGCCATGGCGGCCAATAAGCTGCCGGCGGCTCTGCGCAGAAAAGCCATCCTCATCGGCACGGGGGGAGCTGTCGTCATCCGCCTGGTTATGACGCTGATTGCCGTATGGCTCCTGACGATTCCCTATCTGCAGGTTCTGGGCGGACTTATCCTGCTGCCCATTGCTGTAAAATTATTATTGCCGGCAGAGCATAATGAACAGATTAATGCTTCGGATAATCTGATGGGGGCTATCCGGACCATCATCATTGCCGATGCGGCCATGGGCGTCGATAATGTACTGGCTATTGCCGGAGCCTCTCATGGCAGTTTTCTCCTCGTCGCCTGCGGATTTCTCATCAGTATCCCCATCATCGTCTGTGGCAGTACGGTCATTGGAAGAGTCATGGACCGCTTTCCTGTTGTACTCTATGGCGGTGCCGGCCTTCTGGGCTGAACGGCGGGTTCTATGATTATGCATGATAAAATCGTAGGACAGCTGATTATGCAGACGGCTGGCGGCTGGACAGAATTTGTCGTTCCGGCGGCACTGGCCCTTTTCGTCTGTTGTGCAGGATATATTCTTTCAAAATACAAAAAGACTGTCTCGTTAAATCTTGAGAAGCTGTCGTAAGCACGGTTCAATCTGGATTCCTTCACGGGCGTCGGAACCGGCCTGACGGGTATAATCAAGGGCATAGGACAGGAAATCGAGAGACAGGCGCATGGCCATGTGAATGGAATGATTCCGGAGCAGTGCGCCTGTTAGGACGCTGGCGAATAAATCGTTCAGGCCATCGATACATTTCCGCGTGCGGTGAATCCGGCATTCATCATAGGTGTGGGTAAGGCCGTCAAAACTGACGCTGTTTATCTTTATATCTGATGCGGGAATACGGGTAATCACGATATACCGCGGCCCCAGTGAGGAGAGCAGATGACACAGCCGGAGAACGTCCTTCAAGGAAGGAGAAGATGGGACAACTGGTGTCCCGGTCAGCATACAGGCTTCCATCAGCGTAGGTGTAATGACCGTGGCCTGCCGTATAAGGCTGCGCATGTTTTCAATCATATCCGGTGTATAAGACGGAAGAGGATGGTCGTCGAATGACATGACCGGATCGATGACGACGAGAGTATCTTCGTCAGAAAAACGGCTGATGGCTTCCCTGACAATCTGAATTTGTTGGAAATCTGATAAAAAGCCACTGTAAATAGCCTGATAGGAACAGCCGATTTCCTCCCATTTCTCCATGAATAAACGTGTATCTGGCAATACATCCGAACTATAACAGGTGGGATAGGTTATATTATTACTCGACAAGGATGTCGGCAGGGGACAGACTTGAAATCCCATGGCAGAAATAACCGGTACGACAGCAGTAAGCGAGCATCGGCCAAAAGAGCATAAATCATGGATAGCCAGTACGCGCTTGGTAAACATGATCATCACCTCCGGGAATAACATATTATACTTATTGTATATGATACGCTGCATGAATACAAGCTCTAACTATTAATTTATGCGTTTTAGGGATGAGCGGGTCATATATAGGAAAAACCAAAGCTCTGTAGTATACTAAAAGAAAAAAGGTACGGGAGGGATTGGCATGAAAATTATTGATGGAACGCAGCGGCTTCCTGAATTAAAGAAGCTGATTGTGGAATATACCGATTCTCTGCACATGGATCTGAGCTTTCAGAATTTGTCGGATGAGCTGGCCCATCTGGAACAACGCTATGTACCGCCTTACGGGCGCATCTATGCGGCTGTGGCCGATGACGGGATGGTTATCGGTTGTGTTGCCTATCACTGTCATGATGACCGCCGGTGCGAAATGAAACGCCTGTACGTAAAACCGGCATACCGTCATCTTCATGCCGGCCGCATGCTCGTAGAGCAGATTGTCCGGCAGGCCCGCGCGGACGGATATAAAGAAATGGTGCTGGATTCGTTCACCGATACGATGAAGAGCGCCATCCATACGTATGAACGGTTCGGGTTTACAGAAATCCCGGCGTATTACCACAATCCTATGCCCAATGTGATTTATCTGAAAAAAGACCTGTAATAATAAAAGCCGAAGCAAGATGGGAAAATGCTCATCTTGCTTCGGCTTTTATGTTTGTGTAAATTCTTTTGTTTTCAAAAGCTGTCTGAAACGTTTCAGGTATCGAGCTTGTTTTTGTGGAGCATGATCTGCAGGATTTCCTTATCGGTCTGTTCCATTCCCTTTTTAGCCAGTTCGCCAATGTTGCGGATGGATTCATCGGGATTGTTGCTGACCAGGCCTTCACTGCCGGTTACGCGGATATTGTGCAGACTGAGCATGACAGCCCGGCAGGCGGCATCGCAGGCAGTGGCCACTTTCAGGGTGCAGCTGTTTCCGGCGCCGTCACATACCATGCCGATATGGTCGCCGGTCATATTGGAAATCGTGTCCTGTACGTCCTGGAATTTGCCACCCAGAAGCCAGACCATCCCCGTAGCGGCACCCATAGCAGCCGTGCCGCAGGCACAGAGAGCTGACAGTTTGGGGAGAAAACTGTGGATGTAGATGGCCGTCATGTGGGACATGGTAAGGGCACGGATAAGCTGTTCTTTGGATGCTTTTACTTTCTGGGCCGTTACGACGACAGGAATGGTGGCGGTAATGCCCTGGTTACCGGAACCGGAATTGGTCATGGCCGGAAGCGGGGCACCTCCCATGCGGGCGTCAGATGCTCCGGCTGTTTTCATGATAATCGTATCCTGCAGGGCATTGCTCAGGAAGCCCGTGTGGATTTCTGATTTCATCGTATAGCCGATGCAGTGGCCGTATTTTTCGGAAAGACCGACTTTGGACAATTCTTCATTCAATTTGGCGGCTTCTTCCATGAAGCGGATATCGCCAATGGGGCATTCCGTTGCAAACTGATAGACGTCCTTTAATGTCAGGTTGTTCAGGAACTGTTCTTCCGGGGAGACTTCGTCGCTCTTCATGGGCGGTGCTTCAAAGAGGACGGCATCGTCTTTTTCAATACGCACGACATTGGTGTGATCGTCGGCAATGCAGACCCGTGCCGTATGACCGCCGCCATAGACTTTGGCTTCGGAATAGAGAACGTTGGGTACGTCAGCGATATCGACGGATACGAGCTTGTCAGCGACCATCTTTTTGCCTTTCCGTACGACTTCGGGAGACAAGCGTTTCAGTACCTGCAGACCGCCTTTAGGGTCACCGCCCAGCGCACCGACAGCTGCCGCAATGTACAGCCCCGGTGTTTCCGTTCCCGGTACGATGACGGCCATACCGTTTTTCATCATATTCGCCGATACCCTTGCTTCGATTTTCTCTACGGGCTGGCCCAGCTTTTCTGCGGCTACAGCCGATGCGTAGGCAAGAGATATCGGCTCCGTACACCCTGTGGCAGGTTTAACTTCTTTGTGCAGACAATCGACCATCTTTTTCCACATTTCTTCTAATTCCATGCAAATCGTCTCCTTTATAAAAACAAAATTTTAAGATAGACTTATCCTAAGAAAATTATAAGGCAATCGGAAGACAATGTAAATATTTAAAGAAATTAGAATTATATTCAATAAATTGCACGATATGGAAGAATATATCCTGTATCCGTTGTGGCATACTCCATCTTGACAACCATTTCAAATAGCGTTAAGATATAGCTAAATTTCATAGGACATGCGGCAAAGGCGCTGTTGGACATAAATCCGGCAGCGCCTTTTGCTATGCTGATTCCTAGGAAATATGGATTCATAAATTTTCATTTATTTTTTTATCATAATCATTGCATACTGTATACAACAGTGCGTGACCAGGAGGGGTATCATGAGAACAGAACATGATTTTTTGGGAGAAATGAATGTGCCGGATGATGTATATTATGGCGTACAGACCATGCGTGCTATGGAAAATTTCCATATTACAGGCAATCATCTCGACCCGGATTTCATCCATGCCATGGCGCTGGTCAAAAAAGCAGCTGCGCTGGCCAACATGAAAACAGGCCGTCTGCCGAAGAAAATCGGCACAGCCCTTGTGCAGGCCGCCGATGAAATCCTGGCGGGAAAATGGCTGGATCAGTTCCCTGTCGATCCGATTCAGGGTGGTGCCGGCACATCGGTCAATATGAATATGAACGAAGTGCTCTGCAACCGCGCACTGGAAATCCTGGGCCAGCCCAAGGGACGCTATGATATCGTATCGCCGAATAATCATGCAAATATGGCCCAATCTACAAACGACGTATTTCCTACGAGTATGAAGGTCTGCCTCATCCTGAAAGGCAAAAAACTGAATGATGCACTGCGGGCATTGGAACTGGCGCTTCTCGATAAAGAGGAAGCCTTTAAAGATGTCATCAAAATGGGCCGGACACACCTGCAGGATGCGGTCCCGGTGACACTGGGCCAGGAAATGGGCGCCTATGCATCAGCCGTACATCGCGGTCGCAAACGGATCAAACGGTCTCTTGAAGGTGTACATACCATCAATATGGGCGGCACTGCCGTCGGTACGGGCCTCAATGCCGAATCGCAGTATATCCGCGGTGTGGCCAAAGAATTGTCGGGACTTACGGGCGAACTGTTTACGACGGCCAGCAATCTCATCGACATGACCAATAATACGGACGGATTTGCCGAAGTATCGTCGGCCATGAAATGCACGGCTCTGGTGCTGATTAAAATGGCAAATGACTTCCGCCTCATGGCATCGGGCCCGCGCTGTGGCCTCAATGAACTGAAACTGCCAGCCCGTCAGCCCGGTTCGTCCATCATGCCGGGGAAAGTCAATCCGGTCATGGCAGAAGTGCTCGACCAGGCCTGCTATCAGGTCATCGGCAACGATCTGGCCGTCACCTTCGCTTCGGAAAACGGCCAGTTTGAACTCAACGTCATGGAACCGGTCATGGCATATAATCTTTTCAGTGCCATGCAGTGCCTGACGAATGCCATTCATGCGTTCATCGATAAACTGCTGAAGGGACTGGAAGCCAACCGCAGCCAGTGCCAGTACTGGGTAGATCACAGTGTCGGCATCATCACGGCACTGCTGCCACATATCGGCTATGAAAAAGCGTCCTTCCTGGCACGGGAAGCTTATGCGACCAAACGGCCCGTACGGGATATTATCCGGGAACATCACATCCTTACGGAAGAACAGATGGAACATATCCTGTCCCCATGGGAAATGACGACGCCGGGAATTGCCGGTGCGGCCTGGATGGAAGCTTCTCAGCGTAAAATCAGCGGCTGATTATCGTTCGATGTCTGTCGGGATACGTTTGTACGGCATTTTTTCCAGAATCTGGTCCATGGCCCGTCCCAGGATTTCATTAGGATCGTTGAGGATAGAGGCTTCATCCCGTTCTGAGCCGCGGGAACTATAGCTCTTTAGTGTCTGGTCTTTGGCATTGTAAGCGTATACCCGCAGGTCATACCAGCATTCTGTGAAAAATTCGTCATCATCGTACCAGCCGCGGTATGCGTGATACTGCCGCCAGACCCAGGTGCGCACGACCGGTACGAGGACGATATCCGCCTTGTACGATCCGGCCAGTTTTTGCATCGTATCTTCTGTAATATCTTCCGGAGAGATGGTTTCTGTTGCAGACAGACGGTCCCAGTAGGGAAGGCGGAAGGGCTGGCGCAGACGCTGCTCCATGAAACGGACGGGGTAGCCGCTTTGTGTCGTGCGGACCAGAAGGACCGTCCGTTCGTTGTCAAAGCGTACCGTATCCGCTGCCGGCTGGCTGGCCAAAGCTGGTGTGGCGGCTGCAGGTGATGAACTGGCCGTATCTGCGGCAAAGGATACACCTGCTAACGTAACGAGCAGGATGAGGAAGAAACATATCTTTTTCATAAGGCAGGACCTCCTTGGTTTACGGGATTTTTCTTCATTATACTACAAATTTCAGCAAAAGTAAGACAAAATGAAATTTGAAATAACGAGAGGGAATGCATTACAATTCTAAGATTCTATGAATACAGGACGTTAATTATTAATGAGAATATCCGAATAATCAATATTAATAATTTTAAGTTTAACGTTTCGATACGTGCTTTTTTAAAGATAAGAAGAAAAAAACTTCTTGACTTTCTCATACACCGTGCGTATAATAAGCATCAACAAATCCACAGACACAGTGTTGACTGGGAGTAGTAAGGGTATTCCCCCATGACAGAGACCCGTTGCAGGCTGAGAGACGGGATGGGCAGATACCGTGAAGTCACCCATGAGCAGCTGCCCGAACGCTTTGCAAGTAGACGCAGCCGGAAGACCACCGTTATCGGGTCAGGCATTGCAAGGAGCGGGGGCTCCGGAGATGCACAGAGGGGTCGTTACGACAATAAGAGTGGTACCGCAGAGCTATACGCTTTGTCTCTTTTACAGAGGCAAAGCGTGTTTTTTTTATAAAAGTCGGAGCAGCTGCAGGATTTGTTATTGGGGTATAGTTATGTTTTCATTCGTACAGTATCATCGGGGGGATTTATATGATGGATTTAATCGGGAAGTTAAGTGGTTTTGTAGGAAAGAATCTGACGTACATCGTATTCCTTGTCGTCATCTGGGCATATTTTATGCCGGGCGCATTTTTATGGGCTGTACCGCATACGGTATTGCTTCTGGGAGTTATCATGTTTGGCATGGGGATGACGCTGCATGCCAAAGATTTCAAACTTATCCTGCAACGGCCGAAGGAAGTCCTCATTGGCTGCACGGCCCATTACACGATTATGCCGCTTCTGGCCTATGGTCTGGTGCTGGCTTTTCAGATGCCGCCTGAAATGGCAGTCGGCATGATTCTGCTGGGGTCCTGCCCGAGCGGTACGGCATCCAACGTCATGGGCTTCCTGGCAAAGGCTGATGTGCCACTGTCCGTATCCATCACGACCTGTTCGACCCTGTTGGCCCCCATCATGATGCCCTTTATCGTCTGGGGACTGGCTGGCCAGTGGGTTGAAGTTTCCTTCTTTGCCATGGCCATGACGGTCATGAAAGTTATTCTGGTTCCGTTGGTTCTGGGTCTTATCGTTCATCGCGTCATGGGGGAGAAGCACGTTGCTTCATTGTCGAAAGTACTGGTACTCATTTCAGCTTTTGGCGTACTGGTCATCGTCGGCGGCGTTATTGCCATCAATGGTGCCAAGATTCTGGAAATGGGTTTCTTCATCATTCTCATGGTACTCATTCATAATCTGGGCGGTTTTCTCATCGGATATCTCGTTACGGGTAAACTGGGACTGGGCAAAAAACAGCAGCACTCCGTTACACTGGAAGTCGGCATGCAGAACGATGCTCTGGCTATTTCCCTCGTCTCTGTCTTCTTTGCTCCGGCCGTGGCCATTCCGGCCGCTGTCGGTGCCGCTATCCATCAGGTCACCGGGTCGATCCTGGCCGGGGTTTTTGCCCGCAATATGGATAAGATAGAAGCGCGGAATGCAGAAAAACAGCGCGAAACCATTACCGTTCCGGCTCAGCATTAAAAGAGAATATATAAAAATAAAACAGAGGATGCGCAGAATGGCTCTAAAAGCCTGTATTGCAGCATCCTCTGTTTTTTTGTTTTAAAAATGCGTTACGTCGCCCAGAATGGGAGTCGTATCGTCCATGTGGGGCATCATCTGTTCCAGTGCCTGGAGCATGGCTTCTTTGTCTTTGGGCAGCGTGCCGCCTACGGGATAGAGATTGGAAACGTGGTTGCTGCGGAAAATACAGGGTTCGGTCATTTCCGTATGGCGCAGGAGCTCGTCCAGTTCCCGGATAAATCCCCGGGCCGTCAGAGGCGTAAAGGTGCCATCCAGCACTTCGTTGTACAGGGGAACAAATTCAGGAATGATAAGGGACAAGGCGCTGAGCATAGTAGGATTGATGGCGGAGACGACTTCTGCCGTGTGCAGGGCATGTTCGTGGGTTCGTTCCTGCCCGCCCAGACCGAGCAGAATCATGGCAGATAATTTGAAACCCGCGGCCAGCGCTTTCTGACCGGCCCGCACGGTGAGTTCTGCCGTCGTGCCTTTATGGACCCGTGTGAGAACGGCATCGTCGCCGCTTTCGATTCCCGTATAGAGAATCCCAAGGCCGGCTTCATGGAGTGCGGCCAGTTCTTCCGGCGTCTTGCGGTCGATGTCCGCAGGAGTCGCATAGGCACCGACGCGGGTCAGGCGGGGAAATAAATCGTAGCATTTTTTTATGATATGCAGCAGGTCTTCTGTTTTCAGGACCAGGGCATCGCCATCGGCGATAAATACACGGCGCACATAAGGATACGCAGCGGCACCGCGTTCAATGATGCCGTCGATTTCTGCAAGGGGACGCATCCGGAACCGCGATTCCTTGTACATAGGACAGAACGTGCACGTATTGTGGGAACAACCGATGGTGGCACGCAATATAAAACTATAGGCTTCACTGGGAGGACGGAATACCATCCCTTCAGCGTCATCAATATACATATCTATCATCCTTTCATGAGAGAATGATACTATTATACTATACTTTGCCGGTGGCAGGTATATTTTTTTGCCGCCTCATCCACTAATCATATTGACAAATATCAATGTGAGTAGTATCCTTATCACATAGATGAAGATAAATGTGATAAGAAGGAGGTGCGTATGATGTGGTTGTTTATTCAAAATCAGATTTTAGGGATGCAATGGCTGAACGGTCTGGTTGCGGATGGATTGATATGGGCCGGCGTGGATATAGAGAGCCGGCTGGGTGGCAGCCTGCAGTTCTTTTTATATGATGTCATCAAGATTACTCTGCTTCTCTGTGTCCTGATTTTTGCTATTTCGTATATCCAGAGCTTTTTCCCACCCGAGCGGAGCCGGAAAATTATGGGCCAGTTTCATGGAATCGGGGCGAATATCATGGGAGCTTTGCTGGGAACGGTTACTCCCTTTTGTTCATGCTCATCCATTCCGCTGTTTATGGGATTTACCAGTGCCGGCCTTCCGCTGGGAGTTACCTTTTCGTTCCTCATTTCGTCGCCTATGGTAGATCTGGGGAGTCTCGTCCTGCTGATTAGTATTTTTGGGTATAAGATTGCAGCGGCCTATGTCGTGTTTGGCCTTATCATTGCCGTCATAGGGGGCTCGGTTATAGAACGGATGCATCTGGAAAATGAGGTCGAAGATTTTATCCGTCAGGCTGTTGCCGGCCCGGATATAGAACCGGCTGAACTGACCGTACGGGACAGGCTGTCATTTGCCAGAGACCAGATGACCGGGACATTTAAAAAAGTATTTCCCTATATCCTGATTGGCGTAGGCATAGGAGCACTGATTCACAACTGGATTCCGGAAACCATGGTCGAAACCGTTTTGGGGAGTCAGAATCAATGGGGCGTCATCCTTGCGACGCTGGTAGGCGTTCCCATGTATGCTGATATTTTTGGAACTATTCCCATTGCCGAAGCACTGCTGGGAAAAGGGGCTCTTCTCGGTGCTGTCCTCAGTTTCATGATGGCCGTGACGACACTCAGCCTGCCGTCCCTGATTTTACTGCGCAAGGCCGTAAAGCCAAAATTGCTGGGCGTCTTTGTAGCCATCTGTGTAGTGGGAATCATTCTGGTCGGATACGGTTTCAATGCTCTACGATATGTATTATTGTGAGGTGGTAAAATGAATGCTATAGATGTGTCCCTCATATGTAAGGCGCTGGGGGATTCCAACCGTCTGCAGATTGTCGGGCTGCTGACAAAAGGAGAAATGTGCGCCTGTAAGTTATTGGAACATTTTCAGATCACCCAGCCCACGTTGTCTCATCATATGAAAATACTGACAGAATGTGGACTGGTAAAAAGCCGTAAAGAATGGAAGAATACCTACTATTCCCTCAATTGTGATGTCCTTACGGCGTTCCGTTCCTTTATTGATTCCCTGAATTGCGGCCCTGACTGCTACCGGAAGGCGGAGCCCTGTTCCGATGAGGACGCAACAGGCGCAGACCGGTAATATCACATAAGACGTGAGGTGAATCGTATGAATCGTAAAGAATCGGGAATTAATTTTTTTCAAAAATATCTTACAATATGGGTTCTGCTCTGTATGGTAGTGGGAATACTGATCGGACATAGTATCCCGCAAATACCTGCCATATTGGGGAGCATGGAAATTGCGGGCATATCAATCCCCATTGCCGTATTGATATGGATTATGATTTATCCCATGATGATTAAAGTAGATTTCCAGAGTGTCCGGGAAGTCGGCAGGAACCCCAAAGGATTATTTGTCACCTGGATTACAAATTGGCTGATTAAGCCATTTACAATGTATTTTATAGCGTATGTTTTTCTCTATGATGTTTTTGCCAGTTTTATGACACCAGAACTGGCGAGACAGTATCTGGCCGGCGCTGTCCTTTTGGGTGCAGCACCATGCACGGCCATGGTTTTTGTCTGGAGCACGCTGACCCATGGGAATCCGGCATATACGGTAGTTCAGGTAGCTACGAATGATCTCATTATCCTGATAGCCTTTGTGCCTATCGTAAAATTTCTTCTGGGCGTTTCGCAGGTTATCGTTCCGTATAGTACACTTTTTATCAGTGTCGGTTTATTTGTCGTCCTGCCTTTGCTGGCGGGAATTATTACACGGATACAGGTTGTCCGGAGTAAAGGCCGGGATTATCTGGAACAGGTTTTTGTACATAAATTTGATGGGGCTACGACCGTTGGGCTATTATTGACGCTGGTCATTATCTTCAGCTCTCAGGCCAATATCATTCTTAGCAATCCGCTTCATATTGTCCTCATTGCCATCCCGCTGACGATTCAGACATTTTTTATTTTCTTCATAGCTTATGGAGCTTCCAGAGTCATACATCTTCCCTTTGAAATCGCGGCTCCTGCGGGCATGATCGGCGCTTCTAATTTTTTTGAATTGGCTGTTGCTGTAGCCATTGCTTTGTTCGGTACAGCCAGTCCGGCAGCATTGGCTACAACTGTAGGGGTGCTGACGGAAGTTCCTGTTATGCTGGCGTTAGTCAGGATTGCTAATCACACAAAGAGGTGGTTCTCATATGAAAAAACGTAAACCCGTTGTTGCCTTTATTTGTACCCATAATGCCTGCCGCAGCCAGATTGCCGAGGCATTCGGGAGAGCGATGGCAGGAGATGTTTTTTCCAGTTATTCTGCCGGTACGCATAGTAAAGATGCCATCAATCCCGATGTCGTACGGCTGATGGCAGCAAAATATGGTATAGATGTCATAAAAAACGGACAGAGGCCCAAGCTGATTTCCGAACTTCCCCGTGCAGACTGGGTCATCACTATGGGATGTGGCGTACAGTGCCCGGCTGTCCGGGGCAGGTATCATGAAGACTGGGGACTGGAAGATCCGACAGGGAAAGATGATGCGGCTTATATCGATGTCATGGAACAAATCCGGTGTCGTATTGCCGGATTGAAAGAAAAAATAAGTCAGGAGGGTAATGTATGATGAAAATCAAAGTGTTAGGAAGTGGATGCAGCAAATGCGAAGCACTGCTGGCTGTGACGAAAGAAGCCGTCCAGCATCTCGGCATTGATGCCGAAATGCTGGACGTAACGGATTTTGCCCAGATTGCCCGGTACGGCGTCATGAGCACGCCGGCTCTTGTCGTAGATGAAAAAGTGGTATCAGCTGGCAGGGTGCTCAAAGCCAGCCAGATAGAATCATTTCTGAAATAAAACTGGAACAGGGAAACCGGCAACAACTGCGCCATAAAGGCGCGCAGTCGTTGCCGGTTTTTCTTATGTACTGCTGGGATTATTTTCCGTGTTTTGTCTGGAACGCAATCATGTGGGCTTCTTTATCTGTGTGGCCTTCAGCCTTTGCTTTTTCGATGAGAGCCAGCATTTCTTCATAAGCCGTCGGGATGATGCGGGTGATGCGGCCCTGGGTGTCTTCCCAGTTTTCCAGGAGACGGCGGCCCAGTTCGCTGCCGGTGTACTGGACATGGCGGGCGAGCATGTCCTTGACGATGGAGACTTCGCCTTCATCGGTGAGATCTCCCAGATGCACCAGGTCCTGGTTGCAGTTTGTCGGTTCCAGGTCGTATACGTAAGCGATACCACCGGACATGCCGGCGGCAAAGTTCCGCCCTGTACGGCCCAGTACGAGGACTCGGCCGCCGGTCATGTATTCACAGCCATGATTGCCTACGCCTTCGACGACAGCCGTAATGCCGCTGTTGCGGACGCAGAACCGTTCACCGGCGATGCCGTTGATATAGGCTTCGCCACTGGTCGCGCCATAGAAAGCTACGTTGCCGATGATGATGTTGTCTTCTGCAGGGAATACCGATTCTACTGGTGGATGGACGATAATCTTGCCACCTGAGAGGCCCTTGCCGAGATAATCATTGGCATCGCCTTCCAGTTCCAGGGTCAGACCACGGGGAATGAATGCGCCGAAACTCTGACCGGCTGATCCGACGAAACAGAGCTTGATTGTATCTTCTGTCAGCCCTTCTTCCCCGTAGCGCCGCGTGATTTCACTGCCAAGAAGGGTCCCGGTGACACGGTCTGTGTTCTTGATGCGCAGGCGGGCACGGATGTGTTTCTTCTGTTCCAGCGCCGGACGGCACATGCGCACCAGTTTCGACATATCCAGGGTCTTGGAAATTTCATGGTCCTGGGGTGTCGTGAAATGATGGCCGATGTGGATATCCGTGTACGGACGATAGAGGAGCTGCTTCAGGTTGACCGTAGCGGCCTTCCAGTTCGGTGCAGCATCTTTTTGTTTCAGGAGATCATAGCGGCCGACCATATCGTCGATTTTGTGGAAGCCCAGACGGGCCATGATTTCCCGCAGGTCCCGGGCGATGAAATGCATGAAATTGATGATATATTCTGGCTTGCCCTTGAAATTCTTCCGCAGTTTTTCATTCTGTGTGCAGACACCGTACGGGCAGGTGTTGAGATGACATACGCGGAGCATGTGGCAGCCGATGGCCATGAGGGGAGCCGTGCCGAATCCGAACAGTTCGGCACCGAACAGGGCGGCGATGGCTACGTCGCGGCCCGTGAGCAGTTTGCCGTCCACTTCGACGCGCACCCGGTCGCGGAGCTGATTGAGCAGCAGTGTCTGCTGTACTTCCGAAAGGCCGATTTCCCAGGGAAGACCGGCATGGCGCAGACTGGTCCGCGGTGATGCCCCGGTACCGCCGTCGAAGCCGCTGATAGTCAGTTCATCGGCTTTGGCTTTGACGACGCCGGCGGCAATGGTGCCGATGCCGGCGCCACTGGTGAGCTTGACGCCGATACGGGCATTGCGGTTGGCATTTTTCAGGTCAAAAATGAGTTCGGCCAGATCTTCGATGGAATAAACATCGTGATGAGGCGGCGGGGAAATGAGGGCGACGCCGGTCGTGGCGTGGCGTGTTTTGGCAATGTCAGGATAGACCTTGCTGCCCGGCAGATGGCCGCCTTCACCGGGCTTGGCACCCTGGGCGCACTTGATTTGTAGTTCCGCCGCATGGACCAGATAGTTGCTGGTTACGCCGAAACGGGCCGAAGCGACCTGCTTGATCTTATCATTCGTATCCGTATCAAAACGGGCTGCGTCTTCGCCGCCTTCGCCAGTATTGCTCATGCCGCCGAGACGATTCATGGCCCGGGCCACACATTCGTGGGCTTCCTTGCTGAGGGCACCGTAGCTCATGGCGCCGGTGCGGAACCGTTTGACGATATTATCTTCCGACTCGACTTCTTCGATAGGGATGCTGCAGCCCGCAGGATAGACGAATTCCAGCAGATCGCGCAGACGATATGTGGACGACGTATTGACCCGGTCGGCATATTCGCGGTACAGGTCATAGTCATTGGTGCGGCAGGATTTTTGCAGCAGCTGGACTGCCTGCGGGTCGATGATATGCGCCTGGCCGCCCTTGTGATATTGGTAGATATCCCCTTTGGGCAGTGTGTCGCTGCCAGAAAATGCCGCTTCATGACGCAGTGCGTTTTCTCTGGCTATTTCCGTAAGGCCGATACCGCCGATGGGGCTGGGTGTATTGACGAAATATTTCTGGATCAGGTCGCGGCTGATACCGACGGCTTCAAAAATCTGGGCGCCATGATAACTGTGGATGGTCGAAATGCCCATTTTGGACATGACGGCCAGCATGCCGTTGACGGCAGCCCGGATATAGTTTTCCCGTGCTTCTTCACAGGATATTTTTCCCAGCTTCTTTTTCGCCGCCAGTTCCTTGATGGATTCCAGGGCGACATAGGGATTGACCGCCGTGATGCCGTAGCCGACGAGGGTGCAGAAATGATGGATTTCCCGCGGTTCCCCTGATTCCAGGATGAGGCCGACGTCGGAACGGACGGTCTTGCGGATGAGAAAATGATGGAGCGCGGCCGTTGCCAGCAGGGCCGGGATGGCGGCCATACGGGAGTTGATGCCCCGGTCGGACAGAATCAGGATATTGGCGCCGTTGCGGATGGCTTTCAGCGCATCGATGCAGAGTGATTCAATAGCCGTTTCCATCGCGTCGGGGCCGCCGCCTACGGGATACAGCATGGAAATGACCGAGGTGTGGAGCTTATCCGTCATGAGAGACTTGATGACGGCCATTTCTTCATTGGTGAGAATGGGCCGTTTCAGGTAGAGAGCGGCCGTGTTTTCATCATCGGGATCCATGATATTAGCGACGTTCCCTGCCATGACGAGCGAACTCATGACGATATTTTCCCGCACGCCGTCGATAGGCGGATTGGTGACCTGGGCGAAGTTTTCCTGGAAATAATCGTACAGCAGCTGGGGCCGGTCTGAAAGGACGGGCAGGGATACGTCCATGCCCATCGAGTCAATGGGCTGCTTGCCATCGCGGGCCATGGGCAGGATGATTTTGTCCATATCTTCCTGCGTATAGCCAAAGACCATTTCCTGCTCTTTCAGATCATAAGGGATCGTTTTGTCGCTGCCGATGAGATTCTGGCGGGACATGAGATCGTCCAGATCGATGACGTGCTTCTTATACCATTCCCCATAAGGAAATTCCGTGGCAATCTGCTGTTTGATTTCTTCGTCGTCGATGATGCGCTGCTGCTGCGTATCGACGAGGAGCATCTTCCCCGGCTGAAGACGGCCTTTGTAGAGAACCTCTTCCGGCGGAATAGAGAGAGCCCCCACTTCCGAACTGGCAATGACCCGGTCATCGCGGGTGACGTAGTACCGGGCAGGACGCAGGCCGTTGCGGTCGAGCATGCCGCCGATGACGATGCCGTCACAGAATCCGATGGCGGCCGGGCCATCCCACGGTTCAATCATGAAATTGTGATAGCGGTAAAAATCCCGCTTTTCCTTGCTCATGAGCGGATCTTTTTCCCACGGTTCCGGAATCATCATCATCATGGCATGGGGCAGGGAGTGCCCTGTCATGTACAGGTATTCCAGACAGTTGTCGAACATGGCCGAATCGCTGCCGCTGTCATCGACGACGGGAAAGACTTTTTCCAGGTCCGGGAAATCACTGGATTTGGATTTGCTTTCCCGGGCATTGAGCCAGTTTACATTCCCCTGGATGGTATTGATTTCCCCGTTGTGGACGATATAGCGGTTCGGATGGGCCCGGGCCCAGCTGGGGAAGGTATTGGTGCTGAAACGGGAATGGACGAGTGCCATGGATGTCGTAAAATCCAGGTCGGACAGGTCCAGATAAAAATGGCGCAGCTGGATAGAGGTCAGCATGCCTTTATAGACAATCGTCCGCGAAGACAGACTGGCGATGTAGAAATCGGAGCCCTTTTCCTGGCTGGCCGGGATGATCTTCTTTTCTGCCATCTTGCGGATGATATACAATTTGCGTTCAAAATCCATCGGGTTGGTAAGAGCCGGATCCTTGCGGATAAAGACCTGCAGGAAATGAGGCCGGATTGTCTTGGCGATGCTCCCGATGAGGCTTTCATCGACCGGTACGTCACGCCAGCCGAGGATGGACAGGCCTTCTTCGTTGACGATTTTTTCGAATTCTTCCATCTGTTTCTTGCGGAATGTTTCATAGCGGTGGGCAAAAATCATACCGACGCCATACTCTCCTTCCGGCGGCAGGGTAAAGCCCAGGACGTCACATTCACGGCAGAAAAACTGATGCGGTATCTGTACGAGAATCCCTGCGCCGTCGCCGCTCTGGGCATCGGCGCCTTCGGCACCACGGTGCTTCAGATTTTCCAGAATCGTCAGAGCCTGGTCTATGATATCATAGGATTTTTTTCCTTTCATATTGACGACGAAGCCAATGCCGCAGGCATCGTGTTCAAATGCCGGATCGTACAGCCCCTGCGGTGCCGGCAGATCGCGTAATTTTTTATACATATCGATTCCCCCTCTTCATATCCCCCCGGTACAACGCAGACATATTTTTATAACGCATACGATAAACGTTGTACAGATTGGAATTTATTATAAAGGTGAAATGTGGTTATGTCAATAAAAAATTCAAAAATAATATTGTATACATTGATAAAAATAAAGAATAATCGCAAAAATAGCTTACCTTTTATTGAACACACGATAAAATAAAATCATTTTAACTATGATAAATAATCATAAAATAAACGTATAGATGATTCGTGTGATTTCTCTACCTGTATAGGGTATGCAAAAAAAGACCGCACACCATGAACACGGAGTTCATGGCAGTACGGTCCCGTCAGGATAGGCAATGGAATTCGTTTTACATAGGTTTAATCAGATCGGCAAATTGTTTCCGGAACAGGCCGGCTCCGCCATTGGCCGGATGACGGGTGGCAACGGCATCGATGCCGGCGCTTTGCAGCGTCTCTGCTGCCTTGCGGCCGATGGCGCCGATGCGCAGCGGCTGCGGACAGAGTGCGAGCAGCTGGCGCGTATACGCAAGGCCTGCCGCCAGTTCATCATCTGTCGGCGTGCGGTTGGAAAAAGGCGAAGCCTTATGGGGATGAAATGGAAAAATATTCCAGAGCAGGACATCCCGCGGATCGAGTCCGTTATCCAGGATAGCACCCCATACGTACGTATCTGTCGGTTCATTCATGCCGTGATCTCTCTGGGGGCGGCTGGTCATATACGGAGAGTCAGGACGGCTCGTGCGCTGTCCCGCATGGCCCAGGACCATGGCACTGGTCACTTGCTTGTGGGCGTCGAGAATCATCCGTTCACACGTGATGGCAATGCCCGTAAACCGGCAGCCCTGATATCCGGCGGCTTCGGCGACAAAGAGATAACGAGCGCGGCTGATACGCGGTGCCAGATATTCCTGCAGCTGCCGGCAGCGGATTTCTGGTGCCTGTGGGCCCAGATCGCACTGCAGGTCATAATCCCGCCAGGGATTGCATACGGCCGGACTGGTATACGTCCGGAGTGAGCGGATAAAATCTTCTATAGTCATGGCAAAGCCTCCTTCGTATAAAACACATAACAGGCGCCGATTTTTCCCGCTTCCCGGGTGAGCGGATAAAATTCCGACTGGATATAGTCGTCATAGCGCCCCCGTGGCACGAGAATAGTCACCATTTCCCCTGCCGTAAGGCGCGCCATGAGATGAGCGCTGTCTTCTTCCGGGAAGGGATGTTTGCCGGCCCAGACAGAGGAACGGTGCAGCCGGGCATTTTCATCGTATCCGGCCGGTTCAGTATACAAGGCCGTACGGCCCGTGTAATAAGTGAAGGATGTGCGATACTCTTCAAAGAAATAGAGCTGTCCCTGCAGTACGTTTTCCTGGCTCTGGAAAACCGATGCCGATCGGTAGCCATAGAACGGCACCAGCCCCTGATAGAGGACCAGAATGTAGATGACAGCCGTGCCGACAGCTGTCATGACCGGCAGTGCCGGAAAGGCATGGGTTTTCTGGGAAGCCAGGAGCAGGACGATGGACAGGGGAATGAATATATACAGCCCGATCCAGCTCCCGGGGACAAAGGCGGTCTTTTTGAAAAATAAAGGCACTGCAGCAAACAGCAGCCACCAGAAGATGGCAGGCCCGGTGAGAATCGTCCAGAGGCGGGTTTTGTTTTTTTCATACAAGTCCCCAATGCCCAGCACGGCATATAGGAGCAGCGGTATGTTGGCAATATAGGCATAGGTGGGATATTTTGTCGCGACGAGAGTATAGAACAATATCGTTCCCAGTGCCCAGATCATCATGAACTGATATTCGGTGCCGTCATGACGGTGGCGCCATGCGCCGTAGAGCGCAGGCCCTGTCCAGGGAAGCAGACTGACGGGGATGAGTACCAGATAGTAATACCAGACATTGACTTCCGGGTGTTCCGATGCGGTGGCCCTGGCTATATTGTGCAGTCCCAGGAATCCGTCGATAAAGTCTGTCCCGTGCAGATGATACATGATACCGTACCAGGGCAGACAGAGCAGGAGAAATAAGACGATGCCCTGAGGCTGAAAAATCCGGCGTAGCAGTGACATGTCACGGCGCAGGGCGGCAAAGGCCAGCAAAAACATACCGGGCAGGACGATGCCGACCGGCCCTTTGGTAAGGACTGCCAGAGCGGCCATGGCATAGGCGGCCGTCATATATGAGGAACGCTTTTCTGTAAGCCCGATATAAGCAGAAAACAGGGTGGCTTCTGTAAAGAAGAAGAGAATCTGATCGGTAATGATAGAATGAGAGACAGCCCAGACTTCCAGACTGGTGGCCATGACGGCTGCTCCCAGGACGGCCAGCTCCCGCCGCGTGCCGCGCCGCAGCAGATACCAGGAAAACAGGACGACCGACCCCATGCCAAACACGGCTCCCGGCAGACGGGAAGCAAAATCACTGAATCCCAGCAGCGTGTAAGACAGACTGAGCATCCAGTAGATGAAAACCGGTTTATCATACCAGAATGTACCGAAAATCCGGGGAGAAATCCAGTCACCGGACAAGACCATTTCCTTTGCCGTCAGGGCATAATTCGATTCTACCGGGTCGGTGACAGGCAGAGACCCATTGCCAGTCAGGAAAAACAGCAGGCTGACTATGGCGATGGCGAGTAAGAGACCGCGGGATTTCATAGAAAACTCCTTTCTACATCCTGAAATATATCAGAAAAAAACTGCCGCATGATGAATGATGCGGCAGCAGGTGATACAGCTTATTCCGTCTGGCGGTGATTGCGGCTGCGGCGGTATTTCCAGAGACCGACGATGGCAATGACGGCGCAGACGATGCCCATCCCGATGAGCAGCTGATGATTGTACTGGATCAGGTCGCGCCAATGGCTGCCCAGTACGGAGCCGGCCCAGACGAGAAGCAGTGTCCAGGGAATGGTGCCGATAATCGTAAACAGTACGAACCGGCCGAAGGGATAGCGGGCGACGCCGGCCGGGAAGGAAATGAACGTCCGCACACCGGGCAGGCAACGGCAGATGATGACGGCAATGCCGCCGTACTTATTGAACATCTTTTCGGCCATATTGAATTTCTTTTCATTGAAGAAAATATATTTGCCGTATTTCAAGAGCAGAGGGCGGCCGCCATACGAACCGAGCCAGTAACTCAGCACGGAGCCGGTTACCCCGGCTGCACAGGCGATAATAAAGGTCGTCCAGAAATCGAAAATATGCTGGGAAATGAGGAACCCTGCAAAACCGAGTACGACTTCGCTGGGAATGGGAATATTGGCATTTTCGGCTACCATGGCCACGAACATGGCTGCATATCCATAGACTTCCATTAATTGCAGCAATGTATCCATAGAATTCATCCAACTCCTTATCTAAAAAAGAAAATATATAATCTGACTTGTTCTATCATAGCATAGATAGGAGTCTTTGTGCCAGCAGAGGGGGAAAAATTAACGAATTATTTAAATCCCGGTCACCGCGTTTTAAAGCACCCGAGATGGCATAAGGCGTATTTGTAGACGAAATAGCCGTAGAATAACGTCAGGCCCAGGGCCAGTATCAGTTTGAGCGGGGCGGCAATCGTAAGGGGCAGGAGGAAATACATGATGTTTTCCAGCACCGGTTCGCTCAGGTACCATACAGGATATGCCATATGGGACAGGGTGAGAAGCGATTGTGAACTCTGATCTCCCCAACGGGCAAAGGCGGCAATCAGTCCCAGTGTGCCCGAAAGAGAGAGGAAGGCGAGGATGACGACGTGATAGTAGGGAAATACATTGTACAGGACACAAAAACCAATGGCAGCGATCATCCAGACACTCCCCGGAACGTAACCGCCCGGGATGAACCAACGGTGTTTGGCTGCATAGATGCCGAGGAGAAAGTACAAAGCGGCCGTAATGAGCCAGCTAGGCTGGAAGCCCAGACCGGCAAAGAACGCCTGAATGGAGGACAGACCCTGCGGCGACAGGCCGAGAAGGCCGAAGTAGACGACGAGGGACAGGATGAGATGAGCCCCGGCAAAGAGGATGAGGAACAGCGGGGACGGAGACGATTGTTCCGCATGACGCAGGGCCTGATGATTGATTTTCTTGGCCCCTATGAGCAGCAGGGTGAACAACAGGAGCACTGCCAGGAATCCATACACTCCCAGGGTAAACCCCCGGCCCAGGAAGCGCTGTGTAAGAAATGTGAAAAATCCTGCGCTGTATCCCGTGCTGCGGGCACTGATCCAGGCTATTTCCGGCATCATGATAATTATGGCAAACAGCAAGGGCCAGCCCAGACGAAGCCAGCGTCCCCTGAAATAAGGCTGCAGCAGGCGGATACGCAGATTCGACGCACTGAAATAGCCGCTGAGGAAAAAGAGAACGGGAATGACCAGGGCCATGGCAAATTCATAAAAGAGATAATAAAAGGGAACGATAGTACCCTGCTGGCCGGCAAAGACATAATGAGGCGGCATAAACGGAGCCGGCAGGAATGAACCGGCGGCCAGACAGAGGATGCCCAGGAAAATGATAAACGTACGCAGGTTATCGAGATAAAATATATGTTTACCCATCAGGAGGACTCCTTTCTGTACACATTCTGTATAAGGAATATAGAAACACTATATAAGCGCAGAACGTAGATTTTCCTTCCGACGTATATTATACTATAACTAATATAAAGAAAAAGTGAAGATTTCGCTTTTTTGATGAATAGGAGTGATGCCCATGATGATTAGTACCAGTGACAGCATCATACGGCTCGTCGTGGCTATTATCCTGGGAGGCCTGATCGGGTACGAACGGGAGGCCCGGAGCCAGTCGGCCGGTCTGCGTACGCATATCCTCGTCTGTCTCGGCGCCTGCCTGTGCATGATTATTTCTATCAATATCGCCCTCGATTTCTATTCTGTCTATGGCTATACCCGTTCGGATCCGGAACGGATTGCCGCCCAGGTCATTTCCGGCGTAGGATTCCTGGGCGCCGGTACGATTCTGGCCAATCAGAAAGGGCACAGTGTCAAGGGCCTGACGACAGCGGCCAGCATCTGGGGCGTAGCTGCCGTCGGTCTGGTCGTCGGTGCCGGCTATCTGGTGACGGCAGCAGCTGCGACGGTGTTGATATTTATCGTCCTTACCGTATTTGTCCGCCTGGATAAGATGATGCGGAAACGGGGCCGCCATTCCTATGTGCTGCACCTGACCATGCGTAATACGGTGGGGCAGTCCCGCCGTCTCTCCGAATACTTGCAGCGTCATCAGCTGACCCTTCTTTCCTTTCATACGCTTTCCGGAGAAGAAGAGGAAAATGTCGAACTGGAACTGAACGTACACGTGGGAGAAGAACTGAGTCAGAGTGAACTCCTTTCGGACCTTCTGGGCATGAAGGGAATAAAAAAGGCCAGCGTGACAAAACCAGAAGAACAGAAAGAAAAAGAGTGAATTACATAAAAATATATGTAAACCGGGCATTACGTGGTATAATAAAAAAGAATACTTACGCTTTTGCTTTGGAGGGGGTCCTGTTATGTCAACATATATGGCAGCTGCCAGCCGGGAAGGGAAAAAATTAAATGATGTCGTATTTTCGTCCAGCGCGGCGGCAAAAGAAGCCATAAAAAAATATGGCATCGAACATGTCGTCAATGCCACCGTAGGCTGTTATGCCGGCGACGATGAAAAAGTCGCCTGTCTGCCCGTCGTTGAAAAAGTGTACAAATCACTGCCTATGAGCGATTTTATTACCTATGCGCCGCCAATCGGGCTGGCCGATTACCGCAGCGATGTCATCGATGCGACCTTTGAAGACCAGCGTCCCGATGGCTATGCGGCTGCTATTGCCACAGCTGGCGGTACCGGGGCCGTGCATATTGCCATCAGCAACTATTCCGAAGTAGGGGACCAGGTCCTGACGACGGACTGGCGCTGGTCCGTCTACGACAATCTCTGCGATGAAGTGGGCCGTCACCTCACGACCTTTGCCATGCTCGATGACAGCCACTCCTTCAATATCGATTCCTTTTCCTCGGCTGTAGCGGCCATTCTGCGCCAGCAGGATTCTCTGCTCATCATGCTCAATACACCGGCCAATAACCCGACCGGCTTTGCCCTGTCGGACCGGGACTGGGAAGAAGTGCTCGATGTGTGCCGGTTCCACGAAAAGAATGGAAAACGCATCAGCATCCTCGTCGATATCGCCTATATTGCCTATACGGGTGATAAGAATGAAGTCCGCACCTTTATGAAGAAGTTCAGCCATCTGCCGGAACACATCTTCGTCATGTTTGCCTACAGTATGTCCAAAGGGTTTACCCTTTACGGCCAGCGGGCCGGTGCCCTCGTAGGTCTTTCTTCCAGCAAAGATGTCATCGATGAATTTCAGGAAGTGGGAAAATATTCGGCCCGTACATCCTGGTCCAATATCAACCGGGCTGCCATGACATTGTTGTCCATCGTACGCCGGGATCCGGCGCTGCTCAAGGAACTGGAAACGGAAGAAAATGAATATTTCCAGAATATCCGCCGTCGTGCTGATATTTTCATGGAAGAAGCCCGGGCATGCAATCTCGACTTCGTACCCTACAAAGCCGGATTTTTCATCTCCGTCCCGACGCTGAAATCAGCCGATGCCTGTACAAAACTACGGGATGACCTGATTTTCGCTGCTCCTCTGGCACGGGGTATCCGCCTCGGCGTCTGCTCCATCCCGGCTTATAAAATGACCGGCGTGGCAGCTAAAATCAAAAAAGCTCTGGAATCGGTAGAAGGATAAAGGAAATCCCATAAGATTCTATACGAAAAGAGGCCGCTCCATGAAGCATTTTGCTTCGCAGAGCGGCCTCTTCGTCGTATCAGAAATCCGTGTCAGGCGGTTCTTTTTCATCCATAATGGCTTCGGCACCGCGGTCTCCCGTGCGGATACGGACGGCATCTTCTACGTTGAACACGAAGATTTTGCCATCGCCCGGTTCCCCGGTCTGGCAGATGCGCATGGCCGTTTCGATGACGTCATCGACAGGGACTTCGCAGACGACCGTTTCCACTTTGATATGGGGGAGGAGATTTACCTTGTATTCCTTGCCCCGGTATACTTCGATGTGGCCTTTCTGTGTGCCGCAGCCATAGACCTGGCTGACCGTGATGCCCATGACGCCGATGGCGTTCAGGGCGGCTTTGAGTTCGTCCAGCTTGCTCGGACGGGTCACGATGTCTATCTTTGTAATTTTTCTCATATACAATCACTCCTGCATTGGGAAATATATCTATAAATAGCATCAGCGGCGGGATTGTTTGTTAAGGAGATACATGTAACACGTCTTGGGATCGTCATGTCAATCCCGCAGCTGATGCAGCAAAGACCAGTGCTTGGGTAAGGGTGTGACACTGGCCGTTGCTGTCCATATTATAATGTCTGCTGCATATAACCGCGTTCGCCGTGTTCATTGATATCGAGACCGACCACTTCTTCATCGGCATCGACACGGAAATTCGTGAAGAGGCTGATGATTTTGTAGAGGATGACAGATCCGATAATAGCCAGCGCGTATGCAACGACTGTCGAAATGACCTGTGCCATCAGGAGGTGGGCATCGCCATAGAAAAGGCCGTTGGCCCCGTCCGGATTGACTTCTACCGTAGCCCAGAGGCCCGTAGCGATGGAACCCCACGTGCCGCCTACACCGTGGATGCCAAAAGCATCGAGGGCGTCGTCATAGCCCAGACGGCTCTTGCAGACGGCAACGGCCAGATAGCAGACGATACCGCTGATAGCACCGATATAGAGAGCCGGAAGGGGGGCGACGAACCCGGCAGCCGGCGTAATGGCTACGAGACCGGCGATGCAGCCTGATGCGGCTCCCAGGACGGTCGGTTTGCCATTGATGAACCATTCGATGAGGACCCAGGAAACGGTAGCGGCAGCCGCTGCGGCCTGGGAACAGATGAAGGCGCTGGCTGCCAGTGCATTGGCACCGAGAGCACTGCCGGCGTTAAAGCCGAACCAGCCGAACCATAAGAGCGTAGCTCCCAGGACGACCATGGGCATATTGTGCGGAATAATAGGATATTTGCCGAGACCGCGGCGTTTGCCGATGAGCAGGCAGAGCGTGAGTCCCGATACACCGGAAAGGATGTGGATGACGAGTCCGCCAGCAAAGTCGAGTGCGCCGAGCTGGGCCAGGAAACCACCGCCCCAGACCCAGTGAGCCATGGGGTTGTAAATGAAGATAGCCCATAACAAGATAAAAATGCAGAAAGCACGGAATTTGACCCGTTCGGCAAAGGCGCCGGTGATCAGAGCCGGCGTAATGACAGCAAACATGCACTGGAATGCGACAAAGGCCAGTTCGGGAATTGTACCGCCGGAAAGGCACTGCATGCCCACACCGGCCAGCCCGATTTTGTCAAGGCTTCCGATAAAGCCGTGGATATCGGTGCCGAATGTCATGGCATATCCCAGGATAATCCATTCGACAGAAATCATGGCGACGATGAAGAAACTCTGCATAATCGTCGTCAGTACGTTTTTACTGCGGACCATACCGCCATAGAAAAAGCCGAGGCCCGGGGTCATGATGAAGACCAGGGCGGCGGAAATCAGCACCCAGGCCGTATCCCCCGTGTCGATGGTTCCGCTCCCGTCAGCAGCCAGTGCAGTAGGCGCTATGAGCAGGAACCAGGAAAACAAACACCAAAATTTTTTCATACCTGTCACCCCTCTGGTGGACTGCAAAAGAAAGAGGCCCTGCACAGCACGTGGAGGTTGATGCTGGCAGGACCTCTTTGTCCCCTCATACAGACAAGCCTTTTACTTCCCCTCGAAACAACCTGCCTGCTCTTATTCTATTGCAGTACGAATAAATGATTATCAATAGAGAAACAGAAAAGCCCGGCTATAGCACGCTACGGTGTGTGCACAGCCGGGCTTCATCGCCCTGTGTTCTATTGATGACATTCATTATAGTTGTAAATACAGGGATTGTCAATAAATTTTTATGAAAGCAACCAACTTTTTGATAGTTTTATCGTGAAACGAACTGGCTTCCCGGGAACCTGGGGCAGCAGGCCGGTTTTGTTCCCTGCTTACCGCCGGATGTCGAAGTTTTTCTTTTCTGCTGCAAATGTTGAACTGTCAACTAGTAATCACTTTGTATTACGGTCAGGACAAGTTTCTGGCATAGTATGTCCCCAACGGTATATCGGTCAGATAGCAGACGGCGGCTCTATTTCTGGCAGAAAGATTAGAAAAAGTTCTGCATCATATACTATATGTGGGGGAGTCTGGAAGAGAACCGGGAATTTCCTGGCATGAACCGGCTTGACAAAAATACGCCAGTTTGTTCCGCTTTTTGTGGTTCTCCCGTCCTGCATCCCCTAAGTATATACAAAAGTATACTATCGACAGAACATGTTTTGTTATATACTAATATCATCAAAAGAGAAGAACGTTGAAATCTATCTTCTGCCCATATCAGGACGGAAGAAATGAAAAGAAACAGTAAATTTACCTGAGTGAATATGAGAAAATCCCACTTGTGACAAAAAATGCACTTTTAATGACACGAAAGCTTTTCGAAGGAAAGCACGTGATATAATGCAAGTGCAATGAGAAATGACGGATGCTCATATCATATATTGAAAGGAGGTATACTATGCTGAGGATTGCCCTTTGTGACGATATACCGGAACAGCTGGATATCATGGAAAACGCCGTGCGTACGTATTTTGCAGACAGCACGTATGAAATCAAAATTTCCCGGTATGATAATGCCATGCTGTTTCTGGATGCCTTTGAAGAAGAAATGAATTTTGATATCGTACTGCTCGATATCTGTATGCCCGGTATGCTGGGAACTGATGTCGCAACCGAAATGCGAAACCAGAAAAGCCGGGCGGAAATCATCTTTCTTTCGACGAGCGATGAGTTTGCAGTCGATGCCTTCGGTGTCCAGGCCGCGCATTACCTCGTCAAACCGTTTACACAAAAACAGTTTGATCAGGCTATGAACCGGGTCATGGAAAGCATCCGGCAGCGGCATAGCAAAAAAATCATTTTCCGTCTTGTTGGGGGCGGCATACAGGTGGAAGAAATCAATGACATCCTGTTTGTAGAAAGTAAAGGCCATATCCAGAAAGTATATACCCACGATGGGGCGGTTCTGGAGACGCGCCAGGCCCTGGCACAGCTGCTTGCGACACTGGATTCCATTTCTCCCGGCCAGTTTATTTCACCGGGCAAAGGGTATATCGTAAATCAGGCGGCCATTCATGTCATCAAAAGCGATTATATCGAAATCCAGGGATATCAGATTCCGCTGGCAAAACGGAAATACCGCCAATTCCAGGAAGAATATTTTAAGTTTATTTTTAAAAAAGAAGCATAAAAATTCTGAAAAAACAGATTTTTTGTGAGGTCTTATTTTTGTACGCAAATTTAGAGATATAGATGAATTTTTATACAGAAAGGAAGCGAACACATGAATAAGATATTTAAAGTCATCTGGAGTAAATCAAGAAATTGCTACGTCGTAGCTTCGGAATTAGCCAAAGGCACGAGCAAATCCACGAGCACGGGCCGCATGGCGAAACGGGCTGCACTGGCAGCCGTAGCAGCACTTCTGCTGTTCCCCGTCGGAGGATATAGCTATGCAGCGGATACGGCGACGGTAACTGATACTAGTGGCAATCAGCAAACGGTTTATACCAAAGAAGGGGTAGATAACGGGATAACGAGCCTGCAGGAAGATATTCAAAAATCTAATCAGCAAGTTCAAACTAGCCTTCAGGCCAGTGCTGATGCCATTACTGAAATCCAGCAAAACATGACGGACCAGAAAACCAGCACGGCCCTTCATATTTCCAGCACCGGCGATTTGATTGTAGGCACTAAAGAAAACCAGACAGTCAAAGACATGGAAATCCGTGGGCAATTGACTTCCGGTTCGATTTCTACTGGTGATATCACCTCTAGTGGTGATGTATCGGTAGCAGGGAAAGTAGAAGCGGAAGCTGTTTACGATGATACAACGAAGACCGGAAACTATGTGGTCCAAACCAATAGTGTGGGGGCTAACCTTTCCGCTCTCGATACCCAGGTTAAATCCAATGCTGATGCGATTGAGGAAGAAGCACGTAAGCGCAAATATTCGGTTACCAATCTGGAAAATG
>NZ_QSFA01000007.1:87742-119499 GCF_003467125.1 Megasphaera sp. AM44-1BH
AAATATTCGGTTACCAATCTGGAAAATGCGGATAAACAGCTGCAGACCAATATTGATAATGAAGCTTCTGCCCGTGAAGCCGCAGATACTGAAATCAAGCAGGCTATGACGGACCAGAAAACCAGTACGGCTCTTCACATTTCCAGTAGTGGCGATTTAATTGTAGGTACTAAAGAAAATCAGACAGTCAAAAATATGGAAATCCGTGGGCAATTGACTTCCGGTTCGATTTCTACTGGTGATATCACCTCTAGTGGTGATGTATCGGTAGCAGGGAAAGTAGAAGCGGAAGCTGTTTACGATGATACAACGAAGACCGGAAACTATGTGGTCCAAACCAATAGTGTGGGGGCTAACCTTTCCGCTCTCGATACCCAGGTTAAATCCAATGCCGATGCGATTGAGGAAGAAGCACGTAAGCGCAAATATTCGGTTACCAATCTGGAAAATGCGGATAAACAGCTGCAGACTAATATTGATAATGAAGCTGCTGCCCGTGAAGCTAAAGATAATGAACTGAATGAACGCATTACAAACGAAGCGAATGCGATTCACGAAACGACGAATCAGTTGCAGAGTGACCTCAATACGGAAACAGCGGCCCGTGAAGCAGCCGATGCGGCTCTCGACTCCCGGACTACGGCTCTGGAAGATAAGACCGAAGCCATCACCTATGATAAGGATTCCAAGACGGTCATGGTGGACGGCAAGCTCACCGCTACCGAAGGCATCACCGATGGTACGACGCAGGATGGCCAGTATGTGAAGGCTGATAACTATGTAGGCCAGAACCTGAACGCTCTGGACCAGGGCCTGCAGGCAGAAACGACAGCCCGTGAAGCAGCCGATACGACTCTGCAGACCAATATCGACAACGAAGCCGCAGAACGTAAAGCAGCCGATGCGGCACTGGATGATAAGATTACGGCAGAAACTTCGGCCCGTGTGGCAGCAGATACCAAACTGGTGGAAGCCGTCAACAGCGGCCTGAGCCTGAGCGATGACAATGTGTTGCAAAAGAACACCACTACCATTGACGCTCAAGGCAATGTGACCACTTCAAAGACCGATGCCAATGAAATGATCCTGAACAAGGGTAATGACAACCAGATTACCCTGAACGAAAATGGAATCAAGGTTGGCACCAACAGCACGGTCGTAGATAAAGACGGCGTCTACACCGGCGGCGATACCTATAGCGAAGCCGCGGCAGCTATGAGCGCTGACGGCAAAATCAAAGGGGCCAACGGGGCTTTCACCGTGGATGAAAATGGAAATGTCACTTCTAAGGCAACTATCACCGGCGAAACAGTAACCGACGGTAAGGGTGCTTCCATGAGCAACGGAACAGTAACCGGCAAGACACTGACCGATGGGATTGCTACCATTACCAATGGCAACATCAATACCAGCGGTACCATTACCGGCGGCACCGTAACTTCTACAGGCAACATCTCCGCATTGGGTGACATTCACGCAGGCGGCGCCATTACAGGGGCCAGCGCTTCCATCCAGGGCGCTCTGACAGCAGGTAGTGCCACCATTACCGGTGACCTGACCGCCGGCGGTGCTATCCAGGGTAAGAGCATCTCTGATGGCACGGCAACTATGCAGAATGGCAACCTCACCGGTGTGAAGAACCTGAGCGCTGAAACCATCACCACCAGCGGCGATGCCACCATCGGCGGCGACCTGACGGTCAAAGGCAAGCTGAATGTGGATGAAATCGACCTGACCAAGAACGGTATTGTAGGGGACAACAACGTAACGGCCAGCACGAAAGTGGCAGCCGGTGAAATCACGTCCTATAAAAAAGCTACCAGCACGAAAGACGGCAGTGAAAAAGAAAGTGCCATTGATTATGATGAAAACGGCACTTCTACATGGGCAAAATCTACCGATGCAGATGGCAACTGGAAGAAGAGCACTCTCACTGTAGAAGGCAACAAGGTAATGTCCAAGGTTATTGATTCTGAAAAGAACAGCAACCTGTCTACACAGACATCTACTCAGTCACAGAGCACACTGACGGATAAAGATAGTAACACCAATACGGCAACTCAGAGTGCAACGGAATCCAGCAGTGTCGTAACGAATAAAGATGGCAAGACATCTACATTCAAGCAGAATGTAGATCAGATTCTCAGCCAGATTAACGATCAAAATGGTGCGTTCTCCACTATCGATCAGAAGCTCAACGGCATTACTAGCGAAGTCACCGATGGAACCAACACGACTTCTTCCACCCAGACTACGACGGATATCACCAATACGGCTGAACAGGGTACTATTGCCAACAATGCTAAAAAACTCTCGAACAGTGCTTCTGAAAGCATTACTAATACAGCAGGAAACAGCATTACAAATACAGCTACTAACGGGGATATCACGAATAATGCACTGAATGGCACCTTAGCCAACAACGCCAAGAATATTGCGAATACGACTACAGAAAATATGACCAATGTTGTTGGTGGTAATCTGACGAATACGGTCACTGGTGATATGACCAGCTCGGCTAAGAATATCAGCAATACAGCAACAGAAGCCTTGACCAATACGGCAAAGGATATTACCAACAATGCATCCAACAATATCACCAATATTGCGGCCGAAACACTTACCAACCAAGGTAAAAACGTAGCAACTATCGCCAGTGAAACAGCTTCTACTAATGCTAAGAATATCACTAATACGGCGAGTGAAAACATCACCAATACCGCTTCTAATGGAACTATTACCAATGAGGCAAAAGATTTGGTCAATCATGCTACAGAAGACATGACAAACACAGTAGATCGGAATCTGACGACCACTGTTGGCGGTAATATGACAACTACCGTTACCGGCAAGGTCACGGAAGACTACAAGTCCGACCTGGATACCAAGGTGGGCGGCAATGAAACCCATTATGTAGCAGGCAACCAGACCAATACCGTGTCCGGCGACCGTACGGTCAGTGTAAAAGGAACGGAAACGGAAAACTTCAACGCCCAGGTTATCAACGTTAAGACAGACCAGAAGACTTCTGTAGGTGGCAACCAGACCAATATCGTAGCTGGCAACCAGCAGAATACCGTAAGCGGAAGCAAGACGGAAACGGTCAAAGGCAGTGTCACGGAAAAATATGGCAGCCAGGCAACTACAGTTGACGGTGACCAGAGCACCCATGTGGGCGGCAATCAGGAAAATGTGGTAACTGGCAACCAGACCAATACCATCAGTGGCAGCAAGACGGAAAGCGTCAAAGGCGCTGTGACGGAAACCTATGGCAGCCAGACTACGAAAGTCAATGGCGACCAGAGCACGACAGTAACCGGCAAGCAGACCAATAGCATCACTGGTGACCAGGTCAACACTATCGGCGGCAGCCAGACTACCACGGTGACCGGTGATGTAACGGAAGACTACAAAGCCAACCTTAGCACTACGGTAGGCGGAAACCAGACTACGACGGTAACTGGTGACAGCAGCCTGACAGCAGAAAACATTACCAACGAAGCGAAGAACAAGATTACCAACAAGGCTATCGATGTGGAAACGGATGCTTCCAGCTCCATCGTGAACAAGGTTTCCAACGATGCCGGCTCCAACACTTCTACCCAGCTGTCCTATCAGACTAAAGAAGAAATGAGCCAGGCCGATGGCAAGACCGCTTCCTATCTCCGCGGTGCAGCAGAAGAAAAATCCCAGCTCACCGATGGGGACAAGAAGACCACTATCGACACCATTGCCGGCCAGACTAACACCAACATTACCGATGGGACAAATACATCTAACGACCTGCAGAAAGCAGATCAGATTGCTTCCTCCGTAACGGACGGCACCAATACCACCGTTGTGAACCAGGATGCCACGAGCCTGGCTTCCTCCATCACCGACGGGACCAAGTCCAACAACACCAACAACACCGTAGACAAATCGGAACAGCTGATCAAAGCCAGCGATACCCAGTACAGCGCTACGTCTAAGACAGCTACTAAGATGGAAGATGCCCTGGTAAGCGGCAGCAGCGTTATCGACGTTATCAAGAGCCTTGACGATGCAGCCAACCCGCTCATCAGCAGCGCCGTAACAGATGGCACCAACAGCACTGGCGTCACCCAGACAGCAAAAGATATCACCAACACGGCTAAGAACGGTACGATTGCCAATGATGCCAAGGATATCATCAACAACGCTACGGAAAACATGACCAACACAGTTGGCAAAGACCTGACCACGACTGTAGGCGGCGAAATGAAGACCACCGTGACTGGCAAAGTTACGGAAGACTACCAGTCCGACTTGGAAACCACGGTGGGCGGTAACCAGAGTACGACTGTTAAGGGCAATCAGAGCAATACTGTTGAAGGAACTCTGACGGAAACGGTAACTGGCAAAGCTACGGAAAACTACAATGGCGGACTGGAAACTACCATTACCGGTGAAGAAAAACACACGGTCAACGGCAGCCAGACCAATGAAGTTACTGGGGACCAGACCAATACCATTGGCGGCAACCAGACCACCACGGTGACCGGTGACAGCAGCCTGAGTGCGAAGAACATCAGCAATACGGCTGCGACTTCCATCACCAACAAAGTTGGTGATAATGTCAGTACCACGATGAGCACCGATTCCATCGTCAATAAAGTTGGCAAGACCACGATTACTACAACAGACGGTAAGACGAAGCTAACCAATGAAGATGGTACGCATGAAACCGAAATGGACTATGCTACCGTCCTGAAAGACCTCGGCGTCCGCGGTAGTGCAACGGTTGATCAGAACTTGACGGTCAAAGGCGATTCGGACCTGCAGGGCAATGCAACCGTTGGCAAGAACTTAACTGTCAATGGCACATCTGACCTGAAAGGCGATGTCACCATGGAATCTAACGCTACGGTTAAGAAAGACCTGACTGTAGAAGGCACGACAACAACGGATAAACTCGTCGTCAACAATGGGGCCACCGTTACTGGCGGCACGACGACGGATACGCTCCACGTCACCAACACATCGACTTTCGATGGCGCAGCCACCTTTAAAGATGTAGTCACCATGGAAAAAGACCTCTCTGTCGGCGGCAATGCCAGCGTATCGGGAAGCATGACAGCTTCTTCGTACAAAGTCGGCGACAAGACCTATATTGATGATAACGGCATCAACGCCAATAATCAGAAGATTACCAACGTGGCAGCGGGAGAACTTTCGGCCAACAGCCTGGATGCGGTCAATGGATCACAGCTCTATGAAACCAACCGCCGCGTCAGCAAGATGGACAGCCGCATCAACGAAGTCGGTGCCAACGCAGCAGCTATGGCCAACCTCCATCCTCTCGAATTTGACGCCGATTCCAAGTTCAATGTCGCAGCAGCCGTCGGTAATTACAAGAACGAAACGGCTACGGCTCTGGGCCTCTTCTATCGCCCCAATGAAGACGTCATGGTCAACCTGTCCGGTACGGTCGGCTCGGATGACAACATGATCGGCGGCGGCGTATCGGTCCGCATCGGCCGCGGCGGCAACAAAGCACGGAATAAACAGATGGCGGAAAGCGCAAAATACGTCAAGAATCTCGAATCCCAGGTCAATACCCTGCAGAATCAGATGGATGCCCTCCTGTCCGTCCTCAATCCGAACATGTCCAAAGAATTCCCCGATGTACCGGCAAATCACTGGGCATATGAAGCCGTATCCCGCCTGGCTGGCAACGGCATCATCCAGGGGTATGAAGATGGCAAGTATCATGGCGAACGTACCATGACCCGCTATGAAATGGCAGAAATCATTTACAAAGCCCTGCAGAAAGGCGCCAAAGCAGAAGCGAAACTGGTAGAAGAATTTAAACCGGAACTGAAAGCTATGGCTGCCCAGAACAAAGCATAACGAACGCTGAATCCCTGCATCGTTAGAGGTAGCAGCAGAAGGCATGACGAACTACCGCATCCTGAATCTCATTCAGGATGCGGTAGTTTTGTTGTCGGGTGAGATATTGTCAATAATCAACGAATCATACCGGGCCACAGAACTGGCTCAAGCCGTTCGGCGTTACCAACCGGACAGGGCTCATCCACAAAATACAGGCATCATGAGAAATTTTCGCAGACTTGACCTGTCTGCTAAGGGATGATCCGGGGCAAACTAAAACAGGCTATCGCAAAATAGCTTTTATAGCTTACGTTGCGACAGCCTGTTTGTTGTTTTTTAGGAGATATTATGTTGCCGGAAGTGCCAGCCGGATGTAGGTGCTGAACCAGCCTTTTTCGCAGGTGCAGATGACATTGGCATGGTATTCATCCCGGAAACGGGCCAGGGATTTCATGCCGATGCCGTGGCCCGGGGCATCGGTCGTTGGCAGGCCGTCTTCGTTGAATGTGACCGTGCCATCGAAGCGGTTCTTTATGAGAATGTTCAGCATATCTTCCTGACGGACGACGAGAAGAGTCAGGACACGCCTGCTTTCTGCCTGTTTTTCACTGGCATGGACGGCGTTTTCGATGAGATTGGAAAAGACCATGGACAGGTCCGTGCTGAACGCCGGACTGCAGTCCGGGATATCGGCCTGGGCAGTGACGGCAATGCCTTTGCGTATAGCCGCACTGAGATACGTCGTAAGGGCGGCATTGACGACGATGTTTTTACAATATTCCTGACGTTTGGTCTGATTGAGTTTTAGCCCGATGTGTTCAATCAGGGCCAGAGCTTTATCATAGTCGTGATCTGATATGAGCTTCGTCAATTTCTGTAAATATTCCCGTCTTTTTTCGTAAAATTGCTCCATCAACGTCTGTGATTCATTCAGGGATTGGGCGTAATTCTGGCTGGACTGGATCTGGGCGGCCAGGGCGTCATTGCGCTCGTAGGTCAGATAAATGGCATCGGCCTGATTGATACCGGCCCGTACACTCAGGGCGATGAGCAGGGTAGCGCAGGAAATGATGATCCGTGGTACCAGCATTTCAAAATAGATTACATTGGGGACAGACTGGGTGACGAAAAATAGTGATTCCGCCAGGAGCAGGCAGGGAAGGACACAGATATATTTCCAGTAACCTCTCGTGCTCAGAGCATGGTCATTGCGGAATATATCGTTGAAATACCGGATGAGGACCGGCAGACAGAGTATATAACTGATGGTATAGATGAATAATTCAAGTGAATAATGTATGAGAGTATTGCTGTTGGTAAACATACCCAGCTGGATGAATACATAAAATAAATAATAGATGAGGGTGTGGAGCATCAGCATAAATATGGTGCGCAGGGCAAAGACGTAGATATGCCGGAAAAAATGCGGACGGATTATAGTGATGGCCCAGATAAAATAAGGAGTCCACAACAGGGAATATAGCTTTTTGAACATGAAAATGGAGTGGGAACACTGCCCGCTGAGAAAGAGGTAGAGCAGGACTAGCGTTTCTGCCATGAAACAGACGACGTATCCGGCGACGGTCCATTTTTTTTGCTTTTCCGGGATAAACGGGGCAAAAGAAGCATACTGCAGATAAGCCGGCGGTACGATGGACAGGGTGAGCAGGCAGGTAGTGACGAATATCCCCATCATACGGCAGCACCTTCCTTGCAGGGAATACGCAGGTTGGCGACAATCCAGCCCTTTTTGCAGGTATACTGACCGACTCCCTGATGGCGCATCATAAATTGACGCAGCACCGGTATGACCTCAGCGTACGGACCATCCTGGGGACGACCTTCGGCATCCACCGTTACCGGGGCGGTTTGGCGGTGGCCAACGAGCAGCATGACTGTCGTATCGGTCTGACGGGCTATTACCGTGATAGATCGCCTGGTTTTATCCTGAGTAAGACTAACGGTAATCGCGGCTCCTACCAGCCGGGCTGCAGCCTGGGCCAGTTCCTGTTCAAAGGGAAGATGCGGTGCCAGCGAGAGGTCGGCCATGACGGAAATACCGTCTTCACGGGCTTTCTCTATGAGTGGGAGCAATGTCTTCCGGATACAGATGTTTTTCCCCCAGTGATAGGGCCGGGTCTGGGCCAGTTCCTGTGTGAGCGTTTCTAGTAAGGCCAGTGAAGCCGTATCGTCCTTTTCCTGAATCAATTTAGACAGAAGGCGCAGCTGATGCCGTGTGTCATGGCGGTATATGGACATACGCCGCTGGGAGGACTGAAGCATCTTCGTGTAGTCGGCAAACATTTCCATTTGTGTCAGCAAAGCCGCATTTTCACGCTTGAGTTCGATGGCATAATGCATTTTACGCGTGCCCAGATACATCGTAATGGCAATACAAATCCCAAACAGGGCCTGCAGTACGCGCGGGATGAGGTATTCGCGGGCTATTGGTTCATTGGTATGGGCCAGAATGGCGGAATATAGGATCAGTGAGACTGGAATCCAGGCGGTGTATTTCCAGAACGACAACATATCGACCATATGATAGGTGATGAATAAGGAACGGAAAAATTTCAGCAGCAGTGGTGCAAGGATGATATAGGATAGCATGTATGCCAGGAGAAAGAAAACTATATAATAGAAAAACTGGCTGCTGGGAATGAGGAGAAGTTCCAGATTCATGATGAACGTAAAGAGGGCTACAATATACAGACCCTGCATTCCCAAAACGAATACATACTGCAGCCGGTATGCCGGCACATACAGCAGACCGAGAAGAAGATACGGAATAGCGTGAAGGGAAATGGTGTCTTTGAATGAAATCCAGGCGACGCCTACAATGCCTTGTGAAAACACAAAGACCACACACAGCACAATGGCGGCATACGTCAGGATAAATGCCTTTGCCAGACGGCGTGATTCACAGGGTGCCAGGAGTGGGACAAAGACTCTGTATTGGACGAAAATGGATGGCAGCAGGGCAAGAAGAAGGAGACCGACTGCCAGAGATGAAGAATGCATAGGTACGACCTTCTTTTCATAATTATGAGTATTACGCATATATTATACCAATAAGCCGGATTTAATGTAAAGCCCTGCCGTCGTATTGTAAACAATGTGTTACACTTTATAAATTAATGCCTGTCTGTCAATATTTAGTGATAGTTCCTGCAAGTATTTGAAAAAAATAGAAAGAGACCTCTGCGTGGTGGGACGGGGCTTTTTGTGCTGGATAATATAGGCAGTCAGGGGAGCGGGGGGATCGGATAAATAAGAATATATGAATCCGCCCAGTGAAAAAGCATACTGTGCCATTCCCAATGGCACGATAGACCACCGGCGGCTGTTTTTTAATACCTGCAAAGTGAGTGGCGCGCCAGTAAGGAGTGTCGGGCTGCTGTAAATGTCGCCGGGCCAGTGGTCGTCATGCCAGTTCTTGAATTCGGGTGTCCAGGGGACGTAGATTTCGTCCTGGGGATCCAGCGTGGTATTGTCGATGGTAGAAATCCCTTTGTCTGATGCGGTACTGGATTTTAGTACGACTAAAGACGTTTTTTTCCAGGGGGTGCAGAGTATATCAGGATATTTGATGTTCCGCCAGGCGATGGCTACGTCGATTTCCCTGCGTTCAAGCAGAGGGTATAATTCTGCCGTATGTTCGGTGTGCAGGGATAAATGAATTTTTGGCTGATGATTCAGCAATTTTTGGAATAATGGCGGAAAGATGAAGTCGTTCAGATATTGGACAGACCCAAAGGAAAGGGAAAGTTTTTCTCCTTCTTCTTTGAAGTGATCCAGCTCTTTCCATAAAGCTGCCCAACGGTGGGCGATAGGCATAAAATCCTGTCCTGAAGGAGTCAGTGAAATTTCTTTGATGCCCCGGCCCCGCTCCAGCAGTGTGACGCCCAGCTCGGCTTCCAGATTCTGCAGACGGTGAGTGATGGCCGTCTGTGATACGTAAAGCTGTTCTGCGGCCCGGCTGATATTGCGGGTCTGGACGACGGTCAGGAAGGCTTCGATATCGTGTATGTGCATGTGAGGTACTCCTTTCAGTAAATATGAAAATAATTGATTATTAATTACTTATTTATTCATTTTACTTTATTATAGTCTGGATATAAAATGATATCAAGACATGAAGCTTATACCGGTAAAGCATTAAACATGGATACTATCATTTATATACATGAAAGGCGGAAAGAGAAGAATGAGTGTAGGATGCAAAATTATTAAAACGATTAAAAGACCCGATAGAGCATTAGTAGAAGCGTTCAAGGGAATGCCTGTAGCCAATATTGATGACTGCATGAACCGCACGGCAGCCGTTCGGTCGGATATCTGTCCGTTGAATAAGGCTCCTTTGCTGGGAACGGCGTTTACCGTTAAAGTACCGGAAGGGGATAATCTGATGTTCCATGCTGCTATGGATATGGCACAGCCGGGCGATGTCATCGTCATTGATGCCGGCGGCGATGCGAACCGTGCTATCTTTGGGGAGTTGATGATTACCTATTGTCAGAAACGGGGCCTGGCCGGTGTCATCGTAGATGGAGCTATCCGTGATTCCGATGAAATAGCGGCTATGGATTTCCCTGTATACGCTAAAGCAGCGATTCCCAATGGCCCGTATAAAAATGGCCCGGGAGAAATCAATACGGTCATTTCCTTTGGAGGAAAAGTCGTCCGCCCCGGTGATATCATCGTCGGTGACGGTGATGGTATCGTCGTCATCAAACCGGAAGAAGCGGCAGATATTGCAGCGGCGACGCGGAAGGTCATGGAAAAAGAAGCAGGGATCATGAAACACATCGTAGAAGATGGCACCTATATCCGTCCCTGGGTGGCAGATAAAATCAAAGAAATCGGTGCAGAGATTGTGGAATAATTTATCGATAGACGGAGGCAGAAATATCATGAAATTAGGATTCATTGGGTTTGGTGAAGTAGGATACGAAATCAGTAGTGGCCTGGTAGAACAGGGATTAAAAGAAATTTACGCGTATGATATAATGCAGAATCATCCGGAAAAGGGACATATTGTAAAAGATAAGGCAGAAAAAGCAGGGGTAACCCTTTTGGATTCTGGTAATGATGTGGTAAAAAAATGCGATATGATCCTGATGGTCGTACCCGGTGCATTTGCACTGGATACGACGAAAGGTTTGCTGGACAGTGTAACACCAGGGAAACTTCTCGTCGATTTATCGACCAGTCTCCCCAGCGTCAAACGGGCAGAAAATGAGTTGATCAGTGAAAAAGGTGGGAATTTCATTGACGGGGCGCTTATGGCCAGCCTGAGTCAGGCTCATTATAAAGTACCTATTCTGGTCTCGGGCGCAAACTGTCAGCCTTTTATCGATGCGTTAGTGCCGTATGGCATGAATATCAAACAGATTACGGAAAAACCTGGTGATGCCATCGCAGTAAAATTTGTTCGCAGTATCTATATGAAAGGCATTGCGGCACTGGGAGCGGAAATGCTGGAAGCTGCCAACGTGCTGGGCGTAGATAAACTGGTAATTGATTCGATTGGCAATACACTGGATGGGAAATCGTTCGCTTTTAATAACAATTACCTGGTCGTAGCCAGTGCATGGCATGGAGCCAGACAGGCCCATGAAATGAGCGACGTGATGAAGATGCTGGAAGACATCGGTGTAGCACCGATTATGACACAGGCTACAGAAAAACGACTGGAATGGTTCCGTGACCTCGATGCACACACATATTTCAATGAAAAACGCCCGGAAAACTGGCAGGATGTCGCTGTGCTTTGGGATAAAGTGCGGGAAGAAGGGAAATAATTGGGATTGTTTTGACGTAGGAGGCTTGTTATGGCAACGGAAGCAATAGAAAAACAAACAATGGGTAAAGTAAAAGTACGTTTGATACCCTTTCTGCTTATCTTATATTTCTTCTGTTTACTTGATCGGGTAAACGTCGGTTATGCTGCGTTGACAATGAATGCAGATCTAGGTATTTCTGCTGCTGAATATGGGCTGGTTGCAGGAATCTTCTTTATAGGCTACTTCCTCTTTGAAGTTCCTAGTAATATCATTATGACCAAGGTAGGAGCCAGAAAATGGATCGGGCGGATTTTGATAACCTGGGGACTGGTTTCCGCATTATGTGGCTGTATTCAGACGGCAACTCATTTATACATCATCCGCTTTTTATTGGGTGTGATGGAAGCCGGCTTTTATCCCGGAGTCATGTTATACATGACATATTGGTTCCCCGCAAAAGACCGGGCTAAAGTAGTTACCCTGTTTATGCTGGCATTGCCACTTTCTGCTGTTATTGGAGCACCATTATCCGGACTTATCCTGGATCACGTGCATGTTTTAGGATTACAAAGTTGGAGATGGCTGTTTTTACTGGAAGGTCTTCCAACATTTTTCGCTGGCATTATTACCTGGTTTATTTTGCCCAACAAGCCGTCTGATGCCAAATGGCTGGCTAAAGATGAAGCAAATTGGCTGGAACAGACGATTGAAGAAGAACATGCAATGGTGGCTAAAAAGCATAAACAGTCCAAATGGAGGGCTCTTACTGGTGGAACCGTATGGCTTTTGGCAATCATATATTTCAGCAAGACCTGTGCCTTTTACGGCGTAAGCTTTTTTGCACCGACGTTAATTAAGCAATTAACGGTGGGATTGTCTAATTTCGAAATTGGTGTTTTCAACGCCGTTCCATTGATTATTGCTTCGTTCTTTATGATTTTCTGGAGCCGCCATTCTGATAGGACTGGTGAACGATATCTTCATGTTGCTACTTCCGTTTTCCTTTGCGGAATAGGTGTTATTGGATTGGGATTTACTAGTAGTCCGGTAATGGCCTTTATATTCCTGACTATCGTATTTTGCGGAGCCTACAGTATCTATGGTGCCTTCTGGGCGATGACGTCTATGATCTTTTCAGGTGAGTTTGCTGCAATTGCGATGGCAGCTATTAATTCTATTGCTAATTTAGGCGGATTTGTCGGCCCTGTGGGTATTGGCGCGTTACGGGCTGCAACGGGAAGTAATCAGTATGGCTTTTACTTGATTGCAGGATTCCTGATAGCATCGACGTTAATTACTTTGGGATTAAAACAGGTTAATCAGCGTAAAGAAATTCCGGTGGAAAGTAAAATATAAGTGATATAGCAATACACCTTATCGTACTTTGAGGATAAGGTGTATTGTTATATTGCACATATGTTCTATTTTTGCTATGATATAAGTGAAGCCAATATTATACATTATAAGGAATGGGTGAAGGTGATATGCAGTAATTGATGATGATCTAGAAATGTAAGGCTTGATGGTATGGAACTTCAGGTTCACACGATTAGCGCTTTTTGGCGCAGTTGTGTGGACCTTTTTTTGTTTTTTTCATGATATAATATAGAAAGGATGAAAGTATTGACTATGTATGTAATGGACAGGAAAGCCCGGTATGATATGCTGGATTCACAATTAAGTGAGCATAATTTCAATCCTATGAATGATGTCCTGTTCAAGTTTGTTTTTGGAAAACCGGAGCGGAAACAAATCACCATGGATTTTCTCAATGCCGTTGTTTCCGAAGATTTGGGTCATCCTATTTGCGACATTGTATTTGCCCCGACGGAATTGATACCGGATGGATATGACGAAAAATTATCGCGGCTGGATGTGGCCTGTACACTGGATACGGGAGAACAGGTAGATATTGAAGTACAGGTCATCAATCAGAAAAATATGCAACGGCGTACGCTTTGCTACTGGGCCAGAATGTATCTGATGTCCCTGCCGACCGGAGGAGATTATAAAGATATGAAACCCTGTATTACGGTCAATCTGTTACGGTTCAGTATACTGCCCCAGGAAGAGGCTCATTCGCTGTGGAGCGTGTATAATATACAGACGGGCGACCGGCTGAACAAGGATTTGGTATTGCATTTTCTGGAAATCCCCAAATTTGTCAGACTGCCAGTAAAACCGGTGCGGAAGATGACGAAGATGGAGAGGTGGCTGGCATTCTTTGCCAACAAACTGAATGCAGAGGAAAAGGAGGAACTGATCATGAATGATGCAGCGATTCATGATGCCATGAAAGCGGCCCGGGAATTCATGCAGAATACAACAGAACGAAGAGCATATATTAACCGGGAAATGGCCATCATAGATTACAATACAAATACCAGAGAAGCCTTTGAAGATGGTTTTGAAAAGGGAGAAGAAAAAGGGATTGAAAAAGGGGAGAAACGGCTTGGCACATTGATGCAATGCCTGATGGAGGAACATAAACTGGATGACGCCCGGCGTGCAGTACAGGATGAGGCATTCCGCAATGAATTATATAAAAAGTATGGAATTTGATATGCATAAATGATAGAAGCGCTGACAGTGAAAAATACTGCCAGCGCTTCTATTAATGCATTCAAAGATGATTTTAATGGAGTTTATTTCCTAGATTTGTAAGGGTAGGTTTGTTTTCTTTTACGCGGATAATTTCATCGACGGCACCTGTACCCATACGGGTCAGGGCTTCATATGTATTTGCACCGTTATGGGGTGTGCCGACGAAGTTGAAACAATTAAAGAGTTTATCATGTGGGGGAAGTGGTTCTGCGACAAAAGCATCGAAACCGGCACCCCAGATTTTCTTGTTTTGCAGAGCTTCATACAGGTCGGCTTCATTGACGATACCGCCACGCGAGGTGTTGATTAAGATGGTTGTCGGTTTCATCATTCCCAATTCACGTTTACTGATGAGATTGCGTGTAGCATCGTTTAAGGGAACAGAGATAGAAATGATATCACAGGTTTTGATGATATCGTCGATATCTTTTATATGATGAAATCCCATTGATTCGCATTTTTCTGTGGAAATAAATGGGTCATAGGCGTAGACATCCATATCAAAGCCAGATTTTAATTTCTTTCCGACGAGATAGCCAATATGACCGATTCCGATGAGTCCTAATTTTTTTCCTGTAATTTCATATCCTTTAAGATACATCGGTTGATTGCGTTCCAATCCTTTTTCATTATCTATATGGGCTTGCGTGATTTTACGGGCACAATCAAAAATCAGTGCAATGGCTTGTTCGGCTACGGAGTTAGAATTGGCAGTTGGTGTATTGGTTACGAGAATGCCTTTACTTTTAGCATATGGAATATCGATGTTATCTGTACCGACCCCATGTTTAGCGATAATCCGGAGTTTGGGCATAGCGTCTATTTGGTCTTTGCCAATTTTATAAGTACGGACAATGCATGCTTCTGCATCAGAGGGCGCGTTGATTTTGTCATCATCCCATGTTACAACATCCAGTCGTTCACGGGCATATGCCAGTGCATCATCAGAAATAGGATCAAAAATATATGTTTTCATCAAAAACATCTCCTCTAATAGATGGAAAACTAATTATTGTTTGGAACAGAATCGGTTTTTTGAATAGGTTCTATCATAGAAATAAGAAGGAAAACAACTAGTAACGAAATGCCAGCGAGGAAGGTAAAGACGTGATCCCATCCAAACATGTCGAGTATCAGCCCTACTGCAAAAGGACCAAACGCTCCGCCTAATGAACCGGCAGTGTTTACGATAGCCGCAGCAAATGGTACTTTATCTTTTGTAGCAATGCCCATAGGATAGGCTAAAAACATAGAATATCCAAGATTCAGGAAAGTACCTGCCAATAAAAGAAGCAAACCAAGAATAGTCATATCATTAGGTGCATATTTTAAGGAATACATCAGAAAAACAGTACTGATAGCAGTTATCAACATAACTGGTTTTCTTCGGCTATGAAATACTTTATCTGACAACGTGCCACCAATAACGTTGCCTAGAACCGCGCCAATCCATGGAGCGGAAGCAACCAATCCCACTTTCATAATGGCAAATTGTTTTACTTGTACAAGGTATGTGGGAATCCACGTCATAATGGTGTAGGTAATGGCTACAAGGCAAAAATAGCCAGCTGCATCTGCCCATACATTCCATGATTTCAGAATTTCTTTATTAGATTTTAGAGGAGCTACTAATTTTGTACGAATAATCTTATCAATAACTCCTTCAGGATGTTTTACATTGGATGAGGCATCTTTTTTTGTATCTTCCAGTGTGACAGTGGGATGTTCGATATAGTAAACTTCTGCTTCATTAACATGTTTACTGTTACGAGGGTTATCGCGAACAAATAACCACCAAAGCACTGCCAGGAAAATACCAGGAATGGCAAACACGTAAAATACAGTCCGCCAACCAAATTCAAGGATAATCCATGCACAGAGTGGGGGAACAAAAGCTGGAGCAAATTTAATCGATGATAAGTAGATGCCTGTTGCCATACCTTTTTCCTGCGTTGGGAACCACTTATTGATTGTAGCAATAGACCCAATATTAATTGGCCCTTCGGCAAGACCAAGGAGTGCACGGGCCCATTTTAGATGTAGCCCGGAATCAGCGATACCCATAATAAATGTAGCGATAGAAGTGAATAAAATGGAAATGGAGTAAAAACCTCTTACTCCTTTCTTACTATATAAATGACCAGCAGGAATCTGGATAACTGCATAGGTCAGATAGAAAAAACTGGCCATAGCGCCAATATCTGTATTGGTCAGCTCAAAACTTTTTTTGATAAATGGTACGACCATTCCAATATTGGAACGGTCTGCACCGGCTACCATATAAACACAGAATATTAATGCTAAGACAAACCAGCGATACTGAGTCTTTTTTGAGACATTCATCTTAGTTTTCATAACCTGATACCTCTCCTTAATGAATGGAACTTGCTACTTCTTCCATCAGTTCCCGGGTTGGGTTCTTCTGATTTTGTTTCGATGTTTCTACGATGAGTTTGTACAGGTCTGTACCTGTTTCTTTAGCTACTTCTTTGTAAGTGTTGACAAAGCTGGAATGACAGCCGGCATAGCCGAGAATCAGGTCTAATGGTTTTATTGGGTTATGATATCCTTCTTTTTCCATTGCAGGCATCAGTTTATCATCGATAAAGTGGAGGAGCTTGTAAAAATCATATTGCATGGCTTTGCCTTCTCTCTGGAAAATAGCCAAGGCTCCTTCGGTTGTGATATTTCCTGCACTGCGGGCCATGCCCATGAGACCACAGTCGATAAAATCTGCGCCAGCAGCTTCAGCGGCTTGGGCGTTTGCCATAGCCATTCCCAGGTTGCTATGGCCGTGGAACCCTACGGGAATAGACACAGCGGATTTCAATTTCCGGGTATATTCAGCAGCTTGTTCCGGGAACATGTAACCTGCAGAATCCATGATTGTAATGGCCTGAACTCCGGCATTTTCCAGCATAGCGGCTTCGGCGGCCAGTTCGTCTGGTGTAAGTACATAGGCTTTCATCAGGCTGTAGCGGGCTTCCAGACCGGCTCTGCGGACCATTTTGACAGCATTTACAGCCGTTTTGCCATCCCCGGCATTAGCACCGACACGGAGAAAGCTCAGACCTTTATGGGCAGCTTTGAAGATAAGTTCCTCATCTGCATTTTTGGCAGACTGGAACATGCCGATATGACCTCTTTTGACGTAAGGCTGAATGGCATCTAAGTATTCATCGTCAGTCACAGGAGAGTGTTTGCCTCCATGCTGCATACTGCCGAGGCCCGTGCAATGGCCCATTTCAATTATTGTTATATGACTGTCGAGCAGTCCTTCAATCATAAGTTTTGTCAAATCAACAGAAAAACCAGCACCAACGACATTGGCTCCATCACGAAGCGTGCAGTCCATAATTTCCATGTTCAAATCCTCCCAAGGTATAATGCTATTGCGATTTTCAGATACGTATCTTACATTGACATCATAATACAGAAAGAATTAAAATAAAAACAAATAATAAATCGATGAATTACTTATTTGATGAATAATTCGATAAAAGCATTGCTCGTATCCAGAATGGGACTGATACCATGGAAAAAGACATATTAGAAACTTTCGTAACGCTGGCAAATGTGCAAAATATTAGTAAAACCGCACAGGTTCTGTACATATCCCAGGCTGCGGTCAGCCATCGTTTGAAAAAACTGGAGGAACATATAGGGGAAGAATTGATTATTCGTAATAAGGGAGCAAAACATACTCACCTTACGGCAGCGGGAGCGCGGTTTCTGCCACTGGCCCAGAACTGGCTGAGACTGGATCAGGATCTGGAAAATTTTCAGCATCGCCCTCAAACATTAGAATTGACTATAGGAACGGTCAATAGTGTCAATAACTATTTATTCAGCGCCTTTTATAATCAGTTGAAGACGGATCCACTGGACTGGCGGTTGCATATCCGGACTCTTCATTCAAATGAGATATATGAACAGGTACGGCTTCATGTACTGGATATTGGATTTCCTCTGCGGGAACAACGGGTGCCTCATATCCGGGTGCGGAACATTCATTCTGAAACACTGATGGTAGTAAGCCGGCATAAGATACATGATAAGACCGTATTGATGCCGTCTGATCTGGACGGCAGGAATCAGATATATATAAACTGGGGGGCCGATTATGTCCATTGGCACAGTTTGTATTTTCCGTCTTACATCATGCCGAAGTTTTCTGTGGATACGGCTAAGATAGCATTTGATCTGCTCGATGATACGACATGGTTTTTTGCTCCTTATAGTATATGCTTGGAACTCCGTAAACGGGAAGACTGCTATGTCTCTGGACTGGCTGTGCAGACTCCTTCGCGGGATATGTATATGATTACTGATACGCAGATGGAAAAAATGAAGCGTCGTGAAATCATTCTATTTAAATGGAGGATTATTCATTATATCAGGCGAAAAGAAACGGAGTTTATTAATATGCTTCATCGGTTTCATATGGAAAATCAGACAGAGTATGTTTTTGAAAAGGATATGAGAAAATAAAGTAAGCAATCAAAAAAAACGGAACAGAGATGAGAAGTTGTTCTCATTCTGTTCCGGCTTTTGGCTGTATTATCCAGCTATGCTGCTGTCAGAACTCGTTCATAGGTATTGGCTGCAAAGTCCTGGAGGGTATCCAGACGGAGCGATTCTTGTTTGCCCAGGGGCGTTCTGGCGATGGATTCATCAATGTAGCTGACGTGCGTACCGGCAACCCATACATGGGGTGGCAGCAGATCGACAGCCTGACGAAGGTTTTTTGAGATTTCATCTGAATACAGGTCGCGGTGCATGGTCGCGAAAATAGCTACTTTTTTTGCATTTAGCCGCTGTAATACGGACTGGGATACGCTGTCCAATTTATAATCCAAAAACCAGATGCCAGCAAAGACGATATCGTAGTCATCAAAGTGTTCCGGGGCTTGTTCCATGGGCAGGAAATCGGTGTTTTTTGGTAATACGGAACGAATTGCTTCGGCAAATTTTTTCGTTCTGCCGGTTTGGGATGAGTAGAGTACAAGAGCCTTCATGATGGATGTCTCCTTTCTTGTATATCTGTCATTTGTTTTTTTCTATGATTACTATATCATGATTATAGCAGGATTTCTGTTACATTTGCAACATATGTTAAAAAGAAATGATTATCAATAATGAATAAAGAGATGCCAGATAATGCATATGAGGGCATGCATCATCTGGCATCTCTTCCATCACAAAAGGCGTAACAGTATAGAAAATTATATAAAGATGAGGTGACCGACAAATATGACCAGTGTCAGGGAGATGGCACTGAGAGCGGTCGTGTTCATGACGACCTGGGTTGCGTAATTGGGGTTGTTATCAAATTCCATAGCAAACATGGCCGTGTTGACGGCAGTTGGGATGGCACAGTAGATGAGGAAGACGATGGCTCCGACGGCCGTGAATGTACCGGGGACGAGTGCATTGGCAATAAAAATCATGGCCAGGCCGATGGCGGGCATGATAAAGAATTTTAAGATGCTGATTATCCAGACATCGGGATTCAACCATTCGATTTTCGTTTGTGATAATTGCACGCCAATGGTAAACATTGCGACTGGTGTGATGGCCTGACTTGACATTTCCATAATAGGCCAGAAATAAAAATTTTCTGCATGCAGGCCGAGATACCGGGTTAGAACAGCCGCCGCGAATAAATAAATAATTGGCATTTGAAACATTATTTTTAAAGTGTCCCGTGCGGTAAGTCTTCCGCGCCCGGCCTGATAAAGACCTAGTGTATTGAGGCTGACACTCTGAACTACATAAATTATGATCCAGACGACCATCGCCTCATCCAGATATGGCGTCTGGCCATTTACAATAAATGGTTCATGAGAAAAGACCAGAATAATTAATGCGACGCCAAGGTTGCCAGTATTATTGAACATCAGCGCATTCCGGCACGATTCAATCATTCCAGCATCGTAATGCCTCCATCGGCTGACAATATTGGCAAGGACAAAGGAAATAAAGAGCAGTATAAATACACAGAGTAAGATGTTTATACTATTGCTGGGAAAGTTAGTTTTGTAAATATTAGTAAAAATAAAACTGGGAATAATGAGAAAAAATAACAGTTTAGACAGTGGTTTGACGTCGATGTGAAATTTCCTGTCCACGAGGTAGCCTATGAGTACCAGCGTAAACAGAGGCATCATCGTATGTTCAAGGATAAAAAGGAAAACCATAGTAGAACCTCACTTTGGATAAAAACATTTGGAATCATATGATTTCCTACTATACGAAACTTTAGTGATTTTGTAAAATAGTAAATATTAAACGAATATATCGTAAATTGGAATAGGAATAGAAATGAAACGGAATATATACGTATTGCTATTTACTTATGGAATATAAAACGGAAAGGGCGAACCGGATGTATACGAATGAAGATTTGCAAATTTTTGTTGATCTATCTCAGACCCTCAGCTTTTCTCAGACAGCACGCAATCTCCATTTATCCCAATCGACAGTGAGTAAACGGATAAAGGATCTGGAAACGGCGTTACAGGTCGTCTTGATAGAGCGTGGCCAGGGAATGAAATCCCTGCGCCTAACACTGGCTGGTGAAAACTTTCTCACCATTGCCAATGAAATGCTGTCCTTGTGGAAAGATGCCTGCCATCTGGGAAGGGGACGCTGGCAGTCGTCCTTTACGATTGCGTCTCTGAGCAGTCTGAATATCCAGGCGATTCCGAGCATATCGGATTATCTGCATGAACATATACCGACTACGCATTTACACGTTATGACATCTCATTCGGGACTGATTTATGATCTGGTGGAACGCCATCAGGCAGATTTGGGATTTTCTCTCATTGCACGGGAATATCAGAATACGCTGGTAGAAAAATGGTTCAGTGAGCCCATGGTCGTGGTCCGGCCGGCGGGAACAGAGATTTTCAGCCCTGTCTGCAGCCCCAGAGACCTGCCACAGGAAATGGAAATTTATAATTACAGCGGTATTAGTTTTCAGGCATGGCATGATGAATGGTGGGCGCCGGTCAATAATAGTTATATCAGCCTGGATAATGCCAGCTTGATTCCTCTTGTCTTGAATAAGCCCGGACAGTGGTCGGTCGTACAGATTTCTATGGCAAAAAAACTGGCGGCTACCGGCCGGTATATCATACAGAAACTGACCGATCCTCCGCCAGACCGTGTGTATTATCTGGTAACCCATCTGCATCCGACACAGACGGCAGCCCGCATTTTATCGGCATTACGGCCGTGTCTGCAATCGTTTGCCGGCCAGGAAGAATCAGCCGGCAAAGTAATACACGAGGGTTAGCATGCTTTCAGCCATATACTGCAGTGCATGGCTGTCCCAGTGGAAATCCGGGTTGTGACCGAATACAGGTTCTGTATCATAGATACCTGTGTAATAAAAACAGGAAGGGACGGCCGCGCTGAAATAGGCGAAGTCTTCAGAGCCGGAACCGCGTTCCATCGTAATCAGCTGGATGCGGTCTGCCATATGACGGCGCAGGATGGATTCGACGCGGGATGTGACGGTGTCATCATTTATGCATACCGGGGAAAAGGGAACGACATGAAGCTGGCAGGTGCCACCGTAAATCGTTTCACAGGCAGTCAGGATATGCTGTAGTGTTTCCAGGATATCCTGACGTTTCTTTTCATTATATGTGCGCAGTGTGCCTTTGAGTTCTGCTGTATCAGGAATGACATTGGGATTGTGGCCGGACTGGAACTGGCCGAATGTAAGGACAACGCCGTCACCGTCAGCCCGTTTGTGGTACACATAGTCCTGAATCTGGGAAATAATGGATACGCCCATCTGGATGGGGCTGATGCAGTCTGATGGCCGTGATCCGTGCCCGCCTTTGCCATGAATCGTGATGGTGAAATCATCGCAGGAAGCGGAGCACTCTCCGTGGCGCAGGCCGATATATCCCTGGGGCAGCCCGCCGGCGACGTGCAGTCCCAGCGCATAATCAACAGAAGGATTATGCAGTATTCCTGCTTCTATCATGCGGGCGGCACCGCCGTTTCCTTCTTCGGCCGGCTGGAATGCAAGGCGGACAGTGCCGCGCAGGCAGTTCCGGTGAGCCTGGAGGATACGCGCGACGCCGAGAAGGTTGGCTGTGTGGCCATCGTGACCACAGGCGTGCATCACACCGGGCGTCTGGGAGGTATAGGAACAGGTATATTGCTCTGTCAGGGGCAGGGCGTCCATGTCGGCACGAAGCAGCAGGACCGGACCGGGCAGTGCCCCGCGGATGAGCCCTGTGACGCCTGTATCAGCAATGATGCGGGCATCTTCTATGCCTGCTTTCTGGAGTTCACGAAGGACCGCCTGGCTCGTTTCGCGTTCCTGACCGCTCAATTCGGGATGAGCATGGAAATGTTCACGCATGTGGATCATATAAGGTAATTCATGTAAAACAGCAGATTCAATATCAAAATCGGGCTGGTATGTATGCATGGTATGGGCCTCCTTGTTATAGGGAATGTCATGACTATTCACCGCTTAAAGTCTTTGTCTCTTATAATATATATACTATAATATATTGCATCTTTTATGCGATGATGTGCTCTTGTCGTTCATTATACCATGATAGGTGGCAGAAAATAATCAAAATTGAAAAAATATGATATACTGACCATATATAGGGAGGTTGGCATCATGCAAGGCAAAATAGATATTATCCCGGTTATCCGGAATTTAAATCACTGGCCCCGGTTCCGTCTGCGCCTGTTTGTGGAAGGTGCATGGGTAGGTCTGCTCAGTGGCATCGTCATCAGTTTCTTCCGCTGGTGCCTGGAAGCGGGAACCCGGCTTCGTGAGCAGGTATATGCCCTGCTGATGCAGGCGGGGTGGGTGGAAAATACAGTATGGTTTGTGTTCCTGCTGATGGCAGCGTACGTGTTATATCGTCTGAAACAGCATGAGCCAGAAGCATCTGGCAGTGGTATCCCACAAGTAAAAGGAATCATTCTCGGTGTCGTGCGGCTGCGCTGGCTGAGGGTACTCTGGGTCAAGCTGGCCGGCGGTATACTGGGTATCGGTCTGGGGCTGTCGCTGGGACGGGAAGGCCCGTCTATACAGCTCGGCGCCGTTACGGCCCAGGGGATGAGCCGCGCTCTGGGGCGGTCGCGCATGGAAGAACGGTATTTGATTACGGCAGGGGCCAGTGCCGGTCTGGCAGCCGCATTCAATGCGCCACTGGCAGGTGCCATTTTTGCTTTGGAAGAACTCCACCGGAATTTTTCCAGCGTCGTCCTGGCTCCGGCCATGGCGGCGGCTCTGGTTGCAACGATGGTCAGCCGTGTAGTATTTGGCCGGGATCCGATTTTCCATTTTGGCATGCTGCCGCCGTTCCCGTTACGGTATATGTGGCTGGCTGTTGTATTAGGAATCATTATTGGCGCAGCCGGTGTCATTTTCAACAAAGGTCTTCTCAATATCAGCCGTTTTTACGCATTGTCTGTGTTTCGTAATGATTATATGCGCATTGCCTTTGCTTTGGTAACAGCCGGTATATTGGGATATGTTTTCCCTCAGATACTCGGCGGAGGCAATGACCTTATTAACAGCCTCTACCAGCTGCCACTGTCGCTGACCCTGTTTCTTACGCTCCTTTGTGGCAAATTCCTGTTTACGCTTATCAGCTATGGATGTGGCACGCCGGGGGGATTTTTTCTTCCCATGCTGGTACTGGGAGCATTATGCGGTGGCAGCATAGGTATCCTTCTCGTACAAATGGGAGTCATTTCCTCGTATTACCTGACGAATATCATTGTCATTTCCATGGCGGCGTTTTTTGCAGCATCTGTTCATTCGCCGGTTACGGGGACAATCCTGATTATGGAAATGACGGCATCATATGAACATCTCCTCGTACTTTGTACAGCGTCTATGATTGCTCTGGCTACGGCACAACTCCTGGGAGGGCAGCCGATTTATGATACGCTGCTCAAACGGTCTCTTACTACGAGACATAAAGTGCTTCCTGCAGAAGAACGGCGTAATATTCTGGAGCTGACTATCAGTAGTGGAAGTGCTGTCGATGGAAAATATATTGGCCGGATTGACTGGCCGGATCACGTTGCCTTAGTCGATATTAAACGGGGAACAGAAGAAATTATTCCCGATTATCATACCCGTTTATGTGCCGGAGATTACCTGTATGTCCTGACGGATTCCGTCGAAGCGGCAGAAAAAGTCCGGAACTTGGTAGAACACGAAAATGCATAATAATTATTAAAATTAGTACCTGGTAATAAAAAATATGATTAAAGTGTGACAAATAAAGGATGATAAAGAGTGAGCAGAGAAAGAATGAAGTATAAATAGACAAAAATCGATGCATAAATACGTATTTTTTTGACTTATTGTGCCATTTTTGCTATAATTTTGTCGATGTGATTTTTTGATGTTAGCAAAGAGGTGGTTTTTTGAAGAAACGAATAGTCTTCTTACTCACAGCTTTATTTGTTTTTGCATTTTCTTCGCTTGCGTCTGCGAACGTAGAAATGGGAATGACCGGCTCTGTTGTTCAGAGTGTGCAATATATGCTCATTGACACTGGATATTTATCTGATGGAGCAGATGGTGTGTTTGGCAGTGGTACACAAAGTGCTGTGCGTCGCTTTCAAGCAGATCATGGGTTAGACGCCGACGGAGTTGTCGGAACACAGACGATGCAGGCCCTGGCTGATGCCAGCGGGCGCGAAGTGCCTGAAGAAAGTGGTTCATACCAGTACAGCATGGTGATGGATGCTACGGCTTATACGGCAGATGATCCGGGAAACAGTGGTATCACTGCAGGAGGTCACCGGCTGACCCATGGCCTCGTTTCCGTTGATCCCGATGTTATTCCGCTGGGAACGCGGCTGTATATTGAAGGATACGGAGATGCCATTGCCGATGATACGGGCGGAGCCATTGTTGGCAACCGTATCGACCTGGGGATGGATGACCGGGAAGAAGCTTTGAATTTTGGCAGACAGAATGTCGTTGTCCATGTTTTATAAATTGATAGAGTGAGAAAAGGAGAGGTGTCACCCTCTCCTTTTTGCATGTCAAAGAAGCATAAGAGAATTTACTAATTTGTGGCAATTTTTTGTAAAATTGCTATGTATTTTAGGCAGTGTTTGTGTTATTCTAGAAAGACATGGTAAAGTTATTTAACACCAGGGAGGCTAAGGCTGAATGAAAGACACGATTGCACTTATCTTGGCAGCAGGCAAGGGGACGAGAATGAAGTCCCGTCTTCCCAAAGTTCTGCACAGAGTCGGCGGGGTGCCGATGGTAGAACAAGTCCTGCGGACCGTAAAAGCAGCTGGTACACGGCGGCAGATTGTCGTAGTCGGTTTCGGCGGCGAAATGGTACAGGAATATCTGGGCAATGAAGCAGAAACAGTGATGCAGAAAGAACAGCTCGGAACAGGGCATGCTGTCCTGCAGGCGGAAGCACTGCTGAAGGATGAACAAGGCACGCTGCTTGTTACTTGTGGCGACACGCCGCTGGTTACGAAAGACACGTTTGCATCTCTTCTGGACTGGCATGAAAAGAGCGGTGCTGCGGCTACGATCCTCACAGCGCATATGCCGGATCCTACCGGTTATGGGCGGATTATCCGTGATGAAGCCGGTCAGGTGGTAAAAATCGTCGAACAGAAAGACGGGACACCGGAAGAACTGGCCGTCGATGAAGTCAATGCCGGCATATACTGTTTTGATTTGTCTTTACTCTGGCAGATGCTGCACAACGTAAATAATAACAACGCCCAGGGTGAATACTATCTGACGGATATTATCGGCATGCTGGTGAATGCAGGAAAGATAGTCAGTGCGTTTGCCGCTCCTGATTATAAAGAAACGCTGGGAGTCAATTCCCGGCAGCAGCTGGCGGCAGCAGAACAGGTCCTGCGCAGCCGCAAGCTCGACGAATTGATGACCGATGGTGTTTCTATTATCGACCCGGCAAATACCTATGTAGATACGACGGTAGTAGTAGGCCGGGATACGGTCCTGTATCCGGGAACGATCCTGGAAGGAAATACCGTTATCGGCGAAGACTGCCAGATAGGGCCATACGTCCGCATGACAAACGTGCAAATGGGCTCTCACGATCATTTACAATTTACCTATGCCCATGACTGCCAGATCAAGGATGGATGTGAAATCGGGCCGTTTGTCCATTTCCGTCCCAATACGGTGATTGGCAATCATGTCAAGGTTGGCAACTATATGGAAGTAAAAAATTCAAACGTCGGCGATGGTACCAAACTGCCGCACCTGAGCTATATCGGCGACAGCGATGTCGGCAGCGGCGTCAATATTGGCTGTGGAACGATTACCGTCAATTACGATGGCAAAATCAAACATCGCACGACCATTGCAGATCACGCCTTTGTGGGATGCAACAGCAATCTCGTGGCACCTGTTTCTATTGGTGCCTATGCCTATGTCGGCGCTGGCTCGACGATTACCAAGGACGTTCCGGCCAAAGCTCTTTCTGTAGGGCGGGCAAGACAGCGCAATATCGAAGGCTGGGTAAAAGACGACACATATAAGAAATAACCAGTAAGTTCCATTGGTACTGCTGTTATTATATTTCACTATTTAATTAGGAGGCTCACCATGAGTTACGAAGACGGGAAAAAGCTGAAAATTTTTACAGGTAACGCCAATCCGAAACTGGCAAAAGAAATTGCAGACTATCTTGGCCTGGAACTGGGCAAGGCTTTTGTCGGCAAATTCAACAACGGTGAAATTCAGGTCATGATTGATGAAAGTGTCCGCGGCAAGGATGTTTTTGTTATTCAGCCTACATGTCAGCCGGCCAATGATACGCTGATGGAATTGCTGATTATGGCAGATGCTCTGAAACGTGCTTCGGCCCGTCACATCACGGCAGTCGTACCGTACTACGGATATGCCCGTCAGGATCGTAAGACCCGCGGCCGTGAACCGATTACTTCCAAATTAGTGGCTGACCTGATGACGACTGCCGGCATTACCCGTGTCGTTACGATGGATCTCCATGCCGGTCAGATTCAGGGATTCTTTGATATTCCTGTCGATCATCTCGGCTCTGCTTCTATTATTGCTAAATATATCAATCAAAAGAAAGCAGAATGTGATATGGGCGATATCGTCGTCGTTTCCCCGGACCTTGGCGGGGTAACCCGTGCCCGTGATCTGGCTGACCGCGTCAATGCTCCTATTGCTATTATTGAAAAACGCCGTCCCCGTCCGGGCGTTGCGGAAGTCATGAATGTCATTGGTGATATCAAAGGTAAGACCTGTATCCTCGTCGATGATATCGTAGATACGGCAGGTTCCTTGTGCGGCGGAGCCAAGGCCCTGAAAGAAATGGGTGCTGCCCGTGTGTATGCTGCCTGTGCCCATGCCGTCCTTACGGATCCTGCTGTAGACCGCATTAAGAATTCGGTTATTACGGAACTGATCATTACGAATACGATTCCTCTTCCGGAAGAAAAACAGATTGACAAGATTAAAGTCCTTTCGGTAGCGCCGCTTCTCGGCGAAGCAATCATGCGTATCTTCCATGACGTATCGGTCAGCCGTCTGTTTGATAAATAAGAGGCAGGTATAAGCGTGCACATGATAGTGGGTCTGGGGAATCCGGGCCGGGAATATGAAAAATCAAAACATAATACAGGTTTCCGGGTCATTGATGAACTGGCATCACGACTTGGCGTTACGGTCTGGCGCAGCCAGATGGATGCTCTGGTAGCCCAGGCGATGAATGACGGCGAGAAGATATTGCTGGTCAAACCCCAGACGTATATGAATAACAGCGGAGCTGCTGTAGGGCCGCTCATGCGCTGGTACAAACTGGATGAAACTGATGTCTATGTCATATATGACGATATGGATCTGCCTGTAGGCCGGCTGCGTATCCGGACCAGCGGCAGTGCCGGAGGTCACAATGGCATCAAGAGTCTTCTGGCCCATGGCTGTGAACGGTTCATCCGGTTCCGCGTCGGCATCGGCCGCCCGCTGCCCCATCATGATGTCGTAGATCACGTTCTGACGCCCTTTCCAGACGAACTGGTGCCAGAATATGAAGAAGGCCTCAAGAAAGCAGCAGACGCCGTTCTGGGCTGTTTGAAGCTGGGTGTAGATAAGGGGATGAACCGGTTTAATCCCCGGAAGAAAAAAGAATAAAGCAGGAACGCACTGATTAAACGTTTAATTTAAGCAAAATGGCAAAAAACTAAAATAAAGGCCTTGACAGGAAATGAATTTTCGTAGATAATGTATTCAATCTTTCCTATAGGCATATATTTTAAAGATACATGCCACGAAATGCTATGATAGGGTAAAGGGTATGATTTGTATTTTCTGACAGAGAACCGGCGGTTGCTGAGAGCCGGGGGAAAATCAGTATATCCGACTTCGCCCGGGAGCAGCTGTGCCGAATTTTTTTCTAGAGAAACAGGAGGTACAGACGTGATTCCGCGTTAGAGACGTCTCATAAGACACTGAGTATAATATCAGGGTGGTACCGCGATACATCGCCCCTGTTGCATATGACATGCAGCAGGGGCTTTTTTTATTGCAGACAGGGAAAGAGATGCCATTGCATCTGGGGAGATCAAATGGCACAGAGAACCGGCCGGACAAGCTGTGGGGGCAGTGAGAACGGCTGCATATGGGGGTATGTAAAGGCTCTCTGTAAGAAGAAATAATGCGTAGATTTACATCGGTTCGTGATAACCGCCGCATAGCGGCATGGGGGAGTATAGTTGTAGGGGGATTGGTAAAGGTTTGCTTTTAAATTAGATATGTATTTTGCATCGTGTTATTATTTTTATGTATTCCTGAAGGTAAAGTTGTTGACACTCTTTTACACAGGACAAAACACCAGAAATGCGGACAGCTTAGGATTGTCCGTGTTTCTGGTGTTTTGTGTTATAATTAGATGATATTCCAGAGATAAGGAGTTTTATATTATGATTGAACATATATGCGCAGAACCGGATATATACCGCATCGAAGTACCGTTGCCCCACAATCCGCTGCGGTACCTGAATTCCTACGTCGTACGCGGCAGAGACCGGTTTCTGGTCATTGACACAGGGTTCAACCGGCCGGAATGCCGGGAAGCACTGTTTTCGGGACTGACCAGCCTTCATGTGGACCTGGCCCGGACCGATTTATTTCTGACACATCTCCATGCCGATCATACAGGGCTTGTAGGAGATTTTTCCCGGTCAGGAAGCCGGATTTACATGCACCCCGATGACTATCAGTACCTTGTCGATTCAGCCGATGGCAGTACCTGGCGATATGCGGAGGAAAAGTTTATGGCTGAAGGGATGCCGCCGGAAGAGATAAAAAACCAGTTTTCCAATCAGGCACGGAAATATTCGCCGGACCCGTCTTTTACGGTACGGGCCGTACGCGATGGCGAACGGATACAGCTGGCTGGTACGGAGTTCCAGGTCATTCATACGCCGGGCCACACAAAAGGCCTGTGCTGCCTGTATATACCGGAAAAAGAAATTATATTTACCAGTGACCATATTCTCTTCGATATTACGCCGAATATTCAGTATTGGTATCATATGCCTGATGCGCTGGAACGGTATCTGCAGAGCCTGGATAAGGTATATGACCTGCCTGTACGGCTGGCCCTGCCAGGACATCGCAAAGGAGATACGTCTATTGCCGGCCGTATCGATGCCTTGCGGAAGCATCATGCCAGACGCCTCGACGAAGTGCTGCAGGCCGCTGCCACGCATCCGGGAGCGACAGCCTTCGAACTGGCGCCCTGCCTTTCCTGGTCTATGCGGGGCAAGTTGTGGGCTGAATTCCCGCCGACCCAGAAATGGTTTGCTATGGGAGAAACACTGGCCCATATTGAATACCTGCTTCACCACGGAAAACTGAGTCGTCAGGAAGTTGGCGGAATGTACCGGTACTACATCGTATAACGTAATAAGTAACTATCAACTGCACTGCCTCAATGGAGTGCAGTTTTTTTGCGCTGGAATTTATATAGTTTAAAACTATGTAATAGTACGAGTGATACGTATTATACAAAGGGGTGGCATTATGTTACACTTACATTGTCAAGAGGAAACGAAATAAAAACAAGAAAATATAGTTTGTTTATTAAAAGCTGTATAGCTTTTGAATAGTGTTATATATTATCATTCTATATAATTTAAGGAGGAAATTGTAATGGAAAAAGAAATGTTGAAGAAAATGGGTTTTGCTACACAGGCTATTCACGCAGGTGCTATGAAAAATGAATTCGGTGCACTGACCAACCCGATTTATCAGTCTTCCACATTCGTATTTGATTCGGCTGAACAGGGCGGTGCCCGCTTTGCTTTAAAAGAACCGGGCTATATTTATTCCCGTCTCGGCAATCCTTCCGATACACAGGTTGAAGAAAAAGTTGCTATGCTCGAAGGCGGCGAAGCCTGCTGCTCCGCAGCTTCTGGTATGGGTGCTATCTCTTCCGCTCTCTGGACACTGCTCCATGCAGGTGATCATGTAGTAGCCAGCGATACGCTCTATGGCTGCACATTCGCTCTCCTGAACCACGGCATGACCCGCTATGGCGTAGAAGTATCCTTCGTCGATATTACTGATATGGATGCTGTCAAGAAAGCTATCAAACCGAATACCCGTGTTATTTACCTCGAAACACCGGCTAACCCGACACTGAAGATTTCTGATATCGAAGGCATCAGCAAGATGGCTCATGAAATGGGCGATATCACAGTCGTAGTTGATAACACCTTCTGCTCGCCGTACATCCAGAAACCGTTATCCCTCGGCGCTGACGTAGTTGTTCATTCCGCTACTAAATATCTGAACGGCCATGGCGACGTTATTGCCGGCTTCGTAGTTGGTTCTCAGGAATACATCAACAACGTACGTCTCTTCGGTATCAAAGATATGACTGGTTCCGTACTCAGCCCGTTTGACGCATTCCTTATTGCCCGCGGCATGAAGACGCTGGCTCTGCGTATGGAAAAACATTCGGCCAACGCTATGAAAGTTGCTGAATTCCTCGAAAGCCATCCGGCTGTTGCAAAAGTCAACTATCCTGGCCTGAAGAGCTTCCCGCAGTATGAACTGGCTAAGAAACAGATGCGTCTGCCCGGTGGCATGATTTCCTTCGAACTCAAAGGTGGCAGAGAAGAAGGCGCCATCGTTATGAACAATGTCAAACTGTGCAGCCTGGCAGTATCTCTCGGCGATGCTGAAACATTGATCGAACATGCTGCTTCCATGACGCACTCCACCTACACACCGGAAGAACTGAAAGCTGCCGGCATCAGCGAAGGTCTGGTACGTCTCTCCGTAGGTCTGGAAGATGCTGATGATATCATCGCTGACCTCAAACAGGCTCTCGATCTGATTAAATAATATTGGTAATGCAGACAGAATCCCACTCTGATTAATTGCATAACGCTAAGGGAGGCTGCAGCAAAATACATTGATATGCTCCCCCTATGAGAGACAGTAAAAAATAAAACTGTCAT
>NZ_QSFA01000008.1:0-5714 GCF_003467125.1 Megasphaera sp. AM44-1BH
ATTTGACAAAAAAATACGCCATTTTACTGGCTTCGTGGCACTTTTTTCGCTTGCAGGTGTCAAACTCCCGACTTTCAAGGGCTTTCCATTAGTTTTACTTATGTGAAAAAAGAAGGTATAATCAAATCAAAAAGAAAGGATGAAATACCATGCTGTTCCGTCAGATGAAATATTTCATAGCCGTCGTCGAAGCCCGCAGCTTCACAGAAGCGTCGTATGCCCTGGAGATTTCCCAGTCCGCCGTATCCCAGCAGATCAAGGCCCTGGAAGAAGACCTCGGCGTCCCCCTGCTGGTCCGGCAAAACCGCACGTTCAGTCTGACTCCGGCAGGGGAATACTTTTACCGCCACGGCAAGGAGCTGCTGCAGGAAATCGAAGCCTTCCAGAAAGAGACACGCCGCCTCGGCGAAGATCAGGAACTGCAGCTGCGGCTGGGATACCTCAACAACTACTGTGGCAGTGAATTATACGAGACCATCGCCGCCTTTTCATCCTTGTATCCGGAAGTAACCATCCATATTTTCAACGGAACCCATGAAGACCTGTACGAGCAGCTTCGCAGTAAAAAAGCCGACATGGTCCTCAATGACCAGCGCCGGGCCTTTTCCGATACCTACGAGAACGACATCGTGACCACAGGCGTCCTGTATGCGGAAATCTCCCGGCAGAATCCCCTGAGCCAGGAGGATCATCTGTCCCTGGAAGCTCTCAGGCGGATTCCCTGCATCCTCGTAGCCTCTGCTGAACAAGAGCAGGCGGAAGGGGCTTATTACGCTGATACCCTGGGGTTTGCCGAAAACTTCCTCTTTGCCCGCACACTGGAAGACGCCCGTCTCCTCGTTGCCAGCAACCGGGGCTATCTGCCGCTGGAAACGTTCAATACCACGGCGCCATCCGGCACCGCTTCGGTCCGCCTGCCCTTGTATAAGGAAGGAAAGCCCCTGCTGCGCCACTATTGTCTCTTCTGGCGGAAAGACAACAGCACATATTATGTCGAAGAATTTTCTAAGCTGCTCCATGAACGCGTCCAGCCCGCACAGACCATAAATAAATAGTTAACGTAGTATAAAACGTGTATTGAAATGCCGCTTCCCTCATATATACACAACATTGCCATAGTCATGGAAACGACTAAAGACCAAGAATAAGACCGGTAATCAATGCGTTGAACACACACGTGCGTTAGAATCAATACACTCTAACGCACATGTGCGTTAGAGTGTATTGAGGTGTGTGTTGAAATGTCTTTTTCCCCTTATGTATACTACATCATCAGACCATAGTCACGACGTATGCCAGTGCTTTTGCCCGGGCGTATAGGGATTCTACGCAGGCGTATTCTTCCGGACTGTGATGACGACTGCCTTCAACCCCCATGGCACAGATAGTCGGTACGCCGGCAGCTACGGTATAGGCCGAGTCAGATCCGCCACCGACGATGATACCGCTGGGGCGGGGCATACCGAAAGACGCATAAGCCTCCTGGACTTTGGCCAGCAGACCATCAGTCCCGGCCATTCGTTCCATGGGAATGCAGCACGAAAGCTGTGTCAGAGATGTCTTTGTCCCATCAACATAGTTCGTATGTGCTACATCCTGCAATTTCGCTTCAATATCGGGGACATACTCTTTTTTGAGATAACGGACATCGATGAGGATAGATGCCGTATCCGGGACGGCATTGGCTACGGTACCGCCGGAAATGACACCTACATTATAGGTCGTTCCCTGCTGCCAATCCGTCAGATTCTGGATAGCAATGACCTTGTGAGCCATTTCCAGGATAGCACTGCGGCCTTTTTCCGGTTCATTCCCCGCGTGGGCAGCAATACCGGTGACATCCATGCGATAGGTTAGTGCCCCTTTGCGCTGGACGACAACTTCATTGCCCAGGCGGCCGCTTTCACAGTTGAAGGTGGCTACAGCACTCCAGGCTTGTTCCATGATCTGCTGATTGCCGTCGGAATTGCGGTGGCCCACTTCTTCATCACCGACCAGTACCAGCCGGACCGGCCGTTTGGTCCAGCCCGCTTCTTTCAAAGCCTTCATGGCAAATACGGCAATGGTCACGCCGCCTTTCATATCGAGGACACCGGGGCCATAAGCCTTGCCATCCCGCAGGGTAAACGGCCGGTCCGCTACAGTGCCATCGGGAAATACCGTATCCATATGGCCCAGGAGAAGGACCGGAGCTTCCGGCACGTCTTCGTTCAGGACCGACACGAGCATATTGCCGGCCCGTTTCATTTCGTGGATTTCCGTATGGGCCCCGATCGTATCCAGTTCTTCCTGTACCCGGCGTGCCACCGCATCGACACCGGCCTTATTGGCCGAACCGCTTTCAATCTGTACCAGCTGCCGCCAGAAATCCATCATAGCATCGCGGTGTTCCTCTATATAAACAGCAATTTGTTTCCGTATATTTTCCATTGTATGTCACTCCTTTAAACAGTTTCCCCTATATCATAGCACAAGGCCCGGAAAAAGATAGTTTGCAGTCCCTGGTTTGCAGAGGGAGGGCAGCCACCAGCAGTCAGCGGCTATTGGCTGGCAGGTCTTTGACGTCCCCGCGAGGGGAAGCTGGCGCCGCAGGCGTCTGAAGGGGCTTTACTTCTATATAAAGTCCTGTCATGAGTCCGCTTTCCCGTACGGGAAGAAGGCCGGTTCGGCAGGTAGAGGGGCTTTGCTGTCCCTGCAAAAAACGGGGCTGTGCCCTAATAAGCTTTTCAGCCCATCTGGGTACAGCCCCTGTATCTGTTCTGACGCTGCCAGATTATTTTCCCGGCAAACGAAACACTGTCCACTGGCCACTATCTTTACCGGTTTGCGACGGCTTCGCGTCCTGCCTGGAATGCTTTGAGGTTGACATCGACGAATTTCGGTTTGACCGTACGGGAAATGAAATCCGACCAGTCCAGATTGGTCAGGCCCAGTGCCTGGACGAGAGCCCCGAGGAGGACGACGTTGGCGCTCTTGGGGTTGCCGATTTCCGTAGCGATACGGGTAGCATCGAGATCGAGTACGGGGAAATCCTGTTTCAGCGATTCGATGATGTGTTCCGGGTAAGCTACCTGACCGGAGAGGACCGGCAGGGACGGGATGCAGAGCCGGTTGATGACCATCTTGCCATCGGGCTTCAGGAATTTGGCATACCGGGCCGCTTCCATTTCTTCAAAGGCGACGAGGATATCCGCCATCCCTTCCCCGATGATAGGAGAGTAGACTTTCTTGCCGAAGCGGACCTGGGTGCTGACGCTGCCGCCCCGCTGGCTCATGCCGTGTACTTCTGACATCTTTACATCGTAGCCATTTTCTATGAGACCCATGGTCAGGATTTTACTGGCCAGGATGGTTCCTTGTCCGCCGACACCGACGAGTAATACATTCGTTACATCGCTCATTATTTATACCCCTTTCTGCTGATAGCCTTGACCGGGCAGACCTGTGCACAGACGCGGCAGCCAACGCAGTCGCTTTCGACGATTTCCGATTTCTTATCTTTCAGATTGAAGCGCAGTGCCGGACAACCTGTGGTCATGCACTTCTTGCAGCCGATGCATTTTTCTTCATCGACGACGCACGGCGTATGGTCCAGATTGAATTCTTCTGCATCTTCCTGGGAGAATTTTTTGAGCACGCACGGCCATCTGGTGATGATGACTACCGGTTCATTTTCCAGGGAATAAGCCCAGTCCAGAGTTGCTTTCATATCGGCCAGGTTATTGGGATTGACGGTGCGGACATTTTTCAGGCCCAAGGCATGTACGACCCGTTCCACGTCGATGAGCGTCGTCGGTTCGCCCTTGATATTATAGCCCGAACCGGGATTATCCTGATGGCCCGTCATACCGGTGATACGGTTGTCGAGGATGACACAGATTGTATTGGATTTATTGTACGATACTTCTGTCAGGGAATTGATGCCCGTATGGAAGAAAGTGGAGTCACCCATGCAGGCTACGACCCGTTTCTGCTGGCCGCTCTTGGAAAAGGCGTGGCTCATGCCGTGGCCGATAGAGAAGGCACTGCCCATGCATCCGCCCAGGTCCTTGGCATTGAGCGGTTCCGACCCGCCCAGAGCATAGCAGCCAATATCGCCTACCATGACCGTATCTTTGCGCTTGCCCAGTTCATAGAAGAAGCCCCGGTGAGGACAGCCGGCACAGAGCGCAGGCGGACGGGGGACAAACAGTCCATCGGGAACAGTCTTGTTCGGGAATCCCTTTCCAAGGATGCCCGTTGCCACGATATTGGGATTGAGTTCATCGATATTGGGGATGACATCCTTGCCATGACAGTCGATGCCGGCAGCCTTGATCTGTTCTTCCATGACCGGATCCAGCTCTTCGACGACATACAGAGTATCTACTTTTTTGGAAAAGGCACGGATTTTTTCAATCGGCAGCGGATAGGAGAAGCCGATTTTCAGGTACGACGCCTTGTCTCCCAGCACTTCTTTGGCGTACATATAAGCCACGCCGGAAGCGACGATGCCGATTTTCGTATCGTGCATTTCTTCATAGTTGAAGGGGGAATTTTCCGAATATTCCTTCAGCTGTTTTTCCCGTTCTTCAATGACGTACCGGCGTTGCTTGGAAACGGCCGGCACATCGTCAAGGCGGTCCCGCTGTTTGACATAGGGAACAGCCGGGACTTCTTTCCGCTCGCCCAGTTCGACCAGGCTCTTGGAATGGTCTACCCGGGTCGTCATGCGGATCATGACCGGCGATTCGTATTTTTCGCTGATTTCATAGGCGGCCCTGGTCATATCGAGGCATTCCTGAGAATCGGCCGGTTCGAGCATACAGATTTTCATGGCCTTGGCATAGCGGCGGTTATCCTGTTCGTTCTGGGATGAATGCATGCCCGGGTCATCGGCATTGACAAAAGCCATGCCGCCGTTGATGCCCTGATAGGCAAAGGTAAACATCGGATCGGCCGCCACGTTGAGACCGACCATCTTCATGGCCGCGAACGACCGGACGCCGCCCATGGATGCCCCGATAGCCGCTTCGACGGCGACTTTTTCATTCGGAGCCCATTCGGAGTAGATTTCATCATACCTGGCTACGTTTTCCAGGATTTCTGTACTCGGAGTGCCCGGGTAAGCAGATGCAAAGCTGACGCCTGCTTCATAGAGCCCGCGGGCAATCGCTTCATTACCAGAAAGTAATTTTTTCATGTATAGACCTCCCGTCCTTTTTGGAACGTAAACTAAATGACTGCATTACACTACTGTACATGGAATAACCGTGCCAGATACCGTATCTGGTAAAATGCCTTATCCATGCGCTTTTTCCCGTTCCGGACCTTCCGCCCGTTTTGCAGGATGTGAAATTTTTTTGTCATCCTTTACACTTACTTTCTTACACTCACCTGGCAGCTTCACTCTCAGGCATCACCGTACTACCTCTTATGGCTCCGCCGCCAGATATGCTGTGCCTCTGCGGCCTTGATGAGGTCTTCCCGGAAATCGGGATGGGCGATGCCGATCAGTTTTTCCGCCCGCTGCCACGTCGTAAGGCCTGCCAGATTGACCGCCCCGTATTCGGTGACGATGTACATGGTCTGGGCCCGCGGCGTCGTGATGATGTCGCCGCCGGTAAAGTACGGCACGATATTGGAATGGCGGACGCCTTTCTTATCGACCCGGCTCGACGCCATGGCCAGGAAGGTCCGGCCGTGTTCTGCCGTATAGGCACCGGTGACGAAAT
>NZ_QSFA01000008.1:5724-104789 GCF_003467125.1 Megasphaera sp. AM44-1BH
TCTGCCGTATAGGCACCGGTGACGAAATCGAGCTGGCCGCCGGTCCCACTGATCTGCCGCGTCCCTGCCGATTCGGAACTGACCTGGCCATAGAGGTCGCAGGCGATACAGCCGTTGATGGAGACGAAATGGTCCAGCTGACGGATCGTTTCCGGATCGTTGACATAATTCATAGGCGCCGACAGGATGTCGATATTGTGGTCCAGAAAATCATAGAGCTCCTGCGATCCGTTACAGACGGAAAAGACGCCTTTCCCATGCTGCAGGGATTTGCGCTTGTTGGTGATCTTACCGGCCTTGTACAGGTCGAGATAACCGTCACTCATAAGCTCTGTATGCATGCCCAGGTCTTTGAGGTCCGATTCGGCAATGAGAGTTCCCAGGGCATTGGGCATGCCGCCGATGCCGAGCTGCAGCGTGTCCCCGTCGTGGATGAAGGGGAAAATCTGGGCGGCAATCTGCTTATCCAGCGCGCTGGCACCGCGGCTGGACACGGTACACATGGGCTGTGTACTTTCGACAACGGCATCGACGTTGCGGATGTTGATGTGGTCATCGGCCATGCCATAGACAAAAGGCGCCCCTTCATTGACTTCCACGATGATATGCTTTGCCGCACCGAGGATTTCCTGGGTGCAGCAATTGGTCAGGCTGTAACTGAAATTCCCATAGCGGTCCATGGGCGATACGGTAATCATGGCCACATCGACCGGTGCCTGGCCGCGGCGGTAATAGGAGCCGCAGAAGCGGAACATCATGGGCGAGAAAAAGGCCCGGCCTTCATCGATATACTTCCGGTCCACCCCCGAGCAGTGCCAGACATTATACGTAAATGCCTGCTGTAACGGATCCTGCTCTACGACCTGGATGGGGCGCATGGAAATGGCATTGCGCACCTTCACATCAGTGAGCTCATCCCGGCGGGCAGCCAGGGCCGCATCGAGGTCCGGCGGAAACGAACAGGCCTGCCCATAATCGACCCAGTCACCGGATTGGACCAGCCGTACCGCCTCTTCCGGCGCACACTGTTTTTCTTCATATAATGATGCAATATCCATAACCAAGATCCTTTCTGATTGTCACCGGAAAAACCGGATTTCCTGTACAGCCCGGTTTTCCTGCCTGTGCATGGTATTTATATCCCGCTCATAGATATGAAATTCTCATGCCATATAGATGTCCCGGTGGGCAGCCCCAGTCTGCCCCCGATTCACCGCCTTGTACCCGGAAGTGCCGCGCCCTCATTTGTATATATTTTTTTACCTTCTTTACATCGGGCATTTACAGCCGTCTCATTCCGGTATACACTGGTACAAAGAAAAGGAGGCCGACTATGGATACTATTTATTTTTTAATCGCCGATACCGTGCAGGAACGCATGATAGAACAGACCTTGTGGTCCTATCAGGAAAGCTTCAATATGCATCACGTCGCCATCAAAATTGAAATCATCGATTTCCCCCGTCTGCTGGACCAGGCCCGCGCCATGATCCGCAAAGGAGCCCGCGTCATCATCACCAACAGCGGGTCCTATCAGATACTATCCAACGCCATCGACGAGGTCCCCGTCCTCTGCCTGTACAGCTCGACCAACGACGTCCTGTACACCCTGCGGGACATCCCCTGCCGGAAAATCCACCTTTTCCTGAACAAACACTTCATCTTCAACATCAACGCCTGCCCGCCGGATATACGCCAGCGCCTCATCGTCCATCCGCCCTACGGGATCGAGCCGACGTATCACAAGCTGCTGAAAATGGTGCAAAGCCTGCCGGTGACGCCCGATACGGCCATCGTCGGCTGCACTCTGCTGCCCCAGATTGCCCGGAACAGCCCCATGCCGATTTATCCCATCCGGCCCAGCGAATCGACCATCCTGTCCGTATATCAGTACGCCCTGGAACTCATTGCCTTCAATAAAAAAGACTGCCGCCAGCTTTCTCTCCTGGCCTCCATCCTGTCCCACGTGACCGATGGCATCATCCTGTATTCCACAGGTGGCGTCATTTCCCATATCAACCGGCAGGCCCGGGCCTTTCTGTCCCTGCCACCCGATACGCGGAACATACGCGATATTTTCCCGGACTGGCAGGAGGGGAGCCAGCCATCGTTCAAAGAAAAAATCATCCAGCGGCCGCCCTATACCCTGGTAGCCAATTCGGACGTCTTCCTCATGGATAAGGAAAAACAATACATCCTCACCCTGCGCGACGTGACCGAGCTGCAGCGCCTGGAAAAAAATATCCGTTACAAACTCTCCCGCACAGGCCTCACGGCCAGCCATCATTTCTCTGATATCAAGACGACTGATCCAGCCCTGCAGACGCTGATCCGCCGGTCTGCCACCATGGCCTCTTACAATGCGCCTATCCTCATACAGGGAGAAAGCGGCACCGGCAAAGAACTCTTTGCCCAAAGCATCCACAACGCCAGTCCCCGGCGCAACGGGCCCTTCGTCGCCATCAACTGCGCCGCCCTGCCACCGGATATCCTCGAGAGCGAATTATTCGGGTATGTCGGCGGTACCTTTACGGGAGCCCGCAAAGAAGGCAAGGCCGGTCTCTTTGAAATCGCCCACAACGGTACGATTTTCCTCGATGAAATCAACAGCATGACTCCGGCTATCCAGTCCAAACTCCTACGGGTCCTGGAAACAAAACAGGTCATGCGTCTAGGGTCAGACTACGTCATCCCCCTCGACATCCGTATCATCTCCGCCAGCAATGCCGATATCATCCAGTCCGTCCGCAAAGGGACATTCCGGCGCGACCTCTTTTTCCGCATCAACACCCTGCGCCTGACCCTTCCCTCCCTCAACGACAGGCCATCGGATATCCCGTACCTGTTCTCCTATTTCCTCAATACCATCTCCGGCACCTCGGTCCCGGTCCCGCAGGCACTGAAAAAAATACTCATCCATCATCACTGGTGGGGAAATATCCGGGAACTGTACAGCGTAGCCCTGCGATACCATATCTATGGCGATACCGGTGATTCGTCCTACCAGTACCTGTTTGATACGACAGAAGACGAACAGACACCGCAGCTCCTCGATACAGGCTCCTTATCCCTCAATATGAAAAACCTGGAAACGACCATCGAACAGATACTCATACAGGAACTATCCGACAAAGGCTATACCCAGACAGACATAGCCAGACTCCTGAACGTCTCCCGCCAGACCGTATTCAACAAGATGAAGAAATGACAAGCAAAAACAGGGACTGTCGCATGAAGGTTTCTACTATCATGCGACAGTCCCTGTTACTTTATATCGATGTCTTTTTCCTGTACGCCCAGTTCGGATAATCTGCGGGGGATACCGACGTCATCGGCCAGTTTCTGGCAGGCGTCGATGGCGGCTTTGCGGTATTCTTCCTGAGTCATGTCATCGACACCGCGGCGCCGGCATTCCTGCCATGACTGGGCTACGAGAGGCGGCAGGAGCGGGTCCAGTGTCCCCTTTTCCATGAACTGCTGCCAGATTCGTTTCCGTTCTTCATTATCCATACTGTCTTACCTCCCAGTAAAAAATAACTCCTGTCTATAAGCGTACCATGACAGGAGTCATTTTTCCATGGGTTTACCCTTCTTTTTTGACAACAGCACTGACCGGGCAGACATTATCTGTATACCTTATGTATTTACAATTTACCTTATAGGTAAATTGTAATGTTGATTTTCTTCTTTAATCAGGGTAAAATATAATTAACCTTAAAGGTAAATGAGGTGAAGCATTGAAAGTCCGTTACAGGAATAATAAAATACGCAAAGTGTGTACAGATGCCAATGCTGCACGTAAAGAATACGGAGAAAAAATGGCTAGGAAAATTCATCAGAGAATCGATGAACTTACTGCAATCGATACCGTTGAAATGATGATTATGTATCATATCGGAAGATGTCATCCATTAAATGGGAACAGAGAAGGGCAATATGCATTGGATTTAGTACATCCTTATCGTTTAGTATTTACCCAAAAAGGCCATGAAATACAGATTGCAGAGGTACAGGAAATTGTAGATTATCATTAATCATTTAAAAGGAGTGAAAGTCATGTTGGAAAGCAAGAGCTACATTGCTACGCCTCCTGGCGCTACAATTAAAGAACAGCTTGAAAACCGGAGCATGACGCAGAAAGAGTTTGCAAAACGAATGGGAATGTCGGAGAAACATATAAGCAGACTTATTAATGGAGAAGTACATCTGACTCCGGATATGGCCGAAAAACTGGAAAGAGTCTTAGGTTTACCTGCTGGGTTCTGGAATAAATTGGAAGCCATTTACCAGGAAAAATTAGCCAAAGTCAAAAATGAGAATGAATTGAGCAAAGAAAAGGAATGGATGAAAAAGTATCCATATACCAAAATTGCGGAATGGGGAATGGTTCCTTTTACCCATAATTGGAAGGATAAAATTGTCAATTTATGTAAATTTTTTGAAGTCAGTAATTTAAAACTGCTCCAAAACAAAGACCTTATCCCTATCGCATGCCGAAAATTATCCGCCACAGAAAAAAGCACTTACATTATGCTTACTCTGGCTCAATACGCAAAAATCAAGTCCCGGCAAATAGAGGTTGCCCCGTTTTGCAAAAATACGCTCGAAGAAAAAATTAACGATATACGTTTGTTAACCAGACATAAAAGCATGGATTTCATGGAGGATTTATCCGATATTTTGAAATCTTGTGGCATAGCACTCGTATATCTTCCTCAAGTCAAAGGATCATTTTTACACGGCATCACCTTTTATGACCGTAATACGAATAAAATTGTTCTTGGTATTACGATGAGGGGAAAGTATGCCGACCGATTTTGGTTCAGCCTTTTCCATGAAATCTCTCATGTCATTCAGGGCCATATTTATCAAAAAAACGGTACTTCAGATGCGGATGAAACAGACGCAGATACGATGGCAGCAGAAATATTGATTCCTTCCGCAAAACTTAAATCATTTTATCAAGAGAAAGATTATTCTATTCGTTCTATAAAGCACTTTGCCGACCTTCTACAAGTCGGTGAATCTATCGTCATCGGAAGGCTGCAAAACGATAAAAAAATCAAACAGAGCCAGTTAAACCAGTACAAATCAAAATATGAGGAGCTTATTTCTTAATTTCATCAGCTGTATGCAGTTATCTACTGGCGAAATTGCGGTAGAACTGCAGCTTTTACCCTTCTTTTTTGACAATAGCACTGACCGGGCAGACCTGGGCACACAGGGAGCAGCCGGCACAGTCGGCCTGGGAGATGCTGGATTTCTTCTGTTCCGTATCATAGCGCAGGGCCGGACAGCCCGTAGAGAGGCATTTGCGGCAGCCGATGCAGAGATCCTGCCGGATTTCATAGGTCGCATCGGTGCGGGTAAATTCTCCCGTATCGAGGGGCGTCCATTTTTTCAGGGCGCAGGGATATTTCGTGACGATGACCACCGGTTCATCGGTAATGGAGAAGGCCCAATCCAGCGTTTCTTTCATGACCGTCAGGTTCTGGGGATTGACCGTGCGGACGTGGCGGATGCCCAGATCCCGTACGATGGGTTCGATATCGATAGCATAGGCTTCCTGACCTTTCAGGGTATAGCCCGTGCCGGGGTTATCCTGATGGCCCGTCATACCTGTCGTACGGTTGTCCAGGATGGCACAGATGACCGGGGATTTATTATACGATACTTCCATGAGGGCATTGATACCTGTATGGAAGAAGGTTGAATCCCCCATGTAAGCGACGATGCGTTTCTGCTGGTCGCTCATGGCAAAGCCGTGGGCCATGCCGTGGCCGATAGAAAAGGCACTGCCCATATTGAGGCCCAGATCCTTGGCATTGAGCGGCGCCGTGCCGCAGAGACCGTAACAGCCGATGTCGCCAATCATGACGACATCTTTGTGTCTGGCCAGTTCGTAGGCAAAGCCCCTGTGGGGACAGCCGGCACAGAGAACGGGCGGCCGGGGGACGCAGAGATGTTCCGGCGCCGATTTTCCAGCATAGCTTTTGCCCAATATGCCTTCGGCGACGATATGGGGATCCAGTTCGCCGATATTGGGAATGACGTCGTGCCCATGGCAGGCAATGCCAGCAGCCTTAATCTGGTCTTCCATGAAGGAGTCCAATTCTTCCACGACGTACAGGGTATCCACTTTTTCGGCAAAGGCGCGGATTTTTTTCATGGGAAGGGGATACGAAAAGCCGATTTTCAGGACCGATACGCTGTCGCCGAAGACTTCCTTGACATAGTTGTACCCGGCGCCGGATGTGACGATGCCGATACTCGTATCACCCGGTTCTTCTACATTCCAGGGGCAGGTTTCCGACCATTCCTGCAGTTTTTTCTGCCGCTGTTCAATGATGACACGGCGCACGCGGGCGACGGCCGGCACCGAATCGATTTCCCCGGTCCGCCTCGTATAGGGAATAGGCGGAGCCGGGACCCGTTCCTGTTCCGTAACCAGGCTCTTGGAATGGCAGATACGGGTCGTCATGCGGACCATGACTGGCACATGGAAGCATTCGCTCACGTCATAGGCCGCTCTGGTCATGTCTTTTGCTTCCTGCGAGTCCGACGGTTCAAACATGCAGATTTTGGCAAATCTGGCAAAATTGCGGTTGTCCTGTTCATCCTGGGACGAATGCATACCCGGATCGTCGGCAGAAACGAATACAAACCCGCCGTGGACCTGCATATAGGCATAGGTAAAAAGGGGATCGGCGGCAACGTTGACGCCGACCATCTTCATGGCGGCAAAAGAGCGCACCCCTGCAATCGATGCCCCGATAGCGGCCTCCATAGCCACTTTTTCGTTCGGTGCCCATTCGGCGTCGATTTCTGTATACGTTCCTGCATTTTCCAGGATTTCTGTACTCGGTGTACCCGGATAGGCTGACGCAAAGCTGACGCCGGCTTCATACAGTCCCCGGGCCACTGCTTCATTTCCTGTCAATAGCTGTTTCATGTACATGCCTCCTATTTCCATCATGCAAATAGGTGATTACGTGATGTGTTTTCTTATCTATATGGAATTGTCATGCCAACAGCCCGTTTCTTCGCAAACCGCCGTCTCTGGCGGTTCAGATAGGGAAAAGCGACCGGAAGGGATGGGGAAATGTAAAAAATATTTGCTCTCTTTGACAAAAAAAGCGGTCAGCAGGCCTATATCAGGCAGTCTGCTGACCGTTCTTTTTAAGTGGACATATTACAGTGTCACATCGACAGACGGATGATCTTTGGTGACGACGCCGCTTACGACAGGGCATCCGAAGACATTTTTCAGGATGTCCGACAATTCGGCGATGACGGCATCGACCCGGTCTTTATTGAAATCGACGAAGCCGTCGATCGGAAAGAATACATAACTCGTATCAGCCGTGATTTTTCCGTGTTCGCTCTGACGCCAGGTCCAGCGGCGCGTGCGGACTTCATGGCCGACGGCATAGACGACTTCATCTTCGCCGGGCGCTTCTTCTTCCGTTTCCCCGAAAGGCAGGAAGTGGTCGCCTTCCCGGGCATAGCGCATTTCCATATCTTCCGGCGACCGGCCCAGGTCATGGGTCCCCATGGGAATGGTATATTTCAGGGACAGGGCATTGTTCAGATCTACCAGCGGATTGATATGGGGCATCCCCTTGCCTTTGCTGATGCGGTTGAACATGGCTTCGACAGAGCAGGGAAAGCGGTTGGGATTGAGGCCCAGCGTACGGAACGCTTCGCGGTAGGGCACGATGTCCGGCGATGTCTTGACTTTGACACCATCGAATTTCTGCTGTGCCGCAGCGATGGATTCGTCCAGCATGGCTTCGATCTGCGGATAGGATTTGCTGTTGTCCACGCCTTTGACGGCGACGACGCCAATATATAAATCAGGTACGTTTTCAAAAATGCGGTCTTCTACGATAAATTTCATCTCTTATTACTGTTCCTCCAGATTTTCTGTTGTTCTGCGGCTTTAATGAGGTCTTCCCGGAAATCGGGATGGGCGATGCCGATCAGTTTTTCCGCCCGCTGCCACGTCGTAAGGCCTGCCAGATTGACCGCCCCGTATTCGGTGACGATGTACATGGTCTGGGCCCGCGGCGTCGTGATGATGTCGCCACCGGTAAAGCACGGCACGATGTTGGAATGGCGGACGCCTTTCTTATCGACCCGGCTCGACGCCATGGCCAGGAAGGTCCGGCCGTGTTCTGCCGTATAGGCACCGGTGACGAAATCGAGCTGGCCGCCGGTCCCGCTGATCTGCCGCGTCCCTGCCGATTCAGAGCTGACCTGGCCATAGAGGTCGCAGGCAATGCAGCCGTTGATGGAGACGAAATGGTCCAGCTGACGAATCGTTTCCGGATCGTTGACATAATGCATAGGCGCCGACAGGATGTCGATATTATGGTCCAGGAATTCATAGAGTTCCTTCGACCCGCTGCAGATGGAGAACACGCCTTTTCCGTGCTGCAGGGGTTTGCGCTTGTTGGTGATTTTGCCCGCTTTATACAGGTCGAGATAACCGTCACTCATGAGCTCTGTATGCATGCCCAGGTCTTTGAGATCCGATTCGGCAATGAGAGTTCCCAGGGCATTGGGCATACCGCCGATGCCGAGCTGCAGCGTGTCCCCGTCGTGGATGAAGGGGAATATCTGGGCGGCAATCTGCTTATCCAGCTCACTAGCTCCCCGGCTGGGAGCTTCACTCAGAGGCTGATTATTTTCTACGACAACATCGACATCGCGGATGTTGATATGATCATCGGCCATACCGTATATGAAAGGCATATTGGGATTGACTTCCAAGATAATCCGGTCGGCGGCTTCGAGCATTTCCTGCATGCAGCAGTTGGTCAGGCCGTAACTGAAATTACCGTGGCTATCCATGGGCGATACGGTCACCATGGCTACGTTGACCGGTGCCTGGCCGCGGCGGTAATAGGAACCACAGAAGCGGAACATCATAGGCGAGAAGAAAGCCCGCCCCGTATCGATATACTTCCGGTCCAGTCCCGAGCAGTGCCAGAGATTGTATGTAAAGGCCTGATGCTGCGGATCCTGTTCTACTACCTGGACAGGACGCATCGATATGGCATGGCGTATTTTGACATCGGTGAGCTCATCCCGGCGGGCAGCCAGGGCCGCATCGAGAGCCGCCGGGAAGGAGCAGGTCTGGCTGTAATCGACCCAGTCACCGGGCCGGACGAGCTGCACCGCTTCTTCCGGAGTACGCCGTTTTTCTTTATATATATCGAATGGATTCAAGGGTAAGACTCCTTTAAGACAAATTCAATTTTCTTTCCGGGCGCATCAGCACCACCATCATTTATACTGATCGATGAGCTTCTGGAAAGCGGCAAAGCTGCGGCGGATCATATCAGCTTCGACGCAGTAGGAAACGCGGACGTAGCCCGGGCATCCGAAGCTGTCTGCCGGTACGATAAGCAGGTTCAGGGCCTTTGCCTTGTCGGAAAACGCCTTGGCATCCGGTTCCGGCGATTTGACGAAGAGATAGAAGGCTCCCTGGGGATAGACGCAGTCATAGCCCATATCTTTCAAGCCATTGTACAGGAGCTTGCGGTTAGCATCGTAGATGCTCATATCGCTGGTCTTGCCCAGGCACTGGAGAACCACATCCTGGAAGAGGTGGGGTGCGCAGACGAAGCCCATGGCCCGGCCGGCACCGCAGACGGCAGGATAGACAGTTTTGTCCGATACGGAATCCGGTACGAGGATGTAGCCGATACGTTCGCCGGGAAGGCTCAGGGATTTGCTGTACGAATAGCATATGAGCGTATCGGGATAAATAGCCGGCATGTAGAGGATTTCCAGGCCGTCGTAGGTGATTTCCCGGTACGGTTCATCGGAAATGAGATAAATCGTGTGGCCTGTTTCGCCACTTTTCTTCTTCAGGATAGCTGCCACTTTTTCCATTGTTTCCCGGGAATAGACCGTGCCTGCCGGGTTGTTCGGCGAGTTGACGATGAGAGCCCGCGTATGGGGTGTGATAGCTGCTTCCAGTTCGTCGAGTTTGATCTGGAAATGGTCCGTATCAGGCGGCAGCATGACTTCTTTAGCGCCGGCATTGGCAATGAAGACCGTATATTCAGGGAAGAATGGTGCTACGACGATGATTTCATCATCGGGATCTTCGACGATGGCTTTGAGAGAAATGGTCAGCGATGCCGCAGCCCCGCAGGTCATGTAGAAATTATCGGCACCGACGCCGGCATTATAGGTCTGGTTCATATACTCTGCCAGGCCTTTGCGGACGGCCAGATCCCCGGCAGCCGCTGTATAACCATGGATAGCGGCGGATTCCCGTGTAGCCAGGATATGTTCAATCGATTCCCGGATGCATGAAGGAGCCGGTACGGTCGGATTGCCGATACTGAAATCGAATACGTTTTCTTTACCAACTTTGGCGGCCTGGGCCTGTCCGTAAGCAAACAGTTCACGGATAGCCGAACCTTGTGAACCCAGTGCATACATTTCTTTATTTGCCATAGAAAATCACTCCTTTGTGATGAATACTTATATTGTACCACAGGTTACCCCTGCAGCGCATTTGTTTCTACAGGCAGCACACAGATAAACCGGAAAGCGTCGTTCCGGCGGGGACCGGAACGGTGAGAGAAGGGAGTACAGCTAGTGCCTTCCGATTCATCCATCTGCTGCCTGTTGCTGGTTACCGGCGGATTGCCGTCGTAATGACGGCACCGATGACGGCCAGTATGGCAATGATGATAAAAGCCGTCATAGGCGCACCATTGGCGAACATAGGGCCAATCGTCGAAGCGCCGATAAGATTGAGATTGACAATACTGAAATTCATGCCATAATTCCGGGAGCCATAGAATGAAGCGGCAAAGGCAGAACCCGTCGGCGGGCATGCGCCATAGGCAAGGCCCGTGAGGATAAAGGCTGCCAGGAGGACAGCCAGGCTGTGGCTCACGTCGGCACCGGCAAGGGCGGCAGCTGCCGCCAGGTAGAACACGGAGACGGTATACATAGTGACTTTATAGCCCTTACTGTCAAAGAGCTGCCCCGAAAGGACCCGGCCTGCACCATTGGCGATAGAAATGACACCGGCAATTGCAGCGGCCTGGGTGAGGTCTCCGCCCACGAAGGTCCCGGCATATCCGGCAGAAATATTGATGATGGAAAGTCCGGCTGCACTCAGAAGAATAGCCCAGAGAAAAAACAGCCAGAACGACCGGCGGCGGAGCATATCCTGCCAGCCGATTTCTTCCCGTGCCGCTTTTCCCTTGGGAAGAGATTCCGACAGAGCTGCCGTAAAGTCTGCATCAGGCTGCCTCAGTATGACGATGGCCAGGGCAATGACGACGGCATAGGACGCGGCGATGAGGAGAAAAGTCATACGCCAGCCGGCCAGAACAATCAGCGAAGCTCCGGCCGTACCGAGTATCATGGCACCAAATCCGAATCCCATGAGGGCAATGCCTGAGACGAGGCCCTGCTTATCTGGAAACCAGCGCATGATAGTGCTGATGACCGCATTATAACCAAGGCCCACGCCGAGGCCGGCCATGCCGCCGTACGTCAGGTATATGCCCATGAGGGAGGTAATCTGCGAGGCCAGCCCGAACCCGGAGGCGAGGAGGACCGCCGCCAGGATGAGGGTCGTCCTCATGCCCTTTCGGGCCGTCAGGACGCCTGATATGAGGCCGCCCAGGCAGAACATGATCATAGAGATGGAAAAGGTGAGCGATGTCCCGCTTTTAGACCAGCCAAATTCCTGTTCCAGCGGTACGCGGAATACAGACCAGGCATAAATGAGTCCGAGGAACAGCAGGAGAAAGACGCTGAGGATCAGATAGGCCCAGCGTCTCCGTTTCTTCTGCATCACAAGCGCCTTCATCATACCGCTGCCATGCCGGCGGCGAAAGCTTTGCGGTTCACGTCAATGAAAGCCGGTTTGACTGTTTTGGCAATGATTGGATCCCAGTCGATGTCAGTCAGCCCCATGGCTTTTACCAGAGCCCCCAGCAGGACGACATTGGCACTCTTGGGATTTCCCACCTTTTCTGCAATTCCCGTCGCATCGAGAGCCATCGTCGATACGCGCTGACGGAGCATGCCGATGATATCATCGGGATAGTCCCGGGTGCCTGTCAGGATCGGCATGGACGGGATACGGTACGTATTGACGACAGCCTTGCCGTCTTTTTTCAGGAAATGAGCATACCGGGCAGCTTCCATTTCTTCAAAAGAAACGAGGATATCTGCCGTCCCTTCCCCGATGATGGGGGAGTAGACTTTCGTGCCGAACCGCACCTGAGTGCTGACACTGCCACTGCGCTGACTCATGCCGTGGACTTCGCTCATTTTGACATCGTATCCATTTTCTATGAGACCCTGGGTGAGAATTTTGCTGGCCAGGATCGTACCCTGCCCGCCGACACCGACGAGGAGTATGCTTTTTACATCGTTCATGATTATTCTCCTTTCTTTACGATAGCCTGTACCGGGCAGACCTGGGCACAGACAGAACAACCGTTGCAGTCAGCCGGAGAGATGCTGGATTTCTTCGTTTCCTTATCAAAACGCAGGGCCGGGCATCCCGTCGAAAGACATTTGCGGCAGCCGATGCAGGCATCTTCCTTCACTCCGTATACGGCTTTTTCTATAGTGAATTCTTTCTTATCAAACGGTGTGAGTTTCTTCAGGGCACACGGCCATTTGGTGATGATGACTACCGGTTCATCCGTGATGGCAAAGGCCCAGTCCAGCGTTTCTTTCATGGCTGTCAGATTCTGGGGATTGACCGTGCGGACATTCTGGATGCCCAGGGCCCGGACGATGGTTTCAATGTCGAGCATGGTCGTGATTTCTTCTTTGAGGTTGTAGCCCGTGCCAGGGTTTTCCTGATGGCCTGTCATGCCCGTCGTACGATTGTCGAGGATGACGCAGATCGTATTGGACTTATTATAGGATACTTCCATGAGAGCATTGATGCCGCTGTGGAAGAATGTGGAGTCACCCATATAGCCGACGACGCGTTTTTGCTGCCCGCTCCGGGCGAAACCGTGTACCATGCCGTGTCCCATGGAAAAGACGGCGCCCATATTGAGGCCCATGTCTTTGGCATTCAGCGGGGGTGCACCGCACAGGCCATAGCAGCCGATATCGCCGAGCATGACCGTATCCTTGCGCTTGGCCAGTTCAAAGGCAAAGCCGCGGTGAGGACAGCCGGCGCAGAGAACAGGCGGACGGGAGACGATGGCTTCTTCCGGGACAGATACCCCCGTATTTCCCGTGCCAGTCAGGGCTTTCTGTACAATATCCGGATTGAGTTCGCCTATATTGGGGATAACATCATGTCCGTGGCAGGGGATGCCGGCGGCTTTGATCTGGTCTTCCATGAAAGAGTCCAGTTCTTCCACGACGTACAGCGTATCTACTTTTTCCGCAAAGGCACGGATTTTCTTCATGGGAAGGGGATAGGAAAAACCGATCTTCAGGACCGATACGCTGTCGCCAAATACTTCTTTTACATAGTTGTAAGCGGCACCGGACGTGATAATGCCCATATTTTTATGGCCTTCTTCTTCCACGTTCCAGGGACAGGTTTCGGAATACGCTGCCAGATCTTTTTCCCTCTGTTCGATGACGACGCGGCGTTTGCGGGAAATAGCCGGTACGGGATCCATTTTTTCCGGTTGTTTCACATAGGGGACGGCCGGCACTTCTACACGGGCCCCTTCTTCGATGAGGCTCTTGGAGTGGCAGACACGGGTCGTCATGCGGATCATGACCGGCGTATGGAACCGTTCGCTGACGGCGTAGGCATCTTTGGTCATATCCTTGGCTTCCTGGGAATTGGACGGTTCAAACATGCATATTTTGGCAAATTTGGCATAATTGCGGTTATCCTGTTCGTTCTGGGATGAATGCATGCCCGGGTCATCGGCTGATACAAAGACAAAGCCACCGTTTACGTGGAGATAGGCGTAGGTAAAGAGCGGATCCGCCGCTACATTGAGGCCGACCATCTTCATGGCCGCAAAGGACCGGACACCGGAAACAGAAGCGCCGATAGCAGCTTCCATAGCTGTTTTTTCATTCGGTGCCCATTCGGCATCGATTTCTTCATACTTGGCTGCATTTTCCAGAATTTCCGTGCTCGGAGTGCCCGGATATGCCGAAGCAAAGGTGACACCTGCTTCATACAAGCCCCGTGCCAGGGCTTCATCGCCCGATACTAATCGTTTCATCATGATACCTCCTCATAGGTTGTACATCCCTTTTGTATAGTGCGGGATAATCTCATATCTTTCGACAATGTATATGAAATATACACGCCAATTTAAACAATGGCCGTATATCCCCATTTTTTTACATTTCCTCCATTTTCCCGTTCAAATTTGTATATATTCGTTGACATACCTTGACAGATTTTCTATGATAGAAAAAATCAGGAGGTACGTTATGGAATCTATTTATTTTCTCGCAGCCAGTGAAACCCTGAAGGAAGAAATAGAAGCAGTCCTCCATCAGGCTTCTGTGGCAGAACAAAAAAACTATATACCCACGAAGGTAGCCGTCCTCGATTTCCCCAACCGCTTCGAGCAGGGCCGGAGCCTCGTAGAGCAGGGGGCCCAGGTCATCATTACCAACACGGGGCCATACTACGAATTGTCCCAGGCCATACGGGATATCCCCGTACTCTGCCTGCATTATTCGACCAGCGACATCCTCTATACGCTTCATCAGGTAGAGAATTATGAAAAAATCCACTTATTCCTCAGTCAGCACGTCATCTTCAACGAAGATATGTGCTGGCCGGAAATCCGCAGCAAACTGGTCATCCATCCTTATAGTGCCGATATTTCCCCCCAGACGCTGGGAGCTCTGGCCGATGCCATCCCGGAATCGCCCGGCACGGCAATCGTCAGCTGCCTGCTCATGCCCCAGATCACGCACACGCGGCTGCCGGTATTTCCCATTACGCCCGGCGAATCGGCCATCTTATCGGCCTATCAGTACGCCCACGATCTGGTGCTCCTGAACCGGCGCGAACAGAACCAGATTTCCCTTCTGTCCTCCGTACTGAATAACGTAGACGAAGGGATCATTATTTATGATAAGAAGGGGAATATTACTCATTTCAATCCCAAGGCGCATCATTTCCTGAAATTTCCCAAGACGCCGGATACGATCCAGCATATGTTCCCCGATCTGGAGGAGGCCTTCAAAAAGCCGCCGTTCTTCCAGAACCGCATCCTTCACTGTCCGCCATACACGCTGGTAGCCACGACGCGGCCCTTCACGCTCAACGACAAGCCATATTTCATCCTCAATATCCGTGACGTCACGGAACTGCAGCGCCTGGAAAAAAATATCCGCTATAAACTGTCCCGGACGGGGCTCACAGCCCGTCACACGTTCAGCGATATCCTGACCCGGGATCCGGCTATGAAACGCTGCATCGCCACGGCAAAAATCATGGCAACCTACAATTCACCGGTCCTCATCCAGGGGGAAAGCGGTACCGGCAAGGAACTCTTTGCCCAGAGCATCCACAATGCCAGCCCGCGTCGCAGCGGTCCTTTTGTCGCCGTAAACTGCGCCGCCCTGCCGCCAGAACTGCTGGAGAGCGAGCTCTTCGGCTACGAGGGCGGCTCTTTTACGGGGGCCCGCAAAGAAGGGAAAGCCGGACTCTTCGAGCTGGCTCATAACGGCACGATTTTCCTTGATGAAATCAATAGTATGTCCGCCAACATCCAGTCCAAACTGCTGCGCGTCCTGGAAACGCGGCAGGTCATGCGCATCGGATCGGATTATGTCATTCCCCTTGACATCCGCATCATCTCTGCCAGCAATGCCGATATCATCCCCCAGATCGAATCGGGCCGTTTCCGCCACGACCTCTATTTCCGCCTCAACCCACTGACACTGGACCTGCCGTCCCTCAATGAACGGCCATCGGATATTTTTTACTTGTTCTCCATATTCCTGGAACGGCTGACAGGCCATGCCGTAGATATTCCCCCTGCCCTGCGCCCGGTCCTGGAAAACCACCGCTGGTGGGGCAACATACGGGAATTGTACAGCGTCGCCTTGCGCTATCATCTCTACGGCGAACAAGAGGACCCGTCGTACAGCTACCTCTTCGACCAGGCCGGTCACGGCTGGACCCGGCGCGATGCCGGGACATTGCACATCGACCTCAAAGGACTACAGGACACGCTGCAGCAGTCGCTCATCCACGGGCTCATCGAACAAGGGTGCAGCCATACACAGGCGGCGCGCATCCTCGGCATCAGCCGTCAGGCCTTATACAATAAATTGAAAAAAGAATCGTAACTACTGTTCTGCTTATATATCCATAACCAGAGGAGGCCACTATCATGTCTGAAACAATGAAAAAATTAGCAGCAGCCTATGCATCGGAAGTCATCAGGAACCGCCGCTATCTCCACGCTCATCCGGAATTATCCTTCCACGAAACGAATACGGCCCAATGGATCCGGGACCATCTGGCAGCCATCGGCATTCCCACACTGCCCGGCATTACCGGCAACAGTACCGTCGGTGTCCTGAAAGGGACACAGCCCGGCCCTTCTATCGGACTGCGCGCCGATATCGACGCCCTGGGCCTCACGGAAGCCAATGACCTGCCTTATAAGAGTACTCATCCCGGCGTCATGCATGCCTGTGGTCATGATGCCCATACAGCGGTCCTCATGGCCATGGCGGAAATCTTTGCCTCTCACCGGGAACTCGTCCACGGCACGATATACTTCGTGTTCCAGCAAGGGGAAGAATTTCTCCCCGGCGGCGCCCAGCAGCTGGTCAAAGACGGCATCATGGACCACATTGACTACATGTTTGCCTGGCATGCCGCAGCCCTTGAAAAAGTAGGCACTGTCGATATCGCCGCCGGCGTCCGCGAAGCCGCTGTCGGAACCTATGACCTCAAGATCACCGGCAAAGGCGGCCACGGCGGATTCCCTCACAAAGCCAACAATCCGGTCATCCCCGCAGCCGAACTGGTCAGCGCCATCAATCTGATTCCGGCCCTGAAATGCGATCCCCTGGAAAATTGCACCGTTTCGGTGAGCTACTTCCAGTGCGGTGTAGACGGCGTAGCCAATGTCATCCCTGAACGGGTCAGCATGGGCGGCAATATCCGCGTCCTCAATACGGATCTGCGCGACTACGTCATGAAAGAAATCGAACGACTGGCCAAAGCCATCTGTGCCGCTCATCAGTGCCAGTGTGACGTACATCTGGTTTATGGCTATCCCGCCAATACGGTCGATGCCACATGTAATGACATATTCCGCAAAGCTGCTGCATCCATGGGGCTTACGGTCCTCGACAACCCGCCCGTCCTCGGTGCCGAAGACTTCGCCTATTATGCCCAAGAAAAACCGGCTGGCATCGCCAAACTCGGCATGGCCGATCCGACCGGTACCATCGCCCCCACGTCCCATCACAACCCCTGCTTTTACATCGATGACGAAAAGGGCCTGCCCCTGGCACTGGAATACATGCTTACGGTCTACGAAATGGCTCTGCAGGAATTGATGTAATGTCAGACTAGACATGTATCTTGACAGAAAAGATTTTTTCAGTATAATTTAGATATATCATTTTTTAAAAATATAAAGCAATTGCAAAAAGTAATGAAGGAACGAGTAGTATGGCTGAACATTTCAGAGAGCTGCCGCCTGGTGCAAGACAGCAGGGACGGCCATATGAAGTACATTCCTGAACTGCCCGGCTGAACGATAAGTAGGCCTGGCCGGAAAGCTCCCGTTACAGAGCACAAAAGCTGATCTAAATTCTTTAGATTAACAGGGTGGTACCGCGGATATATTTCGTCCCTCACGTACCGCCCTTTTTTGTTACCTTCTATCATGATATTGCAGAAAGAGAGTGATTCCTATGACCGATGTAAAAAAACTCGTAGAAGAATATGGTGACCAGATTATAAAGAACCGCCGCTATCTCCACGCCCACCCGGAACTGTCCTTCCAGGAAACGAATACGGCCGCCTGGATCCGGGACCATCTGACAAAGGCCGGCATCGAACTGATGCCGGGCATTACGGGCAACAGTACCGTCGGCGTCCTCAAAGGCAGCCAGCCTGGCCCATCTATCGGACTGCGCGCTGATTTCGATGCCCTGGGCCTTACGGAAACGAATGATCTTCCTTACAAGAGCACCAATCCCGGCGTCATGCACGCCTGCGGCCACGATGCCCACGCCTCTATTCTCATGGCCGTTGCCGAAACCCTGGCCCGTCACCGCGAACTCGTCCGCGGCACAGTCTATTTTGTCTTCGAACAGGGCGAAGAATTTCTCCCCGGCGGCGCCCAGCAGCTGGTCAAAGACGGCGTGATGGACTCTATCGACTACATGTTTGCCATCCACGTCAATGCTTCCGCCCCCCTCGGTCAGATTGATATCCATGATGGCGTCCGCTTCGCTGCTGTCGGCACGTACGACTTCAAGATCCGCGGCAAAGGCGGCCATGGCGGTTTCCCACACAAGGCCAACAATCCTATCTTTGCGGCATCGGAACTGGTAAACGACATCGCCCTTATCCCGGCCCTCAAGTGCGACCCTCTGGCCAACTGCACCGTCTCCGTCAGCTACCTCCACTGCGGTGTCGAAGGCGTAGCCAATGTCATTCCCGAAACGGTCAGCATGGGCGGCTGCGTCCGCGTTCTCGACACGGCTCTGCGCCAGTCGGTCATGGAAGAAATCGAACGCCTGGGCAACAGCATCTGCGCTGCTCACCAGTGCGAAATCAAGACCACCATGGTATATGGCTATCCGGCCTGCAAGAATGATACAGGCTGCGTATCCATCATGCAGGATGTTGCCACCAGTATGGGCATTACCAATGCCGACTGCCCGCCCAGCCTGGGTGCCGAAGATTTCGGCTATTTCAGCGAACAGAAGCCGGCAGCCGTCGCCTGGTTCGGTATGGGCGATCCGACCGGTGCCCACGAACTGACGCCGCATCACAACCCCAAATTCTACCTGTACGATGAAAAAGGCCTGCCCCTGGCCTTTGAATATCTGCTTTCCGTTTACCTGAAAGCAGCCAATACACTATAAAAAGGAGTTGTTACTATGAATGCCCTGGTTGCCCTCGGCCTGGTCTTCCTCATTTATTCCATCGGAGATTTCATCGCCGACAAGACAAAGGCCTTCGTCTCTATGCTGCTGGCCTGTGCCGTCATTTTCACGGCCGGTTTCTGGCTGGGCCTTCCCAAGACGATTTTTGCCGATTCGGGCCTCATCGCCTTTGCCAAAATTACCCTCTGCATGTTTCTCATCCATATCGGTACGGCCATCAAGATCAATGATTTCGTCAAAGAATGGAAGACCGTCTTCGTCACCTTCTTTGCTACCCTTGCCGTAGCCGGTGGCGTCTTCTTTATCGGCCGCCTGTTCATCGACGCCTACTACGCCCTGGTCGGTGCCCCGGTCCTGGCCGGCGGGGTCGTCGCCTACCTGGTCATGTCGCCCATAGGGGATGTCCTGGGCCGGCCCGATATCAAGGTCTTTGCCGTACTGGTCCTGGTGTTCCAGAATTTCGTCGGCATCCCCATTGCCAGCTTTTTCTGTAAAAAAGAAGGGGACCGGGTCCGCACGGAATTCAACAATGGCACACTTACTGGCGGGGAAACAGAAAAGCATCTGAACCTTCGTCTGTTTCACATCCCGGAAAAATACAGTACGCCCAATATCATCCTTTGCAAACTCTGTTTCGTTTCCTATATTTCCATGCTACTGGCCCAGGCTACGGGCATCAGCATCCTCATCTTCGGCCTCATCTTCGGCATCATCCTTCATGAACTGGGCCTTCTGGAAGAAAACTGCCTGACTCAGGCCAATGCCCTGACCTTCGTCATGGCTGGCGCCGTCGCCATGATTTTCGTCGGCCTGACCAACACGACACCAGACATGCTCCTCGGCATGATTGCACCACTGCTGGTCGTCCTGGCCGTCGGTACAGTCAGCTGCTCTGTCATCGCTGTCATCGTCGGCCGGATCGTCCATTTCGACTGGAGACTCTCCATCGCCATGGCCGTCACGGCTTTCTTCGGCTTCCCCGGAACCTACCTCATTTCTCTGGAAGTATCCCGGGCCTGCGGCAGGACCGATGAAGAAAAAGAAGCTATCCTGCATTACATCATGCCCAAACTGGTCATCGCCGGCATCGTATCCGTATCGGTCGTCTCCGGCCTCCTGGCCAGCATCATGGTCCATTGGATCTGATCTGTCTACAGATTTAACGGCAGAACCAAAAGGGTAATCTGGCAGATTCTCACCCGTGATAAACCAAAAGGAAACCGCAACAAAACGGCCTTGAGTGGTCATTTTGTTGCGGCTTCCTTTTTTCTGCCCTTATTCGATGCAGGCCTTACTGAAAATAGCCGGGAAAAGATTGTTTGATCATTTCCTTTTCTTCATTATACCGGTTCAGGTGTGTCCGGGCCAGTTCATAGGCCTTATCCTCATCGCGGGCTTCTATGGCATCGATGAGCTGCATATGATCGGCCAGGACCTGGGAGGCAGGCATGCACTGGAAACTCAGGACAATCGCCCGGTCGAAATGCGGTGCCGCCGCTTCGACGATTTCACTCCAGTAGGGCTTTCCGCACAGCGTATAGAGGAGTCCATGAAATTTCTTGTCCAATTCAAAAATTTTGCGCACCTGCTTGCGGCCGATGTAATATTTCCAGACAATGACGTTTTCCCGCAGCCGGTCCAGATCGTCTGTCGTCAGTTTCCGGCAGGCTTCCCGGGCGATTTCCGCTTCCAGGACGGCCCGCAGCTGGCGCACTTCTTCCACCCGGTCTTCGTCAATGTACGAAACAAAGGTGCCACGCTTAGGCATGACGTCAATGAGATGATTCTTGTGCAGGTCCAGAATGGCCTCCCTGATGGGCGTACGGCTTACCTGAAACAAATCGCAATATTCCTTCTCGATAATCCGTTCACCCGGTTTGATTTCTACATTGACAATGTTATAGAGCAGACAGCGCCGTACATACTGCCGCGATGACTCGTCTTCTTTTTTTGCCAGAATTTCCATACCTATCACCTGTTTCAGCCTGGTTCATCACGCCAAAAACCTCTTTTTATATAAAATAATCGGGATAGAGCTGCATCAATTTACGGATACCCGTTTCCTGATTGGTCATATGCTGGCGGACCAGCCGGGCCGCCTTATCTCCCTCATGCGCTTCTATCGCTTTCAGCATATCTTCATGGACAGAAAGGGGAATATTTTTCGGTTCCAGAAAAGCATTGAGCATGCGGGCACGGGAATAATCGAGGCTGGCCCGCATCAGGGTCTGCCAGATATGAGGCCGGCTGCAGCCAGAAAAAACCGTTTCATGGAAGGCATTGTCGGCTTCAAAAAAAGCCTGTTTGTCCCCATCACCGGCTGCCTTCTGCTGCCGCTCCAGAATCTGATGCAGCTTTTTCAGACCCTCCTGGGGAAAATGCACGCAGGCTTCTTTCATGACCGCTTCTTCCAGGACAATGCGCATAAAGCGGGCTTCCCGTATCATCTGGGTATGCAGCCGGGATACGAAGGTGCCGCGCTGGGGGAGAATATCCAGCAGGCGGTCCTGTCCGAGATGGATGATGGCCTCCCGTACAGGCGTACGGCTCGTCTTCAGAAGATCGGCCACTTCCTGTTCGGACATGGCCGTTCCCGGCGTCAGATGGAGTGACATAATATTATCGTACAACATGCGGTATACATAGGAACGCACCGTCTCCCGCCGGAGAGGTGGCGTAATTGTCAGATCAATCATCGTTATCACCTGATTCACATAGAGTAGCAGACGGGGCCCTCATCACTTGAAAAAATCGGGATGGGCCGCCCGCAGCGCCGCCAGGTCGATGAGGATGCGGTCAATGTGTTCATTAATATCCGCTTCTGCCTGGTCCGTTTCATGCTGCCGTATATGATTTACAAGTGACTGATGTTTGGCATATACAATGCCCATTTCTTCTTTGTTCAGTACAGAAAGCGCACGGGAACGCAGATAATCCAGATTGGCCTGCATCAGTGTCTGCCAGACGTGCGGCTTGCCGCAGCCGGCAAAAATGATGCCGTGCATTTCGTTGTCCAGGGTCATGAAGCGGGCGCTGTCACCGGCATCCATAGCATCCTTCTGATCCTGCAGGGACTGATCGAGCTGTCTCAGGTACATATCCGGCAGGTCCTGACAGGCCAGACGGATGACGGCCCGTTCGAGAGTCAGGCGCATGAAGCGGTTTTCTTCGATCAGTGCCGTATCTATTTTTGAAATGAACGTGCCCCTCTGGGGCAGGATTTCTACGAGTCCGTCCTGGGACAGATGGATAAAGGCCTCCCGTACCGGTGTCCGGCTGATATCCAGGTAGGAAGAAACTTCCTGTTCGGAAACAGCCGTTCCCGGGGTCAGCCGGACCGACATGATATTATGATACAACAGCCGGTATACATAAGCCCTGACGTTTTCCCGCGGTTCCATAGGTGTAATAGTAAGTTCAATCATGGTGTAACCTCATGCAGCTGATTACAGCTGCTTTCTTTATAATATCGATATTCCTGATAATAATATTATATCATACCGTCAATACATAAGCCAGTTCTAATATACGTCCATCACAGGTAAGAAAGAAGCTTCCTGGCAGACCGTTTTTCTGACAGAAAGCATACAGATGACGGCAGTTGCCTTCATATTTACGTAAAAAGGCCAGGCAGGTTGAAAAAAAGACCTGCCGCATGATAGCAGGACTTTTCATGCGACAGGCTTATGATTCATTCCTTATTCAACTTCGGCAATGATAGTAACAGGCGCGCTGTCCACATCCAGTGCCCGGATAGGTGCCACGATGATACTCTTTACCGTTTTTCCATCAAGCGGCGAGAGCATCATATCTTCAATGACGGTTACGAATTTATCCGTATAGTAACCCAAAAGCCAGTGATGGGCTTCTGTCGCGTAGTCATTGCATACCGATCCGAGGGACAGAGAATCGAGACCGATGGTGCAGAGATTGGGGAAATTTTCGACGAGATACTTGCACAGGCCTGGATGGGCGCTCGGGTTTTCGTATTTATATCCCTGGGGATTCAGTTCTTTCTGCTTTTCAAATCCCGTGCGGAACAAGAGCAGTTTTGCTTTGGCAATCTGATCTTTGTACGGCATGACATCTTCCGCCGTAATGACTTCTTTAAATGTTTTTGGAATGTCGAGGATGAGGATATCATCGCCTTTGAAGCAGAAGTAATCCATCGGCAGTTCTGTAATTTTCGGTCCTTTGGCATTGAAATGGCGCGGTGCGTCGTAGTGTGTACCATAATGATTGGGAATAGTCATGACCGACGTATTGCAGAAACTGCCATTGATACCGATGATGTCGTGCCGTCCGGATGTGTAGACCGGCGCGTCAGGCCAGGCAATCTGCCCTTCGGCAATAGGATAAGAAAGATATACGTACATACTAAATCACTCCTTTTTATCAATGGGTAACGCTGTATTCAAGGCAGCATTATTTCTTTTCTACGAAGGCAACGGCACGAATAGGGGAGCCGGAGCCATCTTTAATCTTGAGGGGCAGCGTTGCAAACAGGACTTCATCGGGAAGGGTTCCCAGATTGTACAGGTTTTCGATGATCAGGATACCTTTGGGAAGGAGCGTCTTATGAGTCGGATCCGTCCCGCCGAATACGTCGAGAGCCAGGGCATCGCAGCCGACGATTTTCACTTTCTTTTCTGCCAGATACTGGGCACCGTCTTCTGCCAGACCCGGCCAGTCCGACAAGAATTTATCATAATCCGGTTTCAGGGCGTACAGTTTGTCCCATCCGAAATGGAGAAGTACGACATCGCCTTCCTGAATTTCTACGTGCTCTTTTTCCCATGCGATGATATCGTCTTTATGAAGAAGTCCCAATGCCCCGACCTGTGTCGCTTCGATTTTGACGGCATGACCGAAGAACTGTTTGAGCGGCACTTCATTGACCGGCGTTGCACCTGTTATAAAGTGACGCGGTGCATCGAGGTGGGTACCGCAGTGTTCACCCATGGTAACGGCATAGTGGGTAGCGGGATCGCCCATTTCTGTCGATTCTACAATATTGTGATAGAAATGCTGGTGTGTCGGCCAGACCGGCATGCCTTCTTCCATAGTAAGCGTCAGATCGACAACATCCATTCCTTCTAATGCAGCAGCTAATTCTTTCGTATTCATGTAAAAACATCTCCCTTTCGAAAAATCACACAGTTGCTATCATGAAGACAGATTTTATGCTTCTGCCTTTTCTGCATCTTTATGTACCGTTTCTTTGATAATGGTCAGCGGGATATAGGACAGAGCCAGCATGACAGCCAGTACGACGTAGTGGGTCGTGAAGCCAAAGGTTTCGATAATCCAGCCGGCAGTCGGAGCGGCAAAGAACCCAGAAAGACCGAGGGCGATACCAATCATGAGGCCCATAGAGGAACCAGCCGATTTGGGCAGGGAATCGATGAGCAGGGCATACATGACCGGGAACGGCGAATTACGGAAGAGGCCCCAGAAAATGAGGATCATCCAGGCTGACATTTCCGTATTGATGAACATGCAGGCCAGAGTTGCTACGATCCAGCCGGCAGTGATGATGCGCAGGGCAAATTTACGGCCCGTAGAATCCGATACAGTACCCCAGCCAATCTGGCCGATCCAGCCGGTCAGGCCGGAAGCCCCGGATACGACGGCAGCAGCTGCCAGGGAAATACCGGCAACAGTCGTCAGCTGCAGAGTCATAAATGTGGTGATAGCCGCTTCAGACCAGAGGAAAATGAAAATCGTAATGATAGCCATGACACAGTTGCGGTTCTGAAGGCAGACACCGACGTTTTTGACCATTTCTTTGAGGGACGGCTTTTTGCCTTCTGCTTCGACTTCATCGAGCGGTTTTGTCATCTGATGATCTTCAATCCATTTATATACCTTTTTCTGATTCTTTTCCGTACCAAAAATCAACTGCAGGATGATAATAGGAATGGCCAGGAGGGGAACAAAGGTAAAGGCATCATGCCAGGTGCCTACCGCCAGGATAAAGCTGATGATGACCGGTCCCAGGAACTGGCCAAAGGGGAAACCCGTGTGATGGACGCCGATAGCAAAACCACGGTGTTCTTTTGGCCACCATTCACCGATAATAGCTACGTTTACCGGTTCGGCACCGCCAGTCCCCATACCGAGGACAGCCAGAGCTGCACGCATGGCATTAACCGTCGTACACATAGCAGTGAGGATGCCACCGATGGCTGCAACTACCATGCAGCAAATCCAGGTCCAGCCCCGTTTATAGCCGGAACCGACGGAATCAGAAAGGATACCGAAGAACGTAGCGCCGATAAATGCGCCGATGAACATAGCCGAATTCAGGAACCCGACTTCGGTAGCACTCCAATGAAATTCTTCCATAATGGCCGGCAGAACCGTCGGCAGAATAATACGGGATACAGACGTTGCCAGGATAGCCAGGGTCGTAACCAGCAAAAGGATCCATGATATAGGATGGGCCTTAGGCATTTTCATACAAATACACTCCCTTTTCTTTTTTCCTTCATGACACATAATAAATAACAGTAAGCTTTATTTTCCGCTCATCAAAGACGTACGGTTCTGCCTCCTTTCCTCATTACCTGAACGATGCCGGGACACATTGCGATTTACCGTTCGTATATACATATGTTATTTTATATCCGTACCTCCTTGATATACTAACATTCTAGCACTTGTATGTTAAATTATCAATGAAAGCAACACATTTTTGCATATATATTTCTCATTGATTTATCCATAACGTTGCCTATTTGTAATATAACTTCTTTTTATAAATAAAGTCTAAACCGGAACAACTACAAAAAGACCGTTCCTATTTTCTCGCATTGTGTAACGTTTTAAGAAAAAAATGGGGCCGGCGCATTAAGCAAAAACGCATAATGCACCGGCCTCATTCAAGGTCTTGCGTAATTAATCAAAGGTAAGGACGATTTTCAATACTTTATCCGGATGTTCGTCATTAAAGGCAAAGGCTTCGGCAGCTTTTGCAAATGGGAAGGTATGGGTAATGATTTCTTTCGGCTGGACTTTTCCTTCTTTGAACCAGCCGATGACTTCGGGGAAGCGGTAGTTATTGAGCCGCGTACCGATGATTTCTAGTTCCCGTCCCATGATATCTACCTGGCGGATAGGAAGTTCCTGTGTCGTGAAACCGAGGACGACGATGCGGCCAGCCTGGCTGGGCAGGTCGCGGATGCACGTAGCCAGGATTTTCGTATTGGCTGTCGCTTCATAAATAAGGTTAAATCCTTCACCGTTCGTAAATTCCTTCATGGCATCGACGATATCTGTCGTCTTTCCGTTGACGACCATATCGGCACCCAGTTCTTTTGCTTTTTCCAGACGGCTTTCGACGATGTCGAGGATGGCGACTCTGGCCCCTTTCATCTTGGCAACCTGGAGGATGATCAAACCGATCGGGCCGGCACCGCAGATGAGTACCGTATCGTCACCGGTAAGGCGGCCGCGGTGTGCGACCTGGGCACCGATGGAGTATGGTTCTACTGTCGCTGCGATTTCCCAGGGAAGATTATCGGGCAGCTTATAGGCCTGGCGGTAGTCGGCTGCGACGTATTCCTGGAACCCCCCATCGCGATGGACACCCATGACCTGCAGGCTGGAGCAGACATTGTGCCGGCCGATCCGGCAGGCATAGCAGTGACCGCAGGAAACGACAGGATCGACGGCTACGCGGTCGCCGACAGCTATATTTTCTGTCTGGCTTCCCACTTTGACGACTTCGCCGACAAATTCATGGCCGACGACACGGGGATAGGTGGCAAAGGCATTTTTTCCATGGAAGATATGGACATCGGAGCCACAGATACCGGCAGCCTTCACTTTCACCAATACCTGATTTTCCGTAATTTCCGGTATATCCCGTTCGACAACGGCAATACTGCCCGGTTTTTCAACTACAACTGCTTTCATGATAGTTCCTCCTTCGTATGAGCACAGAGATGTATATGACAGGCTTTAGCCTACATACTTCTTCAGGACGGCACGGACTGCGCCGGGACCGGCGATGAGTTCTTTGAAATAGCCTTCGATGACCGGTTCGAGTCCTGCTTCCGCAAGATCCATACCGCCGAAAATGCTGCGGTTGGACAGAATGGAATGCAGCGCCCCTGCTGCCGTTTCCGGATGGCCGAAGCGGACGCCGGCAAGGGTCTTCTGCAAGTCTTCCAGAAGGGGATCCGGGCTGGGCGTAAAGGCATGACCTTCGTCGTCGATGCCGAGGAGATAGCGGCACCAGCCAGCGATAGCCAGGGGAATATATTTCAGGTCCTTTGCCTTATCGCCATAGGCTTTAATAGTAATACCATAGCGGACACCCACTTTCTGTGACGTATCGGTAGCAATGCGCTGTGGCGTATCGGGGACATTGGGATTGGGCAGGCGCTGTTCCAGAAGTTCATCGATGAACGCTTTCGGATTGAGGACGCCGGGATTGACCACGACGGGCAGGCCTTCGTCATAACCTATTTTTTCAATGAGACCTTTGAGCTGGGGATCTCTGATTTCGTCAGAAATCTTGACGTAGCCCAGAAGGCAGCCGTACACGGCCAGTGCCGTATGGAGCGGATTGAGGCAGGTGCCGACTTTCATGCGTTCGCACTGATTGACCGTTTCCCGGTCGGTAAAGATGACGCCGGCTTTTTCCAGGGGCGGGCGGCCATTGGGGAAGGTATCTTCAATGACCAGATATTCCTGCGGTGCCGCATTGACAAAGAGAGCATAGGTACTGTGGCCGGCTTTGATATATTCTGTATCAGCAAAGCCGCATTCTTTGAGGTACGACTGGACTTTTGGCGACGGACCGGGGACGATTTTATCGATCATGCTGTAGGGAAAGGCCGTCTTTTCTTCAATGTATGCCGTAAAGCCTTTGTCGGTATATCCTTTTGCTTCCCAGGCGCTGGCAAAGGTCAGGAAGGCCTGACGGATCCGTTCGCCATTGTGAGAGCAGTTATCCATGCTGACAAAGGCAATGGGACTGACCGCCGCTTTATACCGGGCATATGCGAGAGCCGCAAGGCTGCCCATGGCGCTTTGGGGATGAGCCGGTCCTTCTTTCAGGTCAGACGCTACGTCATCATAGTAATTGCCGTCATAATCCTTGAGATTATACCCTTTTTCCGTAATGGTAAAGCTGACCATCTGCAGCGACGGCGCCGTAAAGATGTCAAGCAGACGCTGCCAGTCTGCCGGACGGTTTTCCTTGACCGCCACGGATTCACAGACGCTGCCGATGACTTCTTTGCCAAAGTGCCCATCGGCTTCCATAGTGACGTTGACATGGAGATTATCATACGGGCGGAACACATCATCGATGACGGCTGCATTATGAGTCGTAGCGGCAATGATGCCCGTACGGGCCAGGCCCTGGTCCAGAAGGCGCTGCTGGAGGACGGCAATATAAGCACGGAACAGATTACCACTGCCGATGTGAAGCCACTGCGGTGCTTTTTTTGTTTCCTCTATGACCGCTTTATCATCAAACGAATAGAGAGCGAATCCTTTTTCTTCCCAAAGTGAACGATTTTCAGCAATTTCCTGCCGGTTCAGATGCAACATACATAATCCCTCCACTACTAAAATTCAATATGCCTTAAAACTGCCCGCACAGGCGGTTGACCGCATCCCAGAGACCGCAGATATAATTGGCACCGAGAGCCCGGTCATAGAGTCCATAACCAGGCCGGCCTTCTTCACCCCAGATCATACGGCCATGGTCAGGACGGATGGGACCGTCAAAGCGGATGTCATAAAGAGCCTTGACGATTTCAAACATGTCGAGAGAACCAATAGCCGATTTGTGGGCGACTTCGTTGAATACCCACGGTTCGTGCACCTGGACATTGCGCAGATGGACGAACTGGACGCGGTGCTGGCGGCCGAATTTGCGGATAATATGAGGAATATCATTCTGACGGTTCGAACCCAGAGAGCCTGTACAGATAGTAAACCCATTGCTTTCACTATCTACCATGGCAGCGATTTTGTCAAGGTCCGCTTCGTTTTTGACGATGCGGGGCAGGCCAAAGACGGAAATAGGTGGATCATCGGGATGGATTGCCATCTTGATACCGCATTCTTCGGCTACGGGTACGACGGCTTTCAGGAAATAGGCCAGATTCTTGCGCAGCCCGTCTTCATCCATGCCTTCATACTGTTCAAACAGCCGGGACAATTCCTGAAGCCGTTCTGGTTCCCATCCGGGAAGGACAAAGCCGTTGCTGTTATCCAGGATTTCCCGGGCCATATCCTGCGGTGTCTTGCCAGCTACGAGATGATAGTCATAGGCCAGGCAGGTCGAACCATCATAGAGCGGTTTGGCCAAATCCGTACGGGTCCAGTCAAAAATGGGCATGAAATTGTAGCAGACGACTTCAATCCCTGCTTTAGCCGCATTTTTTAAGGACTGGATATAATTTTCGATATATTTGTCGCGGCTGGGCAGGCCCAGTTTGATATCTTCATGGACATTGATGCTTTCCAGATCTTTGAAGACTAAATTATGGGCTTCGGCCTGCTGCTTGATATGAAGCAACGGTTCTACCGGCCATACTTCGCCTACAGGAATATCAAATAACGCCCCGACGATACCATCCATCCCGGGAATCTGGTCAATCTGCTGCAATGTAATATTGTCATCATTTTCGCCATACCAGCGAAATGTCATTCTCATGTTGGTATTCCTCCTTAAAAATTACAGAAGCAGTGTATACTGTTTTTTGCCTCATCTTTGTTAAATACTACCATACAAGAAGATCTGTGACAATAGAAAAGAGAGAAAAAAACAGACGGATGCTATATCTGCATCCGTCTGTCAAAACGTATCTCTTTAGAGAATAACATTCTTCTGATTCCCGGCTAAGTACGCATCGATATTGTCAAAGACGATGACGGCCCGTTTGGCCATGGATTCTGCCGTGGCGAAGGCGACGTGCGGCGTGACGATGGTGTTCCTGGAGTGGAGCAGCGGGTGATTGGTATCCAGTGGCGGTTCGTTTTCAAAGACGTCGATGCCGGCACCGGCAATCTTACCGCTGTTCAGTGCATCTGCCAGGTCCTGGGATACGACGACAGGACCGCGGGCTTCGTTGACGAGGAATGCCGTCGGCTTCATGTAAGATAAGGTTTCCTTATTGATCAGGCCCTTCGATTGATCCGTAACCGGACAATGGAGGCTGACGATATCAGCCTGTTCCATCATTTCTTTCATGGGCAGGTAGGTAATCAAATCCGTATTGGCTTTATGGGAAAATCCGTTATAGGCGATGACTTTGGCTCCAAAGGCATGGACCAGTTCGGCGACGCGATGGCCGATATGACCGGTGCCAACGAGAGCAACTGTCTTGCCTTCCAGTTCATTGCCGACAAGGCCGGCCTTCGTACCGCCAGCACGGCAGGCTGCATCGACCTGAGGTACGCGGCGGAGCAGATCGAGCATCATGGCGATGGTCAATTCAGCTACGGCAACGGTCGAATAGCCGGACGCATTGCTGACCTTAATGCCTTTAGCTTTGGCAGCATCGAGAGCGACATGATCGACGCCTGTAAAGGCCACATCGATATATTTCAATTTCGGGCAGGCATTGATGACTTCTGCCTTCAGGGGCATGTTGGCGATGATGAGGATATCGGCATCCTTTGCTTCTTCAATCTGGACGGCCGGGTCATCATTGCGTTCATACGCAGCAAATTCATACCCTTTTTCTTTCAGGGGTTTCACATACGAATCAAGTAATTCCTGACTGATACCTAACGATTCCAATAAGACAATTTTCATCATAAAAATCTCCTTTCCTCATAGGCAATATCTGGTTTCATTATAGCTATTTTTACACAAATTGTAAGTGCTATATAGCAACTCGGCATAGAGAAATACTGTATATGCAAAAGCCGTATATTGTTTACCTGAAGCTATAACGGCTTCAAAGATAATCCCGTTTTTTCCAGTAGTTCTTCCATGGACGAAGCCCCGACGGCTTCGGCTGCCTTGACGACGATGAGGGCACAGGCCCGGGCATCATCCAGAGCCTGGTGATGGTGGAAGGTATATCCCAGGAAATCCGCCACTGTATCCAGCTTGTGGTTGGGCAGGTCAGGCCAGACGCGGCGTGAAATTTCGACAGTGCAGGCATAGGACGCCTGCGGTTTTTCCAAGTGATAGGTCTTCAAAAGACTGCGCAGGACCCGCGTATCGAAGACGGCATAATGGGCAACCAGGATGCGCCCTTCCAGATGGAGCCGCACCGATGGCCAGAGGCGGTCGAACTTCGGTTTATGCGCTACCTGGTCGGGAGTAATGCCATGAATCCGTACATTATCAGGAGAAAATACCATAAAAGGCGGCCGGATGAGCGTATATCCCTCGCGGACGCACTGGCCGTCATGCATGGTGACAGCCGCTAGTGAGCAGGCACTATTGGCATATTTATTGGCTGTTTCAAAATCAATCGCCGTAAAATCTAACATAAGGCAGACACCTTTCTACAGAGGAAATAACCGTATATCACGGTATTATGTAAAACGTACCACACCTGACAGGGAAATGCAACATGGAGCCTATAGACAAACAGGGTATTTCAGTATAAAGTAGAGGAAGTATGAAAAAGTGCGGGGCCGGTATCATCCCTATACCGGTCCTGCCACAGGAATCTTTCCTTTCAAAGGAGTCACTATGCCACGTTCTGCCCAATGTCATTTCCAAAACGGTGCCCATTCATTTTCCTATGAACTGACCCGGAAAGCCGTCAAAAACATCAATCTCCGCATCCGCCGCGATGGTTCTATTCACGTATCCGCTCCGGCCTTCGTTTCTAAAGACCAGATTGATACCTTTCTGCTCCGGGAAACGCCATTCATTATAAAAACGCTGGCCCAGATAGAGAAAAAGCCGGCATTCAGACTGAATACCGGTGATGTCCTTTATATTCATGGCCGCCCGCTGACACTCTGCGTCGTTCCCGGCCCGGTTGGAAAGGTATATGAAAGAGGGGATTTCCTGTACATGGAAATGCCTCATGGTGATGAGGAGAGCCAGCGGGCCCGTCTCTATCACCAATACCTGCGTCAGCAGGCAGGCCCTTTATTTACTGCCAGTATAGCCCGCATCTATCCCCGGCTGCAGCCATACGGCGTGCCTCTTCCCACGGTCACATTGCGGCGGATGCGCTCCCGCTGGGGTTCCTGTACGCCAGCCCGGAAGCGGATCAGTCTCAATACCTATCTGGCTGTCATGCCCGATGGCTGTATCGATCAGGTCGTCCTCCACGAGTTATGCCATTTTCTGGAATGTAATCATTCCTCCCGTTTTTACGGCTGGATGAGCCGCTTCATGCCCGACTGGAAAGCCTGGCGGCAGGAGCTGGTACGCTACGCACCGTACTGTAACATCTGAATATCATCCGTTTATCTCGGGTCCAGGTGAATCATAGGATCACAGGGCCCGTATTTTTTTTGCAATGCCGATTCTACTTTATCCGAAATGGCATGAGCCTGGGACAGGGGAAGCGTGCGATCCAGTTCCAGGTGGAAATCCATGATAGTTTCCGAGCCGGAAATGCGGGTACGCAGATGGTGATACCCTTTAACTCCCGGTGTTTCCATGATGATATGGCCGATTTTGGATTCTTCCGCATCACTGAGAGACGCATCGGTCAGGTCATCGTAACTGCGACGGCACATTTTATACCCGACGCGGAGAATCCCCAGGGCGACGAGGCAGGCGATGAGCGGATCCAGAATGGCCCAGCCCGTGATTTTCATGAGAAAAATCCCTGCCATGACGGCAGCCGACGTCCATACGTCAGCCCGCAGATGCATGCCATCAGCCTTCAGGGCTTCTGAACCGGTCTTTTCCCCGACATAATACAGACGGGCAGACACAACAGCATTGATCAGGCTGGATGCCAGCATGATGACGATAGCCCAGTCCAGGGATTCCGGTATCTGGGGATGGAAAAATTTACCGGCCGCTTCATAGAGAATGCTCAGGGCCGCTACGATAATCAGCAGGGATTCGAATGCCGCCGAGACATTTTCCACTTTGCCATGACCATAATCATGGTCCTGATCCGGCGGCAGACAGGATTTTCGCACGGCCAGACAGGCAATGGCCGCGGCGAGGAGATCGACGCCGGAGTGGATGGCTTCAGAAATGAGGCTGACCGTACCGGTCAGGAGCCCGATGGATAATTTGCCTATTACAAGAAGAGTATTGCTGAGTACGGAAAGACAAGCCGTACGGCGTTTGAGTGCAATTTCGTCAGTAGTCATCATAAAAACTTCCTTTATCATGAAATAAACAAACAGGACCTGCGGAACCGCATATCCTTACTTATATGTAGTCCCGCAGGCCCTGCCTGCTGCTTGCGCCCGACCGTCTGTGCAGTCTGTTCTTTACGCATATAGTATCATCTTAATTCTCATTTGTAAATATTTTTTGAGAATATCTGTATTGCAATTTTACATATTTTCTATGCCTTTATGCTATTGTATATTGACTGCCGGCTGTTTTTCCAGAAGAGCCGGTTCGCCTTCCCAGAAGGTAAGGATGAAGACGGCCTTGATGGCATCGTGGTTGGAATCAAGGATGATGTGTCCCGTCGCTCCTGTAAAATCGATGGTCTTGGCCAGTTCCTGGGCAATCTGCTGTGGCTTGTCAGAATTCCCACGGCGGATTGCCTCAGCAATCATCATGAGTGAATCATAGCCCAGCGCAGCATAACTGTCCGGCCATTCCCCGTATTTTTCATAATACCGTTCGGCAAAGGTTTCTGCTGTTTCTTCGTGAACGTCATTGGCATAATGATCGGTATACACCAGATTTGTCAGATACGCCGGATCCACGCTTTTGGCAAGAGCCGGCCCGTTCCAGCCATCAGCTCCCAGAAGAGGAGTCGTCATACCGGAAGAGCGGGCAAGGACAATCAGCTCCCGCGCTTTTTTATCATAGAGCGGCACATATACGGCCTGTCCGGGATCCTGCCGCACAGCATCGAGTGCCGCTGCCAGATTGCCATCGTAATCAGCCAGATCGACAAACGTCGTGACGGTGCCGCCGCGGGCTTCTATGGTGCTGCGGTAAAATTCCGCCAGCCCCTTGGAATAGGAGCTTTCCCCGTTATAAAGAACTGCCGTCCGGGTCACATGAAGATCTTCCATAGCATATTCTCCCATAGCCCGGGCCTGATAGGGATCGATGAAGGTAGCCCGGAACATATACTGGTATACCTGCCGTGATCTGGCATCGACGGTAATATCCGGGTCAGTACATGCCGGACTGACTACGGGGATGCGCAGCGCTTCTGCCGGCTGCATGACAGCGGTCGCACAGGCCGTCATGTTGGGGCCTATAATGGCACTGACATGGCGTGTCGCCAGCTGCTGCACTGCCGTAGCCGCATCATCGGCATTGCCATGATTATCTACGCTGACCAGATTGACTTCCTTGCCCAGAAGTCCGCCCTGTTCATTCAGTATATCCCGGGCCAGCTCTACACCCTGTTCCGTAGAACGGCAGTACGTCTCGCCAGGTCCGGTGAGGGAGAGATTGGTGCCAATCAGCACTTCTTGGCGCTGAACGGCCTGTGGAGCCTGTTTGCTGCATCCTGAGGCCAGAAAAGCCAGGGACAGCAGGCAGAGGCCTGCCGCCAGCAGGGTGCTGATACGTTTCATAGCATGTGTCTCCTTTTCGTAAAAAAACAGGGTGGTCCCGTTATCCGTCCCCCCCCTGTTTTATCTTCTTGTGATAAATTATGGTAAAAACAGCAACGGATCCGTCGGAGTGCCGTTGACACGTACTTCATAGTGGCAATGCGGTCCCGTACTGCGTCCCGTACTGCCTGCCAGCGCGATGATATCGCCGGTCTTCACTTCCTGGCCTACGACGACGAGAAGCATCGAATTGTGACCATAGCGGGTGACAAAACCGCCACCGTGATCGATTTCTACGAGATTGCCGTAGCCATCGACCCATCCGGCCATAGTGACTTTGCCTGAAGCCGTAGCCCGTACCGGTGTCCCGTAATCGACAGCGATGTCCAGCCCTTCATGGTAGCCTGTACCACCGCCAATGGGGTTGCCCCGGTAGCCAAAGTTCGACGTAATCGTACCGTTAACCGGCCAGATAGACGGATAATTGGAAGCCTGATACTTTTTGGAAATCTGCTGCATCTCCCGGACCTGCTGACCGGCTGTATCACTGAGCACGGTTTTCAGCGTGATGAAACTGATGATGCGGGCATTTGTTTTAGTTTCCAGCCGCGAGGTGGCATGGAGCAGGTCGTTGTAGTCAGCATGAGAAACGTCCGGTGATTTCTTCTGCTGTCCTGCTACGCCACCTTCACCTTTTGGGCTGTCACCTGTACCTGCCCCCTTGACCATCTGCCGGAGCTCCTGGTCGAGGGCATCCATTTTATCCATTTTTTCCTGGAGAGATGCCGTTTTTTCCCGCATCAGCTCCAGCTGCTGTTCGTGAAGCGCGTTCTGTTCCTTCATGTGCTGCAGCGATATAAATTCATATATGCCGATGCACAGTCCGGCAGCAATCACGACAACGCCTGCGATGACAGCTGCCATTACTTTTTTATACTGCCCCGGTGTCAGAATCAGCGGCTCCGTACGCCTGAGGCGGGGAGCATGGGCTGTCATACCGGCGGCGCTCTGTTTCAAACGCGCAAGAAAATCCTGAAATTTCAAAGATAGTCCCCTCTTTAATCCTTTTGTACCGTATCCAGTGTGCCCGTGTACTGCAGGGCATTATCCAGACTTTCTTTTTCTTCTTCGCTCATACCATACAGACATTTGCCATCGACAATGGGTTTGGCAAAAATACGGGATTCATTACGGCCATAGACGCTGGAAAGACAAAAGCCATCGTTTTTGCCGTCCAGTACGGTAAAGGCAAAACTCAGATTGTTGCCTATATTATCAAAGGCATTGTATTTGACAAAGCCGATTTTGCGGAAACAGTGATTCTGCACGGCCATAATATCTTTCTGGGTCTTGTGGATGAGTTCCAGTGAATCCTGCAGATCATGCAGTCTGGCAACATCTTCATGCAGCTTGGCCTCTACACTCTTTCCCGTTTCATCCTGCATAAAAAACTCGTATTTTTCTTTGAGTTTACCCATGCGATGGGTCAGTACGCCTATGTAGATGATCAACAGCAACAACAGCACTCCCACAGCGCCGGCGGCAGCCAGATAAATAATCTGCCAGTCTAATCCGTAAAACATGTCTTTCCTCCTGCCGTATTTCAAAAAAAGTCTGTACCTTATATTACACAAAAGAACTCTAAAAAACAACCGGTTTCCAGGATTTTTTTCTAAACTGTAAAAGAAGATGGCGTTTCCGTGCCATCTCCGGTCTTTTCTTCTGTCAAAAGAGCCAGGAGCCGCTCGAATTCGGCTTCTGACGCTACGGAGATTTCAATTTTCCCCTTCTGCCTCTTCCGGTTGAACCGGATGGAAACATTGGTCCCCAGGTGCATTTTAATCCGGTCCTGCATGGCTTCCAGATAGGCATCGGGTTCTTTCTGTTCCTTATCCGTACCCCCCTGCAGCATGCGGGCAACGAGGGCCTCACATTGCCGCGCCGATAATCCCTGGCGGATAATCTGACCGGCCGCTGCCAGCTGCCGGTCTTTGTCCGGAAGCTGGAGGAGAGGACGGGCCTGCCCCATAGATAGCGTCCCGTCTCGCAGGAACTGGTGGATTTCGTCAGGCAGTTTCAGCAGACGCAGCATATTGGCTACGTGCGGACGGCTTTTCCCTACTTTCTGCGCCGCTTCTTCCTGAGTCAGCCCAAAAGTGTGGATCAGCATGTCATATGCCGCCGCTTCTTCCATGACATTCAGATTCTCCCGCTGCAGGTTTTCGATGAGGGAGACTTCGGCTGCCGCATCGGGCGTATACTCCCGTACCAGTGCCGGAATCGTTTTCAGACCAGCCATTCTGGCCGCCCGCAGCCGCCGTTCCCCGGCTACCAGTTCGTAGGTGCCATCGGGCTTCTTCTGCACGACCAGCGGCTGAATCAGGCCATACTGGCGGATAGAAGAAGCCAGTTCTTCCAATGCCGCCTTGTCGAACTCCCGCCGTGCCTGACGGGGATTCGGTACAATCGCCGTAATATCCAGTTCGGCCGGCATAGTGCCATCACCGGATGCCGCCTTATCTATTTCATCTATCTTTTTTTCTTTTAATCCCAGTGCCTGAAGCCGGCTTCCCAGAATGGCATTGCTGCCAAGTCCCTTTTTCTTAACCGACACGGCGAATCACCTCTCTGGCTAATTTTCGATACACTTCAGCTCCACGGGAATGAGGATCGTACACGGTAATAGGCTCCCCATGGCTCGGCGCTTCTCCCAGTCGCACATTGCGCGGGATAATCGTGCGGAACACCTGGCCGCTGAAATACTTTTTCACTTCTTCGGCAACCTGCAGGGACAGATTCGTACGTCCATCGAACATGGTGAGCAGCAGGCCCAGCAGGCGCAGACTGCTGTTCATATTATCCCGTACCATCTCAACGGTCTGCATCAGCTGGGCCAGACCTTCCAGTGCATAAAACTCACACTGCACAGGAATCAGTACGTGATCCGATGCCACCAGGGCATTGATGGTCAGGAGTCCCAGGGAAGGCGGACAATCGATGAGCACGAAATCATAAGGCTTCTTCGCCGCTTCCAATAAGGCCGTCAGGGACTGCTTCAGTACCTGTTCCCGCTTATCCATATTGACTAATTCTACGGCTGCCCCGGCTACATCCATGGTCGCCGGAATGACGGATAATTTTTTTACTGCCGTCTTCTGCAGTACCTGTTCCATCGGTACGCCGTCAATCAGGCAGTCATATAAGTTGCCCGAAAGGCTCTCTTTATCGATACCCAGGCCGCTCGTCGCATTGCCCTGGGGGTCCAGATCCACCAACAAGGTACGCTTGCCGCAGTCTGCCAGACAGGCGCTCAGATTGATGCTGGTCGTCGTCTTGCCCACGCCGCCTTTCTGGTTTGTTACGGCAATAATATGAGCCAACGCAGTCACCTCATTTCTAAATTTAAGTCTATATATTAGTATACCTTGCTATGATTATTTTAGCAAATATTTCATGCTCATCAAAAAGGCCCATCCCCGCCTTTCTGTACCTTTTGCTAGCCACAGGAAGAAAAACTTGCTATAATGGAACAAAAAGTCAGGATTATCACCGATAATCCGGGAAAAGAGGATATCTATGCCTGTATATAAAGGAAATCTGAAACATATCGATGCCAATAATGTACTCACCCTGGCAGGTCAGCGCGCTGTTGACGATGCGACACCGGAACTTGCGGAAGAAGTCTGCCAGACCGTCGTACGCCTGGCCCAGCCGGTCAGCGTATTTTATCAGTTCTTTTACGACAAAGATACGCACACATTTTTATGTAATGATCCGTTCGTCATCGAAGGAGAAACGGTCCGCAATTATCTGGAAAATACAGAAGTCGCCATCATCATGGCCGTCACCCTCGGGAAAGAAGTAGAAGATGCCTGTGACGAATTGTTCATGCAGAAAAATTTCACCAAGGGAATTCTCATGGATTCTGCCATTTCCATCGCAACGGAACAGATGGTAGGACAATTATGCGGATATATCGACACCCTCGGCGCGCCGGAAGGTTATAAAATTCTGTGGCGCATCACGCCGGGACACAGCGATACGCCGCAGAAGCAGGAAGTCACGCTGGTGCAGGCCCTGCAGGCTGCCCAGATTGGCATTTCTGTTACGCCGACCAATATGCTCGTACCGCGCAAAGCCGTCACGGCCATCGTCGGCATGAACCATGTCGGTGGAGAAGGGGGCTGCAGCCCGTCCGGTTGTGCCAGCTGCTCCCATAACTGCCATGAATAATCCTGGTACGTCATACCTCTGAAAACTAAAAACGGAACGCTCAAAAAGAGGCTGTCTTCATGGATAGCCTCTTTTTCCTGCCCATAAACGAAAAGCAGGCCCCGTGAGCAGGGCCCGCTTTTCGTTTATCGTTATGGTGAAAACCCAAAATAGCGTTAGAAAATCGGCTGAAGGATAATCGTCTGGCTGCGGTTCGGACCGACTGAGACGATACCCAGAGGTACGCCGACGAGTTCACTGATGCGTTCTACATACTTGCGTGCCGCTTCCGGCAATGCATCATAGGTCTTGCAGGCGGAAATATCCGTCTTCCATCCCGGCATGTCTTCATATACCGGTTCGACCTGTTCCAGCACTTCCAGACTGGCCGGATATTCCGGCAGGAGCTGGCCATTGTACCGGTAACCGGTACAAATTTTTATCGTATCCAGGTCATCGAGGATATCCAGGCGGGTAATAGCCAGATAATCCAGGCTGTTCAGCATGGCTGCATATTTGACAACAGCCGTATCCAGCCAGCCGCAGCGGCGCGGACGGCCCGTTACTGTGCCGAATTCATGACCTGTATTGCGCAGATATTCCCCAACTTCATTATTCTGTTCCGCCGGGAAGGGGCCGGCTCCGACACGGGTCGTATAGGCTTTGACGACGCCCACGATATTTTCCATGCGGCGCGGGCCGACACCAGAGCCTGTGCAGGCACCGCCAGCTGTCGGATTGGAGCTGGTGCAGAACGGGTACGTGCCATGATCGATATCGAGCATCGTTGCCTGGGCACCTTCAAACAGCACTTTTTTGCCTTCATTGACATATACGTTGGCAGAATAGTTTGTATCTTTTACATAGGGACGGATGCGTTCGGCATATCCAAGGTATTCCTGATAAATCGTATCGAAGTCAAAACCCTGGCAGCCATAATAGGTTTCAAAAAGGCGGTTCTTCAATTTCAGATTGACACGCAGTTTTTTTGCAAAAATATCCTTGTCCATCAAATCGCCGATGCGGATGCCGACACGATTGATCTTATCAGCATAGCAGGGGCCGATACCATTTTTCGTCGTGCCGATTTTGGCATCTCCCTTGAGCTTTTCATCTTCTTCATCGATGCGGATATGGTACGGCATAATCACATGGGCCCGCGTGGAAATTTCCAGCTTGCTGACCTTGACTCCCTTTTCTTTCATGCCATCCAGTTCCTGGAGGAGAACTTCCGGGTTTACTACGACGCCACTGCCGATGATGCACGTCTTATCAGAGAACAAGATCCCTGATGGCAGAAGGCGCAGCGCGAAGGCCTTGTCATCTACCACGACAGTATGACCGGCGTTATTCCCGCCCTGGGAGCGGATAACTACATCGGCCTTCTGTGCCAGATAATCAACAATCTTGCCCTTACCTTCATCACCCCACTGGGTGCCTAATACCATTGCTGTTGCCATTGCTTCAACATCCCTTCGTGAATTAGAGATTAAGAAAACAGGATACCGTATGCATGCTCCCGTTTTCCAACGTACGTGTATATTATACACGAATTTAATTAAAATTCCTATCATATTCAAAGAAAAAGCGTACCTGTTTCAAAAGAGCCAGCCAGGATATCCCTAGCCACGTTCCCTATTTTAGTTTATAATAATCAATTATATGGCAGTAATAGTTCCATATAATTGATTACTATAGAATATACAAGGAGAGATTTTCATGTTATTTGATGCGTGTACCATAGGCGGCATTCATGCAGCCTGCCGTATTGTCCGGTCTGCAACGTTTGAAGGTATGGCTGATGCAGAAGGACGTCCGACAGATAAGCTCTGCCACATGTATGAGGCACTGGCAGAAGGAGGAACAGGTATCATCATTACCGGTATGATAGCCGCTTCCAGACTGGAACCGCACCAGCATCACCAGATACTGCTCGATGACGATAGTTGTATTGCTCCTCTGATGGCCGTTACCCAGGCAGTCCATGACAAAGGCGGGAAGATCATCGCCCAGATTGTCCTCATGGGTTCGGCTATCATGGTGCCGGAAGGGGAGAACCGTATCATTGTCAGCCCCAGTGGCATTCCCGATAAAATCGGTCGTGCGCAGCAGGAATCCCAGGCACTTACGATTGAGCAGATCCAGCGTCTCATCGATGATGCAGGCCAGGCAGCGCTGCGCGCCCGCAAGGCCGGATTTGACGGTGTACAGTTCCATGGGGCCCACGGATATCTGGCCAGTAAATTCCTGACTCCCTACTATAACCAGCGCAGCGACGAATATGGCGGCGACCTCATGGGACGCGCCCGTTTCCTCCGTCAATGCATTGCGTCCATCAAAAAAACGGCCGGCAGCGATTTCCCTGTATGGGTCAAATTAAACTGTGCCGATTTCATGAAAGAAGGCGGTATGACTGCAGAAGAAAGCTTGCAGGTCATGCATTGGCTGGCCGACGACGGTATATCTGCCATTGAAATCAGCGGCGGCAATACGTCATCCCTGCCCCGCAAAGGCCCGATCCGCGCAATCCGCCGCACGAAGGAACCCATGTACTTTGCCCCGTACGCAGAAAAAGCCGCCAGAGAACTGCAGGGACAGACCGATGTGGGTGTCGTCGGCGGCTGGAGAAGTGCCTCTGAAATGGAAGAATTCCTTGATGCCGTTCCGGTATCGTTTATATCCATGTGCCGCCCGCTCCTTCGTCAGCCGGATCTGCCAAACCGGTGGCGCAGTGGTGATACAGAACCGGCAACCTGTATTTCCTGCAGCCGCTGCTTCGGCGATACTGATGTAGACTGTATTTTCCATAAGACAGGAGAAGAAGCATAAGGGAAAAAGGAAATTCCTGAACTGCGGCGAATACTCTTTAGTATAACAAGGAATACCGGCAACTGCCGGGGAAGGGGAGAACAACATGCTGATACTGATAAGCCTGCTGGCATTCATCGCTATGCTGTGTTCCCTCTTTCTCTTTCTGCCCTTCACCTATAGTCTGAACCTGGATATCCGGTCCCCCTTTCACGTGCAGGCTGTACTCTCCTTTCTGAATCACGGCCTGTATTATGAATGGGATTACACATTCGGTCAGAAACCCAGGAAAATCTGCTATACAGGCTGGCATGAAAAAATGGCAGTCCGTCAGGAACAGCCGCCCGGCAATGCTCCCGTCCAATCTGCGCCGGAACCGGAAAGCCTGGAAGATGACGATACGCTGTCAGAAGAAATGCTCCGCAAAGCCCTGCATGATCCACAGGTACCGGAATCAGAAGATTCCTCTGCCGCATCAGACACATTCTGGTGGAAGGACTATGTGTTGTCTGAAGAATTTCTTTCTTCCTGCCTGTCTTTCTTCCTGCGCCTGCTGCATCACAGCCGTATCCGCACACTGCAGACAACAGGGACGCTGGGCCTTCCCCAGCCGCATCAGACAGGCATGGTGGCCGGTTTTCTCTATATGCTCCTGCCAGAAGCTGCACAAGATCTGCAATTTGATTTTCTGGAAGAAGTCTACGATTGCCACATCCGGATTGCCGGCCGCATCTATCCCGGTGTCATCGCACTATACGCCCTTTCGTTTATCGTTTCCCGGCCAGTCCGCCGTCTGCTCTGGGCGGCACGTCAGCACAGAAAGGAACTCGCTCATGGATAAAAATTATATAAAAAATAATTTAGAAACAATCTTTGAAAATTTCCAGAATATGATCAAAGTAGAAACGGTCGTCGGCCAGGCTGTACATATCGGCGATACGATTCTCGTTCCTTTTGTAGATATCACCTTTGGCTTCGGTACAGGAGGCGTAAACGGCAAAGAAGAAACAGGCCGCCAGAGTGGCGGTGGCGGCGGCAGTGCTAAAATGGAACCAACAGCCGTCCTGGTCATCAAAGGGGACAGAGTAGAGATGTTTTCCATAAAAAAAGGCGGATACCAGGCCTCTGCTTTTGAAAAACTGCTGACCATGGCCCCGGAAATCATCGACAAGCTGAAAAAGGATAAATACATCTATATCAAAGACGAAGATGAAACTGTGGATGTATCAGAACCGATCCAGCCCGATGCAAAACCTTAAATATTTTGTGAATTATAATCACAGTATGGTCACAACCGTTGTACTTTCCGTTCTATTCTGATATAATATCTAAACAGACAGTAACCCTATTATTTTTAAAATTCAGGAGGATTATATAATGAAATTAAGAAAACAACTGGCTTCCCTCGCCGTAGTAGGGATGATGAGCGTTGTCGCTGCTTCTTCCGCTTTTGCTGCCGGTGTTGGCTATGTCAATTTTGATACCCTCGTCCAATCTCATAAAGATTTCCCGAAAGTAAGCGCCCAGATGCAGTCTGCCATCAAAAACGCCAATCAGGAATTCGCTAAAAAAGCCCCGACTCTGAAAACAGATCAGGAAAAACAGGAATTAGGCCGTCAGCTCGCCCAGAATCTGAGCAAACTGGAAAACAGCCTCATCGTTCCCATTGAAAAAGATGTCGTCAATAAAGTTGAACAGGTCCGCAAAGATAAGAACCTGGACTGCATCGTAGCTCAGGGTGCCATCATCGCCGGTGCCGATAAAGCTACGGACGAAACACAGGAAGTTGCCAAACTTCTCAAATAATTTAGCATAGAGGTAAAAGACCGTGCATGAAGGTTTCCACCATCGTGTACGGTCTTTTTTGCTTGTAACAGCCGGTCATCAAAAGCGCCTTTTTAAGGCGTTTTTATTTTGCTTTTTATAGTATTTGTCGCAAAAACGTCTTTCCTCTGTTATATCGCCGTTTACGCTAATTTTTCTGCATTTATATTTTTCTGCATTTATATTATTTTGTTATTAAAAATTGTCATTCTATATTTTTTGAAAAAAATTCTTGTTTACTCTTGACATATACCCCTCATCGGTATATGATACTTTCAGATACCCGGCAGGGGTATCTGGGAGGATGATACGATGGAAGAGAAAAAGCAACTGACGGAAATGACAGAAAACCAGCCTGCAATGTGCTGCTGTGCCGGTCCCAAACATAAATACCGTGATAAAAACAGTAAAGAATACAAAAGCCTCATTTCCCGCCTCAACCGCATCGAAGGCCAGGTACGCGGTGTCCGCAATATGGTTGAAGCCGACCGCTACTGCGTCGATATCCTGATGCAGGTCAGCGCAATCCAGTCGGCACTGAATTCATTCAATAAGGAATTACTGGCCCAGCATATCAAAAGCTGTGTCGTCCACGATATCCGTGAAGGAAAAGATGAAGTCGTCGATGAACTCGTCTGTATGCTGCAAAAATTAATGAAGTAGGTGATATGAAATGAAACATGAAAAATATGCCATTACTGGTATGAGCTGCTCTGCCTGCTCCAGCCGGGTCGAAAAGGCCGTTTCCAAACTGGACGGCATGAAAAAAGCCAGCGTCAATTTACTGACCAATAGCATGCAGGTCGATTATGATGAAGGAACACTCTCCAGCCAGGATATCATTCAGGCCGTCATAGATGCCGGATACGGGGCAACCCTTTCGGGGGAAAACAAAAAGGCCACAGCTGCTTCAGAACCCAGCCCTTCTGATCTGGCAAAAAAAGATATGAAGGCCATGAAACACCGACTGATCTGGTCTATCCTGTTCCTGATTCCCGTCATGTACATCGCCATGCACCACATGCTCCTGGAATGGTTCGGCATTCCTGTACCGGAAGCATTCCAGGCGGTATTCCACGGCGATGAAAATGCCATTACCTTTGCCTTTATCCAGTTCCTGCTCATACTGCCCATTATGTATCTAAACCGGAAGTATTATATCAACGGCTTCCGGACGCTGTTCCAGGGAGCACCGAATATGGATACCCTCGTCGGCATGGGATCTATGGCTGCAGCGGTATATGGAGTCTTTGCCATTTTCCGCATGAGCTGGGGCATGGGACATGGGGACTGGGCCCTCGTTTCCCAGTACAGTACCAATCTCTATTTTGAATCAGCCGGTATGATCGTCACCCTTATCGACATCGGAAAATACCTGGAAGCCCGGGCCAAGGGCAAAACCAGTACGGCCATTGAAAAATTAATGGACCTGGCCCCCAAGCAGGCAACGGTGCTCCGCGATGGTAAAGAAACGGTCATTCCCGTAGAAGAACTTGCCGTAGGCGATGAAATGGTCATCCGTCCGGGAGAAAGCATTCCTGCCGATGGCATCATTTCCGAAGGATCGACCAGTATCGATGAAGCCGCTATTACAGGAGAAAGCATTCCCGTAGAAAAACAGCAGGGTGATTCGGTCACGTCAGCTACGATTAACAAAACAGGATTTATCCACGTCAGAGCCAGCCGTGTCGGAGCAGATACGACAATCAGCCAGATTATTAAATTGGTAGACGAAGCCAGTGCCAGCAAGGCACCTATTGCCAAAATGGCTGATAAAATTTCCGGGATTTTCGTTCCCGTCGTCATGACCATCGCCGTTATCACAGGTCTGGTCTGGTATTTCCTGCTCGGTGCCGATGCAGAATTTGCCTTCTCTACAGCCATTTCTGTTCTTGTCATTTCCTGCCCCTGCGCACTAGGGCTGGCAACACCGGTCGCTATCATGGTGGGTACCGGAAAAGGAGCCGAAAACGGTATCCTCATCAAATCCGGTGAAGCTCTGGAAACAGCTCATGCCATTGATACCGTCGTCATGGACAAAACCGGTACGATTACAGAAGGCCGCCCCCGTGTAACCGATATATGGGTCCGGAAGGGAACAGAAGATCAGCTGCTTACACTGGCTGCCAGCATGGAACAGGGGAGCGAACATCCTCTGGCAGAAGCTATTATGAATTACGCCAGAGACCATCATATGGTTCCTCATGCCGTAACAAACTTTAAGGCTATTTTTGGCCGCGGCATTGAAGCTGTGTACAATGGCCAGACCTATTATGCCGGTAATACCCGTCTCATGGAAGAAAAAGGAATTTCTTCTGATGCCATTCAGCAACGGCTGAATGAACTGGCTGACGCCGGAAAGACACCGCTCATCTTTGCAGATGCCAAAGAAATCATCGGCATCATTGCCGCGGCTGATATGGAAAAAGCAAGCAGTGCCGAAGCGATTTCGCTCTTTGGTAAAATGGGAATCGACGTGGTCATGCTGACCGGGGATAATCAGCGCACAGCCGAAGCAATCCGCAAGCGTCTACATATCCCACAAGTCATTGCCGGAGTCCTGCCACAGGATAAAGAACGCCATATTGCAGCCCTTCAGGCCCAGGGACATAAAGTGGCTATGATTGGTGACGGCATCAATGATGCACCGGCACTGGCCAAAGCAGATCTGGGAATTGCCATCGGCGCCGGCACAGACGTAGCTATTGAAAGCGCCGATGCCGTACTCATGCGCAATGATCTCCTTGATGCCGTAAGTGCCGTCCGCCTCAGCAAAGCCGTTATCCGTAACATCAAAGAAAATCTGTTCTGGGCATTCTTCTACAACGCTATCTGCATCCCGCTGGCAGCTGGTGTCCTGTACCCGGCCTTTGGCATCCGTCTCAATCCGATGATTGGCGCCGCTGCCATGAGTCTTTCCAGCTTCAGTGTCTGCATGAACGCCCTGCGCCTGCGCTTTTTCAAACCCGATCATCAAAGCCACCATGTTTCACGTGAAACATTACAATCAGAACCCACCCACACTGTCTCAGCAGCTACAACCGATGCGGTTACAACACAGCCAGCAGCGCCCGCAGAAATCGCGGAAGCAAGTGATCAGACAGCACCAGTTGCAGCCCATCAGTATCAATTGACGATTGACGGAATGATGTGCCAGCACTGCGTCCGCACCGTTACGAAAGCACTGGAATCTCTGTCCGGTGTTACGGCGGTACATGTCGATCTCGACAGTAAAGGTGCTACCGTCGCCAGTTCATCTGTCATCCCGGCCGATGACTTTAAAAAAGTCATTACGACTGCAGGATATACATTACTTTCAGAGAAAGAAGAGGAGTCCACTATGAAAACCACATTAAAAATTGAAGGCATGATGTGCCAGCATTGCCAGAAACACGTACAAGAAGCATTATCCGCTATGAACGGCGTCACTGCCGTCTCCGTAGATCTCGATGGCGGTAAGGCCGATGTAGAAGCCAGCCGTGACATTCCTACAGAAGAATTTGCAAAGGTAATTGCTGACGCCGGTTATAAATTGGTAACGGCCTGATAGATACTACGGAGTCAGTCAGGTCATATTGCGAAAAGAGCAGACCGAAATAACAAACGGACCTGCTGTGAGAACGTATCTATACATATCTCACGGCAGGTCCGTTTTGCCCTATACGCATAAGGACACCAGTCTAATCAGAATATGCCCAGGCGGACACAAATTGCAAATTGTACGGCATACAGAGCGAGGATCCCGTATTTAAATTTAGGCCGGTCTTTTTTATACGTAAAGATATAAATAGCAAAAAAAGCTCCCATGGATCCGCCCAATACGGCCAGGACGAGCAGAAACCATTCTGGAATACGTGAAGCACCGCCGTCCTGAAAGCGTTTTTCCAGGCCAAACAGGGCAAAGGTCAGGATATTTAACAAAAACAGGTACCAATACACAACAGTCAGATTAATATTCAACATACAGGTTCTCCTTTCTCTGGGCCGCACGTTCTTATTACACCTATTGTAACATAAAAAGAAAGGACGCTGAACTATGTTTCACGTGAAACATAGTTCAGCGTCCTTTTTCGTTATAAAACGGGGAAACAAATCGTAAAAATCGTACCTTTTCCTTCTATACTCCGGACCCGGATGGTCCCACCCTGACTGATGACATACTGCCGTGCCAAAGCCAGCCCGATTCCGGAACCACCACTCTTGCGGTTTCGCGATGGATCTGCCCGGTAGAAATATTCAAAAATATGGGGGACATCACGGCGGCTGATTCCCGGACCGGAATCAGCAATGGAGATTTCAACGCGCTGTCTGATATCAGTCGTGCGCAGACGGGAATGGACCAGTACCGATGATTCCGGAGATACATAGCGCAAAGCATTATTCAGGAGATTGTAAATGACCTGATTCATCCGGTCCCTGTCCAGCGAAAGAAGGGGGATCCCATCATCCATGGAAAGGCGGACATGCAATTGTTTTTCTTCAAAAAGCGGTTCCAGCATACTCACGGCTTGTCGAAGAAGGTCATTAACCTGTAAGGGCTGAGAGTGGAGTTCCAGTTCATTGATTTCCGCCAAAGACAAATCCCGCAGATTCTGGACGAGACGGCTCACGCGCAGAACTTCGTCTTCCAGTGACAAAAAGGTCTTTTTATCAGCAGGGATGACATTGTCAATCATACCTTCCAGATTTCCCTGAATAATAGCCAGCGGTGTCCGGAGTTCATGGGCTATACTGGCAAAGAGATGGCGGCGCATCGTGTCATTATACTGTAATTTCTGGGACATGGCATTAAACGACTGAGCCAGAAGGCCTACTTCATCCTGCCGGTCTACCAGTACAGTTTCCCCGAAGGATCCGGCCTCGATATGGCGTACCGCTTCGGTCAGATCCTGCAAAGACTGGACAAACCGGCGGATTACGGCCCAGCTGATGAATACACTGAGCAGAATCATAACAGCTCCGACCCAGAGGAGAGACCTGTGGACGGAAGAAACGTAAATTTCCTCTGCCATGCCATGCATAGCCATTCCCATCTCCATAGAATGATTGTAGAGATAATGGGAAAAATGAGTATCCATCTGATAATTTACCAGAAAGAGGAGGATGCCTATGGTCATAATGAACAAGAAAAAAATAATCCCTGTCAGCCGGAAAACCAGACTATGATACTTAGTCATATTCAGTCCCTCCAAATTTATATCCGATGCCATACACGGTCAATATATATTCCGGATGGGCTGCATCCCGTTCCAGCTTCTTCCTGAGATTCCGGATATGGGTATCAATGGTCCGTTCATATCCCTCAAAACTGTACCCGCCCTGGGCACGCTCCATGAGCTGCATGCGACTGAAAACACGGCCAGGAGAAGAGGCCAGCACCTCCAGCAGATTAAATTCTGTCGGAGTAAGAGATACTGCCTTCCCGTCACGGGTAACGGTAAATTTCTCCTTATCAATAACCAGATCTCCCCGTATAAGCTGTGACGACTGCTGCACGACTTCTCCCCGGGCCCGTCGCAGCAAGGCATGAGCACGGGCCATCAGTTCTTTTACGTTAAAGGGTTTGGTCACATAATCGTCGGCGCCGATATTCAATCCGACAAGACGGTCCGTTTCATCGTCTCTGGCCGTCAAAAAAATAATAGGAATATCATTGGTCTGACGGACGCGACGACAGACCTCAAATCCATCCATATCAGGCATCATCAAATCGAGGATCAAAAGCTGCGGCTCATAACGCCGGAGCATATCCAGCGCCTGACGGCCTGTTTCCGCTGTGTATACCAGACACTGATCCTGTTCAAAATAAGAGCGGAGCACATTCAGTAATTTTTCATCATCGTCAGCAATGAGAATAGAATATGGGAGCACACAGGCACCTCCTATCAATACCAGTTTTACCCTTATTGTACATCAAAATAATAAGAGGGAAAACTATCCGGTATCGATCTCATCAAAATATAAAGACAAAAATGCTCCCCATACATCGGCCGTACGAGGAAGCATTTAAACTGTATCATGGACTTTTATTTGTTATTGTTCATCTGATCGTGCATTTGTTCATGATTCATCTGACTATGATCCATCTGATTGTGATTCATGTTGTTTTGATTCATATTATTCTGGTTCATCTGTCCCTGCTGCATAGCGCCCTGATTCGTCATCTGATGATTCATCTGGGAATGATCCATGCTGCCCTGCTGCATATTCATCGTATTCATTGGCGGCTGATATCCTGCCAGCTGGGGATCGGCCATGCCAAATACCATGGCCAGATGAGTAAACAACACGAACAGGACCATAAGCACAATATGACGTTTGATTTTCATGGTGCTGTCCAGCTTCTTGTAGATAATGCCCAGTTCCTGGAGCAGAATCAATACGGCAGGAATAATCGCCAGTACGTAGGACCAGATAGAAATGTAATCTATGGGGCCGCGCCATTCAATAGTCGGGACATAGCATGCCACAATGTAAACCGTGGCGCAGATAAAGAAAATGCCAAGAATCAATCCACAAACATGGCTGAGAGAATCCCATTTAGCACTGCGTTCATCTTTATACAACAAAGAAAATGCACCTGATGCCAGAATCGTTTCTGCCAGTACCATCGGGACCAGCATGAATAAAATTAAAAACCAGGGCTGATGCAGAGACAGCAGCTCCATATAGTGAGTCATTACCATAGTCATACCTTATTCCTCCTTTTGAATATATCCATACTATACACGATAAATATAGAGAACCCGTGCAGAAACTATGAAGAAAATGTGAAGATAGAAAAAGTTCTCATTATAGTTGTTTCACGTGAAACAATTGCCTGTATTTGCAAAAAACGTGCAGGAACCTTGCTATATTGAGACAGCGCTACACTGCCGGAATCCCTTTACAAACCTGCACCGTCACGGTAGAATAGTGGTATTATAGGCTGATAATACGTATCAGAAGACATATTGCCAGCTTTGTAATATATCTATTATTATTAATGTGAGGTGATAGTATGCATTACCATATTCGTCACGCCCTGGAACATGTGACCGTATACAGTTATTTAAAGGATGAAGGCACCTCTATGGAAAAGGACATTATTGACTGCTCGCTGGGAGTCAATCCCTGCGGTGTCACGCCGACCCTGTCAAAAGAAGCCTATGCCGATACGTTCGACCTGATTCATTCATATCCGGCCCATCCATTTACGGAAACACGCCGTGCCATCTGCCAGTATTTTTCAGATATTGCCAATCTGGATGTATCCCAGGTATCCATGCAGAGCGGATCCATGAGCGCTTTATGCCGCATCAACAGTATTTTCCTCGAAGAAGGCACTACTGTCGTAGCACCGCTGCCGTGTTTTTCATCGTATACGTCCAACGCCCGTTCCTGTGGTGCCGATATCGTATCTGTCCCGCTGAAAGAAGAAGAACGATTCGCCTTTGATACAGACCGCTATATTGCAGCACTGAAACCGGGCCAGCGGCTTGCCTATATCGATAATCCCAACAACCCGACAGGACAGGCACTGCCTCTGTCCGAAATCCGCCGGATTCTCGATGCGGCCCTGGAAAAGGAAATCGTCGTCGTCATCGACGAAGCCTACGGTGATTTTCTTGATAAAGATGAGTCAGCCGTCTCACTCATCAACGAGTATGACAACCTGGTCATTGCCCGTACCTTTTCCAAAGGCTTTGGTCTGGGAGCACTCCGTGCCGGTTATATCGTTCTACCCAAACCCATGGTCCCGGTCCTGGCCAAAGACCCTGGCGAAATGACCATCACGACACCGGCAGACAAAATGATTCCCATCGTTCTTAAAGATCCGGGTTTCTTAAAAACATCGCGGGAAATCATTGCCAGAAATAAAAAAGCGCTCATAGACAGCCTGCACGTCCTGCATGTTTCAGAAACCCGCTCCGATGTACCTATCGGTCTGTATTATACGGATACCGATACGGATCTGGGAGCGCTCTTCTGGAAACACGGTATCCGCGTCGAATACGGCGTCGATTTCGAAGGAATCGGAAAACGCCACGTCCGGCTGCGCGTCCCCGATGACGTAAAACCGCTACTTGCACGCATTGCCGCTATTGAACGCGAACTCCGGGCATAGAGTGGGGAATATCTGTGCCAGGAATTTGTCCAACTTTATATGAAACAGGGGGAAAACACATTGGATATCAATAAGACAGGCAAGACAAGTTTGAAAAACATTATTATTTTTGCTGGTGCCTATTGTGCATTCATGATAGGTTCCGGCTATGCTACAGGGCAGGAAGTCCTGCAGTTTTTTGGTGCTTATGGGCCGGACGGATTTATCGGCGCAGCCATCAGCATGGTGATTTTTGCGTTTTTCGGCGGTGCCCTGATGCAAAAAGGCTATGACCTGAAGTTGAAATATCACACCCAGGCTTTTCGTTATTATTGTGGAAAATATGTAGGAACTATCTTAGAATGGGTGACCGTCCTTTTCCTGTTTTCTGTCGTATCTATCATGATTGCCGGGACGGGGGCCATTGCTTCTGAATTCGTAGGTATACCCGCCGATGCCGGCCGTGTCTTCATGGCTGTGCTCTGCGTCCTTACGGTCATGCTGGGACTGATGAAGCTGGCTGATATCATCGGTGCTATCGGACCTGTGATCATCCTCTTTACACTGGGCATCGGCCTCATGACACTCATCAGTTTCCATGGCGGCTGGGCACAGAACTGGGAAGTCCTGTATGATCTGCGCGCTACTAAATCCTGGTGGTTTGCCAAATACGCCTTTCTGGATTCAGCCTGGTTCAGCGGCGTACTCTATGCATCGTGCATGGTATTCGGCTCTATCCCGTTCCTGACCGGACTGGGCGGCAAGGCCAATAACCGCAAAGAAGCATTTCTCGGCGGCTTTTGCGGTGGTGTCGCCCTGATGCTGGCCGGCGGCCTCATGACAGCCGCCATGCTGTGCTTCCCGGAACAAGTCGCCAAACTGCAGGTACCGAATCTGTTCCTGGCACAGCAGTTCGCACCGGCTCTGGCAGCCGTCTTTTCCGTTATCCTGCTTTTGGGGATTTACAGTACAGGTGCTCCCATGTTCTGGGTCGTCATCAACAAACTGGAACAGTGGCTTCCCAATAAAACCGCCAAGATGGCCGTCTCCGTCATCCTGGGCATCGTTGCCTTTTTCGGTGCACAGATTGGTTTCGGCAAGCTCATTGGCTTCCTGTATCCGCTTCTGGGGCAGATTGGTATCATCATGATCATCATCGTCTTCATCAAAGTATATTTCATGAAAGACAAAGAAATTGACCTGGAACGGGAAGATTCAGACAATTAACTGACTATATCCATAGCACCATAAAACGGGCCCATCCTGTGACTATCTGATGGTCATAGGATGGGCCCGTTTTATGTCACTTCTGAGTTTTTCCGACAGCAGCTGTTAAATATATATTCAATATAACAAACTCTTTCACCCTGATGAATTGATTTTTCAACTTTTTTCCCATACAATAAATCCATATACTACATAAATGCCGGCAGCCATAGGGGGAAGCGGTACTGCCAGGCAGGAAAGAGGGGAGTTTTTCATGTCTATTCAGCTCAGTATCGTCATTTTGTATATCCTGCTATTGTTTGGTATTTCTTTATATGTAAAACGCCGGGCCGGACAGAATCCGACAGAATACCTGTTTGCCGGCCGTAAGTTTTCTGCAGGGCTCGTCGCTGTCAGTATCACCGGTATGGCCGTCGGGGCTGCTTCCACAGTAGGTGTCGCCGAAAGCGCCACAAAGATCGGGTTGTCAGCCGGCTGGTATAATGGAGCCTGGGCCATTGGCGCCATCATCATGGGAATCGTCGCCGCCGGCCGATACCGGTCACTAGACTGCACAACCATCCCGGAGCTGTTCGAACGGTGTTATGATAAAAAAGCACGTGTCATCAGTGTCATCGGCCTGTCCCTGATCATGATATGCATTACGTCTCTCCAGTATGTCGCCGGTGGCTCTATCCTGCACGCGCTCATGCCGGATATCTTTTCTCTTCATGGCGGGATGATTACCAGCGCCGTCGTCTTTATCGGCATCACGGCTATAGGAGGTCTCTGGTCCAGCGGCCTTTCCAATGTGCTCAGTGTCGCCATTATTTATATCGGCATTGTGTATTCCATGATACGCATTCTCCTGCGGGACGGTGGGATAGCCGGTATCAATGACGCACTGCCGCCATCTGATTTTAACTGGTTCAGTCCTTTCGATGGCCTGTCTCTGGCCGTACTCCTGGGCTGGATCATTGTCATGACCACTCAGGCCATTACCGCCCAGGGACCTGTCCAGATTGCCTGTGGCGCAAAAAATGCCTCAGCAGCCCGTAAAGGATTTATCCTGGGTGGCCTGCTCATTTTTCCCATCGGCTTCCTGTCCGCCGTTCTGGGACTGGCCGCCAAAGCCCAGTTCCCGGATCTGAATCCTACCATGGCTCTGCCACAGATCATCATGAGTCTGGACCCGTTTTCCTCTGGGATGACCCTGGCTGCACTCTGGGCTGCCGACGTATCAACAGCCTGCACCATCCTGCTCGGCGCCGGCACTCTCGTAGCACAGGATATTTACAAACGGTTTTTCAATCCGTCCATCTCTGAAAAAGGCTATGTCCGGGCCAACCGCCTTATCATCCTGATTATCGGGGCTGGAACACTCTGGCTGGCCTTCAATGCCGTCGGCATCGTCAAAGTCATGCTCATCGGCTTGTCGCTCACGACGGCTTTTACGCTGGTTTTTCTGGCCACCATGTTTTGCCCGTCTCTGTGCCGGAAAAACACCGCCTTCGCCACTACTCTGGTAGGTATTATCGGATTATTCCTGTGGCAGCTGTTCCCACAGATCCGTTTTCTGCCTCACGTCATTTACTTTGAATGGCTCATCTGCCTGATTACCTTTTTCATGGTACGTCTGACCGATAAGACACCGGTCCGGACACCGGAAATAAAAAAATAATAGCTCACCGTCAAAAAAAGAACCTGCCGCGTGAAGAACCCTTTACAGTTCTCCCCACGGCAGGTTCCTGCTATATCAGCATCTTATTTCAGAGCGTCTTCACCGGATTTCGGCAGGTCCGGCATATCGGTATTAAACCATTTTTTATACAATTTCTGGAATTCACCTTTTTCTTTTAGTTTCGCCATAGCATCATTGACCTGGTTCATCAATTCTGTATCCTTCTTATTGAAGGCAAAAGCCAGATATTCCGATTTTGTATTGGGAATATCGATGACTTTGAATTTGCCTTTTCCATCCTGGGTGAGGAAATAATCTGCGACGGGCTTATCGAGGATGGCTGCCGGCGATCCGCCAACCTGCAATTCCATAATGACATCGGAATTATTGTCAAACTGTTTGACCGTATATCCCTGGTTTTCCGCATATTGAGCACCGGTCGTACCAATCTGGACAGCGACCTGTTTACCTGCAATGGCATCTGCCGAATCGATACCGCTGTCATTCGGCGTCAGGACAACTAATTTGGATTCATAGAAAGGAGCGGAGAAATTGACCTTCTGGGCCCGTTCCTTCGTCACGGTCATACCGGCGGCGGCAATATCCATATCTCCCTGCTGCAGGATAGGAATGATGCCTGAAAACGCAATATTATTGATTTCTACATCTCTGCCCATTTCTTTGGCAATAGCCCGTAGCAGGTCCATTTCAAACCCCTGATATTCTTTAGACTGATCGTTTTCTTTGAATTCAAAGGGGACAAAGGTAGCATTCGTCGCAACGCGGAGCGGTTTCTTTGCGTCATCTTTCTTTTCGCTTCCACATCCTGCCAGTACAGATACGGCCAGGATACCTGCCAGACAGGCCGTCATCATCGTTTTCCATTTCATGGTATATCCCTCCATAGGCGAATAAAAATTTGTAATTATTTTGATATTATACATATTTTTACGGAAAATGTAAATAGTTTATACAAAATATCCGCATAAAAAAAGAACCGTCGTATTCTAACTCTATTTCTTATTCCTATATATACAGGAAAAATCAGAAAGACAGCTCTTTTTTTATTGCATTATTATTTTATATTGGCAACTACGGATACAAACACACCTTAACCGTGCAGCTTGTCAATCATGTCATGCAGTGCTGCAATCTGTTCTGCCGCTTCATGACGGATATCTTCGGGGTCGCGCTGGATACGGGCCGAACCAGTTTCCATGGCGGCTTTGGCAACTGCAGCGGCTACAGCCGGGGCAACGCGCTGGTCAAAGGCATCGGGAATGACATATTCATCATTCAGTTCGTCATCACTGATCAAGCCGGCAATAGCATAGGCAGCAGCCACTTTCATGTCTTCATTGATATGACGTGCCCGTACGGCCAGTGCGCCACGGAATATACCAGGAAATACGAGGACGTTATTGATCTGGTTCGGTGAATCGGACCGGCCGGTTCCGACAACACGGGCACCAGCAGCCTTTGCCGATGCATAATCCGTTTCCGGAATAGGATTGGCCATGGCAAAGACGATGGCATCGTGATTCATGGACTGGATGATTTCTTTCGTAAAGATATGAGGAGCCGATACGCCGAGGAGCATGTCAGCCCCTTTTACGACATCGGCCAGTGTCCCCTGTACTTTATCCCGGTTTGTCACGGCAGCCAGTTCTGCCTGGACCGGATTGAGTCCGTCCATACCTTCGTAGAGAGCACCGCAGCGGTCTACCATGGTTACATTCTGTGCACCTGCCCGGACGAGGAGCCGGCCGATGGAAGCACCGGCTGCACCGGCACCGTTAATGACGATTTTGGCCGTTTTCATGTCTTTTCCAACGCAACGGAAGGCTCCGACAGCGCCGGACAGGGCAGCAATAGCTGTACCATGCTGATCATCGTGGAATACGGGGATGTCCATTTCTTTTTTCAATGTATTTTCAATTTCATAGCATTTCGGTGACGCAATATCTTCCAGATTGATTCCGGCAAAGGATGGCTGGAGCAGCTTGACCGTTTCAATAAATTTCTTCGGGTCTTTCGTATCCAGGCAGATAGGAACAGCGTTGACACCGCCGAATACCTTGAACAGGACCGATTTTCCTTCCATGACCGGCATAGCCGCTTCCGGTCCGATATCGCCAAGGCCGAGGACACGGGTACCATCGGATACGACGGCTATCATATTGCCACGGCAGGTCAGATCAAAGGAGAGGTCCTTATCTTTGACGATTTCCCGGCACGGCTGGGCTACCCCCGGCGTATACAGTGTGCTCAGGTCATTGCGGGTCTTTAAAACGGCACGGGGGATAGTTTCAATAATGCCTTTTCTGCCACGGCGCACCTTCATTGCTGCTTCATCAAAATTCATGACATTCACCTCATCGTATGAAAAATACCACTTATTTTTATATGTACCTTGTTCTATGTACATGCTTATCTTATAATGGATTTATCCATAAGTCAAAGTCTTTTGAAATTATAGAATTTATAATATATAACTTATATTACATCAAAACGGGGAATACACGATGCATACCAGTTCAAGGGAATGGGAATATATCACGAAACTGGCCGAAACGGGCAGTTTTTCAGCGGCTGCGGAAAAATTATTTATTTCCCAGCCCTCACTGAGCCAGTTTATCCGGCGGATTGAAAAACAGATGGGTACACCACTGTTCGAACGCCGTGGAAGTGGTGTCATCCTGACAGAAGCAGGACGGATTTATCTCGCCGCGGAAGAAAAAGTGCGGGAAATCTACCGCGAACGGGACAGCCGTATCCAGGATCTGCAGCAGACCGTAAGCGGCACCGTACGCATCGGCAGCTCCTATTACCGCAGCGCCACCATTCTGGCCGCCGTATTCCCGCTGCTGCACAAAACCCATCCTCATATCCGCATCCAGCTGTCGGAAGGAACGACGCGGGAACTGGAAGAAGATGCCCTCGAAGGCCGGACTGATTTCTCCATCGTACTCCATCCGTTTTTCCATGCCGGCCTCGCCTATGAAGAATTGTTCCGGGAAGAATTGCTCCTGGCTCTGCCGGAAGAACAGGCCCGGCACTATGAAAAAATAGCCCGCCCGGTCCCTTACTCCCAGTATCCTGCCTTTGATTACCATCTGCTGGGCAAAGAGCCATTCATTGTAATCAAGGAAGGGCAGAAACTGCGTCAGAACTTTTATGAATTTACCCGGAAAGCCGCTATTTCACCGCCTGTCGTCCTGGAATCCAACGATATGGTAACAGCCCTCACCCTGGCCTCTGTCGGCGTAGGAGCGACGATTATCCCGCAAGGCCGGTCCATATACAGCCGTCTGCCTGCCCAGCCCCGTTACTACACATTGCGCCAGTACACACCCGACTGGAACGTCGCCATCGCTTATAAAAAAGGACGGTATCTCTCCCAGGCGACCCGGTCCGTCATAGACATCATCCATCAGGAGTCCAGCCGGATCGCCCATGCCGGAAAGGGGATAGGGCAATAATAGCAATATGTCGTCATATTCTTAGGCTATGGCCTGCAATAAAATAAAAGTGTTATCTATGGCAAAATAATAACTGGTATAATACATCCTGTAAAGAATATGTGAAGTATTCATACAACCTGTGCACAGAATATAAAGTTTTAGATAGGCAATCTTTATTAATCATTCACAGATATACAGGAGGAATACCGTATGATTGAGCAAATCATTAAAACCGTAGATGGTAATGAAGCCGCAGCTGATATATCCTATGCTTTTACCGATGTCGCTGCCATTTATCCTATTACACCTTCTTCTACAATGGCAGAACATGTCGATACCTGGGCTGCCCATGGACGTAAAAATGTATGGGGGAAAAAAGTAAAGCTCGTAGAAATGCAATCAGAAGCCGGCGCAATCGGTGCTGTACACGGTGCTTCCGAAGCGGGCAGCCTTTGTTCATCCTATACAGCCTCCCAGGGGTTAATGCTGATGATTCCTGTCATGCATCGGCTGGCGGGCCAGTTAAAACCAGTCGTCCTGCACGTAGCTGCCCGGACAGTCGGCAGTAACGGAATTTCTATATGCGGGGATCATTCAGATGTCATGGGATGCCGCAATACGGGATGGGCCATGCTTTGCAGCGCCAGTGTACAGGAAGCTGCTGATCTGGCTGCTGTAGCACATCTTTCAACCATTAAAGGCCGTGTGCCCTTTCTCCATTTCTTCGATGGATTCCGTACCTCTCATGAAATCCAGAAAATTAAAGTGTTACCAGAATCAGTGCTGAAATCGCTCATCGATGAAAAGTCCTTATTCCAGTTCAAACACACCGGCCTGAATCCGGAACATCCAACAATGCACAGTCTCGGCATCAACGGGGACTTATTCTTTCAGAGCCGGGAAGCCAGCAACATCTGGTACAAGAACATGCCAGATATTGTACAGGAATATATGGACAAGATTTCTGCACTGACCGGCCGTTCTTATCATCTGTTCGACTATTACGGTGCTCCCGATGCGGAATTTATTACGATTGCTATGGGTTCGGTCACTGGCACGATTCAGGAAACAGTAGATGCTCTTAATGAACAAGGAATCAAAGCAGGATATATTCAAGTGCATCTGTACAGACCTTTCTCACTCCGTCATTTCCTGTCTGTACTTCCGGAAACAGCCAAAGCCATTACCGTCATGGACCGCACGAAAGAAGCCGGTGCTTTGGGAGAACCACTTTTTGAAGACGTATGCACAGCACTGCGCGATGCTGACAAAGATATTCCCACCTACGCCTGCCGGTATGGCATTTCCGGTAAAGATGTACCGCCTGCCTCTATTCATGCGGTATACCAGAATATGATCAGCGCTGCACCTAAACGTCATTTCACATTAGGCATTACGGATGATGTAACTCATTTATCCCTGCCGGATATCCCCATCGATGTTCATACGAAAAATACAGTCAACTGCAAATTCTGGGGCTTCGGCTCTGACGGTACGGTCGGTGCCAATAAGAACTCCATAAAAATCATCGGTGATAATACGGATATGTACGTTCAGGCATACTTTGAGTACGATGCAAAAAAATCCGGTGGTGTCACCAAATCCCATCTTCGTTTCGGTCACAGTCCCATCCGTTCGGCGTATTACATCAAACAGGCCGATTTCCTTGCCTGCCATAAACAGGCCTATATGAGCTCCTATGATATTGTCAGCGAAGTCAGGGATAACGGTATTTTTCTCCTGAACTGCAACTGGTCTGATGACGAACTGGATCGGGCTCTTTCCAATAATGTAAAACGCCAGATTGCACAAAAACATGTCCGTTTCTATACCATCGATGCCACCAAAATCGCCATTGAAATCGGACTCGGTGGCAGCCGTACCAACACGGTATTACAAGCGGCTTTCTTCAAATTATCCAATATCCTTCCTATAGATGATGCAGTCCGCTATATGAAAGAAGCTATCCAGAAGACTTATGGTGCCAAAGGGGAAAAAATCGTCTCCATGAACCAGGCCGCTGTTGACCGTGGTATTTCTGATATCCATGAAGTTTCTGTACCGGCAGCATGGGCTGATCTTCCTGCCGATGTTCCGCAGACGCAGGATGATCTTCCCGATTTCATCAAAAAAATCATCGTCCCTTGTAATGCCCAGAAAGGCGACGATGTACCGGTCAGTGAATTTCTTCCCTACGCGGATGGCTCTTTCCCTGTCGGATCGACACAATATGAAAAACGCGGCATTGCCGTCAGCGTTCCCAAATGGGATGCCACAAAATGTGTACAGTGCAATCGTTGTTCTCTTGTCTGCCCTCATGCCTGCATCCGCCCATATCTGATTGATAAAGAAGAAAAAATGGCAGCTCCGGAATCATTTGAAACGAAAAAAGCCATCGGTAAAAATCTGGACCGCTATGAATTCCGTATGCAGGTTTCACCACTGGACTGCTATGGCTGTGGAAGCTGTGCAAATATCTGTCCGGCAGAAGCGCTTTCGATGGAACCACTTGAAACGCAACGTGCGGAAAACGAGAACTGGAGTTACGCCCAGACACTTTCTGCAAAACAGACAGATGTTGATATGTTTTCCGTAAAAGGCAGCCAGTTCCAGCGTCCGCTCCTCGAATTTTCCGGTGCCTGTGCCGGCTGTGCCGAGACCAGTTACATGAAAGTCCTGACCCAGATATTTGGTCCCCGTATGCTCATCGCAAATGCGACAGGCTGTACTCAGGCCTGGGGCGCCATGATTCCCAGCTTGGCATACACGAAAAACAGCAAGGGTCATGGACCGGCCTGGTCCAATTCTCTCTTTGAAGATAATGCAGAATTTGGACTCGGCATGGTCCTTTCCACTCAACAGCAGCGGGAAGACCTCATATTGCACACTCATGAACTCCTCTCCCTGACTGATAATCAGGAAGTAAAGGATGCCGGAGAAAAATGGCTCGATTCTATCGGTACCGCTGATGAAGGAAATATCACTACGGAAGTAAGCAATGCCTATGCAAATGCACTGAGCCATGCAGAATTACAAGGCCGTGCCCGTGAACTGGGCGACTATATTCTGTCCCACAGAGAACATCTTACTAAAAAATCTATCTGGATGTATGGCGGCGACGGATGGGGATATGACATTGGCTATGGCGGTCTCGATCATGTACTGGCTATGGATATCGATATCAATGTCATGCTCGTCGATACAGAAGTGTATTCCAATACAGGTGGTCAGTCATCAAAAGCGACCCCTCTCGGTGCTGTCGCTCAATTTGCGGCTGCCGGCCGGCGGATAAACAAAAAAGATCTCGGCCGTATTTCCATGACCTATGGTCATATTTACGTCGCCCAGGTAGCCATGGGAGCCGATTCCAATCAACTCATGAAGGCCATCAAAGAAGCGGAAGCTTATAAAGGTCCCAGCCTGATCATCGCCTATGCGCCATGTATCAACCATGGACTCAAAAAAGGTATGGGAACCGCTCAGATTGAAATGAAGAAAGCCGTCGAATGCGGGTATTGGCATTTATACCGGTACAACCCGGATCTGAGAAAACAGGGCAAAAACCCGTTTACCCTGGATTCAAAGGAGCCAAAAGCCTCGTTCCGGGACTTCCTCATGGGAGAAAACCGGTACGCTTCTCTCGTCCGTACCTTCCCGGAAACGGCAGAAGAACTCTTCACACGGGCTGAAGAATTTTCAAAGGAAAAATATCAGATTTATAAGAAAATGGCTGAAGAACAGTAGTATATCCTGATTTGAAAGCAGCTTTCTCTCTGGAGAAATGCTGGAGAAAAAGCTGCTTTTAACACAATTTACTGAGGTAAAAAAATGGCTGATAAAAATGTTTCTACTATTTTAACCGGACTAAAAGTCTTAGACATGACCCGCGTCATCGCCGGTCCCTACTGCAGCATGATGCTGGCTGATATGGGAGCAGAAGTGGTCAAACTGGAAGTTCCCGGCCGTGGCGATGATTCCCGGTACTATCCGCCTTTTCAAAAAGGCGAGTCTATGTTGTACCAGCTTTTTAATCGCAATAAAAAATCCATTACAATTAATCTGAAAACAGAAAAAGGAAGAACTATCTTCAAAGAAATCCTGCCTCATTTTGATATTTTATTGGAAAATTTCCGCCCCGGTGTAATGGAAAAAATGGGCCTTGGCTATAAGGATCTGGAAAAAATCCACCCCGGACTGATTTATGGCGCCGTATCCGGCTTTGGTCATACCGGCCCTTACTCCCAGCTGCCCGGCTATGACATCATTGGTCAGGCCGTAGGAGGCCTCATGAGTACTACCGGATGGCCTGGTGGCGAACCGACCCGCACGGGTCCGGCAATGGCAGATATTCTGAGCGGACTGAATCTGACTATCGGTATTCTCAGTGCTTACATCCGCCGTCAGCAGACGGGCAGAGGAGATAAAGTGGATATCGCCCTGGTCGATTCTGTCGTATCTGCCCTGGATTTTCTTCCCCAATGGTATTTTACTACCGGTAAAGTACCGGAACGAAAAGGTAATATGTACGATGCCGCTTACCCCTATGATACATTCAAAGCTGAGGACCAGACCTTTGTCATTGCTTGCGGAAATGACAAATTATTTCATATTGTGCTCAATGTGCTCGGCCGTACAGATCTCCTGGATGATCCCCGTTTTCAGACAAATGAATCACGTCTGAATCACCATACTATCATTAAACAATTGATAGAGGACTGGGCTTCCGATAAAAAAGCCGATGACGTCGTCCGTATGTTGAACGACCGTGGCTGTCCTGCCTGTGTCGTATTCGATATTGACCGAATTGCCCACGATCCACATATCGTTGGTAATCGTCATATGTTTGTAGAGGTAGAAAATCCTAAAATAGGAACGATGCATCTCACCGGTTCTGTCTTTAAGTTCACCAACGGTCATACAGGCGAGTATACGGCTGCTCCCGAATTAGGGGAGAACACCCAGGAATACTTAAAAAGATTATTAGACTACGATACCGCTAAATTGAAACAACTAAAAGAAGACCACATTATATGACAAAAAACACCTGTCTGGATTGCTAGAAATTAGTACCCGAATCCAGACAGGTATTTTTATTATTTACGCAGCAGTCTCCACAACGTTGTACGGCTCATATGAAGCCTTGCCGCCGTCTCTTCATAAGTTTCATCAAAGATAGCGCGCAGTACCTGTACTGCCTCCTGAAAAGAGGAAACCTGTTCTACCGGGCGCTGGCAAAGGACAGAGTATTGTGAAAAAATATCCGATTCCAGCAAATCTTCTCCTATCGCTTCCAGCAGAATATGATGCCGGTAACGGGCCGTACGACTGGATGCCTTTTTTAGAAGGACTGCATAGCGGGTACTGACTGCACGAAGTTCGACGACATTACCCGGCCAGCTGTACGTCGTAAGTACCCGTTCCATTGCTTCGTTTACAATACTACTCCGGCTTCCAGGCATCTGCTGGCGGACGTAATTTGAAAAAAGAGGGCAAATATCTTCTTTACGGTCGTGCAAAGGCGGGACCGTGATCATAAGAATAGACACGAGACGACGGAATCCTGCAGGCAGATGATGGAATTCCTCTTCCGTAACGACAGTATAAAACATAAGGTCCAGTGTCACCGGAGCTTCCATGCCAGGGCGGAAAAACTGACGGACTGTAAGAGCCTCCTGCAAGACAGCCTGAAGATGCGGACCTGCCAGACCGGGATGTTTAAGGATGACACTTCCCCCGGAAGCGGTCAGCAACAATCCATCTGTCGTATTCTTTCCATGACTATATCCGTACAAGGTTTCTACAGCCCGTTCATCAATGATAGTAGCGCAGTCAATAGTAATACAAGGCCCGTTGGCCCGGCCCGACGCATTATGCAGGCAGTGGGCCAGTTCTTCCCGGCCACATCCAGACGGTCCGACCAGGGCCGTCGCGTATTCTACAGGAGAAATCTGACGACACAGGCGTACAATCTGGCTCATTATTTTTGATAACGCTGTAACCTTTTCCAGTTTATATACTGGCGCAACGGCATACACAGGATGCTGCCGGTCCTTTTTTCTATTATGCGGATTCGGATGAAAGGTAAGCAGTACTCCGCCTTCGTGGAGGCCGACGACAATACGTCGGAATACACAGCGCATCATAGTAGAGTTAATCAGATGATAACTATCATGTTGATTATATCCACTTTTCAGAAACGAATCTATGGGGACGTTAGAAAAAATGTCCCTGAGCGGCCTGCCACTTACCTGATGCAGCCCCAGTCCGGTATAGTTCTGCATCGTCCTGTTAAAAAACTCTATCACGCCATCTGTATCGGTTACAACAATACCCATCTGGGTTGTGTTCAGCACCGATTCGGCAATAATACGATTACGCCTGGTATCGTACATTTTTTTAATGAGGTCTCCCGCCTTAAGACAGGCATCGCGAACAGCTTCTTTCCCTGCATAAATGAGTAATGAATCCTTTCCCGCTGCATCAGCCGCATCCTGTACGACTACAGGACCGATAAGAACATCACAGGCAGTTTTTTTCGCCATTTCGTAAACCTGGGGAATTTCATCATAGACTAATTCCGTAAGTTCTGTCTGCATCAAATACTCATATTTTTCCAGATTAAGCGGTGGTGCGTAACGGTAATGCATGATACCAATACGATGGTGTCCCTGATGGAGAGCCTTACGGATGGCATTCAGGTAATCCATGTCACTCACATGGAACGAAATGACCGGATAGCTATAGCGGCTGGCAAACAGCGCCGCTCCGGCCGGGCCGGCTATAAATACTTCACATCCCAGACGGCGTGCTTCTTCCACACAGGCAGCCTGTTCGTCTGCCAGTCCCGATTCAAGGATGATGTATTCAATGTCACTGTCTGCCAGTTCACGGACTACCTCCCTTGCCACATGGGCTACACGGCTGTAGGCGAGAATACAGACACGATATCTCTTCTTCATCTGGTTCTGTTCATTTGGCATATTATCCATCCTTTTTACAAAAAAATCTGGGATCTTTCCCGGAACTAACTCCGTCAGAGCCATAAATTGTCGCTTTTTTGTTTCATTATATGAAATATATCTATTTTTGAAACATATATGCTTATTATACCATGTTTTGTCATCAAGTTGGCAGAAAAAAGAAGACACCGTATAATCAAACCATAAGCTATTACGTACAAAAATTACGTACAGAAAAGGAGTTAACATATGATGAAGCAAACGCTAGTACAGCAATTTTCAGAAACGCAACAGACTACCTGTTCTCTCGTGCCTGATTATATTATGCTGACCGACACGATTTCGGATGCCATGTTGGAAAAATTAGAAAATCTGGATATTCCGTCCAAAAATAAACTGATTGTCTGCATTGATCACGACACGCCAAACAGCAGCATTGCTGTCGGGAAAAAACAACGCCGCCTCCTCACTTGGGCATTAGACAGAAACCTTACTGTAGAAAAGTGTCAGGGCGTCGGATATATCCGTCTCCTCGAATCATATGTGAAGCATAATGACATAATCGCTGGAACAGGATATCATATGGCAGGTCTCGGTGCTGCTGGTGCACTGGGAATACGGATGACAGAAGATGAATTATGGGAAACCATAAAAAATGACAAAGTAACACTGCCGCATCCGGTTGTCCTCACGATTTCCCTGACAGGAACCATGCCAAACTATGTATCCATTCAGGACGTTGCTCTGGCAATACAGAAAGAATACAGCAATAAAATCGATGATCATACGCTGATTGTCTTTAAAGATGAAACCGGCCTTACGACAGACCAGCGGTATGACCTCTGTCATTTCGCACAGCAATACGGTGCCTGCAGTGCCTTGTTTACTGAAGAAACAATCTCCTGTAATACGAGATTCGATATATCTGCCACCCAGCCACTGGTTGTCCTTCCGGGAACATCCAATCAGACAGAATATCTGGGTGCTCTGCACGACATCCACGTAAACGAAGTCTTTATCGGCGGATGCCGCGGTGGTAAACTAGAAGATTTGCGGGCTGCCGCTGCGATTCTCAAAGGGAAGCACATCGCCTACCGTCTCCGTTTGGTCGTAACTCCTGCTACCAGCTCCATATACCTGCAGGCATTGCGGGAAGGACTCATTGATATTTTTCTGGACTGCGGGGCTGTCGTCATGAATCAGGGATGCAGCGTCTGCTGGGGGAAAGCACAGGGCATACTGGACGCAGGAGAAGTCCTCGTTTCAACCGGCTCTTATCATTATCCCGGCTGTTGCGGCGACACCAACGCAGACGTTTATCTCGTATCGCCCTGCACGGCAGCACATTGCGCTATTACGGGAACATTGAGTGAATGAGGAGGTAACAATATCTATGGAAAAGTCATTTGAAGGAAGAATCTGGAAACTCGGTGACGATATTGATACGGATATCATCATGCCGACGCAATGGGTCACACTGGATACAATGGACGAAGTCAAAAAACACGCCTTTGAACCACTACGACCGGAACTGGCTGCGGCTATCCAGCCGGGGGACATCATCGTCGCCGGCAACAATTTTGGCTGCGGTTCCTCCCGCGAACAGGCCCCGGAAGCACTGAGTGCGCTCAAAATAAAATGTATCATCGCCAAATCATTCGCCCGTATTTTCTTCCGCAATGCTATCAACAATGGTCTGCTGCTCATCGAATCCAAAGACCTTCCCGACCATTGTCAGGAAGGCGATATAGTAAAAGTCGAAATCAATCACTGCATCTGGTGTAACGGCAAAGAATATGACATTCCCCGGATACCGGAAAATATCTTCCAGATCATCGAAGATGGGGGACTCGTAAAGAGTATGCAGAAACGAAATCATTGTCTGAAATAGGAGGGCCATCATGGGACATACATTAGCAGAAAAAATTCTGATGCATAATACAGGCGTAGCAGACTGCAAGCCCGGTGACATCGTCATCACTCATCCGGACTGCGTCATGTTTCACGATATCTATACGACCAATGTATACCGGAAGTTCAAGGAAATGGGATTTACGAAATCCTGGGATGCAGAAAAAGTCATCATTATGTTTGATCATCTGATTCCAACCTGCCTTCCTCTCGATGGGGACCACATGAAACACGGATATCAATTTGCCGAAGAATTCGGTGCCAGAAAAGTCCATGCTGGCGACGGCATCTGTCATCAGCTCATGCCAGAACTGGGCTATGCCCGGCCTGGTAACGTCGTATTCGTCACCGATTCCCATACGACGACCTACGGTGCTGTCAGCGCTTTTTCTACCGGCATCGGCTACACAGAAATGGCCGCCATCCTGGGGACAGGGGAAATGTGGGTCCGCGTACCGTCGGCCATTAAAATACAGATAGACGGCACACTGCCAGACGGAGTCTGCTCTAAAGACATTGCCCTGCGCGTCCTGGGCGATCTGAAAGCTGCCGGCGGCACCTATAAATCTCTGGAATTCTGTGGCTCTACCATCGATGCCATGCCCGTCGATGAACGGCTGACCATTGCCAACATGGCCGTCGAATGTGGTGCCAAAGTCGGACTGTTTGCACCGACAAAAGAAAGTTGTACTTACAGCAACGTAAATTATGACGACGTGTCGTGGCTCCATTTTGATGACGATGCAGAGTACGAAAAAGTGCTGACGTATAAAGCTGAAGATATGGTACCGTATATTGCGGCCCATCCGTACGTAGATAATGTCAAACCGCTGTCCGAACTGGAAGGAATGAAAGTAGATAAAGTATTCATCGGTTCCTGTACGAATGGAAGGCTGCAGGATCTGGCGGCTGCCGCCCGTATACTGGACGGACATCATATTGCACCTCATATCGAACTGCTCATTACCCCAGCATCGCGGTCGATTTTTAAACAGGCCATTGCTCTGGGGTATGTAGAAAAACTAGTCCGGGCCGGTGCCATGTTCACCCATCCCTATTGTTCTCTCTGTGAAGGACGGAGCGGCGGACTGCTCTGTGATGATGAAGTATTACTTGGAACGAATAACCGGAATTTCCTGGGCCGTCTGGGCAGCCCGAAGTCCAAAACATACCTGAGTTCACCGGCTGTAGCGGCTGCAACGGCTGTAACAGGCTATCTGACAAATCCTGCAGACGTAAAATAGGAGAGCATACTATGAATTTCGATATATCCGAATGGGAAGAAGTTTCTTCTACTTCCTTATCTGATGCCATGCTAGGACTCCACACGATGGAATCCTCTATCAAACCGCTGAACCGGAAAATGCGGGTTGTCGGCCCGGCCTATACCGTACAGATTATAAAAAATGATTGTGCTGTCATCTTCAAAGCTCTTCAGGAAGCTCCGGAAGGATCCGTCCTGGTCATAGCCGCCCAGGGTACGACCGACGTGGCATTCCTTGGGGAAATAGTCACTAAAATCGCACAAAAACAAGGAATTGCAGGCATTGTCATCGACGGCTGTGTCCGTGACAGCCTGGCCATAAGTGAAGGGGCGTTTCCTGTATTTGCCAAAGGAGCGATTCCCAAAATACCCGCCGCCAATTATCTGGGACAGGTCCAGAAGACCATCGTATGTGCCGATGTAATCGTGCGCCCCGGGGATATCATCTGTGCCGACGCCGATGGTGTGGTCGTTGTTCCTTTGGAAGAAACAAGCCAAATTCTGCAGAAAGCGATGGAAAAAGAAACCAAAGATCACTGGAAAATAGAAACGATGATTCCCGATTCCGAAGCACTACAATCTTATCTTGATAAAATAAGTAAAAAATATAAAACCACCCCGTAAATTCGAAAGGAGAAAAAAATGACACATATCTGGCGTGATATTCCCTGCATGATGTTCCGTAAAATTCCGGCAGCAGCCATGATTATTCCTATGTTTTTATCGGTTATTTTCAATTATTTCTTCCCCGATTTTGTAAAAATGGGAAGCCTGACAACAGCTATTTTCTCAAAATCAGCCGTCGTTCCTCTGACAGCAGCGGTATTGTTCTTTGCCGGCACCCAGCTCAAAGTCAATGAAGCCCCGGCTGCATTGAAACGGGGCGGTGTCCTGCTTCTGGCAAAGTTTGCCGTCGGTTATGCTGTAGGCACATTATTTTCCATGACGTTCGGAGCCATCGGTTTTCTGGGGATTTCCACACTGGCCGTATTTACCGCCCTCCTGAGTTCCAATGGTTCTATCTATCTCGCTATTGTCGGCGAATATGGTGATGATAAGGATTTCGGGGCCTACAGCCTCCTTTCCATCAAAGACGGCCCTTTCCTGACCATGCTGGCCCTCGGCGCTTCCGGAGCATCGAATATCCCTGTCATGGCACTCTTTGCCACATTGTTCCCCATGATTCTGGGTATTGTTCTCGGCAATCTGTATCCGGGAATCCGCAATTATTTTAAAGGCGGTGCCCGCCTTCTTATTCCTCTCATCGGTATTTCTGTAGGTTCTTCTTTGAACCTTTCCATGATGTTCCAGGCCGGCCTGAGCGGTGTCGTCCTCGGCATTATCGCCTTCGTAGCCGGCGGTATCATTCTCATCGGCGCAGATAAACTGATTCTCCGCCGCCCTGGTTATGCCGGTGCATCCCTGGCGTCTGTTGCAGGCAGTGCCGTAGCGACACCGACTATCGTAGCCGGCGTTGTCCCGGGGCTCGAAGAAGCTGCAGCCCTGGCATCTGTGCAAGTCGCCGCAGCCGTTATTGTAACAGCTATTCTCTGTCCCATGTTATCATCCTGGGCCTTAAAGAAATGGGGAGCTCCCCGTTATGGCATACAAAAAGAAAAACCTGCAACACAAGTAAATGCCACTGTTAAAACTAATGCCTGACGAGAAACAGCAATGATATACGCATGCTATGTACGGCATGATGAAAACATTGAAATCTGAAGAGGCTGCCTCCAAAGGCAGTCTCTTTTGTCCATATAAAAAGGAAGGCATCCTCTATGACACTGCAAAACCTCCGCTATATTATTTCCATAGCAGAAACCGGTTCTATTACAGAAGCATCCAAACGTCTTTTCATTTCCCAGCCCAGTCTTTCAAATGCCGTAAAAGAAGTAGAAAAAGAAATACATTTTCCTATTTTCACAAGAACCAGCCGTGGCATTACCGTAACAGCAAAAGGCCTGGAATTTATTGGCTACGCACGACAGGTCATCCAGCAAATGAATGTGCTTCAAGATACTTACATTACAATGAGGCCACAAAAAACATACTTCAGCGTATCTACCCAGCATTACGTATTCGCAACGAATGCATTTGTAGATATGATCCGTAAATATGGCCAGGAACGATATGAATTCTGTCTTAATGAAACGCAGACATATCAGATTCTGGAAAATGTTAAAAATCACATCAGTGAGCTGGGAATCATCTATCTGAGCAATACCAATGAAATCGTCATCCGCCGTACTCTGGAAGATATGCACTTAGAGTTCCGCCCGCTTTTTACAGTGAAGCCCCACGTTGCTTTATACGTGAATCATCCTTTAGCTGATCATACATCTCTCAAACTGATAGATTTGATTGAATATCCGCGATTAAAATTCCTGCAGGGAAATTATGAATCTTCCTTTTTCTCAGAAGAACTATACTCGTCACTGCCTGTAGATAAAGAAATCCGGGTAAGTGACAGAGCAGCCATGATCAACATGATGATTGGTCTCAACGGCTATTCCATATCTACAGGTATTTTTCCAAAGTACATGCAGGGAGATGCCATCAAAGGAATCCCTTTACATGAAAAAGAACGTATGACCGTAGGATACGTCGTTAATGCGGGACAGACATTATCTGATCTGGGAACAATGTATATACGGGCGCTGAAACAATATCAACACAGTGAAAACATCACGTAATATTCATCGATTCATTATCATCCTGCAAATACAGCATAAAAAATCATCGCATGATCGTCCAGCTGATTCATGCGATGATTTTTTTATGCTATTAATGACGCATCATATGAGATTTTTCCGGGGTCCGGGTGTCATTTTCCAGGGCTTCCCAGGCTTCGTTGGCCCGTTCTACAAACATTTTGCGTACGGCTGTATTTTCGCCGAGTCCGTGAATATACGGTGTCACTTTGAAGCCTTCCTTTTCCAGAATGCTCTTGTGGGAATCGGCATCAGCACCGGCCATATCGTTGTTGGCGTGATCGCCGGCAACCATCATCATAGGCATGAGGGTTACGTGCTGGATGCCTTTAGCCTTGAGCAGAGGAATGACCGTATCCAGATGGGGCCAGCCTTCAACGGAGTAGACGTAGACATTGCCGAGATGTGCTTCATCAATCCGGTTCTGCAGAACAGAATAGTAGGCATTGGCCGGATGAGGCGTACCGTGAGCCATGACCAGGACGGCATCTTTTTCGCCCAGTTTCGGGAACTGTGTAGAAAGAGCCTGCACGAATTCACTGATATCGTCGCGCTGATTTTCCTGTCCCATCCAGTAGAGGAGAGACGTACCCATAGTCATTTTTTTGAAATCCTTTTTGTACATGTCGTAAATAGCCGTATCGTAGGCGTACTCCATGCCGGGGATGACGTCGAGAGACGTCAGGGCTACCCGGGTATACCCCTGGGCTTTGAGGTCTGCCATGGCTTTTTCCGGGGTAGGAATTTCCAGTCCTTCATTGGCTTTGATGCGATCGACGATGATATGGGAAGTAAAAGCCAGGACGACTTTTGTATCCGGATGGGCCGCCTGGATATCAGAAACGGTCTTATCAATCGTCGCTTTGCGGCTGGCTTTAAATGTCGTACCAAAACTCATCACCACGATGGCATCCTTATTGGCTGCATCCTGCATAGCCGGGTTATTGTACGTACGTACACCAATTTCAGCAGCCTGCTTGAGAGCCGGTGTCGCATCTTTGACTTCCGGATTCAGGGTATACGAGGCCTGGGCCGGCACCCCCGCAAAGGCCCCGAATGCCGTAACAGCCAGGGACAACATTAATACTGTCTTCAATTTCTTACCGAACATGTCCATCACTCCTCAAGAACAATTACAAGGCCTGCCTTAATATGCAAAAGCCGCAAGGATATCCTTGCGGCTTATTGATGCGCCAATTCGCATTATAATCTCCATTCCCATCGCTCGCAGGTCTATCGGTGATTATCAGTCAGGCAGTTCTTCTGGCTTGGATTCATAGCTTCGCTGCGCCTTCCCATACGAATCGTACAGTGACATCATTGCAGCATCGCTCTTCCTTACAGCGGCGGGACCGCGCCGGCTTATACCGGCTTTTCTATTGAGTCTTGCGACACCTGACCTGCATATTAAACTATTTTTACTTTATCACAATTCTTTTCGCTCTGTCAAATAACTGGCCTGGAATATATGTCATGACAGGCGTGGAATTTCTCATACCAGGCAGATTATTTCTTCAAATCGAGGGAACGGATTTTTTCCCGGAGCGGCAATACTGCAGGAGGACTGACAGATAATTCATCGAAGCCCATGCGCAGGAACGTTTCGGTCAGCGTCAGATCTGCACCGAGTTCACCGCAGATACCGACCCAGATTCCTTCTTTGTGGCCATTGGCAATGGTCTGTCCGATGAGGCGCAGCACGGCCGGATGATGGGCATCGAAGAACGCATCGAGCTGGGTCTGCTGCCGGTCGATGGCCAGCGTGTACTGGGTCAGATCATTGGAGCCGATACTGAAGAAATCTACTTCTTTAGCCAGTTCATCACTCATGATGGCTGCAGCCGGCGTTTCAATCATGATGCCCACTTCCATGTGAGGATCATATTTCATGCCCTGTTCATCCAGCTCATGCTGTACATCCCGAAGAATCGCTTTGGCGCGGCGCACTTCGTCAGCAGAAATAATCATGGGGAACATGATGGCAATGGTACCAAATGCCGACGCACGGCAGAGCGCCCTGAGTTGTGTCCGGAACAGCTCCGGCCGGGTCAGGCAGATGCGGATGGCCCGCATACCCATGGCAGGATTTTCTTCCGGGGCCAGGTTGAAATAATCGACTTTTTTATCAGCGCCGATATCGAGGGTACGGATGATGACTTTTTTTCCTGCCATCGTCTGAGCCGTCTTTTTATAGGCTTCAAACTGTTCTTCTTCTGTCGGATACGTATTCCGGCCAAGATAGAGGAACTCACTGCGGAACAAGCCGATTCCTTCGGCATCATTCGAAAGGACCTGGGGCAGATTATCAGGATTTCCGATATTGGCATAGACATCGATATGGCGGCCATCACGGGTCACCGATTCTTTTCCGCGCACCGATTCCAGTTCCTGACGACGGCGGGTTTCTAAATCCTGTCGCTTCTTCATGCGGTCCAGTGTTTCTTCATCGGGATCTATATACACTGTGCCCGTCGTTCCATCGACGACAGCCGTCTTGCCATCGACATCATTATGCAGCTGGGTGCCCGTACTGACGACGGCAGCAATCCCCAGTGTCCGGGCCAGGATAGCCGTATGGGAATTAGTACTGCCGTCGGATGTGACAAATCCTAGGATTTTGTCCGTATCGAGCTGCAATGTTTCGCTCGGTGCCAGATCATCCGCAGCTATGATGACATGATCGTAGGCACTGAAATCGATTCCTTCGCCACCACACAATTCCCGTTCCACACGGCGGGAAATATCCAGGACATCGGCAGCCCGGGCCTGCATATAAGCATCATCCATACCGCGGAACATAGCAGCAAAATTCTGTGCCGTATGTTCGACTGCGGCTTCGGCATTGAGTTTTTCATCCCGTATCTGGGACACGATGTCATCGACATAATCGTCATCATCGAGCATCATCTGATGTACTTCAAACACGGCAGCCTGTTCTTCGCCTACTTTTTCTACAGCCTTTTCATACAGAGACTGGAGCTGGCTGATCGATGCAGCACGGGCAGCCTGGAACCGGCTGACTTCTGCCTCGGCATCGTCAATGGGCCGGACGGCTGTGGAAATCGTATTGCGGTGGAACAGCGCCAGCGGTCCGATCGTAATGCCGGAACTTACACTCTTTCCTTTAAGGGTCAGCATGACTTACACCTCCCGGTTATGGCAAAGGAGGATTGCCCATGCAGTCCTCCTTGCCTCATACATTAGAAATTTTCTTTGAAAAATGCTTCCATAGCAGAAGCTGCAGCTTCTTCATCGGCACCTTCTGCCTGAATAGTTACGCTTTCGCCCTGTTTGACACCCAGGCCCATGACGGTGAAGATTTTCTTCAGATCGCCTTTTTTGCTGCCCTTGGCAATCGTCAGGGACGAGGCATATTTCTTGGCTTCTTTGACCAGTAATCCTGCCGGACGGGCATGGATACCCTGGTGATCCGTAATGGTGTAAGTAAATTCTTTCATGATGATTCCTCCTCTGTATGAAATTCTATTGTTTAGTTTACTCTATGTACATGGGTAAGGCAACCGTTATGACTGAGGCTGCTTCTTGCGGATAACCCCCATGATGACTGCGGCAATGACAGCACCGGCTGCCAGAGATACGAAATACATGGGCCAGTTGGTGACGACCCCGAAAACGAAGATGCCACCGTGCGGTGCCGGCACAGCACACCCGAAGAGCATGGAAAGGGCACCGGCCACAGCCGCCCCGATAGCGCAGGGTGGAATAATGTGAAGCGGGTCCGATGCGGCAAAGGGAATAGCCCCTTCTGTAATAAAAGACAGGCCCATGATAAAGTTGGTAATCGTAGACTGCCGTTCTTTCGGCGTAAATTTCTTCCTGAAGAGCAGCATGGAAAGGGAAATGGCAATAGGTGGTACCATGCCACCGATCATGACCGACGCCATAATTCCCGAGCTGACGGCAGCGCCGGATGCATCCATGAGGGATGCCGTACCAAAGACGTAAGCCGCTTTATTGATAGGCCCACCAAAATCGATAGACATCATGCCCCCCAGGATCAGACCAAGGATAATGCGGCTCGATGTCGTCATAGACGAGAGCGTATCTGCCAGCCAGTGATTGAATACCGATGTCGGGGGATTGATGATATACGTCATGATAAGACCTATAAGGACCAGTCCCAGTACGGGGTAGATGAGAATCGGCTTGGTCCCTTCCAGCGCCTGGGGTAGATGGGAAAAGACTTTTTTCAGCAGGATGATAAGATACCCGGCAATAAACCCGGCAAACAAAGCACCGAAGAATCCTGACCCGCCTGTCGTCGCCAGGAAACCGCCGACGATACCAGGCATGAGTGCCGGCCGTTCGCCGATACTGGCGGCAATATAGCCGGCCAGGATAGGCATCATCATACTGAAGGCCAGACCACCGACATTTTTCAGGAATGCCGAAAGAGGAGTTCCTGTCCCAAACTGGGCCGTGCCGGCATTTCCCATATCGAAGAGAAAGGCCAGGGCGATGAGGATCCCACCGCCAATGACGAAAGGCAGCATATGAGATACGCCGTTCATCAGATGTTTATATATCTGGCGGCCTGTACTTTCACCGCTTTCCCCTTCTGTCACTGCTTCCGACTCAGAAGCCGTACCATGAAATACGGGAGGGGTTCCGTCCAGGACCTGCTGGATGAGAGCCTGCGGCTCTTTGATTCCCGCTGCCACTTTGACGAACAGGACGCGTTTGCCGTCGAATCGTTCCACCGGTACATCTTTATCAGCGGCGACGATGACGCCGGCAGCACGGCGGATATCATCGACAGTCAGACGATGCTTGACGCCACCGGAACCATTTGTTTCAATCTTGATATCAACACCCATATCAGAAGCCTTCTGTTCCAGTGCTTCTGCAGCCATATAAGTATGGGCAATGCCTGTCGGGCAGGCCGTGACGCCGATGACATAGGGCCGTCCTGTATCAGGTGCGGCAGACGGTGTTTCTACTGTGTCATTCTGTCCGGATTCTTCAGCTGCTTCTTCGGCTGCATCTTCAGCCAGCTGGACCGTTTCCGCATCGGTGATGATCTGCAGATATTCATCAGCTGATGAAGCCTGCATCAGTTTTTCCCGGAAGTCATCATCCATGAGCATCCGGGAAAGACGACTCAGAACTTCCAGATGGATATTGGCACCACCGGCAGGAGCGGCAATCATAAAGAACAAATAGGCCGGTTCATCATCGAGGCTTTCATAATCGACGCCCTGACGGACAATCATGGAAGCCAGACCGGGAGTCGCTACGGCATCGGTCTTGGCATGGGGAATCGCTATGCCTTCACCAATACCGGTACTTCCTTCTTCTTCTCTTTTAAGGACACACGCCTTATAGGCCGCAGCATCGTTCAGATGACCGCCTTTTTCCATCAGTCCGACAAGATGATCGATAGCCCCTGCCTTATCGGCAGCCTGGGCCTGCAAATCAATACTTTCCTTTTTTAATAAATCTGCAATACGCACGGAGCTTTCCTCGCTTTCCAGAAAACGCACATCGGTCAAAGTGTTTCATACAATTTTTTTATTTCCTTTTCACCAGCAAGCCAGTCCTGAAAAGCCGTAGCACTTCCGGCAGCGATGCCCCATTTCAGCGCTTCTTCCAGACTGCCGCCAGACGCTTCAAAGCCGGCCAGGAAGCCAGCTACCATACTGTCACCGGCACCGACAGAATTGACCAGCCGCCCCTTAGGCGACGGGCGGCGGTACGTTTTGCCATCTTCGCCAAGAAGTAATGCGCCATCACCACCAAGGGAAACGAGAACGTTGCGGGCGCCCATAGTCTGGAGCCTTTTGGCACACATGATAATTTCTTCGTCTCTGTGCAGGACGACACTGAAAAGTTCACCCAGTTCATCCTGATTAGGTTTGATGAGAAAAGGCCGGTAGGCAATGACGTTGCGCAAAAGATCCCCCGTAGCATCGACAACGGTGCGGATATGACGGAATTCCATACGCTTCAGGATCTGTTCATACATATCACCGGGCAGGGTAGAAGGGATACTGCCGGCCAGTACCAGCGTGTCGCCTTCATCCAGCGCTTCTATCTGTTTCATGAGCTGTTTCAGTTTGTCCTTCGGAACAGCCGGTCCCATCCCATTGACAGCCGATTCTTCTTTGGCACTGACTTTCATATTGATGCGGGAATACCCGCTGTCCAGACGGATAAAATCACAATCGCCTCCGTTTTTTTCACAGAGCCGCTCAATTTCCTGTCCTGTAAATCCTGCCATAAAACCCAGCATCCGTGCCGGTATATGGAGGTTACCCAGGACGAGTGCCACGTTGATGCCTTTGCCACCGGGATAAATCGTTTCTTTTTCTGCCCGGTTGATTGCACCGGCAGCGAATTTCTTCATATGAACGACATAATCCAGGGAAGGGTTAAATGTAACAGTATAAATCAAAGCACATGCACCTCCGTCAAATTCTTATAAGGAGCAAAATCGATATCCCGGCTGCTCCGTGCCGTTATGACTGACACGCCCGCAAGAGGCGCAAATGTGATATGGGAAGCCAGTCCGAATTTACTGCTATCAGCCAGTATAAAGGCCCGGCGGCACTGGGAAAAGGCTGCCGCTTTGGCAGCTGCTTCTTCAGCATCCGGCGTCGTACAGCCTTCTTTCAGGCTGATACCGTTCGTACCAAAAAATCCGCAGGTAAAATGATACTGCGTCAGTGCCTGAAGGAGTTCACTGCCGACGACCGATGCCGTTTTTCCCCGGACATGACCGGGCAGCATGCGGACAGATATGCCATTCCGGGCCAGTTTCTGTGCCAGAGGCAGGCTGTTGGTCAGGAAAGATGCCGCCGATCCTGTCAGGAAATCCGCCATCTGTTCTACTGTCGATCCCGCATCCAGGTAGATAAAATCACGGTCGTCCACACAGGAAGCCGCATACTGGGCTATGCGCCGTTTTTCCGCCATATGGAGTGAATACTTATGTTCCAGTTCTTCCATATTGACTTCGTATTTTCCTTCTTCAGAAGGCAGTGCCGTCGCCCCGCCATGGACACGGCGCAGCCGGCCGGTCTGGTGCAGGACAGACAAATCGCGCCGCACAGTCGCTTCAGAAATATGGAAATAATCAACCAGTTCCTGCACGGAAACGGATCCGCCGGCATTTACCAGACGTACCATCTCATCTTGTCGTTCTTCTGTCAGCACGTATATCACCTGCCTTCCTGTAATTCATGCGAATTTCTTTCTACATCTCGTATTATACAAACATATTCGTTCATTTTCAATCATATTCAATCATTATATTGAAATAGCAATCATTTTCGTTCATCTATACAGGAAGGTAATAGAAAAAAACTGCCCATGAAGTAAAAATTACTTCATGGGCAGTCGTATCTTCCTATACAGGTTTGCCATTTATAGCAGCTATCTGGAAATGGTACACATCACTACTGCATGCTGTGTTCTTTCTGCACACTGGCAGTCACGTTCGCATCACTGGTAACAATACCATGACGGGTCTTGTATTTCAGGACCAGCATGATAGCCAGTGCCAGTACGAAACAGCCGGAGAAGAACTGAAGCGTAATAGCATAGCTGTTTGTCGTTTCTTTGATAAGAGACAGGACCAGGGGACCGGCGACACCGGCAGCACCCCATGCCGTCAGGATCCGGCCATGGATAGCGCTCAGTTCCCGCGTACCAAAGAGATCGGAAAGATAAGCCGGCATGCAGGAGAAACCACCACCGTAACAGGTAATGATGAGCAGGACGAGCACCTGGAAACTGAATGCCCCCGTGACCTGGGACAACTGCCAGAATGCCAGGATTTCAATGGTGAAGAACAGGACATAGGTCATAGACCGGCCGAGATAATCGGAAACCGTAGCCCAGGCAATACGGCCAGCACCGTTCATGAACCCGATGATACCAACCATAGAAGCCGCTGCCATCGGCGACATACCGACGACTTCCTGCGCCATAGGAGAGGCAACAGCCAGAAGAGCAATGCCACAGGTAATGTTAGTGAAGAAGAGCCACCAGATCGTATAGAGCTGCCATGTCTTCATGGCTTTTTTTACGGTAAACTGGGGCATCGAATCAGCATAGACCGGCGTATGACGGGTTCCGGCTTTACGGAGGGCAGCATCGGAAACGGGCACTTCACCCGGTTTGGGAGGAGCCAGATACAGAGACGATGCCGTCATGATGACCATATACACCGCACCCAGGATGAGGAAATTGGGAATGAGGCCCAGATGCTGGACCAGGAGCTGCATGACCGGTCCGGCAATCATACTGGCAAATCCAAATCCCATGATAGCCAGGCCCGTCGCAAATCCCCGGTTGTCAGGGAACCATTTGACCAGGGTAGAAACTGGTGTAATATAACCTGTTCCCAGGCCGATACCGCCGATGACCCCATAGAAGAGGTACAACAAAGGCAGGCTGTGGAAATATAATGCCGCAGCTGTACCGAACATGCCGCTGCAGAAAAAGGTCATAGCCAGCAATCCCGACTTGCGGGGTCCGATTTTCTGGACAAAGCTGCCGAGAAAGCCGGCAGACAGCCCTAAAAACAGAATAGCCAGGGAAAAGGTCCACGTCGTATCTTTGAGGGAAAATCCCATAGCCTGCATAATAGGACGGGTAAGGACACTCCAGGCATAGACACTGCCGATGCAGATGTGGATGCCCATAGCAGACAACGCAATAAGCCAACGGTTCTTTTTCATGAATCCATCTCTCCTTTGCGGTCGGCCGGCAAGGAGAGTGCAAAAAAGCACCGGCCGGCTGGCCAAAGCATATTTTCATATCTTTGCCCAGACGGTCGGCGCTTTTTCTAAGCGACACAGTCCACGTGGTTATTCCACTTTATTCCGTCAGGCCTGCATCGCATATTTTCTTGATGTCCTTTCATTATAACAGGAAACATCAGTCTGTCAATAGGGGAAAACAGGTCCTATTTTTCCTTCTGATTTTCCGCAGTAATCTGGGCAGCCTGTTTCTGCTGGGCTGCTATCTGGGATAAGGTCTGGCCTGCCGGAGCATCGCGCAGGACATAGGCTTCCTCTGCATCGGCCGAAGCATTATACGCATTGGCAGCCTGTGTCACGGCCCGGGAAGCAGCAACTGCAGCTTTTTCAGCAGCCGTGGCATTCGTCGCAGCAGATACCGGTGCTGCCGGAGCTGCCAGTTGTGCAAAACCATAGGTCAGGAGAGCCGCCGCATCACCGGCACGGTCGCTGCTGTTGAGGATAGAGGCGACCAGGGTATGACCATTACGCGTAGCCGAGGCAACGAGGCAGGGACCGCCATCGTTAGTCGCACCAGTTTTGATGCCGTCAGCTCCCGTAAAACCGCTGGTGAGGAATTCGTTTGTCGTTTCGCAGTGTTTCGTACCGCTGTCTGCATAAGGCATGTCAAAGGAAACGTGATTGACGAGGCCGCGGAAATCGGCTGATTTCATGGCATAGGCCCCGATTTTTGCCAGGTCCCTTGCCGTTGAATAATGGTTTTCATCAGGAAGTCCGGCAGGATTGGTGAAATGGGTATGGCTGGCACCAATAGCAGCGGCTTTGGCGTTCATGGCCTGGACAAAACTGTCCAGGGACGGCGAAACCGTAACGGCTGCATCGTATGCCGCATCACAGCCGCCGACCGTCATCATACCCGTCAGGGCATTGCGAAGAGTAACTTTATCGCCGGGATAAATGCCGAGACGGCTCACATCGCCTGCCAGCTGCTGGGAAGCATCGGATACGGTCATAACCGTATCGAGTTTTCCCGATTCGACGCCGAGGATACTGGTCATCATCATGGTCGTACCTCCGGGATACATGCGCTGATCCGCATTTTTGGCATACAGTTCATTGCCTGTCGTAGAATCGATAACACAGGCTGCTTGGGCATCGATCTGCGGTTCTGCTGCCAGCGCCGACGCACTGAACATGGTAAAGCAGGCTGCCAGTACGACAGCTATAGACGTTTTCAAAGACATAATCATACACCCTTTCTCCTGAAGTTTTTATTTTATAATGGATGTTTTGCTGCCATTTTAGGTTTGCGCGGGTATCTGGCCGGGCTCGTACCGCTTTTGCGGATATAGAGGACCGCCCGTTTATCGGAAAGGCCGGGAAGTGTTACCGGGCGGACTTCTTCCAGCGTTCCTCCCAATATGCGCAGGGCATTGGAAGCTTCTTTGAGTTCTTCCTCATACTGGGCCCCTTTAAGAGCTATGAACAGGCCATCTTTCCGCACGTAAGGCAATGCCCATTCACAGAGAATGGAAAGGCGGGCTACAGCCCGGCTGGTCACCAGGTCGAACCGTTCCCGGTATGCTTCCTGATGAGCCATTTCTTCCGCCCGTCCGTGAAGGAATGCTACCTGCCCGAGGCCTGTTTCCAAGCATACGTCGCGTAAGAAATTCAGCCTCTTCTGCAGGGAATCAAAAAAAGTCACCGTAAGGTCCGGCCGGAAGATGGCCAGGGGAACACCGGGAAAACCGGCACCAGTGCCGAGATCCAGCAGGGATGCTCCTTCCGGGAAATACTTCTCATCATAGCAGGACAGGCTGTCAGCAATATGTTTGACCGCCACTTCGCCCGGTTCCGTAATGGCCGTCAGATTCATGACTTTGTTTGTTTCCAGGAGCATTTCTTCAAACCGGCAGAACTGCTGCACCTGACGTTCTTCCAGTATAAATCCCATGGCTTCCATGGCATGGATGAGGTCATTTTGAAACATGGCTGCCCTCCCGCTGATACTGTTCCAGATAAATGAGGAGTGCCGTAATATCTGCCGGAGAGACACCGGAAATACGGCTGGCCTGTCCCAGAGACCGCGGCCGGATTTCATCGAGCTTCTGCCGTGCTTCACCGGACAGGGTATCGATATCGGCGTACACAATATCATCCGGCATGAGTTTTTGTTCCAGACGGTTCATTTTTTCTACCTGTTCCATCTGGCGGCCGATATACCCTTCGTACTTAATCATAATTTCGATTTCTTCTTTGACATCAGCGTCCAGTTCCGGCAGATCAAAGGTCTGGCATAATTTATCATACGTAATGTCCTGGCGGCGCAGCAATTCATACGCTGTAATGCCCGTATGGACCGGAGCTGTGCCGAGGGCATCCAGTTTTTCAGCCATAGCTTTACTCGGCGTGATGGAAATCGATTTCAAGGCAGCTATGCCATCTGAAATGGCCTTCTTTTTAGCACAGAATAAATCATACCGTTCCTGACTGACCAGACCGATATCGTAACCTTTCTGGGTCAGGCGCAAATCGGCATTATCCTGGCGGAGGACGAGGCGGTATTCACTGCGGCTGGTCATCATCCGGTATGGTTCCTGTGTGCCCTTCGTGACCAGATCGTCGATGAGTACGCCGATATACGCTTCAGAACGGGTAAGGATAAAGGCATCTTTTCCCTGAACCTTGCGGGCTGCATTGATACCGGCAATCAGTCCCTGGGCTGCCGCTTCTTCATAGCCACTGGTACCGTTGGACTGGCCGGCGGAAAACAGGCCGCTCACTTTTTTCGTTTCCAGCGATGGCGTCAGCTGGAGCGGATCCAGGCAGTCATATTCAATGGCATATCCGGGGCGCATGATTTTTACATCTTCCAGGCCGGGAATGGTGCGCAGGAACTCATATTGAACATCGATAGGCATACTGGTACTCATGCCCTGTACGTACATTTCTTCTGTAGACTGTCCTTCCGGTTCAATAAAGAGCTGATGTCTTTTTTTATCGGCAAAGCGGACAATTTTCGATTCAATAGACGGACAGTACCGGGGACCGATGCCCTGTATGATACCATTGCACATAGGTGCCCGGTCGAGGTTATCGCGGATGATTTTATGCGTTTTTTCGTTGGTAAACGTCAGCCAACAGCATTCCTTATTCCGGTTTTTCCTTTCTGACAGGAACGAAAAGGCGTGGCCGTCCGTATCACCTTCCTGTACGGCCATTTCCTCTGTACGCAGTGTGCGCCGGTCTACCCGGGCCGGTGTCCCTGTTTTGAAGCGCATCAGTTTCAGTCCGGCTTTTACCAGCGACGCTGATAAATCTTCTGCTGAACGCTGGCCGATAGGACCGCCGGAATAGGTACATTCGCCGATGATGATCTTACCTTTCAGATACGTCCCTGTAGCCAGGATGACACAGGATGCACGATAGACTTCACCCAGCTCAGTCTGCACGCCCGTCACCCTGCCGTCTTCCGTAAGGAGGTCGGTAATCATAAGCTGTTTGACATCGAGATGATCCTGATTTTCCAGTGTTTTGGTCATGGTCATCTGATACAATTTTTTATCGGACTGAGCCCGCAGGGAATACACAGCCGGCCCTTTACCCGTATTGAGCATGCGCATCTGCAGGCACGTCAGGTCTGTATTGATTCCCATCTGGCCGCCCAGGGCATCGATTTCCCGTACAAGATGGCTCTTGCCCGGCCCGCCTACAGCAGGATTACAGGGCATGAGTGCAATATTATCAAGATTCAGCGTCGCCATCAGTGTCCTGGCACCCAGACGGGCACTGGCCAGAGCTGCTTCACAGCCGGCATGGCCGGCACCGATGACAATGACGTCATACGTATCTACTACATACATGGAAATTCCTTTCCTTTCGCAATACTTTTGCAATCTATTCATTATTTACCCAGACAGAACCGGCTGAATATTTCTTCTACAATATCATCATGAACCGTATCACCCGTAATCGATCCCAGTGCATCCCATGCCTGGCGGATATCGACGACGGCGCAATCCAGCGGCATCCCATCCTGCAGGGACTGTTGTGCCCGATTAAGAGCCTCTGCGCTCTGCCGTACCAGTTCGATATGACGGGTATTGGTCAGAAGAGCGCTGGGGCCATCAGTAAAACCGCCTTTCAGCACTTCCTGCAGCAACATGTCTTTCAGCTCATCCAGGCCTTTTCCTGTACTGGCCGAAATAGGGCAGAGAAGGAAACCATAGGGACTCAGGTCCTTACTTGTTACAACCGGAGGCAGATCCGTTTTATTGAGGACGACGATGACATTTTTTCCTGCCACCGACTGAAGAATATCTTTGTCTTCCTCTGTAAGAGGACGGGAGCTGTCTATGACGGCCAGGATGATATCCGCCCGGTCCAGATACTGGCGGGCCCGGCTGACGCCAATTTTTTCGACCGTGTCATCCGTTTCCCGTATGCCGGCTGTATCGACGAGACATACGGGAATCCCCCGCAGAGTGATCCATTCTTCCAGCACATCCCGGGTCGTCCCCGGAACGTCCGTGACAATAGCCCGTTCTTCCTGGAGAAGACGGTTCAGGAGACTCGATTTGCCGGCATTGGGAGTGCCGGCAATGGCTGCCATGACGCCATCGCGGATCATGCGGCCGCTCTGGGATTCTTCCAGCATATGCTGCAATTTTTTCTGCATGCCTTTCAGTGCGCCCGATACGTCGGGAACAGCAATATCTTCCAGATCTTCTTCCGGATAATCAATCATGACTTCCAGCCGTGTTACCAGTTCTGTCAGTTCGTTACGGGTCTTATTGATGACTTTGGAAAGCCGCCCTTCCAGCTGGCTTACGGCACTGGTCAGTCCGGCCCTGCTTTTAGCCTGGATGACATCCATGACGGCTTCAGCCTGAGCCAGATCGATACGGCCATTGACAAAAGCCCGTTCCGTGAATTCACCGGGATTGGCCATGCGGGCGCCACTGCGCAGTATGAGCTGCAGGATAGATTCCAATGCTTCCCGGCCACCATGACATTGGATTTCCAGGACGTCTTCTGCCGTATATGAATGAGGTCCTTTCATAATAAGAGCCAGGACTTCATCGATACAGGTCCCATTTTCATCGACAATCGTCCCGTACTGTATGGAGCGGTCCCGGCGCTCTTTCAGAGGAACTTCCGATTTACTTTTAAATATTTTATCTCCTACGGCATAGGCACCGGGCCCGCTGATACGGACCGCACCGATACCGCTTTCTCCCAGCGGTGTTGTAATTGCCGCAATGGTATCTGCCGTATCATACATATAAACGCTCCTTTCTGACAGAACTATAGGCGGACCGGTCAGATAACAAAAATGGCCAGATACCAGCGGTCCGTGAAAGATTCACTAACCAACTGACACTGACCACTGGTCACTTGCTCCGTTATAGCCCTATTCTGCGTAATAAATGACGACATGACGATACGGATCCTGACCTTCACTTTCCGTACGGACATGGTCCGCATCCTGCAGTGCTACATGGATAATTTTCCGTTCATAGCCGTTCATAGGTTCCAGGACGACTCTGTCGCCTTTCTTTTTTACCCGCCCCGAAAGACGCAGAGCCAGCTGCTTCAGCGTTTCTTCCCGGCGGTGGCGGTAATTTTCAACGTCGAGCATAATGAAATGCCGCGTTTCTTTTCCCTGATTGGTTGTCAGATTGGTAAGATACTGGAGGGCATCCAGAGTCTGGCCATGTTTGCCAATGAGGATACCGAGATTTTTTCCATGGAGATGAAGAATAATTTTATCAGGCTTGATCATTTTTTCAATCACGACCTGCATACCCATATTCTTCAGGACTTCCTGGAGAAATTCCCGTGCTTTGGCAGCCGCTTCTTCGGCTGTAAAATCTTCTTTCTGATCTGCTGCTTCATCTGCAGGAGAAGCAGCTACGGAATCCTTTGCGCCATCAGCAGGATGATTTATTTCTGATTCTGCCGGAGCAGAAACCGGTTCTTCCGGACACGGTGGTTCTGCCTCCGCTATCCCGGCTGCATCAGCAGCTTGCTTTTCCGCTTCTTCTGCCTTGCGCACATCTTCCTGCTGCCGCTGCAGCACGTGTTCTGCTTCTTCTTTTGCAGTCACGCGGACGACAGCGGGCTTGCTGCCAATGCCGAGGAAGCCGCTTTTAGGTTCAGACAGCACTTCTACCGTCACTTCATCACGGGTCAGTCCCAGCTGTACCAGGCCGGAACGGACAGCATCTTCAATCGTTTTTCCTGTCGCTTCTACATGATTCATGCGTTAGCAGCTCCTTTCTTTTTGCCGCGGAACATGATGATCTGCTGCAGCCACTGGAATACGTTGGATACAACCCAGTAAATGACCAGGCCACTGGGGAAACTGATGCTGATCCAGCCAATGAACAAAGGCATGACAATCTGCATGATTTTCTGCTGTTTTGCCTGGGCTTCGTTCATCGCTACCTGGGCACCGCTCATCTGTTTCTGGATGGCAAAGGTAGAAATAGCGGAAAGAATAGGCAGAATATACGTAGGATCGGCATCGCCAAGGCTTGGCATCCAGAGAAAGCTCTTATACGCTTCATCATAAGGATATTCACGCAGTGCGTAGAATATGGAAATAAGGAACGGCATCTGGATGAGAATAGGCAGACAGCCTGAAAAGGGACTGACTTTTTCTTCCTTATATAATTTCTGCAGGGCCATCTGCATTTTCCGCTGGTCGCCCTTATATTTTTTCTGCAATTCCTTGACTTTTGGCTGAATCTTCTGCATGCCTTCCATGGAACGGATCTGCTTGGCCGTCAGAGGCGCCAGTATCAGCTTGATAATAACCGTCAGTAAAATAATGGCAATGCCATAACTCGGATACCCGACCATATGGGTAAACTGGTAGCAGTAATCGAGAAAAACGGACATAATGCCAGCCAGCATGTCCATGATTCCGCTAAAAAAACTCAATACTCTCAACTCCTGTCGAAGATTAAAAATGAAAAAATCAGACAGCCTTCATTTCATCTGCCTGATACCTAGGGTACAGGATCATATCCGCCTTCATGAAAGGGATGGCATTTTAAAATGCGCCTGACTGCTAAATAACTCCCTTTCAGTGCGCCGTACTTCTGCAGTGCTTCAATGGCATAAGCAGAACATGTAGGATAAAAACGGCAGCACGGCAGATGCAGCGGAGATATGCACATCTGATAAAAACGTATCATGAAGATGAATAAGGATTTCATTCACATCGCTTCTTCCATACGTTCGCCCGGCGGAACAATTGCAGAATGCTCCGCTCAGCTTCTTGATATCCAACCTGCTTTAAATAGCCGCGCCCAATCAGTACCAGATCATAGCCGTCTTTCAGCTCGTACTGATGAAGGCGGTATACTTCCTTCATCAGCCGCCGGCATCGGTTGCGTTCTACGGCACAACCGATTTTTTTTCCGGTTACAAAACCGATACGGGTTGGCTGTTTGGGAGAACGGGGCAGTACATACAATACGGCCAGGCGGTTGACAACAGATCTGCCATGGCGGTATACGAGCTGGTATTCCCGGTTTTTGCACAGCCTCTTCTCTTTTTTTAACTCATACATCGTATAGTTCCTAAGCTTGTAATTCCTAAAAATGGCAGAAGAACAGAAAAATTCCTTACAGGAACTTTTCTGTTCATCTCGTAAAAATTAAGCAGAAAGCTTCTTTCTGCCTTTCATGCGGCGTTTTTTCAAAACCATGCGGCCACCTTTAGTCTTCATTCTTTCACGGAAGCCATGAGTTCTTTTCTTCCATAATACATTCGGCTGATATGTCTGTTTCAAGATAGACACCTCCTTCTTATCGATACAACGTATATTGAATTTACACCATAACAGTGTAATTATAGACAATCCCCCTGCTGATGTCAATTGTTTATTGGAAAAATTTCAAAAGATCTGTTACTGCCTGAAAATACATATCTATAGGCTGCATATATAGGTATTATCTAAAATATAATCAGAATCTAACAGGGATATAACCTGTTTCTAACTTCTATTTGTGCATAACTTACTTTTGATGTACAATACAGATGTGGTCTTCGTACAGATATTCACCAAGTTATACACAGTTTATCCACAGATTGTGGATAACTTAATGGGTCGGAAATTCGATATCTATCGGCTTTCCGCTTTTTTCAGCTTATTTTATCCACTTTATCCACAATCTTTTATGAACATATCCACAAAAGAAGTACTTCACCCGATTGGAAAGGAATGTATGACATGATAGACCTGACTGAACTCTGGATCGGTATACTGACCGATATACGGCCTCAGGTATCCCCGCAAATTTATGACAACTGGTTTGAAGCTGCCCTGATTCCCTGCATGTATGAAAACGACGTCCTGACTCTGGACACGACGAGCCGTTTCGTCTGTTCTTTTATCAGCAAAAAATACACAGATCTCCTGGAAACGGCAGCCAGCCATGTAACAGGCCGTCCTACGCAGGTACGTCTCATCTACAGCACGGGAGGCGAAACGGCACCGGAACCGGCAGTATCTCCGGCAGTTCCTGCTCCTTCGCCAGCAGTGCCATCCCCCCGGAAAGAGGAACCAGCCGCTGCCGTACCAGCATCCTCTTTGGAATCACTGGAAGAAGACACGATCCGGGAAAATCAGGAATATGACGAACCAGAATGGGCGCAGACAACACTGGAACCGGTCGATACAGAAAATCCAGATGCGTACGAATACGAAAGTATTTCCCTTCCGGAAATCCGGTCTGCCAAAGACATTACTCCGCCACCAGCAACAGAAAAGCCAGATCCGGTTCCGGTCGTGCAGGTTCCCATTTCTGATGGACTCAACAGTAATTATACATTTGATACCTTTATCGTAGGCAACAGCAATCGTATGGCCAATGCCGTTGCCTTATCCGTAGCCGGCGCACCGGCCCAGAAATACAATCCATTCTTTATCTACGGGGATTCCGGGCTGGGAAAAACCCATCTGATGCATGCCATCGGCCATAAAATCCGGGAAAATTTTCCCAATATGAGTTTGCGCTGCATCACCAGTGAAGATTTTGCCAATGAACTCATCCAGTCCATCCAGGATAAAAATCCGGAAAGTTTCCGTCAGCGGTACCGCAATGTCGATGTACTCCTCGTCGATGATATCCAGTTCCTTGAAAATAAAGAACACACACAGGAAGAATTCTTTCATACATTTAATAAGTTATATCAGGATCACAAACAAATGGTATTTACCAGCGACCGGCCGCCACAAAATCTGAAAAAGCTGGAAAACCGGCTCCGTTCCCGCTTTCAGGCTAGCGCCGTCGCCCGCATTACCCCGCCGGATCTGGAAATGCGGACAGCTATTCTCCGCCGCCGTTCCCAGTCCGAACACATCGAATTTCAGAACGATGCCATCAATTTCATTGCTGCCAATGTCAGTGAAAATATCCGTGAACTGGAAGGAGCTTTTGTCCGGGTCACCCTGCAGGCGGCAGAAGAACATTCACCGGTTACACTCGACGTCGCCCAGAGAGCATTACAGGATCTGGTACAGGCCAGTGATAAGAAAAAATATATTACCATTGATGAAATCACCAAAGCTGTCTGCCAGTTCTATAAGGTAAAATATGAAGACCTCATGAGCAAGAAAAAAACAAAGTCCATTGCCTTTCCCCGTCAGATTGCCATGTATCTCTGCCGGGAACTGACAGAAAATACGTATCCTCACATCGGCACGGCATTTAATGGCAGGGATCATTCTACGGTCATGCACGCCTGCGATAAAGTAACGAAAGCAATGGAAAAAGATAAAAATTTCCGCACCATGATCGAACAGTTGAAGACGCGCATCATGAGCGTGGACAAGTAAGAGGAAAAAATGTGGAAAAAATCCAGTTTATCCACATCTTCCGGAAATGAGTGGATTTGTGGATGGGAAATTCCTATTTATCCACAAGTTATACACACCTGTGGATAGCTTAAAATAAGGCATTCACAGGACTTATGCACAATTTCACATTGCCTATGACTATTACTACGATTTTAACTCATTTTCCAATTAATCTCACCATCATAGAAAAGAGGACAACCATGAAACTCAGATTCAAAAAAGAAGACCTCAACAAAGGACTCCAGTCCGTACAAAAAATCGCCCAGGACAAAAGCAATAACATTTCTTACGAAAACGGTCTGCTCATCAAAGCCGTCGGTGACCTCATCGAATTCCAGGCCAACGATTACGATATGGGAATCCGTACGGAAGTGCCAGGCATCATCGAAGAACAGGGTGAAGTCTTTATTGCCAATCCTTTTCTCATTGAACTGACACGGCGCCTGCCCGGTGATGAAATCGAAATGATTAAGCAGGATGGCGATACACAACTCCTGCTTAAAGGAGGAAAACTGAAATTTGAATGCCTGACCATCAATCCCGATGATTTCAGTGAAGTAGAAATTGTTGATAATGGAACTTCTTCGTTTACGACAGACAGTATTACCCTGAAAGACCTCATCGATCACACGTCGTATGCCTGCGCTACCGATATGGCACGTCCTATTTTTACAGGTACTCATATCGATGTCACCGGGACGACTCTGAATATGGTTGCTACGGATACGCATCGCCTGGCTCTCAAATCAGCCGAACTGGCACAGCCTGTCGAACAGCCTTTCAAGGCCGTCATTCCGAGCCGGCTTCTCATGGAAATTGCCCGGCAGCTGCCGACGGATATGCCCCAGGATGTACAGATAGTAGCGCTTCGCAATTTCATGACCGTACGGTTCGGGAATATTTTCATCCGCACCCGTCTGATAGAAGGAGAATTCCCGAATTACCGCCGTGTTATTCCTACGCAGTTTACCAGTGCAGTGACACTGAACCGCCAGGAATTTACGGCAGCTGTCGAACGCGCTTCTATCGTGGCTAAGGATGCCCAGTATAATGTCATTAATTTTGCTATTCAGGATGATCAGATCAGTCTGACCAGCCAGCATCCGGACTATGGCACGATTGAAGACAGCGTTCCCTGCCAGATTGAGGGAGAATCCATCCGTATCGCTTTCAATGGTAAATTCGTCCTGGACATACTGAAGCACTGCCACAGTGAAGAAATTGTACTCCGTCTGAAGGCAAGCAGTCCGATGCTGGTACAAGATAAAGATGAACAGAATTGTGTATTTGTCGTTACACCAATGAGGGCAAAATGATAAAAAATATTGAAATTAAAACCGATATGATTCAGTTAGATCAATTTTTAAAATGGGCCGATGTCATAGAAAGTGGTGGACAGATCCGTCCTCTTCTGGATGAAAAGCGGATTTTTGTCAACGGCACGCTCTGCCTGGCCAAGCGCAAGCAGCTCCATGCTGGTGATATCGTAGATATAAAAGGCATCGGCACGTATAAACTGACTGGGGAATGAGACCATGCTGATTCATGATATCCGCCTGCTGCATTTTCGAAATTATGATGATGAACGCGTGGAATTTCCCCCATCGATTGTCGTACTGTACGGAAAGAACGGACAGGGAAAAACCAATCTTCTGGAAGCGCTGTATATGGCAAGTATTGGCAAATCTTACAGGGGACTTACCGATGCGGACCTCATTCACTGGCAGCAGCAGACGGCAAGTGTGATTCTCAATTTCAGCCGCAGCGGTGTCATGCAGCAGATTAAAATGATTCTTTCCAAAGAAACAAAAAAAGAACTATGGGTAAATGAAACAAAAGTATCGCGCAGAGAACTTATCGGTACATTGAATGAGGTCCTGTTTTCACCGGAGGATTTACAGCTCATCAAGGCAGGGCCGGCTCTGCGCCGCCGGTTTCTGGACCGTGAATTATCCCAGGTCAGTCCGGTATACTGTCAGACACTGCTGCGGTATCACCGGGCTGTTGCCCAGCGCAATCTGCTGCTGAAGCGCATGAAGTATGAAAAGGTACAGTCCCTGGATGAATGGGACCGCCAGATTGCCAGTCTGGCCGCCGATATCGTGCAGCGCCGTCTGGAAGCTCTGCATAAAATCCGCCTGCTGGCCCGGATTATTCATAAACGTCTCAGCGGCGGCGAAGGATTGGATATTGCCTATGTGCAGCCTTACGGTGACGGGAAGGGGAAAGATGCCCGGTGGTATTACGATACCCTGCAGTCTCATCTGGAGCAGGACCGGTATCGTATGTCTACTTCTGTCGGGCCCCACCGGGATGACCTGGAATTTTCCATTGCCGGGGCTGATTTAAAGAAATACGGATCCCAGGGACAACAGCGCACGGCTGTCTTGGCATTGAAACTGTCCGAATTGGAATATATGAAATCGGAAACAGGGGAATACCCGGTATTGCTTCTGGATGATGTCATGAGTGAACTGGACGGTCTGCGCCGTCAGGCATTATTATCCTTTGTCAAAGGACGCATCCAGACGTTTATTACGACGACGGAACCGGATATGTTCCGGTCTGTTGATGATTGTTCTTTTATCTGTATTGAACAAGGCAGGGTGGCTGTCCATGGTTAAGCGGACCCATGAAATGGGAAAGGCTGGTCTTTCTATACCGGCTGTCCTCAAAGAGAATAAACTGCTGACACCATACCGTTTTTTTCAGGCAAAACGGGACTGGCCTCAGATTATAGGTAAACAAATTGCGAAATATTCTTATATTAAAGATATAGATAAAAACTGTGTAATAATAGGAGTTCTCAATTCTATATGGATGAACCAGCTCTTTATGTACAGTCAGGAAATACAAAAGAAATTGAATGACTATATCGGTGAAGAGTTTATCCATTCTGTACGGTTTGTACGGAGCGGAAAGAAACCGGCACCGGTCGTATATGAAACACTCGATGGAGAAGAGGAATCAGACTACCCTTCTGGCCGTATCGGTGATGTAGTCCTGTCTGACGATTATGTGCAGACCGTGAGACAGGAGACGTCCCATCTTCCGGAACGTATCCGTGAGAAAATGGCAGCCCTGCGTTTCGCCCAGGAAAAAAGGCGCCTGTCCATGGAAGAGGAAGGATTCCGCCATTGCCCGCGCTGTGGCCGCTGGCTGGCCAGAGGGGAGACGGTATGTCTTTTCTGCCGCCTTGAAGACCGGCAGCATAAAAAAAAGCTGGTCCATGACCTTTTGATACAAATGCCATGGTTGTCTCTGGATCAGTTTGCTCATGAAATAGGAGCCGGACGCAGTGACCGGTTGTATATCGAACTGTACAATGAAGTACGGCGGGACTGTATTTATAAACTCATTGAACGGATCCATTATGACAGCGATACGCCGGAAGATGATTTATTCCTGGCTTTGTTCATCACACGGAAAACGCCGGTAGAACTGACAGACGATCATGTCCGCAACCTGGCAAACCGTTATAGAAAGAAGGAGTGACCATGTATCTTCATATCGGCGGCAGCCAGATGATTGATGTACGGCGTCTCGTCGCATTGTTCAAGGCTCACCCAAGCCGTGCCAGCAAATCCAATCCGCTCATCCAGTATTATAAGCCGTATGAATATGTGGGAACCTGCACGGAACGGATACGCACATATGTAGTCACGGAAGATGCGGTATATGGTTCGCCTCTGTCCCTTTCTACACTGGTCAGGCGGTATGAAGAGTTGTTTAGTGTGGATTGAGCGGCTGAAATCTGGTATAATAAGGTGTTACAGGTCCTATGTCATCACAGGAGGACAGAAGAGGAGGAGCATTGCATGTCGGAAGACAAGAAAATAAAGTATGGTGCGGAACAGATTCAGGTCCTGGAAGGACTGGAAGCCGTACGCAAACGGCCGGGAATGTATATCGGCAGTACGAGTCTGCGTGGCCTGCATCATCTCGTATATGAAGTAGTAGATAATAGTATTGACGAAGCATTGGCTGGCTATTGCACACATATCGAAGTGGAAATAGGGGAAGACAACAGCATCAGTGTCACCGATAATGGCCGCGGTATTCCCGTTGCTATGCATAAAGTGGGAAAACCGGCTGTCGAAGTCGTTCTGACCGTGCTCCATGCCGGTGGTAAATTCGGCGGCGACGGTTACCCTATTTCCGGCGGTCTCCATGGCGTCGGTATCAGTGTTGTCAATGCACTGAGTGAATGGACCCGTGTCGAAGTCAAGCGGGACGGATATTTTTATACGATTTCCTTTAAACGCGGCGTGACCGACCAGCCTCTCATGAAAGTACGTCCCCTGCGCCCTGGTGAAGAAACAGGTACACACGTCACCTTTAAGCCGGATAAGGAAATATTCCCCGATACGGTCTATGATTTTGATACGCTCAAAACACGTCTGCGTGAGCTGGCGTTCCTCAATAAGGGACTGCATATTACCCTGACGGATAAACGCGGCGAAGGCAAGCAGGAAGTATACTGTTATGAAGGCGGACTCGTGTCTTTCGTGGAATTCCTGAATGAAAACCGCACGGCTGTCAATCCGACGGTAGTTCAGATTGACGGGGAAAAGAATAAAGTCATTGTCGATGTAGCCATGCAGTACAACGATGGGTACAGCGAAAATATCCTGAGCTTTGTCAACGATATCTTTACGGAAGAAGGCGGGACCCATCTTTCGGGATTCCGTTCGGGCCTGACACGTACGATCAATGACTATGGCCGCCAGGCCGGGCTCATCAAGGATAATGAGGATAATCTGTCTGGTGACGATGTCCGCGAAGGATTGACGGCTGTCATCAGCGTCAAAGTGCGGGAACCGCAGTTTGAAGGACAGACTAAGACGAAACTGGGCAACAGTGAAGTCAAAGGAATTGTCGATAATATCGTATCGGACGGCCTGCGGGAATATCTGGAAGAACATCCGGCAGAAGCCAAAAACATCATTAATAAAACCATTTCTGCTTCGAGAGCCCGTCAGGCTGCCCGTCGTGCACGGGAACTGACACGCCGCAAGAATGCACTGGAAATCAGCAGTCTTCCCGGTAAATTGGCTGATTGCTCGGAAAAGAATCCGGATCAGACGGAAATCTATCTGGTCGAAGGGGATTCTGCCGGTGGTAGTGCCAAGCAGGGACGGGACCGCCGTTTCCAGGCTATCCTGCCGCTCCGTGGCAAAATTATCAATGTGGAAAAGGCACGTCTCGATAAGATTCTGGCCAATGATGAAATCCGTTCTATGATTACTGCTTTTGGCACAGGGATTGGCGAAGAATTCGATATTACCAAGCGCCGGTATGACAAGATTATCATCATGACCGATGCCGATGTCGATGGTGCCCATATCCGCACGCTGCTCTTGACCTTTTTCTACCGGTTCATGAAGCCACTTATCGAACAAGGCCATGTCTACATTGCCCAGCCTCCGCTGTACCAGGTCCGCAAGGGAAAACAGGTATGGTATCTCTATACAGATGAAGCGATGAACGCCAAGCTGGAAGAACTGGGAAAAGATAGTTCCGTCGTCGTACAGCGGTATAAAGGTCTTGGTGAAATGAATCCGGAACAGCTCTGGGAAACGACGATGGATCCGGCAAACCGAACTATGCTCAAGGTCCATCTGGAAGACGCTGTAGAAGCCGATAAGATTTTCTCGGTCCTCATGGGGGACAAGGTAGAACCACGTCGTAAATTCATTGAAGAAAATGCAAAGAAAGTCCGGAATCTGGATTTGTAAGAGGTTTCCTTGAGGGGGGATGTCTGATGAAACGAATTTGGCATGTAAGTCTTTGCGTAGCGCTGTGGTGTGCCTGTACGTTTTCCGTTCTGGCAATGGATACGGCACCGGCTGACGCAGCCTCTGCCCCGGCTGTAGCGGAACATACGCAGCCGGTCGTCATTACTGATCCGGCTGTTCATATGAAAAATACGAACAAGTATTATATTACTTCGGGCCGCGTATATGATACTGTCACAGGAACGATGGAAGAGATTTCCCGTGAAAAGACAGGACTTCCCCAGGATACGGGACGGTATTATTACAGGGTAGAAAAAAATCTTACCGGTGATTATTTCTATAGTGTCAAAGCGTATGATACGGACAGTCATATCCTCATAGGCAGCTATTTTGTAGCCAAAGATGACTCCTGCGTATGGAAATTACAGGATAATGATGATGCTATACTGATTCTGGGGACACCGGAAAAACTTCTGGAAAAAGCGGATGTCACCGTGTATCCGGGAAAACTTCCCATGGGAAGTTTTGGTATCCTGCGTGTCCGCATGCCGGGACGGCTGCCCTATGATATCAAGGTTACCAGTCTGAATCCATCGGTAGCCGATATTTCTGAAAAAATGAATATTGTACCCAAGTCAGAAGGCAAGGCGGATCTGGTCATCGATCTGCGCATGGGAAATACGGTACGGACCATTACCCGGACTGTCAAAGTCATTGAAACGGCGGATTCGTCAGATTACGATTCCGGCCACAGGCCGATTGGTATCGGCATCGGTATCGGGTGGGGTGATGGATGGCACCATCATGGCCATGGCGGTATCGGAATCTGGGTGTAAACAAAAAAAAAGAGACCGCTTATTCAGCGGTCTCTTTTTTTGTTACCAGAATCTTATCGACGCGGAGATTATCCATATCCATGACTTCAAAGGTGAAGTTTTTCCAGCTGCACGTATCTGTCTCTGCAGGGATACGGCCTATTTTGTACGTGACGAATCCGGCCAGGGTTTTGTATAAATCATCTTCTTCACCGGGAAGGTCTTCGTCGAGGTCAAAGAAATCTTTAAATTCCTCAATCGTAAGCAGTCCTTCCATGAGCCATTCGTTCGGACTGCGGCGGATGATGCGGTTGGCTTCTTCCTGTTTTTCCTCTTCACCGGCAGGCATGATGCCCAGGAGTTCTTCCAGAATATCATGGAGCGTGACGATTCCGCTCAGGCTGCCGTATTCATCGAGAACGGCTGCTTCATGGACACCGTGTTCGCGGAAGGTCTGGACGACTTTCATGATATCCATGGATTCGGGAACATAAATGGGACGGCGCAGGCTGTCTTCCAGAATCTGTATCATCGATGGCGTATGTTGTTTCAGGACCGACGCATGATATTTTCCAAAGACGTCCGTAATCGATACGACACCGACAAAATCGTCGAGAGAGCCGCGGCCGACAGGCATAATCAGATGATGGCAGTCGAGCATTTCCCTGATGACCGTTTCTTCCGGATCTTCCAGATCAATCCAGTCTACCTGGGTGCGGTTGGTCATGATATCGCTTACATCCATATCGCCGAGGCGGAAAACGCGGTCCACCAGTTCCGGTTCTTCTTTGGCAAAGGCTCCCAGTTCTGCCCCTTGTTCGAGAAGAAGTTTGATTTCGTCTTCTGTGACCGGTTTCTTCTGGGGATGGCCGGCCCCCATGAGTTTCATGACGGCTGCCGTCGAAGCAGACAAAAACCATACTAAAGGCGTACAGAAAGAAGAGAAATACAGCATGGGACGGGCCAGAAAGCAGGCAATCCGTTCCGGATTATCAATAGCCAGACGTTTAGGGACCAGTTCACCCAGAATCAATGTCAGATAGGTGATGGCGATGACCAGTGTGGTCAGACTTACGGAATAGGCGTATGGTGCAATAGGCGGATACAGAGCGATGAGAGATTGTGACATAGGCTCTGCCATAGCCGTACCGCCATAGACACCGGTGAGCAGGCTGACCAGTGTCATGCCGAATTGTACGGTAGAAAACATTTTATTCGGGTTTTCCCGTAACCGGATGACAATGCGGGCAGAGCGGTTTCCTTCTTCTACCAAAGCTTCCAGGCGGGCCTGACTGCAACTGACGATGGACATTTCCAGCATAGAAAAAATACCATTTCCTATGATGAGCAATACGATGACCAAAAATTGTTCTCCTAGCGAGACATCCAAGTCTGATAACAACTCCTTTTTCCATTCAAAAATATAGGGGATTTGATGTGTATTATATCGTGTTTAGCCTGTTTAGGCAAGATGATGGCAGAAACATTCCGTTTCGTCATACTCTGTACTGGCAGGCATGGGCAGACTCTGGTATGATAAATATAAAAGCGGTATTTCAAGGAGGTTGATGCATGATGATCTATACAGGGGATGAAATGGAAAAGAAAGCCGTCCTGGAAACGGCATCCCGCATGTGTGCGGCAGCCAGGACTGCACCGAAAACGAGACATATTGACGGTATCCATACGCTGGTCGTCACGGGAGAGGAAAAAGATGCACTGGCCGATAAAATGGAAGAAATCGGAAAGAAGTATTTTGGCGATTCCTGGCAGCACTGGTATGGACGGGATGCAGGAAATGTACGGCAGGCTGATGCAGTAGTCCTCATCGGTATCGAAAAAAGTTATCGAGGCCTGGCCCACTGTGATTTCTGTGATTTCGGAGATTGTGGCGGCTGCCGGGAAGCTGGCGGCAACTGTGCGTATATCTACGTCGATCTGGGCATTGCCCTGTCTTCTGCTGCACTGGCTGCACACAGGGAACTGACAGACAGCCGTATATATGCTTCTATTGGAAAAGCAGCCGGTGAAATGCCATACGGCTGTGAATATAAATGGCTGGGTATTGCCATATCCATTTCCGGGAAGGATCCTTTTTTTGACCGGTAAAAAATATAAACGGGTAGTTCACATTTTTTCTGTATCTGCTATACTAGATACGGATTGAAATACAGGGAAAGAAGGAAGTATCATGAAGTTTCAGCAGATTTTGAAAAAAGTATGTATTCTCCTTTCGGGAGCCGTCATGAGCGCCTCTGTCTGTCTGGCTGCCATACCGTACGATCAGGTTCTCATCGGCGGTATCGGACCCGGTTCGGCTGTCAGCTATATGAAGAGTCTCTATGGCCAGCCTGATGCTACGAATTTTGATACGCCGACTCAGGCAACGTATACGTATGGCAATTCCTTTGTCATTACGTCTAACCCATCAGATGTCAGTACGATTTTTACTGTCCTTTCCTCTGGCCATAATGGCCTGAATACGCCGGCTGGTGTCGGTGTCGGTATGGATGAAGCCGTCATTACAGAAAAGTACGGTCCCTGCGAAAGAAAGGGAGAAGTCAATGGTGTCACCTACTATCATTACGCTATGGAACCCAATCCGTCGCTGCCCAATGCCTTTGGGGGATATAGTTTTGGTGTAGAAAACGGTAAGATCATCTCCATCTGGGCCGGTGTTGTAGCCGATGATAATGGAGCAGCTGCCGCAGCAGCCGTGGCAGGTGGCACAGCATCTGCAGCAGATGGAACGGCACAGGCCTCCCAGAATGCAGCTTCCCAGGAATCAGCACCTGTACCGGTCGTTGCTCCCGTCAGTCCGGCTGATGCTAAAACCATAGCAGAACACAATGCGTCGGAACAGAAAGAAACGGCTCCGGATACGACATCCAGGGTCACAACAGACAATGGAACGACTGTCACTATAGAAAAGACAGAATAAGAGACATAGGAACACGTGATGTAAGCTGCAAAAACAGACTGCTGCACGAAGCTTGATATGCTCCCCCTATGAGAGACAGTAAAAAATAAAACTGTCATC
>NZ_QSFA01000009.1 GCF_003467125.1 Megasphaera sp. AM44-1BH
GTTTCCTTCGTCGCATCGCACAAAGAGCCCATGGCAATGATCATGCGGTCGGCATCAGGCGCACCGTAGTAGGTGAAGGGGTGGTATTCCCGGCCGGTGAGTTCCGATACTTTTTCCATGTATTCTTCTACGATGTCCGGCAGAGCCTGATAGTAGCGGTTCTGTACTTCCTGCTGCTGGAAGTAGATATCGCTGTTTTCCAGGGAACCTTTCAGTGTCGGATGATCCGGGGACGAGCCGCGGTCGCGGAATTTCTTCAGGGCATCCTGGTCTACGAGTTTTGCCAGGTCGTCATAATCCCAGGCTTCGATCTTCTGGATTTCATGGGATGTACGGAAGCCGTCAAAGAAGTTGAGGAACGGCACGCTGCCTTTAAGAGCTGCCAGATGAGCGACAGCAGCCAGGTCCATGACTTCCTGTACGCTGGCTTCAGCGAGCATGGCAAAGCCGGTCTGACGGCAGGCCATGACATCGCGCTGGTCACCGAAGATAGACATGGTATTGGTAGCCAGGGCACGGGCTGCGACGTGGAAGACGCCCGGCAGGAGTTCGCCGGCAATCTTGTACATATTCGGGATCATGAGCAGCAGCCCCTGGGAAGCCGTATAGGTCGTAGTCAGAGCACCCGATACAAGGGAACCGTGTACGGCACCGGCAGCGCCGCCTTCAGCCTGCATTTCCTGAATCTTGACAACCTGGCCGAACATGTTCTTGACGCCCTTGGTTGCCCATTCATCCATTTTTTCTGCCATAGTCGAGCTCGGCGTAATCGGATAAATAGCGGCTACATCAGTAAACACATAGGACACATAGGCGGCAGCCGTGTTGCCGTCCATGGTCATCATTTTCTTACCCATTACTAATACCCCCATTCTCTTTACTTACAGTTGATGTAGAACTTGGTTCAAGTATAGTATATCCACTGGGAAAGTTCAATAAATAGATTTGTACTTTGCACAATAGATATCACTTTGTAAAGTCAATGCAAATTAGTTATGTTTACCTATAGCTAATTTATATGGTTAAACGTTTAAAATACCGGTATACTGGTATTTTACGTACAGGAGTACGCATAAAACAAACAGGACCTTAAAACAAAAAAACGGTCGCATTAAGCATTTTTGCTTAATGCGACCGTTTTTTTGTTGAATTTGAGATTTGAGGGGCGATGTGGAAATTATAAATTCAAGGTCATCAGCCATTCAGGTCTTTTGCAACATCGACAGCCCCTGTTACTTTTTCAGGCAGAATAAACGACAAGGCAATAGCTACGCCGACCGGTACGACCCACCCCAGACCGCTCATGCCCAGCGGCAGATAGGAAAGTATCTGTCCTGCCACTTCCAGATGAGCAAACTGATGGAAAATGTCAATGAGGGCACAGACAGCTGCCGCAGCGACAGCCAGACGCATGCCAATACGGGAAAGGCTGACGAATTTATTGACAATGATCAGGAGCACGACTGTAATCGCCATGGGATATACAAACAGCAGGAGCGGCAGCGTAACCTGGATAATCTGGTTCAGACCCAGATTGGCTGCGGCAAAGCTGAACAGCGTAATAATCGTAACATACGCCTTATAGGACAGCCGCGGGAATTCGCTGGCAAAAAATTCTGATACGGCAGCAATGAGGCCGACCGAGGTAGTAAAACAAGTGATGGCAACCATAACAGCCAGGAACCAGACACCTACAGGGCCAAACACGCTGTATGAAGCCTGGGTAAGGACATACGCCCCGAGATTGACAGCAGGGTTCTGATAGACCGATTCCGGGATGGGGAAATGATTTCCCAAAAGGCCCAGTCCCAGATACAGTACCGCCATGAGAACGGCGACTGAAGCTCCTGCAGCCCACACGCTGATGTAATATTCCCTGCGTGAAGAAAAGCCCATCTGCCGCAGTGTCTGCAGCGCGATAATGCAAAAAGCAAAGGCGGCAATCGTATCGACCGTATTATAGCCTTCAATAAAGCCACTGCCAAAGGCAGAAACAACATAATTTCCAGCCGGTGCGGCCAGTTCTGTCGTCGTAAAAACAGAGAGGCCCAGCACAAAGAGCGCAACAATCATAACGGCAAAGAGAGGCGTCAGTACCTTGCCAATGCGGGAGAGAAGTTTTGATGGCGTAATGGAAAGCCACCAGGCCAGAGCAAAATACAATGCCGTATATACTGCCAGCTGCAGCGTGCCGTCACCGGCCAGAGGCAGAATGCCCACAGAAAAAGACGTTGCTGCTGTACGGGGAATGGCCATCAGAGGGCCGATAGCCAGATAAATCAGTGTCAGCAGCACCAGGGAGAACAAGGGGGATATTTTTTTATTCATTTCCGCCCGGAAACCGCCTGGATTGAATGTCCCCATAATAAGGGACACAACGGGCATGCCGACACCGGAAATAATAAATCCGATAATCGCCGGCCAGAACAACGGCCCGGCCTGAAATCCGAGGGACGGAGGAAAAATCAGATTACCTGCACCAAAGGTCATGCCGAAAATCAGCAGACCAATCTGCATACCTTTTTTAACCATTTGTATTATAGCTCCTTTATCGCATCACGGGAAAAACAATAAATATTTCAACACACTCAGTATATACTGTAATTTGTAAACAGGAAAATAGCCGATTTTTATTACTATCTATTTATAATTTCTATACTTTAAAAAAACTGGCTATAGTTTTGCGTAGTAGTGATGTCATGATAAAAAAAGAGGAAAACAAAAAAAATCAAAGTCGTAAGACAATGGGTTATTTCCGTTTTCCTCATAAAATTTTCTATATTTTTTTCTTATATCCAATATGCATTTTTATAATATACATTGGTCTCCTGATGCGGGACAATCTGCCTGTATTGGCAAGTTTCCAGCGCCGGTTCTCTTCCCCGGCTCATCCCATCTTCCAGATCACAAGCTGTTTGTCCGGAAAATTTCATGTACAGTCTGCAAAATCAGCAGGGCAAAACAGATGCTTTATGATATACTTAGTATAGTGCCATAAGAAAGAAGTTGAATAGGATGAAAATAATTGACGCCCATTTCCATTTTGCTGATTTTCCCGGCTTTGATGAACTGGCCATTGCTGCCGGCCACGAAAATACAGCAGAACATCTGGAAAAAGAATATAAACGACTGGGCATCGTCTGCGGTATCGTCATGGGCAACAAAACCTTGTCATTAGAAGGACACCATTATCCGCCCTTTATGCGCTACTGCATCGGTCTGGACCGTTTTGCCGTAGAAGAAGACCATGAAAAACAACTCGCCCTCGTCGAGGCACATCTGAAGCGTCCCGACTGTGTCGGCCTGAAATTATATCCGGGATATAATCATTTCTATGTTTACGACAAGGTCATGGACCCCTTTTTTGCCCTGGCTGCCGCCTATCATAAACCGGTAGCCATCCACACAGGTCTCACAGCTACAGATAACGCGCTTTTAAAATACAGTCATCCCTTTACGCTAGATGAAGCGGCTGTCCGTCATCCCGATGTACAACTCGTCATGTGCCATATAGGAAACCCGCTGCTGGAAAGCGCCATTGCCGTACTGGAAAAAAATCAGAACGTCGCCGTCGATCTCTCCGGTCTCCTGGAAGGACGTATTGGTGATATGGATCGCTTCCTGAAGGAAAATCATTGGTACATCGACACATTGAAAGGCTGGCTCGTCTACCTCAATGCCTGGGACCGCGTACTCTTTGGCACGGACTGGCCTCTACCAAACCTGGAAGAATACATCACCCTCACCAAAGCCATCGTACCAGAACCGTACTGGGAAGATGTATTCTGGAAAAACGCAGCCCGTATCTATCATCTGGAACAAGTCACCGGCTAAAAACTACTTGTTGCGATTATTCAGAAAAAAGGACATAGCATGAAGGCTTCTGCCATCACGCTATGTCCTTTTGTGCATCTATTTTTTCTTATAAGCTCTTAGCAGCTTTTACGATATCATCTGCTGTAAGGCCATATTTCTTGAGCAGGGCTGCCGGGGCTCCCGATTCACCGAATGTATCCTGGATACCCACAAAGGCCTGTTTCGTCGGGCAGTTTCTGGCCAGTGTTTCCGCTACGGCCGAGCCAAGACCGCCCATGACGGTCGCTTCTTCTGCCGTGACGACTTTACCCGTCTTCTTTGCCATATCGATAATGAGCTGTTCGTCCAGCGGTTTAATCGTATGGATATTGACGACAGCAGCCTGGATTCCTTCTTTAGCCAGCGTGTCTGCAGCTTCCAGTGCCTTGCCTACCATGATGCCCGTTGCAATGATAGCGACATCGCTGCCATCACGCAGGACTTCACCTTTTCCCCACTGGAATTTGTAATCGTCGCCGTGAATATCATCGACAGCAGCACGGCCGAGACGGATATACACAGGGCCGACGTATTCCACAGCGGCCTTGACGGCTTCTTCTGCTTCTTTGGCATCAGCCGGATTGATGACCGTCATATTCGGCAGGGTACGCATGAGAGAAATATCTTCTATGGCCTGATGAGTACCACCATCTTCCCCGACGGTAAGCCCGGCATGGGTAGCACAGATTTTAACATTCAGGTTCGGATAGCAGATAGAATTGCGGATGATTTCAAACGCCCGTCCCGTAGCAAAGACAGCAAAGGTGCTGGCAATAGGAATCCGTCCGGCAGCCGCAAATCCAGCAGCCGTCCCCATCAGATCTTGTTCGGAAATGCCCATGTCAAAATACCGTTCCGGAGCGACGGCCTTGAAGTTATTCGATTTTGTCGCAGCACCCAGATCGGCTTCCAGGACGACGACTTTCGGGTTTTTATAGATTTCAGTCTTGAGAATATTGCCATATGCGGCACGAGTAGCTGTCCCCATTATGCTTCGCCTCCCAGTTCTTTTAATGCCTGCGCACACTGTTCCTGATTTGGAGCTTTGCCGTGCCAGCCAACCTGATTTTCCATGAACGATACGCCTTTGCCTTTAACGGTTTCTGCAATGATTGCCGTCGGGCGGCCCTTCGTTTCTTTTGCCAGGGTAATGGCAGCCCGGATAGCATCATAATCGTGTCCGTCGATAGCGATGACATTCCAGCCGAATGCACGGAATTTGGAATCAATCGGATTGACATTCATGACTTCATCGTTGCTGCCATCGATCTGCAGTCCGTTATGATTGACGAACAGTGTCAGATTGTCCAGTTTATACTGTGCCGAAGACATGGCGGCTTCCCAGATCATTCCTTCCTGGATTTCGCCGTCACCACACATGACATAGACACGCCAGTCCGCATGGTCCAGTTTTGCCGTGAGAGCCATGCCGTTGGCTGCGGAAAGGCCCTGGCCCAGCGAGCCCGTGGACATATCTACGCCGGGAGTATGTTTCATATCGGGATGCCCCTGAAGCATGGCACCACACTTGCGCAGGTGCCACAGTTCTTCTTCCGGGAAATAGCCCCGTTCCACCAGGGTCCCATACAGTGCAGGTGCACAGTGACCTTCGGAAAGGACAAACCGGTCCCGGTCTGCCATCTTCGGATTTTTAGGATCGATGTGCATGGTTTCGAAATAGAGGACCTGTAACATATCTGTAATAGAAAGAGATCCGCCGGGATGACCCGAGCCGGCTTCTGTCAGCATCTTGACGATGTTTTTGCGCACATGGCACGCATGCTGCGCCAGTTCTTCATTTTTCATATGAATTACTCTCCTATCGTAAATATAATAGTAGCTGTGTATATTATTCTACCATCAAACGGCTGTCAGGGCTAGTATAAATCATTGTTTTAGCCATACGGCGTATCAGTGGATTTCCAATATAGTTCCTTCCTGGAAATCATCCGCTTCGGGAGCTTCATCTCCCCCCAGCATGATACAGCCCGGCCGGTCCGGCACATCCGATGCTTTGAAACAGAGCGTACAGTGTCCGAGTTCTTCCATGGTCTGATTGACACTGTCTCCTACAGCCGTCACATCATATACCTTTTCTCCCAGAAGGACCATGTCACCAGTTCCGATAGGTGCCAGCATTTTTTCCGGCTTATGCAGGACGGCTATTTCAGCCAGTTCTGCCGGTACATTTTCATCAAACAAAATGATAAACGGCACTTCTTCTTTTAAAAAGTGAAGCGCATCACTGCCGATGCGTGTTATAACGCTATGGTATTTCAAGTGAGTTCCTCCCTGTATCCTTGTTTCTCGTCCGGTAAAAACAGACATTGTATTATTATAGCCCTCTGGTGAAACTAATACAAGCCGATACTGGCTGCATAGGCAATCAGGACGGAAAGAGGACCTGTAATGACCCGGGAATAGAGAACGGCTGGCACTCCCAGTTCAATCGTATCCGGATCAGCCTCTCCCAGACTCAGGCCGACCGGAACGAAGTCTGCCCCGACCTGGGCATCAATGGCAAACAATGCCGGCAATGCATACTGCACGGGTATGTTGCCCAATGCAATCTGAGCCCCGACGAGTGTCCCCACTACCTGGGCGATGACGGCACCGGGGCCAAGAATCGGGGAGATAAAGGGAATGGCGCAGATAAAGGAAATAACCAGCATCCCCGGCAGGGTACCGGCGACGGGGGAAATCGTATTGGCAATGACCGTTCCGATTCCACTGGCATTGATGATGCCCAGGATCATGCTAACAAATGCCATGAACGGCAGGATATTTTTGATGACCACATCGATGGTTTCCCTGCCGGCAGCGTAAAATTTATTGACAATCTGACCGATGCTGATCCCGATACGGGTAATGATATTCCGCTTCTGACCTGCCCGGGCCGCATCAATTTTCCGCTTCAGATCTTCTCTCTTATGGACAGCATCGACGTCTTCCGTGCTGAGCAGGGCCGCCTGGACCGATGATTCATCGGCATAATCCAGATTGGCTTCCTTGACATCCGATACATACAGTTCCGGTGTCATGAACCGTGCCAGAGCCCCCGATTTTCCAACGGGAAGGACATTGATGGTCATAATGTTTTTGCGGGGATAAACACCACACCTCGCCGTGCCGCCGCAATCGATGACAACAGCCAGTATTTCTCCTTCCGGTACGGCATGGGAAAATCCGTCTACGGCTTCCCCGCCGCACATATCGGCAATTTTGACAGCCAGAGGATGAATCCCTCCCCCGGTAATACTGACGATTTTATGTTTTTCTTCCGTCGGCACCAATGTCAGGGGACCTCCCCATCCGCCACTGCCACGGCGTACAATAACTGGTTTATACATGCTCTGCCTCCTGTGTTTTCCGTCGTCCGTCGCGGGATTTCAGATAGAGATATATTTTTTCCGTAATAAGTCCGCGAAGAAAGATGATGACGATCCCGACCAGAAAATAGCGTACGGCCAGTTCCCCTAATTCATAGCCCAGTGCCTGTACACCGGCGGCTATACCCATATAGACAAACAGTTCGCTGCCATTGGCATGGGGAAACAGTCCGGTCACAGGATGGACAAAGCTGACAGCGGCATCATAAAAAGCCGGTTTATATTTTTCTTCCACAAATTGTCCGAATGTAAAGCACATAGGACTGCCCATGAAAATAATGGCCAGGACCGGAACGACGGTATACCGGGTCAGTGTATATTTTGTCGCCTTCTTGGCCACATGATAAAACCGCTCTTCCCCGATGATCTTGATCAGTGAATTGACGGCCGTCATGAGTACGATAATCAGCGGGATAATTCCCGTCACGAAGGCCGTAAATGTCTCACCCCCTGCTTTAAACAGGGCCATGAAGCCATTTGCTACAGCTGCTATTGTTTCCACTTACTATTCCTCCTCTTCGTTTATGCATGCTGCTATTCCTCTGGCGCAGGATTCATCCGTAATCAGCACATTGATGAATCCGCCCCGTAACGCTCCCAGTACGGCTTTTATCTTGCTCCTGCCGCCGGCGATGGCGATGCGGCGGGGTACCTGCTTCAGTTCCTGCAGCTGCAGCCCGGCCACCCGTTCATTATACGATTCATATGGGGCCGTCTGTCCATCGCGATTAAAATACTGCAAGGAAATATCCCCTACGGCACCGGCAGCGGAAAACGCTTCCAGTGTATGGACATCCACATAATTCAGGCGCACTGCCGTAGACTGGCTGCTGTCCAGTATTCCGATTCCAAAAACGGCTGCATCCAGACGGTCATACAAATCAAATACGGGACGCACGGCTCCTTCTCTGCGGAAGCCGGCAAGGACTGCCGGATCCGTAAATATGGCTGGCGAATAGAGTTGCAGCCGTTCTCCGCCAAACCGGCGGGCAAATTCTCCGGTCAGGAAATTGGCGTGCGTTTCGCTTCCTTCTCCGATACCTCCGACAAGGGGAATAAAAGTACAATGGACCGGTTCCAGATTCCCACACTCCGCTTTTATCGTCTGCAGCAATGTCCAGCCCATTGAAATCCCTACATAGTCGCCATTATGCAGTACCCGTGCCAGATAGGACAAGGCCGCACTCCCCAGGGCGCCGCAGCCAGTCTCTGCCCCGCTCTGTGACGGACTGTCGCAGACAACGATGGCTTCTTTCAGGGAAAACGCATCTTCAAGCTGCCGTTCCAGCTGTCCATATGCCGTGGCATCGGGATTGACTATTTCAATGCGCACAATTCCCAGTTCCCGTCCTGATTTCAGCATCCGCGATACGGAAGGCCGGGATACGCCGAACAGATCACAGATTTCCTGCTGACTCTTTTCCTGCCTGTAATATAAATCACAACATTTATAGATCAGGCGGGGATCATCTACTAACTTTTTCATTTGTTCAATACCTTTCCAAATGTAAACGAAACAACTATATTATACGGATAAACATCTGGCCTGTCCAGTCTTTTTTCTTCGCCTCTTGCCAGAGGCCGTCATGAAAGGTATAGTAATTAGGGAAAAGGAATATTATTTTTTTGTGAAAGGATACACCATGTTACCTTATACTCTCATGACCTGTGATATGGATGGCACCCTTCTCAGTGACGATGCCACCATCTGCACACGCAATATCCAGACGATCCGCCAGGCAATCCGGGCAGGACTTCATTTCGTTCCCTGCACGGGCCGGGGCTTTGAATCATTGAATCATATCCAGGAGACACTGGGCATATATCAGAAACCGGGAGAATATGTCATTTCCTACAACGGCGCTCTCATTACCGAAAACAGCCATAATGACATCCTGTATGAAGACGGACTCCCCTGGGATATTGCCAGCGCTCTCTATGACTTTGGCGTGGCCCACAATATCACAATGCACATCTACCCCTATGGCAAGGTGTATTTATATAATTACGTTCCCTTTGAACGGGCATTTCTCGAAGGACGCATGCCCAACATAGAAACGTTTGAGCCATCCCTCGATTTTCTCAAAGGGCAGACAGTCTACAAAATCGTCTATATGGATCCGGACCTTGGGACGCTCAACGGATACCGCCAGCAGCTCGGTCCTCTCCTCGACGACGTGACCGTCAGCTACTCCAGCGACCGGTATATCGAATTCAATCATAAAAATGTCACAAAAGGAACGGCACTCCAGAAACTGGCCGGCCTGCTCCACATACCCATCAGCCAGACACTGGCCATCGGCGATAATATCAATGATACAGAGATGCTGAAAGCCGCCTCTCTCAGCATTGGTGTCCACAATCTGAATGAGGCTATCCGGCCATATTGCAATGTCGTCACCGATGCCACCAATAATGAAGGGGCCGTGGCAGAAGCCATTGAACGGTTCATTCTGAAAAAATAGCAGAAGCGGGATTTACCATGACAATCCAGTTATCATGGTAGATCCCGCTTTTATGTTCAGGCTCAGATTTTCTTTTTACACTATCGTCATGATATGATGATCATTTCCATCGCCGCCAGCTCCACAATGGCTGAACATACAAATAGACAGCAGCTGCCAGGCTGGATACGGGAGCCGATACGGCCGCCAGCGGTACCGCTGCGGCTATGCACCAGGGAATGAGGGCCGCACTGACAATGACCGTATCTTCCAGGGCCATCATCATGCGTTCCTTATCCTGTACCAGGTCCTGACAGATCTGATCCGTCAGGATAACAGCCAGTGTCTGGGCACAGGAAATCATGCTGATAAAAAAGGACACGACCCAGATACACCCGAAGGGATTGAGCCATTTTCTAAGCAGCATCACACTATGCCGCAGCCCCAGCAGCAGCCCTGTCCGTTCAAACAGGCCGGCATAAGTTGCCGACAAGCCTATAATGGCAATGGAAGAAATCATAGACAGGATGCCACCGCCATCGAGAAGCGGCGCCAGTGCCGTTTCGGGACACCGGTATCCCGTAAGAAGCATAGGGAGGAGATCTGTCACCGCCATCCCCTGCAGCGTCACCGCCAGGACACACGCAGTGATAATACTCAGGCCCATCGTTTTGCGCACATCCATCCGCATCAGAGAACACGCAATAATCAGGACTGCCGGTATGAGCGTCAGCCAGTGCAGCTGGAACGCCGAGGCAAACACGTGCCATACGTCCAGTCCCATACCCCCACTACTTCCGGAATGCCATCCTGCCAGTCCATAGACCATGCAGGACAGAATGAACGGCACTACGGCCCGCCGGGCCATGATTGCCAGATTGCGGAAAAAATCCGTATGCGTTACAGCCGCAACCAGGAGGGCGCTCGTCGAAAGAGGGGAACAGCGGTCGCCAAAAAAAGCACCGCTCATAATGGCGCCTCCGGTCCACACCGGGCTGGCGCCCAGAAAATTGGCTACAGACATGCAAATGACGCCCATTGTAGCAGCCGTACCGAAAGCCGTCCCGGTGAGACAGGAAACACAGCAGTTCAATACAAAGGTTAGAACAAAGAATAGTTCCGGCCGGATCAGATTGCCAGCCAGCGATACGATCATGGGAATCGTACCGCCGGCCCGCCAGACCGTCGTCAGCATACCGATCAGTACCATAACCATGAGAATCGTACGGACCGTTTTCAGCCCCCGTACGGAACTTTGCCACAGCTCACCAGCCGGAATACGGCGCCATGATCCATAGGAAAAAAAGAAAAAGTAGCCTGCAGCCAGCGCCCAGACCACAGAAAAATGAAAAATCACACAAAGAACCAGGCCCAGTACGAAAAGCCCCAGTACCAACCATTCCATCCAAGACACCTCCCGCACCGATGCTATATATCCTGATCCGGACCTGATTTATCCAGATCACGGCGCAGCTTGTCCAGGACCTGATTTTTTAAATCCTCATATGCCTCTTTGAGCCACGTTTCCCGCTGCGTTTCATCACCCAGGCATTCCAGTGCCCTGGGAAGGGCTTTGCCCAATAGTATCTGTTCTGTCTGATAACTGCGGTATACGCCGAGCTTGCAGGCATTGGCAAAATGTTCACAGTTATGGAACAGCAGATCATATTTTTTATTTCCTATGCAGGCTCTGGCAAAAGCGATGGTTTCGGGAACCGGGCAGAGTTGTTCCTGCTCTTTTTCTGTATACTGCCGCACTTCAATGACACCGCCCTGACGGAATTCTTCCAGAGACGTCGCCCTGATTTCCGTGTCCCACCAGTCAATGGGATTATAGTCATCATCTCCGGCAAAAGCAATGACTTCTTCCTCACTGACATATATACCGTGATGATAATACAGCCCGCCCAGCCGGCGTACGCGAATATGGTCCCCCTGCTGCGGATTTCGTGTTTCCCAGTGCTCCGGTGATCCATCATCGGTCAACAATGATATAATCGAATTCAAATCAATAGCCATAATGCCCGTCTCCCTGCATTTATGTTTTCTGGCATTATTCTACTATGATTTGCGCATTTTTCCAACTGCCTTTTTCACAGTTTCTGCCGGATCGGTAAGTCCGGGAATAGCTCCGGCGGAAACGGCCCAGAGGTAAATACTGGCCACTGTACCATAGGGAGAATACCGTTTCTGATATCGGCAGAACTGATCTTTGGTGATGTTCCGGTGCCGGTATATCATGCGCAGTCCTCGCAAAATGGCAAGGTCTCCATAGCTCAGCACATCGGGCCGCTCCAGGCAATGAATGAGCAGCATTTCTGCCGTCCACTGACCAATCCCAGGCAGCTGGCAGAGAGTCTGGCAAAACAGTTTATCCGGCATAGCCGATACAATCTCTGTCTGTAGCCGCCCTGACACAAATTCATGGGATATATCCTGTATATATCCGATTTTACGGAACGTCGTCCCGCATGCCTGCAGGTCTTCTTTTGAAAAACACAGCACATGTTCCGGCGTCACCGGGGAGCATACCTCCTGGAACCGCTGCCACACCGTATCGGCTGCTTTCGAGGAAATCTGCTGCCCCAGTATGGCATTCACCAACGCCTGGAACAAATCGGGAATGACCGGACGGCGTACATACCCCAGCTGATCGATGACGGCAGCCAGCTTCTTATCCTTCTTCCGGAGATAGGCAAGTTCCCTTTCTCCATAGGAAAAATACCGGTCAGCCATGCCCATTCTCCTTCTCCAGCTGCAACAGGTATTTCTTTGTTTCCAGCCCTGCCGCATAACCGGTCAGGCTGCCATCGGATCCGATGACGCGGTGGCAAGGAATGAGAATCAGAATGGGGTTGCGGTGATTTGCCATACCTACGGCCCGGCTTGCTTTAGAATTTCCTGCCATTTTGGCAACTTCGCCATAGGTCCGGGTCTTGCCATACGGAATCTGGCATAAGGCATTCCATACGCGCTGCTGGAAGGGAGTACCTGACGGCGCCAGCGGCACATCAAAAGACTGCCGGCAACCGGCGAAATATTCCTGTAACTCCTCACAGCATTGCCGGATTAACGGATGCTCTATCATCTTATCTTCCATTCCTGCCGGCTTTTCTTCTTCAGAGATAATCCGTTCTACAGCCGTAACAGCCGCATCCGAAGCAGTAATTTTCAGAAGGCCTATAGGCGATGTCATATAACCCCATATTTTATTTTCACCATTCGCCTGTATCATAGATGTATTCATGATGCCACCTCATTTCACACAAAATAAGTTATACTTTATTTTATCGAAAATCGGGCCTGCTATCTTCTCAAAAATGGATTTCTAATTTACAATGACAGTGTAAAAAACAGGTTGGCAAGGCCTGGCTACTTTATATAATGAAACCAGGAGGTGGATAAAACCATGAACGCAGAAAAAAAGTGGCAGGCAGTCTGCCGCTGTGACGCAAACTACGACGGGATGTTCTGGTACGGCGTGAAAAGTACGGGTATTTTCTGCAATCCATCCTGTAAATCCCGGCGTCCCAAAAAGGATAATATCGTTTATTTTGATTCTCCTCAGGAAGCCATGGATGCAGGCTACCGGGCCTGCAAACGCTGCCGTCCCGACCTGCAGTCTTATGACCCGAACCGGCATCTGATCAGCCATATGAAAGAAGTATTGGACCTGAACGCTGACAATCCAAAAAAACTGCAGGAAGCGCTGAAACAGATTCCCATGACGCCTCATCATTTCAATCAGCTGTTCAAAATCCGGTACGGTCAGACCCCTCATGCCTACGTCCTGAATAAGCGCCTGGAAAAAGCAGCTTCTATGCTGAAAACCAACAGTCAATCCGTGCTGGATATCGCCATGGCTGCTGGTTTTGGCAGTATATCTTCATTTTATGCGTCATTCCGTCGGGTTTATGGCATGTCACCGGCCCGGTACAGAGAACTACGCCCATAAAGGCAGTCCGCCTTACAGTTTTCTCTTTTTATTTATGGATACGGCGGTAGGAAGCATCGAAATATTTCCCGCCCCGGATGTCGTCGGTCATGCCCGGATAGGGAGCTTCCGAAATGACATCTTCATTATCTTTACCGGCTTTACCGATATAGGTAATGTTAGCAAATTCCGGTACGAGATACTTGGGATACGTTTCATACTTTTCCCGTGATTCTTCCATCAGGGGAATATGTTCATTCTGGAAGCAGACCGTGATATCCGGATGTTCCTGGACCCACTTCGGGAAAAAGATAGTGCCGTGCATACGATGTTCATTGGGCATGAAATCGAGAGCTACATCAGTCCCAGTCGGCTCCGTCCAGGTAACTTTAAATACGCCGTCTGTCAGTTTCACAATATTTGCTTCCTGATTCCTGACCCAGCGGCCAGCTACCATGCCTCCATGGATACGGTAATCGACAGTATGGTCATTCTTGGCATACCATTCGTATTCCCAGCCATTATCATATGTATAAATAAAGTGTGTCCCTAAAAAGTCTTCTAATTCTTTGAATTCCATATATATTCCTCCAAATCATGTAAATAATGACATATATCTGACATGGTTCATTGTACTCTTCTCTGTTTAATATGTCAATTATTACATGTTTCTATTTTCATGATTTTTGTTAGAAAATATGCTATACTTGTAAAAAAAGAAAGGAAGACGTCGATGGCACAGAAAAACATCTTAAAATATATCATTCTCGGCCTGCTGAATCACAAAGAACTGGCCGGTTACGACCTGAAAAAACTCTTCGAAGGTGAAGTGGGCGATTTCTGGTCCTCCAACCACAGTCAGATTTATCCGGAACTGCGGCGTATGGAAGAAAAGGGGCTCATTACCAGCCACAGCGAAACGGTCGGCACGAAACTGGAAAAAAAATACTACCGCATCACCCCGGCAGGGCAGGAAGTCCTTTCCGCCTGGATGCATGAACCCCTGGGCAGCCTCGTCCCCAGCCGCGATGAATTCACGATGAAACTCTACCTCATCGACGACCCCGGAGACCCGCTTCTCGCCCGGCTCTTTCAGGAAGAAATCACCCGGCATCAGAAAAAGTACGACTATCTGCGTTCCCGCTGGGAAGCCCTGTTCAGTACGCAAGAAGACCGGCAAAAGCACTACGGCCATTCCCTCATCCTGCAGCAGGCCATTGAACGGGAAAAACAGCGGCTGCAATGGCTCATGGACATTCAGAAACAGTCGTCTCCGTCTAAAGGAGAATAGCCTTCTTGTTTGTAAACAGATATATGATATTTTTGCATATAATAAAAGGGCTTGTACACGATTAAACGTGCAACAAGCCCTTTTACGTTGTCAGTAAGGTCAAACTTCAAGCCTTGAACGTATTTCCTGGTCCAAATCCTGCAGCAGGACGATGTAGTCTTCTTTGACGTGGCGGTAGATGTCCTGTGCCGTATCTTCGTTATAGGTATGAGAAGAGAGGTTGCGTCTGATGCCTGGCACTCAATCCGTACATAGTACTCCTCTTTGGGACGGTTCCTAATCACCCTCTCCAGCCCTGCGAGCCACTGCAAACAGCGCCCTCCTACACTTGGCACTTCGGGCAGTAGTGGGTGCCCCGGCCATTCAGTTTGGTATATTCGATAGTCGTGCCGCAGACGGTGCAGGGAGTGCCTTCCCGGCCATAGACACGGAGGTTTTCCTGATTCTGCCCTTCTTTCCCATTGCCGCTGATGAAGTTGCGGATTGTCGTGCCGCCATGTTCCAGGCCTTCCTGAAGGACTGCCGTGATGGCTTCATAGAGGCGGGCCGCTTCTTTTCTCGTTACTTTGTCACTATGCCGCATGGGCCGGATGCCAGCCCGGAATAAGGCTTCATCTACATAAATATTGCCCAGACCGGCTACTTTTGACTGGTCCATGAGGATTGTCTTGACGGGACGGCCGGTCTGTTTCAACATGCTGTACAGATAGTCTTCGGTGAAATCCGGACCGATAGCATCCGGTCCCAGGCTGTCATAGCCTTTGATACCCGTCGGCCCCTGGGACGGGACGAGCCAGAGACAGCCAAGAGTGCGGATGTCCCGGTATAATAGCCACCCCTTACTGAGAGTAAAGGTAATATGGACAGCCCGTCCGGCATACTGACCGGGATGATTTTCATAGAGCAGACTGCCCGTCATGCGCATATGGGTCAGGAACGACCAGGGGCCGCTGCAGTGGATGAATAAATATTTTCCCTTCCGGCTCACGCCTTCAATCGTCTGTCCCGTGAGAGCCATAGCAAAGCAATCGGCTGTTGTATTCCGGATGAGCCGTGGCAGATCCGTTTCCACATGAGTAATCCTGGCACCTCTCGTGTGGGAATCAATAAAAGCCCGTATGGTTTCTACTTCCGGCAATTCAGGCATATACGCTCCACCTACTTTGCTTCTTCCCAGTTGGTACCGCTGTGAATATCCACAACGAGAGGGACCGATAACTGGACGATATGTTCCATCGTGTCTTTCAGCATTTGTTCTACTTCTGCTTTTTCCGCTTCTGGTACTTCCAGGACCAGTTCGTCATGGACCTGTACCAGAATCCGGCTCCTGAGGCCGCGCTGTTCTAATTCATCCTGCACGGCATTCATAGCCAGCTTGATGATGTCGGCGGCGCTTCCCTGAATGGGCGTATTCATGGCCGTCCGTTCGGCAAAGGAACGGCGGGTGAAATTCTTGCTGTTGATTTCCGGCAGTGCCCGGATGCGTCCGAACATGGTATGAGTCATGCCGCTTTCTCTGGCTTCAGCGACCAGTTTTTCCATATATCCATGAACACAGCTGTACCGGGCAAAATAGGATTCAATATACTCTTTTGCCTGCTTGCGTGAGATGGAAATATTGCGGGCCAGGCCAAAGTCGCTGATTCCATAGATGATCCCGAAATTGACGGCTTTCGCATGGGACCGCTGTTCTGATGTCACTTCGTCGAGGGGAATTCCAAAGACTTCCGATGCCGTCCGGCGGTGGATATCCTGCCCCTTTTTAAAACCGTCTATCATTGTCGGGTCCTGTGACAAATGAGCCAGCAGGCGCAGTTCTATCTGCGAATAATCGCCGGAGACGATATAGTCATATCCTTCTCCCGGTATGAACAGGGACCGTATTTTCCGCCCCTGTTCCGTGCGGATAGGAATATTCTGAAGATTGGGATCAGAACTGCTGAGTCGTCCCGTCGCCGTGACCATCTGGTTAAAGGACGTGTAAATCCGGCCCGTTTCCCGGGAAATCAGAGGTTCCAGCCCTTCGAGATAGGTAGAAATCAGTTTCTTCAATGCCCGGAACTGTAAAATCTTATCGATCATGGGATGTTTGTCCCGGAGTTCTTCCAGTACGGAAGAATCGGTCGAATATCCCGTCTTTGTCTTTTTAATGACCGGAAGCTGCAGTTTTTCAAACAGAATCTGGCCCAGCTGTTTGGGAGAATTGATATTGAACACTTCGCCGGCATCGTCATAGATGGACTGTTCCAGTTCATCCGCTTTCAGGGACAATTCCCGTTCCATCTCCTGCAGCCGCATTTCATCGACGGTAAAGCCATTCATTTCCATGACAGCCAGCGTATGGATGAGCGGTTCTTCGATGGACCGGTATAATTCATCCAGCTTCAGTTCTTCCAGAGCCTCTTTTTCTTTTGGCCAGAGAGCATAGACAAAAGCGGCCGCTTCATCACAGTGCACCGTATCCGGTGCTTCCGGATGTTCTGCCAGCGGTACAGCAAACTTTTCCGATAAATAGGTCAGGCCATACGCAGTCCGCGTCGGATCCAGAAGATACGCTGCCAGAGTGACATCTGCCAATGGAAGTTTTTTCCCCGTAGCAGCCCATACGACTTTCGACAACCTCTTCCCGTCTGAAGTAATGACCAGACCGGCTTTTGACAGAGAGTCAAGCCATTCATAAGCGTTTTCCCCGGGAATCTGCAGGATGCCATCGGGTGTTGCCAGAGACAGATACGTCACATGAGGTACAGGAAGTGCCGCATCATACAAGGCTTCCGCTGCTACAGTCATACCGGAAAGCGTTTCCGGCTTCCACTGGGAACAGTCGAGATACGACAGCGTCACCGCGTCTTCCTGGGGAGCAATATGAGCAAACCGGTCAAAAGAGACAAACCGGTCCAGCAGATTCTTGAATCCGAGCTGGCGGAACAGGCTGGCCACATCTTCTTCTCTCGGCTGCGGCACAAAATCATCTAATGTATAAGACAACGGTACGTCACAGCGGATGGTAGCCAACTGCTTGGAAAGAAATGCCGAATCCTTATTCATACCCAGTTTTTCTTTCAGCTTTTTGCCGCTTACTTCATCGAGATGGTCATAGACGCCTTCCACGCTGTGAAACTGGGAAATCAGCTTTAACGCTGTTTTTTCTCCTACGCCGGGCACGCCAGGGATGTTATCTGCCGTATCGCCCATAAGCGCTTTCATATCGATGACCTGGGCCGGCGTATAACCATATTCTTCTTCCATGACCTGCGGCGTCACGGCCAGCATATTGGTTATTCCTTTTTTCGTCAGGTGAACGGTTACACAGTCATCGACGAGCTGCAGAGCATCGCGGTCCCCCGTGACGACGGCAATATCGAGATTTTCCTTTTCCAGTTCCCGTGCCAGCGTACCAATGATATCGTCCCCTTCATATCCTTCCTGTTCCAGGATGCGGATTCCAAGGCACTGCAGTACTTCACGGATCAGGGCGAATTGCGGACGCAGTTCATCGGGAGCCGGCTTCCGCGTGGCTTTGTACTCACCGTACAACTCGTTGCGGAATGTATGTTTATCCTTATCAAACGCTACGGCTACATATTTCGGGTCCAGTTGCTCATACAACTTTAAAAGCATGTTTAAAAAGCCGTAGACCGCATTGGTATAATGCCCCTGACTATCGGTCAGTACAGGAATGGCATAAAACGCACGATATAGCAAACTATTTCCATCGATGATGGCTATTTTATCTTTCATACAAACCTCTCTGTCTCTATAACTATCCCGGACCGGCCTAATGACGGCGCAGCAGCGACTTTACAATCTGATACACGAGCACGATGACGGCACCGCCGAGCAGATATGGAAGTGCCAGTATTAAAAATCCCAGCGCACTGATAATAATAGCCAGAACGCAGAAAACAATAAAGCCGATGGCCAGCTTGATGCGAAGCGGCAGACCGTGGGTCATATAAATGTGGAAATTCGACTGGCTTTCTTCCTGTTCCGGTTTCTTTTCTTCATAGACAGATCCGTCTTCATTGATGGTCTGTCCTTTGAAATTATCCCGTTCGTCATCGGACAGGACGGACGCGCCACGGCTTTCCATCTCTGCCCGGTGGCAGCGTTCACAAAGCCCGTCCGGATAGACTGCTTCATTATCACAATAGCGGCATTTCATGGTATTCCTCCTCATCAGCGCCGTTCTTTCATGCGCCGTTCTATATCGCGTTTTGCTTCCTTTTCGGCCAGTGCCTGACGCTTATCGTACAGTTTTTTGCCACTGACCAGAGCGACCGTCACCTTGACTTTTCCTTTTTTGAAATACAGGTTCAGCGGAATCAGGGTATACCCTTTTTCTTTCGTCTTGCCAAACAACTTCAGTATTTCATACTTATGCATGAGAAGGCGCCGTGTCCGCAGCGGGTCATGATTGAACCGGTTCCCCTGTTCGTACGGACTGATGTGCATCCCCAGCAGGAGTAACTCCCCATGCTCAATGCGGCAGAAGCTGTCTTTCAGATTTGCCTTTCCCTGACGCAGGGACTTGACTTCCGTCCCTGTCAGGGCGATACCGGCTTCATACGTTTCGTGTATAAAATAATCGTGGCGGGCTTTACGGTTTTCTGCAATATATTTTACCCCGCTCGTTCCTTTTGCCAACGCGCAACTCCTCTACTTTCTGCCCGCCTTGCGGCCTTTGCGGGCTTTCTTCTTCTTTGATTTGCGGCCGCTCTTCTTTACCCTGCTGTTTTTCTTATTTTTCCTGCCTTTTTTATCTTTCTTGCCGGACGTATGACCTGTATCATTCATCCAGTCCCGTTTCGTCGTTTCTTTATTGCGGTGATGTCTTTTTTCCATGCTGGCAGCCATGCGCTGCTGCAAATCTTCCAGGGAATCGACCCGGCCCGGCACAAAATCGATTTCGCACCTTTCTGTATTCACTTTGGCCAGGGTAACTTCTATGGGATCGCCCAGGCGGTACACATGGCCGCCGAGACGGCCGCGCATCGTATAGGTCGCTTCATCGAATTCATAGTCATCATCGGTCAGCAGGGATATATGAATCAGACCTTCAATGCCATTTTCCAGTCCGACGAACAGCCCGAATGAGGTAATCCCCGTAATATGGGCGTCAAAGGCTTCACCGACAAAGGGCACCATATATTCGGCTTTCTTGAGATCGTCCGTTTCCCGTTCCGCTTCGACGGCGACCCGTTCCCGCGTACTGGCCTGATCTGCTGCCTGCGTATGGAAGGACAGGGACAGACTGGCTTCTTTTTCTGTCAGCTTACCTTCACGCTGGAACTGGCGGATGAGCCGGTGTACCATCAAATCGGGATACCGGCGGATAGGAGAGGTGAAATGAGTATAGCATTCCGAAGCCAGTCCGAAATGACCGGCATTGACTGTCGAGTAGCGGGCCTGCTGCATGGAACGCAGTGCAATCGTCTGTACGACCGCTTCGGCATCGGTTCCCTTTGATTTTTCGATGAGCTGCTGGAAATCTGCCGGTTTTACCTCATCGGCATCAGGCACGGGGAGGTCAAAACTGGAAAGGACAGTCCGCATCATTTCCAGCCGTTCCGGTTCCGGTATTTCATGGATGCGGTACACACTGGGATTCCCGCTGTCACGGAGATAGGAGGCGACCGTTTCGTTTGCAATCAGCATGCTTTCTTCGACAATCTGTTCTGCGATGGAGCGGTCCCGGCGTTCCAGCCGCAGTGGTTTGCCATCGGGGTCGAGAATAACTTTGTATTCCGGAAAATCAAAATCAATCGCTCCCCGGCGCAGACGCATTGTCTTTAATATATCCGATAATTCCCGCAAATCCTGCAGCATAGGCATGAATGGTTTCAGATCATCGGGAACGATACCTTCCAGGAGAGCATTCTTTACTTCGTGATAATTGCAGCGCCGTTTGACCTGGATAATTGCCGGAGCGATATCAGCATGGACGACCTGCCCCTGGGAATCGATTTCCATGACACAGGTCATGGAATACCGGTCCTGACCGGCATTGAGGCTGCAGATGCCATTGGAAAGCACCGTCGGCAGCATGGGAATGACCCGGTCTACGAGATAGACGCTGGTACCGCGGTTATAGGCTTCCTGGTCGATAGCCGAATGGGGCCGGACATACCAGCTGACATCGGCAATATAGACGCCCAGACGGAAATTCCCATTGGGCAGACGTACTACGTCGATAGCATCGTCGAGGTCCTTTGCATCTTCACTGTCTATAGTAATCAGATTCCGGTCCCGGTAATCCCGTCTGTCTTCTGTCGGTACGACAGTCTGGTCGATGGCTTCCGCTTCTTTTTTCACGGCTTCCGGAAAATCAAAAGGCAGACCGTGACGGGCCATGATGACTTTGATATCCAGGTCTTTATCTCCGTCATATCCCAGGACTTCTGTAATCTCTCCTTCCGCTTTCCGGTTTTCTTCGGGCCAGCGGGTAATCTTTACCAATACTCTGGCACTGCTTCTGGCATTTAATGTCTTATCCAGTGGAACATAAATGTCTTCCCGCAGCCGTTCATCATCGGGAATGACAAACCCGCAGTTCTGCTGCCGGTCATAGGTCCCGACAACGGTCGTATTGGCCCGTTCGATGATGCGGATGATTTCTCCTTCCTGCCGGTGTCCCTGGCTGCTCTGCAGCAGCCGTACCTGTACTTTATCGTTATTCATAGCCGTATGGCGGTTCGATTCGGCGATATAGACATCTTCCTTCAGGTCATTGGTAATAACGAACCCGAAATTTTTCGTATATCCTTTATAAATACCTGTAATTTCCGCACTCTTCTGTGCTGCCAGATACCGTTCACCAGCGATTCTCATAAGCACTCCACTCCTTGCCAGTTCATCAAAAACTGTAAACAGCTGTGCCAGCTGACCGCCTTTCAAATCCAGTTGTTCGGCACAATCTTCAACAGTGGCACCTTTTTCAGTCTTACTACATACTTTTATTATATCATGAGCGAGTTGTTTATCCATTATCTTCTCCTGTAAAAAGGAAATATGATACAGAATTTCCGTATCGTGTCGTCTGTAAGGATCTTCCTGTGTAGAAAAAAGAGGCTGCCCGGTAAGACAGCCTCTGTTACGTTTGAAATTTAAAGCAAAGGAGAGCCTGCCCTGGACACATAAATATCACTGCCGTCTCTCCTCTATCCGGCTCAATAAGTGTTCAGCAGTCTTCCCAGAACAAGGGTAAAAATCGTAAAGGCAACTGACAATATAATCGTAAGTTTAGACAACAAGGCGTCCATACCACGGGCTCTGCTGCCGAACAAGTCTTCTGCTCCGCCGCCAAAACCGGCACCCATACCCTGTGTCTTACTTTTCTGAGCGACAACGACACCGATAATCAGCAATGCCAAAATGACTACTATAATTTCTAATGCGGTAATCACAATAATCCTCCTCACATAACACACTTAACGGTACTATTGTACACTCATTTTTCCTTTCTATCAATAGGTTCTTTCCCATTATTTTCCTTATCCCGCATTTCCAGATACCGTTCCAGTTTCCGTTTGACCCGCTGCAGCGCGTTATCGATGGATTTTACATGGCGGTGCAGCTCCCGGGACATTTCATTATACGACTTGCCTTCCAGATATGCCGTCAGCACCTGCCATTCCAGGTCACTCAGGACTTCGTTCATCCTGAGTTCGATATCGGCAAAATTTTCCCGGCTGATAATGAGTTCTTCCGGATCTGAAACAGGAGCTGCCGAAACGACATCCATCAGTGTCCGTTCTGACTCATCTGTGTAAATCGGTTTATTCAGGGATACGTACGAATTGAGGGGAATATGTTTCTGCCGCGTCGCCGTCTTGATGGCTGTAATAATCTGCCGGGTCACACAGAGATCGGCAAAGGCACGGAATGATGCCTGCTTATCGCCACGGAAATCACGGGTTGCCTTATACAGGCCAATCATGCCTTCCTGAATAATATCTTCTTTATCTGCTCCGATGAGGAAATACGACCGTGCCTTGGCTTTCACAAAATTCCTGTATTTGTGAACAATATAATCCGTCGCCTCGGCGTCATGCTCTTCCTGTGCCATGCGGACAATTTCTTCATCAGTCAGATCTTTGAATCTGTCCATTTTTTTCATCATCGCTTGTTTCATTGACCGCATGTACCTGCTTTCTTATTTTGATCTGCGGATTTTCTCCAGTTTCTGAAGGACATCGCCGTTTTTTACATGATATACGACTTCGTTACGGCCACTGCCTTCTGTGAGAACATTCGTATGTTCATATTGTTTCATTTCCTGCCGGCAGCGCTGTACATCTTCTGCCAGTTCCCGCGCTGTCACACGGTAAGCGCCGGTGCCCAGGATCTGGTTCTGTTCCGGGCCATCGGACGTAGCGACATAGATACTGCGCCGTTCATTCCGGTGCTCATAGACCAGTTTTTCAATGCGGCTGTCCGCCGTTTCTTCTTTATCTGTAAAAATGATTTCACAATCACGGCCCAGTTTCATGCTCTTTTCTGTCTCTTCTGTATACATGGCATCAAAGACAAGTACCAGCATATATCCTTTGGATTTGCCATAACTGGCCAGTATATCAATCAGCTTTTCTCTGGCATGTTCCAGGGATTCACGGGCCAGGGACTGTAAAGACGGCCAGGCAAAAATGATGTTATACCCGTCTACAACGAATAGGTCTTTCACTGTTGTGTCACCGCCTGCCGCTGCCGTACTGCTTCGTATATGAGCAAAGCCGCCGCCACAGACGCATTGAGAGAATTGACATGGCCGAACATAGGGATCTGCACCAGCACGTCACACGTTTCTTTGACCAGCCGTGACATGCCCCGTCCTTCGCTGCCAATAACCAGTACAATCGGTTCCGTCAATGAGCTGTGGAAATAATCTACGGTGCCATCCATGTCCGCACCGATAATCCAGAAGCCGCGTTTTTTCAGTTTTTTCAGGAGCTGCGTACTATTTCCTACCGGTACGATAGGCATATACTCGACAGCACCGGCGCTGGTTTTGCCGACGGTTTCATTCAGAGGGGCACTGCGCCGCTTCGGTATCAGGACAGCATGGACACCAGCACATTCGGCAGTCCGGATGATGGCTCCCAGGTTATGGACATCTTCAATGCCGTCGAGGAGCACCAGAAAGGGAACCTGGCCTTTCGCTTCAGCATCGGCCAGCACATCAGTCAGATCTGCAAAATCAATAGCCGCTGCCATAGCCACGACGCCCTGATGGCGTTCATCCGGTGCCAGGCGGTGCAGTACTTTCGGAGGGACATTTTCGATGAGAATGCCCTTTTCACCAGCCAGTTCCCGGATGCGTTCCAGAGCCGGCGCCTGATTGCCTGCAGCCAGATAGATTTTAGAAATGGACCGGCCTGCCCGCAGCGCTTCGGTCACGCTGTTGCGGCCGATAATCATACTCTCATTACTCATGATATCTCCTCATCAGGGATGTGCCATGCGGCAATACTCCTGCGTATGTGTATAGATCTGTTCCATAACGGCCTGCAGCCGTTCCTGCTGGTCAGACAGGACCAGGTATCCGACGAGCGCTTCCAGAGCTGTACTGTCATGGTATTCAGCAACGGAAGCACTTTTCGGTGTCTGTGAATAGGCATTCCGTGCCCGCAGGCAGACAGCCTGTTCCTCTTCGTTCAGATGTTCTTTCAGCTGACGATACACAATAGCCTGTACTTTGGCTGAAACGAACTCTGCCGCCAGCGTATGCAATACCTGTACATTGGGTATCCCCGTCCCTACGAGATGACGCCTCATATATAACGCATAATAGGCATCGCCGACAAAGGCCAGGGAAATAGGGTCGAGCTGCGCCGGTCCTGCTTCGGGAACGTCCAGCCGGACTCCCGAAGCAAAGGCGGCGTACGATTTCTTTTTTAATGCCTGCAGTTGTCTGAATTTCACTTTTTCCAGCGAGCTCCTTGCGGAGAATCTTCTACGGTGATGCCCAGAGCCGCCAGCTTATCGCGGATAGCATCGGCAAGGGCATACTGTTTCTGGGCCCGGCATTCCTGACGGACTTCCAGGATGAGGTCCATAAGGTCGTTATAGTCCTTATTGCTGGCTTCACCTTTGCTGCCAGTCCAGCGGTCTTCCAGAATACCCAGGATATCAGTCATAGTCTTGAAAATCCGTTTGACTTCCGATACGACAGACGAATCGACAGGCACATTTTTATTGAGGACTGCGTCTTTGTAAATATTGACTTTACGGGCCAGTTCAAACATAGCTGCGCTGGCAAGAGCCGTATTGAAATCATCGCACATGGCTTCTTCAAAGTCTTCTTCAATCTTTTTCGCATCTGCCAGAAGCTGGGCTGATGTATCCGATTTGGCACCAGCCGGCATAGCCAGCAGTTCCAGTACATTGTCAATCGATGTACCCAGCCGTTCCAGACTGCGCGTCATTTCTTCCAGGCGTTCATCGCTGAAATCAAGAGGACTGCGATAATGGTTGGAAATGAGGAAATACCGCAGTGCATCGGGGCTGTAATGTTCCAGCACGTCTTTGACGAGGAAGAAATTATTCAGAGACTTGCTCATCTTTTCAGAATTGATGGTAATGAACCCGTTGTGCAGCCAGTATTTGACCATCGGCTTCTTGCCCGTATACGCTTCAGACTGGGCGATTTCGTTTTCATGATGGGGGAAGATCAGGTCACTGCCGCCGCCATGGAAATCAAAGGTATCGCCAAGATACTTATTGCTCATGGCAGAGCATTCGATATGCCAGCCGGGGCGGCCAGGTCCCCAGGGGCTGTCCCACGAAGGTTCACCTGGTTTGGCGCCTTTCCAGAGAGCAAAATCCATGGGATTGTGTTTGCGGTCATCGACTTCAATACGGGCACCGGCCATCATGTCGTCGAGGCTGCGGCCGCTCAATTTGCCATAGCCGGCAAATTTTTCTACACTGTAATACACGTCGTGGTCGATGACATAAGCGTATCCCTTATCAATGAGCGTCTGGACCATATGGATGATTTCCGGCATGTGTTCCGAAACGCGGGGATATTTATCAGCCCGGCGGATATGCAGGGCATCCATGACTTCAAAATAGGAAGCGATGTACCGGTTGGCAATCGTATCCCACGTGACGCCTTCGCCATTGGCGGCGTTGATGATCTTATCATCGACATCAGTGAAATTCTGGATATGTGTGACTTCGTAGCCCAGATGTTCCAGATAACGTTTAATGACATCCCAGGTAACAAACGGACGGGCATTGCCCATATGGGAATGATTGTACGGTGTGATCCCGCAGACATACATCTTGACCTGTCCCGGTGTTACAGGCACGAACGTTTCTTTGCGGCGCGTGAGCGTATTGTATACTTTTAATTCTCTCATAGTAACCCTCCTCAGGTAAATAAAAAGACCGCCGTCCCCTTACAGAGACGGTGGCCCGTGGTTCCACTCTGCTTTATGGCATATACCATAATCTCGACTACAGGTAACGGCTGTCTCCGGACCAGGATACTGTCAGTTCACCCGGCCTGCTCCCAAAGGCAACTCTGCAATTTCATCTGCTGGCCCGGCTCTCAGCAACTACCGGACTTCTCTGTAGCGTTCCCTTGCAGATCATTTTGATCATCGCATTTACAAATTGATACTAATTATTAAATATACTGTATTGTATATTACATGATACTCAATATTTTCTATTCTGTCAAGAACATTTTATTCATCGGTCATATCCGGGCGGTCCCACGTATCAACAGGTATTTCGTCTTCCTCATCCTCATCGTCGGTCATCATTTCATCCATCCGGGAAGCCAGCTGGCAGAAATAGGGATAATAACGTGATGCACGGCCTGCTTCCAGTCCCTGATACGTCTCCCGGCAGGGGTATTCTTCCAGCAGCCGTTCGTAAGGCGGCAGAGGAATCCCGAATATAGGAGAAATTTCTCTGTCTTCAATGTCATCGAGCAGGCTGGACCCGGCCACGCGGAACGAATATATGCCGTTCAGATTTGTACAGTGGATATACGTATATCTCCCATTCCCCTCGGAAAGTTCGATTTCCCCGTCCAGCACCAGACGGCCTGCAATCATGCGGGCCGCCTGGTTGCGGCTGAGTACTTCCCACTGGGAAGAAGGCGTCTTGTCAGATGAATCCATCAGAGGTCACCATCCCGGCATTTAGTCAGCAATGAGACCGCTGGCATTGAGCCGGCTGATGACCTTGTCCCGTCCCATGAGGGCGACGATGACGTTCAGGTCCGGTCCGTGCATGACGCCCGTAACGGCGACACGGATAGGCATATAGACGAATTTGCCTTTCACTTTCAGGCCTTTCTGGATTTTTTTGAACAGAGGCTGTACTGTTTCTGCCGTCACATCGTCAAGTGCTGCCAGTTCATCGCGGAACATTTTGAGAACTGCCGGAGCCGTTTCTTCTTTGAGGACAGCGGCCGTTTCTTCATTTTCCGGCTGATAATCTTCCGTAAAGAATACTTTGGCTGCATCGACGATCTGGGCGCCGTACTGGACGTGTTCACGCATAGCAGCACACATCTGTTTCAGCCAGGCCAGTTCATCGTCGGAAGGATGGTCCGATGCATAGCCTGCTTTCTGCAGATGAGGCAGGCAGAGTGCCAGCAGCTGGTCTTCATCCAGTTGTTTCATATAGTGGAAATTAATCCAGTTCAATTTTTCAATATCGAAGACAGCCGGATTCTTTGCCACCCGGTCCAGGCTGAACTGCTGGCAAAGTTCTTCCATAGAGAAGATTTCCTGATCGCTGTCCGGAGTCCATCCCAGAAGAGCCAGGAAGTTGTCGATAGCCTGTGGCAGATACCCCAGATCACGATACTGCTGGACACTTGTTGCACCGTGGCGTTTGCTCATCTTCTTCTTATCTTTGCCCAGGATAAGGGATACGTGGGCAAAGGTCGGTACGGAAAAGCCCAGGGCTTTGTAAAGGACGAGCTGGCGCGGTGTATTGGACAAATGTTCTTCGGCACGGATGACATGGGTAATATGCATGAGGGCATCGTCCATGACGACACAATAGTTATATACAGGAATGCCATCTGATTTGACAATGACGAAATCGCCTACTTTATTCGAATCAAATGCAACATGGCCCCGTACGAGATCATCGAATTCGAGGGTTTCATTTTTTGGTGTCTTGACGCGGATGACGTAAGGACGGCCTTCTTTCAGGTACTGCTGGACCTGTTCTTCCGATAAATGGGAACACTTGCCAGAATAAACCGGTGTTTCTCCTTTTGCCATCTGTGCTTCTTTTTCGGCTTCCAGTTCTTCCGGTGTACAGAAGCAATAATACGCTTTGCCTTCAGCCAGCAGCTTATCCGTATATTTCTTATAGATATCCAGGCGTTCCATCTGACGATATGGTCCATCCGGGCCACCTACGTCAATACCTTCGTCCCAGTTAATCCCCAGCCAGCGCAGTGCTTCTTTGATGTTTTCTTCCGATTCGCGGGTGGAACGTTTCTGATCCGTATCTTCGATACGGACGACAAAAGTGCCCCCGGTATGCTTGGCTTCCAGGTAGTTAAAAAGGGCCGAACGGGCGCCACCAATGTGAAACGGGCCTGTCGGGCTCGGTGCAAAACGAACGCGTACTGTATTAGACATACAAAATTCCTCCTACTATCTATTGCAATTAATTCCTATATTTAATGACCATAGCGGCAGCCTGTGCTGCCATCCCTTCCTGACGGCCTACAAACCCCAGGTGCTCTGTCGTCGTCGCCTTGACGGAAACGGCGGCGGGATCGATCTGCAGCGCATCTGCCAGGTTCGCTGTCATCTGGGCGACATATGGCTTGATTTTGGGCTGTTGTGCCAGGAGCGTCACATCGACGTTAATGACGCGGCAGCTGTTCTCTATCAGTATCTGACGGACTTTGCGCAGTAAAATAAGGCTGGAAATGTTTGTAAACGATGCATCCGTATCGGGGAAATAGGTACCGATATCCTTCAGCCCCGCTGCCCCCAGGAGCGCATCTATGACGGCATGGACGAGTACATCCGCATCGGAATGGCCATCCAACCCTTTTTCATAAGGAATCTCTACACCTCCCAGAATCAGCTTCCGTCCTGCCGCCAGCGGATGGACATCATAGCCGCTGCCGACACGGTGTTCCGACGGTCCGGTCATATAAAATTCCAGGACCGGCACATCATCCATCGTGGTCACTTTATGGTTCCGTTCATCACCCTGGAGGATGACAATCTTTTCCCCCATAGCTTCGGCCAGTGAAGCATCATCGGTACCAGTCAGATGATGTTCTTTGGCATACCGGTGAGCCTCCAGCAGCGTATGGCGGCGGAAAATCTGAGGTGTCTGGACCGCAATCAGCCGGCTGCGGTCCAGTGTACGGACCCGCTGCAGGCCCCATGCACCGGCCTCTTCTCGTTCTTTTACCGTATCCTTGACGGGAATCGCATACACCGCTACATTCGCTTTTTCCATGACCGGCACGGCATTATCGAACCATTCCGGGCCTGCCATGGGCCGTGATCCATCATGGACCATAATAATGTCTGCTGTCTCATCCGCTGCCATGAGGCCGTTATAAACAGAATCTTCCCGTTCTGCACCACCGAGGGCAAACCGTACAGGCACTGCCGGATGCAGACTGGCAACCATCGCCTCTATATCTTTGCGATCCCGCTCCGCTACGACGATGACGACTTCACTGACACAGGACGCGGCAAAGACATGCTGCAGCGTATGGGTCAGTACAGGTTTCCCGCACAAAGGAAAAAACAGCTTATTGCGCTCATAGCCAAAACGCCGGCCTGAACCGGCCGCTACTATGATGACAGATACTTTCAATCGTTTCACCTACTCATGTTCGACTTTTACGAATATCATACGTCCTGCCGAAGTCTGCAGTACTGACGTGACTACGACGGGAACGGTTGAACCAATATACTTCTGACCATTTTCAACGACAATCATGGTGCCATCATCGAGATACCCTACCCCCTGATTGTTTTCTTTTCCGGCCTTGACAACCAGGACTTCCATATGCTCGCCAGGTATGCGTGCCGGTTTAAGGGCATTGGCCAGGTCGTTGATATTCAAAACGACTACCCCCTGAAGGGCAGCGACTTTATTCAGATTATAATCATTGGTTACAACTTTGGCATTGATTTTACGGCCTAAGCGGACCAGCTTGGAATCGACGCCCTGGACGTCATCAAAATCATCATTGATGATACGTACCTCCACGTAGTTGTCTTCCTGCATCTGCTTCAGTATATCCAGTCCGCGGCGGCCTTTATTCCGCTTGAGGACATCGGATGAATCGGCAATGAGCTGCAGTTCTTCCAGAACGAAAACAGGAACCAGCAGAGGTCCTTCGAGAAAGCCTGTACTGCATATCTCAGCAATGCGTCCATCGATGATAGAACTCGTATCGAGAAGTTTACCGGAAAACTCTTCCTTTTTCCGCTCTTTTTCCCTGCTCCTCGGCAGCCGGAAAAAACTGACCCAGCCGGCAATTTCCGTCTTTTTTCGTACGGCAATGCTCATGCCGGCATACCCGAAGATGATACTGAAAACGATAGGCCCGTAGGCACCAATAATCGGCAGTTTGGAAAACGCCAGTCCTATTAAATTAGCAATGATGAGTCCAAAAAGCAATCCCAGCGTTCCAATCAGCAGATCCTGTGTCGAAAAATCACTCAGGCCGGTTTCCATGCGCTGAATCACTTTCCATATCAGACGCAGCACCAGCGGCGACAGTATATATCCCAGAAGAGCTCCCAGAAGTGCCCCCAGAATGTACGTAATAATCGTCATGAGTGTCGTACCAAAAATACCGATACGGGAAAAGCGTCCTTCAATTTCAGCACTGAAAAAAGGCGTCGTCACAAACTGATCTGCCAGCATGACAAATATGACAGCCATGATCAACATGACAGCACCTTTCATGATGTTATCAGCAATCTTCCGGCCATTGAGTTTCTTACGCTCCGGTTTTCTTTTTTCACTGTTTTCTGTCGTATGTTCATCAGCCATAACATGTCACCCCCTTCTTTTACTAATCAATACTTTTTATCCATTATCTGCATAAAAAGAATCTTTTTACAATTTCTTATCATACCATATTTTTTTATAAGACACCATAAAAAAAGCATATCTCATGGAAAAGAAACAACGAGCAGCCCTGCTTCCTTATACAGCACAGCTGCTCGTTTATTCCAGCTCAGCGATGGCAGCCACCATTGCCATGATGTCCATATCCCTGACCATCCGTATAACAAGGCCCTGTCATTTCTACTTCACCGTTCTGATTGACAATATAGCCCCGATGCTGGATAACCGGTTCCATATGTCCATCGGACATGACCCGTCGTCCCTGATAATACGTAACCGGACCATTGCAGTCATATACCGTCTGATGTCCTGCCGGTCCGACAGGAGCCGTATTATGAAAATAAGCAAAGGCACTTCCGCCACATAAAAGGGCCAGCGCCGTGCACAACACGCCCAGCCGTTTTACCCGTTTCTGCACAACCGTTCTACCTCCTTTTCAAAAAGTTACTGTGTTATTATCAGTATACCACAGCCGTCTGTGAAAAGAATAAAATTTTATTTAAATTGTCATCATTCAGGAAGAAAAAGCTGCGGTAATTGCTTCCCGTATGGAAGACACGGGAATGATCCGGCAGTCAGGAAAGTCATCCTGTTTCAGTTCTGACATATTCCCCCGGGGAACGATGAACCGGGTAAATCCCATCTTCGCTGCTTCTTTCAGCCGGCGCCGGGCCTGTGGTACACGCCGTATGTCACCGGTCAGCCCCACTTCGCCCATAACTACCGTATGTTCATCCATAGAAAGGTCTTTAAAACTGGAAACGACAGCCAGAACAATGGGAAGATCCGCCGCCGTCCCGGTGATACGCAGTCCGCCTACGACATTGATGTAGACATCCTGTGTTCCCAGGTTCAGGCCGACCCGTTTTTCCAGGACGGCCAGCAGGATGATCAGGCGGTTGTAATCCATTCCCGATGCAGTCCGCCGTGGCACAGCAAATACAGAATGAGCTGTCAGGGCCTGTATTTCTCCCAGCATGGGCCGCTGTCCGTCCATGACAGCAGCAATGGCAGAGCCGGCCTGATGGACTGACCGTTCGGCCAGCAGTAACTGAGACGGATTGGCCAGTTCTGAAAGACCTTCCTCCGTCATGGTAAACATACCCGATTCATTCGTCGAACCAAAGCGGTTCTTGATTCCCCGCAGGATGCGGAACTGATACTGCCGGTCCCCTTCAAAATACAATACGACATCTACCATGTGTTCCATCATGTGCGGGCCGGCAATGGCTCCTTCCTTGGTCACATGGCCGATGACCACGACGGGAATATTGCTTGTCTTGGCAAAGGTCATGAGCCGTGCTGTGCCTTCCCGTATCTGTCCCATGCTCCCCGGTGTGCCTTCTGCGTCCTGGCAGTACATCGTCTGGATGGAATCGACAATAAGCAGACGCGGTTTCCGCTGTTCTGCCTCATGCAGTACCGCATCCAGTGACGTATCTGCCTGTATGAACAGATCAGGAGTCACAATACCCAGCCTCTGGGCACGCAGCTTAATCTGCCCCTGGGATTCTTCACCGGATCCGTACAGGACCGTACCCTGTTTTTTACAGACGGCTGCCGCCATCTGCAGCACCAGCGTCGATTTGCCAATACCGGGATCTCCACTGAGCAGAATCAGGGCACCGGGAACCAATCCCCCTCCCAGTACGCGGTCCAGTTCGCCAATCCCCGTTTCCAGACGGGACATATCTTCCATGGCAATATCCGTCAGTGCAGCCGGACGGGTTTCAGTACCCGTCCGCTGCATGCTGCCTGCTTTACGGGGAGCCTCCGGCTGCAGTGTTTCCTCGGTCATCGTATTCCATTCCCCGCACTGGGGGCAGCGTCCGAGCCAGCGGCTGGAAACACTGCCACAGTTGGCACATACATAGCGCGTTTTTACTTTAGCCATGAATCTGCTCCTCTTCTGAAAGAAGTCATTTTTCTGTAATCCGTAACTTCTTTCTTTACTCTGTCGTAAATAATAATTCTTTTTTGTCCGGGCTGTCTACATGGAGATGATTGCCCTTTTTCAGGCTGCCGCCAAGCATCATTTCGGAAATAGGATCTTCCACCAGCTTCTGGATGGCACGCTTCAGCGGACGGGCACCATAAGCAAAATCGGTACCTTCCCGGACCAGTACATCATCGGCATTTTCCGTCCAGTCCATAGCAATGCCCTTTTCATCGAGCCGCTTCGTCAGGTCTTTCAGCATAAGAGAAACGATGCGGCGCAGATCGTCACGCTGCAGCGGTTTAAATACGAGGATTTCGTCAATCCGGTTCAGAAATTCCGGACGGAAGAACCGCCGCACATCATCCATGATTTCTTTTTTTGCCGTTTTAAATGCCTGTTCTCTGCTTTCCTCCTGACTGCCCGTCGAAAATCCCATAACAGGAGCATCGGGTTTCAAATGGGATGCGCCGAGATTGCTGGTCATGATGATGACCGTATTGCGGAAATCTACCGTACGTCCCTGGGAATCGGTCAGCCGTCCATCATCCAGGACCTGCAGGAGAAGATTGAAGAAATCAGGCGATGCCTTTTCTACTTCATCGAACAGCACGACACTATACGGTTTTTCCCGTACTGCGTCAGTAAGCTGTCCTCCTTCTTCATACCCCACATATCCCGGAGGAGCACCGACCAGGCGGGATACGCTGTACTTTTCCATATATTCACTCATATCGATGCGTATCATCGATTCTTCACTGCCAAAAAGCTGCTGTGCCAATGTCCGGGCCAGCTCGGTTTTGCCAACCCCGCTGGGGCCGAGAAACAGGAACGAGCCAATCGGGCGGTTTATGTCCTTGAGTCCTGCCCGTGCCCGGCGTATGGCTTTAGACACAGCCGTCACGGCTTCATCCTGACTGATGACCCGCTTGTGCAGTTCTTCTTCCAGGTGGAGCAGGCGGTGCGATTCCGTTTCTGTCAACTGCCGCACAGGGATTCCCGTCCACTGGGACACGACGTCGGCGATATCATCGCCAGTCACGACCAGACGGGCATCGTCATGCTGCTTCCGTTCTTTCTGCATCGTTTCCAGCTGCCGTGACAACTCTTTTCCTTCATCACGCAATGCGGCACAGCGTTCAAAATCTTCACTGGCGAGAGCCGCTTCTTTTTCCTTGCGGATATCGGCCAGTTTCTGTTCCAGATTCTTGACTTCATCAGACGGAGAATATACTTTCATCCGCACCCTTGATGCCGCTTCATCCATGACATCAATAGCCTTGTCCGGCAGATAGCGGTCACTGATATATCGCGCCGAAAGCGTAACGGCGCTGCGTACGGCCTCATCGGTAATACGTGCTTTATGGAATGCTTCATAGCGGTCGCGCAGGCCGAACAATATCTGAATAGCATCCTCTTCTGTCGGTTCACCGACCAGTACGGGCTGGAACCGGCGGGCCAGAGCCGTATCTTTTTCTATATGTTTTTTATATTCATCCAGTGTCGTCGCACCGATGCATTGCAATTCTCCCCGGGCCAGAGCCGGTTTCAGAATGTTGGCGGCATCCATGGAACCTTCCACTGCGCCGGCGCCGATGAGCTGATGCAGTTCGTCAATGAAGAGAATCATATGGGAATCATTCTGTATAGCTTCTATCACTTTTTTGATGCGTTCTTCAAATTCGCCACGGTATTTTGTGCCAGCGACGAGACTGGTAAGATCCAGGGAAAATATCCGTTTATCTGCCAGAATATCCGGTACGACACCGCTTACGATTCGCTGGGCCAGGCCTTCGGCAATAGCCGTCTTTCCTACGCCGGGGGCACCGATTAAAACAGGGTTATTTTTCGTCCTGCGGCTGAGGATCTGGATGACCCGGTCGATTTCCTTTTCCCTGCCGATGACCGGATCGATTTTTCCTTTCCGTGCCAGTTCATTCAGATCCCGGCCATAGGCATTAAGATCTATACTACCGGAGGCACTGTTTTCTTCCGGCATATCTTCTGCATCTGTCCCCGTTACATCTGCCAGACGATGCAAAATCTGTTCGGGATCGACATCCATGGATTCCAGGATCTGGCTGGCACGGCCGCTTCCTTCCAGAATCAGCCCGGCAAGGATATGTTCCGTGCCTACATAGTTCTGCCCCAGCCGGTTGGCTTCACTGACAGCCAGTTCCATCGTCCGTTTCGTACGCGGAGTAAGCCCCGGATCATCCTGGACTATATCACTGGACGCCGTCAGTTTTTCGATGGCCCGCAGTACATTTTCCGGTGTAAGTCCCAGCTGGGCCAGCACCTGTCCTGCTACACCGTCTTTATTAAGAACGAGACCGAGCAGGATATGCTCTGTCCCCACATAGTCATGACCCAGGCGCTGCGCAGTCTGCTGGGCATATTGCAGCACCCGTTTTGCATTATTAGTAAATCTGTTGTACATATTCTTTCACATCCTTATACTCTGGTCCGGACAGTGCCTGCCCTTTCATGGGGCCAGCGTACACATTTTAAATGGCATAATCCTGCAGAAGCTGCCGGACCACCCGGGCCCGCTGCAGATCCTGTTCTTCGTCATTCAGTTCCCTGCCGGCCTGCCATTGCAGATATGCCGGACCCGCTGCAGTCAGCAGGGCATGATAGGCCTGAGGCCGTTCCTGTATGACACCAAAATCGATTCCCAGACGGAAATCGCTCAAAAAATCAACGGTTTCATAAAAATCAAGCATCCAGGCATGGGATAATACGCCATAATTCCGGAAGAACCGGTCTTTCATGGCATTCTGGTTATGTGTCCAGAGCAGGTTCCGGCAATTCCGTTCTTCCTGGACAATCTGGGTGACAAGCTTTTTCAGCTGTCCCAGAATATCGTCTTCCGATACGCCCAGTGTAATCTGGTTTGTTACCTGGAATACATTGCCAATATATTCATTCCGTTCCGTATACATGCCGCACATGGTAAATCCCAGTTTGGTAATCCCCTGGACAATGCGGTTCAGTCGTTTCATGAGCACCAGTCCCGGCAGATGGAGAATGACGCCGGCAATCAGTCCAGTCCCCGTAAGAGACGGACTGGCAGTCAGATATCCGAAATCATCGCGGAAAGCAAAATTCAGTTTTGCTTCCAGCGCGTCGTCCACCTGTGTCGCGTCCTCCCATGCCTTATCGAGCTGAAGTCCTGCCGCACCGGTCTGAATACAGAAATGATCGTCTTCATTGATCATGATAGCGACAGCACCATCCTGGCGGAGCAGCAGTCCCCGGTTCTGCGGTTTCTGAATCTGGCCTGCCGAAACCAGATGGCGTTCTGCCAGCACTTCCCGTTCCCACGATGTCAGATCCGAAAGATGGATACTTTCATAGTTTCCCCTTCCCAGGGTGTTCAGACTCGGCATATACCGTTCTCCTTCAGCCAGGACGGCTGCCAGTTCCGCATCGGTTGCTTTATCAGGAAATACATATTTTTTCAGATTACGGGAAAGGCGGATACGGCTGTCCAGCACGACGTCGGTCAGATCACCCGACCCGTCCTGCCAGGGAATCAGCGGTGTTTTTAATATATCCTGCAGCATCCGTTATTCCTCCTTTCCATTCGTCTGTGGTGGCAGCTGACGTTCCAGCATACGGATTTCATCGCGTACACGGGCGGCTTCTTCATACCGTTCATCCTGGACAAGTTTTTTCAGATGCTGGCGCAGGCGCTTGATCTGATTGGCCGTACGGAAAACGCCGGTTCCCCTGTTCGGCACCTTGCCCACATGCTTGGTATGGCCATGAATCCGCCGGACCAGCGGTGTAATTTCTTCCCGGAATGCTTCATAACAATCGGGACATCCAAACTTACCGAGGCGGTTGAATTTACTATATGTCATTCCGCAGCTGCTGCAGCGCGGTTCTTCTTCCGCCTGGCCGGAATAGTCGGGATAGGCCATTTTGCGGAAGAAATCATTATCAATAATATTAAAATTAGAATAATCAGGCAAACTTCCCTGTTTACGCGCACATTCTGCACACAGGTGCAGCTCCGTGCGGCGGCCGTTCTCAATCTTCGTAATATGAACGACGGCTTCTCTTTTTTTGCATTGGTCGCAAAGCATGGCGTGCGCCTCCTTTCTTATGCTAGTGCAGATTCAGAGTTCTGAGTATCCGCCCTATGACAGCCAGTCGCTGTGGTTCATCGACTTCATCAAACAATGCCTCAAACGTATGGTGGAGAAGAATGGCTTCCCTGTTCGTCAGCGACTTGCTCTTAATCAGCCGGTACAACAGCACATCGAGATCTTCCATCGTAATATTGACAGCCGGCAGCGTTTCTTTCAGCGGTGCCGGTGTCCGGTCCTGTTTTTTCGGAGTCAGTCGGATAATGCGCACAAAACCGCCGGATCCTCTCCGTGATTCTACCAGATAGCCCTTATCGTTGGAAAACCGGGTACTCAGGACATAACTGATCTGAGAAGGTGCGCAGTCCAGTTCATCGGCCAGCTCATTGCGGCGGAGAACGATATTTTCTTCATCCTCTTCGAGGAGTTTGTGTAATATAAATTGTTCGATTTTATCAGCTAACACACTCATCGTATCACCTGCTTAACAAAAATATCAATAGTATTTAAATAGGTGTTTTCACCTTTTGACTTTATCACATTCTTATTATATTAGTCTTTTTGACTTTTTTCAAGGGGCGAATTAATGACAACTGACATTAACATGCTCCTTCGACAAATGAACTGCGACCTGTGGCCTGCGGACTGCACTCCCCGTTGTAAGAACGTTTATAATAGTGTATGATAAATGAACCATAAAAGGTGAGGTGTTTGCTTTGAAACAATCCGGACCGGGTTCAGTCCGTTATTATTTTTATCATGAAAAAAAATTGCTGCTCATCGTCACAATCAGCGGCATCATGTACAATATTGGCATGATTGCCGGTCCCTGGTTCGACGGGCAGCTGGCCCAGTATCTCTATGACATCTTCAGCGGCACCAGATCGGCAGCGGATATGTATGTGCTCTGCCTGCTCTATGCTCTGGTTATCCTCGGCGTTCAGGGTTCGCGCTATGTCAAGCGGCTGTACGTCCGGAAATTTGCCAATAATATCAGCCTGTCCATGAAGGATACGCTCTATCAGCATCTGGTCCAGACGCCAAAGAGGGACATGGAACAGGCCGATACAGGTGCTCTGATGACCAAGGTCATTTCCGACATCGATACCTGCGTCGAAGGGATGCGCAAGTTTACGACGGAAATCTTCGATACGGGCGTCGTCATGGCGGCCTACGTGGTTATGCTCATCTGGTACGACTGGCGTCTGACACTGTGCGTCCTCGTTTTTCCGCCCATCGCCTACATTCTGGCCAATAGTCTGCGGCGCATGGTTGCCACGACAGCGGCCCGGAGCAAGGAAAGCAGCGGCGCCTTGTCAGGCATGACACTGGACCGCATCAGCAACGCCCTGACGTACCGTGTCTACGGTGAAGAATCGGTCCAGGACCAGCGGTATGAAGCCTATCTGGCCGACTATGAACGAAAGATGATTCTGGCCAATCTCTGGGAAAATACGCTCCAGCCGATTTACAAAGTCATCGCCATGATCGGCACCATGCTGGTCATCTGGTTCGGCGGTCACAATGTTCTGGGTACGGGCTGGGAATCCTGGGATATTGCCGCCTTCTCGACGTACCTGGCATGTTTTATCAAGCTGGCGACGAAATCATCTCATGCGGCCAAGCTGTTCAACGCCATCCAGAAAGCCCAGGTTTCATGGAAGCGCATACAGCCTCACCTCCAGTCTGCAACAGAGCTGCCCCGGCCCGTACCGCCGGCAGCACCGGATAATCTGACTGTCCTCCATCTTTCCTTTACCTATCCCGGCAGCGACGTGCCTGTTTTCCAGGACCTTTCCTTTTCGGCACGGCCTGGTGACATCATCGGTATAACCGGTCCCGTAGCCTGTGGCAAATCGACGCTGGGACAGGTTTTTCTCTGCGAAAACCCGCACGGCGGTCAGATTTTCTACGGCAAGAAAGAACTGGGCAACGGCCATACGGCCCCTGATGGCATCGTCGGCTATTGCGGCCACGACGCAGAACTCTTTGCAGCCACTATTGAAGAAAATGTCCGCCTCGGCCTGCCCGGTGACATCGCTTCCGTCCTGAAAACGGTCTGCATGGATCAGGACTGCGCCACCTTCCCGGCCGGGATCCGGACACTCATCGGCGAAGGGGGCCAGCGGTTGTCCGGTGGCCAGCAGGCCCGCATCGCCCTAGCCCGGACCCTGTTCCATCCACGGCCACTCCTGATTCTCGACGACCCTTTCGCCGCCGTCGATATGGCGACAGAACGGAACATATTCGGGAGCCTGCGCCAAAGCTACAGCGACCATATCATCTTCCTCATCTCGCACCGCCTGACACTCTTCCCGGAACTGGATCAGATCATCTGGCTGAATGGCGACGGGACCAGTATCATCGCCACCCATGAAGTCTTATATGCATCGTGTCAGGCCTATCGGGATCTCTATGATCTGCAGCATGCCCGGGGAGGTGCTTCCCATGCGTAACATCGTTTGGCAGATTTTACGGAAGAACAGCCTGCTCCTGTTCATCCTCATACTGGCTATCATCGCGTCCATCGCCATAAGCGTCACGCCGCCCCTCATCCTGCAATACATCGTTGACAGTCTGGTCAGCGGCTCTTTCAGTACCTATCCACTGCTCATAGCCGGCATTGTCTACTTTGCCCTCAATGCCGGCAGCGGCCTCGTCGATGCCCTCAAGGAAACGCTGATTACCGTCTTCGGCCAAAAAATCACCCATGGCCTTCGCTCAGCCATGTGCCATCGTCTCGATGACCTGCCGGCCGCCTACTTTGTCGGCCATGAAGCCGGTGCCGTCACATCGCTTTTCGTCAACGACGTCGATACCCTGGAAAACCTCTTCGATTCCGGCGTCGTCAGCATGATTGCCGATGCCTTCACGATTTTCAGTATCCTCGCCGTCGTCTTCCATCTGAGTCCGGGGCTGGGCATACTGCTCTGCATCTGCCTGCCTTTACTGTTTCTCCTGACCCGCTATTTCCAAAAACGTATGCTTCAGGCCCAGCGGGATAACCGCATTGCCGTCAGCCGGACGAATGAACTCATTCCGGAAACGGTCCATAATATCCGGACCATTCACACATGCCAGCAGGAACATTACCTGCGTCAGCGCTATGGCCGGACCATCCGCGCCAGTTTCAACGCCATGGAACGGAGCAATTTCTGCGATTCCATCTATTCACCGATCATTATCACCAGCTGCACCGTCATCATCTGCCTGATGATGACCCTGTCCGTCAGCAGCCCGTCCCTGCAGGAACTCTTTGGCATGACTGTCGGCAGCGTCGTCGCCCTCATCGCCTATGTACGCCGCATCTTCTCGCCTCTGGAAAGCATCGGCATGGAAATCCAGAATATCCAGTCTGCTGTCGCCGGCATCGGCCGCCTGAAAGACTTCTTCGCCGAACCCGTCCAGGAAAGGAACGGCACGATGGAACCCGTCCCGGCATCAGTGCCTTTGGTCATCGACGATGCCGCCTTTGGCTATGGCCGGGAAAAAAATATTTTCCGCCACATCTCGCTTACCGTAAATGCCGGGGAAATGGTTACCATCACAGGCCGTACAGGGGCCGGCAAAAGCACGCTCTTCAAGCTCATTCTCGGCCTCTACCGGCCACGGGAAGGCCAGATCCGTATTTTCGGCTGCGACCCGTGTCAGCTGCCCCCGCCCTTACGGCGTCAGATTTTCGGCTATGTCGAACAGCAGTTCCACGCCATCAGCGGTACCATTGCTGATCAGATCAGCCTCAAAGATCAGCGTGTGACACCGGAAGCCATAGAAAAAGCTCTCCGCCTCGTCGGACTATGGGATACGTGCTGCGCCCTGCCACAGGGGCTGGCAACCCCTTTCAGGCCGGAACTCTTTTCCCGCGGCCAGAGCCAGCTTTTGTCCATCGCCCGTGCCGTCGTTCTGAATCCACAAATTCTCTTATTCGATGAAATCACAGCCAACCTCGATTCCCTGACGGAAAGCCAGGTTCTCCATGCCCTGCAGGCCGCCGCCAGAGACCGGACGGTCCTCTCCATATCCCATCGGCTCTATGAAGCCAGTGGCGAACGGATGATTGTCATGAACGGACGTGAATCGTAGTTCGCAGTCCGCAGGTCACCAGCTGCTGACTGCTGGCGGCTGGCGGCAACAAAAAAGAACCCCTCCACCGCGATGCGGTCCCCCTCCCCTTCACAGGGGAGCTGGCGCCGCAGGCATCTGAGGGGTTCTTTTTTTCTACAAACTAGAAACTTTATACTGCAAACTATTTCACTGGTGCTTCGATGGGATCGTAATCAGCCGGTTTATCTGTAATAGCGGCTTCATCGACAGCCGACGGGACGGGATTGAAGTCCTGGCGGAACAAGGCCCTGATGGCGGCAATATACGGTGGAACGATGGTGTCCATGAGAAGATAGCGCTTGCGGAAAAGATTGCGCTTCTGGGACTTGATTTCACCGTATTTGCGCCGTTTTTCTTCGATAGGCAGGCGGAAATACCACTGTTCCTTACTATCAGGCACAGCACCTTCACCTGTCCAGAAATCATTGAAATTGGTCTTCTTCGAGCGGTTGCCTCGCAGCATATGACTGTTGGTATAGAAGCCTTCATCGGTGATGACGTACATATCGTGTATGCCCAGTGTCTGGACAAAGATACGCATGAGATAGAGGATGAAATTTTTCGGCCGGTAGCCAAAAAGCTTCTTAGTCAGTACTTTCGTCGTTTCCAGACCGTGCTTCGATCCCTGGATGGTGCCGATATACATAGACGGTGTGCCATCAGCATTATAGTCAAAACGGAAATTGAAGTGATAGATCATCTGTCCCTCATGATAGAGATAGAGCGACAGGAAGCCTTCCTTGCGCTGTCCCGTATCAAAGATGAGCCGCGCTTCCAGGGGGAGCGATTCATCAGGCGAGGTCCACAGGGTATAGCCGTTTCCCCAGTAGAGTTCGTGGATGACATCGTCGGAAAAAAAGGTCCGTAAAATAGTAAAATGGTGTTTCAACGCATCGAGACGCTGACGCATAGTCGAATTCTTAAACAAAAACACACGGGTCATAACTTCCTGGAAGTCCGGGTCGTGCTGATCAAAGAACCCCTTCATCGGTTCATAGTGATCAAAGAAATCGTAAAGCTCTTCAAACAAGGCCCGGTTCGACACGGCACGGGCAAAAAAAACGACAGCCCGCTTGTTTTCCTGGAAATTCCGTGGCCCGTATATAAGGCGCGATAAGTGCCAGAAATAGGAAATGCTGTGCATGAAATACCTCCTATCAAGTACAATTGCAATCATTGCAATAGTACTATTATACGGGCAGGACAAGCAGGCTGTCAATGTGGGATTAGTGGCTAGTGGCTAGTAGCTGGTGGCTAATCTCTATAACTTTCTCACGACGTTCGCCGGTACGTGGGACAAATCACGTGTTCCGGTAATCATCATGGCATCCATGAGTTCCCGATTCAGCGTATCCAGAAGCAGTTTGACACCTTCTGCCCCGCCACCGATAGCAGCTACAGCAGCCGGGCGTCCCAAAAGGACGGCATCGGCACCGAGAGCCAGCATCTTCAGTACATCTTCGCCGTGGCGGACGCCGCCATCAACGAAAATCGTCAGCCGTCCTTTGACAGCATCGGCAATATCTGGCAGTACGTCGGCCGTACCAGCCATGCCATCGAGGACGCGGCCGCCATGGTTGCTGACGACGATACCTTTTGCTCCGGCATCGGCACAGGCAACGGCTTCTTCTGGCGACATGATGCCTTTTACGATAAATGGCAGCTTGATAGACCGGACGATTTCTGCAATATCACTGGCGCTCTTGGGACCTACAGGCTGGCCAAATATACGCATATTGATCAATGTTGCCGCATCAATATCGCTGGCAACAGCAAAGGCACCGGCAGCTTCAGCTTCATGTGCCTTTTCTATGATTTTATCATTGCTGCGGGGTTTGATAGTCGGAATGACTATGCCAGGGCGTTTCTTGCAGGAGGCAATACCTGAAGCATACATATAAGGGGCGCCGCTGTCGCCAGTAAAGCACAGCGTACCTGCGTCCATAGCCCCCTGGGTCACGGCTTCATCATATTCCTGTTCTACCTCTGCCGGGTCCCCGTCTACTTTGGCATTCAATACAATCCCGCCAACGGGCGCAATGAGTACAGGCATACTCAGTGTGCGTCCCAGTATCTGACAGCTCGTATCCGGTTCGTCCTGTCCGGACATGCTGCGCATGACCAGTCCATATTCCTGCAGGGCTTCCATATTGCGCATAAACGAACGTGCCGTGCGCAGCCCCCCAAAGCCGGGAATCATGCCAATACAGGCTTTCCCATTACATTCAGGACAGACATGACAGCCTTTCATTTTCTGGCGTGCCGTTTCGCGTACTTCTTTCAGATCCATCTCACTTACCTCCTTAAGTTGTATACATGTATGATACGTTACTTATATTGTACTGCAATGCAGCATATTCCGCCATAAAAAAAATACGTACACAAAACAAAAACGGGACTGCCCGAAGACAATCCCGTCGAATCTGCCAGCAGCGACAGATTTAGTCCATTTTTACAAAAGCGTCTTTACCAGCGCCGCAGGTAGGACATACCCAGTCATCAGCAAGGTCAGCAAATTTTGTGCCTGCTGCTACGCCGTTATCAGCGTCGCCTTCAGCTTCATCATAAATATAACCACAAATCGTGCATTCGTATTTGTCCATGAGTCTACCTCCAAAATCATTCTAAATCATAGTAAATAATTAAGCTTTACTCATCACATCATATCATGGTCCTATAAAATTTGCAACCAGAAAATGTATATATGGTAGTGTACCTAATAGACACACTACCATAAGGCCGGTAATCCACGACCAGTTATTTTGCCCGCTTCATCATATTCAGATCGACGATGCCCGCAGAATACGGTGCTACTTCATAAAGGCCGAACAGGAAATGAATATTCCCCGCCTTATCGAGATAGTAATTTTCCGGAAGCTGTGTCAGACCGGTAAAATAGGAAGAAAGCTGGTACTTACTGGTAAACAGTGCCTGATTGATTTTTTTGATGGTAAAGTATTTTTCATCGCCCGGCTTGAGAATTTCCTGCCAGGTCACTACTTTCCCCGTCGTTACATCAAAGGTAGTCCCCTTTTTCCAATGGGTCGGATGGGCATCACGGCCAAAATAAATTTCTCCCGATTCGACAATGGACAAATAATTGCCATCATTGTGTGTCACTTCATAGGATTTTGTTTCTGTGACAAAACTATTGCTGCCGGCTTTTTCTTTCTGCTTATTGAAAAATTCCTGTGTTTCCCTCTGTTCATTGGCATAATACTGACGGATTTGTGCCGTCGCTGCCCTATTTCCCATGACCGTGACGTCCGGATAGGTCATTTCCAGATAGCTGTTTCCCTCTTCAAACCGGGGCACTTGCACCATCTGAACATCTGCAGGCGGAGCAGCCAGGGCTACCGATGCCGTCAGCAGAGCTGCGCCAAGCATGGCCAATATTTTTTGTTTCATGCGTAATTCCTCCCATCTCTCATCATATTACTTTAATTGAGTCTGTTTCCGTTTTTCATCCGTTCCCAGGCGGAAAAAATAATAGACGTTTTCAGCGGTCTGACGGGTCATACCCGGCACAGCTGCCAATTCTTCTATTTCTGCCTTCTTCATGTCATCGAGAGTCTTAAAGTGCTGCCACAGTGCCTTGCGCCGTGCCGGACCGATACCTTCAATATGGTCCAGGATAGAAACGAGGCTGCGCTTGCCCCGCAGATGCCGGTGATACGTGATAGCAAACCGGTGCGCCTCATCACGGATAGCCTGCAGCAGCTGCAGCTCCGGCGTATGATGGCTGAGGATTATCGAATCACTGCGCCCTTCGACAAAGACTTCTTCTATGCGCTTGGCCAGGCTGATAACCGGTGCTTCACACCCGGCCTGCCGTATGACAGGCAGTGCGGCATGGAGCTGACCCTTGCCGCCATCGATGACAATTAAATCAGGAACGGGCCAGTCCTTTTCATTATACCGCCGTTCCATGATTTCCGCCATAGATTTAAAATCATCGGGCTTGCCCTGTACGGTTTTTAATTTAAACCGCCGGTACTCGCTCCGTGCCGGCTGGCCGTTTTCAAAAACCACCATGGATGCGACCGTTTCAATTCCCTGGGTATGGGAAATATCAAAACATTCCATCCGTTCTGGCAGGGACGGCAGATCCAGTACCCGGGCCAGAGCCTGGACTGCGCCGCTCGTCTTATCCGTATCATGCTGCCACTGGAGCCTCCGCTGCTCGAGCAGGACCCGGGCATTTTCTTCCGCCATGGCAAGGAGTTTCTTTTTACTGCCCCGCTGGGGAATGATAACGTTGACCTGCTGGCCTTTCAGCTGGCTCAGCCGTCGTTCACAATCTTCCTGTTCTGCCACGGCCGCCACGACAATATCCCGGGGAATGAAAGACTGGGCCGTATAATACTGATCAATGACAGCTTCCGTCATATCGGCAGCTGTCTCATCATCGCTATGATCCAGACTGAACGTTTCCCGTCCCATGAGCCGGCCGCTGCGGATGGTATAAATCTGGACACAGGTCTGCCCGGCATCGCTGGCCAGCCCCAATACATCCATGTCCCCGCCCTGGGTAACGATGTTCTGCTGGGACTGGATAACCCGGATAGCTTCAATCTGATCCCGGTATGCAGCGGCTTTTTCAAATTCCAGTGCTTCCGACGCCGCTTCCATCTTTTGCTGCAGTTCCCGTATGAGCGGCGTATTCCTGCCTTCCAGCAGATCCACTGCCTGCCGGACCAGATCCTGATAATCCGCTTTCGTAATATAGTGCACACAGGGAGCGTCGCAATGGCCCATATGATACTGCAGGCACGGACGGTCTGCCTTGAGGCTGCGGCAGGTCCGGATATGAAAAGCCCGCTGCATCAGCTTCAGGACGCGGTGTACAGCACCGGCATCGGCAAAGGGGCCGAAATACCGGGCACCATCCCGCAGGACACGCCGGGTCATGCAGACCCGCGGATAGTCGTCCTGCAGCGTTACCTTGATATAGGGATAGGTCTTATCATCGCGAAGCATAATATTATAATGGGGATGATGCTTCTTGATAAGCGTGTTTTCCAGGATCAGCGCTTCCATTTCATTGGCTACGACGATGGTTTCCAGATCGACAGCATGGCTGATCATGGCGGCTACTTTGACGGCCCGGTTGGCATCATGGCGTACGTAGCTTTTGACGCGGTTACGCAGATTGACGGCCTTGCCCACATAAATGATGTGACCTTTGGCATCCTTCCATAAATATACGCCGGGCTGGGTCGTCAGATTATTCACTTTTTCAAGCACGGCTTGTGAAAATGCCACTACTGGTCACCGTTTCCTTCCATGAGTTTTCGCGTCCGTTCCAGCACGGGTTTCAGGAACTGTCCTGTATACGACTGTGGTACAGCGCAGATATCTTCCGGCGTCCCCGTAGCGACGACCGTACCACCTCCGTCACCGCCTTCAGGGCCCAGATCAATGAGATAATCAGCTGCTTTGATGACATCGAGATTATGTTCAATGACAACGACCGTATCTCCGCCATCGACGAGGAGCTGCAGGACATCCATCAGCTTGTGGATATCCGCCGTATGCAGCCCCGTCGTCGGTTCGTCGAGGATATACAACGTGCGCCCGGTACTTCGCTTGGAAAGCTCTGTCGCCAGTTTTACCCGCTGTGCTTCTCCGCCGGATAAAGTCGTCGCAGGCTGTCCCAGCCGGATATACCCGAGACCGACCTGCTGGAGCGTTTTCAGTTTATTGAGAATACGGGGAATCTGGGCAAAGAAATCGCAGGCTTCATCTACGGTCATGTTCAGGACATCGGAAATCGTCTTGCCTTTATACTTTACTTCCAGCGTTTCCCTGTTGTACCGCGTGCCATGACATACTTCACAGGGCACGTAGACATCGGGCAGGAAATTCATCTCTATACGGATAATGCCATCGCCCCGGCAGGCTTCACAGCGGCCGCCTTTTATGTTGAAACTGAACCGGCCTGCTTTATAGCCGCGGACCTTGGCTTCCGGCGTCTGACTGAACAACTGGCGGATGAAATCAAAGACCCCCGTATACGTAGCCGGGTTGGACCGGGGAGTCCGTCCGATAGGCGACTGGTCGATATTGATGATTTTATCGATGTATTCTGTGCCGCGCAGTTCTTTAAATTTTCCCGGCCGGTGGGGCGTACCATACACGGCTTCTGCCATCCCTTTATAAAGGATTTCATTGACCAGCGTCGATTTCCCTGACCCGGATACACCGGTCACAACGGTGAGCGTCCCCAGGGGAAATGCTACATCGATATTCTTTAAATTGTGTTCTGCCGCACCGATGATTTCAATCTGCGTCCCATTGCCCGGACGGCGCTGTGCCGGAATGGGAATGTACTTCGTTCCCTTCAGATACTGTCCGGTCAGCGATTCCGGGCATGCCATGATATCTTCTGCCGTCCCCTGGGCGACGATCTGTCCTCCGTGTTCCCCGGCTGCCGGCCCGATATCGAGAATATAATCGGCTGCCCGCATCGTATCTTCGTCGTGTTCCACGACAATCAGGGTATTTCCCAGATCACGTAGATGTTTCAGGGCACCGAGCAGTTTATCATTGTCCCGCTGATGAAGGCCGATAGACGGTTCATCGAGAATATACAGGACGCTGACCAGGCCGGAGCCAATCTGCGTAGCGAGGCGGATACGCTGCGCTTCCCCACCCGACAAAGTGCCTGCAGTCCGGGACAAGGTCAGATATTCCAACCCTACGGTCCGCAGGAAATCGAGACGGGCCCTGATTTCTTTGAGAATCTGCTTTGCAATGAGCTGCTGCCGGTGGCTGAGTTCCAACGTATCAAAAAAGTGGATCATATCTGTGACCGATAAGTCCGTCAGCTGATGAATGTCCAGTCCGCCGATTTTGATAGCCAGCGCTTCCGGCCGCAGCCGCGCCCCATGACAAGTCGTACACGGCTTGACCGACATAAACTGTCCAAACTGGTCGCGCATCATATCCGATGAAGCTTCCCGGTAGCGGCGGCGCACCATGGGGATGACTCCTTCAAAGGGCGTCGAGAACGTCTTGACTTCACCGCGCAGATTTTCATATTCAAAGACGCATTCATCATCCGAACCGTAGAGCACTTTCTGCTGCAGTTCTTCCGGCAGGTCGTCATAACAATTCTGTATAGTAAATCCATAGGGCTTCAGGAGACCGCCCAGCTGGCGCATAAACCACGAATCGGGATTGCTGCTGAGAGCCGCAATGCAGCCATCGGCAAAGGATACATCGCCGTGGGGCAGGCACAGATGAGGATCGACTTCCATGGTACTGCCGATGCCGGAACAGGCCGGGCAGGCACCAAAGGGACTGTTAAAGGAAAACAGATGAGGCTCGATTTCCGGCAGGCTCACATGACAATCGGGGCAGGCAAAATGCTGGCTGAATGTCACCGTTTCTTTGGTGCTCATGCGGAAGACATGGACGATGCCTTCGCCTAATTTCGCAGCCGTTTCCAGAGAATCGGTCAACCGCGTCAGGATGCTGTCCTTGATGACCAGGCGATCGACAATGACTTCGATGGTATGCTTTTTATTTTTTTCCAGAGGGATATTATCCGACAGGAGAAAGACTTCCCCATCGACGCGGACCCGGACATATCCGTCTTTTACCAGACGGGACAGGACCTTCTGGTGCGTCCCTTTGCGTCCATCGACGACAGGTGCCATAATCATGACTTTTTCCCCGTCTCCCAGGGCCATGACCGAATCGGCCATCTGCTGGATTGTCTGCTGGCGGATCGGTTTGCCGCATTTCGGGCAGAACGCTTCCCCGGCGCGGGCATACAGCAGGCGCAGGTAGTCGTAGATTTCCGTGACAGTCCCGACAGTAGAACGGGGATTGCGGCTCGTCGTCTTCTGATCGATAGAAATAGCCGGTGACAGCCCTTCAATATAATCGACATCAGGCTTATCCATCTGCCCCAGGAACTGCCGGGCATAAGCCGACAGCGATTCTACATACCTCCGCTGTCCTTCGGCATAAATCGTATCGAAAGCCAGAGACGATTTCCCCGACCCGGAAAGGCCGGTAAACACAACCAGTTTATCCCTGGGTATTTTTACATCTATATTTTTCAGATTGTGCTGTCTGGCACCTTTGATGACAATATACTTATCTTGCACTTCGTGCCTCCCATTTGAGTTTGAAGTTTGATGTTTGAAGTTTGATGTTTGATGAAAACGGGCCGTTACGACCTGTGAACTGCGGCCTGCGAACTGCGCCTATCGCTTCTTCACATCGGGCCGCTTGATTTTACGCCGGTATCTGCGCTTAGGCATATCACTGTCCTGCAGCTCTTTGGGCAGCGTATCGTCCTGGCTCATATCGGCCAGTTTCTGCCGCAATTGCCCCAGACGGTCCCGCAATTCCGCCGCCTTTTCGAATTCCAGATTCTTGGCGGCCTGCTTCATCTGCAGCGTTACGGTCTGAATGACCTTGTGGAGAGCCTCCCGGGTCAGCGGTTTATCCGTACTACTGCTGTACTCTTTCTGGTCCTCTGCTACTTTCGTCAGTTCAATCAGATTGACGACATCTTTTTTGACCGATTTAGGGATAATATGGTGTGCCTTATTATAGGCATCCTGTACTTTGCGGCGCCGTTTCGTTTCATCTATAGCGCGGGCCATGGAATCGGTAATCGTATCGGCATACATGATGACCTTGCCATGGACATTACGGGCAGCCCGGCCCATGGTCTGGATAAGAGCCGTATCGGACCGCAGGAACCCTTCTTTGTCGGCATCGAGAATAGCTACCAGCGAAACTTCCGGCATATCCAGTCCTTCGCGCAGCAGGTTGATGCCGACCAGGACATCGAACACACCGGCCCGCAGGTCCCGGATGATATCGGCCCGTTCGATAGTGGCAATATCGGAGTGGAGATAGCGCACGAGGACTCCCATTTCTTTCAGATAGTCTGTCAGGTCCTCTGCCATCTTTTTCGTCAGCGTCGTGACCAGCACCCGTTCATGACGGTCACGGCGTTTGCGTATTTCTCCCAGGAGATCATCCATCTGCCCGGCAATAGGGCGGACTTCTACTTCCGGATCGAGCAGCCCTGTCGGCCGGATAATCTGCTGGGCCAGATTGGTCTGCACTTCCATTTCATAATCGCCCGGTGTGGCACTGACAAAAATAATCTGATTGATCCGTTCGGTAAATTCATCGAACGTCAGAGGCCGGTTATCCAGAGCCGATGGCAGACGGAATCCATATTCGATAAGAGACTGTTTGCGTGAACGGTCTCCAGCATACATGGCCCGCAGCTGCGGCAGCGTCACGTGTGATTCATCGACCATGATAAGAAAATCATCAGGGAAATAATCAAGCAGCGTATACGGTGCCTGACCGGCTTTACGTCCCGCCAGATGACGGGAATAGTTTTCAATCCCTGAGCAATATCCCATTTCCTCCATCATTTCCATATCGTACCGGGTCCGCTGTTCCAGCCGCTGGGCTTCCAAGAGATGACCGCCATCTTTCAGCTCCCTGAGCCGTTCATCCAGCTCTTTCCGGATGGTTCCCAGGGCCCGTTCCATTTTATCCTTTGTCGTGACATAATGACTGGCCGGATAAATCGCCACGTGTTTTCGTTCGGCAATGACTTCTCCGGTCAGCACATCCACTTCGGTCAGTCTGTCAATTTCATCACCGAACATTTCAATGCGGATAACAGAATTATCGAACGCCGCTGGAAAGACTTCGATGGTATCACCATGAACGCGGAATGTTCCCCGTTCCAGGCTCACATCATTGCGCGTATACTGGATATCGACCAGCTTATGCAGGATTTCTTCCTGGGACTTTTCCTGACCGAGGCGCAGAGAAACGACGAGTTCGCTGTAATCTTCCGGGTCACCCAGGCCATAGATGCAGGACACGGATGCAACGATAATGACGTCGCGCCGTTCAAAGAGGCTCATCGTAGCTGAATGGCGCAGTTTATCGATTTCATCGTTGATAGACGCATCTTTTTCAATATACGTATCGGTCGAAGCAATATACGCTTCCGGTTGATAGTAATCATAGTAACTGACAAAGTAAGCCACTTCGTTATCAGGGAAGAACGCCTTGAATTCACTGCAAAGCTGGGCAGCCAGGGTCTTGTTGTGGGCAATGACCAGCGTCGGTTTCTGCACGGCTTCAATGACCTTGGCCATGGTGAACGTCTTGCCCGTCCCCGTGGCCCCGAGCAGGACCTGCGCCCACTGACCGGACTTTACCCCTTCAGCCAGTGATGCGATGGCTTCCGGCTGGTCTCCCATCGGTTCGTACGGCGCAACGACCCGGAACGGATGAGACGTATCATAATCTTTATTTAAATGCGATTGTATATCCATATCAGACCTCGAATCAGAACAAAGGAATAGCAATTTTCCGTTATCCCAGTATAGCATATTGGCGAACATATGTACAGAAAAAGGAGGCTGCACACCAGGACAGTCTCCTTGATGATATGGGGGCAACCAATGCCGCCCATCTCTTTATGACCGTATCTGTTTTTTTATTTGTCGCACATTGTATACTAATGCCGCTGTCGTAACGATGAACGCCACTCCGTCACTGACGGCCCCTGCCAGCCAGATGCCATCCAGCCCCAGGAAGGAAGAAAACAGATAGACACAGGGAATGAGGAAAAATACCTGGCGGTTGATTGTAAAGAACAGGGAAAACAGCGGTTTGTTCACGGCCTGGAAATAATTTCCTGCTATGATGGAAGAACCGACGACGGGCGTCATCACCAGATATATGCGCATGGCTCTCGTCCCGACGCGGAGCAGGTCCGGTGAATCGTTAAAAATACGTATGATTTCCTGGGGAAACACCTCGGCGATGATAAATCCCAGAACGCTGACCCCCGTTGCCGCCAACAGAGCCAGCCGGAGTGTATGGAGGACGCGGTCGTACTTTCTGGCACCAAAATTGAATCCCAATATAGGCTGGGCTCCCATGCTGATGCCGACAACGGGCATAAAAATGAGCATCATGAGCCGGTTGATGATGCCATAGGCAGCCACGGCCGTCACGCCTCCATAAAACTGGATTTTCACATTGAACACGACCATGACAGCCGTAGCGGCCAGCTGCATCATAAAGGGGGAACAACCTATTTTGACAATATCGAGTATACTATGCAGCCGGGGACGCAGATACTTCCACTGCAGCTTCAGCACAGCCGGGCCCCAGATAAAATACCAGGCAACCCAGAGTGCCGCTACGGCCTGTGCCAGTACCGTTGCCAGCGCCGATCCGCTGATTCCCCACTGGAAGGTGAACACAAATAAGTAATTCAGAATGACATTAATGATACCGGCGATAATCTGTGTCTCCAGCGCCGTCCTGGGATCTCCCTGGGCGCGGATGACATTATTGATGCCAAAGCCGATGTGCTGGAACACACTGCCCAGGAGAATGATGCTGATGAAATCATGGGCATAGGGCAGGACGGCCGGATCGACGCCCATAAAATCGCGGAGCAGCGGATCGAGATACCACAGGAACACGCCTGTCGTTATGACCATGATGGCAAACATCAGGGTAAAAGCATTGCCCAGTATGCCTTCTGCCCGGTCCGTCCGCCCCTGTCCCAGACGGATAGAAATGATATTGGCTGAACCGACACCGATGAGCATACCGAACGCCATGAGCAGAGTCTGGACAGGAAAAGCTACGGTAACGGCCGTCAGTGCCAGCTCGCCAATGCCCTGACCGACGAAAATACTGTCTACTACATTGTACAGTGCCGTAATGACCGTACCGGTAATAGCTGGGACAGAAAACTTCCAGAGCAGCCTGCTGACCGGCTGAGTCCCTAAAAATGATGCATCTCTCATCTATCCTGATCTCCTAATCTGAAATTCTCACTATATATTCTATAGTATATCACAGCCTTTGATACGGCTGCGACGATATATCCGGCAAAAAAACGGGAACTGCCATCACTTCTATGATGACAATTCCCGTTCTATTCCAATAGGGTTACCCTGAATGTTTTTTCTCCTGCTCAGCGATTCAGTACGCCCGTTCCCGGTCCTTCCACGTTTGTATCGTCTTCAATGCAATCTTTTACCAGGTCGTTGACAATGGTCCCGGCAATAATCAGCCCTGCCACCGATGGCACAAAGGAGATGCTGCCTGGCACGGAACGGCGGAAATCACAGCTGTGAGAACTACCGGGCGGACAGATGCAGTTGGCACCACAGCCGCTCTGCCGGCGTTTCAATGGCTGTTCCTTCGAATAGACGACTTTTAATTTCTTTATATGACGTTTCTTCAATTCACGGCGCATAACACGGGCCAGAGGATCAACGCTGGTCTTGTAAATATCAGCTACTTCAAACTTCGTCGGGTCCAGCTTGTTACCGGCGCCCATGCAGCTGATAATGGGGATATGTCTCTTATCTGCTTCCACGACGAGGGCGATTTTACCGGTCATCGTATCAATAGCATCGACGATATAATCGTAGTGCTGCTGGAAAAATTTGTCCGCTACATCAGGCATAAAAAATTCTTCTATCGTATCGACAACAGCCTGGGGATTGATATCCAGAATCCGCTGCTTCATCATTTCCGTCTTCTTTTTGCCCACCGTCTTCGATGTCGCATGAATCTGCCGGTTGATATTGGTCAGACAGACCAGGTCATTATCGACGAGGACAAAATGACCGATACCGGACCGGGCCAGCCCTTCGGCCACATAGGAACCGACACCGCCAATCCCAAAAATAGCTACCGTCGTCTGTGCCAGCTTTTCCATGGCAGCATGGCCCAGCAATAATTCAGTTCTGGAAAAACGTCCCAACATAATACCATGTTCCTTTCTATCTCTATAGTGACAGATAATTATAGCATACTTTTTTTCTAGTATCCAGTTCTAATTGGATATTCTGCCATACCTTATGAGCCACATATGATATTGTTTTAATAGACAACAGATGAAAATGTCCCCACAATGATGTGACCCCAAAAAGTTAGACCTTGGTAACGAGATAGTTTTACTGTCTCGTTGCCGTTTTATGCTACCATCAAGCAAACCCTGTATGGGACAGGCCTTTTCACGGACCAACCGTCTCAATACTGTTGGCCTCCCTGCGGGAGTTCTATGTACAGCATCTACAGAAGCTTCTGGAACGATAAAACCTGATCTGGAATAAAAAAAACAGGAAATCCATAGGATTTCCTGTTTTCTGCATAGGTTGTTGTAATCCAGATATATTGTCTATTATTTGGAGTACAATTCGACGATCAGTGTTTCGTTGATTTCGATTGGGAGTTCGTCACGTTCCGGCATGCGGGTAAGGGTACCAGCAAAGTTGTCGAAATCTTTGTCGATGTAAGCTACATCGAAAGTCTTGAGTTCCTGGAAGGACTTCTTGAACATTTCGTTCGAACGGGAAGATTCTTTCAGGGAAACGACGGAACCAACGTTTACGCGGGCGGACGGAATGTCGCAGCGTTTGCCATCGACGAGGATATGGCCATGGTTGACCATCTGACGTGCCTGGCGGATGGAATTAGCAAAACCGATACGATAAACGATGTTATCAAGACGGCATTCCAGCAGTTTCAGCATGTTTTCGCCAGTAACGCCTTCCATCTTCTTGGCTCTATCATAATACCGGACAAACTGACGTTCCAGCAGGTTGTAATATGCACGGAGCTTCTGTTTTTCCAGTAACTGTGTACCATATTCAGACATTTTCTTCTGACGCTGTTCTTTTTTGACGCGTTTTAATGCCTTAGGATGTCCGTACACATTCAGTCCGAACCGGCGACATTCTTTAAAACGCGGGTCTCTCCTCGTTGCCATTTTCTACATCACCTCATAGTTTAAAATAAAATAGGCTGCACACAATGCAGTGATAATATTTTACCATGAAAGGCCGTTTCTGTCAAATTCCATTACAGCCGGATTTCTACTATCTGACCGTTGCGGATGGTCGCGCTCTTCCGGAACCGCTGCATATACTCGCGGGGCAAAAGGTCCGGTTCCTGCATGACCAGCAGCAGATTACGCATAAACTGGGCATGGCTGAAAACGACGATAAACGATTCGGGACGGCCGCGCAGCCGGTCTATGGTCTGGTGGATACGCTGCAGGAGATGCTGATACGATTCGGCATCATCGCCATCTACGTAGTCCGGATCCAGATGACGCCAATAGGCAATGACCCGTGGGCGGCGCTGGGCCGATGTCGTGCCGGTACAGGTACGGGGTGACAGATAGACAAATTCATGGACGCAATCCCATGTTTCCACGGGGACATCGGGATAGAGATGTATGAGCGGATCTGCCGTCTGCCGGGCTCTCAGGTACGGAGAGGTGACGATAAGCTGTGGTCTGGGTATAATGATACTGACGGCCCGGGCCTGCTCTTCCCCAAGCTGGGAGAGAGGGATGGTACGATGATCCCGGGTTGCTTCCCCTGCGTTGGCAGCACTTTCACCATGACGGACAAACCATATTTTTTTCAAGCCCTTTCCCTCCTAAAAAAAGGAGCTGTCCCGTAAGACAGCCCCTCTTGTCTTGTAATGCCGGAAGCTTTTGCCTCAGGCCTGTGCATTATGTGTCTAGATATCTGCTTTCCACAGGCCATGGAGGTTACAGTATGCATAGACCGTACCTGCATCCACAGCATGGAAATCCGCTTTGGGAGCTTCGCCCGGTTTCAGGTATTTGAACGTCAATTTGCCATCACATGCCAGGGCAATCCATTCGATATAGTGATTATCCAGCATAGGATGTTCAACCGAGCCTACGGTCACTTGCAGCATGGCTCCTTCTTTGGCAACAGCCGGCGTATGTTTTTCTGCCGATGCATCTACCGTATTGGCCACGAGATGAGTCATGGGCTGGCCGCAACAAACAAGATTCTTGCCACCGCCGTTTTTGATGACGGCAATGATGTTGCCACACAATTCACATTTATAAAATTCTACTGCCATGTTCATTCCTCCTTCTGGAAAAAAGCTTTGTTGACATGAAAAAATAAAATCATACTATTAGTATAGCATATTCAGTTCCCTTTTGTCTCCTGTCATATAGAGGAATATCCAAAGTGCATCGAATTTTATATTCCAGATTAGTACCAGCGTGTCATCGGCAGGTCGTTGTTCGTCCCCTTGGTAAAGAGCAGCTGATGAACATCGATATAGCCGATATAAAATGCTACAGCGCAGCCGCACAGGTACAGGTCCCACATGCGGACAAATTCAACACCCTTATCGGCAGCTACCTGGTCACGGACCTTCTGGAAATTGTGATACCAGCAGCTGAGCGTACGATAATAATGACGGCGCAGGCTTTCGACATCGAGAATCTGGAAATCGCCATCATAAGCCAGTTTCAGGATTTCATAGACTGTCGGCAGTGTGCCACCCGGGAAAATATACTTGCGCATCCAGGGATTGCTGTTTTTTTCATCACGGCCATCAATATAGTGAAGAAGGAATAATCCGCCTGGTTTCAAGATCTGATCGGCAATGGACATGTAGCGTTCGTACTGGGAACGCCCTACGTGTTCCAGCATGCCGACGCTGACCAGCCGGTCATACTTCATTCCCTTTTTCGGCAGGTCACGGTAATCCATGAGTTCAATATGGACCTGTCCTTCCAGCCCCAGCTTTTTGATGCGTTCCTGGCCCATAGCCCATTGTTCGTGGCTCAGGGTGCACCCATAGCCGGTTACACCGTATTTCTTTGCTGCTTCGATGAGCAGGAAGCCCCAGCCGCAGCCGATATCGAGGAGGCTCATGCCTTTTTCCAGGTGGAGTTTGGATAAAATATAGTCCACTTTATTCCGCTGTGCCTGTTCCAACGTATCATCATCGTTTTTAAAATAAGCACAGGAATAACTCAGGGTCGGATCGAGCCAGAGTTTATAGAAATCATTTCCCAGATCATAATGAGAGCATACTTCTTCGCGCTGCGTCGTTTTGTCTTCCGACGGATACAGAAGGCTGTTGACGGCAGACCGGTCGAGAGAAAACTGGTCGATCTGTTTGAGGATGCATTTTAAGACGACAAACAAATCCCCTTCTACTTCGATATCGCCTCTCATGTAAGCTTCGCCCAGAGCCAGCGAGGTAGACGTAAGGAGTGCTTTTTTAGGGATATCCTTATGTACCAGTACGCGGAACAGGGGCTCCCCTGTCCCTATGGTATAGGTATGTCCGTGAAGTACTACATCAAAACAATACTTATCAAACCGCTGCAGGTAATAAATGAGGAAATTATCCATAATATGCATGACTAAACACCTTCCATTCTCATCATAATTATTTATAATGAACCTAGTCCGTCCATGCACCCCGGCAGACTACGTTTTCCAAAACCATCATAGTCGTAACGGCTCCTACACCACCCGGCACGGGAGTCAGTGCCCCTGCTACCTGGGAGACGCCGGCAAAATCCACGTCCCCTACGGTTTTGCCATCGACGCGGTTAATCCCTACATCGATGACGACGGCCCCGGGTTTGACCATATCAGCCGTTATGAGCCCCGGCGCCCCGGCAGCACTGATCAGGACATCGGCCCGCCGTGCTGCGGCTTTCAGATCATGGGTACGGGTATGGCAATGAGTAACGGTCGCATTGCGGTTCAGGCACAGCTGGGCCAGTGGTTTGCCGACGACATTGCTCCTGCCAATGATGACGACATCTTTCCCCGTGAGTGAAATGTGATAATAATCCAGGATAGCCATGACAGCACGGGGCGTGCAGGGCACAAAACCGGACCTCCCGGAAAACAGACGGGCAATATTCGTATCAGTCAGGCCGTCTACATCTTTATCGGGACTGATACAGTTGATGATCCGTGTAGCGTTGAGGTGATGCGGCAGGGGCATCATCATGAGAATACCAAAAATATATTTCTGCTCATTGAAATGCTCGAGCATGGAAATGATATCCCGTTCGCTTACCGATTCAGACAAGCGGTAAATTTCAGCAGAAAGACCTACACTGCGGGATACGCGCTGCATAGAAGACGCATACATAGCCGACGGCTTGTCCTGACCGGCCAGTACGATGGCCAGTTCCGGCCGGATATGCTGTTCCTGGAAATCAAAAATCCGGCTTTCTACCCGCTCACGGTGAAAGGCCGCCACGGCCTTGCCATCTAACAATAACACAAAAATTCCCCCTTTTAGCGCAGGAATGTCACATGGACATCATCGCCATCCCTGACATATGTGCCAGCTTTCGGACTCTGGTATACGGCGCGTCCGGCCCCGTTCGGCACGAAGCCAAGGCCTGCTTTATCCAGCCAGTCATTGACTTCCCGGTTATCCCAGCCGATAAAGGACGGCATGAGAATGCCGTCTTCACTGCGGTGGATGTCCGGTATGCTGTGCTGCCCCTTTATGTCTTGTTTTCGACGTGGCAGCAGATTTTCCTGCCCGTGAGATGGACGAATTCCCTTAAATCGCACAATTTCTTCCATAATCTCTTTGAATACCGGTGCCGCTACCTGGGCGCCATAATAGACGCCCGATGGATTATCGACGACGATGAGGACGACAAACTGTGGATCTTCCAATGGCCCGAAGCCGACAAAAGAGCCAATATACTGCCCCTCGGCATAGCCAGTCCCCTCTGCATTGAGCCGCTGGGCCGTCCCCGTCTTGCCGCAGAAATCGTAGCCGGCAACGCGGGCATTCTGGCCACCACCGGAAGAAATTTCTTCCGCCATGATTTTACTGATAGTCTTGCTCACCTCAGCTGATACAGGCTGTCCCACTTCGGTCGGTTCGGCCTTTTTATAAATGGAACCATCAGGATTATCGATTTCCTTGATGACATAGGGTTTCATCATATGGCCGCCATTGGCGATGGCTCCGAATGCCTGGACCATCTGGAGCGGCGTAACCGCATTGCCCTGACCGATTCCCATAATCGCTTCGTCGATATGGCTCATAGAGGAAGCATCAAAAAGAATGCCAGCCCCTTCACCGGGCAGTTCAATTCCCGTCGGCTGGCCGAAGCCAAAACGCCGGGCGTATTCCGTTTCTATCCGGCCGCCCATCTGCATGCCGATATAGGCCATGCCGGTATTGATGGAAAACTTCAATATTTCCTTGATGGTGACATTGCCCATGCCGGCATTATCCCAGTTATGGATGGTCCGGTCATCGACGTCGATGTAGCCTACGTCGTGATACACGCGGTTGATATCCCATTTCCCGGAATCCAGGGCTGAAGCTGCCATAATCGGCTTGAATGTCGATCCCGGTTCATACAGGTTCACTACGGCCCGGTTCTTATACGCTTCCGCATTCCCCTTGCCGTATTCATTGGGGTCAAAATTAGGGCGGCTGCCCATGGCCAGGATTTCCCCGGTCTTAGGATTCATGACAATAATGGCGGCTCCTGACGGATGGTTGCGCTGCATGATGCCGTCCAGCCCTTTTTCCACGACGTATTGGATGGTGCTATCAATGGTCAGCTGGACAGAACGTTCCTGATCCGGCAGTATTTTTTCCAATGCCGATTCGAGAATAGGAATGTTATTACGGTCTGTCGTAATATGGAATTTCTGCACATCCCCTTTTATTTCTTTATCGAGGACCATTTCAATGCCATCCAGGCCCTGGTCGTTTTCGCCGACAAAGCCGATGAGCTGGGCCGCCATCTTGCCATTGGGATAGTAACGGTGATTTTCATCATTAAACCGCAGCCCCTGCAGCTTTTCATCTTTAATCACCTGCTGCAGGGCTTCGTAGCGGTCATGATCCATGGTCCGTTCCAGCCAGACAAAGGCCGTATCCCGCTGGAGCCGTTCCTGTATCTCGCTTTCCTTGATTTTCAGATACGGTGCGAGGAGATGCGCCATTTCGCTGGGAGTGCGGTTGATCATAGTGGGATCGGCGTACAGGGATTTCGCCATTTCACTGATAGCCAGCACCCGGCCGTCCCGGTCCAGGATGGTGCCCCGCGGAGACTGGATTTTCCGGCTTTCTTCCGTCTGGGCATCGGCCCGCCGTGACAGGCTGGGTCCCCGCACGACCTGCAGCCAGAACAGCCGGCCAAAAACGACGGCACATACGGCGAACATGACGACGATGCAGGAAGCAATGCGCCGTTTCATGAATTGTTGTCTTTTTTTATCCTCTGTATTCATCGCGTTTCCGCCTCTTCATGGCGTTTCAGCCATTTTTCTGCCGCATCGAGCAGTACATCCGGATCATTTTCCAGCTGTTTGTTCTGGACCCGTTTCAGTAGATTGCGCAGACAGTCCCCCGTCCGGCGTCCGCAGGCATCGGGGAGGCGGCGGTCATACTGCAGATCTTTCGTACTGACCGGCATCTCCCGGGCCAGTTCTTCCATAAAGGCTCCAAATGACTCGGTACCACTCGTATCAGTGTGTTCATGACCGCATCCCCATATGTCGCCTACAGCCAGAGCCGTCGCCTGCCGGATGGCTTCTGCCAGCTCTTCACTGCGCCGGAACGGACCATACAGGGCTTCCCGGCGCAGCCATTTGTTGATATCTCCTTCGCCTGTATTGGCAAAGTAATGGAATTTCATGTGAGTCCGGACCAGCCACGCTATGCGCCGGACAAAAGCCGGGTTCTTATGCCACCGTGTCAGGATGTCTGCAGCCATGCCGGCGCCTTTATCGTCGTGTCCATAGTCAGTCAGCCTGCCTTTGTGGACGCCGCGGATTCCCGGCATCCCCTTGGCCACATCATGAAACAGGGCGGCATAGCGGATGACCAGATCTTGTGGCGTATGGGCAATGACGGCCAGCGTATGGAACCAGGCATCAAACGCATGGAACGGCAGTGACTGCGGCGTATCCGGCAGATGGGCCAATTCCGGCAGAATGGGGATTTCGTGATAGACGCCATTTTCTTTCTGCCGGCAGCTGCACTGGCCGAGACCGCTGCGTACGAGGACGTCGAGGCCTTTATAGGCTGCCGGCATTACCATGAGCCGGTCTATTTCAGAAACCACCCGTTCCAGTGACAGCCCCGGTACGCGGTCATATGCCGATGGCATAGCACGCAGCAGTTCTTTCACGGGCAGGAAATCGAGCTGTCCCGTAAACCGGCAGGCCCGGAACAGGCGGAGAGCATCTTCCGCAAAGCGGCGCCGCGGGTCGCCTACAGTGACCAGGCGTTTTTTCTTTATATCTTTCTGGCCACCTGTATAATCATAAATCTGCCCTTCCGCATCCATGGCCAGGGCATTGGCGGTAAAATCGCGGCGCATCACGTCTTCCCGCAGTGTGGAAGCATACCAGACTTCTTCCGGCCTGTGACTGTCCGTTCCGTACCGTTCTCCCCGGAATGTCGCCGTCTCGATGGTCATCCCATCGACGACGAGGACAACGATGCCGAAGGCTTCTCCGTTGATTTCTACGGTATGCCAGTGTTCCTTTTCTGCCAGGGCCCGGATTTCTTCCGGACGCGCCGACGTCGTCACATCATAATCATGAGGCTGCCGCTGCATCAACAGGTCCCGTACGGCCCCGCCGACGATATACGCTTCAAAACCGGCGTCATGGAAAGCGCGCAGGACGCGCCGTACAATTGGATTCAACAGATACACCTCATTTTCTACACCAACAGGATGTCAGGCCCATCGTTTTGCACTGAATCCTGTAATATATTAACAGAATACTTAATTATACTATGACAGGTCATCAAATTACAAGTTATCCTCCACCCACAACGGGAAAAAATACCATACATCGTCTTGTATTGTTGTTTAAATATGCTATACTATAGAAAAATTATACTTCAGGAGGCCATCTCATGTCGCTGGATATAAAAGCATTCGTCGAAACACAATTTCCCCTGCTCGTCGAAATCCGTCGTCATTGTCACGAATACCCGGAACTTTCCTGGCAGGAAACAAAAACGCTGGCATATATTGCTGAAAAGCTGGACAGCTGGCATATTCCCTTCCAGTCCATCGAAAAAGGGGGCATCGCCGCTATCCTGGAAAGCGGCCGGCCCGGTCCTACGTTGCTGCTCCGGGCAGATATAGACGCCCTGCCCGTGCAGGAAGGGCCAAAGAATCTCTCTCAGAAAAGGATGTGTATCTCCCGCGTTCCCGGCGTTATGCATGCCTGTGGTCACGACGGTCATATAGCCATGCTCCTGGTCGCAGCAAAGATACTGCATGAATGGAAAGATACCTGGTCCGGCACCATCATCTGTCTGTTCGAACAAGGAGAGGAAGATTCCCACGCTATGGAATATATCGTTCCCTGGCTGGAAACAAAGAGCAGCTATCACATCGATGGATGCTATGCCACGCATCTGCGCTGGGATATCCCGACCGGTAAAATCGCCATCTGCTCCGATGCTCCTATGGCAGGGGGATTCCGTTTTGACATTACCATCCACGGTCAGGGAGGCCATGGATCCCGTCCGGACCTGTGCCACAGTCCCATCGACTGCTTTTCTGCCTTCAATCAGGAATTGCAGGGCCTGCGTCTCCGTACCGTTCCGCCCCGCCAGTGTCTGGCCGTCTCTATCGGCAGCCTCCACAGCGGAGAATTACAAAACGTCGTTCCACAGGACCTGACTTTTGGCGGTACGTGCCGCTATTTCGATTATGATCAGGCTGGCAAGCCCTTTTATGATGAATTTTATCATCTGCTGGACCATACCTGTGCCAGTCATCATTGCAGCTGGACCAGCGGGCCTGTCCCCAAACCGTTATATGAAGTCCACAACGACCCTACTTGTGCGGCCCTGGCAGAAAAGGCCATCACGGCCTCTCTGGGAGAGGATGTCCTCACGACATGCGACCCCTGGATGGCTTCGGAAACATTCGCCATCCTCACACGGCTTTATCCGGGAGTCCTCACCTTTACGGGCATTGCCAATCCGTCAAAAGGCACGGGCGGCAACCACCATACGCCGGAATTCGACCTCGATGAAGACTCTCTCGTCTACGGCACGACAGCCTGTATATCCTATGCATTGGCATTTTTGAAAGAAAAGCCACAAACATCATTCATACGCACAGATGAACCGTTAGATACACTGGCCGCGCGAAATGTATGACACGCATATTGTCTATCGTAAAAATACAATTGCATTCTGGTACATTATATTGTAGAATAATGGCGGTTGCGACAAGGCAGCTGTTATTATTTATATATATGTTTTCATGTTTTTATTTCATTTTTAGGAGGCACTAAATTGGACCTTATCAAAAATTGGAAAATCCATGTTTTCGCCTTGCTGCTCGTCATCGTGGCAGAATTTATCGGCATCCAGAAACATGGACTGGTCATCTTCCTGCCAATGCTCTATGCACTGGTACTGGGCGGAATCATTTCCTACCCATCATTTCACATCCTGAACGAAAAACAGATGACCCGTGCCGGCAATCTCATGGGCATCACTATGCTCTTCCTGATTGCCAAAATCGGTCTGGGCATCGGCCCGAACCTGCATCTGCTCCTGAACTCCGGTCTGGCACTGATCATGCAGGAATTCGGTCATTTCTTCGGCACACTGATTTTTGGCCTGCCTACGGCTATTTTATTGAAAATGGGCCGGGAAGCCATCGGCGCCTGCTATTCCATCGACCGGGAAGCCAATGTCGCTATCATTGCTGAAAAATTCGGTATCTTCTCTCCCGAAGGCCGTGGCGTCATGGGCATGTACATCTGCGGCACCCTCTTCGGGGCACTCTGGATTTCCATTCTCGCCGGCATCGTATCCCGTACGGGAATCTTTCATCCCTACGCGCTGGCTATGGGCGGTGGCATCGGTTCTGCCAGCATGATGGCCGCCTCTGTCGGCTCTATCGTCGCCGTATTCCCTGATGAAGTACAGAAGATTACTGCCTTTGCCGGTGCTGCCAACCTCATGACATCGGTCATCGGAATCTATTTCTCCCTCTTTATTTCCCTGCCTGTCACCATCAAGGTCTATGAATTCGTCACGGGTCGGAAACGGAAAGATGAAGTAACGGAAGAAGAACAGGCTGATGCCAAAACAAAGGAAACGATGGCACAGAACGAAGAAGCCGTCGCCGCTGACATCAAGAAAGAAGAAACAGAAGAACAGGAAGCCAAAAAAGGTTCTACCCTGAGCGATGACCTGCTCATCCTCTGCATCACCGGGTTCCTCACCCTCGTAGCCAATTTCGTCGGCTTCAAAGTCAATCCTCTCGACGACTGGCTCGGTATCGTGGTCATCATCGCCATCTGTCTCGTCGGCATCCTCATCGCCCACGTTCCCGTACTGAACAAGCTCCCCAATGTATTCTGGGTCTCCATTGTAGCTGTCGTCGTTTCGATTCCGAGCATCCCCGGTGCCGAATGGATTACGACCATTACCAAGAATGTCAACTTCCTGGCAGCCTGCACGCCTATCCTGGCATATGGCGGCCTGTCCCTTGGTAAAGATATCCCGGCATTTAAACGGCTGTCCTGGCGCATCGTTCCTGTGGCCCTCATGGTATCGTCGGGCACATTTATCTGCGCCACCATCATGGCAGAAATCATGCTCCATCTCGAAGGTGTCATTTAGTCCGTGAAAAGAGGTCTTCACTATGACAAAAGAAGAATTAAAACAGAAAGTCTGCGATGCCATCGATAAACGCGCAGAAGATATCATGTCATTCGGAACGTCCGTATTCAATGAACCTGAACTGGGTTACAAAGAAACGAAGACATCCGCCAAAGTCCAGGAAGCCATGGATAAACTTGGCATTCCCTATACGACAGGCTGGGGCATTACCGGTGTCAAAGGCCGCCTCACAGGCAAACATTCCAAACGTACTGTCGCAGTCATGGGTGAACTCGATTCCATCGTCTGCCGCCGTCATCCGTCAGCTGACCCCGTAACAGGCGCTGCCCACTGCTGCGGTCATTTCATCCAGATTTCCGATATGCTCGGCGTCGCAATGGCACTGAAAGATGCCGGCGCTATGGACTATCTCAGCGGCGATGTCGTCTTCTTTGCCGTCCCGAGCGAAGAATGTATCGAAATCGAATACCGTAAGAAACTCATGGATGAAGGTAAAATCCATTTCTTCGGCGGCAAACAGGAAATCATCCTCCAGGGCGGATTCGACGATATAGACGCAGCCATGGAAATGCATGCCTACTCGACAGATGACCCGGAAGGCAATATCATCCTCAACGGCGGTATGAGCGGCTTCATCACCAAACTCATCGAATACCACGGCAAGGCAGCCCATGCGGCCGGCCAGCCCCATCTTGGCGTCAATGCTCTCAATGCCTGCATGCTGGGCATCATGGGCGTCAACGCCCTGAGGGAAACGTTCCAGGAAAAAGACCACGTCCGTTTCCATCCCATCATCACGTCCGGCGGTGATCTGGTCAATGTCGTCCCCGATCTGGTACGCATGGAAAGCTATGTCCGCGCCGCTTCGGCCGATGCCATGAAATTCTACAACGACCGCATCAACCGCGCCCTCCGCGCCGGTGCCGACGCCATCGGGGCCACGTGTGAAATCAAGGATATGCCGGGCTATCTGCCCATGGAACAGGACAAAGCCCTGGGCAAAATCTGTGAAGCCAATGCCGACGCTATTTTTGGCAAAGAACACGTCGATACGAACCCGCCGTTCAATGCCGGCAGCACCGACGTCGGTGATATCTGCAATCTCATGCCCTGTATCCATCCCCACGTCGGATGCGTCCACGGAGCCCTTCACAGTGCAGAATTTGAACTCTTCCAGAAACAGGCCGCCTATATCAAGACGACCAAAGTCATGGCAATGACTGTCATCGACCTGCTGTACGACGACGCCCAGGGTCTGGAAGACATCCTGAAAGACTACAAACCGCGTATGACAAAAGAACAGTATCTGGCATATATGGATTCTCTCCGCAGCTGAGATAAAAGATTGTTTGATGTTTGATGTTTGACGTTAAAAAGGGAATGCTGCATGATAACATAAGCTATCATGTGGCATTCCCTTTTTCTATTTCACTACTATGCTTTATTTCACTATTATACTTTTTCCAGGATGCTGGTCAGGTTATCGTTCAGATAGGGATAGGCAACCTGACGGATCATAGCATCGACGAGCTGGGGATCAAAGGCATCATCGCTGGCGGGCAGGCAGATATCGAGTACGATATCGCCGTTATCCGACGTGTAGAATTTAAATACTTTGTATTCCTTATTGCCCTGATTGATGAAATCATGAATGGCAGCCTTATTCCCATCGTTGACAACCTGGGTCGCAACGAAAATGCGCAGCATAACATAGATACTGTCGTCGATGAGTACCAGGAACGGCAGCCGCTGACCTTTGACTTCGATACCCGACCGGAAAGCGACGGAATGGCGTTCGTCGTCTTTTATTTCATCCACCATAAAGGCTTTCGGATCTACTTTGTCGATATAGGCTTTAAATTTTTCTGCTTTTGTATTCATGTTATCACCTCAAACAAATTGATACTTTTATTGTACCACATCTTCCGTATCTCTTCTATTCCTATGGGCCGGGTAAATGAACAGATAAAACGATACGAGAGCCCCGACTTCTCCTATGACCATGACGATGCCCATAGGGATGGCCGTATAACTGCCGGCAATTCCGACTACAGGCGCCATGGCTGCCCCGGAAATCATGGAGAAAAAGCCGATGAGCGCCGCAGCACTGCCGGCGTTCCGGCCCTGGGCCTGCATAGCCATAGAAAAACTGCTCGTCGATAAAGAGGCCAGCGTTGCCACCGTGATAAAGAGAATGACCAGGATGGCATATACGGACAGGTGGAAGAAAAATCCTGCCAGAAGGGCCATACTGCCCAGTGAGGCCACCCAGAGTACGAAACGCAGCATCTTCCAGTCGGGGATCCGCCCTGCCAGACGGCCGGTCAGACCTCCGCTGATCATCAGGCCAATGCCGTTGATGCCGAAAATCAGACTGAATGTCTGGGGTGTCACGCCATAGATATTCTGGAAAACGAAGGAAGACGCCGATATATATCCAAAAAATGCGGCAAAAGCGAAGCACTGCATGATACAATGCCCCATAAAATACTTGTCGCGGAACAACTTGCCAAAGCTCCGGATACCTGCCAGCGGCCCGCCATGAATCCGTTTGCGGACCGGCAGCGTTTCCGGCATGATGAGAGCGCTGACCGCCAGCACCAGCCCGATGATGACGAGCAGCCAGAATATGCCGCGCCAGCTGGCAAACCGTAAAATCTGCCCGCCAATGACCGGGGCCAGGATAGGCGCAATCCCATTGACCAGCATAAGCATGGAAAAGAGACGGGTCAGGGCCGTACCACGGCAGACATCACGGGCAATTGCCCGGGCAATGACGATACCGGCACCGCCGGCAAACCCCTGGATAAACCGGAACAGCAGGAGCAGCCAGATAGTCGGCGACAAAATGCAGGCGACAGAGGAAATAGAAAAGACGGCCATGCCCAGAAACAGGGGCTTACGCCGCCCTGCATCATCACTGACAGGCCCGGCTATAATCTGACCTGCCGCCATGCCAGCCATGGATGCCGTCAGCGTCAGCTGTATCATAGACGGTACGACACCAAAGTCGGTCATCATAGCCGGAAGTCCCGGCAGATACATATCGGTCGAAAGGGGGGCAATCGCTGCCAGCATCCCCAGAAATACAGTCAATACAATCATCAGATTCTGACGTTGTCCATTCATTTATTTTGCACTCTCTTTCCACACAGGCAGATTTCGAATCAGTGGTGGCACGTCTGCCAGGGTCTGACAGGTATGCCAGGCTGTCGCTGCCACCTCCGGTTCCACATGAACCAGGTCCGGTACCCAGATAGACGGGATATGGGCTGCCGCCGCTGCTTTCAGGCCATTTCCTGAATCTTCAAAGACAAGGGCCCGTCCCGGTTCCACATCCAGTATCTGGCAGACCGCCAGAAAAATGTCAGGAGCCGGTTTGCTGTGAGCCATGGCGTCGCCGCTCTGGATATGGCAGAAATACGAGGTCAGACCGGCTTTATGGAGAAGCAGGCGTACCGTGTCTTCAGCAGAAGAAGAAGCGACAGCACAGCGGATACCCATATCTTTTGCAAAGTCCAGACATTCCTCCAGTCCCGGTTCCACCGGGGCTCCTTTTTCCTGATAAATGGCCAGCTGCATCGCCTTTTTCTCGTCATGGAAGGAGTCATAGGGAAAATTGTTTCCATAGGTCTGCAAAAACATTTCTTTTATTTTGGCATTATTCATACCAAAAATTTTATCAAAAAAGGAATCCTCCATCTCTATCCCGTACTTGCGGCCAACGGCCCGCCAGCACGGCACAGAGATTCGTTCTGTATCGAACATAAGACCATCCATGTCAAAAATAAAAACCTCTGGTCTGTACATATTGTTCCCCCTTCTATAAACGCTAACAACCTCTGGCTTCTGCCAGAGGTTGTCTTTCTCGCTGTCGCATTCTATTATTCTGAACCGATAGGTATCAGCGCACGGGAATGACTTCCAGCCAGTATCCGTCCGGATCGGCAATAAAATAAATCCCCATCGCTTTGTTTTCAAAGACGATACAGCCCATGTCTTCATGCTTTTTGTGGGCAGCATCGAAATCCTGTACCCGGAACGCCGTGTGGAATTCATTTTCTCCCAGATTATACGGTTCTTTCCGGTCTTTGAGCCAGGTCAGTTCCAATTGGAAATCGCTGGCATCGTTGCCAACATAGACAATGGTGAAATTGGGATTTTCGATGCGCCGCTGTTCTACCAGTCCCAGGGCTTCTTTATAAAATTTCAGGCTTCTGTCCAGATCGAGGACATTGAAATTAGTATGGGCAAATTTAAATGTCATGGGATTCCCTCCTTACTCTTCTTCCCAGCCTTTACCTACATTGACCCAGCCTTTGGCATGGGAGTAGGTTTCTAATTCCGGCAGCGTCAGTTCGATGGCACTATTTCCGGTCCCGCAGGCCGGGAATACGGTCTGGAACCGTTTGAGTGACTCATCGAGATATACGTCTACACCGGGATTGACCGCAAAGGGGCATACACCGCCTACGGGATGACCGATGAGACGTTCTACATCATCATGCTTGACCATAGACGCCTTGCGATGAAATGTATCTTTGAATTTACGGTTATCCACCCGGGCATCACCGGCAAAAATGACGAGAAACGCCGTATCATCGTCGCCATAAAACGACATGGATTTGGCAATGCGCTTCCCTTCCGTGTGCAGTGCCGCCGCCGCCAGATCGACGGTAGCGCTCGATTCGTGCAACACCTGCACCCGGTCTTCCATACCATATTGTGCAAAATAAGCTTTCACTTTTTCTAATGACATAATGTAAATCCCCCGTCCCCAATACACTACTGAACATTCTACTCCGGCAGACATTAAAAATTATATACCAAAAAAGTCAGCCATTCAAGGTAGTTCTAGAGGAGTTCAAAGGATGCAACACTGCCGCAATCGGTCTTCCTGACAGCCAGACGGGTATCGATGCGTTCCCGCAATTCTCCTACGTGGGAAATAATCCCCACCAGGCGTCCGCCCTGTCGTAATTCCAGCAGCGCTTTCAGTGCGAAATCCAGTGTTTCCGGGTCCAGCGTCCCAAATCCTTCATCAATGAAAATCGTATCGAGATGTATGCCTCCGGAATAGGCCTGTACCACATCGGCCAGTCCCAGTGCCAGAGACAGGGAGGCCAGAAAGGTTTCTCCTCCGGAAAGGGTATTGGCCGGACGGGCATAGCCTGTATAGGCGTCAAACACTTCAATATCGAGGCCGATCTGACGGACCCGGCGGTCATCCCATGAATGGGACCGCTGCAATTCATAGCGGTTGCGGCTCATCTTCTGCAGCCGCTGGTTCGCCGCCTGGAGTACTTCATCGAGGAGCGCCCCCAGGACATACCGTTCAAAATTGATTCCCGTCGTCTTACCGCTGATGAGATCATAGAGCGCCCCGACGGTCTTATAGCGTTCGCTCAGCTCTGCCTGTTCTTCATGCCAGGCACGGATCTGGCTGGCACAGTTCATGAGCTGGCCGAGTTCTGCTGCCAGAGCTGCCTGTTGCCGCGATAGATCCTGACATGCCTGATTCAGTGCATCCAGTTTCTTCCGATACCGTTCCATGTCCGGTCTGGCCTTGTCTTTGATTGCCTTTTCTTCCTGCAGTACCTGGCCTTGTGTCTGCTGGCGGGAGGCTTCATACGATGTCAATGTGTCTTTTAACGACTCGATCTGCTGCAATTCTTTCTGCAGAGCACGGCATTCATTCATGTCGCGGAATCCGTACTGACCCGCCTGTGATTTCAGTTCTTCCAGTGCGCTCTTATATTTCAGGCGCAGAGCATCCCGCTGTTCTGCTTTTATTTTCGCCTGACCGCTCCAATGGGCCTTTTCCTGCTCCTTCTGCTGTCTGGCAGCATTCCAGTCTTTTTCTTTCTGTTCAAATTCAGCAAGCCGTTGTTTAAGGCTCTGTATCTTCTTTTTCAATGCGGCAGGATTGCGGTACTCTTCAGGAAGAGTCTGTTCCGCTCTGGACAGCCCTTCTTCTGCCCGCGTCAGGTGCAGCCGTGCTTCTTCATATGCCTTGCGGGCCTGTTCGCCCTCTGCCGAACGCAACGTCACCGTCTTTTCTTTTTCTTCCAGCTGTTGCGTAAGCTTGCGGACCTGTTCGATTTCTTTCAGAAGAGCCGCTTCCTCCGCAGCAGACTGATCGGCCCGGCGGGACCAGTCTGCACTCGTCCCGTCGGCCGGATACTGCTGACGCAGCGCTTCATACTGCCGCTGCTGTTCCCGGGCCTGTGCATTCAGGACCTGTGCATCCTGCTCTGCCTGCTGGCGCTGTTTTTCGCTTGCTTCTGCTCTATTATGGCATCGTTCGACATCGGCTTTTTCCGGAAAATCGGCAGGCTTTACGGCCAGTTTGGGATGAGATACGGCACCGCATACGGGACAGGCATCCCCATCATGCAGATGTTCCGCCAGGACGAAGGCCTGTCCCTGCAAAAACATGGCATTTACGGCTTCAAAATCCGTTTTATCCTGCATGGCCTTCTTCACGGCTTTCTGCAGGCGGTCTGCTGCTTCTTTCTGCTTTCCTTCCGTATCCTGCCACGTCTGCTGCAATGCTTCTATCTGCTTTTCCTGAGCGGCACGGAGCTTCCATTGTTTTGTTCTGGCTTTTGTCTTTTCATACTCACCTTCCCTGCCAGAGAGGGCGTCCCGGTTCTTGCGGATCATTTCCAGTTCGTTCTGGGCCGCTTCCCGGTTCTGATCGGCCCTATGCCAGGCCTTTTCACAAGCCGCTGCCGTTTGGGATGCTTTGTCCCGCTCGGCTTTCAGTGCTGCATATGAACTGGCTTCGCCTACGAGACTTTCCAGGCGGATTACCCCGGCCTTATCTCGTTCACAGGCGTCATGGCCGGCTTTCATATCCGTTTCCTGTCCATTGAGCCGTTTCAGCTCTTCATCTGCCGCCAGCGCTTTTTTCTGCAGGTTATCCCATTCTTTGGAAGCATCCATTCCCTGTTTCTGAATATCGTCCAGTGTACGGCACGGTTCGCTGAGAAGGCGGGCCTTTTCCAACAGATCCAGCCGTTTCCTCATCTCTGCCATCGTATCCTTTTGTTCCTCCAGCTTTTGCAGCCGGGTTCTGGCATCGTCCCACGCCTTCCAATGACTGGCAACAGCTTCTGCCTGCTGGACTTCCTCCTGAAAGGCATCGCGCTGGCGTACAGCCTTGCCGGCCTGTTCCTTCGCCGTTTCTGTCCGGGCCGTTTTGTCGGCAATGGTCCGGGTCAGCGTTTCTTCGTCAGCGGCTCCCGCCAGGGACAGATATTGCTCAATTTTTTTCTTCAGATCTTCATAGGCACGACTGACATCATCATACATGGTCCTGGCCAGGACCTGCAGCCGGTCATAGCGCTGGGTATGGAATAATACCTGCATGATGCGCTGCCGGTCCGATGAATTAGCCAGGAGCAGTTTGCGGAAATCGCCCTGGGGCAGAAGGACTACCTGCCGGAACTGATCCGATTTAAATCCCAGGATCTGTTCGATTTCCTGGGAGACATTCTTGCTGGTCACCAATGTTTCATTGCCGGACTCATCCTGTTCATACAAGGCTGCCTTCATGGAAACATGCCGTGTACCTGTCCCCCGTTTTTTAGCAATTTCCTGCTCCGGGCTCCGTTCGACCCGGTATAGCTTCTGACCGACCCTGAAGGTAAAGGCTACACGCGTCGTTTCCTCTGCCGTGGCGTATTCACTGCGCATATGAGCTCCGTTACGGCCTTCTGTACCGCCGGTCAGCTCTCCATATAACGCATAGCACATGGCATCGAGAATGGTCGTCTTGCCCGAACCGGTGGGCCCATAAATGAGAAACAGCTGCCGGTCGCCGAGAAGGCGGAAATCGATGACCTGCCGGCCTGCGTAAGGGCCAAAAGCTGTCATATCCAGGTAAACCGGTTTCATAGAATACCGCCTCCTTCTTCTTTGCGCAGTGCATCCCAGAGCTGATGCAGGCAGCCTGTTTCCTTTTCCGACAAAGGCTGATCCGGCCTCATGGCAGCGGCAAAGCTGGAAAACAGCTGTTCTTCCGTCGTCCCACGGATATTAAAATCCCGGTCCCCCGCACTGGCAGAAACACACCGCTGCGGTGCTTCCAGTGCCATGGCGTTAGGATATTTTTTGCGCAGCCGGGCCATGCCATCGAGGACCGGTTCCGTATCGTCGATGCGTGCCAGTACATAATCACCGGTCCGGTCATCTTCCCGCTCCATGATATCCTGGAAGGATCCTTTCAGAATGCGCACATCATGGTGGGGCGTCAGTGGAATGAACTGGCTGCTGACCTTTCCATCACCGTCAAGATCGACGAGGACAGCTCCTTTTTTCTGCGTCGCTTCACTGAAGGAATACTTGAGCAGGCTGCCGGCATAGCGCACTTCGGGACGCCCCACCTGCTGCGGTCCGTGAAGATGTCCCAGTGCCGTATACTGGAAACGGTCAAACGCTGCGCTGTCAATCAAATCTGTACCTCCAATAGAAAGGGGGCGTTCGGAATCACTGCTTTTGCCACCAGAAGCAAATACGTGACTGACGCAGACCGCCCGCATGCCGTCGCAGCCTCTGGACTGGAATGCACATAAGGCTTCCAGCGCTTTCTGATGATCGTGGATAGTTTCGTCATCCAGAAAATGGCGGACATCGGCTGGTTCGGCATAGGGAAGCAGTACAAAGGCTACGGGGCCTGCCTCATCGCGGAGGATGACCGGTCCCGTCAGTTTATCCAGATCCCCGGCAATATACAGTCCCTGCCGGGCCAGAAGTGCACTGCCAAAGGAAAGGCGGGACGCACTGTCATGATTGCCGCTGATGACCAGAAAGGGAATGTGAAGTTCTGCTGTTACCTTCGTTGCGATTTCATCAAATAATTCAACAGCAGCTGCTGGTGGCAGGCTGCGGTCATAGACATCTCCTGAAAGGACAACGGCTTCTACTCCTTCGTCCTTCAGTAGTGGCAGAAACTGTTCTTTTAATACATATCCCTGCTCTTCTGTCAGATAATCACCGTAAAACATTTTGCCCAGGTGCCAGTCCGCCGTATGTAAGATACGCATGTCGTCACCTCTTATTCGTTGTACAAACTGCGCAAGAGAGAAATTTCATGAGCGTAACCGGCCAGTTCATTCGGCGTTTCCAGGTAAAAGGGAAGCTGCCGTAATGCCGGATGATTGATGATCCGCGTAAACGCTTCTATGCCGATATGGCCTTCGCCTATTTTTTCATGACGGTCTTTATGGCTTCCCAATTCATTTTTACTGTCGTTGATATGGACTGCTTTCAGCCTGGACAGGCCAATCCGCGTATCAAACTGAGTCAGCACGTCATCGAGATGATCGACAATGTCATACCCGCCGTCAAACACATGGCATGTATCGAGACATACCCCGATGTTGTCCTGCAGTTCCACCTTTTCAATGATGGCGGCGATTTCTTCAAAATTACGGCCAACTTCCGTTCCCTTGCCGGCCATCGTTTCCAGCAGGACCGTCGTTTTCTGCCCTTTGAACATGCATGTGTTGAGCATGTCGGCGATAAAATCGATACCGGCCTCTGCGCCCTGACCGACATGACTGCCCGGATGGAAATTATAGCGGCAGTTGTCAAGATATTCCAGACGGCGCAAATCATCAGCCATGGCTTCTCTGGCGAAAACCCGCGTCTTTTCCGTCTTCGAACAGCCGTTCAGCGTGTACGGCGCATGGGCCAGTATGGGCGCGAAATGATGCTCCTCCATCAGCCGGTTCAATGCCGCCATATCTTCCGTATCGAGAGGCCGGACACTGCCGCCGCGGGGATTCCGTGTAAAGAACTGAAACGTATCAGCACCGATAGACAGGGCTTCTTCTCCCATATGCAGAAACCCCTGGGAAACCGATAAATGACAACCTATATGAAGCATAGCCTTTTCTCCTTTTATACAAAAACAGGCTGCAACGAAACTGCTTCGTCCCAGCCTGCCTGCTTATCCTGTTAATTTTCGTTTTCGTTCTGGCATTCTGCACAAATTCCCGTAAAGGATACATTGACAGAATCTACACGATATCCCGTCTGTGCCTGAGCCATCTCTGCCAGCTTGTCCCGTTCTACATCCACATCCATAACGCGGTTGCAGCGGGTGCAGCGGATATGAGCATGGGGTTTCGTGTTGAAATCATAGCGGTGCGCATCTTCTTCGCACTGCAATACTTGTACGACACCAATTTTTGCAAAAATTTCCATCGTTTTATATACCGTCGCCAGACTCATAAACGGATATTTGGGTTGCAATTCTTTATAAATGGCTTCCGCATTGGGATGTGTCGTATTGTTGTTGACCACTTCATATACGGCCAGACGCTGCGGTGTCACTTTATAGCCGTTTTCCCGCAATACTGCAGCAATATCCATAGATGTAATCCTCCTTTCTCCAGTAACAAAGATTTTTCACCTGTGAATACTATTAAATGAGTATGATTTTTAAATTCTACTTCTATTATATTGTAACTGTTATTTGTTGAAATGGCAATACAAAGATTCTAAATAATACGAAAAATATACATTATATCCCCCTCTTTGTCAAATCTGCCGTTGACGGAACAGACATTTCCACTCATAATGTAGTATTAGAAAGAAAGGAGAAGCGGCATGAATGAAGAAATGATTATTCGTCAGATAGCTTCTGACCTGCATGTCCGTCCGGGACAGGTCCGGACCGCACTGGACCTGTTTGCCAGTGGCAATACCATCCCGTTCATCGCCCGGTACCGCAAAGAGGCGACGGGTACTCTGGATGAACAGCAGCTGCGCCAGATCAAGGAGCAGTACGAATACGAAGAAGCGCTCAGCAACCGTAAAGACACGGTACGCCAATCCATCATGGATCAGGGGCTGTGGAGCAACGAAATCAGAAGCCAGCTGGAAAAAGCCCGGCAGCTTCAGGATGTAGAAGATATTTATCTCCCCTTTAAGCCCAAAAAACGTACGAAAGCGTCCATGGCCCGGGACGCAGGCCTGTCACCTCTGGCAGATGTATTCTGGAACCAGGATGTCCATGGGCCGGCCCCGGAACAAGCGGCAAAAGCATATATCTCAGACGACGTGCCAACCGTAGAAGAGGCTATCCAGGGTGCCAGCAATATTATTGCTGAACGCTGCTCTGAGCTTGCACCGTACCGTCGTTTTTTGCGCAGTGCCTTCTGGCATGACGGCAAACTCACCTGTACGCTGCAGGAGGAAGATGAAAAATCACGGACCTACCTCGCTTATAAAGATTTTCATGAAGCCATACGGCGTCTGCCCAGCCATCGTATCCTGGCCATCAACCGTGGAGAAAACCAGAAAGTACTGAAAGTCAGTCTGGAAGTCCGCACCGATGCATACATCAAACGGCTGTGCCAGATGATCATCAAAAACCCTTCCCCGTATACGGATATACTGGAAAGTGCCGCTGCAGACAGTTATAAACGGCTCATCTGTCCCCAGATAGAACGGGAAATACGCAATGAGCTCACAGAAAAAGCCGAAAAACAGGCTATCCAGGTCTTTGCCGCCAATCTGCGCAGCCTGCTCCTGCAGCCGCCGTTCACGGGGCAGACCATCCTTGGCCTCGATCCGGGCTACCGCACAGGCTGTAAGGCCGCTGTCATCGACTCTACCGGTGCCGTGCTGGCCTATGGGACGTATCATCTCACGGGCTCGGAAAAGCAGCGCCATGAAAGCGCCGATGCTCTGACCCACATGATCCGGGATCACGAAGTCACCCTTATTTCCATCGGCAACGGTACGGCCTCCTACGAAACGGAACAGTTCGTTTCCCGGCTGATTCATGACCAGCATCTGAAATGCCGCTATCTCATTGCCAATGAAGCCGGGGCTTCTGTCTATTCGGCATCGGAACTGGCACGGGACGAATTGCCCGACCTCGATGTCACCATCCGCGGAGCCGTTTCGATCGCCCGCCGCATCCAGGACCCCCTGGCAGAATCGGTCAAAATCGATCCCCAGTCCATCGGTGTCGGCCAGTATCAGCATGATGTCAATCAAAAATCCTTGTCAGCAGCTCTGGATACGGTCGTCGAATCCGTTGTAAACTATGTCGGCGTCGATCTCAATACGGCATCAGCCGCCCTGTTGCAGCATGTATCCGGCCTGACCTCGGCAACAGCGTCCAATATCGTCGCCTATCGCAACGAAAACGGCCCGTTCCACAACCGTCAGGAACTGATGAACGTAAACCGCCTGGGCCCGGCGACATTCACCCAGTGTGCCGGCTTTCTGCGCATCAAAGACAGCACCCAGCCGCTGGATAATACGTCCGTCCATCCTGAATCCTATGATCTGGCCGCTAAAATCGTACACCAGTACGGATTTACACTGAAAGATCTGAAAAACCCGGCCCGTCTGCAGGATCTGCAGAGCCGTCTCCAGATGAACGCGGCCCCTAAACTGGCATCGGTCCTCAAGGCGGGTGAACCGACCGTCCGTGACATACTGGAAGAACTGCGGAAGCCCGGCCGGGATGTGCGCAGCGATTTCCCCAAACCGCTGACCCGGCGCCATGTCCTGTCCCTGGACGAACTGGAAATCGGGTCTATCGTGCGCGGTACGGTCCACAACGTCGTCGATTTCGGTGCCTTTGTCGATATCGGCCTCAAAATACCGGGGCTCGTCCACCGGTCGGAACTTTGTAATCATCCCTTCCACCATCCGACAGATATCGTACATGTCGGCGATATTGTAGACTGCATGATTCTCTCTGTAGATACGGAACGGAAACGCATTGCCCTGTCCATAAAAAAAGCGACGATACAGCATTGACAAACAGGCTGCCCGATGAGGGCAGCCTGTTGTGTTATGCTTCATTTATTATTTACCCAATTCACGTTCTGGCCATCCGGGATCCTTGAAGATAGCCCGGCCAACACCAATCATATCGGCAGATCCTGTGACCAGGAGGTCTTCGGCTTCTTCTACGGTCTGGACGCCGCCAGTCAAAAGGACGGGGACGGATACATTATGGCGGATTGCCGAGGACATATCCCGGAAATACCCCGGTTCTGTATGATCCGGCCGGATAAAGAAGTTCATTCCTCCCGACACATCGATCAGGTCAACCCCGGCCGTCACAAATAACTTAGCCGCTTCTACGGCTTCATTGATCGTACTGCCGCCTGGCTGATAATCACATCCGCCAAAACGGATAGCCAGTGGATACGCCGTACCGACGACCATGCGGATAGCATGGATGACCTGAAGATGGAAATGAATCCGTTTTTCCAGTGTATCACAGCCATACGCATCGTTACGATGATTGGTCAGGGGAGAATAAAACTGATTCAGCAGATACCCATGGGCCGCATGAATTTCGACTCCGTCATATCCGGCAGCCTTGGCCCGGCCTGCCGCTGCCGCGTATTCAGCGACAAGCACTTGTATTTCTTCAACAGAAAGTTCCCGTGGCGGTACCTGGCTCTGTTTCTGACGGGGATGCAGAACCGGCGAGGGCCCTACGGCCTGCTGCCGTGTCACAATGGGGTCTGCCATGGAGCCGGCATGATTGATCTGGGCAAAGACCCGCGTACTGCCTTCACGATGTATGCCTTTTGTCAACTGGCGCAGGCCGGCAATATCACAGTTGCGGGAAATGGAAATCTGATTGGGATCTGCTTTTCCCTGCTTATCAATATACATATGCTCTGTAATGATCAGTCCCAGATAGCCCTTTTCTGCCCGCTTCTGGTAGTATTTGCAGATTTCGTCATCAATATAGCCATGCGAAGCAGAACGGGTAGCCATAGGCGGCATGACAATACGGTTTGTCAACGTCAGATGGTGGATAGACAGCGGTTCTTTCCATTTCATGATACATCACTCCTCATATACTGATGATTTGCATAACACATGATTGCACGAGTGCGAAACAGTCTTTTTTTTAGTATATCATGAAACAGCCTCTTTCTATAGGAATTTTTTAGTCTTATACCGGAAAAAGATTTTCTGCCTCTTATCTTCTATCCGTGTTATAATAGCCGTACGATGAAAAAGGAAGGTAACAAAACATGAAATCTCAACATCGGGCAGCTATGGTGATGGGCTGTCTGCTTCTCTTATGCACCCTTAGTATCCTGCTGATTCCCTCCCGGCACGGCAGTGAAATCCCTCCGGCAGCCTTATGGTATAACGAATTGACAGGCCAGCGCAGCCGTGGCCAGGCCTTATCTCCCGGCGATACGATTGGAATCATCGCACCGGCTTCCCCGGCCCTTCAGGAGGAACTGGATGACGAGCTGGCTCTCCTCCATGCTATGGGATACAAGACAAAAGTCGGAGAATCGGCTACAACCGATGGTACCTACCTGGCTGGCAGTGACGACCTGCGGGCCCGGGATATCAACGAATTCTTTCGTGATGATTCTGTCCAGGCTATTCTCTGCCTGCGTGGCGGCTATGGTTCTGCCCGGCTGCTCAGTCAGCTCGATTATCAGATGATTGCCCGCCACCCCAAATTATTCATCGGGTTCAGCGATATCACCGCCCTGCACACGGCACTCGGCCAGCGAAGTCACCTGGTCACGATACACGGCCCTGTCCTGACCTCTCTTACCCATGACACGACGGCCTATACGCTCTACCAGTTTGAACAGGGCCTGACCGGGACGGATGTACCGGGAAATGTTCCCATGCCCGATGGGATAGAGCTCAGCAGCCTCATTCCCGGCACGGCAGAAGGGCGCCTCTGCGGTGGTAATATTACGATTCTGGCATCCCTTGCCGGTACGCCTTACGAACTGCGTGGCGATGGCGGCATTCTTTTCCTGGAAGATACATACGAAAGTCCCTATCAATTGGACCGGGACCTCCTGCAGCTGTATCAGAGCGGTCTCTTAAGCCGCGTCCAGGGAATCGTATTCGGACTCTTTCCTGACCAAGACGGTCATGCTGCAGAGAGAGAAGAATACGATGATATCATCGCCCATTATGCCAGTCTGGCGGGAAAACCAGCTATCAAAAATTTTCCTGCCGGTCATACAGAATATAATATTTACCTGCCCCTGGGAACCCGGGGCCGCCTCACGGCCAGCGAAGACGGTACAGCCAGTCTGGAACTGCTGGAAAGCCCGGCCGTTCCCAAGGGCAGGTAAAAAGATTTGAAATACCTGACAAAAAATGCTGTCATACCATGGATGTTACGCCATGGTGTGACAGCATTTTTATCAGCGCAGATATAATTGCAGCGCCGGTTCCTTTTTGAAACGGCCCCTCAGTTCTACCGTCCGCGTTTTTGCATTCGTTTTTTTGATGCCCCGGGCACTGACACAGCTGTGCCGGCCTTCCAGGAGGACCGCAATATCCGTACTGCCCGTGATTTCTCCCAGGATATCGGCAATATCCCGGCCCAGCCGTTCCTGAAGCTGCAGCCGCCGTCCTGCCATATCACAGATCCGGGCAATCTTGGAGAGACCGATGACCCGGCCCTTGGGAATATAAGCGACCGTTGCCTTCATATCGTACATGAGGGCCATATGATGTTCACAATACGAAAAAAGATCAATATCCTTCATGACGACGACCTGATCACTGCAGGTACTGGCCGTATCTTCCGTAAAGGTCTTGTCCAGCATCTGTGCCAGTTCATGATTCGTATAATTCATGCCGGCAAAGACTTCCTGATACATTTTGGCTACCCGTTTTGGTGTTTCCACCAGGCCTTCCCGGTCGGGATTGTCCCCGAGAGCAATGAGGATTCCCCGTACATGTTCTTCTATGGCTTTCGTATCAATCATATCAGACACCCCGTTTCTCCGGATCCCAGATGACCTTGTGCATCTGGATCTGTAAGCGTACATCATTCATTTTGTGTGTTTCCATAAACGTGACCATATGGACCGGCTCTATGGAACCGAATACCGGACTGAGGTAGACATGGCACCGGTCAGTCAGCCTGTACTCACGTATGATGTCCCAGGCCCGCTGAAGGTCCTCCTGACTGCCGCAGACAAATTTTACCGTGTCCTGCGGTTCCAGAATGGCAAAATTCTCTACCTTCATGGCCCGTTCCCAGCCGCTGGATGGCAATTTGTAGTCCATCGTAAAAACAGGCCGCACGGGCGTACAGAACGGGCGCAGGTCTACGGCTCCATTCGTTTCGATTTCCACGCGGAGCTGCGGCTGAGCGAGGAGTTTTTCTATTAATTCAGCGATTCCCTGAGCAAGCAGCGGTTCGCCTCCCGTGAGAGTGACGTTATAAATACCTGTAGACAGGACGTACTCCACAATTTGATCCGCTGTCATATCCTTATAGGGGCAATCCGCTTCGTAGGCCCATGACGTATCACAATAACTGCAGCGGAGATTGCATCCCTGAAAGCGCACAAACACGGACAATTCTCCGACACGGGTCCCTTCCCCGTTGATACTGATAAACTTCTCTGCTACCTTCATGTCAGCCTCCATAGGACGCACAATTATTGGGCGTTTCATACACATCTACACGGTGAATCTCGTATCCTTCCTCCTGCAGACGTTCATAAATATGACGGGAAAACGCCTCTGCCGTCGGCCGGAACGGGACTTCATGGAGACAGAAATCTTCTCCCTTCAGCGCCTCAACGGTAGCCGGCTGCAGGGACCCCGTTTCATATATCAGGCTGTGGTCATAGAAATCACAAATATCCTTCAGGCTCTTTTTCAAATCGGAGAAATCAACCACCATGCCGCGGCACTGTGAATCCGTCCGTAACTGCTCCGACTGGATTTCTACGATGACCCGCCAGCGGTGACCGTGCAGATTATGACATTTTCCTGCATACCCTTTGAGGAAATGAGCCGCATCAAATGACTGTTCCGTCTTTAAATAATACATAGCTATACTCCTATAAAAAAACAGCCCTGCCAGAGCAGAGCTGTCTCATACAAATAAACAGTCCTGGTTTTGTTTAACGACAGGATGGTACAAGCGAACTGTCGATATGGCTTAACGAAACCTATTTTACACGCCATCACAAAGACTGTCAATCCATAAATCAGGGAAGATATATGTCGCTATAGTCCTTATGACGCATAAACCAGCGGGACGCATACGAGCAGGAAGCCTTCGTCTGATGGCCTGTACTGCGGATATAATCAGCTGCAGCCTGTACCAGACGGCCGGCCGCTCCCTGACCGCGCAGACTGTCATCGACTTCCGTATGGACAATATCATAATTTCCCTGTTCATCCTGGAAAAAATCAACTTCACCAACAGTCTTTCCTTCTTCATTCTCTATCCATATTTTATTGGCACTGTACTGCAAATCCATGATATATCACCTCTTACTCGCAGTGTATCAGACAGGCAGGATTTTGTCTGTTGCTTTTGCAACACAAGACCGGCACATTTTTTCTGTGTACTTTTTACTTCCCTTCCCTATATTCTTTATATAACATATTAAAGCGTGTATGATCCAGTTCTTTTTCCCAGCAGGATACGACGACTGTTGCCATGCAGTTTCCGCATACGTTGCAGATGGTCCGGATCATATCCAGGATGCGGTCGATTCCCAGCAGGATTGCCACGCCTTCTGTAGGCAGGTTGAAGGCGGCAGCTGTCGCGGCGACGACGATAATGCCCGCACCGGGTACGCCTGCAATGCCTTTTGTGGAAAGCATGAGGGTTACCATGACCAGCAGTTGTTTTTCGATAGGCATGGCGATGCCATAGAGCTGGGCGATGAACAGGATTCCTGCCGAGCTGTACAACGTGGAGCCATCGAGGTTAAAGGAGTATCCCGTCGGCATGACGAAGGTTACCGTCGCTTCCGGTACGCCCAGACGGTGAAGGCGCTTCATGGCACCTGGCAGGGCGGCTTCACTACTGGCAGTAGAAAAAGCAAGGAATAGAATGTCTTTCAGAGCCAGAATCAGGTGGAAAAAATTGATTTTTGTAAACAAACTGGCCAGACTGGCAATGACGGTAATAAATAAGGCCGTGGCCCCGGCGACAGAAAGGATCAATTTTCCCAGCGGAATCAGCATGGCAATGCCATAACTACCAACCGTATAGGCTATCATGGCAAAAACTCCCAGAGGAGCAAAGTGCATGACGTAGTTAGTCACTTTGAACATGGCTTCCGCCACGCTCTGACAGAAGCTGACGATCAGCGCCCCTTTTTCGCCAATATGGGCAACGGCGACACCAAAGAAACAGGCAAAGAAAATAATCTGGAGCATATCCTGCCGTGCCGCTGCATCGACGATGTTCGTAGGGATAATATGCAGTACATACTGCACCATATCGATGCTGTGCTGGCCGGCAGCAGCTGCTTCTTCCGTTCCAACCGCCGCCGATAAAGGCACGCCTACACCCGGTTCGGTCACATTCATGACAAACAGCCCGATAGCCAGGGCAATGGTCGTAGCAAATTCAAACCATATAATCGCTTTGCCACCCAGACGGCCCAGTTTCTTAAAGTCGCCGGTACCGGCAATCCCCATGACCAGGGTGCTGAAAATAAGCGGTACCACAATCATCTTGATCATCCGCAGGAACGCATCACCTAATGGCTTCAAATGCCCCGCTATATCAGGAAATACATATCCCACGAGCGCTCCCAGCGCCAATCCTAAAAAAATCTGTGAACTCAGCCCTAACTTCTTCACGCTATATCTCCTCATAAAATACAGTTACTATTACAAGCTCTTTCATTGTATAGTATTTTTTCTATGCCTACAATACAGACACTTATATAAAAAAGAAAAATAATTTATGATAGAGATGTATCAATTTATTTATTCAATATTTGATATTTTAATATTTAATTCATTCATTTTTTTGTACAGTGTACCGCGACTGCAGCCTAACATGCGTGCAGCTTTTGTAATATTCAACTTGCTGGCAGTCAATGCATCAACTACATGAGCTCGGGACCATTTATTCATTTTAACGTCTATACTGGTATCATTCATCATGCTGTTTTCCGGCATAGTCAGCATAATTTCATCAACAGGCATCGCATTCTTCAATAAAACACTTACACGCTGGACAAAATTTTGTAGCTCCCGGATATTCCCCTTCCAGATATAATTTTGCATATACTCTTCAATTTTTCTGATTTTACTTTCATACATATAATATTCAGAACCAAAATACCGGTGAAATAAGTTCTCACTGAGGAGCAGATAATCCGCCTCTCTATTACGAAGAGGCGGAATTTCCAATGAAAGAACGCTGATTTTATAATATAATTCTTCAAGAAAGTCGCCTATTTGCATTTTTTTTGCAAACCATTCCCGGCAGAAGCAATAATCCGTACATCAACTGATATGGTATGACGTCCATTGATACGACAAACTTCATTATCTTCAAGAATACGCAGTATGTCCGACTGCGCTTCCAATGGAGCTTCATCAATTTTATCTAAAAACAAAGTGCCGCCATGAGCTAATTCGAAAGCGCCTTCCTGTGATTCTGGAGATCCAAATAACTCACCCTCTTTTTCCCGTCCCAAGAGTTGCCTGGTCAACCGATCCGCTGAGATATTAGAACAATTTACCGCCAGAAATGGGTGATTGCGTCTCTGGCTTTCATGATGAATAGCATGAGCAAACATTTCTTTTCCTGTACCAATTTCTCCTTGAATCAAAATATTGGCATCATATTTAGCAAAGCTTTTTGCCATATAAATAGCCCGTTTCATGACTTTAGATTCACCAACAATATCCGAAAAACGATAACGTGCTATCATTCCTCGTTTATGAAGATTGGTACGTATTTTCTGTTCACTATTGCGAATAGAATCGACATCTTTAAATGTCGCTACTACCCCTTCTATTTTGCCATTAACCATAATAGGAATACGATTTGTATTAATGACAACATTTCCAGTCTTCATCAATTCATCCATTTCTTTTTCTCCAGTTCGTAAAACAGATGAGAGTTTAGATGACGGAAAGACTTCTTCAATATATTTTCCTTCATATGGTTTATTTTTTAACGGAAGTATTTCTTCAGCCTGTCTATTGACGACAACGATATTGCCTTCTTTATTAATAGCTAAAATACCGTCATGAGTATAATTTAACACTGCTTCGTATTGCTCTAGTTTTAATTGTAGTTCCCGGTGATGTTTTTCTTCTTGGATGATAGACGATAACGTTTGTTGGGCAGAGTCAAGGGCTAATTCAATTTCATCTTCTGTATTTTCCAGTGTATAATAACTAAAATCATATAAACGGGCATAATTTTTTGCTAAAACACCGCCTACACCAAAATGGCATCCATCTGCTTTTGCTTTTTTTACAGCTTCTTCTACATCTTTATCTCCTGTGTATGAATAATAACAAGCATCAATGTTAAGAAGCTTGCAGAAATGAGAAATAAAACTTGGCATCGTATCCAGCACAAAAAAAGCAATCTTCCCTTCAACACTGCGCAGGCGTTCAAATGCTTCCAGATAAGCGGCACTAGTAAAACGCACTTTAATAATTGCTGTATCTAAAGAGTGTCGCAATAAAGCAGCTGTACCGCCACGACTAATAATAACTTTTACCCCTTGTTTAATAGCCTGTTCTGCATAATTTCTTGCATTTTCCCAAGAACCAACCCATACATCAACTTTCATATGATGCCTGAATATGATATCCCGTGCTTTATTCGCTCCTTGTTCCGAAGGAGAGATAAATAATATCTGATTCATAGTACAATCTTTCACACTCCTGTATAGAAATTCACTCGTACTCTACTATATAGTTTATTGTAACATATGCAGAAACAAATCTATATCAAAACATATTGAAGAGGAGACGTCTTTATCGACATCTCCTTTTCAATATGCTAATAAAATTTCAATTCCCTATTTCTTAAAAGAAAAACAACATCATATCGATAAAAAATGTAGGAATCAAAATAGCACAGGACCATCCCATATAACCGAAGAAACTCGGCATTTTAATATTGTTTTCTTCTGCAATAGATTTAACCATAAAATTAGGTGCATTTCCAATATAAGTATTAGCCCCCATAAAAACAGCACCCGCAGAAATGGCTTCCAGCATAACCTGAGAAACAGTCCCAACGGATGTAGAAATGCCCTGCACTGCGCCAAGTGTACCAGCAGTCTGTAAAAACACCAGATATGTCGGTGTATTATCCAGGAATGATGACAAGGCACCCGCTGCCCAGAACATTTGCCAAGGCTGATTGATTCCCAATTCAGTACCATGTACTTTGAGGAGAATCAAAGCAGGAATCATAGTAATAAAGATACCGATAAACAATACAGCCACTTCAATGATAGGTCCATTCGTAAATTCATTAAGTTCACGCGTATGAGCTGATGTTGTTTTAAGTGATAAAAACGCCGCTGCTAAAATTATAATAATTTCTGCCAGCGTTGCGAAAGGAAACACAATATCATCAAAAATTGGAATACCTGCACCATTTGAAAAACAGGGAATCCATTCAGGTAAAATGCCATTGGCAACAACACCAAGAATAATCATAACAATAAAAATAAGATTTTGTGCACCTTCAATATGAATGTGTTCTTTTGTTTCTTTCATTGGCTCCTTAACAGGAGATCGGCCTTCTGCAATTTCTTTTTTATAAAAATGATTATCTAAAAGATAAAAAATGCTAAACAACAATGCCATATTAAACAATAAAATAGGCAGCAGATGGAATGTCCATGTAAAAGGTACGCCCCGCTGAAATCCCATAAACAAAGGTGGATCGCCAAGAGGTGTCAGGCATCCTCCCATGTTAGCTACCAGAAAAATAAGAAAAATCATAATATGAGATTTCGTTTTACGCCATGCATTTGCACGAATGACTGGGCGTATTAGCAACATTGCAGCCCCCGTCGTGCCAATCCAACTGGCAAGAACCGTCCCAATAAGTAAAAGCAAAGAATTGATTTTAGGTGTACCTGCCAAAGTTCCTTTAAAAACAATACCACCAGCTACGACGAACAATCCATATAAAAGGACAATAAAAGGAATATAATCAAGTAACACCGACTCTAGTAATCGAAATATCCCCTCATGTACACTATAAACAATAGAAAACGGTATAAGAAATACCAGTGACCAACCAAGAGAGAACCACTTCATGTTCCTGCTCCACCAATCACCACTAATAAGAGGGATAATAGCAATGGATAAAAGCATTGCAACAAAAGGAATAATACTCCATACAGGCAATGCCATATCGACAGCATGATGAGCTGCTTCATTGGCGAAAACAATGGGAACGGAAGTTCCAGTCAGAAACATGGTACAGATACAGGACTTTACTAACCAGTTCATACATATCACCTTCTAAAAACAATTCCAACAGTAATAAAAAACGGGTTCAGCAACATGTAGTGAACCCGTTCCATTTATACATATGACAGATCATTAAATCAAGAGGCCATAAATGCCTGTAAATGCCAGGATTGACAGAAATACAACGCAGAAAACCGACCAGGCAAACAATTCAATAAATAAACGGTCTGCACTCTTCGTTTTTGCCAATTCGGGATCTCCCTGAAAAGCCCCCATAATCAACCCACCACCGGTAGATGCAGGGCTAAGACCTGCAACAGATGCAGCAATTCCAACAGCTGAAACCATTTCTTCAACAGATGAACCAGGAACATTCTGAGCAATACCGCCGATGAGCGGCATTACTGTCGGGAATACGACACCTAAAGCAGAAGAGAACCAGGAAAGGCAGCCCGACACGAAGCCAATAATAGGTGCTGCTGTTGAAGCAGTCATAGCAGAAGATAAAACTTCTACTACCAAATCAATTCCTCCGGAACTGATAATCAATGTAATGAGTACACCAACACCACAAACCATGACCATCGTATTCCAAGGCAAATCTTTCATAACAACCTTGGAATCACCAATGCCAATGAGGAGAAGAAAAACGGCCACAATGAACGATGCAAGTCCAACATTCATCTTCAATCCAATGACACCGACAAGCATGACAAGGATACTGACCATGGCGATTAACTGTTTAGACGTAAAAGAATCGCCTTTTGTCATTTGTTCTACATTCTTTGCCGTCTTGATTTTATAGCCGCCATAGTAAATATATACTATGATTGAAAGAATAGCGACACCCAGTAAAACAATTTTAATCATTGGCCAAGCTATTCCTGGATACCCTTGCGGAGTCATGATGGATGAAATAAGGATACCTTCCGGCGTAATTGCAGTAAAACGGCCACAAAATGTTCCCATTTCCCCAATCAGCATAAGCATCAGTGGATTATACCCTGTATGTTTTGCCAGTGGGATTGCCAACGCTACAACAACAGCTAATGCAGGTACGCAGCCTGGTCCAACAGCAGCGAAAGCAAAACCAATTATCAGCAATAAAATTGGAATAAACCAAACCTGTTTACGGAACAGATAAGCTAATTTTTTTAAAAGAAGATCCAGACATCCATTGGACTGGATAACTCCAAATAACAGTGTAACACCCATCAATGTAACAAATAATGATGAGTTAAATCCAGAAATAACGGCTTTTGCCTTAAAAGCGCCAGAAGCATAAGCCACTATTGAAGCAGCTGCAATGGCCAGCAAGCCAACATTAATTTTTCTGACAAAGCCAATAACGATAACAGCAACCAAAACAAGCAGCAATGCTACTTTTAAGTCCATAGTGGATTTTCCCTCCTATCGGAAACATTTAGACGTTTTATCGATATGAATATGATGTCCACTATAGACGCCAGACGGAATCAATTTTATTTCTTCTTTAGCCAGATTTAAAATTTTTTCAAAATCGATACCTGTATCAAAACCCATTTCATTAAGCATATAAACCAGATCTTCTGTTGCCAGATTACCTGAAGCGCCTGGAGCAAATGGGCAACCACCAAGACCGCCAAGTGTAGACTGAACGTCAGTTACGCCCATTTCGATAGCTGCCAATGTACAAGCCAGCCCCATACCACGCGTATCATGAATATGGACAGCTAATTTAAGTTGTGGATAAGCGATTTGTAATGCTTTTAAGGTTTCACGCACCTGAGCTGGATTTGCAATACCGATGGTATCACAGAGGCATACTTCTTTAACACCGAGATCAACATAGTCTTTCAAAAATTCAACGACACGGCTTGTCGGGAATTTCCCTTCAAACGGACAGCCAAACGCAGTAGCAAGATCAACGCAAATGTCGAGTTGAGGATATGTTTCCATAATTTCTTTCAATGCATTATAAGACTGTTCATGAGTCCGGTTAATATTTGCTTTATTATGACTAGCACTCAGTGAGACAACATAAGCAACTTTTTTTATTCCCGTTTCAACAGCAGTCTGAGCACCTCTCAGGTTAGGAATCAATGCCATAAATTCAACGTCAGGATATTTTTTCAAGCAGATTCCGACGATTTCTTTGGCATCCTTTAACTGAGGGATGGCTTTAGGAGAAACGAAAGATGTTACTTCCATATACGTGACGCCAGACTGAATCAGCCCATCAATAATATGTAATTTATCTTCTACAGGGATATAATCTTTAATATTTTGAAAGCCATCACGGGGGCCGACTTCACAAATTCTTACCTTGGACATGAATAAACCTTCTTTCTATATATTCTAGTATCCATCGGGCTGCTGTATTATAGTAGCAGCCCTTGGATATGCTGACTCTTAGAGTACTTTCTTTTCCTTGAGATCTTCGATTTGATCTTTCGTCAAACCAATGAATTTGCTATATACTTCTTCGTTGTGTTGTCCCAGAACAGGTGCTGGCATACGAACCTGTTGTTCCCAATCACTGAATTTAATCTGATCACCTGTTAATGTCGTATGACCTGCTACCGGATGTTCCACATCGACGAACATTTTACGTGCTCCCACGATATGCGGATCTTTAACAATCTTGTCAATCGTCATAATCGGGCAGGAGGGAACACCAGCTTTTGTCAGACGATCTGCGACCTGGTCAACAGTCTGATCTTTTGTCCAGTTTTCTACGATTACCTTCAACTGTTCATGGTGAGCTACACGGTCTTTAACAGCTTTATAATCAGGATCATCAATGAGTTCAGGCTGACCCATTTCAGTAGCCATCAATTTCCAAAGTTTATCATTGCCACAGCCTATAATTACACTGCCATCTTTTGCTTTGAAAGAATCATAAGGATATGTAGATTCATAACGATTCCCGATACGTTCAGGAATACGGCCTGTAGCCAGATAAATCTGTGTAATGATTTCCAAGGAAGAAACAACAGAGTCAACAAGGGAAACATCGACCATCTGTCCTTCTCCCGTTTTAATCTGATGAACAATTGCACCAAGAACGCCTACCGTTAAGCTAAGACCACCAAGGACATCACCCATCGCAGTGCCACAGCGTGTCGGTTCACCTCCGGGCCAGCCGGTTACGCTCATAAGACCACCCATAGCTTGTCCAATGATATCGTAGCCAGGACGCTGACTGTAAGGGCCATATTGGCCAAAACCGGAGCAGGCACCGTAAACAATACGAGGATTGATTTTCTTTAAAACTTCATAATCAAGACCCAGTTTTTTCATAGTACCGGGACGATAGTTTTCAATGACAACATCGGCCTTAGCAACCATCTTTTTAAAGATTTCTTTACCTTCCGGAGCTTTTAAATTTAAGGTAACGCCATATTTATTACGATTCAGATTCATATAGTAACAGCTCTGTTCGTTAAGGAACGGTCCAAAAGCCCGGCTGTCATCGCCTTTCCCCGGACGTTCAACTTTAATAACGGTGGCTCCCATATCAGCCAAGAACATTCCACAATACGGACCAGCTAATACACGGGTCAAATCCAGAACCACAATTCCATCCAAAATACCTTTACCCATTATGAATAACCTCTTTTCTAAAAAATATGGCACAAAACTTAGTGAGTATTACATGAGTGAATGTTGTGCCGTTCCATGCCCGTATTTTATGTCTAACATGCCTTTTTGTAAAACTCTATCTAATTTGTTCATTGTTTATTTTTGTTCATTGCGTTCACTATTGTTCATCGTTGTTTGCCTATTGTCATATGTTGACAAAAATATACGTTAAACGTAAACTCTACGCATTGTATATCTATTTGAAATATTATTGTGTAGTTCTGTTCATCATTTTACAACTGTTCATGCACTATTTTACACATTTGATAATTGTAAAAAAAATATTTTTGTAAGAAATATATCATTTCTTCTTCTAAATAATAAATGCATATAATTCATAATGATTGAGTAATAACGATAATATACATGACTAGTAAATTCTAACTCTACTAACATATATTTTCGCCTCAATAATCTATTCCTGACTTTTTACCCTAAATTTTACGGAGAAACACGTAACGCTTATTGCAAATCCTAGTGATTCGTGCTATAATATTTGTAAATAACAAATAAAAAATATTAATTAAAAAGAGGTGTCAATTATGGATACGTTTGACAACATTGCCCAGTACCCAATTTATTTTGCTCCCGGCTGTCAGCTCCTGCAGTTACAGCCTACGATGGTTTCTGATGTGTATGATTATCTGCGTCGTCTTTTCGGCGACAAAATCCGTCTCTACACCCGCTGCTGCGGCCTCGATGACGCCAATCAGCACGACGAAGAAGCCGTGTTTATCACCTTGTGCGATACGTGCTTCAAGATTTACGGCAGTACCTATGCCAATCTCCACATGCGCGATTTCTGGGATGTATATGATGAATATAAGTCCATTTATCCCCTGGGAGAAAAAGAAGCTGAATTGAGAAAAGCTCTTAAATCTACTCTCTGTGATTATACTCTTCCTCAGAAAGCCTTGAAAAACTGGATGGAAGAATGGAAAACCTGGAGTACAAAAGAAGATTAACTCTTGCAATTATTCCAGTAACCTGCTATAATGTGTTCGTAATAAATAATGATTATTTATTACGAACCGGTAAAGATTTTATCATTATTAAATTATGTTTCATATTATTAGGAGGTAACAATCATGAAAAAATTTGTATGCGGCGTTTGCGGTTATGTTTTTGAAGGTAACGATGCTCCGGAAAAGTGTCCTCAGTGTGGCGCTCCGAAAGAAAAATTCACTCTCGTTCCGGAAGGCCCGAAAACTTATGCTGACGAACATCAGGTAGGCGTTGCCAAAGGCCTCGATGAAAAAGTTGTTGAAGGTCTCCGCCTCAACTTCACTGGTGAATGTTCCGAAGTTGGCATGTACCTCGCAATGAGCCGTGTCGCTGACCGTCAGGGTTATCCGGAAGTTGCCGAAGCTTACAAACGCATCGCTTTTGAAGAAGCCGAACACGCTGCTAAATTTGCTGAACTCCTCGGCGAAGTCGTAACGGCTGATACCAAAGAAAACCTCGAAATGCGTGCCCTCGCTGAACAGGGTGCCTGCGCTGGCAAGAAAGAAATCGCAACGCTGGCTAAACAGCTCGGTTATGATGCTATCCATGACACCGTTCATGAAATGGCAAAAGACGAAGCTCGTCATGGCCGTGTATTCGATGGTCTCCTCGCCCGCTACTTCGCAAAATAATCTATATAGTGAATCATCAACGACCTGCTGCATTGTGGCAGGTCGTTTTTTTTACAGCGTAAAGCGTACTTCATCCTATTTTGCTATAAAAAAAGCGAGTTACCACAAATAATCGTGATAACTCACTTTACACCGTTTTCATCGCTCCGTATCGTTTCCATAGAGATGGTGTTCCCTGATGTACGTATAGACAGCCGGTGCCAGTTCCTCTCTCTGTTTTTCCTGATGCTGACGGATATCATGAGATGAAATATCATCGGCCTGATGATCCAGCAGCCGCACCGAAATGCCATCTTGTTCCACCAGACTTTTTACCATTTCTATCTGCTCACGGTCATCACTTTTGCGCATTCCCACAAGGAGTCCTGCCATCCTGCCGCATTCCTGCCAGCGATACCAGTAACTGAAGGAAAGGAACGTATCCGAGCCCATGAGCAAGTACAGCGGATCGTCGGGAAATTTCTGTTTCATCGCGCAAAGCGTATCATAGGTCCGGCAGGAACTCCCCTGCTGTATTTCATAACCATCGACAGCTACGGGAAATGGCAGATTTTCCACTGCCCGCTGGCACATTTCAATGCGCTGCGACGCCTCCGTATTCAGTTCTTTATAGAATGGCTGGGTCGGCATGAGAACGACGAGACGTGGATGAACCGCCTTCCAGGCACTGCAGCAGAGCCGGATATGTCCCTGATGAATGGGATTGAAGGTCCCGCCAAACAGGACGATTCCTTTTTTTGTTCCATCATTCCGGCTCATGCTGCTCACCCTTTCCTTTTTATTTTACGACAAACTGCGGTTTGTAATCATCGAGACGCTGCTTGATTGGCAGCCACTGAAGGACTCGTTTGATGTTGCGGTCCCAGAAATCCCACGTATGATCGCCATCTTCCGTCCACAGTTCAATATCTGCCAGATCTTTGACCTTGTCATAAAAAGCAATATTATAATCATGGAGGAAATCCTGATTGCCTACGGCACATACCATCTTCGGCAGTTTCTTACCGGCTTTGACGGCATTCTGGAATTCTACGACCAGGTCATTTTCACCGCCACGGGGATCTTTATTATCAAAGGTCATGAGACGTTCTGCATCCGAATAGAGCTCCTTCGATTCATACATGACTCCGATATCTACGACACCAGACAGACTGGCTGCTGCGGCATACTGGTCCGGGCAGAGGGCTGCTGCATGGAGTGCGCCATATCCACCCATGGACAGGCCGGCAATGAATGTGTCTTCCCGTTTCTGCGATACCTGGAACATATTGCCGATAACCTTCGGCAGTTCCTGGGTAATGTAATCAAAGTACCGGTATCCATGGGGCTGGTTGATATAATGGCCACGGCCCGTCGTAGGCATGACGACGACGAGGCCCATATCCATGACGTATTGTTCCACGTTGGTGAAACGGATCCAGCCTGTCTGGTCACGCATGATGCCATGGAGGAGATACAGTACAGGGAATGGCGGTTTGATGACATCCCGCAGAGGTTCCGGCGTGCGGGTACAGTTCTGCGGATAAATAACTTCGATTCCCGTATCAATGCGTAAAACATCTGAGTAAAATTCAATGTGAAGTGACGGCATAGTGACTTCCTCCCTTACTATTATAGTATAAACTATGCATATACGACGTTATTTCTGTTCCGGATAGGTCCCATCCTGTTTGTCTTTGTACATTCTCCAGGGAACGGCCAGGAAAAGGATATAAATCAGGAACGGTGCCGAAACGAGTGTAAAAGCGACATAACCTTTGGCAACGATCGTCAGGATACCCAGGCGGCTGAATGCGACACTGATGAGGGTGACGATGACACCGATGACAGCACGGCGATAGAACGCCGTCTTATTGGCCATGATATTGTGGCGGGCCGACAACAACTGGAATCGTTCGCTGATGCCGAATAACAGGCCTACGCCGGTACTCAGCATAGCGGAAACGGCAATGGCAACATACAGATACCGTGTCCAGTCAGCAGAATGAACGATATCGTGAAGGAGATACAGCATAGGGATGCTTTCTTTCGTGATATGAGGCATGCCGGCGGCAAACAGAATAGTGCAGAGCATGGTACCGCCGCCACAGAGAATCGCCGTACCCAGAGCTGCCAGGAAGGTATCTTTCTTGCTGCGGATTGTCACAAGGCAGGAAGGAACAGCCGCATTGGCGCCACATGTAAAGAGGATAATCGACGAGAAAACGATGACCCAGGCATAGCCTGTCGTAAGACCGTAATCAGCAGCTGTAGAGCCCGATTCGATGAACTGGTCCGCTGCCGGCCAGCATGTACCGATACTGATGAAGAAAATGAAAATAATGATGGCAATGATCAGAATAGTCAACGTGTTGCCCAGTTTCATGACCAGATTAGCACCCTTTAGCGTAAAGCCAATCATGAAAACGCCAAAGAGAAGGGTCCCGACCATATTAGGAATACCAAAGGTCTGTTCCAGAATAATAGCGGCACCGGAAATCATGCCGGCGGCTACGAGGAAAATCTGTACCAGAGAAAAGAAATCCTTAAAAATCCCCAGTACCTGCCGTACAGCCGGATTTTTGTAAATCATATCCGATTGTTCCCGGTAATCTTTCGGTTTGTAAATACGGTTGAATTCAAAGGTCAGCCAGCACCAGATAAAAGTCAGGATACCGACCAGAAGCGGCCCCCAGATGACACCTGCCGAACCGGCTTTCAGATAATAGGCTACGGTCTGCGTCCCTGCGGCAAATCCCGGTCCTACATAACTACTGAACATCAACGCCGCAATGGACAATGCCCCTACGACATTTACTTTCGAAATCTGTTTCCCATCATTCATGATATGATACCTCCAGTGGATAGATGAATCAGGTCAGTCTATATTCGTTACACATTGAGTATTCCGTCCGGCGTGTACACGACAGGCACATCGTCTTCCAACACTTCCAGTTCCGGATTTTCTTTGACTATCTGAGCCGACACGAGCAGTTCCTGAACATGAAGTGTGTTTTCTATGATAGCAATGCGTCCATCCGGTCCGGGATTGGCCAATGCATAGGCCTGACTGATAGCTTCTTCTTCCGTATCGAAGTACACAGGGATCTTGCCCCGTTCGAGATAGGTCGTAGGAATGAGGTTGGAATACATGGATTCCCGGTCTATCTGACTGACCAGACCTTTCGTCGTTATGTCGGCAAGACCGATACCCAGGGCATTTCCATAGGAATGTTCATTCATACGGAGAGCGACGAGCATATGGATATCCGGGCTTTCCGGTTCTTCCACACCGCGCACGCGGATACGTCCGATGACTTTCGTATCCATCCCGGTCCCACTATAAATCTTTCCTATTTCCTTGACGACAACCAGATCGTACTGGCTGCCTGGCAGATGCGGTACGAGACTGCGGGCCAGAAGCTGGAGTTTCGCATCGGTTTCAATATACGTTTCTACAGGCACACCCTGGAGGAGGTATGTCTGATCATTGGAATTTTCAACGATGGCCAGGCCGCAGAGAATGGGCGCTTTCTGCAACGACACCTTGCAGGACTGGGCAATGGACTGGGCCAGACCATGGGCATGCATGGCCGAACAGCCATCTTTTTTCCCGAGGCCGATGGCTATCATTTTGACGATGCCGCTTTCATTGGGAGCCGAAAAATCTGTATGCGGTTTTACCCGGTTGCAGACAATGATTCCATCCGATTCATAAGCATTTTTATCGAAATATACAGGAGCGCCATTTTCCGTTTCTCCCAGATATACCGTTTCCATGGACGAACGGATAGGGCAGTCCATCGTTTCTTCCGTAATGCCATATCCTTTCAGTACGTCAATCTGCCCCTGGGCTGTCGCACCGCCATGGCTTCCCATGGCAGGGACAATGAATGGATGTCCCCCTTTTGCCTTGACATAGTCAGCAATACTGCGGATAATAGTTGCAATATTGGCAATCCCCCGGCTGCCAGCCGTAATGGCAATCTGTTTATCGCGCAATTTGTCATCCAGCGTCAGTTTATCCAGTTCCTGCCGTACCGCAGCGGGAATGTCACTGATGCAGTCTGTCGGGAAGTGCTGCCGTACCCGTATGAGATGAGGCAGTTCCTGCTTTTTCAAATCTAACATGTCACGTTTCAACTCTCTTTCTTCACGATCATCACGAACAATTTGTCTTGCATACGTTTCAGTTTAAATCATATAGTTATCGTTTAGAATGATATGTTATTATCAGATAAACAAATCCGTTCTTCTTTTTGTTCATCACCACAGGCCAGTATGCCTTCTCCGCCACTGCCATCGGTAACGTACAAGTAGGCAGAAACAGATTGCTGTTTCAGATGCAGCCGCACATCATCCCAGGTAAACTGTTGTCCCGGGTATTCCAGGTACTCCCGCATTTTCCAGGCCGCCTGCCGGCTTCCCTGCAATAACAGTCCCGGTCCTCCTGCATACGACAGGCACCAGACCTGTGGGAGGATTTCCGCCATATGTTCATCGATGACATGGGCTTCTCCCCCCAGGGATCCGATAATACCGCCTGTCCGTGGCCCATTCTGCCAGGCCGCTATATTGGCGGCCGCTGCCAGAACAGCGAGCGGGCAGAGCCAGGTCACATAATCTGCCAGATACTGGTCAAGCGCTACAGGATCTGTAATACATCGTACGTCTTCCCTCTGATATGCCGTCAGACTCCGTCTGATTTGTCCATCAACGCCATCCAGGTCCTCTGCCCTGCACCAGACGCCGACAGCCGCCGGTACCTGATACAGGCAGGTTCTGTAGAGTCGTACCCTGTAATCATTCATCAGGGATACTGCTTTCTCACAGCCTCCGCCATGGCTGCATTGATGGTTTCCAGATTGTCTGATGCGGCATTTTTCACGAATGCTTCAATCGCTGCGCTGGCTTCGACAAACGGACCTGGCAGGTTCAGAACCAGTGCATCACCCAATCTGCCACATACCAGGCAGCTCCACAAATGACCGTTCTTGCCAAAGAGCTGCCGGCTGGCACTGGGCGACAACATCGCTTCCAGTGCTGTGTGGGTAAAATCTTTTCCCAGCGTAGAACTGTAACGGTGTCCTCCACCGCTCCCCCCGATGAGCACGACCAGATCCGATACGGCTGCAGCCTTGCGGATGGCCTGTTCGATTTTATCTTCTTCATCTGTCACCGGCGCAATACGGGTAATCTGCATTTCCGGATTGTAGCGCACCAGCTGCTGCACGACAGCAGCACTATCGGTATCAAAGACGATACCCGCTTTGATTTCATCACCGGTGGGAATAATCGTCGCCGTATCAATCATGATGAATCCACCTTTCCCGGGCACAGTAGTCGTGGTCACGCTGGGGAATATGATTGATATCGACAGGTACGATTTTTTCCGCTCCTGCCAGTTTCGCCAGCTCCGTCGCCGTAACCCCTTCTGTCGTCGAAATAGCCTGGATCAGACCATGTTCGTCTTTCTGTATCTGTTCCGGATCGATACCATATATATCCATATCAATAGACGAACCGGTTACACCAATGACCCGGACGACAGAATGAAATTTATCCATCAGGATTTTTTCCAGTGCCCGCGTGTCCAGTCCTTTGACATCGAGTCCCTGTACTTTGACAACGGTCTTATCCGTATAGACAATAATATTTTCATCAGCCATGGCAAATCCCCTGTTTCTATCAGATTTCTTTTTCTACCAGCAGATCATCGGCATGATACTTTTTGGCCTGTTCCACGCCCGGCAGGATTTCATCGGCATGGGCGATGACTTCATCTGCCGTCATATGAGACGTCTGTTTCATCCATTCCCGCGTGCAGCCGATGCTGTCCAGTTCTGCCTGGGCGGCCGGTGTAATGCGGTCAAAGTCGATGGGTGTACCCATAGCGCGGGCAATAGACAGGACGACAGGCGAGCAGCCAATATCACGGGCCGGTACGCAGCCGCACTGGAGAGCGCGGATAGTCAGACGGGCAATGACCTTCTTATCGCAGACGATGCAGGGAATATACTGTTTCAACGTCTTGGCATAGGCACCGGAACCATGAGCCGTATCGCCGGCTTCAAACTGCGGATGCGGGAATACACGACCGTACATTTCAGCGACGGTCATACCGATGCCGACAGAAATGACCTGACCGGTCAGACCGACGAGGACGTCACCGTGATGCATACATTCGAGCTGGCCCAGAATCGGGAACAGGACTTCATCCATAGTGATGATATTCATCATTTCCGTTGCGGAATTGTTGTTGGAAGCCCGGCCGGTAATGACGACATTATGGACAGGAATCTTCTTGTCTTTCGGGTTCGGGCCACGGAACATTTTCTTTTCCGGGAATAATTTCTTCCACTGTTTCAGATGGGGTTCCTTTTCTACGAGTTCATCGGAGAGGGTGATTTCCTGCATGGGCAGGATGCCGAATTCATTATTGACTTTGCCATTATCGGAAGCCCCCATGCGGACGATAGCCCCTTCGACGACAATGCCGTCACTGGTTGTCGTCACGGCATCCATATCAAATATATTGATAGCAGCCGGCCCTTCAATCGTAGAAGCTACCTTGCGGATAGCATCATCCTGGGAAAGACCACTCTTTTCAATTTCTTTGACATCGAGAAATACAACCGATACAGGTATAATCTTATTATCAATATCCCCACCGGGCAGAACTTTATATTTCATGATGTATGCGCCTCCTTAGTGCAGACCCAGTTTTGGTCTTCTGTCTTCAATATCCGTGCAGCCGTCAAATTCTGTTTCTTCTGTAGGATGAATGATATTGATGACTTCCATGATAATCTTCGTCGTCTTGCCGTTTTCGTCCTTGCCCTTGATAAGAACAGTATGCATCGTTTCGGGAACACGGGGCAGTACGAGGACTTCTACATGCTGTACATCATCCCGGCCAGCGATTTCATGGACTGCTTCTTCAATACGGCCTGTACGCAGTGACTGCATCTTGGCACTGTGCAGACTTTCCAGACCATGGATTTCCATCGTCTTCGTGTCATCCACGTCGTGGACAGCGACATACATTTTCTTGATAAATTCCGGGAGTTTGGTGTGCATGAACCTGAACATAGTACTCTCTCCTCTCTAAAACACTATTCTAGAATTTCTTAATTACGTGCATCCGGTATACCGATATACCGGTATACTATTATTATAATCTTCCAGTTATGTTTGTCAATAATAGTTATATTGCTAAAATATCATTGTTCGTTATTTTGTTATACAAAATAGTTTTAACCATCCTATTGGAAATAGACGGCTTGTAAGTATATAATCCCATCTTTGACACTTTTAAAATAAAAAAAATGCTCGCAAAGCCTGCTGTAATGGGCTTCGTGAGCATTTTTTGTTTGGTTTTCATACGTGCTATATTTTTCTCATTCCTGTTTTATGGTTTTTGAGTTCTTTATGATGGCTCGCATCGTTGCTTT